>NZ_CP196371.1:0-2029735 GCF_058505595.1 Bifidobacterium sp. ESL1118
CGTACCGCAATTTTGAGAATGATGGCAACCAACAACCACGCGAACATTCCCAATGACGTACTCGACCTCATCGCCCAACGATTCACGGAATCAATTCGCGAGCTGGAAGGTGCGCTCACCAGGGTCACGGCTGTGGCATCGCTAAGCAATCAACCGGTTTCAGTGCCGCTTGCCGAACATGCACTGCACGATCTGTACACGTCGGATGTAGAAATCAAGCCGACTGACATCATCAGCCAGATTGCACAGTACTTCCACCTCACCTTTGACGATATCGTCGGGCGCAGCCGCACGAAAAACGTCGCCTTGGCGCGCCAGATAGCCATGTACCTCACTCGTGAGATGACCAGCATGAGCCTGGTCGACATCGGCGAGGTATTTGGCGGGAAAGACCATACCACGGTGATGCACGCCTGTACGCGAATCTCGGACGAAATGCAGGAAAAGGAAGAGATTTACAACTACGTGATGGAACTGACGGTGCGACTCAAGCAACAGCCGAAAAAATAACGGCGAATCTCAAATTCAAAAGTAAGGCAACCCTCGTTAGGCAAAATTGACGAGGGTTGCCTTATATTCGCATCATTCAATCATCAATTTTCTATATATTATCGGCATATGTATTAATGTCGTAATATTTGCAGAAGACGGCGTTCCCATTCGCAGGGTATGAATACGAAGGATAACGATGTGAGGTGTCATTGCGACACACCTTGTACAAGAAAAAAGACAGAACTTTATCCACATTCTTGTCCACAAAATGTTCACATCGTTTATATTCGGCAGTGGATAAGTCGGTTGCGAGCGGTGAACGAAATGTGCGAAAACGTGTTGATCTTGTGGATAACTTTTGAACTTCGATTTGGTTGTGGAAAAGTCGATGTTTTATCCACTTAGAATCCCTCGACTATTCACAATTTCGAACATCTAAAAGCCTAAATGCCAGTAATCGAGCAGAACAGTTTCCACAAATCCACAGGACTTATTATTACGATTACTTAGGTACTTACGTAAAAAATCATCATCATAATAGAAGTGAAGCTTGCTACACTTTTTAAGTACAGTTTCTCAGCTAGAATGAAGGAACCATTTTACGATGAGGAGAGCAAGATGAAAGTGGAAGTCAATTCAGCGGCATTTGCTGACGCGGTTTCTTGGACAGCGCGAGTCATTGATGCCCGTCCTGCCAATCCCATCCTTGCAGGTGTAAAACTTGAGGCTGCAGAAGGCACGTTGCAACTTTCAGCATTCAATTACGAAATTTCCGCAAGACACCACATTGAAGCCGGTGTCGACGAGGCGGGTACGGTCCTTGTTCAGGGTAAACTTCTGACGGATATCAGCAAATCACTACCAGCCGAAACGGCATACATCACGACAACTGACTCCACTCTGAGCATCACCTCAGGAAAATCGAGGTTCACACTGCACCTTATGCCGGAAACCGAATATCCCGACTTGCCCAATGTTCCCGAACCCATTGGACAGGTCGACGCCCCAACATTTGTGCAGGCGGTCAATCAAGCCTGCGTAGCCGTTTCAAGGGAAGAGAACAGGCCCGTTCTCACCGGGGTGCGGATTCAGTTCCAAGGTGAGAAAGTCATCATGATCTCCACTGACCGGTTCCGTCTTTCGAAGGCATCGTTTACATGGAGCCCGAACGATGCCGATATTCAGGCTGAGGCGTTGGTGCGTGGCTCGCTTTTGCGTGACGTAGCCCGTTCCACCGATGAACATCAGAATATTTCCATTGCACTGGATACAGAGAAGCCGACATTACTCGGATTCGAAAACGCAGGCAGGGTTTCCACCTCCCAATTGATCGACGGCGAATTCCCTGCGGTCGATAGGCTTTTTGCTGATGAATACCCGATTCAGGCCGTCATCGACCGCCAACTCCTCCTGGCTGCCATCAAACGTGTCTCACTGGTTGCAGAACGCAATGCCCCGGTACGCATGGTCTTTGAGAACGGCATGTTGACGCTGTCCGCCGGCGCTGCTGATGAATCGCAGGCCAAGGAAACCCTCGACGTGGATATGGATGGAGATGCGATCACCGTGGCGTTCAATCCAACCTATCTTATTGAAGGATTGGGTGCGATCACTGAGCCATTCGTCCGCATCAAAATGACCACGGCCGTCAAACCCGTGGAATTCAACGGTCAACAAGAAGCCGACTCCGACGAATCGATGGATTATCGCTATTTGTTGGTTCCGATGCGTCTCAACAGTTGATGGAAACGGTCTGCCGGCATTGTATGTTTCCAAGCTAGCGCTCGATCATTTCAGATCGTGGCAGCACATCATTGTTGATTTCGAGCCAGGTGTCACCATCTTGCAAGGTGCCAATGGCTTGGGAAAAACGAACATCGTGGAGGCTTTGGAAGTGCTTTCCACAGGTTCCAGCCATCGAAGTTCGACTATGTTGCCATTGGTCGAACGAGGCAAAACCAAGGCCACCATACGGGCGAATGTGGAGGAAACGCCAGGGGTTGATTCCAACGTTTCGGCGGTTCATAGCGATGCTCAAGCCGGCGATGTTGAACAATATGCGGCATACAGCGATTTCCATGCGAATGGGGAAGCGAATACCAGAACCGTCACATATGAGGTGACCGTTTCGGCAAAGGGGGCTAATCGGGGACGTATCAATGGTGGATCATCATTGTATATGCGCGATATTGTCGGCCGAGTGCCTTCCGTATCGTTCACTCCGGAAGACCAACAACTCATTTCAGGTGATCCTTCCACACGACGCGGCTTTTTGGACCAGGCCGGGACGTTGTTGATTCCGGAGTATGCCGCCTGCTTGCACAATTTCACACAAATCGCAAGGCAACGGGTGGCGTTGCTCAAACAGTTGGATAACGAAGGTGGTTTGGACGCTCGTCAGGCCGCACTCAGCGGATTGGAAGTGTGGACCGGGCAGTTCATCGAGCAGGGGGTTGCACTCACCGAGTTCAGAGAGCGCATCATCGATGAACTTTCCGATCGCTTTGTCAAGGTCTACAGCGAATTATCGGGTGGGGGCAATCGCAAGGCCACGGCTAGTGGCGATGAACAATCCCAGGTATCGCCCAAGGCCGGTGAAGACATGGAGCAAAGAGGCAATGACGATACTCCTTTGGAACAGGTGGCGCTCCAGTACAAGCCGTCGTTTGCCGAGGTGTTTGAATCTGATGCCCCGAAACCGGAGATCAGCAGCCATTTTCAGAGGCTCTACCCTGCCGAGGTGGCGCGTGGTCGCAATCTCATTGGTCCGCACCGGGACGACATGGATTTTTTGATCGACGGCTACGCAGCACGTCAATTCGCGTCCAACGGCGAGATGTGGACTATGGCCTTGGCGCTGAAAATGGCTTTGTATCAAGTCATTGCAGAGAAACAAGGTGAGCAGCCAATAGTCATTCTCGACGATGTTTTCGCCCAGCTTGACGAAACCCGACGGAGAAAGATTTTGGATTTCGCCAGTGCTCAAAATCAAGTGCTCATCACGGTGGCCGCCATAAGCGATATTCCGGATATTGCGAGATTAAACGCTTCCTCACATGGATTCAAGGTCATCAACGTGGCTGATCTCAAGGCCCGTGAGTACAGAGATGATGTCGGAATTGCCGTTCAGCACGACCGTTCAAAGGCAGGCATTGAGAGGCGGCACAGTGAAAACGCCAATTAATCTTGTGCTCCATCTTGACGAACGTAAATTGCCAGAGCTTGTGTTTACTGGTCTGACTCGGCGCACGGGTCTGCGTAGGGACAGGTCGAAACGTGAGCGCGCGGCATGGGAGAATTTTGGCAAACCGGGGAGGGACCCGGCCAAACTTGGCGGCACGCTTGACATCGTGGCCGCCCAAGGAAAGTGGGTTCCCCATCTGAAAGTGGCGCAGTTGCGCACACATTGGGATGAAGTGGTCGGTGCGGGCATCGCGTCGCACTCGTATGTGGATGATTTCAGAGACGGCGTACTGACCATTCACACGGAGTCTGGGGCATGGGCCACGCAATTGACATATATGATTCCCAGCCTGACGGCCACAATTCGCCAAAGGCTCCAAGGTCTTGAGATTCGTGAGGTGAAGGTCACGGGGCCGCGTACGTCCAAGTTCGCACAGCGATACAGGCATCATTATAATAGGTGAACCATATGAGTGAAGTACGACTTCCTCAGACTTCTACAGTGGTTACTACTCCTGCCATCCAGAACATCGGAGTTCCAATATTCTGAGCATCTGGCCGTTCAATCGTTCACTGGACACCGCTCACTCAATGCAACCAGGTCGAACACAGCCGCGGTAGTCGGCTGGGAGATCAGACCGGGATTGATTGAACCAAAAATGCTAAATTCGCTGAGAAGCCCTAATAGCGTAGAAGTCCCTATATATGAGTAAAATGTTAGATATATAGTTAAACGTCTGTAAGGCCCTGTTATTGACCTTTTAGAGTATAATGCCTTTGTGAGAACCCTTGCTTACGAAGGCTGTGGGAAGGAACCTTGTGGCAGATTCAAGTCTGAACAACAATGATGCTAGTGACGGTACATCGAGCAACGGTACCGAGGGAGAAACAGGAAAAGTTAGCGCCAAAGACCTACTTGCCGGCAACACTGAGAAGTTGGAGAACGACGAACTTCAGGATGCCCAGCTCGATGACTCCCTGGCTCCAGAACACTACGACGCCAGCGATTTGCGTGTGCTCGAAGGGCTTGAGGCGGTGCGCATCCGGCCAGGAATGTACATCGGATCCACTGGGCCTCGCGGTCTGCACCACTTGGTCTACGAGATTGTCGATAATTCCGTTGACGAAGCGCTTGCAGGCTATGCTTCGCACATCGAAGTGACCATCATGCCCGACAACGCCATTCGCGTGGTCGACAACGGCCGCGGCATCCCCGTGGACGAGGTGCCGGGCGAAGGCGTATCTGGCGTGGAGACAGTGATGACCAAGCTGCATGCTGGCGGCAAGTTTGGAGGCGGCGGATATGCCGTTTCCGGCGGCTTACACGGTGTGGGCATCTCCGTGGTCAATGCACTTTCCACAGAAATCGACGTGGACGTGCGCCGTCAGGGATACCACTGGTTGCAGAACTTTAGAAATCAAAAGGCAGTGGCGCCCCTGAAGCAGGGTGCGCCGCTCAGGGAAGGCGAAGAGACTGGCACCTCCGTGACGTTTTGGGCCGACCCAACGATCTTTGAAACCACCGAATATGATTTCGAGACCCTGCGCTCGCGCTTCCAACAGATGGCATTCCTCAACAAAGGCCTGCGCATCACGCTGACTGATGAGCGTCAGCCTGATCTGGCTGGCGACGAAGTGGCCGGCCAGGATGAGCCGGAAGAGAAGCCAAAAGTCAACACCGTCTCCTACATGTATAAGAACGGCATCAAGGACTACGTCGAATATCTGGTGAAATCCCGCAAGTCCACACCAATCGAGGAAGAAGTCATCGACCTGGAGGCCGAGGACCTGTCCATCGGCATCTCGGCGGAAATCGCGTTGCAATGGACGGCTGCCTACTCCGAGTCGGTGCACACCTTCGCCAACACCATCTCCACCACGGAAGGCGGCACGCACGAAGAGGGCTTCCGTGCGGCGCTCACCACACTGGTGAACCGGTATGCCCGAGACAAGAACCTGTTGAAGGACAAGGACGACAACCTCTCCGGCGACGATGTGCGCGAAGGCTTGACCGCTGTGGTTTCCGTGAAGCTCACCAACCCACAGTTCGAGGGCCAGACCAAGACCAAACTCGGCAATTCCGAGGCGAAGACCTTCGTGCAGCGCGTCATGATGGACAGGCTGGGCGACTGGTTCGACGCCCACCCGAGCGATGCCAAGAACATTGTGCAAAAGGGCCTTGAGGCTTCGCACGCCCGCATTGCGGCGAAGAAAGCTCGCGAAAACACGCGGCGTAAGTCCGTGTTCGAGACCGCCGGCATGCCAGATAAATTGAAGGATTGCCAGTCCAATAACCCCGCCGAGTGCGAGCTGTTCATCGTCGAGGGTGATTCCGCAGGTGGCTCCGCCATTCAGGGTCGCAACCCGATCACGCAGGCCATCCTGCCGCTGCGTGGCAAGATCCTCAACACCGAGCGTGCCTCCATCGACCGCATCATGAAGTCCGACACCATCGAGGCGCTCATCACCGCGGTCGGTGGCGGCTACGGCGAGGACTTCGACTTGAACAAGGTGCGCTACCACAAAATCATTATCATGGCCGATGCCGATGTGGACGGCGCGCACATCGCCACGCTGAACCTGACGCTCTTCTTCCGCTACATGCGGCCGATGATTTACGCAGGATACGTGTATGTGGCCATGCCGCCGCTGTACCGGATTAAGTGGACCAAGGGCAACCACAGCTTTGTCTACACGGACGCCGAGCGTGACCGCGTGCTGAAGGAAGGCAAGGAAGCTGGCCGCCAGCTGCCAAAGGGCGAAGGCATTCAGCGCTACAAGGGCTTGGGCGAGATGAGCTACCAGGAGCTTTGGGGCACTACCATGGACCCCGACCACCGCATTTTGAAGCAGGTGCAGATCGAGGACGCGGCCCAGGCCGACGAGACGTTCTCCATGCTCATGGGAGACGAGGTGGAGCCTCGGCGCCTCTTCATCCAGCGCAACGCACACGACGCAAGGTTCATCGACGCGTAATGAAGATACTGTACATCTGTTCATTTTCTTTTTGAAGAAATGGACATGACAGTGCGGTATCGACGTGTGACGTGCAACGTGCACACCGGAAAATGGAAGCTTTCAATTCTAAGGACAATTCTAAGGAACAACAGTGGCAGACGACAACAATGACGACAAAGAGCCTGTGAGCGCCGGATCGAACGGTGCGGAGGGCAACAACCAAAACGGCAACGACGATGACGGATTCGACGAGCAGTACACACCTGACGGCTCGCTGGAGCCGTTGAGCCCTCAAGAGGCCGATGACACAGACTATGGCCTGATGAAAGGTGAAAGGATTCAGCCAGTCGAGCTGGGCAAGGAAATGAAGGATTCCTACCTGGCCTACTCGCTCTCCGTGATTGTGGAGCGTGCGCTACCCGATGTGCGAGACGGCATGAAGCCGGTGCACCGCCGCGTGATTTACGCCATGTATGACGGCGGCTACAGGCCCGACCGTGGTTACAACAAGTGCTCGCGCGTGGTGGGCGACGTGATGGGCAAGTACCACCCGCACGGCGACTCCGCCATCTACGACACCCTTGTACGCATGGCCCAGTCATGGTCGATGCGATACATGCTGGTGGACGGCCAGGGCAACTTCGGCTCCCCTGGCGACGACCCCGCAGCCGCCATGCGTTACACGGAGTGCCGTATGGCACCGTTGGCGATGGAAATGGTTCGAGACATCGACAAGGACACCGTCGATTTCGTGCCCAACTACGATGGCAAGACCCAGGAGCCGACCGTGCTGCCATCGCGCTTCCCGAATTTGCTGGTCAACGGATCCTCAGGCATCGCCGTGGGCATGGCCACGAACATTCCGCCACACAATATGCGCGAGGTGGCCGACGGCGTGCACTGGGCGTTGGAGCACCCGGACGCCAGCAAGGAAGAGCTGCTTGAGGCGCTGATCGCCCGCATCAAGGGGCCTGACTTCCCCACTGGCGCAACGATTCTGGGGCACAAGGGCATTGAGCAGGCCTACCGCACCGGTCGAGGCCTCATCACCATGCGCGCTGTGGTCAACACCGAGGAGATCAATGGCCGCATGTGCCTGGTGGTCACCGAGCTGCCCTACCAGGTGAACCCCGACCGCCTCGCCGCCTCCATCCGTGAGGCCGTGCGCGACGGCAAGATCCAAGGCATTGCCGACATGCGAGACGAGACCTCCGGCCGCACCGGCCAGCGGTTGGTCTTGATTCTGAAGCGCGATGCCGTGCCGAAGGTGGTGTTGAACAACCTCTACAAGCACACGCAGCTGCAGCAGACGTTCGGCGCGAACATGCTCGCGTTGGTCGACAACGTGCCACGCACCCTTTCACTCGATGCCTTCGTGAGTCACTGGGTGACCCATCAGCTTGAGGTCATCGACCGCCGCACCCGTTACCTGAAGCGCGAGGCTGAGGAGCGCGACCACATTCTGCAGGGCTACCTGAAAGCCCTCGACATGATTGAAGAGGTCATCGCTCTGATCCGCGCATCCAAGGACGTGGATACCGCACGGACCGGCCTTGAGGAATTGCTCGACGTGGACGATGTGCAGGCCGATGCCATCCTTGCCATGCAGTTGCGCCGTTTGGCTGCGTTGGAGCGTCAGAAGATCGTCGATGAGCACAATGAACTCATGAAGAAGATTGCGGATTATGACGCGATTCTTGCCAGCCCGGAGCGCGAACGCCAGATTGTAGGTAACGAGCTCGACGAGATCGTGGCGAAGTACGGTGACGACCGTCGCACCAAGATCCTGCCCTTCTCCGGCGAGATGAGCGACGAGGACCTCATCGCTGACGAGAATGTGGTGGTCACCGTCACTCACTCCGGATTTGTCAAGCGCACCAAGGCCGACGAATACCGTGCCCAGCACCGTGGCGGCAAGGGCATCAAGGGTGCCAGGCTGCGCGAGGACGACGTGGTGGATCACTTCTTCCTCACGTCTACGCACAACTGGATTCTGTTCTTCACCAACCGTGGGCGTGTGTTCAGACTCAAAGCCTACGAACTGCCGGAAGGTTCGCGTGACTCTAAGGGTCAGCATGTGGCGAACCTGCTACAGCTCGCTCCCGGCGAGATCATCCAGACCGTGCTTTCCATTCCTGATTACGAAGTGGCCAAGTACCTGGTGCTCGCCACCAAGTCCGGCAAAGTGAAGAAGACGCCACTTGAACAATACGATTCCTCGCGCCAGGGCGGCCTCATTGCCGTGCGTCTCATGGAGGATCCGGAAACAGGCGAAAACACTGATGAGTTGGTGGGTGCTGCCCTCTGCAACGCAGATGATGACATCATCCTCGTTTCCAAGCATGGTATGAGCTTGAAGTTCCGAGCCGACGACGAGCAGCTGCGGCCGATGGGTCGTGCCTCGGCCGGCGTGCAAGGCATGAAGTTCCGTGAGGGTGACGAGCTGCTGGCCATGGATGTGGTGCCGAGCGATGAGAATCGTGCTGCGCTCGCCGCGGCCTCTGACAGTGGCAATACCGACGACGACTCATCACAGAGCCGTGACATGGCTGATCTCGACCTGCTCGTAGTCACCAATGAGGGCTTTGCCAAGCGCACCGATGTCGGCGAATATCGTTTGCAGGGTCGTAACGGTTTTGGTGTGAAGGCGCTAAATTTGGCGGAAGGCCGCGGGTCTCTTGTTGGAGCGCTCATCGTCACCGACTCCGACCAGGTGATGGCCATCATGAAGTCAGGTAAGGTCATTCGTTCCAACGTCTCCGAAGTCAAGTTGACGGGCCGCAACACCCAAGGTGTCACGCTCGCCAAGCCCGACAAGGGTGATGAGATCATCTCCATTGCTCGCAACGACGACACCGACGATGACTCGGAGGATTCCAACGAATCGGATAATGACGCTGCTCAAACGAATGCCGATGGGAACGGAGCCGATCATGGTTCTAAAACATCGGGTTCAGGTTCAGATGATGCAGCCACGCAAGCAGTCCCCGAAAACTGATAATCTAGTCTAAGTAACAATTGGTAGGCAATGGATTGGCATGAGCCGTGGTTTTGGCCAAGGCTGCGCATCCATTGCCTTGGTGCAGTGTGCAGGGTTGAGGAGAAGTAATGAGCGACGATCGTAATGACGGCAAGCCGAATCCGGAAGACTGGTCTGCAAGCCCTACTCCGGATTTATTTGCGCCGGTTAATTCCGCAGACCCGATGCCGAAGGATTCTGCTGCTGCGGCAAGTGGTTCTTCTTCTCCGGCGCAAAGCCCACGGCGCACTCCCCGCACAGTTTCCAACATCCCTCAAAGTTCTTTGGGCTCGACGGGCATGCCTCCTTCCGTGAAGAGTTCGAGCAAGTCGGGTGGTGTGCGGCGCCGTGTGCCTCATGCACGCCGAATGGGGTTGTCGGTGACGCATGTTGATCCGTGGTCGGTTGCCAAGGTGAGTTTCCTGCTTTCAGTGGCCGGTGGCATCATTCAAATCGTCACTGTGACTCTGATTTGGGTGCTGCTCAACGCTGTGGGTGTGTTCGACCAGGTTTCTCAGCTGTTTTCCACAACCGGTCTTGACGCTGGCGGTTTTAATCTATCCAGCATATTATCTCTCAATACGGTATTGAGCGTTTTCACTGTGCTGTCCATTGTTGAAGTTGTGGTGATCACGCTGATTGCCGTTATCTTTGCAGTGCTTTACAACGTGATTTCCCAGCTCGTTGGCGGTGTGCACATCACCGTCGGCGACGACTGAGTTTCCCATTGCTCTCCTACCTCGGCGCGTTCAGTGCATCCTTTGCGATAGCGGTGGCGCTGTGGCCGCTTCTTTCGGCACTGCTCACCTTGCCGATTCTGGCCCTGATGTACCACAGGCACCACAGGTTGCGCGTCACTTCTGTACTCACTGCATATGTCTGTGTGCTGTATGCGTTGGGTCTGGTGGCGTTCACGCTCTACCCCATGCCTGACAATCCAGCCACATACTGCCTCACCCATTCCCATGCTCCGCAATGGCATGTCATGCGATTCGTCGATGACATTGAGGCCGATGGCATGACTGCTATGTTGCAGTTGCTGTTTAACGTGACGTTGTTTGTTCCGCTGGGGTTTGCACTGAAACGATGGGCGCGTTGGCGTGCGGTGCTGGTTGTGCCGGCCGGCCTGGTGGTCTCCGCATTGATCGAGACTTCGCAGCTCACCGGCATGTGGGGCATCTACCCTTGCGCTTACAGGCAGTTTGATGTGGACGATCTCATCACAAATACGCTCGGTGCCGCTCTGGGCTGTCTTGTGGCTTGGGTGTATGGCAGGATTGATCCGCCGGAGAAGGCCACCGACAGCGCTGAAGTCAACATCAAGCCGGGCCTGCTGCACCGTACGGTTTCGCTTATCATTGATCTATTGTTCGTTTGGGTGTTCACCTATGCGTTGGTGTTCGGATTCATCGCCGTGTTCTACAAGGTGGCGACGCCCCAGCTCAATGGTGATTTCCTCCTATTGGGATATGCCTTCGGAACCGGCGTTTTCAATGTCGCTGCACGCCTGATTTCGGCGGTGGTCTTTCTTGTTTTTGAGCTGTGGATTCCCGCCGCAGGCCACGGACAGACGTTGGGCGGGCGGTTCACCCACATGAGCGTGGAGACCCGGACGCGGCGTGGCGGTCGCCGGGCGGCGTTTTACGTGGTGAGGACGCTGGTGCTGTTTGCGGCCACCCAACTGTTTGTAGTCGGCGGGGTTTGGGCGCGGGGTGGCTTGGTTGTTGCGCTCGCGTTGCTTGCATTCTACGTGGTCGCGCGGCGCGCGCCGTACGATCTGGTGTGAAGTTGGCGGCACTGGTTATCCCGCTAATGATTTGCTGGTAACTTACTGACGAAAAATGACGTTTTTAGCACCCAAAACATCACTTTCCGTCAACAGACTGCTGGTCGGGCCTTCGGAAGCATTTTACAGTCAGGGTGACCGTGGCTTCGGCGGTGAGATTGCAGGCGCCATCATCGCCAGTGTCATCTGAATTATTGCGAATCTCCACCTGCCAGGTTTGCAGCGTGCGGCCGATGTGCTGCGGGGTGGCTGTGGCGGTCAATGTGCCTGAACGCACGGGGCGAAAATGATGCACTTCCAGGTCAACGCCGACCGGCACCTGCCCTTCGCCAAGCCCCGCCAAAGCGCCTAGGCTGGCGGCCTCCTCGGCCAGCACGGCGTTCACTCCCCCGTGCAGCACGCCGAACGGCTGGAGCAGCGCTTCGGTCACCGGTAGCGTAATCACTGTCTTTTCCGCGGAAACTTCGGTATGCTGAATGCCCATATATTGCGCAAGTGTCATGATATTCGGTTCTTTCATGATTGTGGCGGTTTGATGGCTAACTGGCTGGATTGTTGATGATTCCGGTTGGTTGCGACCTGCGGGTGTGTAAGGATATTTCGGATTGAAATTATAGGTGGATACTGCTTCGAAAGGGAGAAACTATGGCTGTTGGCAGAAGCGATGGCGAAGATAATGGCAAGATTGTGCGGAGCAAACGTCACCCGTTCAAGATCGTGAAGGAATACCAGGAGATACTCTTCGAGCGCTCCGGGCGCATCGCCAAGCTCACCATCAACCGGCCGGAGCGGCGCAACGCGTTCACTCCGCTGACCATCTCCGAGCTCATCGAAGCCTTTACCATCTGCCGCGACGACCCAACCGTCGGCGTCATCATTCTGACTGGTGCGGGTGACCTTGCGTTCTCGTCGGGCGGCGACCAGGGTGTGCGCGGCAACGGCGGCTACGTGGGCGGCGACGGTGTGCCGCGGCTCAACGTGCTCGACCTGCAGCACCTCATCCGCATCATCCCCAAGCCGGTCATCGCCATGGTGCGTGGCTGGTCCGTGGGCGGCGGCAACGTGCTGCAGCTGGTCTGCGACCTGACGATTGCGGCCGACAACGCGAAGTTCGGCCAGACCGGCCCGAAGGTGGGCAGCTTCGACGCGGGCTACGGCTCCGGGCTGCTGGCCCGCGCCATCGGCGTCAAACGTGCCAAGGAGGTCTGGTTCATGGACCACTTCTACACCGCCGACGAGGCCTTGCAGATGGGTTGGATCAACAGGGTGGTGCCGCTGGCGGACGTGGAGGCCGAGACGCTCAAATGGTGCGACGAGCTGCTGGAGAAGTCGCCGATGGCGCTCCGGTTCATCAAGGCGTCCATGAATGCGGCCGACGACGGGCTTTCGGGCTTGCAGCAGCTGGGCGGCGACGCGACGCTGCTCTACTACACCACCGACGAGGCTAAGGAGGGGCGCGACGCCTTCAACCAGAAGCGCAAGCCCGACTTCAGCAAGTACCCGCAGTTCCCGTGATCAGGTGGGGATATGGGAATGGGGGAGTAAGGATGGCACGATGGAAAACTGGGTGACAAAGCGGGCGCGACTTACGCCGGACAAAGTGGCGGTGACCGATGGCGAGACAAGCTATACCTTTCGCGAAGTGCTGGAGCGGGCTTGCCGGCTTTGTTCCGCGCTCGATGCGTTTGGTGCCATGAGTGCTCAAAACATCGCGATGATGGCGAATAATGACATCCGTGGCTATCTCATGGCAGTGACTTTAATGATGCGCGGCAAGACGGTGGTCTGGCTCAATAAGCGGCTCACCGACGAGGAACTGCTGGGCCAGATGAGCGATACCGGAGTGGAGACCTGTCTCTGCGATGACAATCTGGTGCAAGGGCGGCTCTTCGGAGGACATGGCATCGGAACCAGTAGGGTCAGCGGTGGTCACAGTGGCAGTATTCCGCGGATATTGACGTTTGGTGAGGTTTTCGCCGAAGTTGCCAGCGGCGAGTCTGGAGCCGGTGCCATCCCACAGGACTTTGCGGACAACCGTGTGCTCAGCGTCATGTTCACCTCCGGCTCGACCGGTCACCCCAAAGGCATCAAGCAGACCGTTCGCAACCACTTCACTTCTGCGGTCTCCGTGGCGCTCAGCTTGGGTGTGAGCCCGGACGACGAGTGGCTGTGTGCCGTGCCGATATTCCACATCAGCGGGTATTCCATCATCTTGCGAGGTCTGATTTTCGGTGTGACAGTGCGGTTGATGGGCCATTTCGACGCGCACGAGATGGACAGGATCCTGCGCGAGGAGCCGGTGACTTGGGTCTCCGTGGTGCCCACCATGCTCAAGCCGTTGGTGGCGTTGTGCGGTGGCACCGATGTGGATGCCGCGCAACAGTCTCATTACAATTCATCGTTCAAGGGGTTCATTCTCGGTGGTGAGAAGTCGGATGTGGCGATGCTCAAGCGTTGCGCAGAGCTGGGCATGCCGGTTGTGCGCTCGTACGGCATGACCGAGACCTGCTCGCAGATCGTAGGCACCGGCTTGGCGGACAGCCGCGACACCAGCCGTCTGCTCTCGGTGGGCAAACCCTACTTCACCACGCAATTGCGGCTTGCAGAGGCCACCGGTGAGATTGAGATTAAGACCGGTGCGCTGACGAGTGGGTACATTCAGGATGATGGGGATGGAGGCGGTCGTTTCGCTGCGAAGCTGACCGATGACGGTTGGTACCGCACCGGCGATGTGGGCTATTTTGATACCGATGGTTACCTGTACATTGACGGTCGGCTCGACAACATGCTGATTTCGGGCGGTGAGCACGTCTTTCCTGAGGAAGTGGAGCGGGTGTATGCGGATTGCCCCGGCATTGCGGAGATTGCCGTCACCGCAGAATCCGATGAGGTTTGGGGCCAGGTGCCGGTGGCTTATGTGGTGCCGACCCGTGAGAATGCCAGCACCGATGCTGAAGAATTCGACTGCGATCTACGCGCCTATGGCCGCAGGAGATTGGCCCATTACAAGGTGCCGCGCCGGTTCTATGCGGTTGCCGCGCTTCCCAAGACAAGCACTGGCAAGGTTCGCCGCTTCCTGCTGGGTCGATGATTTGCTGGATTTGGCATTTTGAAGGTGGTATTTCGTTCCGTGAGCATTTTTCGCTGTTTTCATGGAATAATTGGTTTTCGAGTTGCTGATATTTCGCCGTTTTGAATTTTGTCTTGGGAAATTGCGGACGAAAAGTGCTCACGGAACGAAACTGATTTCAAAATCAGTGATATCAATCGGTGAAGCGAACGGCATATCGGAGTTTCGGCGTACGTAAGATGAGGTTGCAAGAAAAGTTATGGGTAAAGCAAGGTGGATATGGCCCAGATGGAACTGAAACAGCCCCAGGCGCAGGCGGGCCGTGCTCCTGAGGATTCTGCGCGGATTCTGGTCATTGATAATTACGACTCCTTTGTGTACACCATTGTGGGCTACTTGCGCACGCTTGGTGCCACGGTGGACGTGGTGCGTAATGATGCCATCGCGGTGGATGGCGATGATATCGTGGCAGTCCAGGTGAGTGGCTCTGATGCTTCCTCGGCCGATTGTGGCGATGCGGCCGGCCATGAGAGGCGGCACTGCGATTGTGACATAGATGGCGAGGGAGACGGGAACCGCATCAGCTCAAGCAGCATCGGCAACGCCGGTAATTCCGCTGTTAATGCCGGCAACGCCGGTTCCGCTGCGGCTTCGATTGCCGACTATGATGGCGTGCTCATCTCCCCTGGGCCCGGTACGCCTGCGGACGCTGGGGTGAGTGAGGACCTGATCCGCCTGTGCGCGCGGACCCGCACTCCTATGTTTGGCGTGTGCCTGGGCCTCCAGGCGCTCGCGGAGGTCTACGGCGCCACCGTGAGCCACGCGCCCACCATCTGCCACGGCAAGACCAGCCCCATTGAGCAAGTGCCCGCCGAAGCTGGCAAAGGCGTTTTCGAGGGAGTGCCCAACCCGTTCAATGCAACACGCTACCACTCGCTCGCCGTGGAGCCGCAGACGGTGCCGGACGAGCTCGTGGTGATGGCGCGGGCGCAGGACGACGGCACTGTGCAGGGGCTGCGCCACCGTTCGCTGCCGCTCTACTCAGTGCAGTTCCACCCTGAATCGGTGATGAGTGAGTCGGGCTACCGCATTCTCGCCAACTGGCTCGCTCTCTGCGGCCAAGCCTCGGCGGTGCCGCGCTCGAATGGCCTTGCGCCGAAGGTTGTGCAGAGCTGAATCTCGCCTGACTTCGTTCAGTGGGTACTTTTTAACGGATATTTGAGGATTCATTATTTTAAAATGCTGGAATTCCGCCATTTCGTATTCTACGGGAATGGAAACATCACTGAAAAGTGCCCACTGAACGAATCAGAGTGCGATCATCTCCTGATTTTGAGCATTTAGCGGCGTTCAGATAGACTTGGATGCATGCAAATACCGCTGATTGACGATGACGAAGCCGAGTTTGTTCGCATTATGCGAGGTACGGTGCGGCCGGCGCTCGCAGGGTGCCGCAGCGAGGGGTGGATGGAGCCGGCAAAGGTTCCAGGAGTCGCTGCGCCGAAGCCCCTACATGTGGATTTCGGCCGGCAACCGCAAGACTCGTCCACGTTCGGCCAGCTGCATTATGTGGTCTACGACGCGCATAAATTCGATGTGCTGAACGTTCCTGGCGCTGCGGCGCAATTCCGCGGCGCGGTGGTGATTTCGCACGGGTTCACCGAGTTTGCCGAGAAGTATGAGGAGATGGTGTGGTATTTCCTGCTCGGCGGTTTTTCGGTGTGTGTGCTTGAGCATCGCGGACATG
The DNA here is from genome assembly GCF_058505595.1 of Bifidobacterium sp. ESL1118. Taxonomy (NCBI): domain Bacteria; kingdom Bacillati; phylum Actinomycetota; class Actinomycetes; order Bifidobacteriales; family Bifidobacteriaceae; genus Bifidobacterium; species Bifidobacterium sp. ESL1118. The sequence continues at coordinate 16,256 of NZ_CP196371.1, forward strand.
GCTACTCCCCTCGCGATGTGGAGAATCCTTCGTCGGTTTGGATTGATGATTGGCATCGGTACGTGGAGGATCTGGCGAAGTTCGCGCAGGGTGTGGGCAGGGCCGCCGCGGGCGATCAGCCGCTCTATCTGTACGCGCATTCGATGGGTGGGGCCATCGGGGCCGCGGTGTTGGAGGAATATCCCGATCTGTTCCACCGCGCCGTGCTCAACGCCCCTGGTATGGAGCCCACTACCGGTTTCCCGAACTGGTTCGCTCTGCCGGTCACTGGTGCTGCCACCGCGCTTGGGTTAGGCAAGCGCAAGGCGCCCGGGCAGAAGAACTTCGATCCCGCCGTTCCCAGCAAGGGGCACGACGGGGCTGCACCGGCGCGGCTCAACTGGGCGCGCGGTTTGCGGGCGCGGAACCGCCATTACCAGACCAATGCCGCCACATTCGGCTATACCTATGAATTCCTCAAAATGGGGCGAGCCGTGCAAGACGCGAAGGCTTGCGCGCGCATCGAGACGCCGATTCTGCTCTTCCAGGCCGGCCGCGATGAATGGGTGCATGAAAGCGGCGAATTCCGCTTCGTGGAGCGGGTGAGTGACGGTGGTGGAGCCATCGAACTGGTGCGGTATGACACGGCATGCCACGAGATTTTCGGCATGCCGAACGATGTGCTGCGGCGCTACATCGATGAGATATTGGCGTTCTTCGTTCCCGATTCGCCGGCCGATCTCACTGTTGATGTCTGATGTTCTGATGTCTGAATTGTGCGCACGCATGCACAATAATGTGAAAATGCGTGCATTTTGGTCGGGATTGTGGGCTTTTGCATCTGGAGTGTACCCGGTTGACTGGTGGTGGGGCCAATGTGGGTGCGTTTCGGTCAGATAGGTCGATGAATCGGCCTCGCCTTGTTAATATGGAACCAAATAAATGCAGATGTTTGGGGGTAGGAATGAGCAATTCCGCAGAAGGCAAGGATTGCACCGCAGCAGGCGCGTTCAACGGTACGAACGGTTCGCAGCAGGTCAACGCATCGAGTGCGTCGAGTGTATCGGGAGCGGGCTTCAAATATGACTTCACCACGGTGGTGGACAGGCGTGGCAAGGATGCGTTGGCTTACGATGGGCTGGGCCAGGCGCCAGGCTTCGCGCCGGATGCTCCCAACGACGGCTTCGACATCATCCCAATGTGGGTTGCCGACATGAACTTCGCCACTGTGCCGACCATCACCGATGCCATCATCGAGCGCACCAAGCACCCGTTCTTTGGCTATTTTCGCGCCACCGACGAATATTACAACGCCATCATCAACTGGCAGAAGACCCGCAATGGCGTGGAAGACCTGACGAAAGACGATATTGGCTACGAAAATGGGGTGCTTGGCGGCTTGGTTTCCGCGCTCCACTGCTTCGCCACCCCCGGCGACAGCGTGCTGGTGCACAGCCCCACGTATGTTGGCTTCACCAACGCCATCGGGTCCAACGGCTACCACATCGTCCATTCCCCGCTCAAGCGCGACGAGAACGGCGTGTGGCGCATGGACTTCGACGATATGGACCGCAAGATCCGCGAGAACAACATTCACTTCGCGGTGTTCTGCAGTCCGCACAACCCCTGCGGCCGCGTGTGGGAACGCTGGGAAATCGAGAAGGCCATGGAGGTCTACAAGCGCAACGACTGCGTGGTGGTCTCCGACGAGATTTGGTCTGACCTCATTCTTTCCGGTCACAAGCACATCCCCACCCAGTCCGTGAGCGAGGACGCTCGGCGTCGCACCATCGCGTTTTACGCACCCAGCAAGACCTTCAACCTCGCCGGCCTTATCGGTTCGTACCACATCATCTACAACAAGTATCTGCGCGACCGCATCAACGCGTACAGCTCCAAGGCGGTCTACAACGAGATGAATGTGCTCTCCATGCATGCGCTTATCGGTGCCTACAAGCCCGAGGGCAGCGAATGGGTGGATGAGCTGCGGCAGGTGCTCACCGGCAACGTGGATTACGCCACCGACTACATTTCCTCGCACTTCCCCGGCGTGGACTTCGCCAAGCCGCAAGGCACATACATCCTGCTGCTCGATGCCGAGGGCTGGTGCAAGGCGCACGGCGTCACCATCGACGAGGTATTGCACCGCGCGTGGGCTGTGGGCGTTGCCGTGCAGGACGGTCGCCAGTTCAAGGTGCCGTTCGGCATTCGTGTGAACCTCGCTTTGCCGCTGAGCCGCGTTCAGGAGGCCATGGATCGCTTCTCGAAGTATGTGTTTATCGACAAATAGCAATATATGGGCGAATTCGTATCCAAGGTTCCTCAGAGGGGGCTTTTCGCGCGTCCAAGGCATTGGCTTTGCCGGCGCATATACTACAAGCTGTTAATAGGGGGCTTTTCGTGCAAGCTGGCGGATGGCGAATGTGCGGAATGGCGTCATAGAGTCGTTTTGCAAATTTGTCATTTCAGCAAATTGTATGAGAAGTCCCCTCTGGACGTACTTTTAGCAATGGTGGAATCTCAATATTCCTGAATTAATATGTCAAGATTCCAGGAGAAGTGGCTCTGAATGCCATTTTCGCGATTTTTTGGTCGTGAATTCATTGTGAATTCATTGTGAATTCATTATGAAATCATTCAGTGGGTACTTTTTCTTCGATTATTGTTGAGATGTTTTTTAGATTGTTGATATTCCACCATTTCTGATTTTGCTTCTGCTGAATTCTCGGGGGAAAAGTACCCACTGAATGCAATACCTGCGGGTTTTCCATCGGATTGCATGGTCGCATGTGGCTGCGCACCCGGATTGGGAACATTGAGGTGCTATTGTTGTGGTTCGGCGGTAATAGGCGGACAAGGTGGCGAGTTGAGGGGGATCGATGAAAGTAACGGTGTATTGCGGCGCGGCGAGTGGGCGTGACGGTAAGTACAAGGCGGCGATTGAGCGGCTTGGTGAGCGGATTGCCGCCTCCGGCGACGAACTGGTATACGGAGGGGGCGGTACCGGGCTTATGGGCGCGGTGGCGGCTTCGGTACATAGCCACGGCGGCACGGTGCATGGCATCATTCCTCAGGTTTTGGTCGATCGTGAGTTAGCGGCGAACGGCATTGTGGACGACCTGCAAATTGTAGGCGACATGGACGAACGCAAGCGTCGCCTGATGAGCATGAGCGACGCGCTCATTGCCTTTCCCGGCGGCGTGGGCACGCTTGAGGAGATTGTGCAGGCGTTCTCCTGGGCACGCATGGGGCTTAACGATAAGCCTTGCATCTTCTACGATCTGGACGGGTTCTGGAAGCCGATACACCGGTTGCTGGAGAATATGACGGCCGATGGCTTCGTTTCGCAAACCGACATTGACAAACTGCTGTTCACCACGGATTATGACGAGATTCGGCGATTCGCCGCGCAGTATGTGCCGCCCAAGCCGCGCATCGACCCTGAGGCGGACTCTCGCTGACACGCCATTTGGTGTTGTCACAGCATCCGCGAATTCAATGACACACTGGTATAATATGAATATTATATATTATATTAAAATTATGGTGGCATTGGAATAGCTGCAATTTAAGCATCTTGTCAACGTATATAGAAATTTGCCGATAGTTTATATAAGTGATGCATAACAGTAATAGTGATGAATGGATGCGACGTGTTTTCGGCTGAATATCCCTTTAACAGCGTCTTTTGCAAAAGCTGTTGTCGTTGTGCTGTTATGCTGAAGCCGTGATGTCATAATTTGACGTAAAGCAAGCGAATACTGGGACAATGTCAAACGCTGATTTTTGATGAGTTATCGTTTCATAAGAGTATATTATAAATAGGAGTATTTGTTATATCCAAAAAGGAGAAAAATTGATGAAATCAATGTCTGATTTCGTGCGTAAGGCTGCGGGAGTGGCCATCGGCGCGGCGATGTGCGTTGGTATGGGCTTTATCGGTACCAGCACCGCTCAGGCGGCAGGCTGCACGCCAGGCACCAGCACCATTGCCGAATGTTTCGCTGATTCCCATCTGGCCACGGCCGTCGCTAAGTCGCTCTCATATGATGTCGATGATAACGGCAATGAAACATCGAACCCCGACACCACTCGCGTCTTGACGGAAGACGACTCCGATACGTATTCGCTTGATCTCTCTGATGCGGGTATCACTGACCTCACCGGCTTGGAGGTGTTCACTCGTCTGTCATATGTTGATCTTTCCAATTCCGGTGTTGCAGGCGCCACTCCCAATGCCATCACCAATGTGGGTAGTTTGGCAAGCATGAGCAGCCTTAAGAATGCGGACGCAAGTGTGGTTGTGAGTGGTGGTGCAATGTCAACTGCGCTTATCAACCAATTGGAGGCTGCCGGTGTTCAGATCGATAACAGCGATGAAGCGGCGCCCGCCAATGTTACGCTTACTTTTGATGCCAATGGTGGCACCGTGGGTCAGGCTTCGATGACGGTGCCGGCATGTACGGCGACAGAAGGAGGGAATGCGAACTGCCCGTATCTCACTGGTATCCCATCTCCGACGCGGGAAGGGTACGTGTTCCGCGGTTGGTACACGGTCAAGAATGGTGACGGTAGTTTGGCTGAGAATAGCCAGTTTAATGGATACACCCCTCTAGAGGATGAAACGCTGTATGCCAAATGGCTCAAAGCAGTCAATATTGTTTTTGATGCCAACGGTGGGAATTTCCCTGATGGGTTCCATGATTTTCATGATTCGGCCAAGTATTCAGAGACATCGGGCGAGGGAGAAAGGCTTTTTGTGCCATCCGCTCCTACTCGTTCCGGATACAAGTTCGTTGGCTGGGCCACCGACAAAGACGGCAAGAACGTTGTTGACCCCACGAAGGTCGCTGCTACAGGCGACGTGGTGTACTACGCCAAGTGGACGGCTGATCCAGGCGTCTCCAAGGGTGCTACTGGTAACGCTGCTAAGGGTGAGCTCGCGAACACTGGTTCCGTTGTGCTGCCTGTAGCCTTCACCGGTGTGCTGGCTGCCATCACCGCTGCTGCCTTCCTTTCTGTGAAGGCATCGAAGCGCCGCGTCTGAGCATCGCTGACTATAGCACATAAATAAAAAAATATAAGGTCGCCGGTTGGTGCTGTGAAACACTGACGGCGGCCTTTCGTGTATCTGATTCGCAACTGCGGACTGATTGAATCGTGAGGCGGTGGGGAATGCTGCTGGTTGGTGTTGCAAGCTGAGGCACATTGTCACCAGCAGCACATTGCCGCGGGGTTCTGGGATAATGGGGAATATGGCTATGAAAAAGGGTCCGACCAAGGGTTCGGGCGGGAAACATCGGAATGCACTGAAGGGCCGCGGCCCCACGCCGAAAGCTACGGATCGCACGTATCACAAGGCATACAAGGCAAAGGTGCGTAACGAACGCCGGCAGTTCGCCGATCCGAGGCTAGCGGCGCGGCGCCGTGCGGGTCGCTATGAAGATGACACGAGCGATTTGGTGTTCGGCCGCAATTCCGTCCTTGAAGCGCTTCGAGTAGGCGTGCCGAGTTCGCAGCTCTACATCGCATCGCGCATAGAGCATGATGACCGCACCCGCGAGATTGTGAAACTGGCTACGGCGCAAGGGCTCCGTTTGCTTGAGGCAGACCGGATTGAGATGGATCGCATTGCGCATTCCAAGAGCCACCAGGGTGTGATTCTCAAGGCAGAGCCCTACCAGTACGCCTCGTTGCGTGATTTGGCGGATCGCGCGGAGAAGAAGGCTCACGCCATGGAAGAGGCTGATTCGGCTGATGCCAGGAATGCCGCCAAGCCACTGTTCATCGCTCTCGATGGTGTCACCGATCCTCAGAACCTGGGCGCGGTGATTCGTTCGGCTGCAGCGTTCGGTGCCAACGGTGTGATTTTGCCTGAACGTCGCTCGGCATCGGTGAATGCCGCCGCATGGAAGGTTTCAGCCGGTGCCGCGGCGCATATGCCGGTGGCGCGCGTGGTGAACCTCACCAAGGCGATTGAGGCCCTCAAAGAACGTGGCTATTACGCGGTGGGCCTTGATGGGAAAGGGGATGCATTGGTGGGTGAGTCCGGTTTCGAGACTGACCCTCTGGTGGTTGTCCTCGGTTCGGAAGGCAAGGGCCTGAGCCGACTGACTCGGGAGGCATGCGATTCCATTGCCAGCATCCCGATCAGCGGTATGGTGGAGTCGCTGAACGCTTCAGTGGCCGCCGGCATCAGCCTCTTCGCTGTGGCACAAGCCCGCAGCAAGGCTGCCGAGGGCAAATAATTTGGTGCAAACTCCCTCTATGGTCCGTAAATTTGTTCAGAGGGGACTTTTTCTCTGATAATTACGGAGACCAGAATTAGGAATGGCGATAATCCGCCATTCCTAATTGTTATATTGTGCCAGTACCTTTACAAAGTCCCCTCTGAATGAAAATGAAGGCGAATCGTCCTCATTTTTTGACGTGACGGCCTTAAAGGGGCTACCGTATCAGAGCCTCTTTTTCTTCTCGATGCTCGTATTAACAGTAAACAGCAAGCTTTATGATGCTGATGCGTTGTTTATTGCGCCCACACTGAGGCATCCTGATCGTATTCATCGTCGGGATTGTCGACATCCATGTCCGGGTCGAAGGTGTCTTCGCCGTTGTTTCCGCCGCTGTTGTCGTTACTGCTCTCAGCATCATCAACGACGTTGCCTTCATTGTCGTTATTGTAAATGGAACGCTCGTCCACAACTCCGGCCTCCGCATCGGCGTTGATTTCGTCCAGAGCCTTCGCATCAAGAACGTATTTCGGCAGTTCGTGCTTGATGTAATATTGTGCCGCGTATGCCGTCGGAATGTCGTGTCCTGCTTTTTCCGCCATGCTCTGCCGATATTCCAAAACTTCATAGAAGAACTGCGCGGGCTCGATTTGTGAACGGTACTGAGAGGGAATCATGCGAACCGTGGGCTCGAAGCATTCACGCATCCAATCCGTTGCCACGATTTCCAAGTCCTCGCCATCCTGCCATGTGGAGGCACGGTAGGCATCCAAGTCGTTCAAGAGTTTGCGGGCCTGGTTCTCCTGCACATCGAGACCTGTGAGCCGAAGCAGCTTGCGAGAGGCGTACCCGGCATCCACCACGCGCGGGCTCACCAGTACGTGCTTGCCGTCAGGTGCGGTGTTGACCTCAAGCTCATCCACGTCAAAACCGAGGTCATTGAGTTCGTTGACACGTTTTTCGATTTTCCACATCTCGTCTGGGCTGAAATCATCCTCATCGGTCAGGGCTCCCCAGAGTGAGTGATATCGGTCGATGAGCCTGTTACCTACCTCTACCTCATCCACCGTTTCCGGCAAGAGACTGCCGGAGCTCAAGTCCATCAGTTCGCCGATGATGTTGGTGCGGGCCAGGTCCATGTCGTATTCACGCTGCCCGACTGAAAGCGTGGTGTGCAAGGCACCGGTTTCGGCATCTACTAGGAAGGCCGAGAATGCGTCGGCGTCACGCAGGAACAGCACGTTGGACAGTGAGACGTCGCCCCAGTAGAATCCGTCCAGGTGGAGGCGCACCATGAGCACAGCCAATGCGTCAATGAGTCGTTCAGCCGTGTCTGGGCGCAAGTTGCGGGCAAACAGTGCACGGTAGGGCAGGGAGAATTTGAGCTGCTTGGTGACGAGCATGGCCTCCAGGGGTTCGCCGTTGTTGGTATGCCTTCCTGTTACCACCGCAACGGGAGCCACTGTAGGCAGTTCAAGCTTTTGCAGGCGCCGTAGCAATTCATATTCATGGGCGGCAACACGGCTGGTTATCTCCTTCATGGCGTAGATTTCGTCACCGACGTGTACGAAACGTACCACGTGTCGAGATATGCCTCGCGGTAGGTTAGCCAGCAGATCCTTGGGCCACTGTGCCAGTGGCAGTTCCCACGGCAGAGTAAACATCTTGGGATTCGAGCTTGCTGCGGTGATGTTGAGCGCGTCGGGCTCCCGGGTGTCGGCCGCCAGGCCGTCGCTGTTAACCGAAGTGGCCTTGAGTATGCGTGGGTCGAACTGCGCGGTGCCAGTAAGTTTCATATATACCAATCTAATCGCAATACGCGAGAAATACTCCATGTTTCTGCGCATCTCATCCAGCTATGTGGAAAGACAGCTCTACGTTGCCGTGCGGCTCAAAATAACAGAATTCATGCCAAACTTGTTATTTTGAGCCACGCGGCAATCGTGGTGCGTCCCAAAATAACATTGTTGCCCTGAATTTCGTTATTTTACGACGCACTTTGTTTACACCACTGCCGAGGAACCCCGTCGGCGTAGAGCACAGCGAGGTTCCTAGGTGAGTTATAAAACTCGATCTATGACTAGTTGCGGCTGAAGTGACAAGAAACCCCACCATGCATATTGCAGGATGGGGTTCCTTATAATTCAGTGAGCTACTAGTTCAAACGAAGCTCGGTCGAAGGAGCGAAGAGGTGCATCTTCGCCGGATCGATCTTGATCTTTACCGTGTCGCCGACGTGCGGCAGCTGGCGAGGATTGACACGGATGGTCGTCAGATTGTTCTGGTCGGACATGGTGGCGGTGCTTTCGGCAACGGAACCATCGGTGACGATGTTGCCGTAGATGTAGCCATCGGAACCAAGGTCCTCCACGTTCGCCACGTTGAGGGCGAAAGCGTTGGGTTCGTCGGCGCCAGCCAGCGAGGCATCTTCGGGGCGGAAGCCGACGATGATGCGGTCCTTGTCGTCTGGGGTAAGCTTGTTGACAGCCTCGGCGGGCAGATCGATGGTGTCGTCGCCGATCTTGGCCTTGCCATTGACCACAGGGTGTGTGTTGATGTTCATCGAAGGCGAGCCAATGAAGCCGGCCACGAAGGCGTTCTCAGGACGATCGTACAGCTCGGTCGGCTTACCGATTTGCTGCAGGACGCCGAGCTTGATGACGGCGATGCGATCGCCCATCGTCAGGGCTTCGGACTGATCGTGGGTGACGTACAGGGTGGTGACGCCGAGCTGGCGCTGCAGGGCGGCGATCTGCGTACGGGTCTGCACACGGAGCTTGGCATCCAAGTTGGACAGAGGCTCATCCATGAGGAAGACCTTAGGCTTACGGACGATTGCACGGCCCATGGCCACGCGCTGACGCTGACCACCGGAGAGAGCCTTTGGCTTGCGGTCGAGGAATTCGGTGAGGCCGAGCATCTTGGCGGCCTCTTCCACGCGCTGGCGAATCTCCGCCTTCGGGGTGCCGGCAATCTTCAGGGCGAAGCCCATGTTGTCGGCCACCGTCATGTGCGGGTACAGAGCGTAGTTCTGGAAGACCATGGCGATATCACGGTCCTTGGGCTGCATGGTCGTCACATCGGTGTCGCCAATGTAGATCCTGCCCTTGTTGACTTCCTCAAGGCCTGCGAGCATGCGCAACGTTGTGGACTTGCCGCAGCCAGAGGGGCCGACGAGCACAAGGAACTCACCGTCCTTAATATCCATGCTTAGGTTCGATACCGAGGGCTCCGTATTGCCCGGGTAGATTCGAGTGACATTGTCGAATACGACTTTTGCCATGATGTTATTCCTTTCATCGGCAGGTACGTGCCGAACGATCCGTTGTGAAGGGTCTGCCTCAGCCCGGCGCCAACAACGGCGCAAAACCTCAGCGTTTAATTTTGGACTTCAGTGAGAACCGTCTCACAAAGCCGCTAAATAGTCAGTATACACGGTTATCTCGGTGGAAGCGGCGATTTTGGGATGCGTGTCTAGGCGGAATGCCGCAGTTGATTGTAATGTGACTGCGGAGAATCAATATTCTCAGGAAACATTAAGACTATTCCAGTGTTGTTCCAAGAACGATACTGTTATATAAGAACTGTCAGCAAGAGCTGGCCGGAAGTTCGCTTCTGATAATTGAATCCTTCTTCTCTCTTCTCTTCCCCGGCCCAACCCGCCGGGGTTTCTCTTTGTTGTTCGGCTTGGCCCAATTTGCCCGTTGTGTGGGGATGATTGGATTCGAAGGGGACTTTTCCGAGAATATCGTTGCATGTCAAAAAGTAGGAATGGCTGATTCTCGCCTTTTCTGAGAACCATGGTGAGACGGTGAATCGAAAAAATCCTCTCCGACGAAAATCTGACTGACTTGGCGCCTTATACGTCGTAGCGCTAGGATTTGTCGGTGACGGTGGAACGGTACGTCTGCAGACTGCTCGATGGTTTCTTGGGTATGCTGAGTTCCAGCCTTCCACTGTCGACAAGCGGCTTGATGTATCGCTGCATGGTGTAGGGTGTGCCCAAGTCAAGCATCGTAGCAATTTGCACGCGGGTTCGGGGTTCCGCGCAGAAACGTAGGATGGCCGCCTCACGGTTTTGTGGTGCTATGTGCATGCCTGCACCATCACCGTTTTCGGGACCAAGAGCGCCGTCTTGCCCGCCGTAGCCTGCATTGCCGTCCTGAGCTGCGTCGGGGGCACTTGCCGAACCCGCAGGATAGAGTGTGACGCAGAATTCGCCGCGTTTGTCTTCAAACAAAGGCGGCAGTGCGCCAGCGCGAGCCATCAGCTTCTCCACGGTGGGAATTCCAGAATAGCGGTTTTCAGCTAGCCCCAGCAGTTCCATGGCATTCGCGATGACCGGGTTACGCGTATCCGCCTGTATTTTGCCCAACTGGCCCAAGGTCAGCCTTCCGTACAGTCCGCCGGGATTGGTAAGCGTCAGATGGTCTGGGTAGATCTGCAGTTGGATTGGCATGCCCTGCGTGTGGATGCTGTAATCACGGTGGATGAGCGCGTTGAGCACCAGCTCGCGCACGGCTTCCAACGGGTATTCCTGGCGAAACACCCGCATGCCGGTATGTTCGGAGACCATGGTCGGGGTCTTGCTGTTATTGCGCACGAAATTCAGAGCGCCGGCGAGCTGCTCGGCAAGGGTTCCGTTGATGCGCTTGTTGTCGGTGAACCGTTCGCCGGAGGCATTGACGTCACCCACTTGCGGGCCGGGCACAACCGTCGCGATGATGTCAAGCTGTGGGAATGTGGCTTGCGGGTAGAGGCCGAACAGCATGATGGCGGCCAGTGTCGGCGTGGTGCCGTGTAAGATCCCCATAAGGCCGAGCAGGTGTTCGTCGCTCAGCTGGCTGCTGTTCGGCCGGTCCCTTTTGACCGCCAGCACATATTGCGTCAGCGCGTCGTTGTCAAGGTCGTTGGTCTCGACTCCGTTCACAGGCTCCAGTTCATCGCGGTATTTCTTGCGGAATGCCTCATAACTGTAGATTTCGTATTCGTTCATCGGCTCGTCGGCATCTCCGACTCGCACGTATGAACCTTTCAGGCGGCCCTTGCCTGCATAAAAGCAGGGGCGCTCGGTGACGTCCAAGGCAGGGATCTCAGCGCTGACCACGCAGCGCTTGTCGACGGTGCAGACCGTGAATACCGCTCTAATTTGGGGAGACATCTGCTTGCATTGCTCGCTGATGTGCTTCTGCAGATCCTGCACATCGTATACGCCACATATCTCGTAGTCGTGTTCCTCATCGATGCCGAACAGGATGATTCCGCCGTCGTCCTGATTCGAAAAACTTGACAACGTATCGTACAGTCGTGTGGGGCAGCCATCCCGCGCGGCTTTTAGCTCGACCGTCTGTGATTCAGCCTTCTGCGCTAGCACATCAGTGATGAGATTCTGTAAATCTGGTTTCAGCATATCGAGTTCTTTCGCAAAATACGACAAACTAGTGACGCAAATTTACAATATATTATAATAGAACTTGAAAGATTTGCAAAATTGTTTAAATGCTGTGTGTGGAATATAGTAAAATCTGCAAAATTATTAAAATATGGCGTTGTGGTTCTGCGAAATTTGCGAAATATTGAGATAGTTTTACAAATTTTTACATGTCACACCGAAAATTTGCAAAACTTTGAACATTCTGGCGACTTCCGATAGTTCGTGGCGCTCGTGACTTCCGTGCTTATATGTCGTAGCGCCAGGATTTGTCGGTGATGACGCGGGCCATGGCCAGGCCAATGGGCAGGCAGATGATGACCATCACCGCCCGGAACATCCAGTTGAGGGCGTTCATGGTGTCGAACTGGCCCAGGTAGAACATGGCGCGGTACATGTACAGGCCCGGCACCATGATGACGATGCTCGGCACCGTCAGGCAGATGCGTGGGTAGCCCAGGTGCGGTGGGAGGAAGCCGTGGCGCACCGACGAGCGCCAGGCGGTGGCGAGCAGGCCGGCGAGCATGGCTCCGAGCAGCGCGGCGGCCTCGGGTGGCATGTTGAAGTCGGTGAGGGCGAGGCGTGTGGTGTCGGTGATGGCGCCGATGGATGCGGCCACCAGGCACATGCGCTGCGGTGAGTTGAAGAGCACGGAGAAGCCCCACACCCCGCAGAACGCCGCCACCAGGCGCAGTCCGTCGTTGACCCACGGGCTGAGGCCCAGGGGCTCGAAGCCCTGTGGGTTCAAGTGCACCACCATGGCCACTATCCAGCCGGCAAGCGTGGCCATGAGGATGATGGCCAGGGTGTAGAACATGCGCTGCAGACCCGAGGGGATGTCGAGCTTGGCGATATCGAGGCCGCCGGTGATGATCGGGAAGCCGGGGATGACGAAGAGCATGGCGCCGATGTAGGCCGTGTCATGGCGCAGAGCTTCGGGAGCGAAGACGCCGATGAGTCGCAGTGTGCCCACGCACGCCAGTGCTGCGGCGGCCACGGCGATGAAGGTGACAAAGAACTGGTTCAAGTGATGGGCGAACATGCGCTTGCGGATCCACTGGCCAATGCCGGCGCCGACGAATGCGCCGATCATGTCGTAGGGGCCACCGCCGAGCAGAAACACGAAGGCCGCGCACGCCACAGCCGCCGCGAACCCCGAGAACCAAGGCTTGTAGAGCGGCTTACGGCGTTCGATGAGGCTGAGCCGATCGTGCGCCTGGCGTACGGTGATGCCTTCGCTCGGCAGTGATTCCTTGCTTACCCCGATGTGGTCGAAGTGCTCGGCATATTCGCCTTGCGGAGGCTTATACCCGCGTTTTTCTGCGCGTTCGGCGCTTTTGGCCTGTACTTTTTTCGCCTGACTGCGTGCCTTGCGCACTTTCTTGACCACGCGCAGCGCAGACTGCTTGGCCTCGGGGCTGTCAAGGTGATCGACAAGCGCTTCGGAGACCATGGGCCGGGCGTGATAAAGGGAATGCTGGCCGAGGTTCACGTTGAACCAGTCGGCGAAGTGCTCCAAGAGCCAGATGCGCTCGGTGTTGACGCCGGTGGTGGGCAGATCCACCACTTCCGTGAGATGGTCATGGCCGTCGGAGCAGGAGACCTCGATGTCCGTCAGGTTCACGTCGGCACGCACGTGCACGCCCAGTGGGTAGGCGATGCGGTGCATCATCTCGCGCACGCGGAAGCTTCCGGTTCCCGCGCCGAGGTCGAGCGCTCCCACGCGCATGATGACGCTGGTCTTGGCCTCGATGCCGGCGTCCACGATCGGCTTGTCCCAGTCGCGCCTGATGTCTTCCACGTCCAGCGGGATGGAGTGACGGTATCTGTCGGGCACCGATCCTCCGGAGGAGAGCGAGGGGGCGCCGTGGTCGGTGGCGTTCTGCATGGCCTCGTCCGCCGCCGTGGTGCTGCCGGTTCCGGTGGCGTTGTTGGATGCGCCATTCGTGGTGTCTGAGTTATACGTGCTGTTTGTGCTGCCGTCAGCACCGTCAACACCGTTATCGTTGGTGACGGTAGCCCTTCCGCCGTTTGTGATGCCGCTACCAAAATGATTGTCTATATTGTTGCCGCTTCCTGCTGCCAATTCCGTCCTCTCAAGTCTTTTTGCTTTTTCAACCCTCTTATAAGCCGACCACCCCATTGTACCCAAGCTGATTGTAGGCGGCGGAGCGAAGTCCACGAAGATTATTAATGTTTGTTTTATCGAACATTTTGATTTTGTTTGACAAAGCGAACAATTTTGAGCTATTATTTGTTTGTTAAAACATACATTATGGTTTTGTTCGCTTTAGCGAACAGTCTGTATTCCACAAGATAAGGAAGCTCGCATGGCTACATTCAAAGCCCCGCTGCAATCGTTGCCGCAGCTTGCCACGACGGTTCGCGACGCTAGAGTGGCGGCCCATCTGAGTCAGACCGAACTTGCCCTCAAGACTGGAATTCCAAGGCCGTGGATCAGTCAGCTTGAAACCGGTAAGCTCAACGATCCTGGGCTTACGCGCGTGCTTGCAATCTGCGATGCACTGGGCATCTCCCTGACTTCAGAATATGCAGTGGCCGGCAATGATAATGACGCTCATTCCTCCAAGACGCAGAAAACGTCGGACGTTGCCGTAACGTCGGATACTTCTCATGCAGTACAAAGCTCCATTGATATTATGCCAAAAGTTCCCGGTGAAGCAATGGCGAAGACTGCATCGGAATTGGCGAATATTCTCAGGCAAGTCAAAATTCCTGGTGTGGCTTCGTTGTTTGCTGCCATGGATGCTCGTGCAGGGGAAACGGAGCGGCAGGCGAAAGAACTTGAAGGAACCGCTTGATTGCAGACAGCTACAACCAAAGGCGGAAGCGACTATACATCATCAAAGAGCATAAGGACTGGAGAAAGCCGTGAAGACTAAATCTCTCAATACTTTTATCGGCGGCATTTTCATCGGTGTGCTCAGCGAGGATGTCTCGGGTCGTTATAGCTTTACGTATTGTTCGGATGCGCCTGCGCAGCTGTCGCTTTCCATGCCGCGACGAAGCGAGCCGTGGACGGGCAAGCCGGTTGAGGCGTACATCGACGGCATCCTCCCGGATGACCAAGATACACGTCGCCGAATTGCAGGGCTTTACGATGTGAATGCCAATAACCCGTTCTCCTTGCTCACCGCCGTGGGTTTGGATTGCCCTGGCGGCGTGCAGTTTACGGTTGATCAGACGCTTCAGCGCACCGATGATGCAGAGCAGCTTACGCCAATCGATGATGCGGGAATCGGAGGGCGGCTTGCCGAGTTGGCCTCGGCTTCCACGCCGGGATGGCAGGTTGCAGATGAACACTGGTCATTGGGCGGCGCGCAGGGAAAAATCGCACTGCGCCGTGAAAATGAGGAATGGTTCGAGGCGCATGGCTCTGCCGCCACGACCCATATTCTTAAACCGGGCGTGCAAGGTCTGCACGAGCAGGCATTCAATGAATACGTCTGCATGGAGACGCTCAGGGCGCTCCGCCTTCCTACTGCCGTCTCGCATTTCCAAGTATTCGCTAGTGTTCCTGCCATCGTCAGCACGCGTTGGGATCGCAAGCGTGTTGACGACGGGAACGGAAACAGTATTGTGCGCCTGCATCAGGAGGATTTTTGCCAGGCCATGAGCTATATGACTCGTGAGAAGTATCAGAACCAGGGTGGCCCAGGTGCGGTCGATATCGTTCGGTTCATGCGCAAAAATACGCTGGAGGAAAGTGACATCCTGCAGTTCGTCGCCGCCCTTATCATCAATTTCCTCATAGGTGGCACGGATGCGCACGCCAAGAATTACGCAATTTTGGAACAGCCGGGGGCCAAACCGCAACTTGCGCCGCTCTACGATGTCGCCTCCATCTTTGCCTACGATACGCCCCAGGACCGCAGAAACGAACGCAAGCTCGCCATGAGCATCGGAGGTGAATACAACTACGAACGTATTGAGCTTCGGCATTGGCTGAAGTTTGCGCAAGAAGCCGGTATTGAGCCGGAAATTGTAGCCTCATTGCTCGGAATGTATGCAGAACTGCTGCCGCAAGTGTTTGCTCAGACTGCCCAGAAAGCGTTGGATGAGACAGCCACTTTTTCAACACCGACGCAAATTGCGAATCGGAAGCGAGTTGTTCGCAAAATCCAGGCGGGCATTGTAAGGCAGTGTTCTCGAATTCAATAAACACAATGGAACTGTGTTAGGCAGTTGTGTAGAAGTGCGTCGTAACTAGGCAGATAAGCCTGCTGTATCGTGGCGCGTCCGCATTTTGGACATAATCGTCGCCGCTTTATGCGCCGTCTCATTTCCGCCCTAGAATGAGGTACGCAACAACCAAACCAGATGAAGCAGGCTTTGGGTTCGCAACGACCGGCACCAAAACCGTGGAGGAGCCACGGAGGACCGGCTGATCGAGCAACCTGTAACTGGCTCAAGGAGGTGCCTTATGGCACAGCTTAGTGCAAAAAACAGTCCTGGAAAGGGCAGTCGCAAGGCCAAATCGGCCAAGAAATCTACAAGTTCCGCGCAGTCGGCGCAAGGTGAGGACGAAGCGGTTTTTACTTCCGGTGTGGGCACCAAAGGCCCTGAGGAGCGTGAACTTCCAGCCTCGCTTAAAGGCGATATGGATCTGTGCCTGAAGATTCTGCGCGACGTACTCGGTGAATACGACGAAAAGTTGCTTTCCACGTTCGACACGGTGCTTGACTACGCCAACAAGGCCAGCAGCAAGCAGTACGCCACCGATCCAGCCGCCGTCAAAGAGCAGGACAGGAACCATGAACTGGCCGTCAAGACCATCGATGCTTTGAACGTGGGCGACGCCCAGCTGCTGGCTCGCGCGTTCACCACGTACTTCCACCTGGCGAACCTCTGCGAAGAGAACTACCGCGTCTCTGAACTGCACGAGCGCGAGTCGGAGGTTGACGAAGATGCCGCCATCGACCCGGTCAACGAACTGACCGGTGCCTACCATCAACTGATCAATGAGATGGGGCCGGCCAAGGCGCGCGAACTGCTCGATAAGCTGGAGTTCCACCCCGTGTTCACCGCCCATCCCACCGAGGCCCGGCGCAAGGCCGTTGAGGGCAAGATTCGCCGCATCGCCAACCTGCTGAGCGCGGGCAAGTTGCTCGGCGGTTCCGATAAGAAGGAGAACTACCGGCTGCTCTACAATGAGATCGACGCGCTCTTCCGCACCTCCCCCATCGAGCTCAAGAAGCCGACGCCAGTGGAGGAGGCCGACACCATCCTCGACATTTTCGACAACACGCTCTTCAACACCATTCCCAAGGTCTACCGTCGGTTCGACGACTGGATGCTGGGAGACAAGGCCGGACTCGTTGAGCCGCAGTGCCCTGCGTTCTTCCACCCCGGCAGCTGGATTGGCTCCGACCGAGACGGCAACCCGAACGTCACTGCCAAGGTGAGCCGGCAGGTGTACCACAAGTTCAGCGATCACGCTGTCGCCGCTCTGGAGAAGGCAACCCGCGAGGCGGGCACGAACCTGACCATGGAGGCCGTCACCACCCCGCCGAGCGAGGAGCTGGTTGACCTTTGGAACCACCAGAAGGAGATGAGTGAGACACTCACCGACAAGGCGCTGCTGATTTCCACCAAGGAGCTGCACCGCGCGGTGATGCTGGTCATTGCCGACCGTCTACACGCCACCATCGAGCGCAACGCCGACCTCATGTACGCCTCGTGCGATGACTTCATCGAAGACCTCAAGGTGGTGCAGCGCTCGCTGGTGGCCGCTGGGGCGCGCCGTGCCGCTTATGGCCCGCTGCAGACGGTGATCTGGCAGGCACAGACCTTTGGGTTCAACCTGGTGGAGATGGAATTCCGCCAGCATTCGGTGGTGCATTCCCGCGCGCTGGAGGACATCCGCGAGCACGGCCTGCACGGCGAACGCGGCGAGCTCAAGCCCATGACGCACGAGGTGCTTGACACCTTCCGTGCGCTCGGCTCCATTCAGAAGCGCGGCGGGCAGAGGGCCGCACGGCGCTACATCATCTCGTTCACCAAGTCCGCAAGCAACATCCGCGACGTATACGAGCTCAACCGCATGGCGTTCTCCAACCCGGAGGACGTGCCGACGATCGACGTCATCCCGCTGTTCGAGCAGCTTGAGGACCTGCGCAACTGCGTGGATGTGCTCGACGAAATGATCAAGATTCCCGAGGTGCAGGCGAGACTCAAGGCCACCGGCCGCAAGCTGGAGGTTATGCTCGGCTACTCCGACTCCTCGAAGGACGCCGGCCCGACGACCGCCACTTTGGCTTTGCACGACGCCCAGCGCCGCATCGCCGAATGGGCTGAGAAGAATGACATCGATCTGACGCTTTTCCACGGCCGTGGCGGCGCCGTGGGACGAGGTGGCGGGCCCGCAAACCGCGCCGTTCTGGCGCAGCCAGTGGGTTCCGTGAACTGCCGGTTCAAGCTCACTGAGCAGGGCGAGAGCATCTTCGCCCGCTATGGCAACCCCGTACTGGCCATCCGCCACGTGGAATCCGTGGCCGCCGCCACGCTGCTGCAGAGTGCGCCAAGCATGGAGAAACGCAATACGGAAATGACCGAGATGTACTGGGGCATGGCCGAAAAGCTCGACAAGGCGGCGCATGAGCGCTTCCTCGACCTGCTCGGTACGCCGGACTTCACGCCTTGGTTCTCCACCGTTACCCCGCTCACCGAGATCGGTCTGCTGCCGATCGGCTCAAGGCCTGCCAAGCGAGGCCTGGGCGCCAAGTCGCTGGACGACCTGCGGACGATTCCGTGGGTGTTCTCCTGGGCGCAGGCGCGTATCAATCTGGCTGCGTGGTACGGCCTGGGTACGGGCTGCGAGAGCTTCGGCGACCTGGACACCTTGCGCGCCGCGTACCGCGATTGGCCCGTGTTCAGCACGTTCATCGACAACATCGAGATGTCGCTGGCCAAGACCGACGACCGCATCGCGCGTATGTACTTGGCGCTGGGCGACCGCGAGGATCTGAACAAGAAGGTGCTTGACGAGATGCACCTGACCCGCAAGTGGGTGCTTGCCATCGTCGGTGACGAATGGCCGCTGCAGCACCGCCACGTGCTTGGCCAGGCCATTCGCATCCGCTCGCCGTACGTCGACGTGCTCTCCGTCACGCAGGTGCTGGCGCTGCGGGCCTTGCGTGAAAAGCAGAACGCCGAGGCCGAGGCTGCTGCAACCGCTGCGAAGGCTGGCGCTGGTGCTTCGGGAGCAGGCGCTGGTGCTGGGGCTACCGGTGCGGCTGGTGCCCGAGGTGGGCACGGCCCTGCGAAGGGTGCGGGTTCCGTTGAAGCCAAGAAGGTGGACAACGAGAACCTTGCCACGGACCAACAGCGCAGCGGCTTCGTCTACCTCATCCTCTGCACGGTTTCCGGTGTTGCCGCTGGCCTGCAGAACACCGGCTGAGTTGGGCTGACTCAATAAACAGAACTCCTGTAGTTGGCGACGAATAATGGCGCTGTCTGCGGGAGCTTTGCGATGGTTGGTCCAGTGTCCCGTAGTTGTGGACGAAAAGTGGTGTTAACTGCGGGAACTTTATTGTACGTACCGCAGTTGTGGACGGGATTCGTCGTTGACTGCGGTAGCTTTGCGATGGTTGGGTCAGCGTCCCGTACATATGGACGGAAAGTGGCGTTAATTGCGGGAGTCCCTCATGATTTTCAGACTATTTCCATTCAGAGGGGACTTTTCTGGGCATTTTTATGAGCCGAATTTTGAGAGTGGCTTAATTTCGCCATTCTTGATTCAAGTCTCAGCAAAAATTCTGAGGAAAGTCCCCTCTGAACGAAATGGATGCAGGAAAGTTGAAGGAAAAGCCCAAAAGCGGCTGGTGAATAGCGAAAATCCCGCAATCTACGACGATTAATGTCATTGGCTACGCGATTTCCTTGAAATGCTGATATTGGGCAGAGCCAGTCAGCCTTCTGCCTGCTGCGCGTCGGTTGCTGCTTCCTGTTCCGACTCGGGTTTTGATACCGTGTAGCCTAGGCCCGCCAGCCAATCGTCGATCTTGCGCAGGGCATGCTCGGCCTGTGGTCCCTCGATGCAGAAGCCTTCGCGGAATGTGGCCTGTGGGTACAGCTCTTTCAGGCGTTAGAGCGAGTTACCCCAGCCGGACCCGCCATTGGTGCAGAACGGAATCACCGTTTTGTTGTTCCAGTCGTAGGTATCCATGAACGAATAGACGGGGGCGGGGGCTTCGTCCATCCAGTTCGGAAAACCGATGAACACCGTCTCGTTGTATTCCATTTCCGGCATTGGGCCATGAATTTCCGGGCGCGCGTTGGAGTCGAGCTCGAATTGCGCGCGTCTTTTGGTCTCCTCGTAATCAAGTGCATAGTGTTCTGCCGCTCGGATCTTGAACTCTCGAGCGCCGGTCACGCGCGCAATTTCGTTGGCCACGCGGTGCGTATAGCCAACGTATGCCTCATCCTGCGGCTTGTTGGTTCGTTCCTGCGAGAAAAATACCACTAGCATGGCGCGCGCTCCTTTATTGTTCGGAGTCATTTTACCATTGCCATTTGAAGTCATGTCAGCGAAATCCAATGTTGGCGCAACCCAATGTCGGCGAGGACTAATGCCGGTGAAGCCTATGAGTCAAGTCATCTTCGTTCCGTGAGTACTTTTAGAGTGATTTTTGTAAGGCGGATTTGAGAATGGCTTGATTCCGCCATTTTAGATTGGCGATTACGTAACAGTGCGGTCAAAAAGTGCTCACGGAACGAAGTAGATGCCTATTTTGCCTCCATTCACAGCACCGACTGGCCAGTGAGGTGTTTGAACAGGTGTGGGTCGACCGGGCGGGCGAGGCGGAGCCGCAAGATGACCACTTTTGCGGTTTTGCCGTCTTCGCTGGTCGGAGAGTTGACGCTTTCTTGCATATCCTTCACATCGGCCACACGGCCTACGAAGTAGTAGCTGGGAGCCTTCTTGTTGCTGTCGGGGGTGCTACCGGAGCTGTCGATGTTGTCGTCGTTGCTGATGTTGTCGGCACTCGTCTTAGCGGAGTGCAACCATTTGAATTCCGACGATGTCAGCGAGCGTCCGTTTTTGCTGAACCATCGGATATCGCTCGTGTTGAGGAATCGGTCGTCGTACTGGCTGGCCTCGTAAGCTTTTTAATAACTTACAAAATCACTTGTTCTTGTGGTTCTTTGTATATCTTTATTCCATTTGCGGATACTTGATAATCAAGTATGGCTAGCTGATTAAGAACTGATTTTCTTACAACTAGATTTATTGGTTCCTCGATTTTTTTATCTTTTGAAGTCAGCGAAAACCAAAATGGACTTGAATGATTATGACTATATGCACGTTGCGCATATTGATAATCTCCTCTGATTTTAGTTGCGGTTGCTTGTAAAACTTGGAAGGATAGATGTTGTTGTTCCAAGTACTGGTGCAAAAGCATTTTACTAATTAACATTACTTCCACATTGCTGAAATTGTCTGGTTCTGTAGGTGGTAAGAACTGTCCTTGTCCGATGTAAATCGTATTAGGCCAAGCATAAAGATAGTAATCCGTTATATTTTGTGAACCAGGCTTAAGGAACCATCCCTCCACTACTGCACCATTTTTATTGCGAGAAGAAAGCTCGAAGGCTCCGGTTGGAAGATTTCTATTACAGTAATCAAGAGCCGCTTTTTCATCAATATTGATTATAGATTTACCGACCCATTGAGCGAGCTGTACGTCAACTCCAGAATATTGCAAATCTTCATTGTTCTTAAAACTTTTTCGTGAGTCTTCTGTCCAGGAAAGATTAGGGTCATATTTACGCCAAGGCATTCTGGAATAAAAATAATCATCTAGGAAACTGCCCAAAGCATCTTCATTTTTCGAATCTTGATTGAAATTACTTGTCCTCAATGACATAAAACTTCCTTTTTAATATATCTAGTATTTTAGCATAGTCTTATACAACTGTAAACGCCATATTGTGGATTGCTAGTTATAGTTATAAATGTATTAAGAAAAACGAGTTTATGATTTGATCTTTTGTCGCAAATGTCCTATAATCTTCTTGTACGGATTAGCACAAATGTTCGGATCGAAAGGGCGCTATGGACAAGGAAATCAAGGTCGCCGAGATGTTCGCGGGAGTCGGCGGATTCCGCTTGGGCCTTGACGGTTACGACAAGCTTGAGCATCCCGAATTCCATTGTGATGCTGCTGGCCCGTTCTCCACAATCTGGGCGAACCAATGGGAGCCGAACGGCTCTGAGACCAAGCAATTTGCCTGGCGTGCCTACGAACAACGATTTGGTAGCGGTAGTTGCATCAACGAAGACATCGAGAAGGTACTCGACGAGGTTGAGCGAGGCGAACGTGAAATCCCTGATTTCGATATGCTTGTCGGTGGTTTCCCCTGCCAGGATTATTCAGTGGCAAGAACACTTTCCAGTGCTGGCGGCATTGAGGGCAAGAAAGGTGTGCTCTGGTGGCAGATTCGCCGCATGCTGAAGTTTAAACATCCCAAGTACGTCCTATTGGAGAATGTTGATCGGCTGTTGAAATCTCCGGCTTCTCAACGTGGACGTGACTTCGCCATTATCCTTTCTTGTCTGGCTTCTCTTGGGTATTCTGTCGAATGGCGCGTTATCAATGCGGCTGATTATGGTATGCCACAGAAACGTCGCCGCACTTATATCTATGGCATTAAAACCGACGAAACTTGGGATTTTCCAACTTTATTGTTCAAGAATGGCGTTATGTGCAGAGCTTTCCCAATCGAAGAAGACGCGGATACACAGTTGCGGTTGCGGGATGTGTCTTTGGACATTGCCGAAGTCAGCGACAATTTCGGCAAAGGTGAGAAGGTCTCCTACTTTGAAAACGCTGGAGTAATGCAGAACGGACATATTGCCACTTGCCGAATTACTCCGAAATACGACGGTCATTACGCCACGTTGTCAGAAATCGTTGTTCCCGATTCTGAAGTTCCGAGTAATTATTTTATCGATGAAGCATCACTGCCTAAATGGCAATATCTCAAAGGTGCCAAGCACGAGAAACGTAAGTCTTCCAATGGTTTTGAGTACAACTACTCTGAGGGCAGCATGGCTTTCCCTGACAGCCTTGACAGGCCATCTCGCACGATTCTGACCAGTGAGGGCGGCAGCGGCCCAAGTCGTATGAAGCATGTAGTCATGGCAGAAAATGGCCGCGTACGCAGGCTTGTTCCAGATGAGCTCGATCAGCTGCAGATGTTCCCCAAAGGTTGGACCAATACCGGTATGACCGATGGACATAGGGCTTTCTGCATGGGCAATGCTCTTGTGGTCGGTATCCCGCATAGGATTGGACAGATTATTGCAGCTGATGCTGCGGAAGAAAAATAATCATAGAACAGGCGCTAAAATCATTATACGTATGTGTTTAGTACTTGCATGTATTCTTTATCTTCGCTAGATTGAGATTAATTGGCAAGAGATGGAAGGCGCATATATGACACTCAATGAGGAACGAAAGTACAGTGATTTGGATAGCGTCTTCACCATGTTGCTAAGCGCTCGCGGAAGGACGTTCCGCGATATAGATGAGACGGGGCGCGGCACTGCCAAAGGCAACAAAGGCGCTTTGGGGCAAATTGTGGAAGAATCATTACTGCAGTATCCCATTAATTCGGATAAACAGGCGGATATCCAAGTTGGCGATGAACGCTATGAGCTCAAGGTGACTCCGCTGAAACATCTGAAGAACGGCAAGGTTTCAGCTAAGGAACGATTGGTACTCGATATCATCAATTATTTGAAATTGCCAGAGGAGACTTTCGAAGATTCGCAGTTTTGGGAAAAATCGCAAAAAATTATCATCGTCTACTATTTCGACGATCGTGGTAAGAAGCATGCATCGATTCTTGATAGTGAGTTACTTGATGCTTTTCTGCTTAAGTATGATTCTGAAGATCTCAAGACTATTCAGGAAGATTGGGCATATATCCAATCCAAGGTTGCTGGAGGTAAGGCCGATCAACTTAGTGAATCAGATACCACATACTTGGCTGCTTGCACAAAAGGTGCCACTGCTGCTTCTTCCCTTCGAGATGCACCGGCACCTCCAGATTCTGGTAAGCGATTCATCAGGGCCAAGCAGAGGGCGTTCAGTTATAAAGCTTCATATATGACGAAGATTGCCCGGCAGAGACTTGGCCAAAAGACATCAGCAGAGCGATTGCCGATGAGCGCCGACCAAACGCTCAATGAATTTGTTCGTAGTAAGACTCAGCAATATGTTGGTCAATCGGTCCAGAACATTGCTGATTCACTAGGAATTCCAGTTTCTATCTCTAAGGGTTTCAATGCGACACTTGCATTGCGCATGCTAGATTCTTCGCAGAAAAGCGTGAAAGGTATAGAGCAATTTGAGGCTGCTGGCGTAGATTCGCTTAAGACGGTTGTCATTTATCAAAATGGACTACCTGAACAAGATATGTCATTTCCATATATAAGAAAAGAACAATGGGCCGAGTTGGCCAACAAGTCAGTCCAATGGCATGATTCGTTCATGTACCAGTTCTTTGAAACCAACAAGTTCCTTATTATGACATTCCAAGCAAAGGGGAAAGCACACCGAACTGATAGCAAAAAAGAAACAGACATTCTAACTGATGAATTCTTGTGGAACATGCCCGAGCGTGACATTGAAAAATACGTTAAACCAGTTTGGGAACAGCTACACGGCTTAATGCTAAGCAGTAAGTCAGTAAAGCATTATCAGAAAGGACACAATCCCTTGCCGGGCAAGAAGTTCAATCATGTGTGTCATCTTCGTCCGCATGGCGATGACCACACCGATAAAGTTACACTGCCCAATGGTGAAACAATTACTAAACAATGTTTCTGGTTGGATCGGCATTACATTGCCAGCATAGTAAAGCAGCATAATGAGCTGGATGAGCAATGACTTTGGGGTTGTGATGGATAATCAATCAGACCGTATTCAGATACCAAGACAAACCCGATTGGCTTTAGACGAGGCTACGCGGCTGGTCGAAACTGGTAATGGCATAGCATACGACACTCCTGCCGATATGTTGGACACGATACTCGACGACAGTTCGGGAACCATCGCTAATCCTTCGACTTTGACTATGGGACGATAGTTGTGCTATGTGCTCAAAGCAACCAGCCAGTTTGCGCGTGACGCCAAACAGTTGGCGACGTGAAGACGATTGCGCAATTTTCGTAAGAACCGGCTCCCACAACAATGTGTTTGGAAAGTGATAGATAGTGAATGCGTGGCTGCAGTTTATGTCTTTTTTGTTTTTGACAAGCTGACTAAAACTTTCAAATCACTGACATAGTGACTTTCAAATCACTGACTTAGACGCTCTCGAATCCCTGACTTAGAGTCTTTCAAATCCCTGACATAGGCTGTATGCAAATTCGTCAGTAGGATTCATGATAATTCATCAGTAGCGTGCAGCTGAAGCGTTTTGCTGAAACAAACTCCGCTGGATGATGCCGGAGATGGCGTTACCAAGCGGAGTTGCTGAACTCGCGGAATGGCATATGCTGTACACCGCATGACTTGCACCGGCAGATAGTGACGTTTTTCGGCATAAGTTGTCGGTTCCAAAAACAACTCCGACAAAGAGTGTCGAAAAGTGGCACTCTTTGTCGGAGTTATAGGTGGAATAGTAAACCGCGGAACTGCGAAGCTGCACAATGGCAGGTTGTGGGTGTCAGGTGATGCAAAGTCAGACCGAGAGCAAAGGGGAACCGCCACTAGTGCCGCTGCGTGTCGCTAAAGCTCCTACTCATCCACAGATTGCTTGTCAAACCCGTACCCAAGCCCTTCAACCCATTTGTCGATTTCTGGCATCGAATCGATCACCTTGTCGCTCTGGATCGCCAAGCCCTCGCGGAAGGTGGCACCTGGGCAGAGCTGCTTGATGGTTTCGAGCGTATTGGCCCAGCCTGAGCCGCCGTAGGTGCAGAATGGGATTATGGTCTTGCCGTTCAGATGGTCCGTCTCGTCGAGGAAGGTGCGTACCGCCATCGGAGCCTCGCCGCACCAGTTCGGGTAGCCCAGGAACACGGTGCTTCCCTGCGCAATGCTCGGCAGCGGCCCACGGATCTTCGGCCGTGCGTCGTCGGCCTGCTCCTTGAGGATGATCTCCTTGGTTGTGTCGTAGTCGTCGGGGTAGAGCCGCTCCGGCTTGATTTCGAACTCCTGTGCGCCGGTCACGCGCGCAATCTCGTCGGCCACGTGGTGGGTGAACCCGACTTTGAGTCCATCCTTGCTGTAGCTGCTGTCATCCCATGAAAAATATGCGATTAACATTTGATGCTTCCTTTCCGCCGCCGTGGCCGGGTATCCGCAACGAACACGGTCGGGCGCGTTTTATGCCCAATATATCAGCCGCTCTCGAACCTCATGGACGGACGAATCGGTCTATATGCGACCAAGTGGGGTCGGGTTCCGGCTATGTGGAGAGTCTCAAGACCGCCTTGTAAAGGCGGCGCAGCGTGCGCATCGCGGATGTCTACCTCGCGGGCGGCGTTGACACTGATTCCACCGAGAGAGCCGCGGTCATGTGTCTACGCAAGCTGCATCCTTCATGCGCGCCGGCGAGCTGGCGAGGTCATTCTCTTCGACCTGGTCAACGACCTCAACCTCGCGGAATGAACGATGACGCTTATCTGGAGAGTTTTAGTGGGTTTATGGTCTGCGATTGCCGGCAAAGCCTTGGGACGATAGCTCATCTCATCGCTCTGAGTGTCAGGCATATGGTCGCTGAGTGTTAGTTAGACTATTCTCGCAGATACGTATCGGCTGCCAAGAACTGTCCGTTTTTTGTGTTGAAGCTTTCGCTGCCGCGGTATACCACGGTTCGGCGTTCAGCTGGAACGTTGAGCAATTCCCCTATGCTGGCAAGATGCTTAAATGCATCAGGGCGTGGGGTGAGGCCGGATTTGATTTCGATGAGTTCTGGTTCGTGGCGTTTGTGGCAATCCACAAGGTCGATTTCCGCTTGGTTTGAATCTCGATAGAAGCATAGGTCGGCATCGGCGTTGGCGTTCTTATACCGTTTGACGGTTTCTGAGACGATGAGATTCTCAAATATGTCGCCTCGCTTGGAGTCGTTAAGCAGTTCGTTGACTGATTGAATCCCCAATAGATAATTAAGCAGTCCTGTATCGTAAAAATATAGTTTTGGCGTCTTGGTCAGCCGCTTTCGCGTATTTGAGAAATATGGCGGCAATCGAAATACGATGAAGCTTGCTTCGAGAATCGACAGCCATTCTTTGGCGGTGGCGAAAGCAATGCCTGTCTCGCGGGCCAACGCGCTGAGATTGAGCAGATTGCCGGCGCTTTGCGCGCATAATCGAACAAACTTGGTGAAATCTCCAAGATTGCGCACATCCAGGTATTCCGCCACGTCGCGTTGTACGTATGTCGCTATGTAGTTGCGGAAATAGATGTTTGCCGGCGTGGGGACATCGTAAAGATGTGGATAGCCGCCACGGAACATAAAATCGTCGATGCCCAATGAAGAATTTGCGCTGTGGGCCTCAGTAAAGGACAACGGCAATAATTGCAGCATTCCCACACGTCCTGCGAGCGATTGCCCGATGCGTCGTTCCATGAGAAAGTTCTGCGAGCCGGAGAGTACGTATTGCCCCATGGTGCCTCGATTGTCCGCCTCGACTTGAATCTGCGAAAACAGGCTGGGAACGTACTGTGCTTCGTCAATGATGAGATGATCACTCCGTGAGCGGATGAACCCCACGGGATCTTCCTCCGCGCTGGCGCGCGTGGCTTCATCTTCGAGATTGATGTATTCATATGTTGGGAGCGCTGCCTTGATTAACGTGGACTTGCCGCTTTGCCGCGGCCCTGTTACAGAAACCACGGGAAACCAAGACAGCATGTCTGCCATTGAACTAGCGAGTGTCCTTGGAATCATCGCGCCCTTCTTAAATATGCAAATTCGTAAGTAGGATTTATGATAATTCGTAAGTAGGATTTATGCAAATTCATAAGTACAGTTCATGATAATTCATAAGTAGAGTGTATGCAGATTCGGTAGTAGAGCGTATGATAATTCGTCAGTAGAGGTTTACTTTGCTGGTGTCAAGGTATCAATTTCGGCCTTATTCCGCCTCTTTCGGCAATGCGAGCGCTTTGTCGATGAGCTCTTGCGCTCGCTGTAGGCAGCTGATTCTTCTATCGATTTCCTTGCGTTTCGCACTCAATGCCGCTCGTTCGCGTTCGCAGACCCCGGAATCAAGATCCAGGCAACCCGTCAGCTGCGAGACTTCATCGATGCTGAGGCCGGATTCGAGCAAGGTATGGATGCGCAGTGCGCGATCTTGCGAATCTTTGTCGTACATGCGGTAGCCATTGGTGTCCCTGCGGTTTTCCAGCAAGCCGTGCTCGGTCCAGTATCTGATCTGTCGTGTGCTCAGTCCGGTTGCATGGGCGAGTGCGCCGATTTGCATGAGTCCCCTTTCATCTCCGTAATCGTGCCGAGCCGCCTCCCGGCATAAGCGTTTTGCAACCGACAGTGTGACGCGACTCCGTGCGCATCGCAACGTAGTGTGATACCTTCGCAGTGTTCGCTGGCGGCTAAGGAATGCGGCTGTGGCTTGACCTTGACACAAATGTCAACCTATAGGCTCGTCATGTCAACAAATTTCGACATGAGAGGAATACTCCTATGGCATCATCAATCCGGTCCGCTTCGGGTTCGGGCTCCGATTCGGCAATGCAGACAGCGTCTGTGCCCCGTCGTCCGGCGCCTCGCAACCTTCACATGGGCCTCATCGCCTTCTGCACCCAGTTCGTCATCGGTACGGATACGTTCCTGACTGCGCCGCTGCTGCCGGTGCTTCAGCGTGAGCTTCACATCCCCACCGCCCTCGGCGGCTGGCTGGTCTCGGCCTACGCCATCGGCTTCGTGTTGAGCGCGCTGTTCGCCGGCCCGATCTCCGACGTACTCGACCGCAAGACCGTCATCATCGGCGGCGTGGCCGGGTTTGCGGTCTTCACCTGCCTGTGCGGGTTCGCGTGGAACTTCCCCACGCTCTTTGCGGTGCGATTCTTTGCCGGCATGGCCTCGGCGTTCGTCGGGTCGCAGATCTACGCCACCATCCCGGTGGTGACGGAGCCTAAAAAAGTCGTTTCAACCATGGGCTACGCCACCACGGGCCTGGCTGTAGCCCAAGTGCTCGGCATCCCGATTGGATCGCTGCTCTCGGTGGCCAACTGGCGCATGCCCTTCTATGTGGTCTCCGGCCTGGCGGTGTTGCTCGTCATCGTGCTCGCAGCCATGTTCCCGCACGTGCGTCCGGTGGCTGGTGCGCACATGGGCAACCCGTTCGCCCGCTACTCCGAGGTGCTCCACAATCGCAGGCTGCTGCTCTCCCTTCTGGCCTACCTCGGCTTCATGGTGGGCAGCTGGTCGGGCATGACCTACATCAGCTCTTGGCTCACCCGCGATTTCGGTATGTCCCAAACCTGGGCCTCTGCCGCGCTCATGGCCGTGGGCGCCGGCCAGACCATTGGTTCGCTCATCGGCCCGAAGGTAGCCGCCAAGCTCGGCACCGCACGTTCGCTCATCGTTGGGGCGCTCGGCATGGGCATCCCCTATGCGTTGACCAGTGTGGCCACGAATGTGTGGTTTGCGGTGGTGCTGCTGGTCATTGCGCTCATGGTGGCGGGCTTCATGCTGCCGGTCATGATGAACCAGACCCAGCAGCAGACCAGCGCCGCGCGTGGCACCGTCTCCGCGCTTACCAACGCGGCCATGTACCTCGGCGTCACTATCGAAGGTGCCATCGCCGGTCCGATCTTCGCCGCCACACGCGGCTACCACGGCATCGCCGTCATCGTGGTGGTCGCCTTCGCCCTCTCGATGCTCATCT
This sequence comes from Bifidobacterium sp. ESL1118, assembly GCF_058505595.1. Taxonomy (NCBI): domain Bacteria; kingdom Bacillati; phylum Actinomycetota; class Actinomycetes; order Bifidobacteriales; family Bifidobacteriaceae; genus Bifidobacterium; species Bifidobacterium sp. ESL1118. The sequence continues at coordinate 45,786 of NZ_CP196371.1, forward strand.
ACGCTGCGGCCGGCGCGCTCAAGCGGCAGCCGTAGCGGTTGAACCGTGGGGTGTTATCAGATTCAAGGCGGTTTTCGGGTTTCCTGGAGTTTCTTTCAGATCTCCCGAATCCTCCGGCCCCCATCACTGCAACGTGGTCACCACCGGGTGCTCCAAGTAGTCGTACACGCGGCGCACCTCAGCGAGCTTGGTCAGGTCGAGCATCTGCGGATGGTCCAGGTCAAGACCGGCGATGCGGTCCATCTCGCCGTCGCTCAACGAAAAGCCCCAGATGCCGAGGTTCTCCCTCATCCGCTCCTCGTGGGTCGACTTGGGGATGACGACCGCGCCGCGCTGCACGTTCCACCGCAGCACGACCTGAGCCACTGACTTGCCGTGCCGTGCGGCGATTTCGCCAAGCACCGGGTTGGAGAACATGCCGTTCATCCCCTCCGCGAACGGCGCCCACGTCTCCGGCTGTACCCCTTGCTCGCGCATGAAATCCAAAGTAGCCTGGCGCTGATAGAAGGGATGCAACTCGATCTGGTCGATCATCGGCTTGACCTCTGCGTTGAGGCTCAGGTCCAGGAGCTGCGGTGCGGTGAAATTGCAGACGCCGATGGCCCGGATGCGTCCGGCTTTGTAGAGTTCCGTCATCGCCCGCCACGCACCGTAGTAGTCGTTCAGCGGCATGTGGATGAGGTAGAGGTCGAGGTAGTCGGTACCGAGGTTCGCGCACGAGCGCTCGAAGGCCTCGCGCGTCTGCTCGTAGCCCATCTCCTGGATGTAGGCCTTCGTGGTGATGAAGAGGTCTCCGCGCGGCACACCGCTCTTTTTGATTGCCTTTCCGACCGCCGCCTCATTGCCGTAGCTACTGGCGGTGTCGAGCAGTCGGTAGCCACAACGCAATGCAGCTTCCACTGCATACTCGCATTCCTCTGCGTCCGCGATCTGAAAGACGCCGAATCCCTCCTGCGGCATCATCACACCGTTGCTCAGTTTTACCTGTGCCACAGACTCTGCTGCACCATTCAATGCTGAATCGTTCATATTCACTCCATTCCATTCATTTCATGTCAATCACATGGTCAGTCGCTCATCGACGAGCCTTCCATGGTTCACGCCGTTGCGTTTGAGCATGTGCTCCACGTCGATGACCCCTTGCGCCGGGCCGACGATAAAGAATTGCGCCTTGGCCAGTTCGTCCTGACTGAACAATTGCGGAATCTGCGCGGCCTTGAGGCGCCCGATCTGCATGTTGTACCGAATGCCGCCGGAGCCGGCCAGCGCTTGGAATTCCTGGTCGAAATAGGCTTCGGACTGGGCCGAGACCGTCCAGAGCACGTGGATGGGCAGCCAGCCGGCATATTCCTGAGCCAATGAAAGCAGTGGTGCCACCCCGGTTCCCATGCCGATGAGCACCACTGGTTTGCCGTCGGTCGCGCACTGCCCGATATCCGCATTGAACTGGCCGAACGGTCCTTCGGCATGTACCTCACTGCCGATTTGCAGTGTGGCCAGCTTTCTGGTGTAATCCCCGAGTTTACGCACTGTGAGCGTCATGCGGTGCCCGCTCTGCCGGCCTTCGGCTGCGGGGGCACCCGTGTCTCTGCTGTCTGCGGTCAAGGCGTCGTTACCTCCTGGATTCGGTGCGCTGGAAACCGAGAACGGATGGCTTTCGCCCGAAATATCGGGGAACTGGAAGAAATAATAGCTGCCGGCGGGGTATGAGCGGTCAGTGCCGCTGTCGGTTTCCCTGCTTTTTGAATCAACGTCTGGGGTTCCAGCATTGCCAAACTCCACTATGATGCGTTGTGTCTGATTGCTCAGCGGCCGGTTCTCCACAACGGTTCCCTGCAGGTACCCGGTAGGTGCGCCCCACTTCGCCCAGCAATAGCAGCCAAGCGCAGCCACGGTGTAGAGGTCGAACAGGGTCATGAACCCTGCGTGCACGGCGATGCGTCCGATGAGGTTCACATGCAGCCAGATGAGCAGAATCGCCACCAGATTCAACCGGTGAAGCCATATCGAAACCTGATGGTTGAACACGTGCTCCAGCCAGCGCTTGGCTCGCGTCACCACCGCAAATCGGTCGACGAACACGCCAGAGAGGAACACGAAGGCATAGATGATGCCGAAAACGGCCAGATACCAAGCGATGTTGCCGGTCAGCTTGATCCAGCGACCCATGCTCATCAGAAAGTGGCGGTGCAGATAGGCCAGCGCCAGCGCGCCTACGCCCAGCAGCGAGTGCACCAGATACATCTTCGGCAGGCCCACGAGCCGGTCGAGCCAGCGTGGCCTCGTGGCGAGCACGGTCGCCGCCAGCCACCACACATACGCCACGATTCCGGCGTCGATGGGCAGCAGCTGCGATGTGGCGGCGGGCGCCAGCCCAACGTTCAGCAGCGCTATCAGAGGTGCCGGCAGTGCAAGCAATATCACCACCCAGATGCAGCCGAGCGCGATGGGATGACTTTTCAACATGATTACCTTCTTTGGGTTTCCAGGCTTCGGACGGTTTGGTCTGTCGTCTTGTTTGGAGCCGTTCAATCAGCCCTTGTAGCCGAGCCCGGCAAGCCAGCTGTCGATCTGCTTGTTTGCGCCGGCGGCCTGCTCGCCCTCGATCTCGAAGCCCTTCTTCAAGTCGGCCTTTGGATACTGCTTCTTCAGGGTCTCCAGCGAATTGCCCCACCCGGAGCCCTCGTTGGTGGAGAAGGGGATCACGGTCTTGCCGTTGAGGTCGGCGGCATCCATGAACGTGCGCACCGGCATGGGGATGTCGCTCCACCATATCGGGTAGCCGAGGAACACGGTCTGGTACCGCGAGACATCAGGCAGCGGGTTCTGCAGCTGCGGCCGCTCATTTTTGGTCTGCTCGTCCTGCGCCTGGTTCACGGTCTGGTCATAGCTTGCCGGGTACGGCTTCACGGTCTTGAGCTCCACTTCGTCGCCTTTGGTGACGCGGGTGATCTCATCGGCCACGCGGTGGGTGTTGCCGATCTTGAGGTTCTGGTTGCCGTAGTTGATGCCTGCACGTGAGAAGTAGACGATGAGGATCTTGTTGCCGCTTGCTTCCGCCGTAACGTCTGCCTTGGCACTTGACTTCTTCGGCGTCGGTTTCGCGGTGATTGTCGTCTGCTGCGTGCTCTGTGCCGCTCGGCTGGCCCTGCTGCGTTGGAGGTTCCAGCCCAGCAGCCCCGCCACCACTACGATGACCGCAACGATCGCCGCGGCGGCGGTCAGCGCTCGTTTGTGTCCACTGATGAATTGCTTCATATTCCCCTCTTTGTACAAATGAAGTTATGAAGCATATTTGGAGGTGTCTGCTCTCTGACTTCAAACATGCGATTAAGGCCACTCTATGACTTAGAGCACTTGAACTGCCAAATTGGATGCGGAGGATGTTCGGATAATGATCAGGGCGTGCAAGCAGCCGGAACGCCGCCGTTGCAGGGAGTGTCAGCTTTTCGGCCAGAGGAAATCGTCGATGTCGGCGGTGACTTCGTCGTTTTCGTGCAGCTTGCTGTGCTGCCCCGCCTTGCCGTGCACTTCGATTTCCCTGTAGCTCTTCGCCTTGCCGCGCAGCAGGTAGCCCAATGATTGCGCGGATGGTGTGGAGACGCTGCTGTCGGAATTGGTGCCGTCGTCGAGGTTGCCGAAGATGTTGAGCACGTCCACGCCGTCGGGGTAGCCGGATCGGTGGGCCAGCAGGTAGCGGTAGTACTGGTTTTGGTAGCTGGGCGAGCCGTCCGCCTGAATGGTGTTCTTTCCCGGTGCGTCGTCCATGCCCATGATGCCGTCGAAGTTGCCGGCTATGTTCACCTGTCTGGCGAGTTTCGGCAGGCTGGGGTCCTGCCCATGGTCCACCGCGTAGTACATCGCCGTCATGTTGCCCATGGAATGCGCCACGGTGTTGTATTGCGTGATGCCGTAGCGCTTCTGGAGCGTGGCGATGAGCGTGTGGAACCACTCGCTGGTGGTGCCGTAGTCGCTGTTTTTGTTGTCTTGGAACAGCACTTGGATAAGCGGACGTTTGGCGTTCGCCTGCCACGTGCCGGTGAGCTTCACCTCGCCTTTGGCTGATATGGTGGCGGTGAGCACCTTGGTGGCGTCGCTATGTTGTTCGGCGTATTCGATCATGCTGTCGGTGCTGACCCTGCCTCCGTTCCAACCATGCATATACAGTGTCGGCACGGTGTCTGAAGCTTTGGTAGCCTGGTTGTTGCCGTCGTCGCCCTGCTCAGAGTTTTTCGATCTCGAGGTTGATTCTGGGGCCGTGCCGGTATCCGAGGAAGTTCTTGTGCGAGCGTTATTGGCACGCATCATTGGCACAACGGCAATGGCGAGTACGATAATCGCTGCCGCAGCCGTAGCCAGGATGGTGAGCAAGGTTGTGTGCCCGCTGGCCGTCTTTTGGGGCTCTGACCCATGCCTTCCAGGATTGCCCGTGTCTGACCGCTTTTTGCCGAATGCGTTGCGCCGATTGTCCATTTGCCCACCCCACTTGAGGAACCACAATAAACTATAGGACTTCGAGTCGTGTAGAGGGCAACAATGCTGCATTTTTGGTTGGTTTCGCGCAGGGAATCTATGAGAATTCTGCGAGCAACCATTGTGTGATAGTCAATCAGGTCTCTGGGCAAAGGAAGTTGTCGATGTCGGCCGTGAGTTGATCGTCTTCGTGCAATTGGCTGTGCTGGCCAGAGGCACCGTGGACTTCTATTTCACGGTAGCTTGATGTGATTGCCTGTAGCAGGTAGCCGAGTGAACGTGCGGAAACGGTGGTTATATCACCGTCGGAGTTGGTGCCGTCGTCAAGGTTGCCGAAGATGTTGAGCACGCCTACCTCGGTGGGGAAGTTGCTACGCTTTGCAAGGAGGTTGTGGTAGTCCTTGTTTTGGTATTTGGGCGCTCCGTCGGTGCCCAGCGAATTCTTGTTGGCCTCGTCGTCCACGCCAAGCTCGCCGTCGAAGTTCCCGGCTATGTTCACCATTTTGGCGAGTTTCGGCAGGCTGGAGTCCTGGCCATATTGTTCTTCGTAGTACATGGCTACCAAGTTGCCCATGGAGTGGGCCACGATGTTGTATTGCGTGATGCCGTAGCGTTTCTGCAGCGTGGTGATGAGGTTATACATCCATTGGGTGGTGGTGTCATAGTCTTCGTTTGTGTTGTCTCCGAACAGCACCTGAATGATGGGCGAGGCGGTGTTCTTATTCCAGGTGCCCTCAAGGCTTACTGTGCCGTCTGTTGCAATGGTGGCGGTGAGTACTTTGGTTGCGCCGTCATGCTGCTCGGCGTAGGCGATCATGCTGTTGGTGGTGGCTGTGCCGCCGTTGTAGCCGTGAATATACAGGGTGGCAATGGCGTTGGTGCTATCGGAGCCGCCCGCTCCGTTGACATTTGAGGCTGAGGACTTGACGGATGTGCCGGACTGCGATTGTGCCTCGGCATCTGGTGTCAGTATGTTGGTTCGTACTACTAACAGCGTGCCCAGCCCTAAGGCCAGCGCGATGATGACGGCGAGTACGGCGATGAAGGTAGGGCAACGGCGAAGCATGGCCTTTGTGCCAGAGCCGCGCACCTGTGTATCCGTGCGTTCGTCGGATTGTCGTTTCATGTCTGCCTTCTCACCGTGCTCAACACCACTGTTCAATGTGTGCCTGTTTACGACATTACCACGGTGAAAATCGCATGGCTGAGAATCGTCTGCGAGCTAGCGGGGAAATTGCTCGGGCTCACCTCAGCCCTCGGTGATGCTGTATTCCGAGCGCTTGCGGTACAGCAGGACTGCAATGGCCGCTAATGCCACAGCAATGGCCAGCGGTACCGCCATTTTCTCGATGTTGCGGTGCCCGGTGAAGGGCAGGCTGGATGTTGGCAGGGTCAGCTTGTATTCCACTGATTGCGTTGCCGATTGGTTGCCTTCCGCATCCGTGATTTGCAAGGTCACGGTTCCGGATTTAGGCGTATTCGCAGGTGCATCTGCCGTCCATTTCCCCGTCGCATCGATGGTGAGCGCGGTGGAAGATCCATTTGGCCACGTGGCTGTGCCTTGGGGCTGCTTGGTTGTGCCTGCGGACGTTGATGTTTCGAACGCCACATTCTTCAGCGTTGAATTGGCTGTACCGGAGATTGTGTTGGCGCCCTTGGCTGTAACCGTCTGCCCGACTGTGGGAGCCGTCATATAGGCCAAGATCGGCTGCGTCGTCATCCCCGCCGCAGGCTGATATACGCTTGCGGTTTGGTCGTCCTGGTCGACCATGCCTAGCTGCACCGTGACGTTCCCGGTATCGGTTGCCGTTGGCGAGCCGAATTGCGCCGCAGGGATTGTGATTGCACCGCTCTGCAGAGTGCTGTATCCCGCTGCGCCCACCGACGATAGCGATCCATCCGTGTGCTGCCTGTGCACTGTGTAACTCATATTAAGATTGTTCAGTTTGCTCAGATTGCTGGTCGGTATAGTCGTGGTCGTACCGTTAGGCCAGGCATATTGCGCGCCCTTTATCGCTACTGTTACGGCGCTTCCGGCGGGAAGCGCGCCGTTCGCGGTGTGCGGCACAGCAGTGATTGCCACGCTGGTGATCTGCGGATACATCCTTTCGACGGCGTATAGGTTGAGGTCGCCGGACGCATCAGCGGGAATGGTGTATTGGCCTCCGAGCGCAGTGATGCCGGAAGGCTCGGCGCCTCGCCATGTCAGATATCGTTCGCTTTGCGAGGGCGCGTTGCCGTTTGCTGTTGCAGAGATCCAGCCGAGCGGTATTGAATGGATGCCGTCCGAGGCCGTGTTCTCCAAATCGCTCTTGGCGGGCAGGGTGACGGTGTCTCCCGCGCCTGCCGCGATGGTGTCCGCTCCATCGGCTTGCGGAGCCCAATATCCGCTCACGAGTTTCACCGTCACTGATTTCTGCATGATGTACGTGCCGACTCCCTCCGGAGTGGCCGACCGTGTGCAGACTTCGCCAAGCGCTGTTTTAGGGTAGTTCGAAGTCGATTTCCATGTGCCTGGTGTGCTCATTACCCAGTTGCCGGTGTAGCCGTCTGGGACCCACAAGGAGGAGAGGCTTCGGTCGGCGCTGGCATCCAGTCTGTTGTTGGCGCCAGTGGTGAGTTTCCGCAGCTCTCTGCAGCTGAGCATGTTGAGGTCTCCAGGGTTGCCGGCCTGCGAAGTCAGGCTTCTCATATCGAAGTTGGAGATGTCTAGAGCGGTGATGGCGGAGTCCCGGAACATTCTGGACATGTTGGTGACGTTGCCGGTGTCGAAGTTTGTGACGTTGAGTGTGGTCAGGCCGCTGGTTCCTGAGAACATGTCGGACATGTTGGTGACGTTGCCGGTGTCGAATTTTGTGACGTCCAAAGATTTCAGGCTGCTGGCGTATGAGAACATGTCTGACATGTCTTTGACGTTGCCGGTGCCGAAGCTTGAGGAAAGGGTGAGTGTGGTCAGGCCGCTGTCGTTTGAGAACATGCCTGACATGGTGGTGACGTTGCCGGTATTGAAGCCCGAGAGGTTGAGTGTGGTCAGGCTGCTGTCGCTTGAGAACATGTAGGACATGTCTTTGACGTTGCCGGTGTCGAAGTTTGTGACGTTGAGTGTGGTCAGGCCGCTGTCGCTTGAGAACATGCCTGACATGTCTTTGACGTTGCCGGTGCTGAAGTTTGTGACGTCCAGAGATTTCAGGCTGCTGGCGTATGAGAACATGTAGGACATGGTGGTGACGTTGCCGGTGTCGAAGTTTGTGACGTTGAGTGTGGTCAGACCGCTGGCTCCTGAGAACATGACTGACATGTCTTTGACGTTGCCGGTGCTGAAGTTTGTGACGTTGAGTGTGGTCAGACCGCTGGCTCCTGAGAACATGCCTGACATGTCTTTGACGTTGCCGGTGCTGAAGTTGGTGACGTTGAGCGTGGTCAGGCCGCTGGCTCCTGAGAACATCATGGACATGTTGGTGACGTTGCCGGTGCTGAAGTTGGTGACGTTGAGCGTGGTCAGGCCGCTGTCGCTTGAGAACATGTTGGACATGTTGGTGACGTTGCCGGTGCTGAAGCCTGAGAGGTTGAGTGTGGTCAGGCCGCTGGCGTATGAGAACATGTAGGACATGTCGGTGACCTTGCCGTTGCCCCATCCTGAAACGTTAAGGCTCTTGATGCCGGCTTCGTTGAACATGTGGGACATGGTGGTGACCTTGCCGGTTTGCCATCTGGAAAGACTGAGGTTCTCGACTTTCGAGGAATCGAACATGTAGGACATGTCGGTGACCTTGCTGGTGTCCCAGTTTGAGACGTTCAGCGACGTGGCCTGCACATCGGCGAACATGGATTTCATATAGATGACGTTGGTGGTGGTGATCCCGCCAAGCCCCTCGAAGTCGGTGGTCGAGAAATGTGCAAACAATGCGCCGCTACTGTCAGGTAGCTGGGTGTTCGCCGGATTGTCGAACACGATCTTATCCGCATTGCCTAGAGGGGCCACGTCGCTGGTGTCCACAATGGTGTATTCTATGATGCCATTCGGCTTCGTCGTTGAATTTGGGGACCATCGGTTGCCCAACTGGCCGGCGCCGAAATGCGCCGTGCACGACCCGCCGTCCATCGATTCCGTCCAGTGCGCCGTGCCCCATGTGCCGGCGTTGCCTGCTGCGCAACCGGACGAATTGACGGTCGTGGTCATGGAAAATGTTGGATTCCCGTCCTGCGGGCCTATGACTGGCGTTGATGAGATTTGGGCGCCATCTGTAGCGTCACTCGGCGCGAATGATGGGTCTCCGCTGCCTAATGTGGCTGCGCTGCGTAGTGCCTTGTCGTTGGCCCGCTTTGGCTTCGTCGGCTTCGCCACCTTGGCTGCATACTGAGCTGTTTTCTTGCTGGCAGCCGTACTTGCCTCATTGGGGGACGGCTCGTTTTCTCCCACCTGGGGCTGGCCGCCCATGGCTGTGAATCCCGTGGAGAGCAGCATGGCGGAGGTGGCGACGGCGGAGGCAAGCCTGACTATGATCTTCTGTCCCTTTCGTGCTCTTTGCTCTCTTTGTATCCTTATCATTGCTGCTCCTCGGCCCCTCAATTTTTCAGGAAAACGTTATACACAGTTCTGACCTATATAGCATTTCGTATCGTAAATATTCAATTAATTATAGGATATAAGGGTAACAAACGGTAATTAATCGTTTATTTACACTATATATAATTTATAACACGTAATGAAGTTATTCGCTCGACTAATACTGCGAATTTGTATATTAAAAATTTCGATTGAGGCACAAAGCCCTATTGCAGTGCATCTCTGAGATGGCAGGGTTCTTCGGTGCGATTGCTTGTAGACAGTTGCACCAAAGCCAAGGGTTTTCGGTTTTGCGCTTTTCGCCGGGCACTTCAGCGTATCCGGTGAAAAGCTGCAGCTTGTATTCAGGCCTGTTCGATGAGGTCGAGCATCTGGGGGACGGTTTTCTTGCCGAACTCCACTTTCCGGCTCGTCCTGTTACCTTCATCGTCGATCTTGTTGATCACGATGCAAGGCACGCTCATGGCGTTGTATTGGCTCTGCAGCTCCGGGAAGTGCGAAATGTCGTAGGCTTCGGCGCGCACGTTGGGGTTGCCGGCGGCGATGCGTTGGGCGGAGAGTACGGTGGTGGGGCACATGGTGCAGGTCAGCGAGACCAGAATCATAATGTCGGTCTTTGCGGTAATGCCGTCGATGCGCGCGGCACTGTTGTTGTCGACAGACTGGCCGGGGCCGGCCGCGTTGTAGAGGCCGAGCACGAACGAGTTGAATTCGTGGCCGCTGGGCACGCCGTGGAAAGCCATGCCGGTGGACGTTATCTCGCCGTTTTCGCCGAGATGGCAGATTTCGACGCAGGGGCGGGCGGTCGGCAGGGCGTCCACTGGGTTGAACTTCGTCCTATCGTTCTCGTCCTCGTGCCTGTTCTCTAGGATGACTGTCGGGTCTGCGTCTGCGTTGCCCGAGAGTATTTCGGGGTTTTCGCTGATGTCCGAGTTGCTCAGGGTGCGAAGTCGGGCGCCCGAGGCCACCACGCTCGTAAGTTTGCCGTTGCTCAGCGACGTCAGTTCGCCGATGAAATTCTCCAACTCCGTGGAAAGCGGTGTGCCGTCGAGGTATAGGCGCAGCAGAAGCGGCTTGTACATGCGGCTGAAGACGGTGTTCAATTGCTTGACGATGCCTTCGTTGAAGAATCCGGATGTCTTCGAAGGTGAGCTGGCAGTCACATTGCCGGTCGTAGTGCTGATGGCGGGTACGGGTGAGGTGCCTGCAAGTTGTGCGGAGGCGGCCTTTTGGGCCTCTTTCTCTTCGTAGGCTGAGTGTGTGGGTCGAGGTGGCACCAGATCGGTTTTCTCGCTCATGTCCTTGGCGTAGCGTTCCAGCTCCACTGCGGCCACAGCGCCGTCGGAAACGGCGGTGACCACTTGGCGCAGGTTCTTCTCACGCAGGTCGCCTGCGGCGTAGATGCCGGGGACGGAGGTTTCAAGGTAACCGTGCGTCACCACGTATCCGTGGTCGTCAAGTTCAACGACACCCTTCAAAATGTCGGTCTGCGGCACATAGCCGGCAAAGACGAAGACGCCGAACGTATCGCTCAGTGTGGGTTTCCAAGTTGAGGTCTCACCGGTGTTCCGGTCCACGATGGTGGCTTCGGCAAGCCCGCCCTGGCCTGCCGAAACAGATTTGAGTTCGGTGTTGTAGCGGATTTCGATCTTCGGGTCCTTCTTGGCCTCTGAGGCCACGGAGGCATCGCAGGTGAAGTCGTCGCCGCGCACCAAAATGGTGACTTTCTTGGCGTACTTGGTGAGGAATACGGACTCCTCGGCCGCGGAGAAGCCGCCGCCCACCACGAGCACTTCCTTGCCGTTGAAGAATTCGCCGTCGCAGGTGGCGCAGTAGGAGATGCCGCGGCCTGCGTATTCGGCCTCACCTTCGAAACCGAGCTTGCGTGGGTTGGCGCCGGTGGCGATGAGGATGCCGAAGGTCTTGATGTCGCCGCGGTTGGTGTGCACGATTTTGATGTCGCCGTCGACGTCGAGACCGGTGGCTTCGGCGGCTTTGAACTCGGCCCCGAAGTCTTCTGCTTGCTGGCGCATGGTCTCGGTGAGTTTGCGTCCGTCTGTGGATGCGATTCCCGGGTAGTTCACCACTTCTGAGGTGATGGTGATCTGCCCGCCGTACTCCTCCTTTTCGAGGATGAGCACACGGTAGCGCGCACGTGCCAGGTAAAGGCCAGCAGTGAGACCCGCCGGTCCCCCGCCGATGACCACTACGTCGTACAGATCGTCTTGCTGTTTCATTGTTTGGTGTCCTTATGTTTCGTAATTGATGTGCGGTTTCAACGGTTTGGTGCGTGCCTGCCTTATGGGCTCTCTGGCCATCGCTGATGGTGTTGTTGCTGTTATCGCTGTTGCCAGACAAGAGGCGTTGCGCTGACTGTTCTGTACCCGCTTTGCAGTGTCTGAAGCGGAAGCGGGTACAGAACAGTCAATATTAGAGGTTTCCGTGACCGTTCTGTGCACAGATATGTGGCGGTGACGCATAAGTGTGTACTTTTCGGACGATTTGGTGGGGCGGGGCTGGAACGCATGCGCGCAGATGGCAAGAGGCCGCCGAGGAAGGTCTGTGCCTCCTGCCCAGCGACCTCTTGCTTGCAATCCCTAGAGCATTTGCAGATCAGAGCTGGCCCACGAGGTCGAGGCTCGGCTCAATGGTCTCGTCGCCCGGGGTCCACTTGGCGGGGCAGACCTCGTCGCCGTGCTCGTAGACGAACTGGGAGGCCTGCACGCGGCGCAGGATCTCTTCGGCGTTGCGGCCCACGTTGGAGGAGATGACCTCATAGGCCACCACCTTGCCTTCGGGACTCAAAATGAAGTCGCCGCGCTCGGCCTGGCCGTTGACTTCGTCGTAGCTGTCGAGGTCACGCGAGAGGCGGTTGGTGGGGTCGGCCACCATCGGGAACTGGATCTTGGCGATCTTGTCGTTGGCCTCGTGCCAGGCCTTGTGCACGAACTCGGTGTCGTGGGAGACGCCGTAGATCTCGCAGCCGGCTTTCTTGAACTCCTCGTAGTGGTCCGCCAGGTCCTCCAGTTCGGTGGGGCAGACGAAGCTGAAATCGTTGGGATAGAAGAAGACGAGCGACCAGTGGCCGAGCACGTCGGCCTTGGTGAGTTCCTTGATTTCGTTATTTTGGAAGTACTTGGCCGTGAAGTCGGTCAGTTCGTGTTGAAGCATGGTCATGATGTTGCCTTTACCTTTCTACGGTACTGATGAATTCCCGCTTACGTTTCATGTGTATATCGATGCACGTCGGTTGAGGAATCCCTAGTTGCAATCCTCTTTTATCTTAGTGATTGCGCATGCAAAACGTTAGAGGCTCTGCGTGTGTTACTAGTCACATTCGATGGGAGAGGGTGGATGGCATTCGTGGGATATATGTTCGACGTAGCTGCAGGCGCTCTTATGCTCACAGGCGACGACTGTGCCTTGACGGTAGCTGGAACCAACGATAAATAACTGACAGTAAATAACCTAAAAGTAAATATTGAAGTTCGCAGTGGGGGTGATGCTGTGATTGATGCCATAGTAGAGCGGCAGGAGCATGATTGATGGCAATACGTCTGCACACGCCTACTAAAAGGAACCGATGATGGCAACCAACACCACGTCAAACTTCGCAAATCCGACCGATATGAATGGTTCTGAGGGGCCTCGCGCCACGGCCGCTTGGAGCCAGTTGCTGGAAGGTAATGAACGGTTTGCTGCGGGTAAAGCCATACATCCGCATCAATCCGAGGCGGTGCGATTACGGTTGGTCAATGGTCAGCATCCGCGCTCGGCAGTACTCTCGTGTTCGGATTCTCGCGTGGCGCCTGAACTGATTTTTGACCAAGGGTTTGGTGATATCTTCTCCATCCGAACCGCCGGCGAGATACTTGACGACGCGGTGGTGGCCTCACTCGAATACGCGATTGAGCAACTGGGCGTGTGCCTGCTGGTGGTGCTCGGCCACGAGCATTGCGGCGCTGTGGCTTCGGCGGTCGAGGCGCTTGACGAGATGGCAGCTGGGCTAGGTGACGAATTCGTGGAGGTCGAAGAGCGGTTCGACGAGTTGGACAGGCTCATTGGGCTTTCAGACTCCATCGTGGTGAGGTCGGTGGGCGCCAGCGTGCAACAGGCGCGAGAGGCTGAGCTCGACGACACAGCTGATTTCGAGCGCGTTCACATTGCGCGCACCATCGAGGCTTTGGTAGATCGTTCCGAGGTGATCCGTCAGGCGCTGGCTTCCAGCCAGGTCTCCATTGTGGGCGCTCGCTACATACTTACCACCGGCAAGGTGGAAGTGCTTTCTTTCTGAAGGCGGTTAGACTCTAAGTGGTTCGACTTTCGGCCTCTTGGTGGTTGCGCCTCCGTTGGTTCCCGCAGTTAGCGACGCAAAGTGACGGTTTTTGTAGTGCTTATTCTAATCTGCGGCAATTAATGCCAGAAAATGACACTATGTATTGCGCCTGATTCGATTGATGACATAATGTGTCGAACGATGGCACAATTTGTCGCACTTTCATTCAACGCCGACAGATAGTGCCATTATTCAGCACTATCTGTCGGCATTCATCAACACACCGGCAAATAGTGCCAGATAATGGCATCGTGTGTAGTCTGAACACGGAAGTGCGGTAAATAATGACATTTAACGGCACTATTTACCGCTTTCATTGGAGATAACGGCAAATAATGCCGTCTAGCGTCATTATTTGCCGCATGAATTATGTTTGTTGACGTTTTATGACATCTTGATGATTAGCGTGTGGCGGTCTCAGCGGGAGAAGTTCGTTGGTTTCTGCCTATCTCACACTGATGCGCAGACCCGTTGCCACGTGCTTCGCTTTGGCGCGAGCCTGAGCTTCATCGGCGCCGATTGCCAGCGCTACGGCCATCCGACGATGACCCTCAACGCGTGGCTTGGAGAAGATGCGCAGATCAGTACCGGGCTCGGCCAACGCCTCGTCGATGTTGCTGAACGTCGCCTCCCCATTGCCTTCAACGACTACAGCATGGCTTGCGGCCACTGCGCCAGTTGGCAGTGCCAGCGCCACATGCTCTTGCGTCACTGGCAGTCCGAGTACGGCGCGGGCCTGCAGTGCGAACTCACTCAAGTGTTGCGAAATCATGGTCACCATGCCGGTGTCGTGAGGCCGCGGCGAAACTTCGTTGAAGAGCAACGAGCCGTCAGGCAACACGAACAGTTCCACGCCGTACACTCCCCAGCCGAGTTCGCCCTCCGTCTGCGCCTTACGCACCATGCCCTCGACCAGTGTTTTCGCCATTCGACGGGCCTCGGTCAGAACTCTCGTATCTAAGACTTCCGTATCCGGTACATTCGCCGATGCCGATGCCGATGCCGCTGATGCCTGGACGCCGCCGAATTTGGCAGCATGGGCCGGCAAGGTTGATGGAGTTACCTTCTTTTCGCAATGAGACGGGTTCATCGGTGTTGGCAGCAGTGATGAGGTCAATGACGTAGACGCTGCTGATGAAGTTGATACCGCTGATGTCGGTGTTGCTGATGTAGTTGGCACCGCTGATGTCGGTGTTGCTGATGCCTGGAAGCCAATGGATTTGGCATCATCGGTTGGTTTGTGTACTGTGGCTGCACTGTTAAGCGCATCGTTGGCTGGTGCTGTGGCTGTTGTGGTTGATGCGGCTGATGATGTTGCGATTGTTGTGGTGGTTGCGGCTGGCACGGCTGGTGCGGTTGTTGCGCTGCCGTGAGAGATAGAGTCGCGATACGCTGGTTGCCAGGATTCCCTATAGTCGCCGTGTTCCTGTCGCTGGCCGATGGGCTCGCACGTAACAACTCCGGCGCATGAGCTCACGGTGATGACCGTCAACTCTGCCGTCAGCGGTGCCAACGCTTCCACGATGACGCGTGAGACCTCGCCGGCCCGTGACGCGCGCCGTCCGCTCTGCGCTTCGTTCCAGGCCGCTTCGAGCTCTTCCTTGCTGCGTACCACGCTCTGCCCGTGCCCCGACGAACTCATGATTGGTTTGACCACGCAAGGGAATCCGACCGCAGCTGCCCCGGCCTTGAGCTCCGAAAGCGAGCCGGCGAACCGATACGGAGTGGTGGGCAGGCCGAGCGTCTCGTGCGCGAAGACCCGCAGTTTCTCACGGTCCATGCACATCGCTGCAATGCCTGAGCTGGGCGACACCTGCACGCCGTGCCTTGCAGGTGTCGCAATCCCTTCCTGACCTTTCTGCCTGCTTTGGGCCAATGGCACCGTTTTGCACATCGTTTGCACACTATGGCCCGCCGGTACGGGCTGCCCCGGTGTTTGCCCGTAGCTTGCCGAAGCAACATCCGCCAGCACGGAAGTGGCGATAGCCTCCACCTCGGGGATGACGATATCGGGTTTCACTTCATCGATCAGTTCGTGAAGTTCCGCAGCATTGCTCATGTCCAGCACACGGCATTCATGCGCCACTTGAGCCGCAGGGGCTCCCTCGTAGCTGTCTGCGGCGCACACCCACGCCCCGAGCCGCATCAGTTCGATAGCCATTTCGCGCCCGAGCTCCCCGCTTCCCAGCAACAGCACTCGCGTTGTGCGCCCAGAGTCAGCGCTTAACGGCGCCCCCAGCGGTCGGTCGGTGAGCAAATCGTTCTTCAGGTTCATGGTTCCATTGTGGCACAGCGGGCTTGATGATGTGGCGGAGAATGCATGATTCCGAAATATTTTTATAATGTGCCGCTCTAAGCCATTGGAGGTCGTTGTTCTGCACGTTGTCATCTAAAATGGTGACAACTTCAAATGTGGGCTGGCGTGATGTGGCACTATCGATTGCAATAGCTAAAGCAGTTGAACATACCGAATGAAGCTGGGAAAACAGGTAACGGCAGTGGTGAAGAGGCGTTGCAAAATCGTGCTTTGCCGGGTTGCCCCTCACGGGATCGCCGTTGAGCAGACAAACATCGTTGTGCCTTTGTTCGAAGGCGTCTCCCGCAAGGACCTGCAGCCGCTACCCGGGCTCTCGCAATCAGGCACAGGAGTGTTACCGCGTAGACTTATGAAAGTGGGAGCAAGTCGAAGACTCAGCAATGGGCGCAATACAAGGTACCGTGCAAATCATGACATAGGACTTTCGCAATCACTGACATAGAGACTCTGCAAGTCATGACATAGAAACTTGATTTCGGTTTGAATTTTACGGTTTACCTTTCAATGAAAGCTCCGTGCGGATTTGCACATACGGTCGTACTTTTAAATCGCTGATATGAAGTCACTGGATATTTCGTGCGAGCAGCTGCGCCAAGTCGTACATTTCGTCCGTTAGTAGTTGTGTTTTGCCTGTAAATCAGCCAAAACAATACATTACATTCTTACCTGTAAAGTTATACTTGCCAAAGTCGTGCGTTTGGAAGCGCTCATCGTAAAAGGGTGAGAAATTATGGACGAATTACCAGCATTATTCGACGATGACAATTTGCAGCAATACGTTCCCATTGCTGTCGGTATTGTAGGTGTCATCCTTGTCGTGGTAGTTGCCATCATCTTGTTCAAAATAGTGTGTTGGCTGGTTCGCGCTATTGTACTTCGTGTCCATAAGTCACAAGTCAAGCAACAATATGGTGTCGAGGTTCCCGATTTCATTGTTGTGAAGCGTTCGGAATCCGAGCAATCGATCGGTTCGTTTCGGTTGCGGTATCCGCGCTGGTTGGCTCGCAAACGCGATGGAAACCACGACGGGCGGAGCAAGGATTGGACCGTCATAGAGCCAGAAAGTGTTTTGAGACTCGGACGTTGGGAATTCGTCGGTAAGAATCCCTTTGCATTCTATGACTTCGTCAATGATTTTCGCGCTCACGGGGTGACTATTGGGTATTGCCGTGAGGAACAGCATAAGCGGCAGCTGAACGCACGCAGAAAACAATCAAGGCGCAATGCCAATTCCATTGACAACATCATCGCCCAGTTCCAACAGCAGCCCACTGATTTCGAAAAGTTCTGCGCAGATTTATTTCGTGCGTTGGGATATCGCAACGCCCAAGTCACCCCACCTGTGCGTGACGGTGGTTTTGACATCCTGCTTACCGAAGCCAGCGGAATCAGAACTATTGTGGAATGTAAATGTTATGCCCGCAATCATCACATCGGCCGACCGGTGATTCAGAAGTTACAAGGTGCCAACGCAGTGACAAGGGCTGAGAAAATGATGGTCGTCACGACCAGTTCGTTCACGCCGGATGCCACCACTTATGGCGCTCAAGTGGGTGTGCAGCTTACTGACGGCAATCTGCTCGTTCAACTCTGCCAACGCGCCTGGGGCGCTTTCTTGCCGGATTCGGTCATCCCTGAAATGCCTGTCTACCTCACGCGGGCAGACCTCCTGATGCAGTTGCCTGCTGATTTGCGCGGCCGGTATTAAAGCCGAACCATAGGTTTCGTCTACTGCTCAAACCTCAAATAATCTGAGGCGGGAACCACTCGGAATTGTTTGCCGTATCCGGGTTCGCCGCGATAAATAACACTGCGGCGCTCAGATGGAACGCCTAGGGTGTCACCGATATCGACAAGGGTCTTTCCATACTTGCCGTGATAGGTCTGCGAGGATTTGATCTCGGCCATTGACGGGTTCGCTTGGTCGGTGAAATCGAGCAGGTCCACCTCGCGTTGCGAACTGTCACGATAGAAATAAAGCTCTGGCTGTTCACCCAAGTTGTAGTGGTTCTTAGCTGTTTCTGCGACAATGAGATTCTCGAACACGGCACCGAGCATCGGATGACGCAGTAGCGCGCTCAGGCTATGGATGCCGAGCAGATAGCAGAGCAGGCCGGTGTCGTAGAAGTAGAGTTTCGGCGTTTTGGTGATGCGTTTGCCGAGGTTCTTGTGGTATGGCGGCAGCTCGAAAGTGATGTAACTGGATTCCAGGATGGAAAGCCATGATTTCACGGTTCTGAAACTGATGCTCAGGCTGTCCGCCATGGCGGTGTAGTTGACAAGGTTGCCCGAGTTCTGTGCGCAGAGCTGCAGGAGGTTGAGGAATGCGGATGCGTCGCGCACGTCAAGGTATCCTTGCACATCCCGCTCAATGTATGTGCGAACGTAGCTGTTGAAATATATGCTGAGCGCTCTGCCGACTGCTATCGTTGGATCAGCGGTTTGAGCAGCATCAGTCCCTATGCCGCCGCCATTGCCTGCCGTCCCGGCGACGCCAGGCCTCATTGCATTGAGCATACCGACGTCATAGGGCCGCGGATAGCCTCCAACGAACATGAACTCATCGACGTTCGGCGCGATATCTGTCTGCTGTGCTTCGCTGAAGGAGAGAGGCAGCAGCCGTAGGAGGCCGACGCGGCCGGCGAGCGACTGGGTGATGTTCTTGAGCATCAGGAAATTCTGCGAGCCTGAAAGCACATATTGCCCCGTCGTGCCTCGTTCGTCAGATGCCACCTGGACCATGGAGAAAAGTTCCGGGATGTACTGTGCTTCGTCAATGATGAGCTTGCCGGGCCGCGTATTGATGAAGCCGACTGGATCGTTTTCGGCTAGTTGCCGCGTGCCGGGGTTCTCGAGATTGACATACTCGTAATCATTGAACGCGCTGCGGATCAGTGTGGATTTGCCGCTTTGACGTGGGCCCGTGACCGAGACAACGGGGAACCAGGAGGCAATCTGCTTCATCTGTGTCACCAAGCTGCGTGGAATCATTGCTAGCTCCTATTCACGAATAAAAGATGCACCGTGCAAATCATGACATAGGAACTTCGCAAATCATGACATAGGAGTTCCGCAATCACTGACATAGCTTACCTGCAAATCATGACATAGAAACTCAGATAATCATGACATAGGAATCTGATTTGCGCGTGATTGCGCGGATTCTCACAGTCATCGGACGTTTCGTGCAAATCGGTATGTAGAGTTGTACATTTTGTCTGTTGGCCGCTGCCCACTGGTTGTTTTGTGCGAGCGGCAGCGCGGAATATATCAGGCTGCTTCCTACGTTTTGCGACGTTGGATGTCGCTTTTGGTAGAGGAAAATTGCGAGCGACCGTGATTTGTGCCTTTTGGCCATCCAATGGGTTTTGTCGCCGCTGTTAGAGGCTCAGCGTAAGATAAATGGCGTAATTGACAGTTAGGAGCCACTATGGGTGTACTCGATAAATTTGAGCATGGCATAGAAGGGGCGGTGAATGGCGTTTTTTCGAAGTTCGGTTCGAAGGACCTGAAACCGGTTGACCTTTCCAGCGCTCTTGAGCATGAGATTGACGCCGAGGCCATGCCCGTTGGGCAAGACCGCACCGTGGCACCCAACGAGTACCGCATCAAGCTGAGCACCCCCGATTTCGATCGCATCGAGGAGTGGGGCAGCGCCACACTCGCGGATGAACTGGCCGAAAATCTTACGAAGTATGCCAAAAGCCAGCATTATGCCTTCGTGGGCCCCGTGGTGGTGATCTTTGAGGAAGATCTTGACCTGAGTGCCGGCAACTTCAACGTTACCTCCGAATCCGTGCAGGGCAACGCCGTGCCAGTCACGGTGGAGGACCAGGCTCAAGACAGCCCGGTGCTGGAGATCAACGGCAGCCAGTACCTGCTCACCAAGCCCAAGACGGTGATTGGCCGCGGCTCAGGTTGTGACATCGTCATCGACGACCCGGGCATCTCCCGCAACCACTTGGAGATCGACATTACCGATGCCGGCGTGGTGGCCCGGGACCTCGGCAGCACGAACGGCACGTATGTGGAAGGCCATCAAGTGCCGGCGGCCACGTTGGTGGATGGCAACACCATCACCATTGGCCGTACGCGCATCATGTATTGGGCGTCTTCCCAGGAAGATGCCTGAGCGATGCTTGGCCACGCCTAAGGTTGGGGGGAAATCGTTGGGCGCTGGCCGTGAGTGTGGGTATGAGGTGAGCCGAACCGATCTGTAGTAGTGTTATAACGCCGGCGTTAGAGCCTGCGCGCCGTGGAAGAGATATAGGATGTACACAAAATGATTGGGGGCAAGAAGCGTAATGACTGATTTGACATTCACCATATTCAGGTACGCCTTTTTGATTTTGCTCTGGGTCATGGTCTACTTTGTTGTGCACTCGTTATATAAAGACATCGAAACCTTAAGTCCCCATAAGTCCTTTGGCCATCATATGCGTGACCGTAAGGCGCAGAAAGCGGCAAAGGCTCCCGCCCCTGCGGCTTCGCCATTGGTGGCCGGAAGGCATAGGCCGTCAGGTGGTATGCACAGCGCGGCACCTACGTTGCTCACCGTTCTCGACGGCCCAGCCGCCGGCGCCTCCGTTCCGTTGAAGGGGTCAACCACCATCACCTTGGGTCGCTCCTCCTCCAACACCGTGGTGCTTGATGATGAGTTCGTCTCCTCCCACCACGCTCGCGTCTACTTGGACCCGGTTTCCCAAGCTTGGGCCATTGAGGATTTGAATTCCACCAATGGCACCGTTGTCGATCATCACCGCATCTCCAACCCCGTGACGTTGCAGGCTGGAGTTCCGGTGCGCATCGGCTCCACCACGATTGAGTTGAGGTGATGCGATTGGGCGATACGTCAACTCAAGATCAATCGGGTGTGAAATCTGCGCAGGCTGAGCGTCAAGGGGAGCAACAAGAGGCTGGGCCGAAGAGTTCAGCTGGACACCTGTTTCTATACTCCACCACTGTCTCTGACGTGGGCACGGTGCGTAGCAACAACCAGGATTCATCGTTTGCAGGGGAGCGGCTGGCGGCCGTATGCGACGGCATGGGCGGCCATGCCGGAGGCGATACCGCCTCTACGATTGCCATCAAATCGTTGGCTCATTTGGAGAAATCGGGTGATGATCCAGGTGATGGCGCCGCCGATGCGGATGTAGTGCATGGCGAGCCGGCGCCGGCAACTCAGGGTGCCACGCAAAAGGGCTTGGGAGACACGAACGATGGCGCCGATGATGGCGCTGCCAATCGTGGTGCCCATGACGACGGCAATGAGATTCTCTCTGTTGCCTCTGCGCTGCAAAAGTCCGTTAAGAACGCCCACGATTCCATTGTTGCCACTGCGCAATACGACCGGAGCCTGGCTGGCATGGGCACCACACTTTCAGCCGTGGTGTTGGTCGACGATCACTGGGTGTGCGCTCATATAGGCGATTCCAGGGCGTATATGCTGCGCGATGACCGATTACGCAGGATGACCCACGATCACAGCTACGTTCAGCATTTGGTGGATTCTGGCCGCATCAACGAAAGCGAGGCCCGCAGCCACCCCCAGCGCAACGTGGTGATGCGGGTGCTTGGAGATTTCGACATTGACCCCACGCCCGACATCTCAATCTCTAGGGCATATCCGGGCGATCGCTGGCTGCTTTGCTCCGATGGTTTGTGCGGGGTGTTGGACGATGCCACGATCGAGGATGTGCTGGCAGCCGTTTCCGACCAGCAGGAGTGTGCTCGGCGATTGGTCTCCATGGCGTTGAAGGCGGGCAGCACTGACAACGTCACGGCGGTCATCGCCGATGCCACTGCGGCTCTGCAGCTTGACCATCAGATTCCAGTGGTTGGTGGAGCCGCCACTTCTGGCCTCGATGTCATCGCCGACAATGTAGGCAAACAGGTGATTGCGGCTCCCTCGCTCGTACGGGCTGCGGCTCCTTCGGGGTCCCCTGACGAAGCCGGCGAACAATCCGGTTCTGTCAATCAGGCTGGTGGAGAGCCTTCCGATGAGCCTATAGTGGCGTTGCCGGCTGCCATGGGCGAGGAGGACAAAGGCGATCTGGACACCAGCGAGATTCCGGTGGTCAAAAAGCGGGACGGTCGTCTCTCGTCTGATCCGCATGACCCTGAGGTCGCTGCGTTCATCGAGCATGAAAAACAGAGCAAGACACGTGTGGTCGGCAAGCGTAAGATGCGCAAACGCTTGGCAAAGATCGCAATCGTGCTGCTGGCTGTCTTGCTGGCTGTATTGGGTCTATCTGCGGGGTATCAGTGGACTCGCAGCCAGTATTACATCGGCGAATCCGAGGGAGTGGTGGCCATATATCAAGGGGTCAACACGAATCTATTCGGATTGAGTCTTTCTCGCCCTGTGGAAACAACAAATATCGACGTTGCTGAACTTTCCCAGGATTTGAATGACAAGATCACGCAGGGGGTGAGTGAGGAATCCTTATCTGACGCCCGTGAGGGGATTCGGGTCATCAAACGTGACCTGGCCAAACAAAACCGCGACAAGGCGAAGGATTCCAAAGCCAAGGCCAACTTGGGGAATTCGAATGGCTCCAGTGGCACCAGCTCCGCAGGCAAGGGGGCTCAGTCATGATAGTCACCCGTTTGCGTCAGATTTCGTTGCTACTGTTCTCGTTCGCACTCAGTGCGTTGATTTTCTTTCAGATGTTCGAGCGAACGTTGGGGTATGTTCCGGTCAGATATATCGTCATTCTGTTGGTCACTGCTGTGTTGTTCGTGGTGCTGTGGGCTTTGCTGCTCATCTTCCAGCCGTACGCCAACCAGACCATACTGCCTTGCGTGGTCATGCTCACCGCCATAGGAACGATGATGATTGTCCGTATAGACAATGCGTCGAAGCCTCGAGGCGATGTGGGTTACCAGCAACTTATCTGGGTGTGTCTTGCCCTTGTTCTGACATGCGTTCTCGTTGTGCTGCTACGCAACTACCGTGTGCTTCGTCGTTTTTCCTACCTTAATATGGCCATCGGCCTTGTGCTGCTGCTTTCGCCCATGATTCCCGGTATCGGGCGCACCATTGGGGGCGCTCGCATATGGATCGGCATCGGCAGTCATACGTTTCAGCCAGGAGAGTTTGCCAAACTGTTTCTGGCGTTCTTCTTTGCGGCATATCTGTTTGGGCATCGCGACCAGTTGGCGGTGGGTGGCAAGAAGATTCTCGGCATGCAGCTTCCACGTATCAAGGATCTAGGCCCTATAGCCGTGGTCTGGGTGGTGTCCATCGGAGTGCTCGTGGTGCAAAGGGATTTGGGAACATCCCTGATGTTCTTTGCCCTCTTCGTTTCGATGCTTTACGTTGCCACTGGCCGCAAGAACTGGTTGGTCATCGGCGGTGTGGCCTTTGCCGCGGCTGCCGTGTTCGCCGCGAAGGCGTTTGCCCATGTGGGCTATCGAGTGGATGGTTGGTTGCATGCGTTCGATCCAGCCGTGTACGGGCGTAAATACGGCAGTTCCTACCAGCTGGTCACCGGTCTCTTCGGCATGGCCGCAGGGGGCGTAGCCGGCACCGGCGTGGGGCAGGGTAGCCCATACAAGACCCCCCTCGCCAATTCGGACTTCATCTATGCATCGCTCGGTGAAGAGTTGGGGCTGGCCGGCATGCTGGCCATTCTCATGCTGTACCTGGCCATCATTGCCTCGGGTTTTATCACTGCCATGAAGATCAAGGACGGGTTCGGCAAGCTTTTGGCCTCGGGCTTGGCGTTTACGATGGCTTTTCAGATTTTCACCGTGGTCGGCGGCCTGACGCGGGTGATTCCCATGACCGGCCTCACCATGCCGTTCATGGCGTCAGGTGGCTCCTCCTTACTGGCGAATTATCTGTTGGCGGCATTGATCATCATCATTTCCAACGATGCCAATAGACCGGCTCAAGATGACGAACTTTCTGCGACCATGCAGTATGAGGCGTTGTTGGCCATGAACAACCGTGCGGCGGCCAAAGGCCGTGAGGAAACGGAGAAAAAAGTTCATCGGTCAGGTGGCAATGCCGGCTTGGTGGGCTCTGCCGAGGCTGCAGATTCATCGGCGCCATTGGCTGGGCGCGTCGGTTCGCCTTCCACCGGTTCGCAGAATATGAAAACCGAGGCCATCGACCGTGGCCAGCTCAAGGCGGATGGGCTATTGGCTGGCGCCTCATCTGAAGATGGCATGGGCACGCAGATTCTTGAATCAAAGCCGCGTCAGTCATCGTCGGTTCCAGTTGGTGGGGTTCAGGCAACGTCGGTTCCGTCGGCGCCAGTAGAATCGGCTTTCACGCCGCCGGCGTCCGATTCAGCCGTGCAACCGCAGACTCGAACCGTTCAGTCGGCACCGGCCGGAGAGCAAGGAGGTGAAAACGATGAATAAGTACTTGCGGCAGCTGTTTGCGGTGGTGCTTGTGTTGTTTGTCATCATCGCTTTCTCGAGTTCCTGGTCATCAGTGATTATGTCTGATAAATACAATTCAGACCCTCGAAACATGCGTGCATACGAACTTTCGGTGGGTGCGCCTCGAGGCCCCATTCTTGCCTCGGACGGCACCGTGATCGCCAAGTCGACCCCGGTGAACGACAACTTTGCGTATCAGCGTATCTATACAGACGGCCCGCTCTATGCTCCGGTCACCGGCTACTTCTCCATCAACCAGGCCGCCGATCGCGGTATTGAAGCCTCGCGCAATAAGCCACTTACGGACGAGTCGAGCAACATGTTCTGGAAAAAGCTCAAGAGCACGGTGGACGGTAGCAAGAACAACGGTGCGACCATCGAGACATCGATTGATCCGGAGATGCAGAAAATAGCATATAACGGCTTGTTGAGCACGGGTAAGGAGGGTGCGGTCGTGGCCATCGAGCCCAAAACCGGGAGAATACTGGCCATGGCCAACTCGCCTAGTTATGACCCGAATCAGTTGGCTGGGCATAACGGCGCCGAGGTCAACAAGAACTATGCGGCGCTGACCTCCGGGGATTCAAGCCCCATGGTCAACCGTGCCACCTCCCAGCTCTACCCGCCTGGGTCCACGTTTAAGACCATTGTGGCCACGGCGGCACTTTCATCGGGTAAATACCAGCCTGATACCGTCATACCCGCAGGCTCCTCCTATACATTGCCCGGCACCAACACGCAGCTTACGAACGCAACGCCTGGAGCCGAGGGCGTCGATGGCCATATCTCCTTCGAAGACGCCTTGGCCTATTCGTCGAATACGGCGTTCGCCCAGCTGGGGGTGTCGCTCGGCGGCAATGCGATTGCGGCGCAGGCCAAGAAGTTCGGCTATGGTTCGCCGGTTACGATTGACGGCACGAACGCGACGGGCATGCCGATGCGGACCGTGGCCTCGAAGTTTCCAACCAGTCCAGCCAACGACAAATTGGCATTGGCCTCCATAGGCCAGGGCGACGTGCAGTCCACGGTGCTGCAGAACGCATTGGTGGCCGCGACCGTGGCCAACGGCGGTACGATGATGAAGCCCACGCTCGTTGACAAAGTGCGGGCCAGTGACCTATCAACGATCTCTCAGACCCGCCCTGAGGCGAAGGTGAATGTGATGTCGGGCGATGTGGCCAATAAGCTGACCGGCATGATGGAGTCGGTGGTGACGAAGGAGAATGCGAATCTTTCCTTGCCGGGCATCAAGGTGGCGGCCAAGACCGGAACGGCTCAGATAGGCGTGGGCAATTCAAGCATCGATGGCTGGGTGATAGGATTTGCACCAGCGGACAATCCGCAGATTGCCGTCGCTGTGCTGGTGCACGGCACTGATTTGTTGGGCAGTTTTGCAGCTGGCCCGATTATGAGGTCGATCATGCAGGAGGCGTTGGCGAAATGAGACTTGTGGAAGGGCAGTTGATCCACAATCGCTACCGCTTGGATCGCAGGCTTGCCCAGGGCGGCATGGGAGAGGTGTGGAAAGGTTACGACCTGCAGCTGAACCGCGATGTGGCGGTGAAGGCTCTGCGCGCCGATACGAGGGACACCGGTGCGAAATTGCGCAGGTTGCGTCGCGAGGCTTATAACTCTGCCGATTTGGCGCATCCTAACATTGCGGCATTGTTTGAATACTATGAGCATGACGGCATCGGTTTCATCATCATGGAGTATGTGCCGAGCGATTCGTTGGCCGATCTGTACCGCAGGCAGCGTGGGCCGATGGACCCTCTGGAATTGCTTCCCATTCTCATTCAGGTGGCTCGTGGATTGTTCGTGGCGCACTCTCATGGTGTGGTTCATCGCGATGTGAAGCCGGGAAACATCATGGTTTCGACCGACGGTGAGGTGAAGATCACCGATTTCGGCGTCTCGCACTCCACCAATCAGGTGCAGATCACGCAGGACGGAATGGTGGTGGGCACGGCCCAGTATATTTCTCCGGAGCAGGCGCAGGGTGAGCAGGCCACTGCGCAGTCCGACATCTACTCCTTGGGCGTGGTGGCATATGAAGGGCTGTGTGGCCATAGGCCGTTTACAGGTGCCACGCCGGTTGACATCGCTGCGGCGCATGTCAATGATGCAGTGCCGCCATTGCCTGATTTCATCGATTTGCAGCTTCGGCAATTTGTGATGTGCATGCTTGAAAAAGATCCACGTGACAGACCGAAGAATGCGCTCGTGGTTTCGAGTACGTTGGCGCGCATCGAGCGACGTTTGCTCGACCAGCGCACCGAACTGGAGAACAACGTCATTCGCACCCGTGGTGGACGCGTTCCCCGGCGGGTGGTGAGCATGCCTGGCGGTGTAGGGAGGCCGCGGCGGTCTACTGAGCATTCGGTTGTTGCTGGAGATCTGCAAGACGAGTCAGGTGTGCAGACGGATGCCGGACAGCCAAAGCTTGAGCTCCCTGAGAAGATGAGGGGCGCCGAAGGGCAGCAATCGGAAGCTGAGCAGTCTCAGTCTCAACAACTGCAGCCGGAACTTGATGAACAGACACAGAAGGAGCAACTATGAGCGTGAATTTGCCTTCATCCCTTGCCAATGGACGCTACCAGCTCGGTGCACTTATCGGCAGGGGCGGCATGGCCGAGGTGCATATCGCACAAGACACCAGGCTCGGGCGTGTGGTGGCCATCAAGATCATGCGCAGCGACCTGGCCAATGATGAGATCTTCCTGCGTCGCTTCAGTCGTGAGGCCCATTCCGTGGCGCAGATGAACAATGCCAACATCGTCAACATCTACGATTCCGGCGAAGAGACATTGGTGGACGACAACGGCGGCACCGAACGTGTGCCCTACCTCGTCATGGAGTACGTCAAAGGCCAGACCCTGCGTGACATCATCAAGGCGAACGGGCCCCTGAGCCAGCGCGACGCCGAACAGGTGATGCTCGGCGTGCTCACGGCGCTTGACTACTCGCACCGCATGGGGATCATCCACCGCGACATCAAGCCTGGCAACATCATGATCTCTGAGCAGGGCATCGTCAAGGTGATGGACTTCGGCATTGCCAGGGCCCTGGATGACTCCGTGGCCACCATGACCCAGTCGCAGGGCGTGGTCGGCACTGCGCAGTATCTCTCCCCCGAGCAGGCCCGAGGCGAGACCGTCGATATGCGAAGCGACCTGTATTCCGCAGGCTGCGTGCTTTACGAAATGCTCACCGGCAAGCCGCCGTTCACCGGCGACTCCGCCGTGGCCATCGCCTACCAGCACGTTTCCGAAGTAGCCACCCCGCCTAGCTCCATGGTGCCGGGGCTTCCGCGCATGTGGGACCAGATCTGCGGCAAGGCCATGGCCAAGGACAGGCAGAATCGATACTCGACGGCTGCGGAATTCCGTAACGACATCCTCACCTTCATGAATGGTGGTGTGCCTGTTGCCGCTGCGTTCAACCCGCTTTCAGACCTTTCCAATATGCAGGCTCGCAAGCAGGCCGAGGAAACGGCTGCCACAGAGGCCATGAATCCTCTGGAGACGACGGCCACCCAGGCGTTCAACCCACTTGAATACGACCCCACCACGGGGACGTTGGGCAATACTGCGGGCACGGCAGTGAAGACGCGGGCGGAAGAAGCCGAAGCGGCAAAAGCCAAGAAGAAAAAGAAGATCATCATTGCATCTGTTATTGGCGGTTTGGTGGCGGTTCTGGCCGTGGTTGGCGTGATGTTCGCCCTGACGCATGCCAAGAAGCCGCAGTTTGTCACCGTTCCCTCGTTCAGCGAGAGCACCACGGAGAATCGTGCCCGTAAACAACTGGAAACCGTGGGTCTTAAGATGCAGGTCGAACAAGACACAGATTCCACTCAGCCGGCGGGCACATTCACCAAGCAGTCGCCTGCGGGGGGCAAGAAGGCCGTCAAGGGCTCGACTGTGAAGGTGTGGTTCTCTGCAGGGCCTCAGGCAACGGCTGTGCCCGATGTGAAAGGTGAATCTCAGGAACAGGCCCGAGCCAAGCTTGAAAAGGCCGGCTTCAAGGTGACTGCGAGCACACAGACCGAGGGCAGCGCCGATGTGCCCAAAGACATGGTGACCCGCACCGATCCGGCTGCAGGCAGCTCCGCACCCAAGGGTTCCACGCTGATGCTCTATATTTCCTCCGGCATGACTAAGGTGCCTAATGTGATTGGGCAGCCACAGGCTCAGGCCGTCAAGGCGCTGCAGGATCAGAAGTTCATGGTGAACACCGTTCAGGAGAACAACGATGCCGCCAAGGGAACGGTGTTCCAGACCGATCCCGGGGCCGACACCAGTGTGGCGCAGGGGTCAAGTGTTACGGTGCACGTTTCGTTGGGCAAGGCGCAGGTCACGGTGCCCGATGTGCCCAACGGTACCACGGTCGGCACTGCCAAGCAGATTCTCCAGTCGGTCGGCCTCACTCCTAGCGTGCAAGGTGGCGACAATGACATTGTCACCGGCATCAACCCTGGACAGGGAACGACTGTAGACAAGGGCTCAACCGTTACCATCAGCAGCAAGCCGGCGTCTTCCAGTTCCCAGCCGGGAGGCAATGGCGATGCCAACGGCGGTGGCGGCGAAACCAGCGGCCATTAGAACCATGAGTAGGTATTGACAGCTTACGGTAGTTGAGGCTGCTGTGGTTGTTGATTGGCATGCACTCTCGGAGAGGAATGGGGTGCATGCCGATTTTGCTTCTGCAATGGCTGTTGTGAGGGGGTGAATGGTTGCTGATCTGCCGCTAAACAGATGTTCAAAGCAGATATTAGACGGTTTTTGGGCAATGACTGAGTAATTGCCAGTGGAGCGGTTTCCAAAGTTAGAACTGAAGCCTACAGCTGCCACACAATTTGCTGGTTAAGCTCACGCCGTAGTGCCCGCCAATTGGGCAGATAAGCGTCCATGCGGCGCTGGAACTGCGGGCCGTGGCCATTCTCCCAGAGATGGGTCATTTCGTGCACGAGCACGTATTCCAGGAGCGCCGGGTCCATTAGCCCGAGTTGGAGATTAAGCCTGATTCGGCCGGTGGCGGGTGTACATGAGCCCCAGCGCGAGGTCATGAACCGCAAGGTGATGTGCGAGGGGCCGCGGCCGATGATTGGTTCCCAGTGGTCCAGCAGTGAGGGGAGTTGTGCGTTGATGCGTGCGGATGCCTCTTGTTGACGCCCGTCGGTCCAAAATGCTGAAGTTACAGTGTTGGCATCACTGCTTTGCCGAGGACCATCTACTTGGTTGTTGCTGTTTTGGTGGGTTTTTTCTTCGTGGCCGAGGATGCGCTGGAAGCCCTTTTCGCTGTTTGCCAACGCATCCAGGCTCGTGGCCTGCATATTGTTCACAGCCGCCTGTATGCGTTGCTGTTGTTTGGCTATCCACGTTCTGCGCAGCTGCACGAATCTTGCGATGTCTTCGCTCGGCATTCGATTGGGCGCGCTCACCTCTACCTGCCCGGTCGGAGGCTTGACTCGCAAGTACATGTTGCGTATGGCCTTGCGCGTCACCCGCACGCTCAGTTCATCCACCGCGAGGATCGATTCGCTGGCGGCGTGTGCGTGGCTGGTTCCGTGGCGGTAAGGCATACGAGCATTGTCGCTCGGCGGTTTGACCGCGGCGTTGGTGCGCCTCAAAATAACACTTATGTACTTGGATTTGTTATTTTGTGCTGCTCGTCGCAAGTGAAGCGTCACATCATGGAATTTGCTCGACACGCAACGCACCATGAGTTGACTCGTCTGCATCGGCTGTTAGTATATTTTCTTGTACGTTTTAGTACGTGCGGGCCCATAGCTCAGCTGGTTAGAGCGCATCCCTGATAAGGATGAGGTCGGAGGTTCAAGTCCTCCTGGGCCCACGCAGTGTTCTCTGCTTGTTTTTCATACGCGAATCGATGGCGATATGATGTTGCTTTGAACATGTGCACCACGGGGCTATAGCGCAGTTGGTAGCGCATCTGCTTTGCAAGCAGAGGGTCGCCGGTTCGAATCCGGCTAGCTCCACAATCACCTCAGAATCGTTGAGGTTTTGGTTTTTTACTGTGCATTATGAATGTTCATTTCAGATACGATGCGGTGTGATGGCTGTGACTGTTCTGGACTTTTCGGTCAGAGGGGGTCTTTTCTGGAGAATACTTCATGATGTTGAAATAGGAATGGCAGAATTTCAATGTTTCTATTTTTATAGGGGTATCTGCTTTGAAAAGTCTCCTTTGAGCGGATGAAGCGTGGCTTGCGAGAACGGTGTGGATTTGGGTTCGTCACCGCGTGTGATTGATTCTCACTGGCAATTACAAGCAGAACGATGTCGTTGTCTGCGAACCACTTACGTGTCAAATAAACGCCATTTGAATTTAGGTAGGGAGATTTTCTCGGTATAGTCATGTCGCGGAAAATAGGAATGGCGGATTTCCAATGTTTCTATTTTCCATAGCGGACCAATACCGAGAAAATCTCCCTACCCAAATTTCCCAGACTCATTTTGGGATGAAAATGCGCCGATTTATGGTCTGGCGATGCTTATCGCCTCTATAACCACCGATTTAGGTTTGGACTACAACGCCTCGGTGTCCTGCTCGCCGGTGCGTACGCGGGTTACGGAGTCGATGGGCAGCACCCAGACCTTGCCGTCACCCACACTGCCGGTGTGCGCGGCGTTGACGATGGTGTCCACCACCCCGGCTGCCTCGGCGTCTGTGACCACGAGGTCGATTCGGGTCTTCTGCACCAGTTGCGTGGTTTGCTTGACGCCCCGGTAAACCTCCGAATACCCACGCTGGCAGCCATAGCCGGCCACGTCGCTGACGGTGAGTCCGTTGATGCCTTTGTGTTCCAGTGCCTGCCGTACGTCGCCGAATTGTTGTGGGCGAATGATGGCTGTAATGAGTTTCATGATTCTGCTCCTTGTATTGTCCCTATTGCCCAACGTTGACCAACGACATGGCCGAGGCGAGCACGTCGTAGGCGCTTTCGCCCTGATCGGACAGATCCACGCCCAGCTCTTCATCATCGGAGCTCACCCTCCAACCGAGCGTCTTCTGCAATGCAAACGCAATAGCAAAGGTCACTACAGCCGAATAGACGATAGCTACCAGTGCCACCACGATTTGCACCGCCAGTTGCCTCCAGGATCCACCTGTAAAGAGACCGGTTCCGGCGCCGAACAACCCGACGAGCACAGTGCCCGTGAAGCCGCCCACTCCGTGTACGCCCACCACGTCGAGCGAATCGTCGTAGCCGAAGCGGAACTTCAATCCGCATGCCAAGCAGGTCAGCACTCCTGCAACTGCGCCGATCACCATGGCCCATAGCGGCGAAACCACGTCTGCTGCGGGCGTGATGGCAACCAAACCAGCCACCATGCCGGAGGCTGCGCCGAGAGCTGTAAAGTGGCCGTTGCGAAGGCGCTCCGTGAATCCCCACGAGAGCATTGCCGCACCTGCTGCCACTGAGGTGCTCACCCAGGCGTACCCAGCGGTGCCGTTGGCGGCGAAGGCCGAGCCGGCATTGAAACCGAACCAGCCGAACCACAGCAGGAAGGCACCCAGCATGACGAACGGCACGTTGTGTGGTCGGGTCGCCGTGGTGCCGAAGCCCTTGCGCTTGCCGATGATGAGCACAATGACGAGCGCTGCCACAGCCGCGTTGATGTGGATGACGGTGCCTCCGGCGAAATCGTGTGCTGCGGCCCCAATCGCCTTTGAAATGGCTCCCGTGGGAGAAAGGAGCCCGCCGTTCCACACCATGTGGGCCATAGGCGCATAATCGAAGGTGATCCACAGCACAACGAACACCAACCAGGTGCTGTATTTGATGCGCTCGGCCAGGGCGCCTGTGATGAGTGCCACGCAGATCATGGCGAAGGCCATTTGGAAGGCCACGTCTATTGTCACCGGGTAGTGGCCATTGGCGTTCAGAGCGGTCGAAGTGAACGCTCCATCGTGCCCAACTTTCATGGAATCCTTCAGCAAGAAGCCCGTTGCCGGGTCGCCGAAAATACCGCCGATATCCTTGCCTGCGTATGCGATGGACCAGCCCCAGAACGCCCACACGATGGACCCAATGGCCAGTGCGCCGGCCGAGAGCATCAGCATGTTGAGCACGGCCTTGCGTCTCACCATGCCTCCATAGAAGAATGCCACTGCAGGTGTCATCAGAAATACCAACGATGCCGCCACAAGCATCCACGCTGCGTTTCCGCTATTCATTGCTTTCCCTTCGCTTCCCCTATCCGAGCCGTAACCGGCACGTTAGGATATATGAAACCCTTTGCGTGAGTCGCTGCGGTTACGCCAGATTACGAGCAGTTAAAACCTTGATTACGCGGAGGTAACATGCCGTTAGATTGCAGGTCTTGAGGGTGGATGCCGGGTTGATTGTGCCTATGGGGCGCAGTGTGGGGTTATTTGGCGTCAGTGAGGTCTGGAACGCAGGATTTTGGGTCGAGGTCGATTGGTATTCAGTGGGTGCTTTTGGGCATAGTGAGTGAAAGGCAAATATAAGAATGGCGGAATTCCAACGTTGAGTTGTTTGGTTCGGCGGCAATGTTCCATCGAAAGTACCCACTGAATGAAACTGAGTGAATGGTGGTGATTTTGGATGGCGCTATGGGGTTGTGGTCGTTTTGATGCAAGGGACGGCTCGTGCGCTCATGGAGCGATTGCGCACCATAGAGCGCATTCCATTCAGGCAGATGGGCGGCTTGAGGGTTTGTGGAGCGATTGGGGCGGTGCACTGCGTAACCTCCAACGTATGCAGGGCTGCTCGGGTGTTTATGGGGGCGATTATCAGCGTTATTTTCGTTCAGAGGGAGACTTTTTCTGGGATTTTTGTGGAGACAGAACTTGGAAAGGGCGGAATTATGCCATTCTTTATTTTGAGTCTCCAAGTTTTCATTGGGAAAGTCCACTGTGAACGGGAATCGCTGCGTCTGCCATGAATCGTCGCTTCATATTTGACCGCATCGTATCCCCTTGCATCATCGGGCAGAGGGAATGGGTACGTTTCAGCCGCATAACGGCCGATTCTTGTCTGGAATATCCCCATAATTCCGTACTCATTACGTCAGTGGGTATATTTCGGTCAAGAAGTGGTCAATTACTGTCTGGATTGTACCCACTTAGTTGTGTTTGCGGCGTAAGTGGGTACGGCTTGGTCATGCGGTGGCCAATGATCGTCTGGATCGTACACACTTGGGAACGGAACCCGATATAGTGCGTACGGTTCGGTCGTAAATGACGGGATGACGGCCGAACCGTACACATGATGTCGTATTACGAGCTGTTGTGGGTGCGATTCGGAAACTTCTACTAAGAGGTCAGTCATCTTACAGCTTCTGCCACGCAATGCCGCTAGGAGCAAGGTCGACGTGGAGCGTCAAGGTGTCGTCGTCAGCGCTTGCCGTCGCGCTACTATCTCCGCTGCCGGGCAGTGCCACATCGGTGCTCTGCGGCTGGTCGGTGTTGTTGACCACGCACAGCCACCCGGTTTCGGGGAATGCGGCGGTCTCGCACTCGGAATTGGTGGAGCTGTAGGCGGCATAGTCGGCCTCGCGGCCGGCGGCATAGAACAGAATCCGCTCCAGCAGCCGTGCGTTCTCACCGGAGTACGGCAGGCCGGAAAGGTACACGCCGCGCCCGGCCCCGTACTGGTTCGCCGCCAGTTGCACACGGCCATCCGCCGCCGAAAGCAGTTGAACATTCTCGTCGATGGGGTAGGTGCCGGTTACGGGCTCTCCGAAATCGTAGCCGATGCCGCTCAAAGCGCGAGGAGTGGCGTAGACCGTGCCACCGAAGTCCTCCGGCTGCCCCTGCGCCAAGGCCTCTGCGGTGACGCGCTCCGGTGCATCCGAAGTGATGAAATGCCCCTGCGTCATGGCTGGGAAGTATTTGTCGACCGACAGCGTCTGGCCCGTCTCTTCGTCCACGCCGAACACGTCCGCCAGCTGGAAGTAGCGCCCCTGCCAGGCAACGGCGCTGGGTTCCCCGAGCCCCACCAGGGCGCCGCCGCCGCGCACCCAAGCGCGCAATGCGGTGACGAGTCGGGCATTCTTCCACACCTCGCCGCCGCTGAAGGCTGTGCCGGCCTGACCGCCGGAGATGATGACGTCGATGTCGCCGTCAACACCGTGCGAGATTACGTCATCGAAGCTGATGAACCGCACGTTGACCCGCATGCCCGAGAGCGCCTCAAGCACACCGTAGTAGGAGCGGGTCTGCGGGTAGGGCTTGGCATGGGCCACCGTGTAGGCCATCCACGAGCGCTGGTGCCCCCAGGCGTTGAGCACCGCCACATTGAGCACTCCAGCAGCGCCTTTCCCGCCTGTTTTGGCCGTCAGGTCGCGGAACTCGTCGGCAATCTGCGTCACCGAATCCACGAACTTGGGGAACTTGGCCGCAAGCGAGAGATAGCCGCCGTAGCCCATCCGGTTCAGCGGGCTGCGCAGAATGGCGCGACGGGCCTTGCGCCAGTTGCTCCAGGCCTCGATGCTGGGGTCGTTGCCCTCGTGGAACGTGTCGGGGAAGAAGTATGGCAGGAAGCGGCCTTCCGTATACTTCACGCCTTTGATGTCGGCGATCATGCGCGTGGTGGTGCCGTCGCCCACCGAGCCCACCACCGCGTCAAGGCCGAGGTCTTCGAACCCGTCCACGTATGGCTCCGTGCCGATCCACTGGTCGCCTAGGAACATCATGGCTTCCTTGCCGGCCTCGTGGGTCATGGAAACCATGCGCTTGACGTTGCCGCGCACGGTGTGCATCACGAATTCGAGCCAATCTCGTAAGGCCTTGGTAGGCTGGCGGAAGGTGGAGTTGTAGCCTCCCTCGGTGACGAAGTCCTCCGGGCGCATGCGGTAGCCGTATTCCTGTTCGAACCCGTCGAGTGCGGCTGGGGAGACGGTGCAGGCGCAGCCGAACCAATCCACGATCTTCTCGCGTTTTTGCGAGTTGAAGATGAGTGTGAACTGGTAGAAGAAGGTGGTCAGGCGCACCACATCCACCTCGGGGT
The DNA here is from genome assembly GCF_058505595.1 of Bifidobacterium sp. ESL1118. Lineage (NCBI taxonomy): Bacteria > Bacillati > Actinomycetota > Actinomycetes > Bifidobacteriales > Bifidobacteriaceae > Bifidobacterium > Bifidobacterium sp. ESL1118. The sequence goes on from NZ_CP196371.1 coordinate 80,872, forward strand.
TGGACTTGAGCCAGTCACCGTAGGCCTTCATGATGTAGTCGCGCGTGGCCGGCTGATACACGTCCATGGGGATGGCGTGCTCGCGGTCGCCCCAGTTGTTGGTGATGTGATTGTACATCTCCACCGGGTCCCAGATGATGGAGGCCAGAAAGGTGACCGTGTATTCGTGGAACGCTGCCGCACCGTGCACGCTCACCACGTTGCGCTCGCGGTTCGTACTCCATTGCTCGGCTGGAACGACTGCTCCGGTGGTGCGGTCGGTGACTTCCCAGTATCGTTTCGGATCGGCATCGTAATTTGGCTGCAGTTGCTCGCTGTAGAAGGTCTGCATGAACGGAATCTCCACTGTGCCAGTCTTGCCCTCGGCGAGCACGCGCTGGCTCAGCAGGTAGACCATTGGGGTCTCGTCCATGTGCAGTTTGGCCCATTCGTTGTGGCCTCGTGCGGGGAAGTAGGCGCTGTAGATCTTCTTGCCGAGCGCCTTCACCTCGTCGTCCAGATGCGTGCCGTCGGAGTTGCGAATGGCATCCGCTCCCCAAAGCTCCGCCAGTTCCTTGGTCTTGGCCGCGAAGTTCTCCTCCGCCGGAAGTGTGAATAGTCCTTCGGACATCCTTATCCTTTCTTTTTTAAAAGTTATGTTAGTTTACATTATATAGCATCGAAGATATGGAACTCAGAGAAACTCTCAGTAAAAGTATGTCCAATAGCTAGGTTTGCGTGTTTTATGTATTCCGTCTTGTTAAATACATAAATTAATTAGAGATAGTAAGTAATATGGTGCAAAGAATACGTGTCTGAACACTATTCGCATATTGGTTATTCAGACACATGTTCTTATCGGCTTATGAATGTTCCATCATGGCTCAGTGGTCGATGCGACGCATGGAGAGTATGTATCCGGCCATAAGCAGGCAGAAGCATGCGATCATAAGGATGGATGCTCCATCGGTGCCTGTTTGGGCCAGATTCTGTTCATTACCTGAAGGAGAACGACTGATCGGTGTCTCGCCTGGTTTCGTGTCTGGAGCGCTGGCGCCGATTACCTTGACTCGCGTCCAGCCGAGCACGGAATTCATATAATCGGTGACACTGAGAATATGTTTTCCGGAATATCGATTAGGGATTCGAACTTCGATGTAGTGGCGTCCCTGATCGTCAACCTGTGCTGGGATATTGGGGGACCCATTGGAGTCGGACAATAATTGCGGTTCGGAATAGATGAATGCATGCAGCGGTTTGTCGGTTGAAATTGATGGATCAAGGTAGATGTGAACAATGCTTCCAGCATGTACGGTGCGTTCCGCCAATGTGATTTTATCTTTCCGGCCTGCCGGCAATTGATTCATGTCAGGTATGGGGGCAGGCGTTGTTGGCTGGCTCGGTTTAGTTGGATGACTCGGCTTGTTTGGCTGGTCTGGTCTATTCGGTTCATCCGAAGCGCTCAGTGTCGGATGCATTTCGGCGCTGGAAACGTAACCCGTTTTATTGCCTTTGACCTTCATGCCATAGACGCTCAGTGGAACGATGCGAACATTGGTGACGACCTGTTCTGGTATAGTCAGTAGTTTTTCTTTCATACCGGGCTGAATGGAACCTGTGGCGACGCGGGTATAGGAAGTGCCATTGTCGGTGCTGGTCTCAAGGCAATAATCCATGATGGTGCCGTCGGACGTGCTGAACCAGCCTGGATGGATGCCGGTGTAGAAATACCCGCCAATATAGGGTAAATATGTGATGCCATTGACCTTTGTGGGTGTTGCAAATGCAAAATCAACCCACGCCCTTGAAACGTCGCCATACGCGTGCGAGATCCAATTGCTGTTTCTATCGCCGTCGTCGATATAGCTCAGGGAGCCTTCTTTGTTTGCCTGATCATAGTTGTCATACACCGAGCCGGCAGTGACAGTGTATGTGGATTTTTCCGCGCGCTTGACTGCATATGTCGGTTCCACGTCATCGACGTTGAAGTCCATTTTGCCTTCATTGACCCAATCGTTGTCGATGTAGTTGCGGGTCTTGATTTGTACGTGGCTGCCGGTTACGTTAACCTGATAGCCGTTGCCCTCGCTCAGGTCGCTGCCGTAGTCGGTGTTGTGGAAGCTGGGCATGTCCACTACATGGCCAAATGGAGTATTGTAGGTGTCCAGCAGGTCGGCACCGTTGTGCACATGGCCGGTGAAGATTACCGCTTGGGGGTAGTTGGCGAGGATGTCCTTGATCTTCTGCTCGTTGACACCTCCCTCGCTGCCGCCTATGTCGTCTTCGGGCACATGGTCGGCTGTACCGGAAAACGTCTGATGTACAATGAGGAAGATCGGCTTGCCGGTCTGGGCATCGACCGCTATGGTTCTGGAAAGCCATTGTACTTGGGCGTCGGAGATGGCGGCTTGGTCTTTGAGGTCCTTTTCGGTGTTAAGTACTAGGAAATGGTATCCTTTCACCCACTGGTCCCAGTAGAGTTGTCCCTTATCTGCAGCGTTAGCACCAGTTTTGGAATTCGTCATGTATTGCCGGTTATATTTGAAGTAACGCTGGAATACAGGTGTGGTTCCTCCAGGGGCCGTGGTGGGGTCTTGCAGGCCTTTTTGTGGATTGCTTGGGTGCCCGTTCCACCGTACATCATGATTGCCTAATGCCACGATTGGCACTTTGGTGCCTTTGCCTTCCTTTAATGTTTTGAAGAAATCGTGTACTTGGCTTTCGGAGCCGTTGTCTGAATTGTCACCGCCAAACAGCAATGCGGAGGAATCGGGATTGAGGACGGCTATGTCTCCAAGAGCTTTTTTGAGGTCATTCTTGCTTTGCACGCTGGAAAGGTGGATATCTGAAAGCACATCGAAGGTGATGTCAGGGTTGGCCTTCGGCGTCAGCAGTTCCTCCTCCATGAGTTTCAGGTCACGTATGTGCCGTTCAACCGCATCGATGGAGTCTCCTGACGATGACTGTGCCTTGGCGATTGCCTGGCTGAGTTGGTCGCGTTTGGCCGTACTGGCCTCGGGGTGGGTGGTGAGCATGGCTTGTGCCTTCGCTATCTCATCTGTAAGTTCATTCCTGGATTTGCCTATCGTATATTGCTGATATGCGTTGGCGATTGTCTCAGGGCTGAGAGTGCCGCGATAGATGGCGAGATTGTCGATGGCGGAGTCTTCCAAGCCATATGCGCCATTACTGTCGGCTCCAAGAATTACGTCTCCTGCGTCGGCGCTTACACCGGCTAATGGGGCGAGGCTTGTAGTGGAAGTGAGTTCACCGTCACGATAGACATCGAGGTTGCTGTCACGTGCATAATCGGCAACGAGGTAGTGCCATTGGCCGTCAATCGTATTGCCGATTCTTGAGCTCTCGCATCGTGTCGATCCGTTCGCAAGGTTGATTCGGACGTTTTCTTGGAAGCTGCCGAGTACGAATCCTTGGTTGCTCCCGGAGCTGTAATCTTTGTTACCGAGAATCGTTCCGCCGTTGTTGTTTCCTACGGAGGTTTTATACCATAGCGCCACGGCGAAGTTATCTGTCCCGAATTTCAGCGTATTCTGTTTGGCGAATCTTACCGATTGCTCTGCCACCGCTGCGCTGCTGTTTGTGGCGTTGGTAATGTGCAGGGCCTTGCCGTCTATGCCGTCGACGTACTCGGGTGTAATTTTTGCCTGGCCGTCATGTCCATTACCGCTGACATCGTTCAGCTCGTCGTTGAAGTCCAGCTTAAGCATAAGCTGAGCGTTGTTGGTGTCGGCGGCATAGGCCGGTTGCCCCATGGCGAACGCGGTGGCTGTCGCCATAATCATTGCAATTAATGTAAAAATACTTGACAGTATTTTACTTTTATGCATAGAATCCCTTCTTTCTTTGAAGTATGCATCTTCGCATATCTTTGCATTACAGGGGAATGACCGCTGCGTCAATTTTGATTATAATGTAAAGATAGTAAACATTATAGCAATGGGACGATACCGATGAGAAATGGTACCGTCCCATTGCTATTGCAATTAAATATAGGTCATGAGATTATTTATGCGTGTGGTTGTAGTACCAAAGTACGCCTACCACTCCTGCCAGACCTATGCATTCAAGCCCCAGACCTTTCCAGGAGAGGTCGCGCTGGCCAATGATGGTGAGTATCATGAACCCGATGAAAACCAGCAATTCGACTGCAATGATCAGTGCCGAACGAAGTCTGTCACTCATTTGATGCCTCCCATGTTCGAAGTTTCAAGCAGTTTCTTCTGTACAAGTGCGTAGAAGATGAGCACGGGCACCATGACGATGACCATGCCGGCGTAGAGACGGCCGTAATCGGTCGCCGCCTTCTGCGTCTGCATGAGGTTGAGCAGGCCCACTTGCACTGTGCGGTTGTCCACGCCTTCCGATGGCGGCATCAGGGTCTGAGCGATGATATAGTCGTTCCAGTAGCTCAGGAAGTTGAACAGCATCGACATCGAGATTGCCGGTCCTGCCATGGGGAAGAAGATGCGCGTCATGATGGTGAATTGCGAGGCGCCGTCCAGAAGGGCCGCCTCCTCGTAGGTGGTCGGTATCGTGACAAAGAAATCCTGTAGCAGAAAAATGGTGAACGGCAACGATGTGGCCGCGTACACCAACGCAAGTACGAATACGTTGTTGATGAGGAAGCCATTGGGGAAGAGGTTGTAGAGCAGCTTGTCCCCGTCGGAGAGCATGAGGAAGATTGGCACGACGATGTAGTTGACGTTGATGAACAGACCGGCCTGGATGCCGATCTTGATGATTTTCTTGCCAGGGAAATCGAAGCGAGCCAACACGTAGGAGCAGGGCAATGCCACGATGAGCACGATGACAAGTGCCAGAATGGTGACAATGACCGAAGTGCCAAAGTATTTGCCCAAATGGGCATCTCTGAAAGCGGTCACATAGTTCTGCCAATATAGGCCTTTCGGAAGGGACCAAGGGTTGCCGTAGAACTCGCTCTTTTGCTTGAAGGAGGCGAAGAACACCCAGATGGTTGGTATGAGAATGGTGAGGGAGGCCAGGATGAGTACCACCTCACCCACTGCGCGACCCACTGTCCACGCATGGGCGTTGCCGCGATTTTTGGCGGGTTTGAATTTTTTGCTTGTCATGATCCGGATCTCCTAGAATTGCAGGACTTCGCGCTTGGTGGTTTGGTTGACCGCCAAGGAGAGCAGGAAGCTGAAGAGGAAGAGTACCACGCCGATGGCCATGCCGTAGCCGTATGTCGCATCTCCGTATGCCGTTTTATACATATAGCCGAGCACGGTCTGTGAGGCGCCGTCAGGGCCGCCGTTCGTCATGGCGGTAACGAGCACGAAGCTCATGTTCACGGAACTGATGATGAAGAACGTAAGCGTGGTGCGGATGTTCTGCCAGATGAGCGGAATGGTGATGCTGAAGAGTTGTCGTACCTTGCCGGCTCCGTCAATCTCAGAAGCCTCGTAGAGCTCCTGATCGATGCCGGCCATGGCGGACATGTACATCACCATGTAATAGCCGAAGGCCTGCCAGACCATAGCGAAGACGATGGAATAGATGACAATCTTCTGGTCGCCGAGCCACACTCGTTGTAGCGCTTTGAGGCCAAGAAAGCCAAGTGTGCCGTTGAGCAGGCCATCCTTTTGATCGTAGATGGCGGAAAACATGGCCGCAATAACCACAGATGAGAGTACTGAAGGGATATACATGACGAAGCGCAGGAAGCTCGCGCCTACTATCCTGCTCTGTGTGAGGATTGCCGCGAAGATAATCGAGATCGGCAGTGTGATGGCTGTGACAAGCACAAGAAGCAGTACTGTGTTCTGGCACGCCTTCACAAATTTCATATCACCGGCAAGCGTCTGAAAATTGGCCAGTCCCACAAATGTGCTGGAGTCTGAAAGCGGACTTGACTTATATAAGGACATACGAAAGACGTTGATGGTGGGTATCACCATGAAAATGACGAATAAAATGACCGCAGGTGCGGCGCAGATCAGTCCGAATACCGAATGCTGATGTTCGAGTTCGCTGCGTTTACGCTTGGGCTTCCGGGCGGATTTTGACATGGAATCTCCTCTCCCCCTTGAAGAAACTGAGAACAGATTGGCGGGGCTGCAAATCTTCAGAGCCCCGCCAATCTTATGCTGTTATTGTTTAATAGTGACTTGAGCGAAGCGTCCCATTACTTTGAGGCCGCGGCGTTGAGTGCATTGCTGGTGTCGTTGAGGGACTTTTGCCAGGCGTCAAGGCTCTTCTGCTTGGAGGCGATGGAATCAACGGCGGTGTAGAGGTCGTCCTTGATGTTCTTGCCTTCAACGGATGCCGTGGCGGAGAAGGAACCGGTGATGGCCTTCACGCCAGCTTCCTTGTAACCGTCATAGAATACCTGCATGGTTTTGTCCGCTTTGTCTGAGGCGCCCTTGATGGGCTGTACCGCACCGGTCTTGGCGAAGATCTCGGCGGCCTTGTCGGAGTACATGTAAGCCATGAACTTCTTGGCGGCTTCCTTGTTCTTGGCCTTGGCTGGAATCCAGATGCCTTCAATGGTTGTGTTGATGTATCGGGTGCCGCCTGCCTTGGGTGCCGGAACCGGAGCGAAGCCCCAGTCGAAGCCCTTGGTGCGTGGAGCGTCCTTCATCTCGTTGACGATCCAAGTGCCGTTGGGCATGAAGAGCGACTTGCCATCGAGCACGGATTGCTGGTTCTTGGTGAAGTCCTGTGCGTTGGCATAGCCCACGGTGGCGGGGTTTAGGTACTCGGTGACGAGCTTCTGCACGAGTGTCAGCGCTTCCTTGGACCTGCTGTCTTTCCAGATGTCTTTCTTATAGGTCATGACATCCTTGTAGTAATCCTCGCCGCCCATATCGGCCAGCAAGGCGTTGAAGAACGCGTCGAAGTAGCCTGAGGTGGAGTAGGTGAACAGTGAGATGCCCTTGGCCTTCGCCTCATCGCCCAGTTTGAAGAAGTCATCCCAGTTAGTGGGAACCTCCCAGCCGTTTTCCTTGAGCAGGGTCTTGTTGTAGACCAGTCCTGACGGCGCATAGTACATGGGCATCAGGTAGGTCTTGGAATCACCGTAAGGATTGGTGTACAGGCCGATGATGTTGTTGACCAGCTTCTCTTTCACGGTCTTTTTCTCGCCGGGAACCGTCTCGTTGAGCACGTCGCTGACATCTTCCAGCGCATGGTCTTTGAGCATGGTCTCCACGAGTCCAGATTCATTGCCTTGAGCCATTTCGACGATGTCAGGATATTTGCCAGCCTTCATACCTGGTGTTATTTCATCGCCCAACTTCTTGGATGTGGTCAGCTCGATTTTGACATCCGGGTTCAGCTTTTCATAGGCGGCGACCACCTGTCTATAGATGTCGGAACCGTAACCGCCCTCAAACGCGGCGAATTTCAATACCGTCTTGCCGCCATTGGCATCGCTTTTGGAACCACCGCAAGCGCCAACGGACATGAGCATGGCGGCAGCTCCCACAAGCGCCACCGCCTTCTTCATGGTTGCATTCAGTTTCATCTTCGTACCTCCTCGTAATTCCTTTCATGGAGCAGCAGTTGGAACTCCATAATTCCTCCGCAAAACTTCTCTTTACGAGCTACATCTACGTAAAGAACCGCACATAAATTAATGTACACCATCTTTCTTTTAAATGTAAAATCGGTGCGCGTCGGTGATAGGGGAATGAAGGGAATCAATGTGGGTCCAATGTATATTGGACGGGTTGATCTAGTTGTTTGTGTATGGTTATTCTATCCTTAAAGTGTTCTTAATCATTGATTTTCTCTATTTATTATTATCCTTTCTCTACTATTGCCTGAAAAATTGGATATTGGTCCATACTTTAAAAATAAAGAGTGTTATCATAAAAGTGCGTGTCACGGTGACGCGTCTATATGCATAGTTGCAGAGGAGTCTATTTTAATGAAGAAAGATTCATTGTTACGAGCGAGTTTGGCAGCTCTGCTGGCGCTCGGTTTTATGGGAGGGACGGCGTTTGCCGATACATCGGCGCCTCTTCATGCATCTGCGCCGCCCTCAGTTTCACGGGCCGATGCGGCAGAGCCAAGAGCTGTGCCTCTTGTGGCACCACGCGATCTTAATCCGGTCAACGGCTGGACGATGGAGAACCCCGTAGGAGGAGAGACACTGGAATCCAGCGATGGATGGACACATTTCAAGTCCTCAAGCAGCAACGGCAATGCCGCCACAGGCACGAATCTGCCTGCCGTGGCGGTGTATGGCACACCTTTTGACTTCGCCCATGCCGGGTCATTCCATGCCACGGTGAAGAGCCCCCAAGCTGCGGGAAACAATCGTTTCGGCTTTTATCTGGGCTACGCCGATCCAGGCAATGGCCTGTTCATCGGCTTTGATTCTGGTGGATGGTTCTGGCAGAAGTATGTTGGCGGCGAAGGCGACTATTATTCCGGTTCCCGCATCTCGGCACCTGCGGCGAACACCGAAAGCGATGTTTCGGTGTCTTGGACAGGCACAGTGGCCACGCTGACGGTAGATGGGCAGAAAGCCTTCGATGTGGACTACGCCTCCATGACCGCACTGACTGGAACAGTGGCAATGAAGGCCGGAACATACGGTACGGCATTGACTGATATGTATATCAAGGACTTTCCGCAGGCCGACAGATCCACTTACAACGTGAGCGGCACTGTCGTCGACAACAATGGTCCGCTTAGCGGTGCGAAGGTGCGCATCGCCGGAGTCACGAGCGTGGAGACCGATGCCCAAGGCAAATACACACTGACGGATCTGAGAAATGGGAAGTACACCATCAGCGTTGGGAAAGCCGGATATGATGAGATTACCCAGGACGTGATTGTTCAAGGCGGGAATGTTGTAGTGCCGCCAATCGAGCTGGTGAAGTCGAACGCCGTTGAGCCGGCGACTCAGACGCTGAAGACCGATGATATGAGCGTGCGCGTCAAAGAGGCGTTTCCTGCGGTCCTGGACTACACCATGACCAAGTTGGGCGGCAAGAAGATGTATGGCCAGCCCTCTGATGCGCGTGTTGTCAACGTCAACGGCACTGATGTGACACTCGGCGGCCATGATGTGGCATTCACCAGGATGAGCGACACCCAGGCGCACTACTTGCTGCGCGTCAAGGACGTTTCCAAGCACATCGATGCACAGCTCACGGTTGACGTGAACGTCAAGGCCAACACCTTGAGCCTTGAAGTCACGAAGATCGTCAACAACCTCGACGAGAAGACCTATCCTATCCAGACGGTCTCCTTCCCTGGCCAATCGCTTGTTTCTGTGCGGTCCAACCAGACCGGTGCCCAGTTCACGGGTGCCCGCATGTCTTCGGACACCAACAAGAACGGCGATACCACCATCAACGTCACCGACACCACGGCCATTACCGATGCAGGGGATTACATTTACGGTTTCGTTTCCGGCGGCTCGCTGAGCGCCGGTCTGTGGAGCAACTCAGAGCATGACGGCACCACGGTCGCCGCTGTGGCCGGCGGTGCGCAGAACACGCGTGTGGTGGCATCGACAACCGCATTGAACGGCGAGACCTCATTGGGGCTGGCAAGCGCTCCTTGGTATTACCATCGTGTGGTCAAGGATTCGAAGAACAAGTCATATACGGATGACCAGATTGAGATGCCCAAGCTCAAAGTCGCCATCGCCGGTGATGAGAACAACGACGGTGTGACGAATTGGGAGGATGGCGCTCTGGCCTATCGCTCGATTATGAACAATCCAGTGAAGTCCGAGGAAGTCCCCGAGCTTGTTGCCTACCGCATCGCCATGAACTTCGGTTCGCAGGCGCAGAACCCGTTCCTCACCACGCTCGACAACGTGAAGAAGGTGGCTCTCAATACCGACGGTCTCGGTCAGTCAGTGTTGCTCAAGGGCTACGCCAATGAGGGGCATGATTCAGGCCATCCTGATTATGGCGACATAGGCCAGCGAATCGGCGGCGCGAAGGATATGAACACATTGCTGAAGAAGGGTGCGGATTATGGCGCTCGATTCGGTGTGCACGTCAACGCCGGCGAGATGTACCCGGAGGCCAAGGCATTTAGCAATGACCTGGTGCGCCGCAATCCTGATGGATCGCTGCATTATGGCTGGAACTGGCTTGATCAAGCAGTCGCCATCGACAGCATCTATGATCTGAACCATGGCCGTGCCGATCGCTTCCAGGATTTGAAGAACAAGGTGGGCAACAATCTCGATTTTGTCTACGTTGACATCTGGGGCAACCAGACGGGCGGTTCTGATGATTCCTGGCAGACCCGCAGGCTCTCCAAGGAGATCAATAGCCGCGGTTGGCGCATGGCCAACGAATGGGGTGCTGCCAATGAGTATGACTCCACCTTCCAGCACTGGGCTGCGGATTTGACTTACGGCGGCAGTGGGCTTAAGGGCGAGAACTCCCAGGTGATGCGTTTCCTGCGCAATCATCAGAAGGACAGTTGGGACGGCGACTATCCGTCTTATGGCGGCGCGGCGAACGCGCCGTTGCTCGGCGGGTACAGCATGAAGGATTTCGAGGGCTGGCAGGGCCGCAACGACTATGCCGACTACATCGACAACCTTTATAGCCATGATGTCTCAACCAAGTTCCTACAGCATTTCAAGGTGCAGCGTTGGGTGAACAGCCCACTTGATGCATCCTCAATGCAAGACCCCGCTACGAATGGCGGCAACGAACAGATTGTGTTGAAGGACGACGATGGCAACACTGTGGTCGTTTCCCGCAAGAGTAATGATGCTGCCTCTACTGATTATCGCCAGCGCACTATCACCTTCAATGGGCAAGTGGTTTCCAATGGTGCGGTGAAGGCCGGCGACGGCAGCTCGCAGGGTGATGAGGCGTATCTGCTTCCTTGGATCTGGAATGTGAAGACAGGAAAAAAGGAGAAGGCTGCGAATCAGCGGCTGTATCATTGGAATGCCAAGGGTGGCAGGACTACCTGGACGCTGCCCAGCGGTTGGTCGAACCTCTCCAATGTGGTGGTCTACAAGCTTACCGATCAAGGCAAGACGGAAATGCAGTCGGTTCCCGTTACTGGTGGGAAAGTGGCGCTCAACGCTCTGGCTGAGACTCCGTATGTTGTCTATCAGGGCGAGCAGAAGCCGATGCAGGTCAATTGGAGCACAGGCATGCATGTGGTCGATGCCGGTTTCAATGGCGGGCAGAACACCCTCGCCAAGAACTGGAATACCACCATTCCCGCAAAGGGCAATGGCAAGGCTGAGATTGTAGGAACCAACAATGCCATGCTTCGCCTTTCCGGCGCAGCGAGCGCCTCGCAGAAGATTACCGACCTCACCCCGGGCACGCGCTACGCGCTCTACGCAGGCGTCGACAAGCGTGGCGGCGGCAGGGCGTCAATCACCGTCAGCAACGACGGCAAGACGCTGGCCAGCAACTACACCAACCAGAGCATAGCGCAGAACTATGTGAAGGCATATGCCCACAACACCGACACCAAGACCGAAAACGGCATGAGTATGTTCCAGAATATGTACGTCTGGTTCGTGGCCCCGGCAAGCGGCGAGACCCGCGTCACGCTCTCCCAGAGCGGCACGGGCAACGCTGCGGACCACGCCTACTTCGACGACGTGCGCATCCTGGAGAACAGCTACGATGGTCTTTCCCTCGAGAAGGATGGTAGCCTGAAGGAGCTCGACAACGACTTCGAACATAACGCTCAGGGAATGTGGCCGTTTGTGGAGTCAGGCTTGGAGGGCGTGGAGGATAACCGCACCCACCTTTCAGAGCTGCACGCGCCCTATACGCAGGCCGGCTGGGATGTCAAGAAGATGGATGACGTACTCGGCGGCAAGTGGTCGGTGAAGGTCAATGGCCTTGCCGATTACAACTACCTGGTCTATCAGACCATTCCCCAGACGGTGCGTCTGGAGCCCGGTCAGAAGTACGAGGTCTCTTTCGACTACCAGTCAGGCTCCGACGGCATCTACGCCTTCACCACCGGAGACGGGGTCTACGGCTCTCGCAACACCCTCACACCGTTGGGTAAGGCGCTTGGCACTACGGCCCATGCGAAGTTCACGGTGACCGGGTCCCCGAGCGGTGATTCGTGGTTCGGCATCTCGTCCACAGACAAAGAGCCCGACCTGCAAGGATCCACAGGCAGCGCCCAGGACTTCGGTGGCTACAAGGACTTCGTGCTCGACAACCTCTCCGTGAAGCGTGTCGATTCAGGTTCCCACACCAAGGCCGAGGCTGAGGCCAAGCTCAAGGAAGTCGGCGACAAGTATGCCTCCGAAGACTCCCGGTTCAGTGCCGGTGACTGGCAGCTCTTCCAGAAGACGCTCGCCAAGGCCAAGGTGCTGATCAACAAGGACGGAGCGGATGCCGGCAGCTATGCTCAGGCGTACGCCCTGTTGGTGAGTCTCGATGAGTACATGCAGAACGCTCCGGTCGATGCCGACACCGATGCCTTCGACGTGGCCTACGACAACGGCGCTGGCTACACCGTTGAGGCGGGTAGTGCGCAGCCGTCGTCCAGCGGTGGCAAGGAAGGCCCCATTGAATTTGCCCAGGATGGGGACCAGACCACGTATTGGCACACCAAATGGGGCACCGATGAGGTCACTGCCGGTAATGCCTGGTATCAGTTCAACCTCGCTGAGCCGACCACCATCACGGGCCTGCGCTATCTTCCTCGGCCAAACGGCACGAATGGTAGGATCACAAAGTTCAACATTGACGTGGCCACTGCCGACGGTCAGATGCGTAGTGCTTCTGTTGGTCCACAAAGCGTGACTCCGAGCCAGCGTGTGGTCACCGACGGCACGTTCACCACGAATGTCGATTGGCAGCGGGTCGTGTTCGACCAGCCTGTGGAGAATGTCACCGCCGTGCGCATCACCGCCACGCAGACTGCCGGCAGCCCCGCAAACACGTATGCCTCGGCTGCTGAACTTCGAGTGACCACCAATCGTGAGGTGCAGCCGGCGAAGGTGCTCGTCGATAAGTCAGATCTCGAGAGTGATATCAGTTCGGCTGAGGCGCTCAATCAGGCTGACTATACACCGGTGAGCTGGGGCGTGCTGGCCAGTGCATTGAGCAGGGCCAAGACCGTCGATGCCGATGCATCCGCCTCGCTGTATGACGTGGAGCTGAGCCAGACAAATCTGGAGACCGCAATGGGCGCTCTGGTGCATGTGCAGCCGGGCACGCCGGGTCAGCCGGGCACGCCGGGTCAATCGGGTCAGCCAGGTGTGCCTGGCGCTCCGGGTCAGCCGGGCACACCAGTTGTTTCGAACTCCGTTGACGTGGCCAAGCACAACGGCGGCAGGCTGAGCTCCACCGGTAATTCCGTGGTGTGGATTGCGCTCGCAGCTGTCGTGCTGGCCGGTGTGGCACTCCTACTCGCGGCGTTCCTGAAGCGAGGTGGTAGCCAGTCGGATTGTTAATGACATTGAACCATCTGAAGTTCGTCCGAAGCCTGGAAGCAGCTTGGGCCGCATCCCTCACGTTGGCCAGGCAAGACGAATTTGGTTGAATTCTTAAGCTCAGCCGTATGGCATGTCGTGGGGCGGGCTCAAGGCTTTCAGCTACTTTAGGTGCCATGGGAAATGCTGTGGAAAGAAGGTTGACCAGTTAATTGGTGGGGCCAAGATAAGTAATCTTGGCCCCACCAATTTTTCTGTATTTGGCCCAAAGAAGCCACTCAAGATGGTTCTGGCAAGTCATGCCAGCAGCGATTTGAGGTGCGGGTAAGCTATCACGATGCCCACAATGTAGGCATGTTCGTTTGGCGGGCATAGGAACCGCATATTGTACAGCTCAAGCAAACGAACGGTTTGCGGTTCATAATCGCCGAAAGGAGGCTGCCGAGATGAGCAGACTGATTTCCATTGCACTGCATATACAAGTCGTACGAATTATCGTCCTGTCTCCGTCGGCGGTCCAATAGGCAAACTCAAGCTTAGGCCCTACCGATGAAGGCAGGGCAGGCAAACAGCATATAGCAGCTTCATCGGCCATCTTGGTGTTTGCGTTTGTCTTTCCCCATATGTTCTCCGGTCAGCGCAATTTCGTTGAAACCATGCTGTTCCCATGCTTGGGCTTTGCGCTGATGGGCGTTTCATTCGGGCAGCTCGGCGCGGAGTTGCTGGAGCTGTTCCCGGCGAATGTGCGTTACTCCGGCTCTGGTCTGGGCTATAACCTTGCAGCCACCGTTGGTGCGGTCTTTGCCCCATCCATCGCCACTTGGCTCGCCAGTCACTGGGGCGTTGGCTCCGTGGGTCTTTATATGGCTATGATGGCTGTGTGCAGCGTCGTGGCTCTGCTCACCAGTCGTGAGACTAAGGATACTGACTTCGCCCAGTGAGTTGGGCTGGACCCTTGGGGCTCTGGGGTTCCATTCTTGCTGCTTTGAGGGTGACTGGTTGGTTTCGGTTTTCATTTCGTGAGCACTTTTTCTTGGATTTTGGTGAAGATCAAAATCGTGAATGGTGGATTTCCAACGATTGCAAAATTAGTCTCGCAAAAATCGCGCAAAAAGTGCTCACGGAACGAAACAGAGACGAATTTAAGTCGGAATTTGTGCGGAAACGGGGCAATCAGCATGTCATTGGGAGCAAAAATTCTCTTCAGACTCATATTGCCGGCGAAAATGAGTAATAGGCGTGTCTCCATATGGTGGGTGCGGTGTCAACGGAACCGTCGTGGTGGGTTAGCGTCTTTACACCACTAATATGTAGGTTTTCTTATGTAGATTGTAAATATTGTCGGAAACATAAAGGGAATAGAATCCATGCGTTATGGTTTTCGAAACAGCTTTGCCGGATCCGGCCGTGGAAAAGGTAGGAGATGGCTTAAGGTCTATGAATGATTGACGTGAATGATTGATGAGTATGTTGTTCGGATTCAATGGGTTTGTTGGAGGCGGGTATGAGCGGTAGCGATAATGAGAATGGCGTAGGCGGCAAGAAGAACGAACTTGAGCGGGGGCTTTCCAATCGCCATGTGCAGTTTATTGCCATCGGCGGCACCATCGGCACCGGCCTCTTTCTGGGCTCCGGCAAGTCGATAGCCCTCACGGGCCCGAGCATCATCCTCGTCTACATTTTGGTGGGGATCATCATGTTCCTTCTGATGCGTGCCATTGGCGAACTCATGTACCACGACCCGGACCAGCACACGTTCATCAACTTCATCGGCCGCTACCTGGGCCCCGGCTGGGGTCACTTCGCCGGATGGACCTACTGGATTGTCCTTATTCTTATGGGGCTTTCAGAGCTCACGGCGGTGGGCACCTATTTCGTCACGTTCTTCGACACATTCGGCTTCCACTTGGAGCGCTGGCAGTGGCTCATCGAGCTGTGCTTCCTGGCTGCGCTCATCGGCATCAATCTCATCGCGGTCAAGGCGTTCGGCGAGGCCGAGTTCTGGTTCTCCATGATCAAGATCACGCTGATCGTCGGCCTCATCGTCACCGGGGTTGTCATGGTCATTGTGAACTACCATTATCCGGCGGTGCGCGTGCTGGGTATGGATCACATGGGCAAGGCGGGCCATGCCGGGCTTGACAACATCTTCGCCGGCCTGACTCTCATGCCCAACGGGCCTATGGCGTTCCTCATGAGCTTCCAGATGGTCTTCTTTGCCTATGAGATGATCGAGTTCGTTGGGGTTACGGTCTCGGAGACCAAGAACCCACGCAAGGTGCTGCCCAAAGCCATCAACGAGATCATCGGTCGCATCCTCATCTTCTACGTGGGCGCGCTCATCGCCATCATGCTCATCGTCCCTTGGCGCACCTTCCAGCCCAACAAGGATGGCAGCTTCGCCTCGCCGTTCATCATGGTGTTTCAGTACGCTGGCCTCAAATGGGCCTCCGCCTTGGTCTTCTTCGTGGTCATCACTGCTGCGTCCTCGGCGTTGAATTCCCTGCTGTATTCCACTGGGCGCCATCTCATGCAGTTGGCGGGCGAATCGCCGTCGCCATTCATCCGTAAATTCGGTGTGGTTTCAAGTCACAAGGTCCCGGCTCGCGCCATCCTGGTTTCGGCGGCACTCATCCTGCTGGCGCCCGTCATCAACGCCATCCCTCAGGTTTCCAATGTGTTCGTGTTCTTCTCCTCTGCCTCCAGCGCCGTCATCATCTTTGTCTATATTCTCACGATGGTGGCGCACCAGCGTTATCGCCGGTCTAACGATTTTGATCCGGACGGCTATCTTATGCCTGCATATAAGGTGACCAATACATTGACCATCGCATTTTTTGTTTTCATATACGCCACCTTGTTCCTTTCGAAGGACACCATCACCTCGGCGGTGCTTGGCCTGACCTGGCTGGCCCTCTTCGGCGGTTACAGCCTGATTCGCAGCCATAGGGCAGGGGCTCGGCTCGAAGAGTGATTGCTATGTCTCGGCGGAGAATGCACTGAGGCTGTTTTGGAATGTGAGGGGTGCTGGCGTGTGGTGGATGCTGAGATTGTTGCCGTCGAAACTGAGGTTTTTGGCGGCAGACTCTTTACTTGCGGCCTGTAAGTAGGTAGGCTCATAGGTATGCATGATGTAACGTTACGAACCTGCCCTCTGGGTGCGGATGTGGAGATCTGCAGGCTTGAGTTTGCGGGCCGCAGCCAGTTCAGGTTGGGTGAGCTTGGATTTCGTGTGCACGAGTCGGTCAGGGTCATCCAAAAGTCCATGTTCGGCGGTTGCATCGTGGCGCATGGCAGTGAGCGTATCGCGGTGGGTGGCGATACCGCACGTCATATTTTCGTCAAGACAAGATAGTGATTGGCTAGTGGAATTGCGCTGTCAGGTTTCGATGGTCGTGGGCTTGACGCTTATGTTTGGTAGCCGCGCGACCGAAGGTATTGTATGAATGCAGGGCAGGGGCAGGCATGATGGATGTTACCGATGGCAACGATGTCCACGCCATGCCGGAACCGGCTGATTGCCATGGATCCGGTCATCATCACAGGCGTGGCCTCGCCGTGCTTCTGCCGGATAGGCATCACAGTGGCCACGGGAGCCGGGAGGATTCCTGCAGTGTGGATATGGACGGCGGTGCCTCTCATTCCATGGGCCACATGGGGTCTGAGACTTCATGGCAGGCCAATCCTAGAATCGTGTTTGTTGGCAACCCGAACGTGGGTAAGTCGACGCTGTTCAACGCCATCCTAGGCGCCAATGCTTCGGTGATGAACGCCCCGGGAACCACCGTACTGGTGGAGCAGGGGCAATTGCACCGCCCCGATGGCACCACTTGGGATTTCATCGACACCCCAGGCACGGCTTCCCTCGATGCCATCAGCCCGGATGAGCAGGTGGCCAGCGAGGCCGCCATGGGCAGGGCGCATCACCCGGTTCCTGATGTGGTCATTGTTGCATTCAACGCCACTTCACCCTCCAAATCGCTGTATCTTATGAGCCAGCTGATGGACCTGGGGCTTCCGCTTGTGGTTGCCGTCACCATGCTCGATCTGGCCGAAAAACAACATTCCTCCATTTCGATTGAACGGTTGAGCAAGGAATTCCCCAACATTCCGTTCGTGCGCGTGGACGGCCGCAGCGGCGAGGGCACCAACGAGTTGATCAAGGTCGTCGCCAGGATGCTCGCCGCCCTCAAATTGGGCGAGACTGAAGCGATTGGAACAACTGACGCAGTGACTGAAACCCATTCGGGCAACGGAAGGACCGTTCGCGCCATCGCTGCCGTGAATGCCGTGACCAGCAATCCGATCCCGCCTCGTAAAGCTGGCGGTAAGGAAGTGGCGCAGTGGGTTGAGGCTTCCTCTGATGAACGATTCAATTGGATAGCCTCAAAACTGCGCGATCTGAACGAAGGCAACGAGCAAGCCGGGGATGCCGTCACGTTTTCCGACAAGCTCGACCGCATTCTTCTCCACCCCGTTGTCGGCCTTGTGGTGTTCCTTGCCACTATGTTCCTCGTGTTCGAGGCCACAACCACGCTCGCCGGTCCGCTGCAGGACTGGTTCGACGTGACGTTGAGGGGCTGGTGCACCACCGGCATCAGCTGGGTCTTCACCGTGGTCGGCGGCAAGGCGAGCCTCGACGGCTGGCTGTACTCGTTGGTGGTTGACGGACTGCTCAACGGTGCCATCACGGTGTGCACGTTCATTCCGCCGATGGGCATCATGTTCATCATTCTTTCGCTTCTGGAAGACTCGGGTTACCTGGCTCGTGCCGCATTCGTGATGGACCGGGCCATGCGCATGATCGGGCTCGACGGCCGGGCCTTCCTGCCGCTGGTGGTCGGCTTTGGCTGCAACCTTCCGGCCCTGGCCTCAACCCGCACGCTGCCGGATTCGCGCCAACGCCTCATGACCGGATTGCTGATTCCGTTCACTTCCTGCAGCGCACGCCTGAGCGTCTATATTGTGTTGGCGTATGCATTCTTCAAGCAGTATGCCGGTTTGGCCATTTTCCTCATGTACGTAAGCTCCATCGTCATCATTTTGGTGGTCGGCTTCGCTTTGCGCCACACGCAGTTCAAGGACTTGGAGGTCCAGCCGTTCGCCATGGAGCTGCCGCCCTATCAGATGCCGCGCATGATTCAGCTGTTCAAGTCTGTGGCTCTGCGGCTCTGGTCGTTCATCACCGGTGCCAGCTCGGTGATCATCACCATGCTCATCATCGTATGGTTCGCCTCCGCCATCCCGCTTTCCGCCGGGGCCGCGGGCACGAATACGTTCGGCCATGTGGACAACGTGGAGGACTCGCTGTACGGCAGGGTCTCCGGGGCCATCGCGCCCGTCTTCGAGCCCGCTGGCTTCAATGATTGGCACGCCTCCGCGGCTCTCGTCACCGGTTTCGTGGCCAAGGAGGTGCTGGTCAGTTCGCTTTCTCAGAGCTACCAGCTGGGCAATGCGGACAATCAGACCGAGCAGCAGCAAGGGCAGGGCAGCCTTGGCAGCCATCTGCACGATAGTTTCGTGGTTTCCAGCCACGGCCATCCTTCGGCTGCCGCGGCGGCGTTTATGATTTTTGTGTTGGCGTACACACCGTGTTTGGCCACGGTGGCGGAGATGAAGCGGCAATATGGAGGCAAAATTGCATTGCAATCCGTGGCCACGGGGCTGGTGATGGCGTATGTGCTTGCCGTGGCGGTGTTCCAGGTCGGGCGGTTGCTATGAGGTGCCGGCATGAGCGTGGATAACGGGTTCCGTCGCACAGCATTGCACGGCAAGACGACGCGGTCGCAGGCCGCATCACCGAAGATCGCTCGGGCATTGTCGACCGCCGCGCCGCAAGCCGTTTGTCTCACGCCCGACAACGCATCCTTTGACCTCACGCACGCCGACACATCGAGAGGCGCCGATCAAGCGCCGGCCGATGCATCCCTATCCGACCAGGTGCTCGATGCGGTCACGCATGGCCAGACTCCGCGCATGGCTGCGCAGAGTCTTGGACAGCCGTTGGAGCTCATTGACCTCATCGTCGAGCGGCTGCGAGCCCAGGGCCGTCTCACCGTGTACGACTTGACGAGCTGCAATTGTGTCACCGGTGAGGGCTGCAACCCCGACCCAAAGTCGCTGGTGTGCGCCAGCTGCCCAATCCTGCCTAGCCAAATCCGCAAGCGGCAGTCCGTTTTCGGCCGTCTTAAAGACAAATTTGGCAAGTTGAGATAACTCCGGATTGCGCCAGTGTACACAATTTGCACTGTCGGAGCGTTGCATGAAGTATGCTTGTATAGGCGTATTGCGTATTTAGCCATATGAATAACAGCAAATTGCATGGAATGGCTCACAATTCTTTTAAATTCGAACCGCGTTAGTTTCAATGGATTTAACAGTTCCACCATCTGGATGTCGCCTGAAAGCTTTGTTTTGCAGCTTGATTTTTCATTTTGGGAGCGAGGGCCTTTTCTGAAATCTGCTCGGGGCGAATTCGGCGGCAGGTGTCCAGTTCTGGGTCAAGGCCTCTAAGGCAATAAGGTGGCCAACCTCGTCAATTGCGGTGGCGCGCAGTGCTCACCATCATGGGTGTGCTGCTCTCGCTGGCTTTGCTGTGAGCGCCGAGGCATGCAAAAAGCGGGTCACCGGATGGTTCCGGTGACCCGCTTTTGTAGTGATCGGATAGTTAGTGGCTATAGGCCGTCACTGAACATTCAACCATCACTTACAGCGTTGCGACCGCATTGGCTGATGCGGCGCTGCTTTCACGGCGCTTGAGCGCGTAGAGGCAGCCGGCTGTGCCGAGCAGCAGCACGGCGACGACCACGCCGAGGATGGCACCCGCGCCGCCGGTGAGGGGCAGCTGGCTGATGCCGTTGACGGCGTAGACCACAATCGGTGCGCTGTCGGCGTCGGTGGCAGCGGTGTGCTTGGTGACGAGGCCCCAAGTGTCGCCAGTGTTGGTGTAGGTGTTGGCATCACCGGTGGCTGTCGTCACGTCGAATGAGGGCTTGAAGGTGCCGTTGTAGCCGGTAGGCGCGGCAGTCTCCTCAACGGTGTAGGTGTCGGACTCGGCCAGACCGTCGACTTGCAGCTTGCCCTTGTTGGCATCGGAGGGCACGGTGAGGGTGCTGGTTGCATTGGTGTCGTTCTGGTCGGCGGCCTTCTTGTAGGTGAATCCATCGGACTGCTTGATGAACTTGATGGGCTCGTTTGCCTGCGTACCGGTCTTCTCGGTGACGGTGAAGGTGGCTCCGGGCAGGAGGGTGTCATCGGACTTGGCTTTGCTCCGAAGGTTGAAGTGCTTGATGTAGATCTTTCCCTCGTTGTTGTCGCCGCCTGTTGAAGGCACCTTGTCGTTGTTGGTGATTGTCTCGTTGTTGTCGCCGCAAGGTGTGGTCTGGCCAGCGGCGCAGTCTCCATCGTTGCCGTTGTCCTTCGGAACGCCGTCGGTGTCGGGCACCGGCTTGTCGGTGAGCGGCGGGTCGGCAGGGTCGCTGGAGTAGCTGAGCACCACGCCGTTGGAGAGGTTGGTCTCGGCGTTGGCGTTGCTGCTGATCTGCATATGGTAGTCCACGGTGATTTTCTCGCCGTAGTGTGCGGTGTTCTTGGCGTACTTGGAGAGGTCGAAAAGCACGTACGTGGTGTCGCCGTCGGCCTTGGATGCAGTGGTGACCTGGTAGTCGGTGCCTGCGGTCAGCGTGGTGCCATTCGCCTTGACGACGGGCGTGTAGTCCGTGCCATTGATGGTGCCCGTGACGAACTTCAGGCCGGCGCTCGGCTGATCGGTCATGGTGAACAGGTAGTGGTTGTCGGTCGTGGTGAACAGGTAGCGGTTGAAACCGGTTGCCAGCGGTACTGTGGTGGTCAGCGTGTAGGGAATGTATGAGCCGATGGATGGCTTGTTGACGGTGCCCATGGTCTTGGTGACCGATGGGCTGTCGGCCTTCATACTGACGGTGCCTAAGGGCTTGCCGTCGATATTGTTGTAGACGGTGTCCACTCCACCGTTCGTAGCGGGGATGGTAATGGCCGTGCCCAGCAGCATAGGGATGGCGTTTTTGGGGCCGTCCGTCTTGCCGCGCGCGGTGGTGACGTCCTCGACCACGTAGATGCCTGGGGTCAGGCCGGTAATGGTGGCGGTGCCGTTGGAGGCCTTATATGCGGTGGCGTTGCCCAGTGCTGTTTGGAAGTCACTCTGCTTGACCAGCGAGGTGACGAAGCTACGCAGTGTGCCGTCGTAAGGGGCCTTTCCGGAGGTTGTGTCGGTGTTCGTGGTGCTGCTGGAAGCATAGCCAAGGTAGTCCGCTGCCACCTGGCCCACCGGATTGCCGGTGTAGGCCTGATCCGCTGAGGCGCCGGTGGCGCGCATGGCGGCTTCGGCTCCGGTCAGCACGCTGTTGGTGCCGTCGACGGTGGTGACGGCCACGTTGGAGAGCGTGGAGTTCTTCGGGTCGCCGCTATTGACGGTGCCGGTGGCGTTCTGGTAGTTACCGATACGCACGGCTTTGAACGAGTGTCCGTCGATCTTTGCCGTGCCCGTGCCCGTTGCCGCATCGGTGGTGATGGTGATGGTCTCTATGTTGCCGGGGGCCGACATGTCGATGTTGACGGGATCTGCACTGGCAACGCCCAAGGGCGCGACCGCCAGCAGCGTGGCTGCAGCCACGGCCAGCCCGGCCATCCTGCTGAGTCTTCTTGTGTTGCTCATCTGGATTACTCCTTGTTCTATTCTTTATTTGTTGTTTTGAAAAGATGCATATAACACCAACTTCTGGCGATTTACGCCGATGAGCGGCTCGTCGGAGGTCTGGGCCTACATCGAGGGAAGACGTGCGCAGTCGTGCTGCCAAGATTATCAGATTGCATGGCGGCCTCGGTTCTGCCTGCTGCGCATGACGGTCATGCCAAGCGCTGGAAATATGGCTGCAAGAGCGGTGATGACCAGCCAAAGACTGCCCCCTTGCAAGGCCGATGTCATTTTGCCTTTTGCACCGTCCTGTTTGACGCTCACGGTGGTGGCCAAGCCGGTCTGCGGAGCCCAAAAGTCGACGAGCTGGTTGGGCAGGGTGTTGCCTGAGGAGGTCATGTTGTCAGCAATTTTGGCCGTAAAATCGAATCTTGCGGCGCTTGCTGCGGCATTATCGTGGAACCATTGGGTTGCGGATCCGGAATATGTGCAGGTATAGGACGCTGTGGCACCCGCCGCAACATTGGTTACGTCCCAGCTTGGAGCTGGGCCGTTGACTGTGGCGCTGCCTGTGCCATGGATTGTGGCTTCAGAGTCGGCATCGTCCCTGCTTTTGACTTTGAGCGTGGTTTTTGTGTCGCTCAGCGCATGATTGAAGGAATCACTCGGATTAATGGTCTTGAGCTGTTTCGGGTCGTTTCCCATGGCTTTGTCGTCGATGTTGTTGGAGACGCTGTCAATGGTGGGTGGGTCAGGACACTTGACGTCAAATTTGTAATGCGCAGTGTCGAGGGTCCATCCCACTTGTATGCGCCTCTGCACGTTCGTCTGCATATTGGCGATGCGTTGTGCCGTCGGATTGGCCGGCAGCGATGTATTGATGTCGGTGGGGTAGGTGGTGCTCGTGTCTGTAGCCTCATTGGGGATGTTCATGTCGCCTTCCACGCTGATGGTGAGGTAGTCGTATATGCTGGATTCGATGGCCTTCTCGATGATGTAGTACTCACCGTTGTTGGCCCAGGTCACACCGCCTTTGGGGCCGTTCAGCGTCTTTTTGCAGTTTACGGCGTGCCCGTAGTTGGGTACGTATGAGTTTTGCGGCCCGGAGCCGTCGTCATAGTTGTAGATGATGTGTATTCCGGGGTTACCGCCCATGTTGACCGAGGAGTCAACCTCGTCATGGGCCGCGCGCAGCACAAGGTCCATACGCAGTTCGTCGTTTTGCGCGTCGATTTTGTTGTTCTCGGCCAGCATCTGGTAGACCTGTGGCTTGCGGTCTGCACCGGTGTCGGACACGGTGGTGTCGTAGGTGCTGCGCCATGGCCTATCGACAAAGGTAACGGTGCTGGCCGCCTGTGCCTCGGGTTCGAGAGGTCCGCCGCTAATTGCGTTGGGTGCGTAGAAGCTGGCCGGCGGCCAGGGCGACCGTTGCAGACAGTGCAAGCTTGCGTGTGCGCCCGCTTTGGTTGCTGTAACCATGCCTATCCTCTATTCATGAATTGCTAGGTGTGCCGTTGGAATGTGATTGATGGGATTTTTGTTGTCACATAGCGGTGCATACTCCAGTTAAATTCAATATGCATTTACGCAGATTATAAACTCTTTAAAAACTCTCTGTATAATTAACTATTTATTCAATTACTTAAATAATAATACTGCAATCGTTCGAAATATTGAAAATTAATGATTGGGATAAACTCAATTAAATGGTTGGACAGATATTTGAGAAAATTGTAAATAGGTAAAAATGGCGAGAATGTTTAAAAATATAAGCGATATATAAACACGTGAATATTATATATTTATGAATAATTAATAACTTTTGTATAAGACAATTAAAAAAGTACTTATAAATGGACGCATTGTGTGGAAACGCCCAAGAGCTATCAATTTTAGTGCGACGCGAGTTGTGTGGATGAAGGCATGCTTGGCGGCCGATGAGGTCGGACTGATTAGTTGAGTATATAAAAGGGCTTGGCCGCCGGATATGCCCGGTGGCCAAGCCCTTCTTGAATTTGCAGGTTTAGCTACAGGAAGACGTTGAGCTGTGTCAATTGTTTACAGCGTCATGGTCGCGCTGGCAGCGGCTGAAGCGTTGCTCTGACGGCGCTTGAGCGCGTAGAGGCAGCCTGCTGTGCCAAGCAGCAGCACGGCCACGATGACGGCGAGGGCAACGCCCGCGCCACCAGTGAGCGGCAGTTGGCTGATGCCGGTGACGGCGTAGACCACGATTGGAGTGGCATCAGCGTCTGGATCGGTCGCCGGGCTGACGTTGACCAGACCCAAGTGCAGGGTGTCGGCGGTGTTGCTGTAGGTGTTGGCGTCACCTTTGCCGGTCGTCACGTTGAATGTGGGCTTGAAGGTGTCGCTGTAACCGTTCGGGGTCTTGGTTTCGGCCACTGTGTAGGTGGCGTTGGCGGAAAGGCCGTCGATCCTCAGCTTGCCCTTGGCACCGGTCGGGCTGTCTCCGGGCACGGTCAACGTGCTGGTTGCCGTGTTGCTGCTCTGGTCGGCGGCCTGCTTGCAGGTCACGCCGTCCGCAGTAGCTGCGGCGCAGTTGAACTTGATGGGGTCGTTGGCACGAGTTGTCGTCTGCTTGGTGACGGTGAACTGGGCACCGGCCAGCAGACTGCTGTCGGCCTTGGCCTCGGAGTTGATGGTGAAGTGCTTGATGTGGATCTTGCCGCTGTCGCTGCCACCGGTGGCCGCCACGGTGTCGTTGGTGGTGACTTCCTTGTTGTTGTTGCATGGGGTGGTCTGTCCAGGTGTGCAGTCGGTGCCGTTGGTCTCGGGAACGCCGTCGGGGTCGAGCACGGGCTTGTCGGTGGCCGGCGAGTTGGCCGGATCGCTGGAGTAGCTCAGCTTCACACCGTTGGCGATGGGTGCGGTGGCGGTGGCGTTGTCGCTGATCTGCATGTAGTAATCGATGGTGACGGTCTTGCCGTAGTTGGCGGTGTCTTCGGCGTACTTGGAGAGGTCGAACGCCACATAGCGAGTGTCTCCCACCCTGCCTTCGCTGTCGGTGTCGCCGGCGGTCCAAGTGCTGGATGAGATGCTGTAGTCGGCTGTAGGCACGTCGGTGGAGTCGGCTTTGACGGTGGGCGCATGGTCCGTGTCGTCCACATACTTGAGACCTGCGCTCGGCTGGTCGGTCATGGTGAAGAGGTAGTGCTCGAAGCCGGTGGTCAGCGGCACGTTGGCGGTCAGCTCGTACTTGATGTAGGAGCCGATGGACGAATCGCTGTCGTCGAGGATCTTCTTGCTGACGGATGGGCTGTCGGCCTTCATGTTGATGGTGCCCAAGGTGGTGCTGCCCAGCTTGGTGTATTTCACAGGGGTGGAATCGCCGGAGGTGATGCCGGTCTCCACGAACATGGGGATGGAGTTCTTCTTGCCGGTCAAAGTGCCACGGGAAGTCGTGACGTCCTCCACCATGTAGACACCGGGCTTCAGACCGTTGAAATCGGCCTTACCATTTGCGGCGGTGGCGGTTGGCGTCGTGCTCGCCGCAACCGCCGTTGTGAAGGCACTCTGCTTGGCAAGTGCGGTGACGAACTTACGAAGGTAGTTGGAGCCGGAATCGGTGTACGGGGCGGTTGTGGAGCTGGTGTTGCCAGCCACAACCTGACCCACTGGGTTGCCGCCGTACACGTCGGTGTTGGCTGTGGCGCCCGAGTCGGTCAGTGCCGTTTCTGCAGCCGATTTGAGGTCACCCACGGTGCTGACTGCGACGTTGGAAAGTATGTTCGTAGTGCTGTCGCCCATGGCGTTGTCGTAATTGCCGATCTGTACTGCGGCGAACTTATGGCCATTGATCAGCGTGGCGGTGTCGCTGGCAATTTCAATGGTTTCCTGATTGGTGGTCGGCATGGTGACATTCGTGTCAGCCGCACTGGCCACACCGGGCGTGAGCGCCAGCAGTGTCGCTGCGGCCACGGCCAAGCCTGTGAGCTTGGCGAACCTTGTGTTGTTACTCATTTGGATTTCTCCTTGTTCTCATTTTCAACGCTTATTAGTTTAGTTATTATTGCATAAACTGGCGTATTGTATGTGTTGTTTGCGCGTGGCGCACGATTTATGTCGGTGGTGGCCGTAGGTGCCATAGACGGATAATGCCTAGAAATACAATTATGCCGGTCAGCGGTGCTTCACAGCGCATGGCGGCCCCGGTTCTGCCGGCTGTGCACGGCGGACAGTCCAAGGGCCAATGCGATGGCTGCAAGTGCGGCTAGCACCAGTCCGGCGGCGAGCCACCACCATGGCTTGGCGCCGGTGAACGGGAGCGCGGATTGCACGGGTGTCAGCTGGAAGTTAGCGGTCTGCCTGGCGGATTTGCCGTAGACGGCATCCGTGGCCACGGCGCTCACCGTGCCGCTGCCGCTCACGCCGGCAGGAGGCTTGGCGCTCCATGATCCGTCGTCGGCGGCATACACGCGTCGGGTTACGGCGGTACCGGAATTCGGCTTCCAGGTCAGATCCACGTAGGCGGTGTCGTCGATCGCCAGTGATGGATCCGTGGCCAGGGTGGATGTCATCTTGCCTTTGACCCCATCCTTGCTCACTATGGCGTTCTGGTCCATGCCGGGGCTTGGCGCGTAGAAGTCGATGAGCTCGTTCGACCTGGTGGTGGGGCTTGCCACGCCGCCGCCGGTGAGGATGGCGGTGAAGTCGAATCTGGCGTCATTGGTGCTCGAATGGCTACGGAACCATTGCGCGCCGGCACCTGAGAACGTGCAGGTGTAGGTTTCGTCGGAATCGACGGGCAGGCTCGTCACATCGCAGGAGAGGTCGTCGGTGTCGGTGTAGGTGGCCGAGCCGTCGTGGGCCTTGGCGGTCAGCGAGAGCGTCGCCGGGCTGGAATGGGTCACGGCCGAACCGGTGACCACCACTTTGGAGTTCGCCGGCATCTCGCCGTTCTTGGTTGACGTGTATTCGATGTCGTCGATGGAGGGATTGCCGGACTCCACCATGTGGACCACGCCGATGGGTGTGAAGTTCGAGGAAAGCTGCATGCCGGTGGTCTCGGATTGGTAGGCATGGTAGCGGCGGGTGACGGGCAGGCCGGAGAGTGCCTTGGAATCGGTGATCTTCCAAGTGCCGTCGACCCCTACGGTCGCTTTGCCCACCAGCGTGCCCTGGGTGTCGGTCTCCTGCGGATCGCTCTTTTTGATGGCCTTGCCTCCGGCGGCGCTGGGCTCGTCATCGTAGAGCGACACCACGTCTCCGGCTGTGCCTGTGCCGTGGATCTCTGGTGCGGAGTCTATGGCATTGCCGTCCTGCACCTTGATGGTGACTTTGGTGTCGCCCAGGGCGTAGTTGGTGGAGTCGTCTTCGGCAATGGTCTTCAGCGCCTTCGGAGCCGTCTCGGTGGCGGAGGCGTCGATGCCGTTGGAGACGCTGTCGATGGTGGGGGCGTCGGGGCGGTTCACGTCGAACTTGTAGTAGGCGGTGTCGATGGTCCAGCCGGTGTTGATGCGGCGTTGAATGTTTGATTGGTTTGCCTCCACCTGTGCCGGTGTATCGGTATCCGCATCGGCGGTGGAGCTCACGTCCGTGGGATTGGCGGCGTTGGTGTCGCTCGGCTCAAGCGCGCCTTCATACTGTGCATCGTCCACGTTGCAGTCAGAGGGCATGACCGGCCAGGTGACCAATTTGAAGTAGCCGTCGAGGCCTTGGTCGTCCTTGGCCTTTTTGAAGTCGATGGAGCCATCGGCGTTCTGCGCGGGCATGAGATTGCCGGAGGCGTCCTTGGCCATGAGGTTGTAGGGGTTGGTCTGGTTGTCGATATTGGTGACGCTGTTGTATGACGAGGAGTAGTTGGTGTACCAGCCGCCGCCGTCGGTGGGCAACGGTGGCTCCGTCCAGCGCATGGCGGGCTGCCCATCGACTTCCTCGGCCTGCGGAGTCAGGTCCGTGACCGGTTCCCACTTGTCGCCGTCCTTGAGACCGAACCACTGGAACTTGAAATCGGTGTGCCGGAAGCAGGGGTTCGTCTCATGGTCCTTGGCGGCGATGTCGAACCAGTTGACGAAGAAGGAATTCGGCGGGGCGGTGCCCTCCGGATAGTCCGTGCCGTTCTTGTAATATCTGTCGCTGTCCTTGAACCCATTGTCCGTGTCCAGGCCCCAGTTCGACTGGTGTGCGCTCCACAGCTTGGGGTTGGCGTCCCAGCCCACGAACGACGCGGGGTTCTGGCAGCCGCGGTCGAACTGCCCCACGTGGTCGGTGTAGTTGAGGGCCCCGCAGTAGTTGGGGTAGACCGTCGCCTTGTCGTTCTCGCTCGTGATCCTGGCGGTCAGCGGCCAGACGTTGTCCAGATTGTCCGTGGTGGCGTTGCCCAGGGCGTAGTCCCCGCCGTTGACCGAGGCCGGACCCACTGACACGTAGATGTGCTGTTGCAGGGTGAGGCCCTCCGGTGTCGATTTGGCCCACCAACGGTAGTCTTTGCTGTTGGGGTCGTCGCTGTCGTTGTCGGGGTAGTTGAGGTCGCCCTCCACGGAGACCGTGAGGTAGTCATAGGGGCCGGACTCGATGGTTTTCAGGATCGTGAACCGTTCATCCTGGTTGTTGGCCCAAGCCACTGAGCCATCGGCGGAATCGGTGTTGAGGTACGTCACGGTGTGGGTGTAGTCCGGCACGGACGTGTAGCCGCCGTTGCCGTCGGAGGCGTAGCCATCGCCGTAGTCGTAGATGATGCGCATGCCGGGATTGGCGCCGGTGGCGACCGTGGGGTCCACCTCGCCGTGGGCCACACGCAGCACGAAGTCCATGCGCAGCTCGTCGTTGCCGGTCTCCACCTTGTTGTTCTGCCCGAGCAGGTTGTAGAGCACGGGCTTGCGGCTGGCGCCTTCGGGCGTGGTGGCGGCATCGGTGTTGCGCCACGACCGGTCGGGGAAGGCGAACGTGCCGGTCTCGGCGGCCTGCGCTGCGCTGCCGGTCGTGTCGATGAGCGTCATCGGTGCGCATAGGCCCAGTGCCAGTGCCGCCGCCGTCAGTAGGGATGTCAGACGCTTCGCCCTGCGCCCTCCTTGCCTTCGTATATCCATCGTTCGTCGCCTCGTCAATGTCAATTGCATGTCGAGTAACATGTGCAACGTTCGTGCATCGTTGTCGTCGCTATATCAGGAGGTATGCAACTTCATCTTCTTAAAATATAGCCGATTTACTTTTAAAAATCATCCAATGAGTACTTTATCAAAAGATGTCAGAATGCGCAAATGAAGAGCTTTCGACTGTGTAGTTACGACAATACTGAGATGGACGTAAAATTTTGATTTAATGAATTAATATGTCAATATTTTTACTTTGCTGGTGTAAAAGGGTTAAAATGTTGAATTTACAATGGTTAATACGACGTTCGAAAAGCGCATGCTATAACGAGGAGTTGCATCTCAGGGTACTACAAAATGTTTCTGCTTAAGTGATATGCATCACTTTATATTCCATTGTTGTAGATACTGAGCTACGGCATCGCAGCGTTGTGGGCTCATGGTAAGTGGCTTCGAGAATTCAGCTCGGAGCCACTGGTGGATTAATAAGAGGAGGATTGTGCTCATGCGTAATCACGGAGGAAAGAAGTCGCTTCCTCGCTTCCGAATGTAAGACGAAGAAGGGCGGAACCCTGGCTTCGCAATGAAACCAGGATTCCGCCCTCTCAAATACAGCAAATGGGCGGAACTCTTGCGAATTCCGCCCATTCGGGTGATATTGGGCTAAATTGCCATCGAGTCGTTCAGCGGTTCACAACGTTGCAGCTGCGTTCGCGCTGGCGGCCTCCTGACGGCGCTTGAGCGTGTAGAGACAGCCGGCGATGGCGAGCAGCAACGCCGCGACGATAAGAAACAGGATGATTCCTGCGCCGCCGGTCAACGGCAGCTGAGCGGTGGACGTCACGTTTCTTACCATGATGGCGGTCGCCACCGGAGTGGCTGTGTTTTGCGCGTCGACCAGGCCCCAGATGTCGCCGGTGTTCGTGTACATGGACGTTGCGTCTTCGGCTGCGGACTTTGCGGAGGTCGTCACGCTGAAGCTGGGCAGGAAGCGGTTCGAATAGCCGTTGCTTTCTCGGGTCTGCGAGATGTTGTAGGTGGCGTTGCCCAGACCGCTTACTGCAAGGTGACCGTCGATTGAGACATCGAGCGTGGTCACACGTTCGTCGGATTGTACGGCGGGCCCAGTGGGGTCTGACTGGTCGGCGGCCATCTTGTAGGAGCCGTCCGAGATTTTGAGGAACCTGATTGGGGTCTTGCCGTTCATCACTTGGAACTGGGAATCGGCCAAGTGTTGTGTGGTGTCGGTCTTGCTGACCACTTGCAGATTGAAGCTGCGCTGGTAGGAGTGCACCACGGAGTCGGCATCGGCGCTGGTGGAGATGACGGAGCCGTTGCCGTTCGCGCCGTTGGTCACATTGCCGTTGTCGTCGACCGACGCTATGGATGCGGTGCCGTTCGGGTCGCTGGTGCTGGAAACGGGTTGGTGGTTGGTGTCGTTGCTGTAGCTCAGGGACACGCCGTTGGCGAAGCCGTTGGCGGCTGCGTTGTCGGTCACCTTCATGGTGTAGGTGATGGTGATGGCCGCGTTGTAGGGCTGGTTGACGATGCTGGGGGAGAGGTCGAAGACCACGAACCTGGTGTCGTCCTCGCTGGGGAAGGACAGGCCTTCGCTGCCTGCGGCATACGTGGTGTTGGTGATCTTGTAGTCCGTGCCTTTGGTCAGTTCCTTGCCGCCGATGGTGACCTTCACGCTGCCTTCCTCAAGCGCCAGACCGGGGGTCGGTGCGCCGGAGGCGTTGACGGGTCTGTCGACCATGGTGAAGAGGTAGCGCTGATAGCCGGTGGTCATCGGCACATTGCCGGTGAGCCTGTAGTGCAGCTCACCGCCTGCATTGGCGTTGTTGACCATGCCGTCTGAGGTGTCCAGGCTCTTCTTGACGGAGGGAACATCGAGCTTCATGTTGATGGTGCCGAGAGGCTGGCTGTCGATGGTGGTGTATGTGTCGTCTCCGACGGTGATGCCGGTGCTCACGAGCATGGGGATGGAGTTCACGCTGCCGTCCATGGTCGTGGTGTCTTCCACCACGTAGATGCCGGGCTTGGCCACGGTGATGGTGGTTGAGGCGGATCCGTCGGGCACGGCTGCCGAAGCTGTGCCGTTCGACTCCACGTATGCCTTGAACCCAGGGGCCACCGAGTCGTTGAAGAGACCCGTCACAAAGTCGCGCAGTCTGCCGGCGTAGGGTTTGCCCGCGTTGGATGACTCATCGAAGTTGGTGTTTGCCGTGACTGGTTTGTAGCCCAGAAGATGGGCGGCCACCTCGCCCACGGGGTTGCCCTTGTAGCCTATTGCGGCGGTGGATCCCTTGGCGTGTCTCAATGCGCTTGTGGCTGCGTCGGCCACGGTTCCGGAAACGGTGGACACCGCCACGTTGGAGATGGTGTGTGTCTTGGCGTCTCCGGTGGCATCGTCGTAGCCGCCGATCTGCAGTGCCTTGAAGGTGTGGCCGGTGATGGCCGCCGGCGAATCGGCGTTGACTGTGATGGTCTCCGCGCCCGCCTGCGATGTGTTGATGATGTCAGCGGCATTGGCCGCGCCCAGCGGAGCGAAGGCCAGCAGGGACGCTGTGGCCGCCGCCAGGCCTGCGAGCCTGTGGTGTGAGATATGCATGCGCATGTGTTGCTTTCTCCTCTATATATTGTGTTGTTGATGGAAAATCTGAAGTTATGGTGTCAGGAATGATGTTGTGTGGTTCTGGCATGCCTGCCGACGGCCTTCGGCTTGGCCAGGGCAAGGACCGTGCACAGCAGCATGGCCAGCGCCGCGATTCCCGCGAGCAGGAGGGCGAGCCGGAAGTTGCGGTTGCCGGTGAACGGCAGGGACGAGTCCAAAGGCGTGAAGGCGAACGAAAGCGTCTTGGGCGTGGAGCTGTTGCCATATGCATCCGTCGCGGTCACCGTCACCGTTCCCGAAGTGTGTCTCATGATTGAAGGCACAGATTGCTGCCAGACTCCTGTGGCTTTTTTGAACGTGGAATCCTTGGGAATCGTGGTCGTGCCATCCACCGCCTTCCACACCAGGTGCACATGGCCGCCCACGACTCCGTATCCGGGGAAACCAGGCATGGTGGACCGCATGGTGCCCTGCAGCGTGGTCTTGCCCACGGCGTCTCCCACGCCGGCGGTGGGGGAGTAAAGGTACACCCGCTGGTCGGCGAACACCGACGAGGGTGTGAAGGTGAACGTGTCGGTCTGGTCGGGCTTCACCGACATGACCGGCATGAAGTCGAATCTCGCGCCGTCGCCGCCGTTGGAGTGGTCCCTGTACCATTGCACTCCGTTCTCTCCGGGGCCGGAGTCAGTGCATGTGAAACTTACGCCTTTTGCGTTCGCTGGAATCACGTTGGGGGAGCACTGCGACATGGTGTGGATCTCCGATGCCGTATCGGTTCTGGCTGTGGCTGAGTCTCCCGATTCTGCCGTGGGCCTGACGTTGACGAAGAGCCACGTGGGGTCGGAACCCCCGTCCGCCGTGCCGGTGACAGTGACCTTGATGTCGGAGGTGATGGCGTTGCCCACCACCGGCGAGGAATACACGTCGTTGATTTCGGGATTGCCGCCCTTGTGGAAGTCCACCAGATTGATGGTGGAGAAGTTCGAGGAGAGCTGCATGCCGTCCGGTTGCGATTGATAGGCGTGGTACCTCTTGATCGACGGCACGGTGGACACGGGGTCGGGGTCGATGATGACCCATTGCCCAGTGCTCTTGCCGTCCTGCGCGGGTCCGACTGTGGCGGAGCCTATGGAATGGCCTTCGGTGTCGACCTCGTCGGGATTCGCCTTGTCGATGACGCGCTGGTATTTGTCATCGGGGTCTTCGCTGTCGGGGTTGTCGGCGTACAGCGAGACCACGTCGCCGGGCGTGCCCTGGCCTTTGATGGTGATGGCGTCTCCCGCTTTCGACTGCAGGTGGGCCTTTCTGTCGCCGGAGACGAATTTGTTCGTCTCGGTCGGCGAGATGTCGGTGAAGTAGGCATTGGTGCCATTGGTGGTGTCGTCGGCCTGCCCGATTGACGGGGCCTGGGGGCGGGCCACGTCGTACTTGTAATACGCGGTGTCGATTGCCTCGCCGGTGTCGACCTCCTTTTCGGCTTCGGCCGGCGTCATTGTGTCGGTGATGCCGGGGTCAAGGGGGTTGCGCAGGTTGTCCTTGGACGGGGCCGTGGGGCAGGCGGGGTTGATGACCGGCCAGGTGATCAGCTTGAAGTAGCCGTCGAGGCCGCGGTAGCCATCGCTGCCCGGGGTGCCTGGGATCTGGGGGTTTTTCTGGTCGCGCTGTGCCTTGGCGAAGTCGATGGAGCCGTCGGCGTTCTGGGCTGGCATGAGTTTGCCGTCGGTGTCCCTGGCGATGAGGTCGCCGATGGTGCCGCTGCCGTTGTTGATGGTGCTGTTGAACGCCACGTTGTACGAGAGGCCGCTGAAACCGCCCAACACAGGCTGCTTGACTGTGATGGGCTCGGGTGTCAGGTCGTCCACCGCCACCCAGTTGTTGTTCTGCAGCGCCACCCATTGGTATTTGAAGCCCGTCACCTGGTAGCAGGGATTGGAGCCGTCCATCGCATTGGCGAGATCGAACCACTGTACGAAGAAGGAATTGGCGGGGGCCACCCCCGGCTTCAGCCCGTTGAGGCCGTAGTCGGTCACCAGACCCCAGTTGGGTTGGCCGCCGCTCCAGAGAGCCGGTGTGGTGCCGTTCCAGCCCACGAGGGGGCTAGGTACGTCGCAGCCGTTGTGGGCGTAGCCGGAGATGCACGCTGGCGGCAGGACCCTCACCGGGTAGTCCTTGGTGGTGTCGACGCCGAACGGACCCGAATCCATGGCGTTGAGCTGGTCCGGCTGCCAAGTGCCTGCGACGTGCCAGGTGTCGGCGGCCCACGGCCCCACCAGGGCGAATACGTAGGGGTCGGTCTCCTTGCCGTCCTTGTTGATGTTCCTGTCGCCGCTCGGATTGTTCCACCAGCCGTCGAGCTGGCCGGAGTAGTAGAGGTCGCCTTCGATCGAGATGGTCAGGTAGTCATAGGCGCCCGAGGTGATCACTTGATGGATGGTGTAGAACTCGTCGATGTTTTGCGCCCAGACCGTGGCGTTGGCGCTGCCTGTGGCGATATCGTCGGCGTTGTAGGTGTTCTTGATCTTCATCTCGCTTAGGGAGTATGGCGTGGCGCCGCTTGGTTCGTAGTTGAACAGGATGCGCAGCCCCTGGCCGGTCTTGGGGTTCACCTCTCCGTGGGCCACGCGCAGGGTGAAGTCCATGCGCAGCTCGTCGGCCGAGTAGGCGGTGATGCGGGTGTTGTGCGCCGCCACGTTGTAGACCATGGGCTTGCGGTCGGCGCCGTCGTGCGTGGTGATTGATGGGTCGCTCTTCCAGGGGTCGTTCGTCCAATCGCTGGATGCGTCGCGTGTGATGTCGTGCGTCGAGACGGTGTCGGCGGCCGGGCTGCCGGACGGCGATGCCGATGTGCTCGCCGAGGTTCGAAAGGTGTTCGTTGGCTCTGGGGTGGTGGGGGCCGCTGCCTGAACCGTGGGTGCCAGGGCTGCGGCCAATACGGCCGGCCCGAGGATCACGCGTGCACATCTCGCGAAAATGCCCTTGCATCTCACTGCCATCATCTCCTGTCGTTCCGCAGCGAAATTGGCGTATTCCGACTGTGGGTATGTTGTTTTGCGGTTGTTCAAGCGTTGTTTGCCACTGGTGTGGCTGTTTGCGTCCAGATCCATGGCGGCCTGCCTGAGTCGCATATGGCTGCCGGGTTTGGCCGGTTCTCGTTCGTTGGCTTCGGTTCCGTTGTGCGCGGGTGGGGAAGCGTGTTTGCAATTCCTCAACGATTTTGGGATTTGGACTCGTGCAAATATAACAAGATTGCTGAAAGATTTGGGCAGTTCGGCGGCACATGTCGTAATACACGCCACATTGCGTGTATGCGGGGATTGTGAAAACCTACCAATCGGTAGGTTTTCCAGGACGCCGATATTTCCTTGTTATGTATCTCTCTTTTCTCAGAGACGATGGAAAAGTTTGAAGTAGGTCACACTATGAAGCCCGGTGGTCGGTGTTTGCGCGGTGGGATGTCTTGGGCCGGATGTGCGGGAGGGCCCTGATTTGGCTTCGGGCATGGTGAAGTGCATGAGTGTGACGTGGGGCGGCACGGCGCTATGCTCCGTGAGCGTCCCTGATGCATCCCATCCGCTGGTTTGCCGTTTCGTGACGATGCAAAATTATGCTGTCGATAAAATGTTAACAGTGTAAGATATCTTTCATTGTTAGTAATTCTGTGCGGCGATGCCGGTGGTTCTCGTCCAATGGCGTAGGGCTGTGGCTACTCAATATTGGCTCTGTTGTGAATTGTGGCGTATGCCGCATGCCAGACGCGCTGAATGCTGCGGGGAAGGTGAGATATGGAAGGTTTTGAGCAGGAGGCGCTCCGGGAATTGCATGACAGCATGCACCACCAGAAGCCGGGGATGGCGCCTGAGCTTAATCGCACAAGTCGTGGTGGCCCTTATGTGCTGCACCACTTGCTGCGCCACGGCACGTCTACTCCATCGGGGCTCGCGGCTGCTTTGCACGCCAGTTCCGGGCGCATCTCGGCGTTGCTGGGCACGCTGGAGAAGAAGGGGCTCGTCACCCGGCGCATCGATCCTGATGATCGGCGCAATATCCTTGTCTCATTGACCGGTGACGGCAGGCGGCAGGCCAAGGTGGATCACAGCGAGATCAGTTCCGCCGTTTGCTGGGTCTTCTCGCAGATGGGTGAGCGGCGCACGCGCGAGTTCGTCGACCTTGCGGACGAGTTCATGACCTACTTGTCGGTGTGCAAGCCGGGCGAGCCAAGGCCCAGCGCTGATGCGGTGAAGGCTGCGTTCGAGGAGCGTGACAGACACCGCGAGGCGGGGCTTGCGGATGTGCGGCCCGGCGCTCGCGATCGTGCGGCGAATGGTACGGGCGGCTCGGACGGTTCTACGCGCTGAGCAAATCGGTCGTGAAAGATAGTGAAGCCGAGTATGTTGTAGTCTCATACGCGAATATCTAACATTGAAAGATATTACATAGTATTTAACGGTATTTCCTATTCCGGCGCACATACTTGATACGCCTTGGATATCGGAATGTCAATATATAAAGGAGAACAATGCTTCGCATTGCCAAATACCTCTCCAAAACGGAGATAGGGCAGTTCGTGCTGGGCCTGGCGTTCATTGTGGGCCAGGTCTACTTCGACCTGAAGCTGCCCGACTACATGTCGCAGGTCACCAAATTGGTGGAGACCCCCGGCAGCAAGATGGCGGACGTGTGGAAGGAGGGCGGCAAGATGCTGCTCATCTCCTTCGGGTCGCTGGTCTGCGCCATCGCCGTGGGCTACCTCATGGCGCGCATCGGCGCCTCGTTCAGCCAGAGGCTGCGCTCACTGGAGTTTCGCAAGGTGGAGTCGTTCGGGCCGGCGGAGATGGACAGGTTCTCCACCGCCAGCCTCATCACACGTTCCACCAACGACGTCACGCAGATTCAGATGTTCATCACCATGGGTGTGCTCATGATGTTCCGCGCGCCGATCATGGGGGTCTGGGCCGTGTGCAAGATCGCCGGCAAGGGCTTCGAATGGACCTGGGCCACTGCCATCGCCACCATCGTCATGATGGTGTTCATGGCCGTCATCATGGCGTTGGTCATCCCCAAGTTCCGCGCCATGCAGAAACTGACAGACAACATCAACCTCGTGGCCCGCGAGAACCTCACCGGTCTGCGGGTGGTGCGCGCCTACAACGCCGAGGATTATCAGGAGCAGAAGTTCGACAAGGCGAACGCCGACCTGACCAACACGCAGCTGTTCACCACACGGACCATGAACATCATGATTCCCGTCATGAATACCGTCATGAACGGGCTGGGCCTGGCCATCTACTGGATCGGCGCCTATCTCATCAAGGACGCCGGCGCGCTCGACAAGCTGACGCTCTTCTCCAACATGGTCGTCTTCTCCAGTTACGCCATGCAGGTCATCTCCGCCTTCCTGCTGCTTGCCATGGTCTTCGTGCTCTGGCCTCGTGCCGACGTCTCCGCAAGGCGTGTGCTCGAGGTGCTCGACACCGAGCCCGGTGTGAAGAACGGTTCGGCGGTTTCGGGCAAACCGGGCGAGAGCGGCACCGTGGAGTTCAGGAATGTGCAGTTCACCTATCCTGGTGCCCGCGAGCCGATGCTCAGCGACATCAACTTCAAGGCCGGCAAGGGCCAGACGGTGGCCTTCATCGGCTCCACCGGCTCAGGCAAGACCTCGCTGATTAATCTCGTGCCGCGCTTCTACGACGCCACCAAGGGCCAGGTGCTCGTGGACGGTGTGGACGTGCGTGACTGGGACATGGAGGCCTTGCGCGACCGCCTTGGCTACGTGCCGCAGAAGTCTGTGATGTTCAAGGGCACTGTGGCATCCAACGTGAGCTATGGTGCCAAGCCCGAGCGCACCCAGGAGGTGGAGCTCGCCGACACGTCCACCGCCAAGGGGCGGCGTGAGGAGGCGCTCGAGATCGCCGGCAGCTCCGACAACGTGGGGCTCACCGCCGCTCAGAAGGCGGATGTGGTGGCCGCCGGCGAGGTGGCTCAGGCCAGCGAGTTCGTGGACCGCATGGACGGCAAGTGGGATGCCTCCATCGCCCAAGGAGGCTCCAACGTCTCCGGCGGCCAGAAGCAGCGTCTCTCCATCGCCCGAGCCGTGTACCGCAGGCCGGAGATCATGATCTTCGACGATTCGTTCAGCGCCCTTGATTTCAAGACCGACCGCGCGGTGCGCGATGCCCTGAAGAAGGAGGCCGCGGGAACCACCAAGCTCATCGTGGCACAGCGTATCGGCACCATCATGGACGCCGACACCATCGTGGTGCTCGAGGACGGGAAGATGGCCGGGGTTGGCACCCACAAGGAACTGCTCAAGAGCTGCGACGTGTATAAGCAGATCGCCGAATCGCAGCTCAGCCCGGAGGAGCTGGCTTCGTAGGGCTGGTAGACGTCCGGAGCTATTCGCTGTAGGCACACGCCGGACGGATGGAACGAATCGTAACGAATGCTGATTGACGCACTGACAGCGTAAGCGCCGCAGTGCAGGCAAAACTGATATGTAAGGAAGGAACGCAATGCCTAGAAGAAATCGCGGGCCGGTTGAGAAACCGGCCGATTTCGGCGGGGTGATGAAGAAGCTCATCCGCTATTGCAAGAGGTATCTGCCGTCGGTCATCATCGCGCTCATCTTGGGCGCGGTGGGCACCGTCTGCCAGATCGTGGGGCCCGACAAGCTCAAGGACATGACCAACGAGATCCAGAAGGGTCTGCCGGCCTTGGTGCACGGCAAGCCGGTGATGGGCTCCATCGACATGACGGCGGTCACCCGCATCGCCTGGACGCTCGTGGCGCTCTACCTGGCCTACGCCATCCTCGGCTACATCCAGCACTGGATGATGGCCACCGTCACCCAGCGTACGGCCCAGAACCTGCGCGGCGACATCTCCAAGAAGATCAACAGGTTGCCGCTGAGCTACTTCGACAGGACCAGCTACGGCGACGTGCTCTCCCGCATCACCAACGATGTGGACGCCATCGCCCAGACGCTTGGTCAGTCGCTCGGAAGCCTCATCACTTCGGTGACGCTGTTCATCGGCGCCCTCGTCATGATGTTCTGGAACAACGTGCTCATGACCGTCTGCGCCATTGTGGTGGCGGCCTTGGGCGGCGTGCTCATGGTCGTGGTCATGAAGGTCTCGCAGAAGTACTTCACCCGCCAGCAGGTGGCCTTGGGCGACGTCAACGGACATGTGGAGGAGATGTACTCCGGCCACACCATCGTCAAGGCCTACAACGGCGAGAACGACTCCATCCGCCAGTTCGAGAAGTACAATTCCGACCTCTACGATTCGGCTTGGAAGAGCCAGTTCCTCTCCGGACTCATGAACCCGATGATGAACTTCATCGGCAACCTCGGCTTCGTGGTGGTCTGCATCGTGGGCGCTTCGCTGGCCCTGAACGGCAAGATCGAGTTCGGCGTCATCATCGCCTTCATGATGTATGTGCGCCTCTTCACCCAGCCGCTCAGCCAGTTCGCCCAGGCCTTCCAGAATCTGCAGCGCTGCGCCGCCGCTTCCGAGCGAGTCTTTGGCTTCCTTGAGGAGCCTGAGATGAGCGACGAGACCGGCAAGGAGCCTCTGCTTGGATCCAAGGAGCCGGTGAAGGGCGACGTGGAGTTCAAGGACGTCAGCTTCGGCTACGTGCCCGGCAAGACCATCATCCATGACTTCTCCGCGTCTGTCAAGGCTGGCCAGAAGGTGGCCATCGTCGGACCGACCGGTGCCGGCAAGACCACCATGGTCAACCTCCTGATGCACTTCTACCGGATTGACGGCGGATCCATATCCATCGACGGCGTCGACACCGCCCGCGTCACCCGCGCCAACGTGCACGACCAGTTCTCCATGGTCTTGCAGGATACGTGGGTGTTCAAGGGCACGGTCAAGGAGAATGTGGCCTACTCCAAGAAGGGCGTGACCGACAAGCAGATCGAGGACGCGTGCAAGGCCGTGGGCCTCGACCGTTACGTCCGCTCGCTGCCGCAGGGCTACGACACGGTGCTCGACGAGAACTCCTCGCTCTCGCAGGGCCAAAAGCAGCTGCTCACCATCGCCCGTGCCATGGTGCAGGACGCGCCTATTCTCATTCTCGACGAGGCCACCTCGTCGGTCGACACCCGCACCGAGGAGCTCATCCAGAAGGCCATGGATGCGTTGACCGTTGGCCGCACAAGCTTCGTCATCGCGCACCGTCTCTCCACCATCAAGGACGCGGACATGATCCTGGTGATGAACCACGGCGACGTGATTGAACGCGGCACTCACGAGGAGCTGCTGGCGAAGGGCGGCTTCTACGCCGACCTCTACAACAGCCAGTTCTCGGAGCTCGCCGCGTGAGACGCTGAGGTGCACAAGGTAATGAGACCTTGAGATGCTTGAGGTGTCGAGGTGCGTGAGGCGCTGAGACTGTGATGCCGTGTAGCTCCACGGCATCTGTCTGCAAGTTGGCCCGAAAGAACGCAAATTCGTTCTTTCGGGCCAACTTGGGTATCATGAGCCAACCAAATTGACACCGTGGCGAGAGCGGGGCACTCCAGCAGCGGCAAGCGCACGAATGACGGGTGTGCGACTCATCACTTGGTCATAGTCGAATCGAATGATCTGATGCACATTGCGTTCGGCGAACAACGCCCGCTCGCGTACCTGTTCGTCGTGCACCACGGCGCGTAGACTACGATTCCGCGTCATGTCGAGGTCCACATATTTGCGCATACCGTCGAACTCCACAATAACGTTGCCGCCATCCACGGTTGTGAACTCGAAATCGGTTCGGAACGTATGGCCGTGATTGTAAGGATTAGCGTGCCCGACCTGCATCTGAGGCACCGGGAATCCTGCTTCGAGCATGGTTCCGCGGCACAATGATTCGCCCACGCTTTCACTCGAAGCGCTGGCATATTGGATGAGAAGTGGTATGTTTTTCAGGCGTCTGTTTCGTTTTGGCTCCAAAGCGGTGAACATTTCAGTGAGTTCTTCCTTGCTGGTCAGCTGTTGACGCAATGCCGAGTCAAACATAGCCAACATGTCGCGGAATTCGTACCGTAGCGCGCAGTCGATGAGGGTGCGTGCCGCTGGTGTGACGGGCAGACCGTTGACTTTGGTGAGGTTTTGCGCGGGTGTGTATACACGTTGGACGTGGCGTCTCTTGTTGACCGCGTTTTTCTTCTCGCCGCAGATATAGATGTGCTGGTCATGATGCAGCCAGCCGCGGTATTCGAATCCATGAATGGCTGCCGCACTCAGCGAGGCAAAAACCCACTGAGGGTGTTCGCTGGAAAGTGTGGAGATAAGCTCAGCTGCCTGCTGCTGCGGGTATAAGCAATTCCATGCCTGCGTCTCAACGTATATGCCACGGTAGATTCTAGTGATTGTGCCGGTTTTACATTTTCTGATCAGCATTTGTTTTTCAGCTTCGGTTTGGGCAACGATGCACAGACGATGATTGGTGTTGTTTCTTGCCTCAGGGTCGTGTTGTTTGCCGCTCATATTCCAGAATCTACCCTTGTGTTCAGGCTGCGGTCAATGAAATACATCGATGTGGGTAAATGGTGGTCAGCCGTGTCGAGCTGGTAGGACGGTGATAGTTGGCCCTAAAGAACGCGAAATCGTTCTTTAGGGCCAACTAAGCATTGGTTCCGATGAAGAGTAAACTGAAACCAAGGCAATATCGCGACAAACGATAAATAAGGCAATCAATAGAATTACATGGCTTGAGGGTCCTGAACGTAAGCGGGGAAATGCTGCAGATGCGGGGCCAGGGGAGCGGTTATGAAGGTTTTGGTCATCGGCTCGGGCGCTCGCGAACACGCCATTGCATATACCTTGCTCAAGGGTGGGAGCGTTTCGGAGGTCACCGTGGCACCGGGAAACCCGGGCATGGAGCGAGACGGGATTCGTACCATGAGGATTAGCCCTCAGAATCGTATGGAGCTCATCGAATTCGTGCGGGACAACGGTTACGACTGGGTGTTTGTAGGGCCCGAGGTGCCGCTGGTGGAAGGCATTGTGGACGACTTCGCGGATGCGGGAATCAAGGCGTTTGGCCCTACTCGTAAGGCGGCGATGATTGAGGGGTCGAAGACGTTTGCCAAGACGCTGATGCAGGCTCACGGTATCCCTACTGCCGCGTCGCGCACGTTCATCGATTTGGCCAGTGCTGAGGCTTACGTCAGAGGGCATGGGGCGCCGATTGTGGTGAAGGCCGATGGATTGGCTGCCGGCAAAGGCGTGACGGTGGCGATGGACGAGGAAACCGCCGTTGATGCGTTGCATGAGATTTTTGTGGATCATCGGTTTGGCGCGGCGGGACTGCGTGTCGTGCTGGAGGACTACCTGGAAGGGCAGGAGTTCTCGCTGATGAGTTTCGTGAACGGCAGGCGCTTCTGGCCCATGCCGATTTCGCAAGACCACAAGCGGGCTTACGACGATGACAAAGGCCCCAATACCGGCGGCATGGGGGCCTATAGCCCGGTGCCTCAGATAGGTGACGATGTGGTGAAAACTGCCGTCGACACCATAGTTCGGCCAACGGTTGAGGCCATGGCAGATGGGGGAGCTCCCTTCACCGGCGTGTTATACGCAGGTCTCATCGCCACGGATGAGGGCCCGAAGGTGATTGAATTCAACGCCCGATTCGGCGACCCGGAAACCGAAGTAGTGCTTCCGTTGCTCTCTTCTGATTTAGGCAAGGGCATCGACGACATTCTCTCTGGGCGTGAGCCCGAGTTTACTTGGGATACCGATCACGCCGTGGTGGGGGTCGTTCTGGCATCAGATGGATATCCGACGGACGCGAAAACCGGTGCCACTGTGCCGATCATTGAAACCGATGATGACTCTCATGTGTACTATGCCGGCGTGAAGATCGCAGACACTGATATGACGGCGAGCCGCGATTCAGGTATGTCTGCCGCTGCTGGTGAGGACGGCGAGAGCAGTGCGGAAACCACGGTTCGAAGCGGTTCTGGGTCTTCTGGCCATATAGGAACCGTCAACAATATCACCGGTGCCACCTCGTCCATGCTCAAGACCGTGTCGCAGGCTTCGCTCGCCTCAAGTTCGGGCCGCGTGCTGCTGCTCGCCGCCAAAGCGGAAAGCATTGGCGGCGCGCAGACACGTGCCTATGAGCTTCTGAATTCAGTCGACACTGACGGCATGTTCTATCGCCATGACATCGCCGATAAGGCGCTGAGGTAGGAATCAGCCTCAACCGCTGATGGCAGAAAGAATCACA
Source organism: Bifidobacterium sp. ESL1118 (assembly GCF_058505595.1). NCBI lineage: Bacteria > Bacillati > Actinomycetota > Actinomycetes > Bifidobacteriales > Bifidobacteriaceae > Bifidobacterium > Bifidobacterium sp. ESL1118. Next base: position 123,810 of record NZ_CP196371.1, read on the forward strand.
GATACAAGGTTTTGTGTCAATGATTTGTGTTTCGGGTACTATAGGTTTGTAAACTGGCCCAGACTATAACGGTTTGGGCCAAAACTGTGTCATCTTGTCGACTAGGTATCGGAGGTTGTTCATGGACACGGATAAAGGGCGTCTAGATGCACAGCGGGGCGAAGTCCGGGCGGATTCTGAATCCGACGCGAACCAACGGAAACGGGTGGTGATCTACCTCACTCGCCACAGTAGGACCACAGGCAACGAGATGCATTTGATGCAGGGGTGGTGCGATTTCCCGCTTTCTGTGGAAGGGGTCCGCATCGCTCGGCAATTTGGACGTGGGCTGAAGGCATGTGGCATCAGGTTCGGTGCGGCGTACTGTGGCAACCTCACCCGGCACTATGACACGGCTCGCATTGCACTGCAATATTCAGGTAACAGTGGTGTTGTCATTAGGGTTGACCCTGATTTGCGGGAGGATAATTTCGGGAGCTTTGAAGGGCGCCCGGTAGTTGAAACCAGGCGTATGGTGTTGGAGAGATTGAACTGCTGCGATGCTGCCGAGGCCAACGTCAAGTTCGGTGACGATTTTATTGTGCACTGGCAGGATGCATTGCACGATTTGGATTTGGAGAATGCGCTGCACACAGATTTGACCGATGAAGACCGCGCGGAAAGTGTGGCGGAGATTCGCGCTCGTATGGTGCCCGCCATCATCCGGATTGCGCAGGAAACTGAGCGACGCGGCGGCGGCAATGTACTCGTGGTGAGCTCAGGCAGCGTGATTAGCCAATTCCTGCGAGCCGTAGCTCCGGCGGCCGGTGTGCCCAACCAGGAGAACACCGCGGTAACGAAGGTGATCTATGTTGATGGCGAGTTGGCCATTGTCGGTGAGCCAGGGTCGATGGAGTATTACGAGCACGGTGCACAATAACTGTCTGATCCATTGGGAGTGGTGGCGTTCCGCCCGCGGGTTCAGTGTTTGCTCTTCAAATCGTCCCAGCAGCCTGTGGCCTCCAGCTCGTGCACAGTGCGGGAGGTGTCGTCGGTGAGCACGGTGATATGGCCCATCTTGCGGTCCTGACGCACTTCGGCCTTGCCGTAGTCGTGCACGTTCCATTCAGGGTGTTCGCCGATGAGCGCGCGGGTCGGTGCCACATGCTGGCCGAGTACGTTCGCCATCACCGCTGGGCTCAGGAGCTTGACCGGCGGCAGCGGCCATCCAGCGATGCCACGGATGTGGGCATCGTATTGGTTGAGGCTGCAGGCTTCGATGGTGTAATGGCCGGAATTGTGGGGGCGAGGAGCCAGCTCGTTGACAATCACTCGGCCGTCCTTGGTGATGAACAGTTCGATGGCCAGTGTGCCAGCAAGTTCGAAACCGCGGGCAAGGCGAACGGCCAGATCGTGCGCCTCCTGGGCGATTTGTGGCGAAACCTGCGCCGGGGCAATGGTCAGGTGGAGGATGTTGTTTCGGTGTTCGTTGCGCACCAGCGGGAAGGTGACCAGTTCGTCGTTGTTGCCGTTGCCTGAAACGAGCACGGAAGCCTCGAAATCGAAGTCGACGAAACCTTCCAGGATGCTCGGCGGGAACGTTCCTTCGCGCTCTGCGCGCTCGCGGATTCGTTGGAGGTCTTCCGGGCCGCGCAATACGTCTTGGCCGTGGCCGTCGTAGCCACCGCTGCGAGTTTTGAGCACTGCCGGATAGCCTATATGCCTGCGCCTGCAATCCACGGGAGCAATCGATGGGGCTGAGGTTGCCGAAACCGATGTGGCTGTGTTCTTTGAATTGGCACCCGTGAGTGCAGCGGCAGCTGGTGTAGTTGTTGCCGGAGCACCATACTTTGCGCCGGCTGCTGAAGCTTGATCATTGGATGCACCTTCGTCGGTCTTGCTGCTTGGTGTGGCATGCATATTCTCGTTATCCTCGGCTTCCCCATACCCACCTTCCAACGCGTCAGCCAGCTCCTCGATGTTGTCGATTGGCCTCCAGGGTGCAGTGGGTGTGCCGTGGCTGTTTATGAATGTCTTTTCGTGAACGCGTTCCTGGGTGACCCGCAGTAGGTCCGTGCCCTGCGGCACGGCTGCTTTGTCTGCTCCCGTTCCACGCACGGTATCGATGGCATCGGCGTCGACGTTCTCGAATTCGTAGGTGAGCACATCGCTGCGTCTTGCCAGCTCGCGGATGGCGGCCTCGTCATCGTAGTCGGCGGTGATTTGGAAATCGGCCACTTGCGCGCAGGGGCAGTTGGGTGTGGGGTCGAGTGTGCCAACGCGAAACCCGTGGTATTTCGCCGAAATTGCCATCATCTGGCCAAGTTGCCCGCCTCCGATGATGCCGATGGTGGCTCCCGGCATGAGCTGTTTGATTGTTCCATTGGTTTCCTCAGCCAAACTTGGCATGTATGCTTCCTTCCATGGATCTGGTCAATATTGAATAAAATAGTGCACGACAATCTGATATGGGCTGACGGTGCGAATTTTCGTCGAGTTGCCTCAGTCTCAGTCAATGAATCATTGCGATTGAGATGGAATAGGGGGTGCAGGTCTCGGTTTTGTCCGTTCTTGCCGACTTCAATTTTCCAGTTGGGCTAAATGGACGATTTTGCGCCGGATTGTGTCCGTTTTACCCAACTGCGATTGAAAAGTCAGACTAGACGGACAATTGCGGTGTAGCTTGCGGCCTATTGTGGTCCTGTTGAGGAGCGGTCTGCGGCTTGGCCGACTGTGACTCACCCTAGACGAGTTGTGCGTTCGATGCCGCGACCTTCGCCTTGAGCTCGTTGCGGTAGTCCTGCAATTTCTGGGCAAGTTCGGCGTCAACGGTGCTTAGGATGCTGACCGCGAGCAGCCCTGCGTTCTGTGCGCCGGAGTTGCCAATGGCAGTGGTGGCCACGGGAATGCCGCCTGGCATCTGCACGATGGAAAGCAATGAGTCGATGCCTGAGAGCGCATGCGATTGCACCGGCACTCCTATCACAGGAAGTGTGGTCTGCGCAGCCACCATGCCTGGAAGGTGCGCTGCGCCGCCAGCTCCGGCGATGATGACCTTGATTCCAGCTTCTCTGGCACCATGTGCAAAGCCGGCCATAAGCTCGGGTGTGCGATGCGCGGAAATGACCTGCTTTGAATACGTCACACCGAACTGATCGAGCGTTTCGCAGGCGTGCTTCATGGTCTCCCAATCACTCGCTGATCCCATGATCACCGCCACTTTCGGGCGTGTGCCCTGCGGATCTCTCGGGAATGAGGGATTCATGGATTGGGGCTGCAGATTCTGGGAATCTTGGGTTTGAGCATTGTGATTCCGCAGGTTTTTCTGATTTCTCGAATCTGAGGACGTCGGAGAAGGAACCGTACGGCCGCCTCCACCATGAAGCTCCTGGAGATTGCCTGGACTCTCGAGACTGTTGAAATCGTTGGAATTGTTTGATGTTGCCACTGTTGCCATGGAAAGCCTTTCGGTAGGAACGTCTTCAATATTACGCGTCTCGTGTGATGAAATAGACTTTGAATCGCCTCTTTTCTGTTCAGTGGGTACTTTTCTTTAGAAATTTGCTGAGCCACATTTTCGAATCGTTGGAATTCCGACATTTTCGAAATTGGTATTCAGATTTTTCCGAGAAAAAGTGCCCACTGAACGAAAGAAGGGCGGAATTCAGTGATTTTTGACTGTCTGGACACCAAAATTAATTTAATTATGTGGTTTTAAATCTTGTAATGCCCGCTCACAGTGTGCTGCCATGAAGTTTGGATTTATGTAGGGAGATTTGCTCCGATAAGGCCAGAGAATGGTGAAGTAGGATTTTCAATAATCGCCGTAATGGCAATGATTCTGAAAGCGGTATTATGGCAGCCCGCCAAAATCTTCCTACATAAATTTCAAAGGCATTCCTATTGCCACCACAATTGACTTCGAGTGTACTTTAAGAGCTAGCGTAAGTCTTACATTTGCACGGATTACGCGGGTTACAGGGACTACTGGGACTGTAGCGACACATCTATTGCAAAACACTGGAACGGAGGAACAATGACCAACATCATCATTTTAGGAGCATACGGGCAGATCGCACGCCTGACGCGCGCTCGTCTCTTGCGCGAGACTGACGCACATTTGACGCTCTACCTGCGTAATGCGCGGCGTATTACGGATGTTGACCCCAAGCGCGAGACCGTGGTGGAAGGTGACGTGAACGATTACGCCGCCCTTGCCGCCGCAATCAAAGGTCAGGACGTGGTTTTGGCGGATTTGGGTGGCCGTTTCGAACCGATGGCCGCGAACATTGTCAAGGCTATGGATGAGGACGGTGTGAGCCGGCTCATCTATATCACCGGTCTCGGGCTTTACTTCGAGGTGCCGGGTGAGTTCGGCCGCTGGGTTGAGGAGAGCTGTGGCAAGGAGGTCATGGACGACACCCGCCGCGCCGCCAAGATCATTGAGGATTCCGACATCAACTACACCATTATCCGTGCCGCTTACATGGACAACGCGGATGACACTGATTATGAGATTACGCAGAAGGGCGAGCCATTCCGCGGCACCACGATCTCGCGTGCCTCGATTGCCGATTACATCGTGCGGCTGCTGGCCGACCCGAAGCTTGACAACCACGCCAGTGTGGGCATTTGACCGCCCCGGCACCGATGGCGACCGCCCGGTATGGTGACAGCGGCGCTGAATCTACAGTAGTTGAGCATTGTCCGCCGCCAAGCTGGCTCAGCCCCGTATACTGGAAGTATGAGCGAACAAACGAATGTGGATGTATCGGGAAATGGACAGGGCACTGGAGCCGAGGCAAATGGCATGTCTGGTCTGAGCGAGGCGAATAGTGCACATGGGCCCAGTGAGGCGAGGGCCATTGCACAGTTGCCGCGTCGCCGCGCCCAGTCGCTGCGGTTCGGTGCAGGTGCCCCACGTTCGGCCCAGGTGATGGGAGATGGCAGGGTCGCGCTGTTTCTGCGCTCGGATGGGCCGCAGGACGTGGTCACGTCGCTTTGGGCCAGCGTGCTTGACGGCGTCGGCGAACATAGTGGTGCGCATGAACCTCGGGAAGTAAAACTGGCCGACCCGCGCGAGTTGCTTGCCGATGCCGACACTGAAGACGTACCGCCGGAGGAGATGGCCCGCCGTGAGCGTGCGCGAGAGGGCGGCGAGGGCATCGTTTCCTATTCCGCCGATGTCATGGGTGCGCGCGTGGTGTTCACCATCAATTCGAGATTGTATCTGACTGAGATTTCGCAGGTGCTGGTGGAGACTTTTGGAGAAGCGTCTCCCACGTTGCGGAACGTCAGGGAATCAGAAGGTTCTGCGCAGATGCCTGGTGAGGTTGGTAGCTCCGGTGCCTCGCCTGTTTCTAAGGAGTCGGCTACCCGTCAGATTCTGCCGGACGTGCTTGCCGATGCGCAGTGGCAGCCAGTGCTCAACCCACGTATCTCGCCAGACGGCATGCACGTGGTCTATTCCACCGGTAAGCGCTTAGTAATCGTAGATATTCCGAGCATCGACCCTGCTAAAGACTCAGTGCATGAAGTTGCCGCAATCGCCGAGGACGAGGATCCTGAGACTCACAAAATTGGCTTGGCTGAGTTCGTGGCTGGCGAAGAGATGGACCGCTACGAGGGCTTCTGGTGGAGCCCCGATTCGAATGCCTTGCTTTACGAAACATTCGATTCCACACCCGAGCCGATGTGGTACATCAGCGACCCTGCGCATCCCGACCGGTCTGCATCCGGCCGGCGTTACGCCCGTGCACTGACGAAGAACGCCATCGTCACCATGAAGCTTGCCAAGTTGCGTTTCGAGGGTGCAGGCGGCCAGTATCAAGGTTGCGAGACCTGCCTTGTGAGTTGGGACAGCAAGACGTATGAGTATATGTCGGCTGCGAGCTGGAAGCGCGGGCAGCGGCCCGTCATGCTGGTGCAGAACCGGCGGCAGAACCGTGACCAGGTGCTTGAGATCGGCGTTGATGGGGCCACGACGGTGCTTGAAGAACATGAGAACCCGCAGTGGCTTGACATCGTGCTCGGCACGCCTTCTCGTACGCCGGACGGCCGATTGGTCTGTGCTTTCAACGATATGGCTACCGATACCAACCGTCTTACGGTTGACGGCAAGGCCTTCACACCGGTCGGCTGGCAGGTGCGCGAAGTGCTGGACATCAGCGACGAGAATGTGCTCGCAATAGTGCAGCGCACGCCTGAGCTGGCGGATGCCGCAGCTGTCGGTGGTGACTCCAACGCCGCGTTGCCGGCTGCTTGGCGCGGTGACAATAACAGCGAAACCGGCTTGGCGCATGACGCGCGCAGCATGGACGTGGTGACGATTGATTTCACCGGTGCCATCACGCCAGTGAGTATGGAACCAGGTGTGTGGGGCGCTTCCCGCAGCGGCAATGGCATCGTGCTCTCGGGTCGTGGTATGAGCGAGTCTGGTAGTACCATGACGCATACCTTTATTATGCCGGCTACGGGTGGATCAGAGGCATCCAGGCCTCTCAGCGAAAACATTGCCAATTATGCTGATGTTCCGGGGTTCACGCCGAACACTAATTTTGTGCGGCTGGGCAAACGTAGTATGTATGCCGCCATCACCCGTCCGAGCGCTGGCAGCAAGTGGGCCGGTACCAGGAAACTGCCGGTGCTGGTCAAGCCGTATGGTGGCCCTGGGGCGCAGCAGGTGTTACTTAGCCAAGCGAACTACTTGGAGTCGCAGTGGTGGGCAGACCAAGGTTTCATCGTGCTCACCGCCGACAATCGCGGCACCACTGGGCGCGGGCCGAAGTGGGACCGCGAGATGTTCGAAGACATGAAGTATGTGAGTCTTGACGACCAGGTGGAGGCCGTGCAGGCGTTGCCAAGCGTGGCTCCCGAGGCAGATCTCGACCATGTGGCCATGATTGGTTGGTCATACGGCGGATTCCTTTCGGCGCTCGCCGTGCTTGACGCGCCCGACACCTTCCAGGCTGCGTGCGCCGGTGCCCCGCCCACCGATTGGACGCTCTACGACACGCACTACACGGAGCGCTATCTGGGCCTCGACCCGAAGGTCTACGAACGCAATTCGATTGTGGCTGATGCGCCCAAGCTTACCCGGCCATTGATGCTCATCCACGGTTTTGCGGACGATAACGTCACCATCGCGCATTCGTTGCGGCTTTCACAGGCGCTCATGGCCGCTGGCCGTCAGCATACGTACTTGCCGCTCACGGGCATCACCCATATGACCAATGACCCCACGGTGGCGGAGAACCTGCTGGTGCTCCAACGCGACTTCCTCTACAACGCGCTCGGCATTGAGGCATAAAAGGAGAATGAATTTGAAAGGGCCGTTGCCCAACAAGGCAACGGCCCTTTTATTTGTGCGAGTAGGGGGAGTTGAACCCCCACGAGCATTCGCTCACTGCCACCTGAAGACAGCGCGTCTACCATTCCGCCATACTCGCAGACAAATATTAACGATACCTCTGCTTGTCGCCTTATGCAAGGAACTTCGCACGCGTGTCGAAGTCTCGACGGCTGAGAGGCTGTTTGAACCTACTTGCGCTACCTTTTGCGACGTTAGGTGTCGTCATTGGTAGCGCAAGAAGTCGGCAGCCGAATGAAGGTATCGGGTCGTCTGCTTGATCGGATGGCCTACTTGATCAAATGGCTATTCATGAACCAGTTGAAGTGCTCCAGTTCCTGCACGTGGTCTTGGATGATGTTTGAGCTGATGATGTCGATTGGATCGAGCACCTTGATGGACTCACGTTCGGCCACGATGAACTCGGCGTAGTAATCCACGAGCGCCTTCAGGTAGTCCTGCGTATCCTGGCGGCCCCTGAGCGGGAATTCCTTCCAGTCGCGTTGGGAGATGATGAAGTCTGGGCCGCCTTCCGCAGCGGCACCTAAAGTCGCAATGCGCTCGGCGGTCTCATCGGCCATGTTGCGCACGGAATCGACTTCGGGGTCGATCATCTCATGCACGCCGATGAAGCTTGGCCCAGCCACATTCCAGTGCGCGTGCTTAAGCACCAGCGAGGCCTCTTCCTCATGCGCCAGGCACTTGAGCAGGATCTTCGCGATCTTGTCGGATGTTGCTTCGTCAAGTCCGGGACTCAAAAACTTGTCTGCCATAATGTACGTCCTTTCTTACCTTAAACCAACTTTATTCAATTATAAAGGAATAACAGAGTCACGATCAGACTGCGCCGTAAGGCTAATTCTCCACGGAGCTTCAAGTGTGGTATGCGGATATGTATCGCGTATCTTTGATGCCATTGATACTGATACCATTGACACGATGAGCAGGCGATGGGTGTCCGTTGTCTGACGAACTGTGGGATTCAGATGGGTTGGTTGGTAACAGTGTCATTAGCGGTACTATCGACTCGTCGTTGGCATTCATTGGGCACGTAATTGGGCGCTTATTCCGTGTGGTTTTCGGCATTGATGATAGCCGTGCCGTGGCCACTGTTGCCGTTGGCCTCGTTGCTGTCACTGCTGGTCGCCTTGCGCACCTCGATGGTTTCGATTCTCCGGCCGTCCACTTGGGTGACGATCATATCGTACCCGTCATCGGAATGCAGCACATCGCCCACAGCGCCGAGTTTGCCGGTGTGCGCCAGAAAGTATCCGGCGACGGTCTCGTATGGCCCGTCTTCCAGCTCGATGCCGGTCAAGTCGGCGAAATCCTCTATGGTCATCCCGCCGTCAATGGTGGCCACGCCGTCAATGAAGGCTGTTGCCGCCTTGCTGTTACCGTTGTGATCGCGGTCGCCGCCAGGTTCGTCCGGTAAGTCATATTCATCGCGAATGTCTCCCACCAGCTCCTCGGTCATGTCTTCCAGCGTCACGATGCCGTCTGTGCCGCCATATTCGTCGATGACCACGGCCAGATGGATGCCGCGTTTGCGCAGTAGCTCAAGACTTGGCAGCAGTTTGGACGTGCCGGGCAGTGAGATGCCCTCGCGCACCACATCGGCGACCGTCTTGGCATTGGGGTCGCGGATGTCGAGCAGGTCGCGCACATGCACGAAGCCGAGCACGTCGTCGAAATCCTTGCCTGTGACGGGGTAGCGGGAGTAAGGCATTTCGCGCACGTAGGCGGCCGCATCGCCAAGCGGCATGTCTCCGTCGAGAAATGTCACGTCGGCACGAGGGCGCATGACTTCTGCCACAATCGTGCCGGAGGCGTCAAATACGTCATCGAGAATGGTGCGTTCGTCCGAGCTTAGACGTGAATTGGAATCGACCAAAACCCGCAGCTCGTCGTCGCTCACCTCGCTGCCGGTCTCGTTCGGGTCAAAACCTAGAAGCCGCACAATGCCGTTGGTGCATTTGCCAATGGCCCAGATGATTGGCCTGCAGATGGTGGAGAATACGTCGATGGCGGGCACGACGGCGCGGGCGATTTGCACGGTGCGTTGCATGGCGATGCGCTTGGGCACCATCTCGGAGATGACGATGGAGCAGAAGGAGATGATGAGCGTCAACACGATGGTGGTCAATGGCGCAGCGATGTGAGTAGGAACGCCCCAGCCTTCCACCACCGGCACCACGAACGGTGAGATGGAGGATTCGCCGAACGATGCCGAAAGGAAACCTGAGAGCGTCACGCCGATCTGCAGGGTGGAGAGGAATGTGTTTGGATTGCGCGCAATCTTGGCCACCCGAGCCCCGCGCACATCCTGTTCCTCCAACTGGTCAAGCTGGGAGCCGCGCAGACTCACCAATGCCAACTCAGTGCCGGAGAACACCGATCCGAGCACGAGGAAGACGAAAATCAGCAGAACATTGAGCCAAACGGACATATTTCCAGTCTAATATAAGGAATCGATTCATTCAGTGAGCACTTTTTAGAGGGGCAATAGTCGAGGCCAAAATCAAGAACGTTGAAATTCCATATTTTTTGATTTTGACCGTATCGTGTTTTGAAAAAGTGCTCACTGAATGAATGCTAAGTGATTATGGAATGAATTTGCACGATGGGTTCGTCGCAATCCAGATCCTCGACGTTTCTGGAATGTGCTATAATCACAATTACCTACCGTTCGGTAACTAAAGGATGTCGGCCTTCCGAAGTTCGCCAAATCCTGGATGCCGTACGGGTGCACACCACTGTGCACATGGCGTGGCGCCGCTTCTGGAGCATCGAGGTTGACATCAGTTCCAAGCGGCTATACGAATGAAAGGATCAATATGAGTGATCAGAATTCAAGGCATCAGGCGGAGTTGCCAAAAGCGCAGGACCTTACCGTTGAAGAGCAGGCGGCGCTGACCAGCGGCACCAATCCTTGGAGCATCGGCAGTGTGCCGGAAAAGGGCCTGCCCAATTACACCATCACCGATGGTCCTCATGGCTTGCGCAAGGCGCAGAATCTTGAAGGCATGGACGTGGACGTGGCCGTCCCGGCCACCTGCTTCCCCCCGGCTGCAGGCATGTCGAGCAGTTGGAATCCTGACCTTATCAAGAAGACGGGCGAGGCCATGGGTGAGGAGTGTGTGCAGGAGCAGGTCGCTGTCATCCTCGGGCCTGGAGTGAACATCAAACGCAATCCGCTGGGTGGCCGTTGCTTCGAGTTCTGGAGCGAAGACCCCTACCTGGCCGGTCACGAGGCCGTGGGCGAGGTCGAGGGCATCCAGTCCAAGGGCATCGGCACGTCCGTGAAGCATTTCGCGGCCAACAACCAGGAGACCGACCGCCTGCGTATCAGCGCCCGCATCAGCGACCGCGCCCTGCGCGAAATCTATTTCCCCGCATTTGAACACATCGTGAAAACTGCCCAACCTTGGACAATCATGTGTTCCTACAACCAGATTAACGGACAATATTCTTCTCAGAACCACTGGCTCCTTACGGACGTGCTCCGTAAGGAGTGGGGTTTCAAGGGCATTGTCATGAGTGATTGGGGCGCCGTGCACAACCGCGCCGCCGCGCTCAACGCCGGGCTCAACCTTGAGATGCCGCCCACAGGCACCGACGACGAGATTGTGCATGCAGTGCGCGATGGTGAGATCAAGCCCGAGCAGCTTCAAGCCATGGCGCAGGGCATGATTGATTTGGTGGCCAAGGCCCAGCCGGCCATGGAGAAGGGCAAGGCCGGTTACCGCTACGACGTGGATGCACACGACGAGGTGGCGCGTGAAGCCGCCCGCGAGGCCATGGTGCTCCTGAAGAACGAGGATGACCTCCTACCGGTGAAGCCGGGCACGAAGCTCGCCGTCATCGGTGAGTTCGCCCGCACCCCGCGCTATCAGGGCGCTGGATCCTCGCTCATCAATCCCAACAAGCTCACCAGCTTCCTCGATGCGTTGAAGGAGCGTGGCGTGGATGCCGACTTTGCCCCGGGCTTTACGCTCGACGCTGAGGCGCAGGCGCAGTCGCTTACGGATGAGGCAGTGAAGGCCGCCAAGGGCGCGGACACCGTGCTGCTCTTCCTCGGGCTTCCCGCCGAGGCGGAATCCGAAGGCTTCGACCGCACCACGCTGGCCATTCCCGCCAAGCAGATGGAGGTACTCAAGGCCGTGGCCGCGGCCAACAAGAACGTGGTGGTCATCCTTTCCAACGGTTCCGTGGTCTCCATGCCGTGGGCGGGGAAGGCCAAGTCGATTCTTGAGACATGGCTCTTGGGCCAGGCTGGCGGCGCCGCCACAGCCGATGTGGTGTTCGGTGACGTGAGCCCGTCCGGCAAGCTCGCGCAGACCATCATCAACGATCTGGGCGACGACCCGACCTCGATGAACTGGCCCGGTGAGGAAGGCCACGTGGACTATGGCGAGGGCGTGTTCGTGGGCTACCGCTACTACGACACCTTCCACAAGAGCGTCACCTACCCATTCGGCTACGGACTTTCCTACACCACGTTCGACATCCACGATGTCAAGGCCGTCAAGACCGGCCCGCAGAGTGTGCATGTGAGCGCCAGGGTGAGTAACACCGGCACCCTTGCCGGAGCTGAAGTCGTGCAGGTCTATGTGGCCCCACCGGCATGCAAGGTGGCTCGCCCCGTCCATGAGCTCAAAGGGTTCAAGAAGGTCTTCCTGGAGCCTGACGAGACCAAGGAGGTTGGGCTTGACCTCGACTCCCGTGCGTTTGCCTATTGGTCCGAGGGCTTCAACGACTGGAAGGTTGAGGGCGGTTCCTACGGCATCGAAGTGGGCAACTCCTCTCGCAACATCGTCAAGACGGTGCCCGTGCAGCTCGACGATGACGGCAAGGCCATGGAGCTCACCGGTCAGTCCACGCTCGCCGAGTGGCGCGACGATCCACTTGGTGCCAAGGTACTCGACAAGGTGATTCCTGCGCTTAACAAGAAGTATGGCCGCTCGGTCATTCCTGACAGTGACCTTATTGTCATGTTCCTGAATTCGGCGCCTTTGAGTGGCATGTCCATGTTGCTCGGCGCTGATGTGGCGAAGGATATCTACGAATCCGCCATGGAGGAATACAACAAAATGACCAAGTAGCCGGTTGGTTTACTCCAGATAATTGCTTTGGTTCCCTATCGACGTGGTTGGTTGGATGCGTCGGTAGGGTTATTTGTCTCCAACTGCTGATTCGTTCACAGTTTTGAATGAATCGGTGGCCTCGTCCCCATTTCCAAAGAGCGTTGATTTCCCATGAGTCGATAGTTGCGTCTTTGTCCCTCGAACCGATTTGCTCACATTGCGTTTGTCGAGTAAAAGAAGGCTGAATGTTGAATGCCGATGAACAATAATTGCGACAATCTTAGCTATGATGACTGTTGAACGAATGAAAATATCATGATACAGCACTTACCAACCGTTCGGTAACTATGGATGTTACTGATTTCTTGGGGGAGGTAAGCCATGGAGGCAGTCTCATTACCTGATGCAGCGAACTTGGCACCAGACACAGGAAAACCACTGACCAATAAGGTGCGCTTCGGCGTTGGCTTTATCATGGTCTCACTACTTTGGGGCATACCATTTTCCATGGGCTCCGGAGTCCTGCTGCCGCAAGCGTGCGCCGTGGATTGTGCTTGGTGGCGTGATCGGTGCCGCAGGTTATTTCCTCACGGCCCACGCTTCCTCGCTTGCGCTGATCGTCACCGGCTGGTGCATCGTGCAGGTTGGCATCAATTGTCTTATCGCCCCAGCCGTTGCTGTGCTTTCTGACCGCATCCCCGAAGCTGTGCGTGGCACGTTCTCTGCAATTTACGGTGCGGGCCAGATCATTGGCATGCAGCTAGGTAGCTTCATCGGCAGCTTCTTTCTGACCAAGCTCAACACCGGGTTGACCATTGGAACGCTGTTCTTCCTCTTTTCCGGCCTCATCACGGTGCTGATTTGGCCGCGTGAGCAGTCCGCGGAACACAACACGAAGGTTACCTCGTTTTCCGGTATTTTGCGCTCCTTCATTCCGCCCACCAAGAACAGCCGTGATTTTTATCTCGCCCTTATCGGCAGGCTCACCTTCACCATCGGCATGTTCATGATCACTGGATTCCAATACCTCATTCTGAAGAATTACATTCATTTGAGCGTTCCTGATGCAGGCACTGCCACCAGGGTCATCGCGATCATCACTTTGGTCGCCACCATTCTGGCATCTGTGGTTTCCGGCCCGCTTTCCGATTTCCTTCAGCGTCGTAAAGTGATGGTTGCCCTCGGCTGCGTTCTGACCGCCTTGGGTGTGGCTATGCCGTGGATCATGCCCACCACCACAGGCATGTACATCTATGCCGCTCTTGCCGGTCTTGGCAACGGATGCTACATGTCTGTTGACCAGGCGCTCAACGTCGATGTTCTACCTAACGCCGAGCAGGCCGGCAAGGACCTTGGCATCCTGAACCTCTCCAACACCATCGGCCAGGCGTTGGCTCCATGGTGCACCAACGCCATCATCAAGATCGCCAGCAGCTATAAGGCGGTCTTCCCCGTGGCGGCTTGCTTCCTGCTTGTCGGAACCGTCGTCATCATGATGATTCGCAAGGTTAGGTAAGGATGAGGCAGATCACTTCTCTTGGAGAAATGTGAGAAAGTGGGCTCCACCATGTTTTGCCGGTGGAGGCCGCCTGCATAGCTACTGATTTCACTGAAAATCAGACAGTCTACTGTACCGTGCACAATGAGAAACATATCCATAGCGCCAACAGAAGAAAGAAATCATGATATCGCTTCACCGGAGTAGGGAATATGCGAATGGCGCAAACAGACGCGAAGCCATACTCAACGCTGCTGTGGTTTTGTTCGGTCAACGAGGATATTATGGTACCTCGTTGCAGAAGATAGCGAATACCGTTGGCATGACCAAGGCCGGTGTGCTCCATCACGTGGGTAGTAAGGAGGGATTGCTCAGCATTGTGCTCGACGAGGTTTATGACAATGCGGGAGCTGAGGTGCTGAGTCGTTTTGTTGCCGCCCAGCGACCTCTCGTGGCATGTATGTGGCGCGACATGGTCTCGCTCAACGCCAGGCGGCCTGAGCAGGTTCACATGTTTTCCACACTCGATGCCGAGGCCATTGACCCGGCGCACCCCGCGCATCAGTATTTCCTCGACAGGGACAGGAACCTCATAGAGTCGATGATGACGGTGCCATGGGTGCTGCCCGAAGGCGTTGATGCGCGTCAGATACTCAACGCTGGCTTCAGCATGATGGATGGCATTCAGTTGCGGTGGCTCAGGGCCCCGCAAAGTGACCTCAACGAGCTGTGGGCTCAGTGTGAGAACCAGCTGATGCCGTTGCCCATGTGGGAAGGGTATCGGTAAATCGTTCGGTAGGGACTTTTTCGACGAAATACCTCAGAGGCTCAAATCAGGAGTTGCGCAATCCCAACGTTTTGTTCTTAGATTTCTTTCAATGACGCAGGAAAAGTTCCAACCGAACGAACATTGGTTCACTGCGCACACCATCGGAAGCTGTCTGAGGGGGTATTGAGGCCTGCACCTACCTCGAAATTGTAGATTGCGCACCCGAGGCCCACGTTGGCGAAGAGGCCATCGGTAGCCTGAGCGTTTACAGTCATGTCTTCATGAAGGACGAAGGCAAATGGCTGCTGGTTCAGCGAGGTTGGCGCCTGCTCGCCGCTGGGCATGCTGCTTGGCGCCGTGCTGCTCGCCGTCTTCACCAATGACGTGCTGCGCTTCGTGGTGCCCGGCGTCATCGGCATTGTCTGCGACCTCGTCTTCGTGTGCACCCTGAAGGACCGCACGCTCCCCGAAGACACCCACGTGGAGCCGTTCAATGCCAAGGAATTCGTCGGCTCCTTCTTCTTCAACCCGCGCAAGGCCTCCGACCTCGGCTGGGCGTGGCTCTCCAAGGCGCTCATCATGTTCGCCTACGCCACCGTGAGTACGTACCTGACCCTCTTCCTCGGCGCCAAGTTCGGCATGGACACCAATGCGCAGACCAAGTTCAACCTCTACGTCAACATTGTTTCGATGGGCATGATGATCGTCATCTCCGTGGTTGGCGGCAACCTTTCCGACAAGATCGGCAAGCGCAAGATCTTCGTCATCTGGTCCGGCCTGCTCATGGCCATTGGCATCGTCGTCATCGCGTTCTGCCCGTTCGCCGGTCACACCGCTGGCCTCGCCCTGCTACTTGTGGGCGAAGGCTTCCTCGGCGCTGGCGGCGGTCTGTTCTTCTCCGTCGACATGGCCATGTGCACCGATGTGCTTCCTTCCCAGGGAGACACGGCCAAGGATCTTGGTGTGCTCAACATTGCCAACACCCTGCCCCAGTCCATCGCTCCGTTCGCCGCTCAGGCCATTCTTGCGGCGGTCGGTACTGGTGCCGGGTTCTCCGTCTGGTTCTGCGTGGGCGCCGCCGTCGGCTTGGTCGGCAGCTACACCGTCACCAAGCTCAAGGGAGTCAAGTAGACGGTCGCTTGCATGCTGAACCATGAAAAGCGGACAGTTGATATAAGCTAATTGCATAAGGAGTTGTGATTATGACAAATTCAGAAGAGGGGAAGCTTCCCTTCCAGGATTCGAACCGTTCCGTCGACGAGCGTGTGGGCGACCTGTTGGGCCGTATGACGCTTGAGGAGAAGGCGGGGCAGATGTTCCAGAACATCACCGTCTTCGGGCCGGTGGACCAGGGGTCCGAGGCCTTCGGGCTGAAACCGCTTAAGGAGACCATTGAGACGAAGCACATGACGTTCTTCAACCTCAATGGGAACGGCACCACGGGGCGGCAGATGGCCGAGTGGTTCAATTCGGCGCAGAAGGTGGCGATGAGCCAGCGGCTGCCGATTCCGATCACGCTCTCCTCCGACCCGCGCCACGGCTTCACCGACAACCCCGGCACCATGATGGCCGCCGGTCCGTTCTCTGCGTGGCCCGAGTCTCTGGGCTTGGCGGCGCTGCGTTCGAAGGACCGTGTGCGGCAGTTCGGCGACATTGTGCGCCAGGAGTACACGGCTGTGGGCATGCATTCGGCGCTGCATCCGCAGGCCGATGTGATGACCGAGGCTCGCTGGGCCCGTTGCAACGGAACGTTCGGCGAGGATGCGGATTTGGTGAGTGACTGCACCGCGGCCTACATCGAGGGCCTGCAGGGCAAGGAGCTCGGGCCGCACTCGGTGGCGGCCATGGTCAAGCACTTCCCTGGCGGTGGCCCGGAGAAGGACGGCGAGGACAACCACTTCGAGTATGGCCAGGATCAGGTGTACCCCGGAGACAATATGGAGTATCATCTGAAGCCGTTCAAGGCGGCCATCGCTGCTGGGGTCACGCAGGTCATGCCCTCCTACGGCAAGGTGGTGGGCACCAAGTACGAGGAGGTCGGCGCGGCCTTCAACAAGGGGCTGTTGCAGGATTTGCTGCGAGACGAGCTCCGTTTTGGCGACGGCATCATCTGCAGCGACTGGGGTGTGATTTCCGATGCCACCGTCGCCGGTCAGTTCATGCGGGCTCGCGCTTGGGGCATGGATGGCACCACGGCCGAAGAGAAGATGCTCAAGGCGCTCGATGCCGGCGTGGATCAGTTCGGCGGCGAGGAGTGCACCGAGTTGTTGGTCTCTCTGGTCCGGTCCGGCAAGGTGCCCGAGTCACGCATCGACGCTTCGGTGCGCAAGTTGCTGCGCAGCAAATTCGTGCTCGGCCTCTTCGACCACCCGTATGTTGATTCTGATGAGGCCGGGCGAGTGGTGGGCTGCAAGGCGTTCCGCGATGCGGGCGACCAGGCTCAGCGCGATTCGCTGACGCTGCTGCGCAATGTGGCCGGTGCCGATGGCAGGCCGACGTTGCCGCTCAAGGCTGGTGTCAAGGCGTATGTGGAGGGCATCGACCCTGCGGTGGCTGCGGATTACGGCACCGTGGTCGATTCCCCGGAGGCCGCCGATGTGGCGATTCTGCGGATGAAGGCGCCGTATGAGCACCGTAAGGGCGGCTTCGAGCAGTTCATGCACGCCGGTTCGTTGGACTTTACGCCCGAGGAGATCGCGCACGTGCGTGAGGTTGGGGCTGCAGTACCGACCGTCGTCGACCTGTATTGTGACCGTCCGGCCATCGTGGCGCCGCTCGTGGACTCCTGTGCGGCGCTGCTGGTCAATTATGGTGCCAGTGCGCGGAATCTGCTCGACGTGCTCTTCGTTCGCGGCGGTGCCGCGCCCAAGGGTCGCCTGCCGTTCGACATTCCCAGCTCGATGCAGGCTGTGGTGGGCGCAAAGAGCGATGTGCCCTTCGACACCAAGGATCCCACGTTCCACTTCGGTGACGGCTTGAGCTACTGATGGCTGATTTGTGAAAGCAAATTCGTTCAGAAGGGACTTTTCCTGCAAAGATTGTGAGACCAAAATCGGGAATGGTGGAATTCCAATGTTTTTGATTTTGGTCTTTCTGAAATTTGTCGGAAAGGTCCCCTCTGAATGAAAACTGTGATGAAGTAGTGTCGATTGTGGCTGTCGATGGCGTTTTGCCGATCAAATATCGTTGACAACGTGCTGTCGAAGCATCGTTCAATCATTTTAACTGCATTCGCTACTGGCAAATGCAGCTGAGTTGCCATGGTCGACGCTCAAAAAATCGTTATTGCATGGTGTCGCCGTTCTTTGTGGCTTCTTCCTTCGCCTGCGAGCCGTCCATGTATTTATGTAGCAGTTCGCGGCTTTCGGGGCGGGGCAGTGATTCGATGAGGTAGCTGCTGCACTCGACTTCGGTGCGGGTGAAGGGGAAGCGGGTGTCTTTCTTTGCTAACTTGGTGACGAGCAACCAGTCGAACACGATGAGGTAGGAGGCTGCTGGGTAGATCATCGCCACCAGGTACATCCACCAGATCGGGCCATTGCCCGCTGAATAGACGACCTTGAGGTAGGCGATGCCGAGCGGCAGGAAGCCGAGCAGAGCGGTCCACAGGCCTGGGTTGTAGGGGCGCTTCAGAATGACATTGAAGAGCGCGGCGTGCATGAGCACCTCAAGGAAACCGAAGAGCGTGACGCCCAGGGTGAGCCAGGTCTGGGAGGGGAAGAGAAAGGCCGGCAGATAGATGAGGAGCATGAACCAGTTGTTGCCCGTGGCGGCATTCCACTCGTTGAGCGGCCAGCGGTCGGGCACCTCGCTCGCCTTCTCCACGGTGTTGGCGACCAGTGGGAAGCCGCCGGGAGCTGCGAATTCCTCCACGAAGTGCAGGTTGATGACCGTCAGCTGGCCGAGCATGAGCCATTGCACCGCAGGCAGTTTGCCCCAGGTGAGAGCCAGTGCCACTGCGGCCACGATGGCCACGGCACCGTTGAACCAGTACCAGTTGCGGAAGGACCATTTCGCTGTTTTCAGTGTTGTTTCCTTTTCATAACGTGATCAGTTGATTCGTCATGATCAATTGATTCGTTGAGATTTTGCGCGAGTTCCAGTTGCACGGCCGGACTTACCCGTGCCACCAGTTCGTTGAATGGCAGATCGTATACGCCTGGGATGCGGGTGATGTGGCGCATGACGGCGATGCCAAGCAGATTGCCCAGCGCCAGACTCAGCGCGAGGCTCTGATCGGAGTCGAGGCCGCGCTCGTCGTCGAACAGCGCCGCTGAAGTGAACCGGCGCAAGGTTTTCATGCCGTGGCCGCTGGTCAGTGCCGACCGGACGATGGCCATTATCTGCGGGCGGGTGGATTCGTCCTCCCAGATGCCCAAGTAGGCGCGGGTGAGGCGCTCGCCGGTACCGCTATCGGGATTAGAACCGGGGCCGTGCAATGCCGCCCTCAACGTCTCCTTCACCGTCTCCGGTAGCAGCTGCACTTGCCTGAACAGTGCCGCTTTGCTGCCGAAATAGTGGGAGACCAGTGCCACGTTGACTCCTGCGGCTTCGGCGATGGCGCGCATCGTGGTGCCCTCGTAGCCGTGCTGAGCGAACTGCGCGCGTGCCGAGGCGAGGATTTGTTCCTTGGTGTTCTGGTTGCCTGGTCGTCGACCGATGTGGGGGGTGCGTGTTCGGCGTTTGGGTCGAGGATTGACTTGTGCTACAACGCGGCTGGGTTCTGCTCCAACGATGGTGCTCGAAGTAGCGGTGTCTGAATGGGTGCAAGGTGTAGCGGTCATACCTGCCTATTCTAGGAGGCGATACTGAAAATAAACAAATGTTGACATTTCTCCGTTTGAGGATAAGATGTAAATGTATAATTCAACGAATGTTTAATATGCTTGCTGTCGCTGCTGGAGCGTCTCCTCCTTCTGCCTGCTGACGAAAAGTGACGTTTTGGATTCTCAATTCGTCACGTTCGGTCAGGAATCGGGTAACGGAATGATGCAAAGTGACATTTTCGTGGTCCAATCCGTCATCTTGCGTCAAAGCAGAGGGTTGTGGCTGTAGCTATGACGGCATGCGGTGGGCGAATCAGGAGGTTCGTGGGATGAAACGACTCGGCAAATGGTACATGCACAATTGGTACTACGTGGGCGCGGTGATCTTCGCGCTTATGGCGTTCTACATGGGCTTCTGGGGCGCCGGGCAGTTCGGCCGCCTGCGCGTCATCCTCGTCTACAGCATGATGGCGCTGTTCTGCCACCAGTTCGAGGAGTACCGCATCCCCGGCGGTGCCCCGATCATCATCAACGTCGGCACCTATGGCGAGAAGAAGGACTACAGCCACTACCCGGGCAACGCCGTGAGCATCGCCATCGTCAACACCGTGGCCTGGTTCATCTACGCCGCGGCCATCATCTTCGAGAACGCCATCGGCTTCGGACTGGCCACCATGTTCTTTGGCTTCGTTCAGGCACTGGGCCACGGCATCGAGATGAACGTGCAGACCAGGGGCTTCTACAATCCAGGCATGGCCACCGCCCTGCTGCTCCACCTGCCGATCGGCATCTACTACATCGTCTACATCAACCAGCACGGCCTGGTGCACGGCATCGACTACCTCTGGGGCTTCCTCGGCCTCATCGCCATGTTCCTCATCACCGTCATCGGCCCGGTTCAGGGGCTCAAGGACAGGAACTCGAAGAACGCCCTGACGGACGAGGAGATGGATCGCTTCCACATGCGCACCAAGCTCATCAAGCGCGGCATCATCGAGCGGTGAATGCGTCATTTTCAGTCAGCGCGCTTTCTAACGGCAATATTGGGCCAAGACCTCACTTGTTGTGCGGCTGGCCGGTGGAGGCCATCGTTCCGCCGTCCACGTTGAGCACGGTGCCGGTGATGTATGCGGCATCCGGTGAGGCGAGGAACAGCACTGCGGGTGCGATGTCGTCGGGGTGGCCAGGGCGGGCAAGGGCGATGCGGTTGGTGAACTTGGCAAGCTCCTCGGGGCTCTGCGCCACGCCTGCGGTCATGTCGGTCTGGGTGAATGCCGGGGCCACCGCATTGATGCGTACGCCGCGCTCGCCGTAGTCCAGCGCCAGCGACTTGACGAAGCCGACGATGGCGTGCTTCGAGGCGTTGTAGATGGACTGGCCCCAGTCGCCCGCGAGCCCGGAGACCGAAGCGGTGGCGATGAGCGAGCCTTTCGTCTTGGTGAGTTCGGGCAGCGAGGCCTGGGCCAGGTGGAAGAAGCCGTCGATGTTGGTGTTTCGCAAGGCCTCCCACTGGGTTTCGGAAATCTGCTCGAAGTCGCCACTGGCGTAGGCGGCCGCGTTGGAGACCACTACGTCGAGCTGGCCGAACTTGGCGATGACCTGGCGCACTAGGTCGTCCGCACCCTCGGGCTTGGCGATGTCGTTGACCACGGTGAACGTGCGCTCGGCGGGGTAGCCGCTCACGGTTTGCTCCAGCGGTTCGGCTCGACGGCCGGAGACCGCCACGTTCGCGCCGTTGCTCAGGAACGCCTGTGCGATGGCGCGGCCGATGCCGGTGCCGCCGCCGGTGACGAGCACGGTCTTGCCTTCGAATGGGTAGGTGTTGTATGTCATGCGATTGCTCCTTTGGTTGGATATGTTGAATATGGTTGATGATGTCAAGTAGTTGGCTCAAATGAACGGTTTCTATCAGTTTTCGTTCTCTTTTGAGCCAACTTGGCGTGAAGGTTCCTGCTACTTGCCGGTACCGCCTTCCATAGGGCTGAGCGTGGTGCGGTAGCTGTTGACCTTGCCGCCGGTGAAACGCATCGCCTCGCTGAAGCCGGTGGTGAGATTGCGCTGCAGGCCCCGCGGAATCTTCAGCTCATCCATTTCGCTGGGCGAAAGGCTGTAACGGATGCTCGCCTCGTCGCCGGTGAGCACTTTGTCGAGCCAGAGCGGCTCGCGGATGAGCTCGCGGCCCATAGCGGCGAAGTCGGCGCCGTCCGCAAGCGTCTCGTCCGCGTCGGCTGGGGTCTCGATGGAACCGACCTCGATGAGCGGCTTTCGGCCGGCCAAGACCTTCACGATCTTGCTGTTCGTCGGCTCGGTGTCGCTCGGGTCGTTGAGTGAGGTGCGTTTGCGGTCGCCCATAGAAATGTGCAGGTAGTCAATCGGTTGGCCGGCGAGCACGTCCACCAGTGCCAGGGTATCGTCGATGCGGATGCCGGGTTCCTCCAGCTCCTCGGGTGAGAGGCGGTAGCCCAGGATGAAGTCGGGGCGTGCGTAGCGATTGATGGTTTCCCGGCAGGCCTTGATGACCGCGAGCGGAAAGCGCATCCGCTTCTCGCGGGTTCCACCCCACTGGTCGGTGCGGCGGTTGGAGTGCGGGGAGAAGAACTGCTGGATGAGGTAGGTGTTCGCCCCGTGAATCTCCACCCCGTCGAAGCCGGCTTCGACGGCGCGGCGGGTGGCCTGGCCAAAGTCGTCGATGAGTTGCTCGATTTCGTCCTTGGTGAGTGCGTGTGGGATTTCTCCGTCGCCGCGGCGGGCTGACACGGCGCTGGCACTGTAAGGCCGGAGGCCGCGCAGGATTTTCGAGTTTGTCTTGCGTCCGGCGCTGAAGATCTGCAGGATGGCCTTGGAGCTCTTGGTCTTGATGGCGTTGGCGACGAGTGCAAGTCCGGGGATGAATCGGTCTTCGGCCACGGACAGCTCGCCTTCGAAGCCTTTGCCGCCGTTGTCCACGTTGGCCACGGCGGTGATGACCAGGCCCGGCCCTGAGCGGTGGCGGTAGTACTCGATTTCGTCATTGCTCACCGACCCGTCGAAGAAGCTTGACATGGTGGTCATCGGAGCCATGACGATGCGGTTGCGAACCGTGGCCCCGTTGGCGAAGGTGAACGGTTTGAGGAATGCGTGGTCGGCAGCTGCGCCGGATTCGGTGCCGTCCGTTGGCGATGTCTGGTTGCGAGCGTTGGCATCGGTGGTGGCTTTTGCGGGGGTTGCGTCGTAGGACCCATCGGATGTTGCGGAGGTTGTGGTCTTGCTCATGAGTTCCTGCTTTCTTTTGTCTGCTCTCGTGCATGGCAGTGTTGATTGATATTATGGCATCTAACAGCCAACGATGTGAGTAGGTACATTTTTGTTCCTAAGGAACATTTCTAGGTGTAACAACGCTTGAGGCATAGTGCAGGGCGATATTTGCGTGTGCACAGTGATTTTCGAAGAATCAGTGGCGCTGGTGTGTCGATATGCTCACAGTGGAATTGATAGCAGCGTATAGGGAGTGGTGCAGCAATGAAGAAGATCTATCATCTGGGTGTCGAGGTGACGCTCGACGTCATCGGCGGCAAGTGGAAGCCGATCATTCTGTGCCACCTTGGCATGGGCACGATGCGTACCGGTGAGCTGCGCCGCCGTATTCCAGAGATTTCGCAGCGCATCCTTACCAAGCAGCTGCGCGAACTTGAGGCCGACGGCATCATCAGTCGGCGCGTCTACAACGAAGTGCCACCGAAGGTGGAATATTCGCTCACCGATGAGGGGCGGAGCCTGCGCGACATTCTCGTGGCGATGAGCGAATGGGGCGAGCGGCGTGCCAAGGCCCGGCAGGCCAAGGGCGAGCCGGTGGAGATAGAGACACACGAGTTCAACGGTTTCAAGCGCATGGGTGAGGAAGATGTCAATGGCATATGCGGCTCCAATGCTAGTTGTATGGCGATGTTTGGCTCATGCTCCTGAATCCCTCCCACAGCTCGCTGAGATTGCCGTTATGGATCCACGCCTTTCCGCCGAAGAACAGATTCGATGTTAGTGGTGCAATGCGGTCCATATAATCCTCTGAAGATATCTGTGAGCTGTCGCTCGAGTGTTGTCCGTTCAAGACGTAGACCCATTCGCCCATTAACGTTACCAGTCCGCCGGTGATGAACTCTAGGGCCGCGCGTGAGGGCATGTCCGGCTGTGGATCTCTCAGGTTGAATACGCGGTATGCAATCTGTTTGAAACCGTCCTGTAGCATTTTTGCGAGTTCGGGTGTGCCATGTGGGCCGGCTACCAGACTCATACGTTTGAATCGGCGGATGAGCCGTGCAGTGTTTGCCTTATCGTCCCCGTCGATGTTTTCGTTTGCTGAGTTGTTGATGAAGATGAGGCCGTTCAGATTGAGTATCTCATGTCTGAGTGCGGTTTTTGCAAGGTCTTTGAGACTTTTGTAGTGGTAATAGAACGTCGGTCGGGTAACAACGGCGTGAGCGCATATGCTTTTCACGGTGATTGCGTGATACGATCGTTGTTGCAGAAGAAGCCAGAAGGCATTTTCCAGGTTAGTTGCAGCATTGGCGTAAGAGGTGAGATTCTTTCGATTCGAGTGTGTCATAATATTCCTTTTGCTATACGGTATATCCGGTTGGCTGCGCTGATAGGAACGTTTTATATTAAAACTGATATTATCAGCAGGATGTCGATTTACGAAACGCAGTTCTTTTTCAAAACTGGTGAATTTGTTAAAACAAAATTTCACTTAAAGTCTAGTAAATTATATAAATAATAATATTATGTTGAATAAATTTGTATTTTTAGTTCTGAAATGATGCTCAAGCAGCTTTTTATCGTTCATCTTTGTCTGTCTATATTTTGTAAGCTACATATTGTGCTGATAGTTGTCAAACGTTTGCTGAAGGAAGGCGATATATCTATGCGAATATCGATGTTGTCATAGAGGATATGAGAAATTTTCAACTAGGCATGTGATTTTGGCAGGGGCTGTTGGTGTTGTGGCTCCTTGAGGGATTGGAGTTATGGCTTCACACCGTTCGACAACGATGCGCACTGATGATGGGCATCGCGACTGAGGTATTGGTGTCAAGCTGAGTGTTGTTGTGTTTCTCGATTCCCGGTTGATTGATGCAGATTAACAAAAATAAGACATTGAATAAGGGTGAATATGAGAAGAAAGAGATTTACCGTTGTCGCGGCATTGCTGGCATTGGCGCTTTTGGGGGCAGGCGGGGAGATTTTGCCCGCGCAGGCCGAAACTTCTGTCTCCGGCGAGATTCCGACTCAAGTATCTGGTTTGCAGCGTTCGTCTTCCGGCAATGGCGACGGCATATCCAACAGAAGTATCGTGGATGAAAGCGTTTCGATTACCAGTAGCTTTGCGCAGAATGCGACGCTTTACAACAACAATGTATTCACCGTCACGACTGTTTTCTCCAACACTGCCGGTGGCACCATCCCGAAGGGGACGACAATTACATATAGAATAGCTAATCCTCAAACGGTTGTCTGGGATTCTTTCTGTTCAGCCGGCTATAACCCCGGCAGCCATTCGTATGGCACGTGCGCGGCCGATGGGCAGCAAGGCACGGTCACCTATACCACCAATGCCGATCTGCCGCTTTCGGGCAATGCAAAAGTTTCGTTCATATTGAATTTTGAGATCGGTGCACCATCTGCCGATACGACTTCAACGTTGAGCGCCAGCGTAAATTCGGTCGCGAAAACCATTTCAGGCGGCACCTCGTTCTCGGTCAAAGCCGGAGGGGGAGTCGGACCTGCTGCTCCAGGCAGGCATGACGATACGATGCTTTGGGGGTATTCGTTTTTGGCAGACGGCAACACCCGCGGTACGTCGCATTTGCCGAGTCCATATGTTGAGAATGCAATCTATACCAGTGGTCAGTTTGTTCCAAACAGTCAAAGCATGTATGGCACTTTTGGCTATGATCTGAACAATCGAAATAATAGTCTCTACAATGACTATACGGGTCGGAAGATAACGTTCACCGCAAGTTCTGATGTTTCACCTGATGATGTCACGCTGGATAAAAATGACATTCTGATAACCGATGCCGCAGGCAACCATTTTCCATCGAATGCCACTAAGTTCTATGGGCTTTCCAATAAGAACATAACCGCCACACAGGATGATCCGCGGACAGTCACTGTTTCATTGCCGGATCACGATCTGTTTTGGTACAACTACTTTGCTCCTGTCATCAAGGTTACGAATCTTGATGCGACATACAACATCAAGGCTTGCTATACCTCGGACTATGCGACGTATCGGCAGACTCCCAGTTGCGCGACGGCGAATAATCTGCGCTTCCAAAACGTTGGCAATACAGGATTCATTCCTAGGATTGAGGCTGGTAACAAAACGTTGAAACTCGGAAGCGATGTGACTGATGTTCAGGCCTGGCTTCTGCACTCGGTGACGGCGTTTGATGTTCAGGATGGTAATATCAGCTCGAAGGTCACCGTTGCCAGCGATGGAGGTCTGGCTCAGGCTTGGACTGCTCACAAGTCGGGAACCTACACCGTGACTTACAGTGTTACCAACAGCTTGGGAGATACGACGACAAAAAGTATTCAGGTCGTCATCTATGGGGATATTGTCGTAACGTATGAGGACGCCACGCATCCTGGCAATAAGATTCATGCGGATGTTCTTCTTTCTGGCTCCGCAGGAGCGGCCTTCACAATCGATCGCCCGGCTTTATTGACGAGTTCGACAGGGAACTGGGAAGGTCAAAAATTCTATTTGGCAAGTGCTCAGCCGGATATTACGAGCGGCACCTACGGTGAGACTAATCAGCCGGACAAAGTCGTATTGTCTTATAAGGCTGACCAGCGTTCGCTTAGGGCGTCTGATTTCACGATGTATGTTGGCGATGCGGCTCCGTCGGTCTCTGATTTCAAGGCGTCTGCCACCGACCGTGATGGTCGTGCCGAGCAGGTGGGTATGGATCTGTCCGGGGCGGACCTCGGCGCCGCCGGCACCTATGACGTGAGGTTCTCGACGGCGGACGGCCAGTCGAGGACGGTGAGGCTCACGGTGAAGGCTGACCAGCGTTCGCTTAGGGCGTCTGATTTCACGATGTATGTTGGCGATGCGGCTCCGTCGGTCTCTGATTTCAAGGCGTCTGCCACCGACCGTGATGGTCGTGCCGAGCAGGTGGGTATGGATCTGTCCGGGGCGGACCTCGGCGCCGCCGGCACCTATGACGTGAGGTTCTCGACGGCGGACGGCCAGTCGAGGACGGTGAGGCTCACGGTGAAGGCTCATGCGACAGTTAATTCGGCACTTGCCGGTAACAGTTCCAATGCGAATAAATTACAGCCTGGATCACGGTCTGGGTTGTCTGAGACTGGAGCGTCTGTGTTGGCGTTCTTCGTCGGCGTAGCGGCGTTGGTTGCTGCTGGTTTGACAGTGCTCAACTTGCGCCGCAAACGTGCCTTTTGATAGGCGTTGACATAGCGGTTGGTCCCGAATCTGATTAATTCGGTGACGCGCTATGATCTGGCTGGGTACGGGAATGATGTCTCTCCCGTACCCAGCCATTTTGTTTTCCATGCGCCTTAGCGATGGTTTTGTTGCAAATCATATATTGCAACGTGATGTTTTGTAAGGAGCATGGCCCACAGCTACTGTGCGGGATTGATTTTCCTATTGTGCGTTAGCGGCTTTCGTGGCCTTGAGCTGGGCGGCGGCGAGGCGTGCACCGCTGCGGAACTCCACGGCGTAGTGGCGGGCGTGATTCTCCAGATAGATCTTGGGGCAGCCGGCCGGGTAACAGATGCGCAGGCTGACATCCATGCCTTCGGGGGTGTCCTTGTATTCCTGCAGTACGTAGTTGAACAGCGCACCATCGGCGATGGTGGCGCTGCCGACTGTGGCGGTGTCGTAATAGGGGTCCATCAGCTCGGTGACGAAGTCCGGTGCCTCGTCGAGTGGCACGAACTTGGGGAAGGTGCGTGTGAGCAGACCGCCCATTGTCTCGATGCTGCCGCCGTCGGGTGAGGGTGTGTAGTGCTCAGGGTGGCCGGCGAACGCAGCTTCCTGGGCTTCCTCGCGGGTCTTGTGATCCTCGGAGAATGGACGCCGCCGAGCAGCTGGCCCAGCATCGGGGTGAACTCCTTGGTGGAGAGTCCTGCGAAGTGCAGTTTCACTTGGATTCGTGAGAACTTGCCATCGGACTCAGCGATGTACTGCTTGATGAGACGGTCTGATTCCTCCACTTGGTCTTTGATGAGGTCGTACATCTGGTCCTCAAGCCGCACGCGCAGGCTGGCGAGGATGCGGCGAGAGGCCTGCAGCTCCATAGGTCGGTGTCGGTGATGCTGCTGCCGAGGGCCTCGCCAGTCACGGTGGCGCTACTGGCGTCGTTGACTGCGTCTGTTGCAAAGTTGCTCATGAATACTTCTTTTATTTGTTTGATACCAAGCCATCGGACCTTGATACCGGCCAGGTTGTGCATCTGGGTGCGCATAACGTTAGACCTCTCTGTAGAGAATGCACATGCTTATTCTATTGAGAAAAGACCGGCGTGTTGCGTTTGGATTTATGGCAAGATTCGTAGCTTTTCGCAATACTTTCAATGATGGGTTTGCCGTCAGGGGCTAGCTGCGACAGTGATGGCTGGTTTGGCTGCTGGTCCTGGTTGCTGGTTCCGACTGCCCTGAGCGAAAGCGACGAATTCGGTTCCGAAACCGTCATTTTCGCTCAGGGCAGTCGGTCGTCTCGTCAGCCCGTGTCCGTCTGCTCGAGAGACGGCAACCGCTAGACTGGATTCAAGTGATATGGGTCAGATGGGGTGGGCTATGAGGAAGAATGCGGCGTGCGGTGTTTTGGCACGGATGCGTACAGGTTCTGTGCAATCGGAACGGTCCGAAGGTGGTGCCGTCGAAGACGCCCCGAGTCGTAGCACTCTTTCCGATGCCACGGTCCGTGAGGCGCAGGAGCTTGCCACCGCCCAGGCGCTTCAATCGGTGCAGAAGAAGGGCGAGGCAGTAGGGCGGCGTCGTACTTCCCCGATCCTTCGTGTGTATGGCGTGATTGTGCTCGCCTTGGCCTTCGCCAATCTGCCTGGAATGATCCGTGACCTGCTCGTTGCCTGGCGCAATATGTCTGACGGAAAGTTGCACCTGGATGTGCTTGACCTGTCGTTCATGCTTTCGGCCATGCTTACGGCCTCGATTATTGCAAACCTTGTGGTTCTTGCTGTTTTTGGAATTTCGCTGCTGCTCGGCCGCCGTCGTCATGCCGCTCGATGGGCCTGGCTGCTCATGGTGCTGACTGCGCTATGGGGGCTACTCACCTTGGCCTTCGATGGCATCGGCACCAATTTGGTGCCACCCATCGTCCAGCTGTTTGTGTTCGGCGTGCTCTCTGCCATTCTTGACCCGACTCTTGCGCAAGAGCGCAGCCTCAAACACAGCCTCAACCGGCTTACGGCTCGTGAAAGTTACGATCGCTTGCTTTCCCGTGGCATGGCCGGCCGCGACCCTTCAGGTAAAGGGTACATTTCGCTGGATGTGTTCAACGTGGTTTGGCTATTCACCATCGCCAGCGTCGTCGGATTGCTGGTGGAGACGGTGTACCGCTTCGTCTGCGGACATCCCTACGAAAGCCGTGCCGGCCTGTTGTGGGGCCCGTTCTCGCCGATCTATGGCTGTGGCGCGGTGATTCTCACTGTATTTCTCAATCGGCTGTGGCGATCGAGCACCATGCTCATTTTCTTCGCCAGTGCGGTGATCGGCGGTGCGTTCGAATACTTCGTTAGCTGGTTTATGCAAACGGCATTCGGCGTGGTGGCCTGGGACTACAGCGGCCAGTGGCTGTCGATCGACGGTCGCACGAGCGGCCTGTACATGGCATTCTGGGGTGTGCTGGGTGTCGTGTGGGTCAAGCTGTTGCTGCCGCGGTTGCTCTGGCTCATCAATGCGATTCCCTGGCGGGTGCGCTACACGCTTACGGCGCTGCTCGTGGTGTTCCTGGCGGTCGACATTGTGATGACGCTGATGGCGTTGGACTGCTGGTACGGCAGGGTGGCCGGGGTCCAGCAAGGTTCCGCCGCCGCGAGGTTCTTCGCGCGCAACTTCGACAATGCCTACATGCAGCACCGTTTCGCCACCATGAGCATCGACCCCGCCCGTACCGGCCGCTTGGGGTAGGTATGGCTGGTAGTCATTTGGATATGACAAGTTGGCCCGAAAGAACGGAAACTGACGAAATATCGTTCTTTTGAGCCAACTTACCAAAGCCTGCTCAAACAAGTTGGCCCGAAAGAACAGATTTCCAATGATTTTCGTTCTTTCGGGCCAACTTGTGGCGCGTGTGCCAGCGCTACGCCCTGCTTGCAGCATGTAGTTCACACAGTCCTCCACCTCGGTGCATTCGAGCGCCTGCTGACTTTGTTGCGGCGTGGAGCCCCGACTATCGCGCCTGTAGGTCAGGCCACTGGTCTGGGAGCAGGGTACTCAAGGGGACGCCCAGTACCTGTGCTATGGCCATGATGTTTTTCAGGCTCGGATTAGCGGGAGTGCCCGGCCTCGACTCGCCCTTTTCAAGTTGTTGGTATGAGAAGCGTGAGATGTTGGCAGTGTAAGCCAGTTGCTCTTGACTGAGGCCGTGGGTCAGACGTTCGCGTTGAATGTTGATTCCAACTTCACGCATGTAATCGGCCCATTCCACGGTGGTCGAATCTTGGTGCATAACGTCAAGATAAGGCTGTCTCCACCGTAGTGTAGCTTTACTTGTAAAGCTTTATAGGTAAAGCAAAATGGCTGGCGAACTGCTGTGCTGGTTGTCTGTCTGGTGTGCTGTAGAAAATCGAGGCAGATAAAAGAAAGAAAGCGTTTGCAAGATAGAACAACATTGAATAAGAACAGAGAAATGAGAGGAGGCAAAGTGAGCGTTTACTGTGATTCGGCGGTAAGAGAGACGTAGGAAGGTCTGCGTCTCAATGTTCATTCAGAGAAGAGAAAATAGAAAGGAAACTTCGATGCCGAAGTTTTGGAAATATACAAAACGTCATGTGTATGGTGCCTGTACGATATTGGCTGTGTTTCTCTGCGCAATAGGCAGCTTGTTGGCCAATGCGGTGCAGACCGATTTCGGCAATGTGACCAAGGAAAATCTGATTATCGAGTCGGATTCCGGTCATCGCTTGGCTATCGATATGCTCAAACCTAAATCCGTGACCAACAAGAACCCTGCGCCTGCAATCGTTTTCGCCCATGGTGGCAATGGCAACAAGGAACGGTTCGATTTTTATCAAGTGGAATGGGCCAGGCGCGGCTTCGTGGTGTTTTCCTTCGACCTGTATGGTCATGGCAGTTCGGAAGTGCTGAACACCACCGATTGGCTGGTCAATGGACGAGGGCTGTACGACACGGTGAGATATGCTTCTCGGCTACCGTTTGTAGATGCTGACGAGATAGCCGTTTCTGGCCAGTCTCGCGGCGGCAACACGGTGCATGAAACCATGGCGCTTGATAACAAGGCCAAGAAACCGTTGATTAAGGCGGCGTTGTACGTCAGCCGTGATGCCATCTACAAGGATGCGGAAACCCAAGGATTCGGATATGTGCCAGGCAAGACCACCTCCGCCCAGGGCGCCTCCCAGAAAAACGGCAAGTACTTCAACTATTATGGCAACCGTGATGTGGGCATTGTGGCAGGTAAGTGGGACCAGTACTCCTTCAAGGAAGTCGATCCGAAGACCAAGAAGATGTTGCCCAACCCCGACTATCTAAAACACGACAACGCCAAATCATTCCTCCATTTTGGTGCCACACCTACTGCATCCACCCCAGACGGCATCAGTGGAAAGTGGTATACGAAGACCATTGATGGTAAGGAGGCCGCGCGTGTGGTCTACCTGCACGACGGCTTCCACACAGCCCAGCTCTATGAGGGTGGGTCGGTCACCTCGGCGGTCGACTTCATGGATAGAGTGTTCAAT
This sequence comes from Bifidobacterium sp. ESL1118, assembly GCF_058505595.1. Lineage (NCBI taxonomy): Bacteria > Bacillati > Actinomycetota > Actinomycetes > Bifidobacteriales > Bifidobacteriaceae > Bifidobacterium > Bifidobacterium sp. ESL1118. Next base: position 155,208 of record NZ_CP196371.1, read on the forward strand.
ATGCCGACTTCGCTGAAGCCGACGAATCATCTCTATCAGTGGAAGATTGTCGGTGGGGCGATCGGCTTCTTCGGAATGTTCATGTTCGCCGTCTTCTGTGCACTCTGGCTCTCGCAAAAACATATGTTCCGCGAAACCAACGAAGGCGTGGCGACCATGCGCATCGCCGCTGATTACAAAGGCAGCAAGGCGTGGTCTTGGGGCACGATGATCGTCAACGCCCTACTGGCAGCCGGCAGTACGTTGGCGCTGTACTTCATGAACGCCGATACCCACATTGGCAACTTCTTCAGGCAAGGGCAGCCGTTGTTCTCCGGTCTGATGTGTGCGGTCTCGGCGGTCTTCACTGGTATCGTGACGTTGGTCTGGTATTACTGCTTCGCCAAGCGCAACGGTTTGAGCCTCGATGAGATCGACATCAAGACCTCGTGGCGGAAGCTATGGAAAACGGTTCTGCTGGCGTTGAGTGTGGTGGCCGGCGCGATGATTCTGGTTTGGGGAGCGCAGTACTTCTTCAAGACGAACTATGGGTTCCTCTATTGGTGCATCATTCCGTTCCCGGCCTATAAGATCACGGAGATGCTCAAGCTGCTACCGATCTTCCTTGTGGCGTACGTCATGTCGTCCGTGTTCATCAATTGCCTGAACTACAACACGTCGTTCAGCAAGAACAAGACGGTGAATATGTTCATCATGGCGTTCATGAACGCGGGCGTGCCGATCATCATCTCCATCGTCGGTTGGGGCCGCTTCATGATCACCGGTGTCAACGACATCTTCGGCGCAGCCTATACAAGGGTCATCGACGGCATTTTCCAGACGATTTTCATGCTGTTTGTCACGCCTATCACCGCGCGCAAGATCTATGAGAAAACTAAGAACCCATATCTTGGCGGCATCATCAACGCCTTCCTCGCACTCGCGATTGCCTGCGTGAACTCACAGATCGCATTCCCGGCCTGAACTGAGGGTGGATGTGAAGCGGTAGAGGCTGCACGCATATAAAATCTGGCTCTAAGCGGCAAATCCACATCTGAAAATGCCATTTTGAGCCAGATTTTGCCCACTAGGCGTTCAATGTGCACTTTTCTGCCGGATTGTTCGAGCGCGAAATCAAGAATGGCGGAATTCCAACGCTTTTGATTTGCATCTTGTCGGTTTGCTGCGGGTAAAGTGCACACTGAACGAAATCGAGTGAAAATGATCCTCACCAGGCAGTGGCGAGAAGGAATTCATCGATATCTAACTGTCGCACTGTGTTATTCTAAATTAAATTTAACTGTCGTATTCTGTGGTTTTCAACGATATTTAACTGTCGTATTGTGTTATACTGTAGTAAATTAACCCTGAATTTCAACGTTTCTGGAGTCGGCAAGCGTGAGTACTCTATTCAAAAGAAAGGCCTACGACAAGTTGTTGCGTTGGAAGCGGGAGAGCAACGGATCCAGTGCGATGCTCATTGAGGGAGCAAGGCGTGTAGGCAAAAGTACGCTTGTACAGGCATTCGGCCGCCGAGAATATGCCGCGTATCTGCTGCTTGACTTTTCGCAGGTCGCGCAAGAGGTCAAGGAGCTGTTTCACACGCAGCGCGGGGATCTGAACACGTTTTTCAGATATCTTTCGGCGTACTACCCGGAATTCAAACCGGTCCTGCGCAACACATTGATTATTTTCGATGAGGTGCAGCTTTTTCCCGAGGCTCGGCAGTTCATTAAGCAGCTTGTGGCTGACGGGCGCTACGACTATGTGGAAACCGGGTCGTTGATTTCGATTCGCCGGAATGTGCAGGATATTCTGTTGCCTTCTGAAGAGGACGCGATGGACCTCGAACCGCTGGATTTCGAGGAATTTCTGTGGGCGTTGGGCGAGGACGCGCTGGCCAGCTTAATCCGTGAATCATACGAGCAACTCGACCCGCTGCCTGATGCTTTGCACCACAAGGCGGAGCGACTGTTCCGCGAGTATATGCTCGTCGGAGGTATGCCCCAGGCGCTGGAAACGTACCTCGATGCTAATAATTTCCAGGCTGTGGATGTGGCCAAGCGCCGTATTCTGCGCCTGTACTGTAACGACATTGCAAAATATGCGGAAGGTGACGAGAAACGAATCGGGGCTATTTTCGATGCAATTCCCTCGCAGCTTGCCAAGCATGAGAAGCGTTTTACATTGGCTTCGTTGGGTTCGGGAGCAAGGTATGACGCTTACGAAAGCGCATTCTTCTGGCTTGCCGATGCGAGACTGACCAATATGTGCGTGAAATCCAACGACCCGAATGTAGGTCTTGGTCTTAATCTTGAACAGTCGGCGTTCAAATGTTATATGGCGGACACGGGGTTGCTGGTCAGCCATGCATTTGCAGACAATAGTAGCACTTCCGATGAGGTATACCGCAGCATCCTTGCCAACAGGCTGCATGTTAATGAGGGCATGATTGTCGAAAACGTTGTGGCGCAGGAGCTTAAGGCGCACGGTCACAAGTTGCACTACTACTCGCATTACGATACCGATGCGCATAAGAGCGATGTGGAAGTGGACTTTCTCTTGGTTCGCCCATTCGTCGATGCTGTGGGCAAGGATCGCGTGAGCCCCATCGAGGTCAAATCCGCCCAGCGATATCGCGGAACCCCCTCGCTCGACAAGTTCCGCACAATGTTTGGCAAACGCGTGGGTACGGAATATGTTCTTCATCCCAAACCGCTGAAGTGCGAAGGGAATCGGATCTATCTCCCGCTGTATATGGCTGGTTTGCTGTAATTGTTGCCGAAATAGGTGGATGGCGATTTCTTCGATATAAGAAATTGCCATCTATTTTCATAAGTTCTTCTCATATGAAAGAAGAATTCCTAAAAGAATGAAAATTCCTTGTATGAAAGAAACTTTCTGGATTGAGGAACCGGAAAATGATGCTGAAGAAAGTCGGAATTCATTCAGTGGGTACTTTTTCTCCGAAATCGCGTGAGACTGAAAACAGGAATGATGGAATTCCAACGTTTGTGATTTTGGGTTTGTAAGGTTGCTGCGGGAAAAGTACACACTAAACGGAATGAGGCATCTATGGAGATATAAAATTGGCTCAAAGTGACAGTTTCATAGGCGAATTCGTCACTATGAGCCAGTGAAATATAGAAAGTTGGCCCAAAAGAACGAGATCCTTGTCATTTTTGTTCTTTCGGACCAACCTGTGCGCGTGGGCAACGCTCCGCTTACAGCATGCAGCTGACGCAGCCCTCCACTTCGGTGCCTTCGAGCGCCTGCTGGCGGATGCGGATGTAGTAGATGGTCTTGATGCCCTTGCGCCAGGCGTAGATCTGCGCCTTGTTGATGTCGCGCGTGGTGGCCTCGGCGGGGAAGAACAGGGTCAGCGACAGGCCCTGGTCCACGTGCTGGGTGGCCTCGGCGTAGGTGTCGACGATCTTCTTCCAGCCGATTTCGTAGGCATCCTGGAAGTATTCGAGGTTGTCGTTGGTCATGTACGGCGCCGGGTAGTAGACGCGGCCGGTCTTGCCTTCCTTGCGAATCTCGATCTTCGAGGCGATCGGGTGGATCGAGCTTGTGGAGTGGTTGATGTAGGAGATCGAGCCGGTCGGCGGCACGGCCTGCAGATACTCGTTGTAGATGCCGTCCTTCAGGATCTCGTCACGCAGCTGCTCCCAGTCGGAGACGGTGGGGATGTGCACGCCGAAGCGCTCGAACAAAGCCTTCACGGTGTCGGTGCGGGGCTCAAGCGAGCGGCGCCCATCGGTGTACTTGTCGAAGTAGTTGCCGGCTCCCGCTGCCTTGGCGTAGTCGGACTTCTCAAAGCCGGCGAACGCGTGGCCGTGCTCCACGGCCAGCTGGTGCGAGGCCTTGTAGGCGTGGAACGCCACGGTCATGAAGTACATGTCGGTGAAGTCCAGCGCCTCCTCGGACCCGTAATACATGTGCTCGCGGGCCAGGAAGCCGTGCAGGTTCATCTGACCAAGGCCGATGGAGTGGCTCTCCTCGTTGCCGCGCTTGATCGACGGTACGGAGTCGATGTGGGTCTGGTCGGAGACGGAGGTGAGGGCGCGCACCGCGGTCTCCACCGGGTCCGCCAGCCCGCCGTCCATCGCCTTGGCGATGTTGAGCGAGCCCAGGTTGCAGGAAATGTCCTTGCCCACATGGTTGTAGGAGAGGTCGTCGTTGTAGGTCGAGGCCTCCTGCACCTGCAGGATCTCGGAGCAGAGGTTGCTCATGGTCACGCGCCCGTCGATGGGGTTGGCGCGGTTGACGGTGTCTTCGAAGAGGATGTAGGGGTAGCCGGACTCGAACTGCACCTCCGCTAGGGTCATGAAGAACTCGCGGGCGTCGATGTAAGTCTTGTGAATTCGTGAATCGGCGAGCATCTCGTCGTAGTGCTCGGTGACGGAGATGTCGGCGAACGGCTTGCCGTACACGCGCTCCACGTCGTAGGGGGAGAAGAGGGCCATCTTCTCCTTGCGCTTGGCCAGCTCGAAGTCGATGTCGGGGATTACCACGCCGAGGGCCAGGGTCTTCACACGAATCTTCTCGTCGGCGTTCTCGCGCTTGGTGTCGAGGAAGCGCAGGATGTCGGGGTGGTTGGCGTTGAGGTACACGGCTCCGGCGCCTTGGCGTGCGCCCAGCTGGTTGGCGTAGGAGAACGAGTCCTCCAGGAGCTTCATGACGGGCACCACTCCGGAGCTTTGGTTCTCGATGTGCTTGATGGGTGCGCCCTGCTCGCGCAGGTTGGAAAGCAGCAGAGCTACGCCACCACCGCGCTTGGAGAGTTGCAGGGCGGAGTTGATGCCACGGGAGATGGACTCCATGTTGTCTTCGGTGCGTACGAGGAAGCAGCTGACGGGCTCGCCGCGCTGCGCCTTGCCGAGGTTCAGGAAGGTCGGGGTGGCAGGCTGGAAGCGTCCGGAGATGATCTCGTCCACGTACTTGACGGCGGCCTTCTCGTTTCCTGCGGCGAGCTCAAGCGCCACGGCTGCGCATCGCTGCGGGAAGTCCTCGAGGTACTGCTTGCCGTCGAAGGTCTTCAGCGCGTAGGAGCGGTAGAACTTGAACGCGCCCAGGAAGGTCTCGAATTCGAAGCCCAGCGACTCCACGTGCTTGTAGAAGTCGTCGAGGAATTCAGGGGCGTACTGGTCGAAGACGGCCTTGTTGTAGTAGAGATTGTCCTCCAGGTATTTGATGCGCTCGGCGGTGGAGGCGAACTTCATGGTGTTGGGCTCCACGTGGCCCTCGATGTAGGCGCGCTCGGCGTCCACATCGGCGTCGAACTGGATCTGCCCGTTCTCGTCGTAGAGGTTGAGCAGTGCGTTGAGGGAGTGGTAGTCGTGCTCCGGGTCGAAGACGTCGTCCTCGTCCTCGGTCTGGTCCATGCTCAGCGCGGTGTCGCTGATGCTTAGGGTGTTGCTGGCCATAGTCGGCAGTTCCTTTCGGTTGTGTTCAGGGCGTTCCGCTTCAAGGCTTCCCGCTTGGTTTGCTGTTGAAAATATTTGGTTATATCGGTTGGGTGCCCTCTCGCCTTTCCTACCCATGTTCAGTTCAACGTTGGTTGCGTTGCGCAAGGGCTGGCAGGCTTGGGCGTGGTGCGCTGGCTCGCTGCTTTCTTCCGTTTTTGCGGCTGCGCCGCATTGCCGGGAAGGTCTGCAGCTGTTCGCTGCCGTTCATGAGTCAACGGCTTGGCGGTCAATGATTCGGCATTGGTGCGGCGGCCAATCTTACTCTTGGCGAGTCTCGCCCCGTGGCCTTGCGCTGTTCGCGGAAGAAGTCGCGCACGCCCTCGCGCACCTTGCGATGGTCGTCGGGGGTGCCGATGAGCTCGAAGTTGTACATGAACGGCACGTGGCATTTCTTGGAGATGATGTCGCCAGCGGCGCAGAAGGCGCTTGCGAAGTTTCGGTTGCCCGAGGAGATCACGCCGCGGATGAAGCTGCGGTTCTTGTGTTCGTTGAGGAACTTACGGATCTGGGGAAGCAGCGCCTTCTCCATGTTGCCGCCGCCGTAGGTGGGCACGATGAGCACGTACGGTTCGCGCACATGCAGTGGCGCCTCCTTCGGTTTGAGCGGAATGCGGTACACGTTGATGCCTTCGTTCGGGAATCCGCACGCCTCAATGAACCGTGCTGTGTTGCCGGAGATCGAGGAGAAGTAGACCACGGCGCCGATATGCTCGGTGCCGGGAGCAACCGGAGTCTCCGGGGCGCTGGGCGTGGGTGCATCGGCCATATCATTGCCATTGCCGTTCTGCGCTGTGGCGGTATCACTCGCCGTATTGCTGCTGACCTGAGCCTTGCCGCCGATCACTGGTACATTGTCGGTGGCACTGGTGTTGTTGGTGCCGCTTGCGCCGGCAACACCGTTTGCATTGCCGGATGGTTCAGCCTCATTCGTAGCGGTGCCGTTGATTCGAGCATCCTCTGCGTCAAGATTTGCCTCTGCAAATGGATCGGCTGCAGTGACGGCGGCTGTAGCGGCGGTCTCGCGGAAGTGTGAGGCCACCGCGTCTGAAACCGATGAATGCTGTTGTTTCATTGAGCCTTTGTTGCTCATGACTATGCTAACGCCTCTTGCTTTTCCTTAGTGACGCTTCCGGAAGCGGCGTTTGCATTCACTGCGGCGCCGGCGGTTTCGGTGCCGTCGCCCAGTTCCTTGATGAGGTCGGGGCGGTAGCCGCTCCACGAGGCGTTCGGCGTGATGACGATGGGGCTCTGCTTGTAGCCGGCATCGATGAGCTGCTGCAGTGTCTCCGGGTTCTCGGCCAGATTCACGGTCTCGAACTCAAGCCCCTGGCGCCTCATCTGGCGCATGGTGGCCATGCATTGCGGGCAGTGTGGTTTGGTGAATACGGTAACGGTCATGATGCCTCCATCAGCTTGGATTCAACTTGCTTGATGAGTACAGATTACATGCTTGTAGTTCAAAAGAAAACACTGCTTGTAGTAGTGTGTCGCGTTCTGAACTACTAGATATAGTGAAACTGGCAGGCTTAATGGTAACTGCCAGTAGTCATGCGAGACTTGTCCACAGGCCTATCCACATGGGCCAGTGTAGCCTATTTCACACAGTCGTGATACTGGTGCGAACCGGATTCGAGTGCATTTTCGTTCAGTGGGTACTTTTCCCAAGTAATTGGGTGAATCCAAAAAACAGAATGGCGAAATTCCAGTGTTTCAGATTTCGAAATGCCGCCTAAGAGCGAAACGTTCCCTCTGAAATGGCATCGATTGAATTTTGGGTTGTTGGAATGGACGTGTGGGTGTTCCTAAGCGGCGTCAGCAGTTCGATTTATGTGAGTTACCCGTATTTCTTTCAATATAATATGGTGTGTTGCTTATCCTTCTTTCTTACAATGCCGTCTTGATTGCTTTCGAAATTATATTGTTGGACAAGAAAGGCGGGGTAGATGACCGCAGCGAGTAGAGCCATTGTTCCCGATTCTGTGCGCGTCAACGGTGCCACGCCGAATCCGTGGTGGGCCAGTGCAGTGGTCTATCAGATCTACCCGCGCAGTTTCCAAGACAGCAATGGCGACGGTATCGGCGATATTCCAGGTATCATCTCACGGCTGGATTACCTCAAGGACCTGGGGGTGGATGTGATTTGGCTTTCGCCCGTCTACAAGTCGCCGCAGGCCGACAATGGCTATGACATAGCGGATTACCAGGCTATTGACCCGATGTTCGGTACCATGGACGACATGGACGAGTTGCTCCGCCAGGCGCACGCCCGCGGCATCAAGGTGATCATGGACCTGGTGGTCAACCACACCTCCGATGAACATCCTTGGTTCCAGGCTTCCCGCGATTCCTCCGACCCGCACGCCGACTGGTATTGGTGGCGCCCTGCACGCCCGGGCCATGAGCCGGGGACTCCGGGTGCAGAGCCAAACCGTTGGGGTGCCACGTTCGGCGGTTCGGCATGGAAATACGATGAGCGCCGAGGTGAGTATTATCTGCACCTGTTCGCTGAAAAGCAGCCGGATCTCAATTGGGAGAATCCGGAGGTGCGCCAGGCGGTATACGCGATGATGAATTGGTGGATGGATCGTGGCATCGACGGCTTCCGCATGGATGTCATCACATTGATCTCCAAGACGCTGGATGCCACCGGGCATCTGCCGGGTGAGGCGGGAAGCACGATTGCCGACTCCGAGGTGGGCGATACGGGCTACGCCGATGCTCGCGTGTTTGTCACTGATGGGCCGCGGCTCGACGAATATTTGCGCGAGATGCGTCATGCCGTGTTCGACGGTCGTGAGGGTTATCTTACGGTTGGTGAGTCCAATGTCACGCCGGCGCGCAGTGCCGAGATCACCGATCCGGCCAACGGTGAGTTGGATATGCTGTTCGTCTTCAACCATCTTGAGGGTGTGACGGCCGACGGGTCAAAGTGGAGGCCGGCGCCGCTGAATCTGCCTGAGCTTAAACGGGTGCTCGGTCAGCAGCAGCGTGCGGTGCGTTCACGAGGTTGGGCCACTGTGTTCTTCGACAACCATGACCAGCCGCGCACGGTCTCGCGCTGGGGCAATGATGCGGATGAGATGAGCCGCATAGCTTCGGCCAAGGCGTTGGCACTGCTGCTGTTCACCCATCGTGGCACACCCTATATCTATCAGGGTGAGGAGCTGGGCATGACCAATGCTCATTTCACGAGGCTAAGCCAATATCGCGATATCGATGCGCTTGATGGCTACAACCAGCGGGTGGAGAGGAGCGGCATTCAGAGCGCTCAGTCGGCTCTGGATGCGCTTGCCGCGCGCAGCCGTGACAATGCCCGTACGCCGATGCAGTGGGACGCTTCACGCTACTCTGGGTTTATGGATGCTGCGGATGCGATGGGCCGGTCGGTTTCAGCCGCCTCTGATGCCGTTGGAACTACGGCTGTGCCTGCCCGACCGTGGATTGATGTCAATCCCAACCACACTGTCGTCAACGTGGCGGCCCAGAAGGACGATCCGGACTCCGTGCTCTCCTTCTTCAAACGCCTCATTGCCTTGCGTCAGAGCGACGAAACGTTGATTGCCGGCACTTGGAATCTGATTGATGCCGCCGATCCGCAGGTCTATGCGTTTACCCGTGAGCTGGATGGGCGTCGCCTGCTGGTGGCGGTGAACTTGTCTGGTAGGCGGGCGCCGGTGCCGGCTGAGAGCGCTGCACTTCTGGGTTTTGGCGAAGAAGTGCCTCAAGCCAGCCGATTCGTCATCGCCACCGATGGTGTTCAATCCGTTCTTGCCGCGCTGTCCCAAGGGGAGTTGCTCCCGTGGCAGGGCTTCGTATTGGAATTGTGAGGTTCCGCTTGGTCCTTGGTAGCAGACCTGTTCTTCAAACTTGAGTGAGAAAGACTCAAGAATTTTTCGAAATATCGGGAATAAAACTTGACGAGAAAAGTTGAGTATAGTAGGCTCAGGTTTTGGAACGAAAACGGACACCGTTTGGTTCCAGCCGGCAGGACGCGAGTCCAAACGGTGGAGCCTGAGCGAGTAAACGTAACGAACACAGTGCGGTTTGGCTGTGCGGTGGTCGGTTCGCAAAAACGAACCGCCAGGCCGCGGGGCAACGGCCGCGAAGATATTAAGGAGTATAGATATGGGACGTGCAGTAGGTATCGATCTGGGTACAACCAATTCTTGCATCGCCACGCTTGAGGGTGGCGAGCCCACCGTCATCGTCAACGCCGAGGGTGCGCGCACCACGCCGAGCGTTGTGGCGTTCAGCAAGTCCGGCGAAGTGCTCGTCGGCGAGGTGGCCAAGCGTCAGGCCGTCACCAACGTCGACCGCACCATCAGCTCCGTCAAGCGCCACATGGGCACCGACTGGACGGTTGACATTGACGGCAAGAAGTGGACTCCCCAGGAGATCTCCGCTCAGATTCTCATGAAGCTCAAGAGGGATGCCGAGGCGTACCTGGGTGAGCCGGTCACCGACGCGGTCATCACCTGCCCTGCATACTTCAACGACGCACAGCGTCAGGCCACGAAGGACGCGGGCAAGATCGCAGGCCTCAACGTGCTGCGTATCATTAACGAGCCCACCGCCGCGGCTTTGGCCTACGGCCTGGAGAAGGGCAAGGAGGATGAGCGCATCCTGGTCTTCGACTTGGGCGGCGGCACCTTCGATGTGTCCCTGCTGGAGATCGGCAAGGACGACGACGGCTTCGCCACCATTCAGGTGCAGGCCACCAATGGCGACAACAAGCTCGGCGGCGACGATTGGGATCAGAAGATCATCGATTGGCTCGTAGAGCAGGTCAAGAACAAGTACGGTGTGGATCTTTCCAAGGACAAGATTGCTCTGCAACGCTTGAAGGAGGCCGCTGAGCAGGCCAAGAAGGAGCTTTCGAGCTCCACCGAGACCCAGATTTCCATGCAATACCTGGCCATGACCCCTGACGGTGCGCCTGTGCACCTCGACGAGACCTTGACACGTGCGCACTTCGAGGAAATGACCTCCGACCTGCTCAACCGTTGCCGCACACCGTTCAACAACGTGCTGCACGATGCGAACATCTCCGTCTCCGACATCGACCACGTGGTGCTTGTCGGTGGTTCCACCCGTATGCCTGCCGTCAAGGACCTGGTGAAGGAATTGACCGGCGGAAAGGCTGCGAACCAGTCCGTCAACCCCGATGAGGTTGTGGCTGTCGGCGCTGCCGTGCAGTCCGGCGTCATCAAGGGCGACCGCAAGGATGTCCTGCTCATCGACGTCACCCCGCTTTCGCTCGGCATCGAGACCAAGGGCGGCATCATGACCAAGCTCATCGACCGCAACACCGCCATCCCGACCAAGCGCAGCGAAGTGTTCTCGACCGCCGAAGACAATCAGCCTTCAGTGTTGATTCAGGTCTATCAGGGCGAGCGTGAGTTCGCTCGTGACAACAAGCCGCTGGGCACCTTCGAGCTGACCGGCATCGCTCCGGCTCCCCGTGGCGTTCCGCAGATCGAGGTCACCTTCGACATCGACGCCAACGGCATCGTGCACGTCGGCGCCAAGGACAAGGGCACCGGCAAGGAACAGTCCATGACCATCACCGGCGGAAGCGCCCTGCCTAAGGACGAGATCGACCGCATGGTCAAGGAAGCCGAGGCTCACGAGGCCGACGACAAGAAGCGTAAGGAAGACGCCGAGACCCGCAACCAAGCCGAGTCCTTCGCCTACCAGATGGAAAAGATGGTGAACGACAACAAGGACAAGCTCTCCGATGACGTGGTCAAGGAAGTCACCGACGATGTCAACGCTCTGAAGGAAGCCCTGAAGGGTGAGGACATCGACAAGATCAAGTCCGCCCAGGAGAAGCTGACTACCTCTTCGCAGAAGATCGGTCAGGCGCTCTATGCCCAGCAGGGTGCTGAGGGCGCAGCTGCTGGTGCAGCCGGTGCCGGCGCTGCAGGTAGCGCTTCCGGTTCGGCCTCCTCATCTGACGATGACGACGTTGTAGACGCCGAAGTCGTGGATGACGATGACGACAAGAAAGACAACAAGTAATCATGTCCCAGTTCGACAAGGATGACTACTTGAGAGACTTGCCGGACCCCGATGATCCAATCCTCAAGGCCGCTGGAACCGGTTCTTCCGGCACCAGCGGCCCAGGGTCGCAAGGCGAGGCTGGAGGATTCGGCGGATCCGGGTCGGTAGGTCAGGCAGAACGTCAGGAGGCGAATATGTCGAAGGATACCGAAAACGGCAACGGTGACAACGGCAACGACGCTGCCACGCATAATGGCCAGCATGCCGGCACTCAGGGCAACCCTGCAGATGCGGATTCTGCTCAGCGTGCAGACGAGGAGGGCTCCATGGGTGCTGATGCTTCGCAGCAGCAGGATGGCGCTCAGCAGGGCAACACTCCGGGTGCCCAATCTGAGGACGGCGCCCCCAACGCTGATGCATCGGCAAATGCCGGGGCTCAGGGGGGCGATGGCGACACGTTAACGCCACTTGGGCAGGCCAAGAAGGAAGCAGCCGAATATCTGGACGCCCTCCAGCGTGAGCGTGCAGAGTTTGTCAATTTCCGTAATCGTGCTCAAAAGGAGCAGGATGTTTTCCGCCAGCATGGCATCATCGACGTGCTCACGGCATTGCTTCCAGCACTTGACGACATCGATCGCATTCGTGAGCACAATGACTTGGATGATTCCTTCGCGGCCGTGGCTACGAAGATTGACAAGGCCTTCCAAAAGTTCGGTGTTGAGAAGTTCGGCGAGAAAGGTGAGGACTTCGACCCCACCAAGCATGAGGCCATTCTCCATAAGCCGGATTCCAACGCCACTAAAGAGACCGTTGACACGGTGGTGGAGGCGGGCTATCGCATTGGTGATCGCGTGATTCGCGCGGCCCGTGTGGTGGTTGTTTCTCCGCAAGCCTAGCAAGGTTCCATTTCAGACGGGTGCGGAACCTTACCGTTGAGTGAGGCCGCACCCGTTATGTATACGTGATTGTCGATGTGCTGGGCGCCCTTTGTGTGGTCGGTGCGTCAGTGGGAACCGGCGAAAGCTAGGAAAGGTGTGAATTATGGCTGAAAATGAGTGGTTGAGTAAAGACTTTTATAAGACACTGGGCATTTCAAAAGATGCATCCAGTTCCGACATTACCAAGGCGTACCGCAAGCTGGCGCGTAAGTATCACCCGGACCTCAACAAGACCAAGGAGGCTGAAGAGAAGTTCAAGGACATCTCCGAGGCATACGACGTGCTGAGCAACGCTGACGAGCGTAAGAAGTATGACGCCATCCGTCAGTTCGGCATGGGTGGGGCTCGCTTCGCGGGCGGCTCCGGCACCGGTCAAGGCGGTTTCAGCGCCGATAACTTCTCCGACCTCTTCGGTTCGATGTTCGGTGGCGGCGCTGGCGGACCTGGCAACATCCGCTTCCAGACCTCCGGCGGCGGGCCAAACAACATCAACGACATCTTCTCGATGTTCGGCGGCGGCGCAGGCGGCTCGGGCGCCGGTGGCTACGCCAGTTCCGGCAGCAGTCCCTATGATGGCGGCAACTCCAGTTATCGCGAGCCGCAGGAGGCTGTGCGTGGTGCCGACCGCAACTCCAAGATCACGTTGACGTTCCGTCAGGCGGTCAAGGGCTCCACGGTCTCGTTGAAGGTGGATGGCAGGACCTTCAAGACGCATGTCCCTGCAGGCGTGAAGACGGGTCAAAAGATACGTCTCGCCGGCAAGGGCAAGCATGGCATGAACGGCGGCTCAAACGGCGACCTGTACTTGAACATCACCGTCAAGCCCGACCCGAAGTTCTCGATGGATGGCAATGACATCGTCATGCCGTTGCCGGTCACCATTGGTGAGGCGGTTGCCGGTGCCAGGGTTTCGGCGACTGATTTTGACGGCAAGGAAGTCAACATCAAGGTGCCTGCAGGCTCGTCCAGCGGCACCGAGGTGCGGGTCTCGGGTAAAGGTGTGCCAGGGCGCGGCGGTGACTTGGTGGCTCGCGTTGAGATTCGTGTGCCTGCAAAGCCAGGCCTTGAGCTCAAGCATGCAGCAAAGGACTTCGACAAGAAGGCTGAGGGGTATGTCGAACAGGTGGCATCCGAGCGCGTGTGAACGACTGGTTCGTAAGGGCTGCAGCCGATTGCGAGTCGAGCATGGTGATATTGGTCGCAGATGTGGTTGAACAGTAGCAGATCGACTGAATCTGCGGCAAATGCACTGATTCTGGATGGTGCTCGTCGGCGGCTTCGCCAAACGCAGTGGTGGTATGGCGGGCTATATGCAACTAGACCGCGCGAAGTGCGATGAAGTGCGCTTCGCATGCATTGGACACCATGGTATTTGTTGTTGGATAATGACGGCTGCTCGGATGCGGTAATGCGATATATTGGTAGTGGAATGTCAAGAAAATAGGCAAAACAGACAAGATAGGTGATTTTGATGGCAAGTGTGGATAGGCAGATGCGTATGTTGTACGCCATGTGCGCCATCGCCTTGGAGCAGCATCGCGCTGATTTGGATGGTGCCGACGATGTTGGCTTCGACATTGACCTTCCTGTGTTCAGCGTCGGCCTTGCCGCACAGTTGGCGGATATTCACCCCCAGACCTTGCGTCAGTATGACCGCATGAAGCTTGTGGTTCCTCAACGCACGGAGGGTGGTGCCCGCCGTTATTCGCTGCGCGACATCGACCGTTTGGTGCAGGCTCAGCATCTGAGCCAGGACGAGGGTATCACGTTGGCGGGCATCTCCAGAATCCTGAATCTGGAGGAGGAGAACCGTCAGCTGCGCCGTGAGGTCAAGCGCCTCAAGAGCGAGGGGCAGCCGAGTGTCTTTGCCGCCGACAAAGACGGTGGCATCACCGAAGTGCAGCGCAGCGCCCAAGCACGCCGTTGGCGCCGTGATATGCATCAGCAAGTCCGCGAGCTCCCCACCCGTGAAGCCGCCTGGGCCGATGCCGCCGCCAGAGCCGGTGCCCGAAACGGTGATAAGAACAACGCGGGTCGTGCCAATGGCTATGCCCCCAGTGAAGGCACTGGCGGTGGAACCCCTGAGGCTTCACTTGTTGAGAACCACGCCTTGGCTCTCTGGGGCGATTTTCTGGACTAGAGGGTTTTTGACCGAGAGCCGTCAGTGTCTGCATTTGATTTTCTTGGGTATCATTCGTCAATAGTTAGGTCTGAGCTCAATGAGCCCGCAAACCTGATGGATGTTTACGAGCGTACACAATTATCAATGTTTACGAACGTGGCCATTCTGGTTATTGCAGGTGATGTTGGGGGTGTGTGGCTCGTAGTGTCTTTTCATTTCGTTTTGCCGGAATCGTGTTATCGGGATGCACTATTTGCCAACTTGGTGATTTCGTTTTGATACTCTTGTTCAACGCCGTTCATCCTTGTCCGAAACATCTTCCAATCCATTGACTGACTAGGGATCTGTATGGATTGGTGGAATATGATGGCTCCGTTTTTATCGCGTCCGGCGAGACGTCCTATTGAGTCGGTTGTAGTGGCGGTCCATGAGGGGTGCACCACTCCTGCCCACGTTGCGTTGCGAATGTAGGCGTAGCTGATGATCTGGTAGAGGTCTTCTCGGCTGATGGAGCTGCCTGGCGCCGCGCCGTGGTCTGCATTGAGCGACGAATCGAGGTCTTTGTATTTGGCATCGAGGATGATTCCCGCCTGATCATTATGGTAATCGGGATAGATGGAGCGGTTGCTATGGTTCCCGAAAGTCTCTTCGTAGACGCTGACTTTTCCGATGCCTTGTTTGTTGTGTGAATGAATGAATCCACTGCCGAGCAAAGTGCTTACGTATTCCTCCCAGAGCCATGCCACATCGAAGAGAATGCCGTGGATTCGGCTTGAATTCCCGCCGAGTGACCGGTGATTGTGCTGCAGGATCATCAGGCAGAGCTGTTGTAACGTACGATACTCGGTGTAGTAGGCGTGGTGCAGGGGGTGTGCTGCGTTACGAAAGACGATTCGGCCTCGGTCGCCGTGGTGGTAGGTTGGCGTTGAACGCTCCACGGCTGCCACGTTCTGACTGGTCTGCGGTGAGGAGACGAATATGCCGAGCCACGTCGATGGGTCCGCGCACGTTCATGTCGTTGTGTTCGAAGCGACGGTACTGATGGAGCAACCCTTTGCGCATGGCGGCGTTGAGATAGTACGGAAACATGTAGGGCAGGAAGTGGTAGAGCTGTTCTTGCATCGAAAGTTTGGTGTCGAGCGAGACGATGTTGATGTGCAGCACCTTCTGCAGCATGTAGTACAAGAAGTTGTCGTCATTGTCATTGCTTGCGTCTCTTGGCGAGAACCGCGAGTGGATGGTCAGCAGGTCGTCTTCGCAACCGATGAACCCGATGGCGTTGCCGAATCGAATTTGGTCGTTGACGGTTTCCACGATTTTCGGCTTGTCTTTTACTTCGAAGTCATCTGTTTGGCAGACTTGCGGTGGGAAGATGAACACATTGCGTTCTTGCGATAACTCGTTGAGCGTCATATCCACAATCGATTGGAATTTGCCGTTGTTCGCAGGTTTCGTGCCGCAGAGAATCGGATGCTGACGCTGGAACTCATGCTTGTCGTAGCCGGTGTTGTCCAGGAAACGCACAGGTGCCTCAGTCCCGCTGGCCATCGGCGTCATCTGCCTGGGCGGAATTGTCGGTTGCTGGGTCTAGATCCACGTTCGTAGCTGGGGACCCATCATCTGCCGCAGTTTGTTCGGCGGCCTGTGAGCCTATTGGTTTCCACTGTGGGTCGCAGATGCTGTGCAGTTTGTCGAGTATTGCCTGCTCATCTTCGAACCCGCGCAGATATTCCTCAAGAAGCGGGCCTATGTAGTCCGCCCAAAGTGTGGAATAATCGTAATTCAGGTCAGGCAGTTTCATGAAGTAGCTTGGTCCGATTTCGTACGATTCGCCAAGTCCATCGGTTGCGGCGATTGTCTCATTCAACGCTGTTAGGCAACGTTTGGCGTCGTCAAGTTTGTTCGTGTCGATCCTGCCGTCGAGCATGAACATGGTGTCTTGTGCGGATATATTGATGAAGCGGAACCGGCGCCGCATGGCGAAGTCGAAGCTCTCAACCGACCGGTCGATGTCGTTCATCGTGCCGATGATGTAGACGTTTTCAGGAATGTAGAACCTATCATTTGGGTCACGGTGCATATTGGCATACTGCGTCTGCACGCCGCCCCTCGGACCGCGGTAATCCGGGTCGAGCGAGAAGAACAGTTCACCGAAGATCTTGGATATCTCTCCTCGGTTGATCTCGTCGATGACGAAGATGTACGGTTTCGATTTGTTGTCTTGATTGTTGTTTTGTGATTGGGAAGGTCTGAGGAAGTCAATAGTTGCTGAAACTGTGTTGTTCCGTTGCGCCTCGTTGAGTATTCCCCAATAATATGTATCTTTGCGTTGTCTGGAACCGCCGCGAGATTGTGCAATTTCCTTGACTTCATCAAAATTAGCCTGACTTTGCAAAAGTCGGATAAGCTCTTGGCGATCAAGATGTGGCAACGGGGAGTCATCGTCATCACCAATGAGTTTTATTGAAACAACATTTCCTGAGATTCCCACGATGGAGAATGTTGGGTACTCGCCGCCGCGTGATGTATCTTTTTTATGGAAGACGTTTTCGGGATTGCCGATTGCTGTCAGGAAACCGTCGACCTGTTGTTGTGTGGTCTTGGTAGGACCAGCGTCATCAGCCGTAACTTCGTTGTCCATGTTGTGCTGTGCTTTTGCGACGAATTCGCTGAAGGTACCGGCCTTGAGCTCGAATCCAAGCGTCCCGTCGGCATCGGTCTTGGGTCTCAGCCCCTCCACGAAGTCGGTGTAGTCGTAGCTCGGGTGAAATTGGACGAATTCAAATTGGTCGGAGTCGGCAAGTTTCTCGTTAATTTCGTCAGAGGTCTTTCCTGTGATGCCAATCATCTGCGCCGCGATTTGTTTGGCGAGGTAGGTCTTGCCCGTCCCCGGTGCCCCGTGGAAGATGATGTTCTTTGACTTCTTCAGTTCGCCTACATACTTGTCGATGCGGTCTTGATTGATGGGTTGAAGCACTGCATCTCCTTGCTGTTGTGCGTTTTGCGCAGCAACGTACGATTGGAAAAATTTGTCATAATCCTTATAGAATTGTTTAAGGTTGTCGTTCGGTTCTTGGTCCGGAGACTTATCGAATACAGATTTGCTGACTAAGCCCAAGCTTGTCAAAGAATGAAAATGGGTATCTTCCGAAAATCGTCGCTTAAGAGGGTCTTGGTTGTTGAAGTGGAACTGAAGTCCTATTATGTCACCCTTGCTTTTATTCCATTTTGCGATGATGTTACATGGGCCTCTACCGATGAAACAACTTACAGAAGTAATTCTAAATACAGCTACGTTGATGTTTATTTTTTGTCCATTTGAAAAAGATAGATATGGAGCGCAGTCTTTCATAAGTCCTTTGTTTCGGTCTCGTGGACCGCTCAGATTCTCTGGGTCTACACGTTCTTCCAAGTGAGCTCCGCGACGCAGCAAGTGCACAAAATGTTCGAGGAGCCGTTGGAAATAAACATAATCTTGCTCAGTCGGTTCAACGGTTTCGTTGGTTTCAGTGTCGGTTTGCGCCATTGCGATTCTGTGTTCCTCTATCTATTGCTACGCTTCATTTAAACATCATGTTGGTATTTGTAAGGTTTGTCAATTGACTGTGAGCTTTGAATGCTGCTTGATGCCTTTAACAGTTTTTTCGATGATGCTGTTGCCGTCGAGTGCCTGCATCTCAGGACTTTCGGCCACCTTCACCAACGCGTGCCACAGCGCCTCGATGGTGCCGCCGACAATTGTTTCGGCCTCGTCTCGCGCCAGACCAAGCGAGTTCGTGCCTTCAGTTATCAGCGTCTCGGGAAACACCTGCTCCAGGTCATAGGTGGCATGGTTCCCGCTGCCAAAGCGCATCGAGAACTTAGGATGTGCTCTGCCCGGCGTGAGATAAGGCGCGATGGAGAGCACGTCGTACATCGGTGCGAGTCGGACGTCTGGCCCGTCAAGCAGCAGTGAGTAGTTCTTGGCATGGGCATCGGTGTTGAGCAGGAACACGTTTGCAGTCAGCTGCTGTAAGAACCCTCGTGCGCACGCGTCCGCATCTTCGGGACTGAGCTTCGTGCGAAACAGCTGACCGATTTGGCGGATGCCGGGCCCGCCGTCGTCACGCTGGTACTTTTTGGTCGGAGGCACGCTCATCGCCTGGCAGAGGTCCTCTTGGTGGAGACGGGAGTAGGTGCCATCGGCATTGCGCCTGCGGTCGTACCGTGTCGAAACGACCGCGCTGATTGACTTGTCTGGAGCGGTCCACAGCGTGGTTTGCGCCGCTGGAATCTCCGCAGCCGAAACCACGCGCTCGCAGAAGAGTTCCACAATGTCGGCATCAGGGAACGCCACCATGCCCGTCGCCCCGGATGCGCCGGTTGGTTGCGGTTTGAAGATATGCGTGGTCGGCACTCCCCGTTCGGGCACGCCCCAACCGCCGGAAGGCAGCTTTGCTAGTGCAATTTTTGCTTGTGCCCCGGCAAGACTCATACGTTGCTGGTCAAGTGCCGGTCCAGCGCCTTCATACAGGGTGAGTGTGTTTTTCAGACGTGTCTCCAGTTCAGCCTCGCTGATTGGCCGTATCGCTGTGCGGTCTGCGATGGCGTCTTCTGATTGCTTGCCTGGCTGGACGATTTGCAGCGCTCCTGCCACATCTTGTCCCATGTGTTCGAGTAATGCAAACGGAGAGGCCGCCGAAACGCCATAGTTTGCGGCGATGGCACCAAGTGCGGCGGCGTTGTCTGGTAGCAACCCCTGCAGAAATGGTAGAACGGGCTTGTTGCCGTACTTTTTCTGGCTCAGTGGCATGGAGAGCGAAAGCGGGGTATTGCTTGGGTTTGCAGCGTAAGCGCTGTCATAGGTGAATGACAGCGTCCCGGCTGAGGTCATGGCGAGCCGGCCGGTGAAGGTGCCGTCCATATAGACGTCAAGTGTGCGTTCGCTCATTGTGCGGTTCCTTGGCTATTGTGTGTGCTTTGCGCTGGAACCGAGTCGGCGAATTCTCTGGTGCTCAAATGGTTCGGATGTCGCGTTTCGGTTTGATTCTGATTTTCGATAATCGCCGTATTTTTAGGCCAATTGTCATCGGCAACGAGAGTCAGGCCGAGTGCCTCAAACGTACTGAGGATCTTGAACAGGTCAATTGAGGGCTTGCCGTTCTCCACGTGCACGAGCCAGCTGCGTGAGACGCGGGCTTTGCGGCACAGCTGTTCCTGGGTGAGACCCTGGCGCTCGCGTTCGTCACGGATCACCCTACCAACTTCCGCCATAGTGCGGATGCGTCGCTGTGCCATGCGCCGGTCACCTCCATTCGTCGGCGCGGAACTTATTCGGTAGTAGATGTTCGCCGAATGACTGCGCTTTTGCGTTATACTGCGTCCTCTTTTGCCGCCTTCCATTCTAACGTAATTGTGTACGAACGGCAACATTCAGCATTGTGTACGGACGAACACAATGCTGAATGTGTTTGCTCGCATACATGGCTGCCACGTACTGCGCACTGCGTACGGGGCAGGT
This sequence comes from Bifidobacterium sp. ESL1118, assembly GCF_058505595.1. Taxonomy (NCBI): domain Bacteria; kingdom Bacillati; phylum Actinomycetota; class Actinomycetes; order Bifidobacteriales; family Bifidobacteriaceae; genus Bifidobacterium; species Bifidobacterium sp. ESL1118. The sequence goes on from NZ_CP196371.1 coordinate 175,221, forward strand.
ATGGGTGCGGGCGGGCGCGGTGAGAAGCAGCTCTATGCGCTTCATATTGCCTGCTGTGGCTCCACTGATTTGACCCTGTCCAAAAGATGCAAAATGATTTCAGTGATGCTTCAGTGACTTCCTCGAAAAAAGCACTGCCCGCGCTCTCAGACCTTCTCGATCGGCACTTCCATGCGACTCACATAGTCGCTGAAATCGTCTGATTCGTACTCGCCGATCAGGCAGAACTCAATGGGGTCGCCGCACTCGCGGTAGCCTTGCCGCTGCATCTCCTGGTGGATTTTCTCGTAGGCGCCCACGCATTTGGCGAACGATCCGGCGAAGGTCAGCCCGGCGTATAGACCGGCATCCAGGTTGTAATCACCCTTGAAGTCTTGGTTCTTGCAGTACAACAGAATGGTCTTTGCGGGAAAGCATCCGTTGACGCGTTGCGTGGTGTCCACTTGGTAGCAGGGGATGGTGCGCAGCGTCTGCAAGGCCTCGTGGTGGATTGCCGTGTATTGGGCGAAGGCGAACGGGATCTCGTCGTAGGCTACAAGCGTGCGGCTGATGAGCGCGCACTGCCGTTTTGGTGCCTTGAAAATGGAGATGTCGCTGTCCTGCGAGGCTGTCACGGCCTGGGTGTACCGCTGCAAGCTGTCCACAATGCTGTTTTTAACACCAGTGAGGTAGCCGATTTGCCGGTCGATGTGCTGCATCTCGTCGTTCATGAGCCCGATGGTGGAGCTGAATGAGTGGTGATCGAAGTATCGGTGGATTTGATTGAAGCTGAAGTCCATGGCGCGCAGTTCGGTGATGACGTTGAGCTTGGCGAAGTCCTCCGGTCCGTATATACGGTAGGAGTTGACGGGGTTGCGTTTAGGCACAACCAGCCCAATGCGCTCATAGTAATACAGCGTATCGATGGTGATGTTGTAGATTTTCGCTGTTTCTTTAATTGAGCGTCCCCGCTCGATTAGATGTTGGGCCTCCAGCATGTGTGTCTCTTTCCAAGCCTTGTCTAGCACAAAGGATATCGGTATTGTGCCAACTAGCAAAACTGTTGAGTATTGCATTAATAATCATATAGAAACGTTGCGATAACAGTGATTGTTGACGTTTGGTAACCGTGCTTTCATTGTTTTCTGCCAAACACAACGGATGATTTGACTCTTGCCTAACACAAGGGTATACGCTGAGCGTGATTTGAAGGACGGGTGAGAGGAACAGCCTTCAACGTAAGAGAGGTTGCTTAGCTAAGGAGCAGCAATGGTTCAAGTCAAAACGAAATATGGAACGATGGTAGGGCAGGATACGCCTGAGGGAGTGCAACGTTTTCTAGGCATTCCGTTTGCCAAACCGCCGGTCGGCGTTCGCCGCTGGAAGGCTCCGGAGCCGCTGGAACCCAGCGATGAGGTGCGCGACTGCACCGATTACGGCTATTCGGCCATGCAGAAGTACGATCCTGTCATGTACGCCTCCCGTCGCCAGCAGAACGAGGACTGCCTGACGCTCAACATTTGGCGCCGTGACGCCGATGCCAGGAACCTTCCGGTCATGGTCTTCATCCATGGCGGTGCTTACGTGGAGGGAGGCTCGTCCGACCCCATGTATGACGGCACCAACATCGTCAAGCGCAACGATGTCGTCTATGTGACCTTCAACTACCGTGTGAACGTCTTCGGTTATCTCAACCTGGCCGGCCTGCCCGGCGGTGAGGAATACAAGGATTCCGGCCATTGCGGCACGCTCGACCAACTCGCTGCGCTCCAGTGGGTGCACGAGAACATCGAGGACTTCGGCGGCGACCCGAACAATGTCACGCTGTTTGGAGAGTCCTGCGGATCCGGTTCCACGTTCCTGCTGTCCGTCAGCCCCAAGTCGAAGGGCCTCTTCCAACGCGCCATTGGCGAGTCCGGTCCCATTCAGCTTTACAACACGCAGGAGCAGACCGCGCCCTATGCGCAGGAGCTCATGGAGATGCTTGGCTGCAAGAGCGCTCAGGAGATGGCGGCGTTGCCCGTCGGCGACATCATGATGAAGTTCACCGGTGAGTTCTTCGAGAAGCACATTCACGAGGTCTCGCTAATCTTCGCGCCGACCGTTGACGGCGACGTGCTGCCGTTGCAACCGTTCAAGGCCTTCAAAGAGGGCGCGGCCAAGGATGTGCAGCTCATGATGGGCTGCAACGCCAATGAGTTCTCTTACTGGCGCATGTACTTCAAGGATCTTGCCGCTGAGATGCCTGACTTCTGGCATCATCAGGCCGTCTTCCACTTCGATAACAAGCTCGACTCCGCAAAGTACGAAGCCGAATGGAAGAAGTTGCATGCCGGTGAGGACGAGGGTGAAAGCTATCTGGAGTACACCAACCAGATCGGTTTCCGTGTGGGTACCGACCTTATGGCCGAGTTCCAGTCGCAGTATCGTGACGACACGTATGACTATCTCTTCACCTATGCCTCTAAGCTGCCGAATATGGGCTCCTGCCATGCCATCGAGCTGCCGTTCGTCATGCACAACACCCAGCGCCCCGACCTTCCTGCCACAATGACGGGCGAGGTTCCGCCGATGCATCTCTCCGACGAGATGGCCGATGCGTGGGCAAGCTTCGCCGCCAATGGCAAGCCTGTCTCCGGCGTGGGTGACGAGTGGTTGCCGTACGGCGCCAAGGGAGAGCATCACACCATGGTGATCAGCGAGGACAAAGGCTGGAATCTTGGCGTCGATGTGAACAAGGCCAATATCGCCGAACTGCGTCCCGCCTTCGATGAGTGCCTGCTCAAGTAGCGTCGACTGTCTGGTCGGGGGCGACGCGCTCCTTTCCGAAAATTTGGATTTGTGATAATAGAGAAAGAACAATCATGGAAAAGATGAAAAAATCCAGTTATCGCTGGGTCATTTTGGTGGTTGTATGTATCATCGGCATCCTGTCGAACTACATGCAGTATCAGATTTCGTCATTGGCGGTCTCGCTGATGCCGATGCTCCACATCAGCCAGGCGGGCTTCTCCACGCTGCTGACCATGCCTATGCTCACCGCTGTGTTCCTGAGCATCCCCATGGGCACTTACGGTGATCGCATTGGGCCTAAGAAGGTTGTCATGGTCGGTCTGGTCATCGCGGTCATCGGTGCGTTTCTACGCACCTTCTGCCTGAATTTCGTCATGCAAGCAGTTTCTATGTTTCTGCTGGGTGCCGGTATCGCCGCTCTCAACTCGAATCTGGCCAAGATCTTCAGCGTCTGGTTCGGGGCGGACACACAGATGGCCATGGGCTGGTTCTTCGGCTCCGCCGGTGTCGGTGTCATTCTGGCGCAGATGGTCGCTCCGATGATGCCGGTCTTCACCTCCTATCTGACCGCTGCCATTATTCTTGCTGTGGCCACCGTGGTATGGCTTGTGCTCATCAAGGACACCCCTGAAGGCATCACGCTTCCGCCTGCCACCGAGTCGCCGCTCAAGCACTTCGGTGTGGCGGCCAAGAGCCCCAGCGTTTGGCTTATTGCCATGTGCTACGGCTTGCCCATGGCCGCTTCGACCGCATTCGCGGGCTTCATTCCGCAGACTTTGATCAACAGCAATGGTTTCGACCAACGTACCGCCGGTATGGTGGCATCGGCCGCGGCTCTTGGCTCCATCATCGGCTCCGTGCTTGGCCCCGCCATCAGCTCGCGCTTGGGCAAGTGGAAGGCTTATCTGGTCTTCACCATCGTGGTCGGTGCGGCGCTCATGGCCTACTTCTGGGGTGTGGTACTCATGCTCAAGAAGGCTCCGGCACTTATCGTCCTGCTCATCGTCATGTTCATCTCCGGCACGTTCGGTTCCATGAACGGCCCGATCGTGCAGGCCATGCCGCTTGCGGTGCCTGAGATTGGTCCACGTTTCGCCGGTAGTGCGGGTGGGCTTATCAGCACCATCGGTCTGCTCTGCTCCTTCTTCATCCCGATTGTCATCTCTGCGGTGGCCGGTGGCAACTATGTGCTGAATCTCGGCATCGAGAGCGGTGTCTTTCTGCTCTCCGCTCTGTTCGTCATTCTGTTGCCCGAGCTCGGGCCCAAGGGCAAGATTGCCCAGCAGCAGGCTGCCAAGGTTTCATCTCAGTCTCAGCAGGCGTGATGACTGATGCGATTGCCGTGATGAGGCAATGATATTGAGTTGTAGTCTGATATCATGATTACGTCAGTACCATGTCATTGTAGTTATTCCAGGTGGCGGCCGGCTCTCCGGTTCGCCACCTGGAATTTCTTGTATAGGTCACTGTGAAACCGCAGCGACCGATTTTGCCATGTGTGGGTCTCTTTTGTCGCCATTCCATTCTGCATGTATTGGTATGCTGATTTTTGTGTAAAGCCGGCTGTGCTTGTTTTCCGCGAAGAATATTGGTTGTGAGATGCGTGGCGTGGGTTGGTCTCGGCTTTACGACTATGGATTTCTTATTGGTGTTCAAGGAGAGATTTGACGAATGACGTTGCTCAAGGCTGTGCTGTGGGACATGGACGGGACGCTGATCGACTCCGAGCCCATCTGGCATCAGGGTGAGGTGGAGATTGCGCGAGCCCACGGCGGCCAGTGGAGCGATGCCTTGGGCTGGAAGGGCACCGGCAAGCCAGTCCCAGTGGTCGCCCAATGCATGATAGACAACGGCACTCAGCTTAGCGTTGAGGAGATTACAGAGACACTCATCCGGTATGTGTTCGATGCCGAAAAGCGCCAGATGCCTTGGGTTCCGGGCGTCGAGCCGGTGTTGCAGGCGCTCGTGGACGCGGGCGTTCCCTGCGTGCTGGTCACCGCTTCACCCCGAGAGATGGCGGACAATCTCATCGCTCAGGCGCCTAAAGGCGCGTTCGTCGGTAGCGTCAGCGGCTCGGACAACCTTCCCAAGAAGCCCGATCCCGCCTCCTACATCGCCGCGGCACGTGTGGTCGGCATCGATGCGGCGAATGATCCACGAGGCATGGCGCAGTGCGTCGCTCTTGAGGATTCTGTACCCGGGTTGCAATCGGCTTTCGCCAGCGGCGCCACCACCATCGCCCAAACTGCCTTCAATCCTTCCGACACTTCCGCCGGTCCTCGGTTCGCCTCCATCGACGGATACGATGGCGTCACTGTCGAGGTGCTTGAGGACTTTGTGCGCCAGAATCTGGAGATAAATCACTGATTTTTGGAGTGATTTCGTTCAGAGGGGACTTTTTATCGATATGCTTGTGAGCTTCGATTACAGAACTGATGTAAAACCGCCATTTTGTGGGTTTGGGTTTGTGTGGGTCGCTGCATTCTGGCATAAAAAGTCCCCTCTGAACAAGGAAAAGCCTGATTTTTCTGTTTTCCCAATCCATTGTTCGTTCCATGAGCACTTTTTGGTGTGAATGAGCGACTTGGCTGACTATCAAAATAACCAATCGTTGAAATTCCGCCATTCGTGATTTCCGTATTCGCATGGTCTCAGAGAGAAAGTGCTCACGAAACGAACAAACGATGAGGATTGGGTTTTTGTAGGATTCCATGATGATTCTGCGTGACTTTTTACACGCTATAACTGGAGTCTATTGCCGAATTTGTCAGATTCCTTTCATGTCGGTCCGTGGCGGCTTTCGTTGTGGTACGCTTGCCCTCAAGACTACGCGAATCTGCGGGTCTACCGTCGATTGTTTTTAGTGATATTTTGGCGGGGAATCAGTATCAACATAGGAGCATCCCATGAATAATCCCAAAGCACAAGGCGTAACGTCAACCCCGACACTAGCCCAGCGCTCGTCGGATTCGTTCAACGCTCCCATCGCAGAGGCCGACCCTGAAATCGCCGTGTTGCTCGACAAGGAACTTCAGCGTCAGCAAGAGGGTCTTGAAATGATTGCCTCCGAAAACTTCGTGCCTCGCGCGGTGCTGCAGGCGCAGGGTTCCGTGCTCACGAACAAATACGCCGAGGGTTACCCGGGCAGGCGGTATTACGGTGGCTGCGAAGTCGTCGACCAGGTTGAAACCATTGCCCAGAACCGTGCCAAGAGCCTCTATGGTGCCGAGTACGCCAACGTGCAGCCGCATTCCGGTGCGCAGGCCAACGCCGCCGTCTATCAGGCGCTCATCAAGCCGGGGGACACGGTGCTCGGCTTGGCGCTCGACCACGGCGGCCACCTAACTCACGGCACGAAAATGAACTTCTCCGGCAGGTTCTACCATGCCGAATCCTACGGTGTCAATCCCGAAACGTTCCGCATCGACCCCGAGATTGTGCGCCAGCGTGCCCTTGAGGTGCATCCGCAGCTCATCATCGGCGGCTGGAGCGCCTACCCGCGTATCGAAGATTTCAAGGCGATGAAGGAGATCGCCGATGAGGTGGGTGCGAAGTTCTGGGTCGATATGGCCCACTTCGCCGGTCTCGTTGCCGCCGGCCTCCACCCGAGCCCGGTGCCGTACGCCGACGTGGTTTCCTCCACAGCCCACAAAACGCTTGGCGGCCCTCGTTCCGGCTTCATCCTGGCCAGGGAGGAGTATGCCAAGAAGCTCAATTCCGCCGTGTTTCCAGGCCAGCAAGGCGGCCCGCTCATGCACATCATCGCTGCAAAGGCGGTGGCGTTTGGCGTGGCAGCGACATCTGCGTTCAGGGATCGCATGCAGCGCACGCTCGACGGTGCGAAGATTCTGGCCGAGCGCCTGAGTGCCGACGATGTCAAAGCCCAGGGCATCACACTGCTCACCGGCGGCACGGATGTGCACCTTGTCATGGTGGATCTTCGCAACAGCGAGATGGACGGCAGGCAGGGTGAGGATCTGCTGGCCCAGTGCGGCATCACCGTGAACCGCAACACCGTTCCGTTCGACCCGCGCCCGGCTTCCGTGGCCTCCGGCATCCGCATCGGTACGTCTGCGTTGGCGTCCCGTGGTTTCGGTGAGGAACAGTACCGTGAGATTGCCGATGTCATCGGCACTGCGCTCGCAGCGGGCAATGATGCCGACGTGGAGGCTCTCCACGCCCGCGTCACCAAGCTGGCCCATGAGTTCCCGCTCTACCCTGGTCTCGACCAGACCCACTGAGCGGTTCACTCCTATTCTCCGCCCTTGAATCCGAGCTGCCGCCACGCCTCATAGATGGCGATCGACGCGCAGTTAGTGAGGTTGAGCGAGCGCAGGCTCGGCCGCATCGGCAGGCGCACTTGTTCGGCCACGTGCGGCCCAGTCATAATGTCCATCGGATCGGGGATATTCCCGGGTTCCGGCCCGAAGAGCAGGATGTCGTCCGGCCGGTATTGCACGTCCGTATAGTTTTTTGTGGCATGGGCGGTGAACGCGATGATGCGTGAGTTCGGCATGGAGCGCACCAAGTCGTCAAAATTGGGGTGCAAGACCACGTGGGCCATGTCATGGTAGTCGAGCCCGGCTCGGCGTAGCTTGGTGTCGCGAAGGTTGAATCCAAGAGGCTCCACCAAGTGCAGAATCGTCCCGGTCACCGCGCACAGGCGAATGGCGGATCCTGTGTTGCCAGGAATGCGCGGGGAGTAGTAGCACAGGTGCGGTGTGACGGTCTGTGTGGCAGCGGCATCGCGTGCGCTCATCATGGCGTCGGTCACGCTGATGGGGTTGCCGTGTGCGTCGGTCACCAACTCATCTGGTCCGTAGTTTGACTTGCGGTAGCCATATTCATACATATCGCTCACCTTGGCCTGCGGGTCTGCGGCTGGTGCCGGTTCGTTCACATGTGCCACTGATTCGGCCTGCCGCTTTGGTTTCATTGCATCTTGCGTCATGGCTCAAACGTATCCCGGTCAACAGACAGTCTTGACCGTTTCCTGTCTCTTTGCCGGCTGTCGAGCAGAATAGTAGGCAGAGTGGCGATTGAGCAGAGCATGTAATGGTTCTTCCCTCTTACGCTGATTAGCGCGAAGCCGCATTCGAGTGCGGGCTCCACTGAACGTCCGCCGGCGGCGCATTCCGCTGATTTGATAGTACGAAAACACAGTGGGGAAGGCGGTGGTGTCTGATGCCTCGAAGTTTCCAAATTGTGAACCTTTACTCAAAATCTGTGTGGTCGGCCGGTTTGGTGCCCACCTCGCGGCACAATAGGACTGTGAATCAAACCAAATCTCATCAAGAAGAATCAGCAGAAACCTCAGAATCCCAACTGGCTCCGACCATGTTGCACCACATTCAGGGGGAACTGGCAGCTTGGTGGGATGAAAACGCCCGCGACCTGCCGTGGCGCTTTGGCCGCACGTCGCCATGGGGCGTGCTCGTTTCCGAAGTGATGAGCCAACAGACCCAGATGAGCCGCGTGGTGCCGTACTGGGTTTCCTGGATGGAGATTTGGCCCACGCCGCAGGCACTTGCGAAGGCGAGCACCGCTGAGGTCATCACGGCCTGGGGCAGGCTCGGCTATCCTCGCCGTGCACTGAGGCTTCAGGAATGCGCTCGTCAGGTCGCTGAGCAGTACCATTGCAAGCTTCCAACGGACTACGACAGTCTGGTGAAACTCCCCGGCATCGGTGACTACACCGCCAGTGCGGTCTTGAGTTTTGCGATGGGCCGTCGCACAGTGGTGCTCGACACCAACATTCGTCGCGTGCTTTCGCGTGTGTTTCGTGGTGAGGAATCAATCGGCGGCTCAGCAACGGACGCGGATCGAAGCCTTGCACAGACCGTTCTGCCACAGGATGATAACCAAGGTGCGCCTGACAGCAGTGCAAAGGCATGTGCGCTCGCCAACGCTGTCACAGGCTTGCGAGCTGATGCCGACGCTCTTCAATCCGGTTGTGTTGCATCCGTTGGTGGACATGCGAGCGCTTCAGGTCTTGACGCAGTCAGCACCCACGCCAACGGTATTTACCGACGCACCAAGCCCAGCGTGGTGTGGAATCAAGCTGTTATGGAGCTCGGGGCTTTGGTGTGCACTGCAAAGAGCCCGCTCTGCAAAGTCTGCCCAATTGCTGATTCCTGCGCTTTCCTTAAGGCAGGTTTGCCGAACTTGGGAGAACGTCGTACACGCCCACGCCAGCGTTTCAAAGGCACCAATCGCCAGGTGCGTGGCATTGTGCTTGATGCGTTGCGCCCTCTCAATGGCGAAAGACTCTCGCGTGCGGAGGTGGAGCGGCTCTGGCCCGATGCCGTTCAGCTTGACTCCTGCATAGCCTCACTTGATGAGGATGGTCTCGTTGTGATGTACCGAGATGGATCGCTGAGCCTGCCCGATTGATTTCGCGGTTTCGTTGTTCATCTTCCACCGCGTTTAGACTGAAGATATGGTGTCAAAAGAGCCTCGTAGATCAGCCCGAACCGGCAAGCCGCTCCAATCGCCGCGTGTCAGCGCTCAGATGAGCCGTGTCTATGTTCGGCGACGTATTGTGGCCGCTTTGGTGGCGGTGCTTGTGTTGGTGCTTATCGTATTTTGCATCTACAGTCTGGTTCGTGGCGCATCCGTCATCAGCGATGCTCTGCCGAATCAGCACTCTTCGGCAATTTCGCGGTCATCGGCTCCTGCTCCCAAAGGCGGAACATCCAAAGGAGGCAAAAGCACTGCTGCGGATTCGAATACCACGAGCACCGGTGGCAAAGAAAATGATGACGCCAAACTGCTTCCTCATTGCAGCGCCAAGGATGTGAAGCTGGAGCTTTCCACAGGTCAGCCGGAGGTTTCCGTGGGCGAGCCCGTTGATTTCAATGCCGTCATCCGCTATAACGAAGCTGCCTATAAGTCCGGCTTCAAAGGCTGCATCGTCGACGGTTCAAATTCCTCGCGAGTCCTTACCATCTCTTCTGCCTCAGACACAGTCTGGCGCTCGGATGTCTGCCCATCCGACCCGCGTAAACTGGCCCTATATAAGACCTCTGACATGAACAAAGACGAGCAGAAGCTCACTTGGCCTGCCGATCGCACCGGATCCACCTGCCAGGATGATGCCCAGCTGCCTCGCGTCGACCGCGGCACATACACCGCACAGCTCAGTCTCAAGGAGCATCCGAGCTTGAAAAGTAATAAGGTGACCATTACCGTCGAATAATGTAGCCTGTTTGATGAAGTTTGAACGTTTTTGAGTGCCGAAAGGGTGCCGAGCGCTCGAATTGGGGTTTATTTTTTCGATAGGGAGATTTTCCGATTTCGGCGGCATAATCATGTAAAGGAATGGCGGAATTTAGGGCTTTTCATATTTCACAGCAAGGCCAAAATCAAAAAATCTCCCTACGTAAAACACCGGGGCAGATTTGTAGCCAGAATTGAGGATTTTTGTGCGGATTGCGAGCCGGTTGCGCGGTTTTCCGTTAAAATTGCCTTATGACATTGAGTATGGGGCAGGGTTTATCGCGCTCGCGAGCGTTGACGGATCTCTTCGAGCAGATTGCGGGCGTACGCTCCGTCAGCGGCGAAGAGACCGGTCTGGCAGACGCAGTTGAAGAATTTTTGCGTGGCCTTGGCTACGGCAACGCCAACGGCGGCGGTGCTGATAGCGCTGCAAGCAACTGCAGTGCAGACAGTCGTGCTGTCGGCACTGAGAACAGTGGCAACAGAGGTGCCGGCAATTGCACCGTCGGCGGTGAAGGTGTCTGCGACAAGGCCAGCCACAATGAGATTCTTGGATTGCATCGCATGGGCGACACGGTGGTGGCGTCCACCAATTTCGGCCGTCCACAGCGCGTCGTGTTGGCCGGCCACCTCGACACGGTGCCAATCATCGACAATTTCCCACCCGTTTGGCTTGAGCCTGGCGACCCGCGCATCCGTGGGGACGTGGCTGCCGAAGCTCCGGAAGACCGTGTGATGTGGGGTAGGGGTGCCACGGATATGAAGGCCTCCGATGCCGTGTTCCTTTACATTGCGGCCCTTGCTGCTCACAGCGGGGCAAGTGGCATCGCTATGCCGAGGTTTCAGTATGATCTCACGTTTGTTTTCTACGACCACGAAGAGGCGCAGGCCGATCTCAACGGCTTGAAGCGCGTATCTGAGGCGCATCCTGATTGGCTGAACGGTGATTTTGCCGTCATCGGTGAGCCCACGAATTGCGGCATTGAGGGCGGTTGCAACGGCACCATGCGTTTCGATGTGGTCACGCATGGTGTGGCTGCGCATTCGGCCCGTGCGTGGATGGGGCGCAACGCCATTCATGATGCCGCGCCGGTACTGGCCAGGCTTGCGGCCTATGTGCCAAAAGACGTTGAGGTCGATGGTCTGATATTTCGGGAAGGTCTCAACGCCACCATGATCTCGGGCGGCAAGGGCACCAACATCATTCCCGATGAGTGCCGCATCCACGTCAATTATCGGTTTGCCCCCGATAAGACCACCGAGCAGGCCAAGGTGCTCATGTTTGCAGACCCTTTGAATGGTTCGAATGGTCTGAACTGTTCGGGCTGTGCGGATGACGCGGATGGCGTAGACGGTCTGGTTGATTCGGACGGCGCGGATGGCATGGCCAGTTCGGATGGTTTGAGCGACTCCTGCGAGTCTGGAAATCATTCTACCATGCCGCGTCTCGGCGGTGGAGAGCAAGTGGCTCAAGGTGGTTTCTTTGCTGGATTCGGCATTGAGATGAAGGATGAGTCTCCATCTGCGCGGCCTGGCATGGATGCTCCTCTTGCGCGTTCGCTGGCTTCGTTGGTCAAAAGCCGCACAGGTCTTGACCCTCAGGCCAAACTTGGCTGGACCGACGTGGCCCGCTTCTCGCTGCTGGGTGTGCCCGCCGTCAATCTGGGTGCGGGTAGTCCGCTGCTGGCGCACAAGGCCGATGAACAACTGCCGGAATCTCAACTGGAGACGTTGGCATCCATTCTGCTTGACTGGCTGTGTGAATGACCCCGGCCGGCAAATGTACGTCGTCGCACGAAGTAGCGACTCCCACGTTGCGTCGGTTTTGCCCACCTGCGGGTGGGAAATCGGATGAAACGGACGTTTTTATTGTGGGATAGTGTCCGTTTCGTCCGTCTATGGATTGGAAGGTTGATGGAACGGACGTTTTTACTGTAGACGCCGTCCGTTTTGTCCAACAATGCAATCAAAGTCCGACGAAACCAACACTAGCGTCACCTGATTTTCTTCATCGCGTTGATTGAGTTGCCAGCCGAGGCCATTATCGCCACGAGGCGCACCGCCTCAACGTCTCATCGTATGGTTGGGTAAGGTCGGTTGTGGTGATGGCGATAGCCATTCAATAACCGCAGGAGATATGCCCAAAATCTAAGGAAGCGGTTTGTCTGGAGCTGTGGTATAATAAATTTTTTGCATGAGGTATGTCATATTGCGGGCATGCTGCAAGTGACGAAGCGCCCGCGTATTTCAGCGTTTTCAGTGTCTGTGAATCGGTATGAGGCCAGTAGAGTCTTGTCAGGCACATTGCGCGGCGTTTCCACGAAAGTATTGAACATAAGCAAGTGATAAGGAACGTCCATTGGCTGATACAAAGCTTCAGACAAGTACCACACAGGTCATTGCCCGTGCCGATCCGCACGACATCGAATTGCACAAGGCCTCTGACCGTGTGAACTTCGGGTCCATTCGTGAGCCCATCGAACCGCCCTATCTGCTGGGTGTGCAGACCGATAGCTATGACTGGCTCATCGGCAACGACCGCTGGAAGAAGCGCGTCGAAGAGGATGAAAAGAACGGCACCCACGTGGTGGCTCATACTTCGGGCCTCGACGAGGTGTTCCAGGAGATTAGCCCCATCGAGAACTTCGCCCAGACCATGAGTCTGACCTTCTCGGAACCCTATTTCGAGGAACCTCGCCACACGGTGCAGGAGTGCAAGGAAAAGGACTACACCTATTCCGCACCGCTCTACGTCAACGCCGAGTTCGAGAACGAAGAGACCGGCGAGATCAAGAGTCAGACCGTGTTCATGGGTGACTTCCCGCTGCAGACCCCGCATGGCACCTTCATCATCGGCGGCACCGAACGCGTGATCGTCTCGCAGCTCGTGCGCAGCCCTGGTGTGTACTTCAGCGCCGACCAGGACCGTACCTCCGACAAGGAGATCTACGGAGCGAAGATCATCCCGAGCCGTGGCGCATGGCTGGAGTTCGAGATCGACAAGCGCGACGTGCTCGGCGTGCGCGTAGACCGCAAGCGCAAGCAGTCCGCCATCGTCTTCCTCATGGCAATCGGCATGACCAAGAGTGAAATCAAGAAGGCCTTCAAGGGTTACCCGCTGGTGCTCGATGCGCTCGAAAAGGAGACCATCGAAACCCAGGACGAGGCTCTGACCGACCTCTACCGCAAGATTCGCCCGGCGGACACCGCCACTGCGGAAGCCGGACGCAATCTCTTGGATTCCTTCTACTTCAACACCAACCGTTACGATCTCGCACGCGTCGGCCGCTACAAAGTGAACCGCAAGCTGGGCCTCGAACGAGATGCCAACGACCGCGCACTGAGCCGTGAAGACATCATCGCCACCATCAAGTATCTTGTGGCCCTGCATGCCGGCGAGAAGACGTTCCCCGGCAAGCGTGACGGCAAGGACGTCGACCTGCGTGTGGAGACCGACGATATCGACCACTTCGGCAACCGTCGTATCCGCCAGGTGGGCGAGCTCATCCAGAACCAGCTGCGCACCGGCCTGAGCCGTATGGAGCGCGTGGTCCGTGAGCGCATGACCACCCAGGACGCCGAGGCCATCACCCCGCAGTCTCTGATCAATATTCGCCCCGTGAGCGCCACCATCAAGGAGTTCTTCGGAACCTCCCAGCTGAGCCAGTTCATGGATCAGAACAACCCGCTTTCCGGCGTGACCAACAAGCGCCGTCTGTCCGCATTGGGTCCCGGTGGCCTTTCGCGTGACCGCGCCTCCATGGAAGTGCGAGACGTGCACCCCTCCCACTTCGGCCGTATGTGCCCCATCGAGTCACCAGAAGGCCCGAACATCGGCCTCATCGGTTCGCTGGCGACGTTCGGCCGCGTCAACCCGTTCGGTTTCATCGAGACCCCGTACCGCAAGGTCGTCGATGGCCATGTGACCGACGAAATCGAGTATATGACCGCCGACCGCGAGTCCGACCACGTCATTGCCCAGTCCAACCAGAAGCTGGACAAGAACGGCAACTTCGTCGACAAGACCGCACTTGTGCGTTCCGCCACCGACGAGGCCGTCGATGTGCCGGTGAGCACCGTGGATTACATGGATGTCTCACCTCGCCAGATGGTTTCCGTTGGCGCCTCGCTCATTCCGTTCCTGGAGCACGACGAGGGCCACCGAGCGCTAATGGGCACCAACATGCAGCGTCAGGCCGTGCCGCTGGTCAAGTCCGAGCGCCCGCTCGTGGGAACCGGCGCCGAGTGGCGCACCGCCGTGGATTCCGGCGACACCATTCTCTCCGAAAAGGACGGCGTGGTCACCTACGTCTCCGCCGACATGATCCGCGTCATGAACGACGACGGCACCACGTCCAGCTACAAACTGGCCAAGTTCCAGCGTTCCAATCAGACCACTTCCTACAACCAGGTGCCGCTCATCAAGGATGGCGAACGGGTTGAAAAGGGTACGGTTCTGGCCGATGGCCCCGCCACCCAAAAGGGCGATCTGGCCTTGGGCAAGAACGTCCTTGTGGCGTTTATGCCTTGGAACGGATACAACTACGAGGACGCTGTCATCATCTCCCAGCGTCTGGTGAAGGACGATACGCTTTCCTCCATCCACATCGAAGAGTACGAAATCGACTCCCGCGACACCAAGCTTGGCCCCGAGGAGATCACCCGCGACCTGCCGAACGTCGGTGAGGACGCGCTTTCGAACCTCGACGAGCGAGGCATCGTCCGCATCGGCGCCGAGGTCGAGGCCGGTGACATTCTGGTGGGCAAGGTCACGCCTAAGGGCGAGACCGAGCTGACTCCTGAGGAGCGTCTGCTGCGCGCCATCTTTGGCGAGAAGAGCCGCGAGGTGCGCGACACTTCGCTGCGCGTGCCCCACGGTGAGACCGGCACGGTGATTTCCATCAAGGAGATCACCCGAGAGGATGCCGAGGAGGACGGCGACGAGCTGCCCAACGGCGTTAACTCCATGATTCGCGTCTACATCGCCCAGCATCGTAAGATCACCGTGGGAGACAAGCTTTCCGGCCGCCACGGCAACAAGGGCTGCATCTCACGCATCCTGCCCGAGGAAGACATGCCGTTCATGGCCGATGGCACCCCGATCGACATCATGCTGAACCCGCTGGGCGTGCCTAGCCGTATGAACCTGGGCCAGGTGCTGGAGCTGCACTTGGGCTGGATTGCCCATGCCGGTTGGAACATCAAGCTCGACCCGGATCTTGAGGCTGCTTGGAAGCAGTACGTGCCGCAGGGCGCCGAGCAGGGCGAGCCGAACACCCCGGTGGCAACGCCCGTGTTCGACGGTGTACGCCCCGATGTCATCCAGGGCCTCTTGAAGACCACACTGCCCAACCGCGACGGCGACAGACTGGTGGGCGACGACGGCAAGGCCACGCTCTACGATGGCCGCACCGGAGAGCCCTTCCCCAAGCCGATCTCCGTTGGCTATATGTACATGCTCAAGCTGCACCACTTGGTGGACGACAAGATCCATGCCCGTTCCACCGGTCCGTACTCCATGATCACCCAGCAGCCGCTCGGAGGCAAGGCCCAATTCGGCGGTCAGCGTTTCGGCGAGATGGAGGTGTGGGCTTTGGAGGCCTACGGCGCCGCTTACACGCTGCACGAGATGATGACCACCAAGTCCGATGACGTGGACGGCAGGGTCCGCGCCTACGGAGCCATCGTGAAGGGCGAGAACCTGCCGCCGGCAGGCATCCCCGAGTCCTTCAAGGTGCTTCTGAAGGAGATGCAGTCGCTGGCCTTGAACGTCGAGGTCTTGAACGCCGACGGCCAGGCCATCGAGATGAAGGAAAGCGATGACGACATCGAGTCTTCCTCTCACGACCTTGGTTTCAACATCGGTGCCCGCCCGGACGCTGCCGCCAAGGAGGATCAGGTCGCGCCCCAGCCGGAATTCCGCTGAGTCTCCGCTTCATTTCCGCATACCCGTTTGGTGCGGCCGCAAACCGTGCCGCACCAGCGGTGAGCTTACAAATCGTGAACAATCATTAACAGACAGGACAAAACGTGCTGGACGTCAACGCATTTGACAAATTGAGAATCGGCCTGGCAACCACCGAGGATATCCACAATTGGAGCTACGGCGAGGTCAAGAAGCCGGAAACCATTAACTACCGTACTTTGAAGCCCGAGAAGGACGGCCTCTTCGGAGAGCAGATCTTCGGGCCCACCCGCGACTGGGAGTGCGCCTGCGGCAAATACAAGCGCGTGCGCTTCAAGGGCATCGTGTGCGAACGCTGCGGTGTGGAGGTCACCCGCTCGCGCGTGCGCCGTGAACGCATGGGCCACATCGAGTTGGCCGCGCCCGTCACCCATATCTGGTTCTTCAAGGGTGTGCCGAGCAGGCTTGGATACTTGCTCGACATCGCGCCGAAAGACTTGGAGAAGGTCATCTACTTTGCCGCCTATATGGTGACGAGCGTGGACGAGGAGCAGCGCCATCAGGACCTGCCCGATCTTCAGGACGAGTTCGACGCCGAGATCGCCAACATCACCAAACGTCGCGACAACGAAATCGAAGAGCGTGCCAAGAAGGTTGAGGTCGATATGGCCGCCCTTGAGGCTGAAGGCGATGTGAAGGCCGCCTCCAAGTCGAAGCTGCGCAACTCCGCCGATCGAGAGATGGCAGCCATTCGCCAGCGCTACGACGACCAGATTCAGCGCCTCAACGCCGTGTTCGACCGCTTCAAGACCTTGAAGCCCGGTGACATGGAAGGCGACGTGGACCTGTGGCAGGAGATGAAGGACCGCTACGGCGACTACTTCGAGGGTTCCATGGGTGCCGAGGCCATCAAGAAGAGGCTTCAGGACTTCGATCTTGAGGCCGCCGCCAAGCAGCTGCGTGAGGAGATCGACACCGGAAGCGGCCAGCGCAAGGCCCGCGCTCTGAAGAGACTCAAAGTCGTGAACGCATTCCTCACCACCGACAACAAGCCCGAGTCCATGGTGCTCGATGCCATCCCGGTGATTCCGCCCGACCTGCGCCCCATGCTGCAGCTCGACGGTGGCCGTTTCACCACCTCGGATCTGAACGACCTCTACCGTCGTGTGATCAACCGTAACAACCGTTTGAAGAGGCTCATCGAACTCGGCGCCCCCGAGATCATGCTCAATAACGAGAAGCGCATGCTGCAGGAGGCCGTTGACTCCTTGTTCGACAACGGCCGTCGTGGCCGTCCTGTCACTGGCGCCTCCAACCGCCCCTTGAAGTCCCTGGCAGACATGCTCAAGGGCAAGCAGGGCCGCTTCCGTCAGAACCTGCTCGGCAAGCGTGTGGATTACTCCGGCCGTTCCGTGATTGTGGTCGGCCCTTCGCTGCGTATGAGCCAGTGTGGTCTGCCCAAGCCCATGGCCTTGGAGCTGTTCAAGCCCTTCGTCATCAAGCGCTTGGTCGATCAGGACTATGCGCAGAACATGAAGAGCGCCAAGCGCCTCGTCGATCGTGCCGATCCGTCCGTGTGGGACGTGCTCGAAGACGTCATCAGCGAGCACCCCGTGCTGCTGAACCGTGCACCTACGCTGCACCGCTTGGGCATTCAGGCGTTCGAGCCCATCCTCGTCGAGGGCAAGGCCATCCACCTGCCGCCACTGGCCTGCGCCGCATTCAACGCAGACTTCGACGGCGATCAGATGGCAGTCCACCTTCCGCTGAGCGTTGAGGCGCAGGCCGAGGCCCGCTCCTTGATGATGGCTTCCGACAATATTTTGAAGCCTGCGGACGGCCACACCGTCACCATGCCTTCCCAGGATATGATTCTCGGTCTGTATTATCTTTCCACCGTCATCGATGGTGCCAAGGGCCAGGGCCGTGTGCTTGGCTCTGTTGAAGAGCTTGAGATGGCCGTTGACCGTCACGACGTGGACGTTCAGGCCAAGGTGCTGGTGCGCCTGCCCAAGGAATTCGTGCTGCCCACCGATTGGGAGCCTGGTGAGCTCAAGGTCGTCGACCCTGAGCCCGGCAGCCCCGATGTGGTCAAAGAGGAGCGGTTCGAGGACGGCTCTGTGCTCTTTGCCACTTCGTTCGGCCGTCTTCGTTTCAACAAGACGCTGCCCACCGACTATCCGTTTGTCAATGAGCAGGTGGCCAAGGGCAAGCTCTCCACCATCGTCGACGACATCGCCATGCGTTACTCCACCGCCCAGGTGGCGGCCACGCTGGACGCGTTGAAGGACTTGGGCTTCACCCAGGCTCCTTGGTCCGGCGTCACCATGGCCTTCTCCGACATCGTGGAGCCCAAGGAACGCCTTGCCATCATTGCGGACTACGAAAAGCAGGCCGATAAGGTCGGCGATCAGTACGACATGGGTCTGCTTACGGAGGAGGAACGCCGTCAGGAGCTCATCAACCTGTGGACCGAGTGCACCGACAAGGTCGCTGACGCCATGCGCGCGAACTTCAAGGACGACAACAATGTGAACATCATGGTGCAGTCCGGAGCCCGTGGAAACTGGATGCAGATTCGTCAGATCTCCGGTATGCGAGGCCTCGTGGCCAACCCGAAGGGCGAGATCATTCCCCGCCCGGTCAAGTCGAACTACCGCGAAGGTCTGTCCGTCCTGGAGTACTTCATCTCACAGCACGGTGCCCGCAAGGGTTTGGCCGATACGGCACTGCGTACCGCAGAATCCGGCTACCTCACCCGTCGCTTGGTGGATGTGGCCCAGGAGGTCATCGTGCGCGAAGAGGATTGCGGCACGAAGCGTGGTCTTGACATGAAGGTGGCCGAGCGCGACGAAAACGGCAATCTGGTGCTCGTCAAGGCGGCTGATGGTGGTCCATACTCTCGTCTGCTCGCCAAAGACGTTATCGATCCGTCCGACGGCAAGACCGTGCTCTACAAGCGGGGTGACGCACTTTCGATGGATGTGTTGCGCGACCTCGTGGCCCACGGCGTGGAGAGTGTCAATGCCCGCTCCGTGCTTACCTGTGAGTCCAAGCGCGGCGTATGCGCCAAGTGCTACGGCTGGTCGTTGGCCACCAACCATTTGGTGGATGTGGGCGAGGCCGTCGGCGTTGTGGCGGCCCAGTCCATCGGCGAGCCCGGTACGCAGTTGACTCTTCGTTCCTTCCACTCCGGTGGTGTGGCTTCCGCTTCCGATATCACCCAAGGTCTGCCTCGTGTCACTGAGCTCTTCGAAGCCCGTACTCCTAAGGGCGAGGCTCCGATTGTTGAGTTCTCCGGCACCGTCAAGGTGGAGGACAACGACCAAGGCCGCAAGGTCACGCTCACCCCTGACGACCAGAATGTCGAGCCGATCACCTACCCGGTGACCCGTCGAGCTCCGCTGCTGGTCAAGGATGGCGAACATGTCGAAGTCGGCACCCAGCTCATCGAGGGCTCCGTCGATCCCAAGAAGATCCTGCGCATCCTTGGGCCTCGTGCCGCTCAGGTGGCCATTGTCGAGGGTGTGCACGACGTGTACCGCTCCCAGGGCGTGGATATCCACGACAAGCACATCGAGGTCATCGTCCACCAGATGCTTCGCCGCATCACCGTCATTGACTCCGGTTCCACGGCGCTTCTGCCCGGTGAGCTGGTCGACCAGGCCAAGTTCCGTGAGGCCAATATCGAGGCTGTGAAGGCCGGTGGCAAGCCCGCCGCGGGTCGTCCGGAGCTCTTGGGCATCACCAAGGCTTCGCTGGCCACCGATTCCTGGCTCTCTGCGGCTTCGTTCCAGGAGACCACCCGTGTGCTCACGGAAGCGGCTCTGGAGCAGAAGTCCGACGAGCTCAAGGGCCTGAAGGAGAACGTCATCATCGGCAAGCTCATCCCTGCCGGCACCGGTTTGGCTCGCTATCGCAACGCGAAGGTGGAGCCCGACAAGGCCATCCGCGACACCATCTACCCGAACTTCGGCTTGGGTGGCGACGGTACGGTTGATGGCTTCCAAGATGATGCTGGCGATGTGGACTTCTCCAACATCGACTTTGGCGATTTGAAGCTGGGCGATGATTTCAATCCGGACGACTTCCTCGATGACCAAGGTGGCCAAAGCGATTTGAGCGATATCACGTCGAATGATTCAGACAGCACGAATCTTGGTTTTGAAGGTGGTGCAGGATTTGGCGATCATCTGGATCTCGGTGGTGATTTCCATGCAGGCACCGATAGTGCGGATGCTGGCGACAGCAACAACGCTGATTCCGGCAAATCGCAGGAGAAAACCGAATAATAGGTAATTGAGTCGCTAACGCCACTGTTTGGGTTTAACCATGGATTCGAACAGTGGCGTTAGCTATTTCTGCCTGGCGCATTTTGACGCTTCATCTTGTCGATTGGTGCAAACCATCTCTAAAATGCTGCTGATTTGCATTAGGTTCCTAGCTTCACACCTCCACGGTGGTCAGACGTTCCATTGCATCGGTGTGTGTCTCATAGTGCCAGGAATATATCACCAGGCATGCCACTGCGGCGATGGCCATCGGGATGCCGCCCAAGGCCGGCGTGTGGTAGTTCATATTTGAGGACGAAAGCATGAATGCACCAAGGGATGAGCCCACGGCGTTGCCGAAGTTGAAGGCGACCTGCACGCAGGCGCCGCCGATGAGTTCACCGCCTCCCACACCGGCCTGCGCCATGAGCAGCTGCTGAGGTGTGGAGACGAAGAAGAGTGCGAAGGCAATGATGAATGTGCACGCAGCCGTGCTGAGTCTTGCGTTTGCGCTGAATGCCACGAATGCCAACCCGATGACAGAGATGGTCTGGCCCAGGGCTGCAGTGCCTGCCGTGCGCCAATGGTCGGCCATATTCCCGCCGATGAGCCCACCAACCACCATCCCAAAGCCTGCCAACATCATCAGCAGTGGCACAAGCTTGTTCGAGTAGTCGCCGACACGCATAAGCCATGGTGAAACGTAGCTCCACCAGCTCATTATTCCAACATTTCCTAAGAACGTTGCGGCGAGAATGAGCCATGGACCGGGTTCAGCAAGAAATCGAAACTGACCGACGATGCCGTTGTCGGGCACCGGGGCCACATACGGTATCCATTTGAGTGCTAGTCCTATGGTGACGAGTGCAAGGACGGCGAGGAGAAGGAAGGCCAATCTCCAACTGACACGTTCTGCCAGCAGTGTTCCAGCGGGGACGCCGAGCATGTTGGCCACGGTTTGCCCGGTGACCGCCAATGATACCGCTTGCGCCTCTTTCCCCTTATCCGCCACCATCTTTGCGATGAGTGCCGAAGTGCCGAAGAACGCTCCATGTGGTAAGCCTGCAATGAATCTGCCGACCAATAGGAGTGGGGCAGAAGGTGCAAGGGCGCTGAAGAAATCGCCCACGGCCGCAATGACCATGAAGGTCAAAATAAGGTGTTTTGGTGCCATCCTGCGGCCAAACACCAATATCAATGTTCCGGCGCACACGCCGATGGCATAGGCGGAGACGAAGTTTCCTGCGGTGGGTATGCTGACACCCATGTCGCGAGCGGCCTGTGGAAGGATGCCCATCATGACGAATTCGGCCGACCCATAGACGAATGCGCCGCATGCCAGCGCGAACAGGCTCTTTTTCATGTTTCACCTTGCATTTGTTGGTGTGTGCCGGTTTCGACGAGCATGTCACATTTCACACTCGCTGCCTACCAGTTCTCAAGGATAGAAGGGATTGGTCTCCTATGCGTCGTGTGTTGTGAAGAAATGAGATGAGACGGGCACTCCCGCGGCGTTAAGACGAGATAGAGCGAAATTCAGCGACCGTTGTTCAGTGACTGTCATTGTGGCTAACAACGAGATTGGGGTGTTGGCATGCCATGAACGGCAATGTAGCAATGTGATGATGCACGGGAAATTGGAAAGTGGCAATACCATTGCGCAAATGGAATGGCACTGCGCAAAGCAACAAGGCAGATCCTAAAAATAGGAGTCCATGCAAGATAGTGCTGCTACGTAACAATGACTCTCGGCAGGATGACATTGCGGATGACATTTCGTAAGAGAAGTCGTTGATGCAAGTGAGGTGGATTCCGCGTCGTATCGATTTTGGTGACATTTCGTGAGAAATAGCATTCATACGTGTAATTTTGCGCAATGAACTTGAGTATGTTGGTCGGGCTGGCGAGATTTGAACTCGCGGCCTCTTCGTCCCGAACGAAGCGCGCTACCAAGCTGCGCTACAGCCCGATTACAACGCATGTCATTATACTCCACCCGCCCACCTTGCATTCCTAGCGTGTTGTCGTAGCTAAGGCGCGTGTCGCTAGTCATGATAATCGCTTCAAATGTTGCGTATCTTTGTCATTATTGGTCGTATTCATGGCGAACCACAATACATGCTGCTGTATTGCGTCACTACTTGTAGTCATAAACTTTTACTACGGTAATAAGTGCCATTAGCCGGCACTGTCTGTCGTATCTGCTTTGAGATGCGGTAATAAGTGCCGTATTTCGTCACTATCTGGCGCTGTTCATTTCTTGCACGGTAAATTCTGCCGTTTTGTATCACTATTTGTTGTATTTGGATAGGCTTGCGGTAAATAGTGTCGTCGTGACATTATTTGTTGCCGTTCATTTTTTCACGGTAATTTGTGCTGACATTTGTCACTATTCGTCGGCATACAATCTTACGTCGATAAATAGTGCCGAGTGTAGCGTCTCTTCGGTACAATTCGGGTATGAGTGAAACGAATAATATCAACGAAACCAAAGGCGACTCGGCCGATGACGCCGAGGTGGAAGCACCGCACATGACCACTGTAGAGCGTGCCGAACTGTTGCTGAAGCAGGACGATGCCATCG
Source organism: Bifidobacterium sp. ESL1118 (assembly GCF_058505595.1). Lineage (NCBI taxonomy): Bacteria > Bacillati > Actinomycetota > Actinomycetes > Bifidobacteriales > Bifidobacteriaceae > Bifidobacterium > Bifidobacterium sp. ESL1118. Next base: position 197,971 of record NZ_CP196371.1, read on the forward strand.
CTGCCAAGGTGAGTGACGGTGCCTCACTTGACGATGCCATCGACCCCACTAATAAGGAATTCGGCCCTGAGGCCCACCCTGAGCAGGTGCAGATGCGCGTGGCCAAGCGTGCCCAGATGCTTAAGAACGGTGTCTCGCCGTACCCCGTCAAGCTTGACGTCACGGACACCATCGAGTCCGTGCGTGCTCGTTACGACGGCAAGCTCCAGCCCGGCGAGGAGACGCAGGACGTGGTCGGTGTGGCCGGTCGCGTGTTGTTCCTGCGCAACGGCGGAGGCCTATGCTTCGTGCAGCTTTCCGCAGGAGACGGCACCAAGATTCAGGGCATGATATCCAAGAAGGAGATTGGCGCCGACCGCTTGAAGGAGTTCAAACAGATGGTCGATTTGGGCGATCATCTCTTCCTTAAGGGGCGCGTTGTCGCTTCCAAGACCGGCGAGCTTTCGGTGTTCGCCAACGAATGGCGTATTGCTGCCAAAGCGCTTCAGCCGTTGCCTGCCCTCCACAAGGAGCTCACGGACGACACCCGCATCCGCAAGCCCTACATCGGTATGATCGCCGACGAGAAGGTGCGTGATATGGTGCGCAGGCGCTCGCATGTGGTTACTTCCCTGCGCGATACCTTCACCAAGCGCGACTTCCTAGAGGTGGAGACGCCGATGCTTCAGACCGTGCATGGCGGTGCCGCGGCCCGTCCGTTCACCACCCATATGAACGCCTTCGACATCGATCTTTATCTACGTATCGCCCCTGAGCTCTTCCTGAAGCGTTGCCTGGTGGGCGGTATCGAGCGTGTCTACGAGATTAACCGTGATTTCCGCAACGAGGGTGTCGACGGCACGCACGCCCCGGAGTTCACCATGCTCGAGGCGTATCAGGCCTATGGCACCTATGACACCATCGCCGAATTGACGAAGAGCCTCATCCAGAACGCGGCGATGGATGCCTTCGGCACCATGAAGGTGACGCTTGCGGACGGCAGCGAGTACGACTTGGGCGGTGAGTGGAAGCAGATCACCATGTATGGTTCGCTTTCCGAGGCGCTTGGCGAGGAGATTACCCCTGAGACGAGTGTGGAGCACCTGAGTGCCATCGCCGATAAGCTCGGTGTGGAGAAGGATGAGGTGGAGAACCACGGCAAGCTGGTGGAGCACCTCTGGGAGCACTTCTACGAAGACAAGCTGTACGAGCCCACCTTCGTGCGTGACTTCCCTGTGGAGACCAGCCCGTTGGTCAAGGCCCACCGCAGCAAACCCGGCATGGTGGAGAAGTGGGACCTGTATGTGCGCGGCTTCGAGTTGGCCACCGGCTACTCCGAGCTCAACGACCCGGTGGTGCAGCGTCAGCGTTTGGTGGACCAGGCGCGCGATGCCATGGCCGGCGACGTGGAGGCCATGGACATCGATGAGGACTTCCTGGAAGCCCTAGGTGTCGGTATGCCCCCCGCTGGCGGCATGGGCATGGGCATCGACCGCTTGCTCATCGCGCTCACCGGTGCCACCATCCGAGACACCATCACCTTCCCGCTGGTCAAGCCCTTGGTTTGAGGCAAGTGGTGGCGTACGCCATCCAGAGGGAATGTCATCGGTCGCCATGTGTGCCCCCTCGACCGTACGAAACGTCCGCTGACACGCACTCAGCGAACGTTTTGTGCGTTTAGGTGCGCTACGTCGTATATTTCGTCCGTTGGCGCGGTTTCAGTAAGCGTTTTGCACGGGAATGTGTTGGGTTTCGTACGTTTTGCCCGCTGAGTCGAAGTTGGCAGGCGAAATGCCTCTATGCGGTGCGCGTCTTGACATGTAAGGTGACGCTTTGGCCTGATGCCACGCTTTCGTGCACTTTCACCGCAGCGCAGTCGCGTAGGTAGACCACTTCGGCCTGATAGCGCCGTGACTGTCCGTCCAGGTCCACGTCCTCCAGCATCTCACCGGGCTGCAGTGCAATCTGAAGCGTCGCGTTCAGAGTCTCGGGCGTGCTGTTGGTGAAGGTGAGTGAATTGCCGTCAAGATGCATGCCGATGGTGCCGCCGCAGAACTCCATGCCGTCCCAGCTGAACTCACGCCAGGGGGCATAGGGTGCCACGGTGATGGACTGCGCGTCCTCGTCTCTGCGGATTCCCGCGATGTCGTGGATGAGGAAAGCCACGTATTCGCCTGCGCACCAGCCGCATTTGCCAAGTCCTCGCTTCACCCGTGAGGGGTCGCTCTCCGCGTGTTCGAACGGCCACCACCAGAATGATCCGTCTACGTCGGTGGTGCGGCGGATGCGGTGCAGCGCGGCCGAAAGCTCATGCCGCGAGCCGGCCGTGCACAGTCCATGGATGGTGCCGGGGTAGGTGATGCCGTTGCTATCGTCGAAGTCCCAGAAGTCGATGCCGCCGGTGATGGGGGCGTAGTAGGGATCGTCGGTGCTGTGGGCCCACTGTGCATGCGCCCGGATTCTGGGGTCGTCGCGGTCGGTGAATCCATATACGCTGGCAAGCGTCAGGTCGCTTTCCTCGCCGTCGTGCACGCCGATCACGGTGCCGTCGCGGTCCACGCCTTCCACAAACATATTGACTCCGCAGACGTTGCGTACACAGCGGCTGCTCAGTGCATCACCAAGTTTTGCCGCGATGCCGCTGAGTTCCTCGCATTGCTGCGGTTCGAGCAGATCCGCGAAATCATGCGTCAGTGCGGTGGCCGCCTTCCAGGCGAGGATGTTGGAACCGGTGTGGAAGTCTCCGCGTGAAGGTCCGTCAGAGATGTAGAGCGTGGTGTAGAGCTCGCCGGGTGCCGGTTTGCATTCGATGAGATTGCCGGCGAGCTTGCGGATATAACCGGTGAACGTGTCGTTCGGCACCTTGAGGCTTGCCCGACCATGGCGTTGCACTAGCATGGACGCAAGCACCGCGCCGAGGCAGGCGTTGCCCAGAGAATGCTCGAAACCGTTTGCCTTGGGGTGCATCCTCGCTTCCCGTTGCCAAGCCATTTCGGGAATTCCGTATCTTGCCAAAAAGTCTATGGCCGCGCAGGCCAGTTCCGGGTTGTTCTCCACTAGGCCCATGGCTCCATACGAGAAGTCACGCGTCCATACGTCAGGCAACGGATTGGCGTTGGAGCCCCAGAATGACCCTGCGGCCCGGCCGTCGTCAAGTAGCAGCATCGATTGGCGCGCCAGCTCCACGGCCCGTGTCGCCATCTCGCCGTACCACGGGTCTTCCGGCACGGTGAGTGATCCCATGGTGCCGTGACGTGCTGCTAGGGTGCTCTCCAGTGCGTCATCGATGGTTTGGGTGGTGTGGAAACAAGCGAGATTCGCGCCGTCCGAGGTGAAGTCCGCCACGAATCCGAAGGTCACGGACAGACCGGCTGGCACGTCTAGCGTCGTTCCGTGCGGCTTCGTCTTGTCGCTGGCGGGCAAGGTTGCCGATGGATCCCGGCGCCTGCCGTCCTGCGTCGCGTTGATGAGGGCAACGTGGCAGGGGAGGGCCTGCGTGGTTTCTTTGGTGCTGGTTTCGTTGTGGCATATCAGCGTGATATGGGCTGCGTCGTCGCCGTTGTTTGTAATGTGGCCGAGCTGCAGTATGCATAGTGGCCTGCGGACTGCATTCGTTTCGTTGCCTGCTGTGTCGATTTGTGGGGCGAAGAGTGTGGTGCTGACGTTCACATCGCCGATTCGACTGGTGAATTCAGGTATCACGCCATCGATGAAATGAAGGCCCGGAGTCTGGCATTGCCGTCCGTCCACAAAAACGTCCAAGCCAATGTGCCCCTCGCAGAAGGCAAGGCGCTTGTTGATGTACACGCCTGGAATGGATTTGCCGCGGACGTCATCAATGCCTGTGGCCACCACTGCGCGACGGATCTGCCCCGATCTGTCGAGCGCGGCCAGCAGCCGGTTGTTCGATACGTCGACGCTGAACGGGTAATGGGTGAATCGGCCGAGGTCGAATTCCATATCCGCTCCGTCCGGCCAGTCCAGACCGGCCGCAGGGAACAGACTTGAGCGGTCGAGTGCCGCGCCGTGGTCGTCGAGGCCGATTGTGGAAAACGTGGAATGCATGGTGTCCTTTCTTTCAGATGGTGCGTAGTTGCGCCTGGTTGAGGTACATTCCGGTGACACCAGCTTGTGCCGTTGGTGGTGCATCAGTTCAATTCCAGAATGATAACGTATACATATTACATTGGCAAATGCCGATACCTGTATTCAGGTGCACACGGATGTGGCATCAGTGGATTGCCGCAGTGGTGTTTCGGGTCACAAGATATGAGGTAGCGATGAAGTGTTGGTGTTCCGGCGATTTCCCGTCAATCAGATTGAGCACTTCCCTGCCGGCCTGCCGCCCGATGGCGTACGGGTTCTGGCGCACGGTGGTCAGTCCGGCCTCCTGCGCATATGTGGAGTCGTCGAAGCCGACCAGCGAGTAGTCTTCCGGAACGCGTAAGCCGCTGCGCAGCATCCGTGTCAGCAGTGGCACAGCGTATTCGTCGTTCATGCAGCAGACGGCGGAGGGGCGTGTTTTCAGGCTGTTGAGTCGGGAGAACGCCTCATCGGCACGATTTGCGTCCTTTTGTGCGAAGATCACTTCGGCATGGTGTACCTGTTCGCTGGCGTCACAGGCGTCGAGAAAGCCCTGCAGACGTTCCGCACCGTTCCATTTGAACGTTTCCTGGCTGGGGTCAAGGCTTACGTATGCCAGGTCGTGATGACCCAGATCGGTGAGATGGCCCACCACCTGACGCATGCTCGATGCCTCGTCGATGTTGATGGTGGCCGAGAATTCCGGCATGGGAGCGGTGTTGATGGCGAGGATGGGTATGTGTGTGGCCTTGAGCTTCGCCGCTTCGTCATGGGATACCTGGAATGAGACGATGAGTACTGCATCGGCGTTGCGCCGTATGGACATGTCTGCGAAAAAGTCGTGCCGCTCCTGCGAGTTGGAGACCTGGAAGAAGGAGATGTCGTATCCAGCCGGGTGCAGTGCCGAATTGAGACCGGCGAACAGATGCGAGTCATACCATGATTCCAGTTCGCCGCCGGTGAGGAAGGCGATTCGTGACGATTTCCCTCTCTTGAGCGCTGAGGCCGAGCGTGAGATGGTGAAGTTGAGCTCGGACGCGGCATCCAGCACGCGTTGGCGGGTCTGGGGCCTCACCTTTTGGGGTTGTGTGAAGGTGCGTGAGACGGTGGCTATGGAGACCCCGGCGTGACGAGCCACGTCATGGATCAAAGACTTTGGCATGGACCTCTCCTCAGTTGATACGGCGAGTCTATCATGAGCAATCTAAATAAGATTACGTATACAATTTTGGCGAAATTGTAGACCATAAAATGTGCATAACAGCATGACAGGTATTAGAAAATGCTTGAAATTCCAGTAAACACGCGAATAAAAGAAGTTTTGATTTCTTTTCTCATTGTGCTAACGTTTACATTTACAAGGCATCCATGTCGTGTGATGACAGTGTATGGTTCGCATGGCATGCGGTTGCAGTCTACGCGTGGACCCACGAGGTGGTCGGTTACGGAACGGTCCGGACCACAGTTGCATGCGCGGACGAACCTTCGAAAGGAGATTGATTGATGAAGATGACAATCAAGCGGGCGGTTCGCACGGTGTTCGTCACCGCCTGTGCGTTCGCTATGGCCGTTTCCACTGCGGCCTGCGGCTCGGGAGGGTCGGGAACGGTGACGTTGAACTTCTTCCAGACCAAGCCCGAGGCCGCTGCCGACTACGACAGGATCATCGCCGATTTCGAGGCCAGCCATCCTGGCATCAAGGTTGTTCAGAACCAGGCTGCGGATGCCGAGACCCAACTGCGTGCGCTGATGATCAAGAACCGTGCCCCGGATGTCATCGCTCTGAATCCCAACGGCAACATGGGCGGCATGGCCAAGGCCGGTGTGTTCTACGACTTCAGTTCCAATCCCATTGTGGGGCGCATCAAGCCCGCCCAGCAGAAGATTCTGGCCGACCTCGGCCACAATGGCAATGAGACGAATATGCTGATGTACGCAGGCAACGTGTGTGGCATCATGTACAACGTCGATATGTTCAAGAAGTATCACGTGGCGGTGCCCAAGGATTGGAACGATCTGGTGGCCGCGGCGAAGGTGTTCGAATCACACGGCGTAGCGCCGTTCATAGGCACTCTAGGCGATTCTACCCGCATAGGCTCACCGTTCGACGGTCTGGCTCCCTACTATACGAAGAATGACTTCTGGGGCAGGATGCGTGCCGAGGGCCGAAATGTGACCCCAAGCTCCGAAGTCTCGTTCAGCAGGAACATGAAGCCGTTGATGGAGCATCTGCACTGGATTTTCCAGCACACCACCAAGGACGTGCGCACCATGAACTACGAGGATGGCAATGCCGCGTTCGCCAACGGCAAAGGGGCCATGATCCCCATCGGCAACTGGGCGCTGACTCCGATTCAGCAGACCAATCCGAAGATGCATGCCAAGTTCTTCCCGTACCCTGCGGACAAGGCCAAGGACGACATCATGATCTCCGGCGGCGATGTGGCCATTACCATGGGCGCCCACCCCAAGCACGAGAAGGAGTCGTTGGAGTTCATCGACTATCTCTTCAAGGAGAGCGTCCAGAAGAAATTCGTCGACGATCAGCAGCTCATTCCTTCCCTGAAGGATCTTAAAGCCAACGCCAATCCTGCTCTTGCCTCGGCCGAGCCGTGGATCGATAAGGGCAAGATCCAAGGCTATGCCGATCACCAGATCCCCACGAGCATCAACTACAGTTCGCTGCTCAACCAGGCCATGATCGACGGTAACCTCACCGGTGCCTTGAACACGCTCGACAGCGAGTGGGCCAAGGTCTACGGCAGGACGATTCAATAGAAAGGACATGTAATGAGTGCTGTTTCAGCTTCAATCCCAAGTTCGTCCGCCAAAGCCGCGGGAAATGCGGGGCAGACTGCGGGAGCGGGGAAGTCCACCTCCAGCCATCGTCGCTTCGCCGATGCCACCTACTACTGGATGGTCTGGCCGTTTGTCATTCTCTTCGCCGTGTTCCAGACGTTGCCCATGCTTATCGGCGTCTTCTACAGCTTCACCAACTACGCCGGTTACGGCAAATGGCATTGGGTGGGGCTTGCCAACTATGGCAACCTGTTCAGGGACGGCCGCACTTGGCATTCCTACCTCTTCACCTTCGTCTTCGCGCTTGTAGCCACATTGCTCACCAATGCGATATCCCTGGCCGTGGCCCTGCTGCTCAATTCGAAGATCAAGTTCCGTAATTTCTTCCGTGGTGTGTTCTTCGTGCCGTATGTGCTTTCCATGCTCATCATCGGTTATGTGTTCCAGTTCCTCTTCTCCAAGTCGATTCCGAAGATATTCTCCTCGGTGCCTATACTGAGGGACAACATCCTGACCAATGAGCACTGGGCTTGGCTGCCCATCGTCATCGTCACGGTGTGGCAGGCGTGCGCGTTCGCCATCATCATCTACCTAGCCGGCCTACAGACCATTCCCCAGGACCTCTACGAAGCGGCCTCGCTCGACGGTGCCACCGGTTTCAAGGCGTTCAAATCCATCACGATGCCGCTCATTATGGGTTATGTGACGGTCAATGTGGTGCTCAACATCAAGAACTTCATGCAGGCCTTCGACCAGATTGTGGCCTTGACCAACGGCGGGCCTGGCACGTCCACCGAATCGGTGACCATGCAGATCTACAACGGCGGCTTCAAGGGCGGGGAGTTTGCCTATCAATCGGCCGATGCAGTGGTGCTGTTCGTCATCATCACCGTCATCTCACTCATCCAGCTCAAAGTCCTGAATCCGAAGGAGGACTGAGGTATGTCCGAAGAAATGTCAATGTCGCAAACGGCCACTGCCGCTTCGTCTGCGTCTTCTGCTGTGCAAAGGCGGCGCAATGCGGATGGCAAGCCGAAGGTCTCGCATGACCGTCATCACATCAATTGGTGGGCCACGGCGCTTGCAGCCGCATGCTCGCTCACCATCTTCGTGCCGCTGTATTTCGCGGTGGTGGTGGCGCTCAAGACACCCAAGCAGCTTACCCAAGGTAATGGCTTCGAATGGCCGAACCCAGTCAACTGGAGCAATTTCGCCGCGGCTTGGCGCCGTACGAACTTCCCGCAGGCGTTGATGAATACGGCGTTCATCACTGTGTTCGCGGTGGTGTTCACCATACTCACCAGTTCGATGGTGGCCTACGCCTTGGCGCGTAACATGCACAGACCATTCTTCAAGTTCGTGTATTACTACCTGCTGGCGTCCATGTTCATCCCGTTCCCCATCATCATGCTGCCGATGGTCAAGGAGACTGGCATGCTGCATCTGGACAACCAAATCGGCCTGATCATCCTTTATACGGTGTATGGCCTTTCGATGAACATCTTCCTGTACACCACATACCTGAAGTCCATCCCCATGGAGCTTGAGGAGGCCGCCCGCGTCGACGGCGCCTCAACGTGGCGTGCGTTCTGGCAGATCATCTTCCCACTGCTTGGGCCCATGAACGCCACCGTTGGCATCATCACCTGCGTCTGGGCCTGGAACGACTTCATGATGCCGCTGGTCACGCTCACCGATCCTTCGGCGCGTACGTTGACGTTGGCCCAGTACGTGTTTCAAGGGCAATACAACACGGATTACACCGTGGCGTTCGCCTCCTACCTCATGGCCATGGCACCGTTGCTCATCGTCTACGTGTTCTCGCAGCGTTGGGTCATCTCGGGTGTGGTACGTGGATCAGTGAAATAGGGCGTATTCATTGCAACTGAGGTTGTGCAGGAACGGCTGCTAGGATATCCTGGCGGCCGTTTGTCGCGTTCTGTTTGACTGTGCCGCACGAAACGTCCGCTGACACGCACTCAGCGAACGTTTTGTGCGTTTAGGTGCGCTACGTCGTATATTTCGTCTGCTGATTGAGTGTCAGAGAATGTTCCGTACGACGTAGTGAATTGACTCGTATATTTCGTCCGTTTGTTGCGTACATGCCGTTGATACCACTAATGTGGATGACGGATTGTTGTTGAGATCGTAGGGACAGTGATTGCATTGAAGAACAAAGAGTTATGGCTTTCGGGAGTGCGCCCCAAGACGTTGCCGGCCTCAGTGGCTCCGGTGCTTGTCGGCATTGCAGCAGGATTGCGCTTGGCAATGTCGCCGAAATCCTGCCGCACGGTGTTTGTGCAGCCTCGGGAGTGCATAGCGACCGCCATGGGTTCTGGGGCGACTGGTTCGGCGGCCGCGTCGGATGCCACCGGCGTGGCTTCGCAGCAGTTCGTCGGCTTGAACGTAGGGTTATTCATTCTGCTGGCGGTGCTCTGCGTCGTCGTGGCGCTGTTCCTGCAGATTGCCGTCAACTTCTCCAATGATTATTCCGATGGCATTCGCGGCACCGATGCCGGCAGAGGCGATACTGAGCTGAAGACCGCCAAGCCGCAGCGCATCACCGCCTCCGGCCTCGTGCCGCCGGGGCGCGTGCTCGCCGCAGCCGGCATCAACGCCGCTGTGGCCTGTGTGGCGGGTTTGGCACTTATCGCCATCACAGGCCATTGGTGGCTGTTGGTTCTAGGTGTGCTGTGCCTTCTGGCCGGCTGGTTCTACACCGGGGGCAAGCATCCTTACGGATATGCCGGTTTCGGCGAGGTCGGCGTGTTCCTCTTCTTCGGTCTGGCCGCGGTGCTCGGCACACAGTATGTGCTGGCTGGCAGTGTGAATCTTGACGGCGTTGTCGGAGCCGTATTCTGCGGCCTGTTCTCCTGCGCCATTCTCATGGTCAACAACCTCCGCGATGTCGATGAGGATGTGGTCAGCGGCAAGCGCACACTTGGTGTGCGGCTTGGCAAGTCCGGTGCCCGCACGGTGTTGTTCGTCACGTATCTCGTTCCTTTGGTTCTCACCGTTGTCATGGCGTTCGTGCCGTTGGTGGCCGTGTTCTACCGTGCGCAAGGCATCAATGTGATTGGTTTGCTGCTTGCCGTTGCGACATTGCTGTTCGCGGTGCCGTGCGTCAAGGCGGCCCGCAATCTGGTCGGCGCCGTGAATGCCGGCAACTTCCGCAAGGCATTGCCCATGTGCAGCATGACGGTGTTGCTGTTTGCAGTCGTTTTCGTGCTCACGGAGCTTTCGCTCATCTTCTGAGAAGTCTTGCCGCCACAACGGCGCTTGGAAGGCCATTTTCTTCGTTTCCTTGCCCTACAGCCCCGGTTCGCGGTGCCGATGCAGAGTTGCTGGTAGCCTAACAGTGTTGTCGATGATTAGATTTGTAGGTTAGGTAGTGAGATTCATTGAAGAATAAAGCATTGTGGCTTTCGGGAGTGCGCCCCAAGACCCTTCCGCAGTCGATTGCACCGGTTTTGGTGGGTGCGGCAGCAGGTTTGCGTCTGGCGGTTTCGCCTCAGGAATGTCATGTGATGTTCTCGTGGTCGAGGCAGTGCGTTGCGGGAACGTCGTTGCTTCATGGTGGTGGTGCGGCCCGTGGCGCGGGTGTCAACGTCGGGTTGTTTGCATTGCTTGCCGTGCTGTGCATGCTTGTGGCCTTGTTCCTTCAGATTGCCTGCAATTTTTCCAATGACTACTCTGACGGCATCCGTGGCACCGATGCCGATCGCGGGGAGGATGAGGAGCAGACCGCCAAGCCCCAGCGCATCACCGCCTCGGGAGTGGTGGCTCCTGTACGCGTGTTGGAGGTGGCCGGAGCCAATGCCGCGATTGCATGCGTGGCTGGTGTGGCCATCACCATCATCAAAGGGGAGTGGTGGCTGCTCATCCTTGGTGCGCTGTGCCTGTTGGCTGGCTGGTTCTACACCGGTGGCAAGCACCCTTACGGGTATGCGGGCCTTGGCGAGGTGGCAGTGTTCCTCTTCTTCGGCCTGGCTGCGGTGCTCGGCACCGAGTATGTGCTGGCTGACGCAGTGAACGTGGATGGCATTGTGGGGGCTGTGATGTGTGGTGTCTTTTCCTGCGTCACGCTCATGGTCGACAACCTTCGCGACATCGATGAGGACAAGGTCTGCGGCAAGATCACGCTCGACGTACGTATGGGGCGTGAGCGTTCCAAGGTCATGGTCTACTTCGTCTACTTGGTGCCGTTGGCAATCACCGTGGTCATGGCCTTCGTGCCGCTGGTCATGGTGTGGTATCAGAGTCACGGTGTCGATTTCATCAGTTTGTTGATGGCCGTTGTCTCCATGCTGTTGGCGGCGTTGTGCATCCGGTCGGCATACGGTCTGGTTGTGCCGCTTCGTGCCGGGCGCATCATGGAGGCGTTTCCTTACAGCGGCAAGACGGTGTTGCTGTTCTCCGCCATATTCATTCTCATGGAGCTTTCCCTGATTTTATGATTTCCGACTGCTGCACCGTGGAGGATTGTGAACGCTAACATACATCGCTTCATCCGTCCTCTTCACCACTTAGACTGATATACATGGCATATAGATTAGTATTGCTCCGGCATGGCCAGAGCGCATGGAATAAAACGAACCAGTTCACTGGCTGGGTGGATGTTCCGCTCACCGACAAGGGCGTAGAGGAGGCGAAGCATGGTGGCGAACTCTTGAAGGAAAAGAACGTGCTGCCCGACATCGTCTTCACCTCTCTGCTGCGTCGCGCCATCAACACCGCGAATTACGCGCTTGATGCCGCCGACCGCCTGTGGATTCCCGTGAAGCGCAGCTGGCGCTTGAACGAGCGCCACTATGGCGCTCTGCAGGGCAAGGACAAGAGCCAGATTCGTCAGGAATATGGCGATAAGCAGTTCATGATCTGGCGTCGTTCCTACGCCACGCCGCCGCCGGACATCAACCCCGACGACCCATACGCACAGAACCACGACCCGCGCTATGCCGGCGACCCGGTGCCGGAGGCCGAGGCGTTGGCCAACGTGGTGGCCCGCGTCACCCCGTATTGGGAGTCCGACATCGTCCCTGAACTCAAGAGTGGCAAGACCGTGCTCATTGCCGCCCATGGCAATTCGCTGCGCGCCATCGTCAAGATGCTTGACGGTTTGAGCGACGAAGAGATCTCCAAGGTCAACATTCCCACTGGCATCCCACTGGTCTATGAGCTTGACGAGAACATGAAGCCCATCAAGCCTCGCGGCGAGTATCTCGACCCGGAGGCTGCTGCCGCCGGGGCCGCAGCCGTGGCCGCTCAAGGTCAAGCCAAGAAGTGATTTGGGGTTGTATCAGAACATGTCGGGCATGGTCTTAATGGCAGCCTGATGACGTTTATTGCGGTGGCTGCCACCCGGATTCCATGTTCCGGGTGGCAGCCACCGTTTGATGTGAGGATTATCTACAGTCCAAGCCGTCGGTAGTCCCAACGGTCGTAGGTTTCCCAAATGAGCAGCGCGGCACCGATGGCCACACCACCTGCGCATATGACCACCGGCTCAACCACATGGAACCCGATGGCTAGGAGAATCAAAGCAACAATCAACGCCACCACCCAGCAGCAGGACACCACAAGGAAGATTTTGCGCAAGTCGACACGCACCGGTTTCGGTGCGGGTTTGCACACGTCTGGGTTGAGTATAGGCGCTATTTTCATGCCATCAGTCTAACTTCAAGCCTACCCGTGCAAAAAGATGCCCACCCTATATGATTTTCCAGCTGCTACAACGTCGTATTGCTGCAATGTCAGTCATATTCCCAAAAAACATCGCCAAAGAGCATAAGCGAACGCTACCTGCGGCCAGGCGTTGATGATATCCGAACGTTTGATTATGCTGTTTTATCCTCTGGCTTCAATAGCGTAAGCTTGTTGAATGTGTCGTTGGCGTGTCAGTGAGCATAGAGCGGCAGCCGAGTGACCATCTTGCAACAGTTCACTTTGAAGAGGTCAGGCACGCCTAATGAGAGGAGAGGCGAACCGTGTATCCGATCCAACCCGTGGCGAAGCGCTATGCCTGGGGTTCGTATACGCGTTTGCAGCGCATGTTTGCGTCGTGTCCGTCCCCATTGACGCCGTTACCTGAAATCGGCGAACCCTTGGCTGAAATGTGGTTCAGCGGGCATTCGGGGTCCCCCTCCACTGTTGAAACGTCAGTTCCCATACTGCTGCCTGAATTGATCAAAAACGACCCAGAGGGCATGCTCGGGGCGCGGTGTTCCGAACAATTCGGGCCGGTTCTGCCGTATCTGCTGAAGATCATCTCTGCTAGGATTCCGCTTTCCCTTCAAGTCCATCCCGTTGATTTCGAGGCCCGACGTGGATTCAACGCACAAAATGCAGCCGGGGTTGCCCTTGACTCTCCTGAGCGTTCGTTCAGTGATCCGGTGGCAAAGAGCGAGATGGTTGTGGCGTTGGAACCGTTCGAGGCGTCGATTGGTTTTGCGCCGGTGGCAACGATGCTCGCGAACCTGACGTTGGTGGAGCATCCGGTGGCCAGGCGCATGGTTCGTGAGCTTACGCCTCATCGCACCGGTTTTCCGCTTTCGGCCGGCAGGGTGGGCAATCCAAGTGGTTCTACTGGTGCCGTTCTTGATTCGTCGGCTGTTTCTCCTACCTACCCGGATGGTTTTCTGAGTGAAACAGGTGGTCTCGGCTTCGAAGCATCCGCCAAGGCCGGTCTGGGCGCAGATCAAGTTGATGCCATCATGCCGCCGTCCGCACAATACTGGAGCCCTTCACGCCGTAGGGTGTTCCGTGCTTTTTGCGCCGCGGTCTGTGCCACGCCCGAAGAGGGGAAGGGGCTCGCCCATGCCCTGCGCCAGGCAGCTGCACAGGTTGGAGAGGAGAAGGCGTCATTGGCGTTCAAACATGCGATGCTTGCCAGTCAGACCTTCAGTGAAGATCCCAGCTCGCTTGCCCTGCTCATGATGAATTCCGTGGCGTTGCAGGAAGGCGAGGCTGTCTTCATACCAGCAGGTACGCCTCATGCCTACATCCACGGCACGGCAGCGGAGATCATGACGAATTCGGATAATGTACTGCGCGCCGGCCTCACCGCGAAGCACAAGGACATCGTTGACTTTCTCCATACACTCGACTGCAGACCGGCTTCTCCCATCGACCCCAGCGTCAACTTGCCTGAGGCGCTTTCGGGCGATCGTGTGGTGTACCGGCCGCATATCAGTGAGTTCATGCTCATATATGGCAGAGTCGGAGGTCAAGGTAGGCAGTGGCCATTGGTTGCCAACCTGACCCGTCGGTATGGCAGGCTTGTGGCAGGGGTGCGCCATCTTCAGCGTCATCACGGACCGCGCATCGTGGTGTGCACACAAGGTGTGGTGCAGTGCGCAACCGCCAATCAACAGCGCATACTCCATCAAGGCGAGGCCTTGTTTGTGCCTGCTTGTGACGGTTGGTTGGAGTTTGCCAGCAGGAAAGGCAGTGCTGGAGAGAATGAAGGAGCTTACGTCTGTGCATCTACGCAGATTTAGACAAGCGAAGATCTCTCAATAAACGTGGACCTCAACTAGCGTAGATCTTGGCAAGCGCTAAGCGCCAAACTGCCGGGCCTAGGCTCTCCGGGAGTTTGTATTTCGTGGCGTGATGAGTGATTTTGCCACTCATCTGCGCCAGCCACTGGAGCCACTTTGCTTTGGTCAAGGTTCGTAACAAGATGCATATACATATAACAAGAATGGCTTCAAAAATGGCTTCGAGACTATTGTAAGGATTCTGTATGGTTTTTGTAAGACACGCCGAACGAATCTTGTGGTTCTTATTGCTGTGTTGCGACATTCTAGGGGGCTATGAGCATTTGCAGTGGAAAAAAATGAAATTAATTGGTATGCTTGTATGATGCTTGATAAATTTACGGCAGTTGTTCATGGCGTTATTCACACGGTTGTGAGCAGTAACGTCCGTCATGAGTAATTGATTGAGTTTGCAGGGAGCAATTAATAAGGAGAGTTGCATGAGTCACGCTGCGCATAAGGCAACGAGAGGCAGCAGTAATGGGATTGTGTCTGCTTGGCTGCCGAGCCTCTCCACACCTTCTCGTACGGGCTCACGGCCGAGGCATAAGATGGGTTCGCGTCATGCTCAGGCATTGGCGGCCAATGGTGCCGTTGTGGATTTGGATGCTGAAGTTTTGACGAGTTTGAACTCGTCTGCGCCTAGTACGCGTAAGGCTTTGCGCGAGGCTCGCAGAGCGCAGACTCACCGTTCGCAGCTTGTAGCCTCGGTTTCTCTGGCGGCTTTGGTCGGCATGACCGCCACTGCTTCTGCATTTTCGGGTCGTGCATCGGGCCTTAATGTGGCCGACGAGCCAACTACAACAATTACGCGTACCATTGCGCCTATCGGTTCGGCTTCGGCGTCGCGTTCCGAAGACAGGTCTGCAATACCAGGCACCGCAATCGACGGCACCAAAGAGCAGACCACCAGCGGTGGTAACTGGCAGCTTGGCCATGATGCCGCCCTTGATGCTGCGCAGATGTCGAAGTCAAAAGCCGGCAATCCCAAAGTTGCCTCGTTCATGGACGGCGATTACGCCTACCTTCCCGCCGGCTTCAATCCGAATCATGATTCGGGAGATAAAGGCAATGCCTACGACTTCAGTGAGTGCACCTGGTGGGTGTACACACGCCGTCAGCAGTTGGGCCTGCCTGTGGGTTCGACTATGGGCGACGGATACATGTGGGCGAATTCAGCCAGAGCCTTGGGCTATTGGGTCGATAACTCTGCAAGGCACGTGGGCGACATCATGGTTTTTGACAAAGGTCAGGACAGCAGCGACCCGGTGTATGGGCATGTGGCCATCATTGAAAAAATCAATGCTGATGGCTCTGTGGAAACTTCGGAATGCGGGGCTTCCCACAACGGAAAGACGTTCTCGCGCACGTTTAGTGCAACCCAGGTTGCCCAGCATCAGATTATCCATTACTGATCGGCGCGGCCGCTCCATTCATTGTTGTCGCAGTTTTTGGAAATGCCGACATCAGTCATCTTTCCACTGCTGCTGAGTGCCCTTAGGCTCAACTGTGTGGTGGCTGTGGGCGATGTTGCTTTTCGGTTCACTGGTCTGCCGCGATACGAGATGGCATTAATTCAGGTTTAGAAGCTGTGTTACCATTGTCTTCATGATGAAATTGTCGAAGATAACGTCTGTCGTTGCGTCTGTTGCGCTTGTAGGCTCCATGGCTGTAGCTGTGCCTACGATGGCCTACGCTACCGATAATTCCACCTCTGCCACATCTTCTCGTGCATTCCGCAAAATGACAACGGTTCGTAAGGACTTGCTGCTTGAATCCGCTTCCGCGCAAGTGGATGCAAAATCAAATTGGGGTGGCGTTGAGTCACTCAACGTGCCTCAGACCCAGTCTCAGGCTGAGAAGGATGCCGCGGCTAAGAAGGCTGCTGACGATGCCGCCGCGGCGGCAAGTCGCTCTGCGGCGCGTGATTCTTTGACTGCCGGCACCTTCACCGTCACACCTCCCAATGGCAAGACCGCCGCCGCGCTCGTAGAGTATGCCCAGCAATTTGCCGGCGTGGTTCCTTACGTGGCTGGCGGCAATACTCCTGCTGGTTGGGATTGCTCCGGGTTCGTGCAGTACGTCTTCGCTCAATTCGGCATTGCTCTGCCGCATTCTTCCGGTTTGCAGGCGCAGGCTGGCCGGCCAGTGGCCAGCATCGCCGATGCCATGCCTGGTGACATCCTCGCCAACGGCACTCATGCGGCCATTTATCTTGGCAATGGCATGCTGATCAACGCTGCTGATCCACAGGATGGTACTTGCATTAAGCCAGTGTCTTGGCCGTGGCGTGAGCCGTATCAGATTCGTCGTGTGCTATAAGGTTTGTTAGGAAGTGCACTGCAGCACTACGATGTGAGCCGGGCCCTGATGGGTCCGGTTTTTGTTTTCTGGGATGGTGGCACGTTGAATGCCGGTATGGCTGGGCATGTGACGATTTCCGTTGTGTGTTAATGCCCGTAGCATTCGGCCAAGGTACACCCCTTGCATCAAGTCAGCCGGTTGCGATCACTGCATGTGTCTTTGTGGAATTTGGACTATTCTGGATGTAGCAGGTGTCGAGGGGGCACTGTCGTCTAAGGGAGTTGACATGGTAAACGAAAAGGTTGTGCTGGTAGGTGTTGACGGTTCCAAGGCCAGTTACAAGGCCACTTGGTGGGCTGCGAACTACGCCAAGCATGCGGGGCTCAAGTTGCAGATTGTCTGCGCCTACTCGCTTCCGAGCTACGCCGCGGTTTCATTTGATTCAACGTACACCTCCATGGGCGACGACAACGCGGCCCATGCCGACGCCCAGGAAATTCTGGCGCAGGCCAAGGCGGTGGCGCAGGAGCAAGGCGTAGAAGCCCAGACGCTCATCGTCACGGGAGACCCGTCTTCGGTCTTTGTTGAGCTTTCGCGCAACTATAATCTCATCGTCATCGGCAACCGTGGCAAGGGCGGCCTCGCTGAGCGTCTGCTGGGCACCACCAGCTCCTCGCTGCCGGCCTACGCCTACTGCCCCATTATCGTGGTGCCCTACACCGACGACGACGGCAATACAATGCATCTAAACAACACCATCTCCAAGGTGGCAGTAGGCATCGATTCAAGCCCATGGGGTCTGAAGGCCCTTGAAATGGCCATGGACCTTGCCGCTGACAACGATGCCACACTTGATGTTATCGATGCTGTGCCGGGCCTTCAGGGGGCAGGCAAGGAAGACGGCGTGATGGACTCCTACATGGAGGATTTGGAGGAGATGATCAAGCCGCTTCGAGAGACTCACGCCAATCTGAAGATCAACAAGACGATTGTGCCGGAGAGCGCTGTGAGCGCCTTGACGAAGGCCAGTCTCGACCACGACGTGGTGGTGGTGGGCTCACGCGGCCGTGGGGGATTCACGGGCCTGCTCGTGGGCTCAACTAGTCAGGGCCTCATCCAGCATGCAGCCGGCCCCGTATTCGTGGTGCCGCGCAAGTATGTGGAGGCTGAAAAGTCTCGCTCCGACGGTGCGATTGACTCGATCGACGGTGTGCAGAAGGTCTCGGTGCAGCCTGCCGACAGCGAGCGGGCAAAGGCGCTTGAGGCCACGATTGACCCGAAGCATGAGGCCTAGCCGTAGCATCATCGGACTTGTTGGCGCAAAATGACGATTTCAGCCTTGATTTCGTCATTTTGCGCCAACTTTATTATTGGGTTGTAGGAATCAGACCCAGTGTTTAAGTCAGATATTTGGTTTTAGCGGTCGTGTGCGTTTGTGGCCGCCGTCGTTATCGAATCAAACGGTTTACTGCACTGACAGATTGACGGTTGTGATGACATTGCGGATTCCGTTAATTAGATAAAAGTAAAGCTTTCAACCATTTTTTACAACGATATTAGCTAGTTTTGTTCAATATCGTATAGACTGTATAATAAAAATTTATATTTCATACATAAGAATAGCTTTTTGCTACCATGTGTGTCATGCACTCCGTTTAAAGCATTTAAAGAGCTATTATATGGGGTTGCATACTTGATATTGTCATGCCGCTTGTAAGATGGGGGATATACAATTTCCGTGTATTTTCATCTGAGAGAGGAATGGATACATGGAAGTGCCAGATGAGCGAATAGTTGGGAAGCGGTACCGCATCCTGACCCAGATCGGCCATGGCGGAATGTCTACAGTGTATCTGGCGCTTGATGTGAATCTTAATAAGCAGTGGGCTGTTAAGGAGATCCGGCATATTGACGACAAGGCCAGCGCTCGCCGCATCATCGACGGCCTCATCAGTGAGGCCAATCTCATCAAGTCTTTTGACCATCCGGCAATTCCTCGCATTGTTGATCTCATTGAAGAGGATGGCAGCCTATACATCGTCATGGACTACGTAGAGGGTCAGACGCTTGAGAAAACCTTGGAGGCCAATGGAAGATGCTCCGATGAGCAGGTGGTTTCATGGGGCATCCAGCTTTGCGACGTTCTCGATTACCTGCATCGACTGGATCCACCCATTGTCTATCGTGATTTGAAGCCGTCGAATGTGATGGTGACACCTGAAGGCGCAGTTCGTGTGATTGACTTCGGCATCGCCTGCCCGATGCCTCCCAAAGAGGGCCCTCTGCCTGAAGGCTATGAGGCCCGAATGGGGACTCCTGGTTTTGCCGCTCCTGAGCAATATGATGAATTTGGTCGATGTGACGCTCGCACGGATGTGTATGGTCTGGGTGCGCTGCTCTACACTCTATTGGTCGGCAAGAGGCCCAAAGGCGAGCCTTATGATCTACCGCCTATCAGGCAGGTGCTGCCCAATGCCTCTGCTGGCCTGGAACGTATCTTGGTAAAGGCACTGCAGAAGGATCCTGACGATCGTTATCAAAGCTGTGCTCAGTTCGCCTATGATTTGGAGCACGCCAACGACAAGGATATGCAGTTGCGCAAATCCATGCAAAACAAATGGCGTGCATTTTGTGCAATGTGCGCGGCAACGGTTGTTTTGGCCGTTGCGGGCGGCGCTTCGTTGGGTGTCGGGGCTCTGGCGGCATCGTCGAGTTATGAGCATTATATGAATTTGGCGAATCAGTCTTCGGATGATGTGGCTGCCGAAGGCTACTACGTGAAAGCCGCCGATATTAGACCCTCTCAGTCCGCACCTTATGAGGGTTTGATCAAACGGTATGAGGCGGATGGGCGCTTCAGCGATGCCGAGAACGAGCAATTGCAGCAGTCCGTCGACGAGCATGCAGACAGCTTGAGAAACCAAGGGGAAAACTGGGGCCAGCTTTCATTCGATATCGGCAAGCTCTATTGGTACTACTACACGCCGCGCGTTGTGAAAAGCGATGGTGGTTTAGGGTCTCAGCTTCAACACGTACGGATACTGGCGGCAGAAAACTGGATGAAAGACGCCGGCGATTCTGGTTTCAATGACCACAAGCTTGCCAAGTTGTATGCCACAATAGCTGATTTTGAGTCCTCAATTGTCCCTCTGATCAATGAAGGGTCAGACCAGGGCAAATATGCCCCTTATTTCAAAGAGCTTTCTCGATTAATGGATTACATGAATTCGAGCAACAACGACGTGATGCGTTTGACTACTGCCAATTTGGCCTTGGACACCGTGCGGACATATTCGCGCAAATTCAGGGCCGATGGTGTCACTCAGGAGAGCTTGATGAAGTTCGTGGAATCTGCGGAGCGTCTGGCCAAAACGTCAAGCATAACTACAGACAAACTTCAACAATTGCAAGGTCAGGCGTTGGGAATCGTTGATTTGGCTAAACAGTCAGTCAATGAAGCGTTTGTGGACATAACGGGTAAAGGGGCAAAGTGATGGCATCCGGATACAAAGTGACGGCTCTTGTGCTGTTTTCGTTGGCCGCAATATGCCTCGTGGCTACTGTGGCGCTGTATTTCATATGGCACATCCGCCAAGTGCGAGATACGTTGACGGGTAAGACCGCCGAACGTCGTATAGCGCAATTGCGCAGTGTCAGTGGTCGCTGGCAAACAACCAAATCTAGGGTTGGTGTTGGTGGCTCGGCTCTTGAGGAGCCTTGGAATGCCAAGGACATTGACAGGGCTCTGGGCTTTTCTTCACTGGGCATTGCTGGCAGTGGGCGCACAGACATGCCTCAAGTCGATGCCGCTGAAGACAAAGACGATGCATTGGGCACCACACTGCTCGGGGACGATGGTGGCGAAACTCATCTCAACCTGGACGCCGAACATGTAACGAAGCCTATGCAACCGCAGGATTTCCAAACCGACTCTGACGATGAACAGGAAACCAACATCTCACTTTCGTCGGGAGAGCGGAAATTTGACGAGGATGATGAGCGCGACACCACGTTGCTGGGGAAGGATAGGCAATGAAACGATTTGCGTCTGAACACCATGGATTCTCCGGGCTTAATGCAAAGCTGATTGTGACTATATCGCTGGCGTTGGCTCTGGGAGGAGCCAGTCTCGGCGCTTCGATGATGGCTTATGCTGACTCCGGCTCGGCTGCCCATGCAACCGACCAATCGACTTCGTCGGCATCCCCTAGTCAAGGTACGTCAACATCGCCAAAGGATGCCGATGGTCAGAACTCACCAACATCTGCACCCACAAACCCGCCATCGAGTTCCGCGAATCCTCCGGCAGACTCTTCGAACTCTCCTTCCACCGAGCCGGGTGGCACAACACCGACCATGCCCGGCGACACCTCGACGGCCGCGGCAAAATCTCCACAGATTGGGCCATATTACAGTAATGCCGATGGATCTATGAGTACTTTGGCCAAGCACATCAAGATTCTCAACTATGGAGGCTGGTTCAGTCCCTCAGGTACTTTCTCTGATGCAACGGTCACCGGGGATTGGCGCAAAACAGAGACGAACACAACGTCTGGCGAGGTATCCGCTTCACCAGAGGGGCTTCACATCTGGCAGCAGGCGAATAATCCCGCGGCGAAGCTCAAGATCTGTGTGGTGGACCCCAGTGCCACTGGTTTATCTATGTGGCAAAACGGCTGCCTGCCTGCAGGGTCGCTCAACAGCGGTGGGTACGAAGTGTCCACTACGCTGAATCCAGACAACACCTGGCCCGAGCAAGCCAATGGGCAGCTTTCCGTGACGGTGAGTCCCATCACTGCACCGAACACTGCAAATCAACCGACTAAATATGTCTATGTGAAGCTTGGCGAGGATTTGAACGAAAACACCGGCACCGCCGACAATCCAAAGACCGAAACATTCCCGGCTGGCACCATCGTCAAGCTTCCTATCGTGCGGGATGCCTCCGCACCGAGCATTGCCCAGGTGAGTGTAAACGAAGTCAACAATGACGGAACGAAAGGGAACGAGGTCGATTTTTCAAACCCCAAGGGAATCGGTCTGAGCAATGACGGTGAGCTTCCCACCAGCGGTAAAGGCATCATGGTGACCGTCGGTATTGATGACGCGTGGCCACAAGGTGCCCACAGCGATGCTGATGTGGCTGCAGTCTCTGGGCCCCAGAAGCTGATGCTGACCTACAAGAACAAGCCCGTGCCGGCGGCATGCACGCCGGAGCCGGCAAGTAAGGGGCCTGCCTTCGACCGTATGGACTGCCAATTCACCATGGGCGCAGATGAAAGTTACCTCAATCTGAATGCCTCTGCATTCGGCAGACTTGGAAAGGTGAGTCTCAGCGACTTCTCCTTGCAGGCGGTCGACAACATGGGTAATACCAGCACGAAGAAGACATTGGTTGATTTTCAGCCATTCAAGGCTGATTCGGCTTCAGCCAATCAGACTGGCGTGCGGTCCGTGGAGTTCTATGCGTTCCCCACGGCGGAGGATGTCAACATGGACCTCCGTGTGAGCAGTATTGTTGGCTCAACGAAGACCGTTGTCTGCGGTTCGAGTCAAACGGGACCCTGTACGAAGAATAAGTTTGTTCAGGCCAAGCAGGCTGTGGTGGAACCGGTGATTTCCCGGAAAGCGGTCTCATGGTTCAATGATTTGGAAGAGTATAAGCCGAGAATTCAATATTCGTGGCGTGATCAGAAGTCTCAAATCCAGTCATCCCAGTGTGATGCTGAACATCCTTGCGACATCTCCACAACCATTCACGAAAATGAAAAGGCGCATCTTACCGAAGGCGAGTATTCGGTGACATACAGTATTTCATATATGAATGCAAACGACCTGCCGCTTATGATTAGTCATGCTATCAGTGGTGCCGTTGGTGATTCCGGCCGCCAGACATTGGCTACGCTTGATGGATTGTGCGTCGACGGCACATCTCCAAGGGTGAATGTCTCTTCCTCCTTCCCGCAGGGCGACTGGCTTGCGGATAACTCGTATACCGATGGCACGGGTAGCCGTGCCATCAAGGTGGTGGCCACGCATCCTGGCGAGAACTTCACGTACACCGTGAGCGCGAAAGACTGCTTGGGCTCGGCTGGCGCCCAGCCGTCTGACTGCGATGAGAACGGCGTTTCGGGCATGAGTGAGCTTTCCCTGACCTATAAGTGGTACGCTAATTATGATGACGCTCTCAAGGCGGCAAGAGGCCAAACCCCTGCCACTCAGCCCGCGACGAAGACCATCACCCCTAAGGAGGGGTACTCTCTTCAGCTGCCGATTCAGTCTGATGGAGCCTACGTTGTCTCCGATATCAGTGTTACTGCCAAAGATATGGCCGGCAACACTGCGGAGTTGAGTGCTGCGGATTCATCTGACTCGTGCCCTGGCGTGATAGTGGTCGATGGTGAGGAGACAAGTGCCAAATCGGTGGCGATCAAGCTGAACGATGCCGCGGGCACACCGACGAGCGACAAGCCGAATTATTACCATCGCGGTTCCGTCAGAGCCACCCTCACTGTCAATGACAAGTGGTTCGAAGCGGCTCGTCAGCTTCCACATCGCGATGATGGCCTGTTCACAGCAAGCCTGTGCAAAGTCGATATGCCCCGGGGAGCGACATGCCCAAGCTCAGACGTGGTTACAATTGCGCCCAATACGTTTGCTGATGTGAAACTGGCCAACTTTAGCCGTGAACATGCAGATGGTGATGCTTGGTCGCTCAACAATGTGAATATGCCCGTTTCGAGCGTACCTTCGGAAACGCGATCCGCAGAAGGCAAATACGCCTTGCATCTGAGCTACGTGCCTATTGGCCATTCCACGAACACGGCGGTACAAGGAGGTTCGGAGTTCTGTATCGATTACACGAGTCCTTGGTTTGGCGCGGTGAATTATTCGACGGTCCAACCGAATCAGTGGGGCTGGATTTTCGCAGATGGCGATGAGACCGTATCCGTCAAGTCGAGCGATGCCGTCTCCGGTGTCAACGACGGACGGTCGGCGTTTGACGGTCAATGGAGCAAGGCCCCGCAGAACCCTGATAGGTTGACCAGCAATGACGGACAGATTGCCATGACCTTTGGCACTGACTCCCAGCGGCTCACACTTTCTGGATCGAAGTTTGTTGCTCGCGACAAAGCTGGCAATGAGTCTCAGATTGATTTGGGCCGCAATCTGCCTCTGCCTGGTGAAACACACGCAATCTTCGGCATTGCCATCGATAGGCAGACGCCTCGGATCTCCGTGGCGTATGACAACAACGATGTACGTAATGGAAAGTATTACAAGGCAAACCGCCATGCAACGGTGACCATCACCGAATCGAACTTTGATTTCATCAAAGACAACGATCAATGGCGGTCGATCGTCACCAGCAATGTGGACGGTTCCAGAGGTGCTTCCGTTGCAGCCAAGGATTTCAAGAACGCAAGTGGCGATGGATTGACTTGGACGGCGCAACTGCCATGTGAGCATGATGGAGATTGGGCAATCGATGTTGGTTTGACGGACCCTGCCGGTCATGTTGCCGCACCCTACCATAGCGACTTTACGATTGATACGGTCAAGCCCCTGCTCGGCATTAAGTTCGACAACAACAGTGCTCAGTCAGGCAATTATTACAAGGCTGCAAGGCATGCTGTCATCAAGCAGACCGAACGCAACTTCAGCGGTGCCGATACTGTGATCACCGTCAGCGCCAAGGATGCGGGCGGCGCTTCCGTGGCGTCGCCTTCGCCCTCGCCTTGGACGGGAGCCGACAAGGACTATGGGCACACCGCCAATGTGGATTTCACTCATGAGTTGCATTACACACTCAAAGTGCAAGCCACCGATCTGGCCGGGAATGTGGCCGAAGCGGTGGAGGAGCCCGAGTTCATCATCGATACCACAAGCCCCAAGCTCTCGATTTCCAACGTGGCGGACAAGACCGCTTACGCCGGTGATGTCATGCCTAAGATTGATTACAGCGACACCAACTTCGACCCAATGCTCACCGACTATACGTTGACGCGTACGCATAAACCAGGCAATTCTCCCGATGAGAACGCCAAAGAGACCAAGAGCAAGGCGAACAGCGTCTATGTGGACGATGCGGAGCATGTCGATGCCACGTCCAAGAACGTGTCGTTCAAAGACATCGAGCATACCGTCGACAACGACGATGTCTACACGCTGACGGCGTCGATTCGAGATAAGGCTGGCAACGAAACCAAGCAGAAGGTGGTTTACAGCTTGAACCGTTTCGGCTCGGACTACATCTTCGACGGAGCCACTCAGAATTCACTTGGCAAGTACATCAAGGCCCCACATGACGTTAGGGTCACGGAAGTGAACGTCAGCGGCATCGATAGTGCCAAATCCCACATGGAGTTGGTGCATGACAGTGACGTGAGGGATTTGAAGGCGTTGACGGACTATTCGGTCGCCAAGGACAGCACCACGGGCTGGCAAGTCACCACGTACGATTTTCCAGCCAAACTGTTTGCCTCCGATGGCTACTACCGTCTGCGGCTCACTTCCGTCGACACTGCGGGTAACCTTTCGCAGAACACGATGAACAAGAAGGACGAACAGCGTAAAAGCTCGGCCGAGGTGAATTTTGCTGTGGATGGTCAGGCACCACAGGCGCAGATCGCAGGCTTGAGCAGCAGATCGATGTTCTATTCGCCTTCTCACGACTTTGTGGCCAACGCCAAGGACGATGTGGCGTTGCGTTCTGTCGAGATGCGTGTGGACGGCAAATCGGTAGGCAAATGGAATGGAAAGTCCACACTTTCTCCCATGTCATACAACCTAAGAGCCGACGAGAAGTCACATGACGTTCAACTCGTGTCCACCGATATGGCTGGAAACAAAACAGTCTCGAACTATGGCAATGTTGTGGTGGCTTCCAGTTGGTGGGCGTATGCCATGGCTCGTGGGTTCCTGTTGCCGGCCATCGCTGTGGCCATCGTCCTTCTAGCCCTCATCATCTTGGCAATCGTACTCATGGTGAGGCACCACAAACAGACAGCCTACCGCAGGAATGTGTTTGGGCGGTAGATAAAAATTTTGCGCCGGCGACGGCGTAAAGATTTCCGGAAATTCCGGAAACACAATGAAAGGAATGTCATTATGGCAGGTCAGATCAGAATTACGCCGGACACCATGCGGCAACGTGCAGGTCAATACCGCACCGAAGCCGGCAATGTGGGAGACGTTATCTCCAAAATGGACAATCTGCTCAATCAGTTGCAGAGTGAATGGGAAGGCGCGGCGAGTCAGTCCTATGCACAGCGTTTTAGCGAGCTTCGCCCAGGGTTTGTGCAGGCGCAGGAACTCATCAACGAGATAGCCCAGTCGCTTGATCAGACCGCAGCCACCTTGGAGGAGACCGATAGCCAGATAGCGAGTGGCTTCAGGGGCTGATTCGAATTTTGGGCTGCCGATGACGCATCATCGTCGGCAGCCCAAACAATTTTGATGTTCTTTTTCCGAATGTCAGATGGGGAGATGCAGTCAAGGCCAGTTGTTTCGGCTTGGGGAGGTCATTGGAACGCTGTTGGCTTGTGTGAATTGGGTCGGTAGCTCTTCTTCGGTGCTGGTTTAAGGCTTGCAGGGGCCAAACTCTTATTTGCGGACGAATACTACTTAAAGGATTGCTGATGTTGATTACGGTTATGGCGAGTGGTCGGGCACGCACCATGTCGTTGCCAGATGTTCCTTCCGGCATGCGCTGGATTGCCTCTCCTGCTGCTCAGGGCAACGAGCGTCTGGTCCAGCTGGAGGCGCGCGACGGCTCTTGGGTGATGACGCCAAAGCACGGAAAGTCGATTCTTGACGCATCCGGGAATGTCGTCAGGAGTGTGAAGCTCAATAGCCAAGGTATGGCTGCGTACAACGTGGACGAGGGTGGCGGGGCCCAGTCGTCGATTATCGTCAGGCCTGATGATGAGGGCGACAAAACCTTTCATATCGTCGGTTTCACCCGTGAGACGCGTGTGACCATAGGCCGTCTTGACGCCAATACGTTCGTTATCGACATACCGTTCGTCTCTGCCAACCATGCCGTCATCGACTTTAGGCAGGATCAGTTCGTCATCACCGACTTGGGTTCGGCGAACGGCACCTACATCAATGGGGTTCGACTAACCGCAAATTCACCTTACATACTGCATCCGTCCGATACCATCGAAATTCTCGGGTTCCTCGTGACTGTGGGCCATAGGTTTCTGTGCTATAACCGCCCTGCGTGTCTTACGATTCGTCCGGACCCTGCCTTGAGCGCCTACCGCGAACCGGATGC
Source organism: Bifidobacterium sp. ESL1118 (assembly GCF_058505595.1). Lineage (NCBI taxonomy): Bacteria > Bacillati > Actinomycetota > Actinomycetes > Bifidobacteriales > Bifidobacteriaceae > Bifidobacterium > Bifidobacterium sp. ESL1118. The sequence continues at coordinate 224,956 of NZ_CP196371.1, forward strand.
GGGCAGCGCGATGCCTGTAGCATCGGATTTCCAGGAAGGTGACGATGAGGAGCCGCAGTATTTCTACCCAGCGCCAAGGTTCAAACGCAATGTGACGCCATTTGCCGTCTCCGTTGACGCCCCTCCCGCACCCCAGAAGCCGGACGAGGAATCTGTAGCCATGAAGATTGGCCCCTCGATGATCATGGCTTTGGCATCGGTGTTTTCGGCGGCAACCATGATCACTCGCGTCAGGCAACCAGGCGGCTCAATCATGACTGCCTTGCCGATGCTCGTCATGGCTGTTTCGATGCTCGCAGGCAGTGTGATTTGGCCCCTGATGAGCCATCACGTGCAGAAAAAACAGCGTATTCGCAGTGACCAGCGGCGCCACCAGCGTTATGCCGAATATCTCGACGGCGTTCGCTCCTGCATCTCCCAGGCCTCCCAAGAGCAACGGCAGATATTGAGTGAGAACAGGGTATCGGTCGAGGAATGCTTGAAACGGGTGGTCTCACATGATCCACATATGATGGACCGCACCGTTGCGCATGACGACTTCCTTGAGCTACGGCTGGGTGTCGGCACGCTGCCGCTCAGCGCCGACATCCGTTACCCAGAGGAGCATTTCACCATTGAGAAGGACGACCTTTCCCAGGTTGTCTATAACCTGGCCAAGGAGCCCAAGGAGGTGGCGGATGTGCCGATTTCCGTCAAGCTTGCGGACCATGCTGTTGTGGGCGTTTGCGGAGAAAGTGCGGTGGCTTCCTCATTGTTGCGAGGCTTGGTGCTTCAGATGGCGGCCTTGCACTCGTACGAAGATGTCAAGTTGGTGCTTCTTTGCGACCCTGAGGAACGTGAGGATTGGATTTGGGCTGCGGAGCTTGCGCACATGTTTTCCAACGACCGCACCGAGCGGTATTTTGCAGACACGCTCGAAGAGGCTTCCCAGCTTTCGCTGAGCCTGGGAAAGGTGGCTCAAGAGCGCCGGAGCAATGCGAAGGATGCCGATGCCGGCAAACCGTTGCCTTGGTATTTGGTGGTATGCACCTCAAAGGACCTAATGGAGAAAAGCGATCTCATAGACGACCTGAGCCGCAAGCCTGCACCGGGTTTCACCTTATTGTGCCAGACGCAGGACCGTAGGGACTTACCCAAGCAGTGCAGCAGCATCATCGACGTCCGCGCTGATACTGGCACGCTGTTCGACGTGAACGATGCTTCGGGGCATGGGCAGCAATTCGTTCCCGATGCCTGCGCCTCCGCCTCTGAGTGCCTGGACTTCTCCCACGCCCTGGCATCGGTGCGCCTTGACACCGCCGAGGCCCATGCGAGTCTGCCCGATTCCCTCGGTTTCCTCGACATGTATGAGGCGGGGAACGTCGAGCAGCTCAACGTGCGCTCGCGGTGGAAGGATTTCAAGGCGGCGGATACGCTTGCCGCCAGAGTCGGCATCGACGCACAGGGTGAGCCTTTCAACCTCAACCTGCATGAGAAGTTCCATGGTCCGCACGGTCTTATCGCAGGCACCACGGGCTCGGGTAAGTCTGAGTTCATCATCACCTGGATCCTATCCATGTGCGTGGAGTATTCGCCGGAAGAGGTGGCCTTTGTGCTCATCGACTACAAAGGCGGCGGTCTGGCGGGAGCCTTTGACAACAGCCGTGTACGGCTGCCCCATCTTGCGGGCACCATCACCAATTTGGATGGCAATGCCATCATGCGCAGCCTGGTCTCCATCCAAAGTGAGCTTAAGCGACGTCAGGCTCTGTTCAACAAGGCACGAGACATCGCCGGCGGCGACAACGTGGACATCTACGACTACCTACGCATGTACCGCGACGGCAAGGTGAGCGAGCCCTGCCCACACCTGTTCATCGTTGCCGACGAGTTCGCGGAGCTCAAAGCGCAGCAGCCCGAGTTCATGACCGAGCTGATTTCGGCGGCTCGCATAGGCCGCTCGCTGGGCGTGCACTTGGTCTTGGCCACCCAGAAACCCAGCGGTGTGGTCAACGACCAGATCTGGAGCAATTCACGATTCAAGGTGTGTTTGAAGGTTTCGGACGCAGGGGATTCCAAGGAGATGATTCGCCGGCCCGATGCAGCCGAGCTGACCCAGGCCGGTAGGTTCTACTTGCTGGTCGGCTACAACGAGCTGTTTGCGTTGGGCCAGGCTTCGTATACAGGCGGTGTCTACACGCCCACCGAGCAATACGCTCACAAGGTGGACGATTCCGTGGAGCTCATTTCCAACCTCGGTGCTGCGGTGGGGTCGCAGCGCCCAGCATCTGAAGCTGTGCAGGAATCTCAGACACCCGAATTGGTGGCGGTGCTCGAGCACATCGCGCAGATAGCCCAAAGTGAGCACATGCAGGCTCAACAGCTTTGGCTTGACCCGTTGCCTGCCCGCCTTCTGGTGGAAGATGTGGAGAAGGCCCGCACGTCGGCTGAAGCTCTTGATTCGAAAGGAACTGTGAAGCATCCGTATGAGCTTGACCCCGTGGTGGGCGTGCTCGATGACCCGGCGAAGCAACAACAGCGTGTACTGACCCTTCCGTTGACTACAGGTGGCAATGCCGTGCTCTATGGAGGGTCGAGTTCAGGGGTTGAATCCGTGCTATTGGCCATGCTGTTTGATTTAGTTAATACGCACACTGCAGCCGAATGCAACATCTATGCCATTGATTTTGGCGCGGAGGCATTGACCGCGCTGCGCGGTGCCCCACAGGTTGGCGACGTGATCACCAGCGGCGATGACGAGAAAATGCTGAGGCTGTTCGACTACCTGGAGTCCGTGTCTGCAGAGCGCAGGAAGGCGCTGATACCGTATGGAGGTTCTTTTGAACGTTATACGCAGGAGCATGAGGATATGCCCGCCATTGTGTTTGTCATCAATGGTATTGCGGCGTTCACCGAGCTGTATGAGCAGACGCTGATGGACCGTTTGGTGAGGCTTTCCCGCGAAGGCACGCGGGTTGGAATTTCCATTGTGCTCGTCGCCGCCGCGCAAAGTGATATTCGTGGCAGGCTGAGGTCGAATTTCAAGAATCAGCTGGTGTTCTCTCTCGACAACGCAGATGATTATCTTGCTGTTCTTGGTTCGATGCGTGGCGTAGCCACTCCTCAGGGCTACGCTCAGGGCCTCGTCAAGATGGGCGATGACACATATCTCTTCCAAGGCGTTCAGGTGCTTGGTCAGGACAAGGATGAGTTCAGATACGTGGAAGAGCAATGCGTCGGAACCGGCGGAGAGGATTCGCGCGCCTTGGCCATTCCAACCATGCCTGAGTCGGTGGATGCGCAGTATCTTCTCTCCCGTTCAAAGGAGGGGGTCGACTTTCCATTCGGCGTGTATGCCGATGATCTTTCGTTGGCCGGTTTTGATTTTGCCGAAAGGCCGATTGAGCGAGTCGCTTTCAACAGGCTTAAGGATGGTACTGATTTCGTATCCGCATTGCTGCAGTTCGAATCGGCGATGGGATGCGAATCGGCTTTGTTGGACGTTGCAGGGCACTTCGGCAGGTTGCCGGGTATTTGCATGTTCGAAACGCAGGACGATAATGAAGCATTGGATTTCCTCTGTGGGCTTGGACATGAAAAATCAGGCAAAGGTGTTGTTTTCGTGTCCGGAATTTCTGGATTGCTCATGCGCGGGCTTCCGGATAAGGTAGAAAAGCTCAAGGAAGTTCTTTCCGGTGCTGACGGCTCAGTGGGAATCGTGTTGTTCGATATGGCCAACGATGTGCTGTATAACTCGGATCCTTGGTTCCTTGCCCATTCGTCTGCTCAAAACGGAATCTGGATTGGTGGCGGTCTGGACGGCCAGCAGCACGTCCAACACGTGTACGGAGTCGGCGAGAAGGTCGATTCGAAAGTCAAGGTACCTTGGGGCTATGTGGTTCTCGATGGCGGGCCACGAAAGGCAAATCTGATTGTAAGTAGTGTAAGTGAAAGGAAAGGCAATGACTGAAATCAAGGTGAGCTCCGCTGATTTGTCGGCTCGGCAGTTTGATTTGAATGCAGCCAATCTGGGTATGCCTCAGGCTGCAAAGCTAAAATGCGGTTCCAGCAGAGGCGAGGGGTTCAATGCCTTCAAGGACCATGTCGGACGCATCGAGCGTTTGGTCAACCAGTATTCGGAGTTGCTGGCCAAGGATATTTCGGCCCTTGGTAATGTGTCTACGAACCTTGCCGAGGCAGATAGGCATGCGGCCTCCGCGTTGGAGGGAGGGAAATGAGTATGTATGTTCGTTGTTTCGTTTCTGGTCTAGGGGGGTTGTGATGGGGTTTGATGTGAGGTCTTCGGATGTGGACGGGCTGTACCAGTCCGTGTCCGCCTATGCGAGGCAGTTGGATTCCGCGGTGAATGAGCTGCAGACGGCCATAGACGGTTTGGCGGGCGACGGCGGGTTCACCGGTGCTGCGGCGGCCAATGTGAAGGCGTATTTCTCCGAGGTCCACGGGGGCGTGGCCTCGGCGCTTTCCGAGTTGGCCTCTGGCCTTAAGGATGATTGCGCGCGGTATGTGAATGCGTATGCTGGTGTGGATTCCTCGCCGTCCTTCAGATTCAGCGATGCCGTGCTGAGGAAGGCGGGTGACGGCATGCAAGGGTATTCGAACCGTGACCGGCGCCTTGCGGAGGATCTGGCGACCGTGTTGGGGTCCGTGGGTGACATCGTCTCGATTGCGAATCCGCCGGTGGGCGGTTTGGACGCGGACCTGCTTGCCGCCAAGTCGGAGGCTTCGGATACGTCCTCGAAGGTGGCCGGGGTGGAAAGTAGTTATGCTTCAGTGGCGGGCGGTTTGGCCCAGCTGGAAGCGGCCCTTCGGTCGGCGATGGCCTCCTGCGGTGCCAGCGGGTCGGCTGGATGTGGCTATGTGAAGGGCTCGTTTGCCAAGAGCGGGGCGGGTGCCGCTCTGAGCTCCGCGGTCGCGTCCTCCGCCAAGGGGCGTGAGGGATGTGCCAGACTGGTGAAGAAGATTGACAAGGCTGTGGATGCCCGGCAGCGCAAACGCACTGAAGATGCTTCGAAGGCGACGGGAAGGGGTGAGCGCATCGGCGAGAATGTCGTGGATGCTTTCCTTGGAAGGCCGCTTTTGAGGGCTATAGGCGGCAAAGTCAAGCGTGGCACGATGGAAGGCCGCAGCCTTTGGGGCAAGGGGGTGCACCGCGCCGACGTAACTGTGCTGAAGTTGGAGGCTAGGGCCAAGGGTGTTGGCTCCAAGGCGCTGGACTGGCTCAAAGTGAGCGATGGCAAGGTTGCTAAGGGCCTCAAGGGAGCTGTCGGCAAGGCGGACAAGAGCGTGGACGGGTTGCTGAGCCATCTACCCTCGTACAAGCACAGCCAGGTGGCCAAGGACCTGAATCAGACCAAAGCGGTCAAACGTCTGAATGCGTTCAAAGGAGGCAAGGCGATCAAGGGCCTCGGCATCCTTGGCACGGTGGTCGGTGTGACATCGGATGCGGTTGGGCTGAATGCGAAGGGCTATGACAATGCCCAGACGATTGCCTTGACGGCCACTCATTTTGCCGTGGACGCGGCGGCCTCCGCCGCCGGAGGAGTGGCGGGAGAAGGAATAGGAACGGTGGCGGGAACAGCCATTGGAGGTCTTGTCGGTCTTATAGGAGGACCGGGTGCTGTTGCTCTTGGTATGTCAGCTGGTGCTGCGATTGGTTCGGCTGTGGGCGGAATATTGGGCAATATCGGTGCCGGCTGGTTTTCGAGCGAGGTGGTTGACGATGCGATTGATGGGATGGTGAGGCCCGATGGCAGGAAAGGGTAATGTTGGTTTCGGTGTTCGGGATGATACTTCTCGTCTGCGTCTGTTCCGCGATTTGGGGCTTGGCGTTGTGGGCAATGATGGACATTTAAGCGCCGTGTGGCATTGGCGGAGTCGTTCGTTTTCGTGGATTGTCTTCTCGGATATACCCAAAAATGTCAATGACAAGGCATATGGGGTCGTGGCGGTGGTTCTTACGGTGGCGAGTATGTTCCCAGGCTCGTTGGGTGCCGTGGGCTTGGTGCGTGCTGCGTCAGGAGTGTCTAGTGTGCGTCTGGTGGATGTGTTAGGCCCGGTGTGGTTCTGGCTGCTGCCGTTCCTACCTGCATTCGTTGGCTGGGTGCTGGCCGAGTTGTGGTCGGTGCGCCGGTACAACCGCTGGCAGGAGCCTGCGGACCCTTCGTTGGAGGAACGCACTAAGTATGTGGAATCGCTGTTGGAGGTGGGGTACAGGCATCCGACGGGCGAGGGCCATTTCCCCCGTCTGAAGATACCGTACCTAGGTCTGATAATTCTATCTTTAGTTATGGCGGGGTGCACAGCATTAATGGAGTGGGTGTTGTGGGATACGGACAACATCCTGGTCATGGTCGTGTTTTTGTTGGGGCTGGTATTAGTGGAGTGGGGTGTGCTGGTGCTGGTGCTGCTTGTGCTTCCTCGTTTGTTGTTGTTGTTGTGTTTGGAGCGGCGGTGCAAGGCTGAGTTGGCGGCCCGTGGCGAGTCTTTGGATTCCGTTAGGCCACGGAAGGCGGTGCGTCGTGGGAAGCGTCCCGTCGTCTCGCGTCCCTGTGGTGCCGGCAGTGCGCGGGATGCTGGAAGGCAGTCCGGCCATGGTGAACGTTCGTCTGGGGCGGTGAAGCCTAATGATGAGAAAAAGTGATGGCGACTTGGCGGTTTGCTCGTTGCCTCGGTTGCATGCGTTCCGTGACATTGGTCTGGGGTATATGGGCGACATGTCTAATCTGGGTGCGGTGTGGCATTGGCGTACGCGTTCGGTGACGTGGATTGTCTTCTCTGGTGAGGCCAGGAAGATGGACGCCAGGTTGTATGAGGTGGCGGCCGTGGCGCTTGCGGTGGCCGGCGTGCTTCCTGGGCCGTTGGGTGCTGTGGGCTTGGTGCGTTCAGCGTCGGGTGTGGTACGTGTGCGTTTGGTGGACGTGTTGGGCCCGGTGTGGTTCTGGCTGCTGCCGTTCCTGCTGGCGTTCGTGGGCTGGGTGGCGGTCGAGTTGGATCAGGTGCGTCGGTACAACCGCTTGCAGGAGCCGGTGGACCCCTCGTTGGAGGAGCGTGCCGGGTTTGTGGAGCTGGTGTTGGAGGAGAGTTACCGGCATAATGATGGCGTGGGTCTTCTCCCACGGTTGAGGACGCCTTATCTGATGTTCGGGCTCGTTGCTGCAGTGACAGTGGGGTGTTCGGCTTTGATGGAGTGGGTGCTGTGGGATACGGACAACATCCTGGTCATGGTCGTGTTCCTGTTGGGGCTGGTATTAGTGGAGTGGGGTGTGCTGGTATCGGTGTTATATGGATTGCCACGTCTGGTGGTGTTGTTGCATTTGGAGCGGCGTTGCAAGGCTGAGCTGGCGGCCCGTGGCGAGTCGCTGGACTCTGTTAGGCCGCGGAAGGCGGTGCATCGTGGGAAGCGTTCCGGCGGGTCGCGTTCCCGCGGTGTGGGCAGCGCGCAGGATGTTGGAAGGCAGGCCGGCCATGGCAAACATTCAGGGGTCGGTGGTTCTGATGGCAGGAAGTAATGATGCGAAGAGCGTGTCTGATTCGTTGCCTCGGCTGCATGCGTTCCGTGATATCGGTCTGGGTGTCTTGGGAAATCCTGGTGATGTGTCGCGTCTGGGTGTGGTGTGGCATTGGCGTACTCGTTCGGTGACGTGGATTGATTGTTCGGGCACTCCGCGTGAGCTTGCGGACAAGGCGTATAACGTTGCCGCAGTGGCCCTTGCAGTGGGTGCGCTGCTTCCGGCTCCGGTGGCTGTGGTGGGTCTGGTGCGTTCTTCGGCTGGTGTGTCGCGTTTCCGTCTGGTGGATGTGTTGGGCCCGGTGTGGTTCTGGCTGCTGCCGTTTCTGCTGGCGCTCGTGGGCTGGGTGGCGGTCGAGATGTTTTCGGTGCGTAGTTACAGCCGTTGGCAGGAGCCTGCGTACCCCTCGTTGGAGGAGCGTGCTGGGTTCGTGGACACGATGCTGGAGCAGACTTGCCGTCATAACGTTACAGAGGGTGAGCTGCTTCCCCGGTTGAAGATCCCGTATCTGACGTTCATACTGATGCTTGCATTGGTGGTTGGGTGTGTGGCTCTGTTGGAGTGGATCCTGTGGGTGGCGCGCAACATCCTTGTTATTGCCGTGATGTTTGTTGGTCTGGTGCTGTTGGAGTGGTGTGGGATGTTAATAGCGTTCTCAGAGTTGCTTCGGTTGCCGTTGTGGCTGCATTTGGAGCGGCGGTGCAAGGCTGAGTTGGCGGCCCGTGGCGAGTCTTTGGATTCCGTTAGGCCACGGAAGGCGGTGCGTCGTGGGAAGCGTTCCGGCGGGTCGCGTTCCCGCGGTGTCGGCAGTCCGCATGATGCTGGAAGGCAATCCAGCCATGGTGAACGTTCGTCTGGGGCGGTGAAGCCTAATGGTAAGAAAAAATGATGGCGGCATAGTGTCTGGCTCGTTGCCTCGGCTGCGCGCATTCCGTGATGTGTGTCTGGGTGTGCTTGGCGATCCTGGTGATACTGGTCGTCTGGGGGCGGTATGGCACTGGCGTAGCCATTCGGTGTCTTGGATAGATTGCTCGGCCACCACGGGGGACATAGCGGCACGCATCTATACGGTGCTTGCGCTATTGGCACCTCTCTCAAGTCCGGTTTTGATCAGTGCGATGGTTCATGGTATGTCCAGAGGTGGCAAGGTCCGTGCGGCGGATGTTCTAGGACCGGTGTGGTGGTGGCTGATTCCCGTTCTGGGCGGTATCGTCGGCTGGGTGTTCATGGAGTTGGGGTCAGTACATAGCTGCAACTATTGGGGCGTGTCAGCGGATCCATCCCTTGAGGAACGAGCCGGATATGCGGAGGTCATGTTGAATCAGAACTACCGCCATGTCGGTGGTGCAGGCTTCGAAATGCCCTATTTGAATTCTCTCATCGTATGGGTTGCCCTTGCTGTGTTCACGGGCTGTCTGGTTTGGCTTGAAATGACTCCCGAGACTGTTGCCATCCTTGTGGTGGATGAACTCGCTCTGGCGATTGTGATGTTCGCCTGGGTTGCCATTTTTTGTGCATTTGTTCCACGTCTGATGCTGTTGTTGCATTTGGAGCGGCAGTGCAAAGCTGAGCTGGCGGTCCGTGGCGAGTCGCTGGACTCCGTTAGGCCGCGGAAGTCGGTGCGTCGCGGGAAGCGTTCCGGCGGGTCGCGTTCCGGTGGTGTCGGCAGCGCGCAGGATGTTTCAAGGCAGGCCGGCCATGGTAAACGTTCGTCTGGCTGACTTATTGGCGGCGCTTTATGCAAGGTCTTGTTAGCTTACAGATGGTGTTCTTGGTTGTATTTTTGTATAAAAATGAATATATGAAAGGTTGATTGATATGAGTGATGTGAAGCAAGGCAGCGGCTCCGCTGATGAAGCTGCCGAAGACGAGAATCCGATTCTACCGATGGGTTCGGTGGTTCGTCTGGTGCCCGATGGTGCGCTGGTGATGGTCACGGGGCGTGGGGCGCTGACTGTGCAGGAGGGGGTGAAAGGCTGGTTCGATTACGTTGGTGTGCCGTATCCGTTCGGTGTGGCTGACGGTGACGCCTTCCTGTTCTTCAACCGTGAGGATGTGCATGAGATTGAATATTTCGGGTACGTGAACGCGGACGAGCAGGTGTACGCGGCGAACTATGACGACGAGGTCGCCAAGAGTCCGTATCCCAAGCTCACCGTGCCGAAGGACGATGAAGATGGTAAGGGTGGCGAGGAGTGAACCATGGCTGAGAAGTATGAGCTGGACCGTCAGATAGCTCAGAGCAGGTCCTGCATCGTTTCCGCGCAGACGGATAATAACAACATCGACAATCGCATAGCTCGCCTGAAGCGGGCCTTGGGGCAGGTTGACGGTGTGTACCAGGGTTGCAAGCGGCTTCGCCGTGATGTTTCGGGTTGTAATCCTGGGTCCGGCTGGCAGGGGGATTGCCGGAATCGTTTCAATCGGAAGCACAGTGCCGCCGAGAGCAGGGCATCGGCCTATGAGCGCGCTGTCGACGGCGTCTACGACCGGATTAAAGACGAGATACGCAATCTGAACAACAGGAAGAACGACAACCTGGGCTTCATCGGCGATTGCGAGGATGTAATCAACAACTGCCTCAATGCGTTGCAGAAGATGGTCCACGACTGGTAGAGCGTTGTGGTGACTGAGAGCGGAGGCCGGGTGGATTCCAGCGAAGAAGGTCGGTGAGAGAGGGGAGGCTGGTGAACGAGTGTGAGGCTCTTCTACCTGTTTCCTTACTTTCAGACGAGCACGAGCTGCGAGCCGTCGACGAGTCCTGCGGCGTGGATGGTGATTGCAGGGTTGAGCAGTCTGCCGGTGCGCTTGTCCATGAGGGCCTTGTCGCCCTTGTCTGTATATCGTTCGGTCTCCTGTTTGGCCAGGATGGATGCGATGAGTGCCGTCGCGCTATGGATGTTCATGTCGGCGGGGACCTTGAGGTCGTAGGAACGTTGCGTCGCCGGAAGTGTGATGTTGAGTATGGTCTTGCTGCCCATGGTCGCCTGCCTTGTCGTATGCTTGTAGTGTGCCCGACTGCCATTCTAGGTTACATGCAGCATACTGCATGGTGCAAGCGGGGCTGTGTGGGTGGTTGTTGTGAGTTGTCAGTGAATGGTTCGCCTTTAGGGTGGCATGCCGGGATATTTGTCTGCCGGCTGTATTTCGTAATGGTGCAAGGGTGGTGTTGGCTGTGGTGAAGGAACGGAAGCTGCATGACAGGCGCACGGGTGCGCAGACGCTGGTGTTGCGCACCACGCGCGGGGAGTCGCTGGACTACAAGCTGGCCGAGCGACTGCGTGAGGGGCGCGATTCCTCGCTGTTGCCGTTCAAGTATGAGTCCAAGAACGACGGCCATAAAAGCACCTTCTATTATGACATCACCGGTTGTGTGACGTTACGCAGCTATCTGGCGGTGGGCATATCGGGGGCGCAGTATGTGCAGCTGCTGCGTTCCATCGCTCGACTGGGTGATTGTTCCTCCTCCACGGGTCTGCCGTTGGAGGCCGTTCGGTTTGACTTGGATTCGGTGTATGTCAGCGGCGGCGACCTGTTGTTCTGCTGTGTGCCCATTACGCCTATGGCTTCCGGGGGCGCGCAGATCCTTTCACTGCTTGCCGTCCTCGCCAATGCATCTGCCATTCGGTTCGTGCTTCCCCAGGATGCGCGGCTCACGGCGGTCACCGGCGACTACGTGAAGCGGGCATCGATCTTCTCATCGTTTGATTTCGACGATTTCCTCTCCAAACGCTTCGGTATTGGCCCTGGAGATAGCGCTGGAGTTGCTTCTGGGAATGGTGCTTCTGAGGGTGGCGCTGTGGGTTCGGCGGGTGTCCGGCGCGCTCCGAGCGGGGTGGCTGGCGAAGGCCCAGCGGCTGATGTGTTTTTTGACCCCTTCGATGCAGATGCGGCCGCAGTAGGGCGGGCAGATGGTGATGGTCGGGCTGTTTCTGAAGATGTACGTCACGCGGATAACCGTTCCGCAGATGAGTCTGATTCCGCTCTTTTTGCCGCCGGTACAGGTTCTGCAACAGGCCTGGTGCCATCGGTAGGGAACCATGCCAGGAACCCCGTCGCCCAATCCGCGTCCGAGCCTGAGCCTTCAAACCCCGGCACGCGACTCCTTGGTGCCTCGGGTCAGCTGGGTGAGCGATTGCATGGTGTTGGGTCTGCAGCCTCGGCCGGCGGATGGGCCTCTTCGGACAGTGCTAGGTTCGTCTCTGCCGGCTCGAAACCATCTGCCGGCTCGACTTACGCACCGAAGAATTCCGCTTCGAGGGATTCGGCTTCGGCGGCATTCTCTGAATTTCACGCCTCTTCGGCGGCATCAGCAGGTTCTGCTTTGGCCCCGGCCAGTGCGAATGCAAATCAGGCCAACCCTATTGTGGCTTCGACGCCGGTTTCTGACCAACCCATTGTGGATCTGGCCCAGCGTCCTGTAGCCGTGAGGCCTGAAGTGGATGGTGCTCCGAAGGCTCCGCAGACGGGTGCTGCCGGCGCTGAGTTCCGCATTATTCTCGACAGGGATGGCTCCTGTTTGTGCAGGGCCAGAGTTGACGCTTCGGTGGGTCGTTCCTCGCGTTGCGTGGCGCGTATCCGTGGAAATACAAACGTGAGTCGCATGCACGCGCTCGTAACGGATATGGGAGGCGGCAGGTTCTGTGTGGAGGACTTGGGCTCAGGCAACGGCACGGTGGTGCGAGGCGTGCGGCTCGCAAAGGGTGAGCGCGCCGAGGTGAGGGCCGGGGAGCGCTTCAACGTGGCCGATGAGGTGATTCACGTCGAAGTATGATGGCGGTTGTGACCTGTGCGCGTTTTGGTGTTTCCTGACTCTCATGCGTTGGCAGTGCCAATCTTGAGCCTGGTGGCATTGAGCGATAGGGTCGCAGTGGGAAGGTGGTTGGTGGTGTCTGATTCTGGTTGGTTTGGTCTGGCTCGTCCGGATGGGTCGCGGCGCTACCGGTTTGTGGATGAGCGTGTGGATGGCTCGCTGCTGCCGGTGGATGGCTCGAAGTGGCGTGTGAGGCATTACAAGTCGATGCGCCGCAGGACGAGGAACTTGGGCCGCTATTGTTTCTTCGCGACAGTGTTTTTTGCCGCAATTGCCGCGTTTTCCATCTGGGTGGGTGTCGACAACAGCTATGGGACGGCGGATCCGATGTATGTTTGGCTTGGTGTGGGTGTGTTGTGCATGGCGTTGTCGATGGTGCCTCAGGGGGTGTTCGCGTTGCGTATGGCGCGGGGCCTGTCGGCGTTGTCGCTGTGGCGGTTCCGTGTGGCGACGCGTGCGGGCCAGGGGCTTACGGTGCTGTGCGGTCTGCTGCTGATGGGTGTGGTGGATGACAGGATGATGGCCGTGATGGTGTGTCTGCTGGCGGTGGTGCCTGGGTTCGTATACGGTATGATTCGTGATTTCATTGTGGAGGTGAAGCCGGGCGGTTCCGGTGTCTATTCGACGGCGGGCTCGCGCTGGTGGTGATTGGAATGCCGCAATTTAAACTTGCCACTTCGCAGTAAACATGCAGAAAAACTGGTCAATGACCTGTTGAGCATCAGTTAACCAGAGCTCACCGTCGCAGTGCTACTTGCGCACGGTAATTTCCATACGCACTGGCGTGGCCTGTTGGTAGGTATGCTTGACGGTGCACCCCTTGTCGATGTGGCGCTTGATGCGTTCCTTGAGTTTTTCGGCATCCTCGTCGCTGATGTCAGAATTCGTGGCGTCCACCACCACCTGCTCATCGAAGGAGGTATATGCGTCCTCATCGTTGTTGTAGGTGCCGTCCACCACGATCCTTGCGCCCCTGCCCTCGCCGAGTGTGTTCTCGATGGGGAATTGGCTGGAAAGCGCGCCGCACGCGGCCAGCGCGACTTTCATCAAATCTCCGGGGTTGAAAAGCCCTTTGCCATGCCCGAACTTCAGGTGAGCGCCTTCGTCGCTGAATGCATCCCATGAACCGTCCTTGTTGCGCTCAACCCATAGTCTTTTAGCCATGTTGTCTCCTTGCGAGCTTGATGTTGTTGTATGGTGTTCCCGTCTAATTCTAGCGCGCGGCATGGGCTGCTACCGGGAGAGAGTCATTGACTTGGTTTCGTGTATCTTGATAAAGACAACGATTGCAAACGATATGCTTTGGTCATGGTGGTTTTTATCTATTTTTGTCGCGAGATGCGATCATTGGGACGTTCCATGTATTATATTTATATAACTATTACCAAAATGATAAATTGTCTATCTTTGTTCAGCCATCTGCAATACAAAATGGATTAATTTGTACCATGATAAACGGGTGAGGCAATAATTGTGGTCCATCGTTGGATTGTAGGTTGGGTTACGGCGGAGCTAGACGATATATATGGAAGGGCATGTCTATGAAAGCATGGGAATTTAATGGTGCGGGTAACCCGCTTGTGCTCAAGGAGGTTCCAGACCCTGTGGCGGGGCCGGGCGAGATCGTTATCGACGTCCAGGCCGTGGGCTTGTGCCATTCCGATGTGTCTGCGCTCGACGATCCGAACTGGGCCGTCAACTTCAGCCGGCTTCCGGTGGTGCTGGGCCATGAGCCGGCCGGTGTTGTTTCGCAGGTGGGTGAAGGTGTGACGAATCTCAAGGTCGGCGACAGGGTGGGCGTACCTTCCGGCCCGCCGAACAACTTAGGTTATTCACGCAACGGTGCATATGCTGAGAAGACCTGCGCCATTGCCGATGCCGTTGTGAAAATTCCCGATGGGGTTGATTTCACTGTTGCGGCCGCATGCACTGATGCGGGTAACGTAGCCTATCATGCCGTGGTCAACCGCGGCCATGTTCAGAAGGGCGAGAAGGTCGCTATCATCGGCGTTGGTGGTCTTGGCCAATTTGGAGTCCGCATCGCATCTCTTCAGGGTGCCGAGGTCTATGTGGCCGAGCCCAAGGAGTCTCAGTGGCGGATGGCCAAGGAACTTGGTGCGGTCAAATGCGCTAAAGACATTCGCGATTTTGCCGGCATGGGTCTGGACGCGGCAATTGACTTCGCTGGCTTTGGAACCACATCCACCGGTGCTATCGATGTGGTCAAAGAGCATGGCCGCGTGGTGCAAGTGGGTATGGGGCGCCTTGAGTTCCCGTTCAACTCGAACAACCTCATCATCCATCAAGTGGACTACATAGGTTCTATGGGCGGCGGTATTGACGACCTTTCGGGCGTATACAGTTTGCTTGGCCCAGGTCGTCTTGAACCAAGGGTCGAGGTTATCCATTTCGATCAGATTGATGAGGGTCTCGATCGTCTGCGCCATGGTCAGGCCAACAATGGCCGCCTCGTGGCTGACTTGCGTCTCGACAAGTAATCGATGACAGATCAGTAGCGGTTCGGTGGGCTGGCGGGTTTCCGTCAGCCCACCTTCACTGTTACCATAGATGTCATGTTGACTCCTGAACAGCTTGAAGAAATTCGCACCCGCATCCCTGCCCGCCCCGAAACCGACATTCCTATGCCGTATGAAGATTTGGTTCGCAAGATCCTTACGGAGGGCACGCTCAAGGGCGACCGCACCGGCACCGGCACCATCTCCCTGTTTGGCCAGCAGATGCGCTTTAGCCTCAAGGATTCCTTCCCTCTGCTCACCACCAAACGTGTCTATTTCAAGGGCATCGCCTACGAGCTGTTGTGGTTCCTCAAAGGTTCCAGCAATGTGCGCTGGCTGCAGGACCACAACGTGCACATCTGGGACGAGTGGGCCGATAAAGATGGCAATCTGGGACCGGTCTACGGCGTGCAATGGCGGAGCTGGCCCGCGCCCACTGCCGATGATCCGGGCCGCACCATCGATCAGATTGCCAATGTGCTGAACCTCATCAAGACCCAGCCAGATTCCCGACGTATGATCGTCACCGCCTGGAACCCTGCCGAGGTCGACCAGATGGCGTTGCCGCCCTGCCATGCGCTCTTCCAGTTCTATGTGGCCGATGGCCGTCTTTCCTGCCAGCTCTACCAGCGCTCGTGCGATATGTTCCTGGGTGTGCCGTTCAACATTGCCTCCTACTCGCTCTTGACGCTCATGATGGCGCAGCAAGCGGGCTTGGAGCCAGGCGAGTTCGTTTGGACAGGCGGCGACTGCCACGTGTACGACAATCACATCGACCAGGTGCTGGAGCAGCTGAGCCGCGAGCCCTATCCATACCCACAGATGAGGATTTGCAAAGCCGATTCGATTTTCGACTACACCTACGAGGACTTCGAGATCGTCAACTACCAATACCACCCCGCCATCAAGGCCCCTGTGGCGGTGTGAGAGCGCAGATTCGTGCTCGGTAGGGAGATTTGTTCGTAATCGTAAATTAATAAGATTCAGAAACGTTGGAATTACGCCATTCTTGTTTATTCTGATTCCAGTGGATTTGAGAGATCTCCCTATCGAACGAAAATCTGACCCGCTGACGCACGATTATCATTGACTATTGCACCGGCGATTTCGCTGTGAGTTCATGTTGCGGATTTGGCCTTTACGCGGTCTGAGCGATTTTGTAGAATATATTTCGTTTATCACTCTCAAGGAGAATCTGAAATGGAGCATGACAGTAGTCGCAGTGGCTATCACGAACCCGAGCCCGGGTATGCCGGGCTTGCAGAGACCGAGGATTGGGGAGACGACGAAGTCAAGACCTTCTCGGTGAATCTCATCTGGGCCTGTGCCCAAAGTGGAAGCGGTCGTTATAATGCATTGGGGCTCAATGGTGGCATGCCATGGCATTTGCATGAAGACATGCGTAGGTTCAAGGAACTGACCGTTTCCCATCCTGTCATCATGGGGCGCAAAACCTGGGACTCGCTCAATCCTAAGTTTCGCCCGCTTTCCAATAGGGACAACATTGTGGTTTCGCACTCCCCGGATTTCAAGGCCCCGGGTGCCACGGTGGCCACGAGCTTTGAAGATGCCCTCGATTTGGCTCGCCAAGAGGCCATTCCTGACGACGGCCTCGATCGCGGTGAAATCTGGGTCATCGGCGGCGCACAGGTTTTCAAGGCAGCCATGCCCTTTGCCAACAAGGCGTATGTCACGTACATCCGCAAGACGGTGGATGCGGACACGCACGCCCCCGACATGGAAGATATGGTGCGTTTAGGCGCGTGGCATGTCTTGAATGAGGGTGGCTGGCAGACCCCGCACAAATCGGAGGATGGCATTGAAGCCTACCGTTTCGTGGACTATGCCAGGAACGAGTAGCGCGAGGAGATTGTTGATGAACGAGCGTAGGCCATATACCGTCATGACCGTGTGCACGGGGAACATCTGCCGTTCTCCGATGGCCGAAATCATCTTGCGCGCTCGATTCGAAGAGCGTGGGCTGGGGCAGGCCGTCCGAGTGGAGTCGAGCGGGGTCAGCGATGAGGAATTCGGCAATCCCATCGATCCCAGGGCCGTTCGTGTGCTACGCGCCCGTGGATACGAGATTCCTCGGCATCATTTTGCCCACCGCATCACGCCCGACGAGATTGAGGAAAGCGACCTCTTCTTGCCCATGACGGCCTCGCACATGCGAGCGCTGCTACCTCAGTTGCCAGCAAGCAAACGCGGTGAGGTGCATCTATACCGCAGTTTCGACCCGGCGCTGCCGAAGCCGGCTCCTGGCCGTGAATCCGAAATCGATCTTGTCGATCCGTGGTATGGGGGCCCCAAGGATTTCGACCTCGCCATCGATCAGATTGACGGTGTGGCGCCCTATATTGTCGATTGGGTGGCGCAACGCTTGGACTAAGTCCTACGTGACTCGTGCCGAAATGCTCTCTGAGTCGTAGTAAGAGATGCTTTTGACACATGATAGTCATTTTGTCTATTTTAGGAATCGCCCTATGGTTTAGCGCAGGAAAGAATGCAGACAATGGTGGCTCCGAGCGGTATCGATCCGCTGACCTAACGATTTTCAGTCGTTCGCTCTACCAACTGAGCTACAGAGCCATAGAAGAGCCCGCTCAAACCGAACGTGAACTTCAAGCGACTCCGGCCGGACTTGAACCGGTGACCTCCGCCGTGACAGGGCGGCGCTCTAACCAGCTGAGCTACGGAGCCGTGGTTGCTTCACAAAACAACCGAAGAAAAGTCTACTTGGAAATCTGGACGCGCGCAAATTTTCCTCGTGTCTGCGTGTCGCTACACTGGGCGATATGTGTGAACATGATGGAATACGCGCCTCACGGTCTTCGTGCGCCGGTGCGCGAGAGTGCGGGCCTCGGCCTGAACAATCGGTGCGCCGCGGTGTTGTGTCATTCGCCTTACGCAACGGCCATATGGACGACCGCCTTCAGCGGGCGTGGGCGAAGTATGCAGGTCGCTATTTGCTCGACGTGGGTGCCGATGCGGTCGACGTACGGCAGGCAGCACCGCACTCCCTTGATGTGCGCCCTGGGTTTCGTTTCAGCAGGGAATTTGTCAGGCAGTCGTGGGGCAACGATAACCCACTCATTGTGGAGATCGGCACGGGGCAGGGAGAGAATATTGTGGCAGCAGCCCAGGCTCGTCAGGACTCCGACTTTCTGGCGGTGGAGGTCTACGACCATGGTGTGGCCCATACCATGTTGCTGGCTGGCAAGGCGGGTCTGAGCAATCTACGCATCGCCCAGGTCAATGCCCCTGAGCTCATTGACCGTGTTGAAGCCGGCGTGGTCAGCGAAGTCTGGACGTATTTCCCTGATCCTTGGCCCAAAATGCGGCATCATAAGCGTAGGATTGTTCAGCCGGCGCTTGCTTCTTCCATTCACAATGCGCTGAGAGCCGGTGGTTTGTGGCGCCTAGCCACCGACATCGAGGACTACGCCTTGCACATCCATGAGGTGATGGATTCTCGAACGGATTTTGAGAATGTGGGAGGGCTTACGGTTTCCCTACCCACCCAGCATGTGGGGAAGGGTACGGCAGACGAGGCAGCAGCCCTGCCGCACGCCGATTTCGCTGAGTCCCACCGATTCGACGGCCGGGTGCTCACCAATTTCGAGCGCAAGGGATTGGCGGCGGGCCGTACCATCCATGATTTCACATATCGTGCACGGTAAAAATCTCGAATGAGCGCAGATATGGCTATTAAGAGCAAAGTAGTGACCGTGGCATGTTGTCTGTGCAACATGCCGACTTGCCTCGGTCTGTGCCATATTTTATGATAATAAGGTTGTTGGCCCCCCTCGTCTAACGGTTAGGACACCAGACTTTCAATCTGACAACGAGAGTCCGACTCTCTCGGGGGGTACTTCTTACAATTGTGGATGAGGCTAAGCTCATTCATTCTTGCGCTGCTTCCATTTTGATGATTTGTTGCCATCAAGCCCCTGTTCCTTGCATGGCTTGTTGCCAGAGATGCGGGTTCGGACTGGATGGAGTGCATCCGAGCGCCGTATGCATGGGGTTGCACGTCTGGTGTGTGAACAATGGGCGTTCATGGACACTCGATTCAAGCGGCTAAATGGTATTTGGTGCGGTGGGGCATTGTTCACATTCCGCCTGTTGCGAACGAAGTGAGAATTAAAACGTTTGACATACCGGTTAGGTTTTGTTTTGCCTAAAGCAATGATGTGGGGTGGTTCCCTTCGTCTTGATTGTTCGCGTTTTGCTTGAAAATGAACGAAAATGTTGCAGTTGGAGTGTTTGGAGTGTTCTGTGAATTCTCCTTGCATGCACATCAACTGAAATTGATTGCAAATGATGTTCCATGGTGGGATTAAAATGCTTAACTGAAAAGGATGTAAGAAGTTCGGTTTCGATTATCTGTTGCTGAAGCCGCGACGTAGAGGCTGCAGCCTTGGAGGAGAAAAATGAAAACTGTGGTTATTGCAGGTGCCGGATATGCGGGTTTGCGTGCAGCGAAGAAGCTTTCGCACGCGAACCTGGATGCACGCATCGTGCTCATCAATAAGAACCCGTACCATTACGAGTCAACCCAGCTGCATCAAGTTGCTGCTGGCACCAAAGATCCGGAGGACATCACATTCGATATTCGTGATGTGGAGCGTAAATCCGTCGATGTCGTCATCGATGAGGTCACGCAAATAGATAGGGCCGCCCATACGGTGTTGCTCAAGGACCACGAACCCATGGCCTATGATTACCTGCTCAACGCATTGGGCTTCGAATCGGAGACCTTCGGCATCAAGGGCGCTGAAGAGAATGGCTGGCCCCTTGTCGACATCGACACGGCCGTGGCCGCCCGTAACCACTTGGAGTCCACGCTTTGTCGTTACAACACGAGCCACGACGAGAACGACCTACACATTGTGGTGTGTGGGGCCGGCTTCACCAGCATCGAGTATTTGGGTGAACTGGTTTGGCGCATGCCAAAGCTGGTCAAGGAATACAATTTGCCGTCTGACAAGATCCGCATCGACTGCATCGAGGCGGCTCCCAAGATTCTTCCCATGTTTGAGGAGCATCTCGGGCAGTGGGCAGTGAAGTATCTGGAAGGTCATGGTGTCAGTTTCCATGCCTCGACCCCAATCACAGAGGTAACCCCTGATAGTGTGGTCAGCAACGATACCCAGTACAAGGCCAATACGATTATCTGGACTACTGGCGTGCGCGGCAGCAGCGTCATTGCGAATTCCGGGTACGACCAGAAGCGTAATCGTGTAATCGTCAAGGATGATCTTTCCGTTGAAGGCAATCCGAACGAATTCCTCATCGGTGACGTTTCCGCCGTTCCGAATCCGGACGCCGGCGGCAGGCCATTTCCTACCACCGCTCAGATTTCCATTGCCCAGGCGGATTGCGCTGCGGACAACGTCATTGCCCTGCTCAGTGGGAGGCCTACAACTAAGTTTGCGTTCAAGAGCGTCGGCACCGTATGCTCCTTGGGTCCGCACACGGGTATCGCTCAGCTCGATGCCCTTGGAGGCATGAAACTTAAGGGCTCGAAGGTTCAGGTCATTAAGAAGATGATAGCCGACCGTGCAGTGCTTGAGTTGGCTGATATTAAGACTATGCTGGAAAGTAACTGACATATATTCTGCTTTTGTTGCAGAATATGGGATTTATAAATGTGCAAAGAGAGAGCATAAGAAAGGAGTGGCGGAATGAATATTCTTGATTTATCGCGGTTCCAATTCGCGATGACCACTGTATTTCATTTCTTCTACGTGCCACTGAGTATTGGTTTGGCGTTTACCGTAGCCGTGATGGAAACTCTGTATGTCGTCAAACGTAAGCAGGTGTATTTGAGGATGACGAAGTTCTGGGGGAAGGTGTTCCTCTTGAGCTTTGCCGTTGGTGTCGTAACCGGCATCATCCAGGAGTTCCAGTTCGGCATGAACTGGTCGAATTATTCTCGGTTCATGGGAGATATTTTTGGTGCTCCTCTGGCCATTGAGGCCCTGTTGGCGTTCTTTATGGAGTCCACATTCATCGGTGTGTGGATGTTCACGTGGAACCGTTTCAAGCCGGGTGTGCATGCCATCTTCATTTGGCTGACCTGGCTAGGTTCCACCATTTCCGCAGTATGGATTTTGGCTGCCAACAGCTTCATGCAGCATCCCGTGGGCTTCCGTATCGATCCCAAGGACGGCCATGCCAAGATGACGAATTTCTGGGCCGTCATCGGTAATCCGCAGTTGTGGAAGGCTTTCCCGCACGTCATCTTCGGCGCGCTGATGACAGGTTCCTTTGTCATCGTCGGTATGGCGGCGTTTGGCCTACTGAACAAGAAGCAGGTGGGCAACCGTGAGTTCTATGTCTCTTCATTGCGCGTGGCGGCTGTGATCGCGCTGGTTTCCGCCGTGCTGGTCATCATCGCAGGCGATCAGCAGACCATGGAGATTATCAAGGACCAGCCCATGAAGTTCGCGGCAACTGAGGGTATCTACAACGATACCAAGGATCCGGCCGCATGGACGGTCATCGCACTCATCAACGAGCAGGCGAAGACCACAAAGGGAATTGAGATTCCGGCCATGCTTTCGCTGTTGGCGTTCCACAGTCTGCATGGCTCTCTGAAAGGCATGAACACCTTGAACCAAGAGTTGCTGACCAAGTTCGGCAAGGCTCATCCTGAGATTTCGAACTACTACGTGCCCACTAATGTGCTGTTTTGGAGCTTCCGCTTCATGGCCGCCGTCGGTTTTGCGGTGCTCATTCTCGCAGCTTTGGCCCTTTGGTTCACACGCCGTAAGAAGAACACTCTGGCCGACAGCCGTTGGAAGCTGTGGGTGTTGGGTGTTTGCCTCTACCTTCCGTTCATCGGCAACACCGGTGGCTGGCTCATCACCGAGCTCGGTCGTTACCCGTGGCTGGTGTACGGCCTGCAGACCATCGCCGATGGTGTTTCGCCCACCGCAACGGTGCCCAGCCTACTGTTCACCAACATCGTCTACTTCCTATTGTTCCTGTGCCTGGGTGGCGTCATGATTTTCTACTCGCACCGTACGTTGCGCCAGGGGCCGCAGTCTATTGACGACAAGGAGAACGAGAAGGATGCTTTAAAGGCCCCGGCTCGTCAGGCCGAAAGAAAGGTGGCATTGGCATGAGTATGGTAGATTTTCTTCAGCTGCTGTGGTTTTTTGTCATAGCTTTGCTGTTTGCGATTTTCCTCTTCTTGGATGGCATTGATTTCGGTGTCGGCATGGCCACTCGTCTGGTGGCTCGCAACGGCGACGAACGCGCGCTCTACATGCGTGCGGTCGGCCCGCATTGGGATGGTAACGAAGTGTGGCTCATCACCGCTGGCGGTGCCATGTTTGCAGCCTTCCCACTGTGGTACGCCAGCCTGTTTTCCGGCTATTACATCCTGCTGTTCCTGGTGCTCGTCGGCCTCATTCTGCGTGGTGTCTCCTTCGAGTTCGCCGCCCACGCCATCACCGAGCGTGAGCGCAACGTGTGGCAGTGGGCCAACTTCATTGGCAGCGTTGTGGCCCCGTTCTTCCTGGGCATGATGCTTACCAGCCTCATCCAGGGCGTGCCGATGGACGCCAAGCAGAACGTTCACGCAGGATTCTTCGACGTAGTCAACTGGCTCTCCATCGTTGGCGGCGTGGCTGTGGTGTTCTTCAGCTTCGTGCATGGCCTGCACTTCCTGAGCCTCAAGCTCGACAAGGAAGATTCCCGCCACATGCTCAATGTCA
Source organism: Bifidobacterium sp. ESL1118 (assembly GCF_058505595.1). NCBI lineage: Bacteria > Bacillati > Actinomycetota > Actinomycetes > Bifidobacteriales > Bifidobacteriaceae > Bifidobacterium > Bifidobacterium sp. ESL1118. The sequence continues at coordinate 247,523 of NZ_CP196371.1, forward strand.
GTGAGAAGGTCTACTGGATTGCCTACCCGGCCTTGGTCGTCTTCGTCATCCTCGCCTTCTTCTTCACTGACTTCTACAAGGTGCGTACGTTCTCCACACTGTTCATCACCGTGGTGATTCTTGCGGCCACCATCTGCGGACACGTGGCGGCTACGAAGAAGCGCGGCGGCTGGGCGTTCATCTCGTCCGGAGTCACGCTCGCAGCGGTGATTGCGTTCATCTTCAATGGCATGTTCCCGCGCGTCATGGTCGCCAAGGATGCCTCGAAGAATCTGCTCTACACCACGGCGTCCGCTTCTCCGTACACGCTGAAGGCCATGACCATCGTGTTGTGCATCTTCTTGCCCATCGCGCTGATTTACTTCTGCTGGAGCTATTACATCCAGCGCAAGCGGTTGGTCTACAAGCCCACGCAGGTCGCTTCAGTGCAGCCTGCCCAGGCCTGATGGTTCAAGGCTGGTCAGCTGGTGACTGACGAAATGCCCGATGTCTGCAATGTTCCTATCCCGATGAGGGTGCGGGACTGAGACATCGGGCATTTTCTGTTGCAACATAGAAATCGTTTGATAATGTTGATGATGGCATAGCCTACGGGTTTGATGCTCGTTTGGAACCGTCGTTGTAAGGATCGTGTCGTAACCGTGATAGATAAAAGTCTTTTTACGTTCTCGGGGGTTCGCCGCAGCATGGCGCTACTCGCAACGCTGTCGTTTGTTCAGGCGTTCTGCATCGTGGGCCAGGCGTATGGGCTCACCTGGGGTCTGGTGGAGGTCTGGAAGCTTCACAGCCTGCGCACGTTGGGATGGCCTATCGTGATGTTCCTGGCCTGCTATGCGCTGCGTCAGCTATGCGACGTGGCCAAGCAGCATATCTCCGCCAAGCAGGGAGACGACGTGGTCGTTGAGCTTCGCCCGCGAATCCAGGAGAAGGTTTTCCGCCTGGGGCCTTCGGCGTTGGCTTCCCGCGGCACCGGCTCCACGGTGACCATGCTCATCGACGGGCTTGACGAGACCAAGAACTACGTGCAGATCGTGCTGCCGAAGATGCTCGACATGATGCTCATCCCAGTGGTGATTCTGGTGTTCGTATGGGCGCAGAACTGGATCAGCGGACTTGTGCTCTTGCTGATGTTCCCGTTGCTCATCTTCTTCATGGCCATCCTTGGCCTTGCCGCCCGTGACCGGTCAAACAAGCAATACGCCCAATTCAAGATTCTCAACTCCAAGTTCGTCGACAGCATCCTCGGCTTGCCTACGTTGAAGATGCTCGGCGTGAGCGACGATTACGAAGGCGAGATCTATTCGGTGAGTGAGCAGTTCCGCAAACGCACCATCAACGTCATTGCCGTGGCCATGACTTCGACGTTTGCGCTCGACTTCTTCGCCACGCTTGGTATCGCCATTATGGCCGTCTTTCTGGGCATCGGGCTGATCAACGGCACCATTATGCTCTTTCCGGCCCTCTTCGCGCTGATCATGGCTCCCGAATACTTCTTGCCGATTCGCCAGTTCGGTGAGAACTACCACGCCACACTCGATGGCAAGAACGCCATGGCCGATGTGATGAGTTTCCTCGGCACTCCGGAGCACAAGCCCAACGAAACCCTCGATTGGAACGGCTGGAAGAAGGACAGCAAGCTCACCATCAACGGCCTCGACTTTGCGTACGGTAACGATGGGCCGGCACAGGAGAGTGCTAGTGACGGCATCGGCAGCAATTCCATGGCTATGAGAGCCGTGGAACAGCAGCGTGACGATAAGGACGATAAAGGCGAGTCAGCTGGGAAGGTGGCCAAGACCCCGCAGGTGCCCGATGCATTGCACGATGTCTCTCTGACATTGAACGGCAATGAAAAGGTAGCTGTGATCGGCAAGTCCGGTTCCGGCAAGTCCACACTGGTCAATCTGCTGGCCGGTTTCAGCATTCCCCAATCCGGGAAAATCGAGCTGGATGGCAAGGAACTAGGCGATTTCAATGCCTCTGCATGGCAGAGCCATATCAGTTACATACCGCAGACTCCTTATATCTTCAGTGGGAGCATCGCCAGCAACATCCGGTTCTACGTTGAGAGCGCAAGCGACGAAGATGTGGCATCGGCGGCCAGCGCTGCAGGTCTGGATGATTGGATTGCACAACTACCAGAAGGCTTGCAGACCCTAATAGGAGAGGGACATCGCGGCATCAGTGGCGGTCAGGCCCAGCGCATTGCCCTTGCCCGCGTTTTGCTTGACAAGTCACGTGAAATTCTGCTGTTTGACGAGCCGACAGCCCACCTCGACATTGAGACCGAGTATGAGCTGAAGAAAACGTTGCTGCCGATCATGGAAGGTCATCTTGTCATCTTCGCCACGCACCGCCTGCACTGGCTCGCCGATGTCGACAAGGTGGTGGTGCTCGACCATGGCAGAGTGGTGGAGCAAGGCACTCCGCATGAACTGGTCGGGGCCGGCGGCCCGCTGGACTCGCTGATTGAAGAGATGGGAGGTAACCAGATTGACGGATACCGCAAGTGAAACTGTGAACAAACGCACCGACTATCGCAAGGTCTGGCAGGGCGACCACTGGTTCTGGCCGTACCTGAAGCACAACAAGGGCAAGCTTGCGCTCATCTTCTTCCTAGGTGTGATGACGTTCGTCTGCGGTGCCGGGCTCATGTTCACCTCAGGCTACCTCATCAGCCGTTCCGCGCGCAGACCGTACAACATCCTGATGGTCTATGTGCCCATCGTGCTCACCCGTGCATTCGGCATCGGCAGGCCCACGTTCAAATATGTCGAGCGCCTGCAGAGCCATGACTGGGTGTTGCACGTCATCTCCAAATTGCGTGTGCAGCTCTACCGCACCCTATCCAAGGACGCCTCGTTCCTGACCGAACACGAACGCACCGGCACCGTGCTGAGTCTGCTTGCCGATGATCTCGATCATCTGGAGAATTTCTACCTGCGCACCATCTTCCCGACCGTGGTGGCCTACGTCATGTGGGTTGTCGTCACCTTGGCAATGGGCGTGTTTTCGTGGGTCTCCAGCCTGTTGCTGTTTTTGATGCTGGCGTTGGTGTTGGTGCTGATTCCGCTCATTTCACTCACATTCTCAGATGGTCATTATCTGTTGGAAAAGGCGCGTCAGCGTGACGAATACACCCAGGTAACCGAAAGCTATCTGGGGCTGAGCGATTGGATTATCACCCATCGTGGCAAGGAGTTCGCCGGGATCGGTGCGGACGACTTTAAAGAGACCACGCGCAGCAAGGCCGCGCAGAAGCGTTTCGAGCGGTGGCGCAATTTTGCCATTCAGATGATCTTCGCACTCATCGCTGTCGCTCTTATGGTCGGGGCCGACCTGACCATGACCAGTTCCAAGTCGCTCGCCGATTTTGCCGCAGCGGTGGTGCTCGCCATCTTCCCGCTGGTCGACTGCTTCATCAACGTGGCGCAGGCCGCTGCAGAAGTGCCGTTGTATACGGATTCGTTGACCCATCTCAACGATCTGACCGACCGGGTGGAGGCCCGGCAGGTGGAGCCGATGGCTCAGCAAAAGCTGAATGGTCCTGTGGAATCCATCGATTTCAACCACGTCACGTTCTCATATGGCCCTGGCCAGCCGGTGCTGCTCGACGACTTCTCGTTGCACGTGGATCGTGGGCAGAAGGTGGCTCTGCTCGGGCCCAGCGGCGAGGGGAAGACCACCATCCTGCAGCTCCTGCTAGGCGATTTGCAGCCTCAGAGCGGGGCAATTCTGGTCAACGGCATTCCCGTCATGGCATTGCAGGATGAGCGAGCACGCATCTTCGGGTACCTGAACCAGCAGGCGTTCCTCTTCAACTCCACGGTCGGCGAGAATGTGCGGCTTGGTGTTCCCGATGCCAGTGATGATGACGTTTGGGCGGCGCTTCAGGCTGTGCAGCTCGACGACGTGGTGCGGACTTTGCCTGGCGGTCTTGACGCTTCCATCGAAGAATCCGGCCAGCGTCTTTCCGGGGGGCAGCGTCAGCGTCTGGCGCTTGCCCGCATTGTGCTCAAAGACAACCCGGTGGTGTTGCTTGACGAACCGACCATCGGCCTCGACCCCATCACCGAGCGTGAGGTGATGGCCACGATGATGCAGGCCGTGGGCTCTCGCACGCTGCTTTGGGTGACGCACCATCTGCAGGGCCTTGAGGACGCGGACAATGTGGTGTTCCTGGAGAACGGCCACATTGCCATGCAGGGCCGCCCTGCGGATCTGTACCAAGGCAATGAGCGGTTCAGAGAGTTGTATCGTCTGGATGTAGGAGACCTGGTCTCCCGCTGAATCAGCCTCACAGTCGTCCATGAACGTATGTTGTTGCCGTCCCCGCTGCGGGCCGTCCTGGCCAAGTCTTTGCACAAACGGCGACATACGTCTGTGGACGACTGCTCTTGCAGAGTCAGGTGCTCTCTTTTGAGAGGGAATATTGCAAACCCTGGGATTTTAGGTTAGTGGGAACGCACCTATTCCATGCGGTTGTGCCCGTAGATTTCCTCGAAATGAGGGCCCGTGGATTTCAGCTCCCGCATAAAATCGCCCTGCCACCCACTGAACGGCCGTGCGGCGAGGCCATCGTTGGAGAATCGCGCTTGATCGGTGATTTCGGTGACGCAGAAGTCAGGTATGACTAGGTTCGTGACGGGCCTGCTGCGTTTTGCCTCAGCAATGACGAGGGGGTGATTTGCCCCGCCAAAGATGTCGATATCCCAGCCGTCCTCGCCGATCCAAGCGTTGTAGCGGTTCTTGATGATGTCTGCGCCGCCGCGCCGGATGAGTTCGGCGGCGATGCCGGCATCGATGGGCATCTCCGCTTCATACCGTGTGCCGCCTACGGACGGCCCCTTCACCGTCACCGAGCCATAGGTGAAGTCGTCGCGGTGCCTGCTCAGCACTGTCTCCGGGTCGGTGTCGGGTGTCATCTCGATGCGCAGGCTATGGCTGATCAGACGCACCCGCAGCGCGTAGTTGTCGCTGTCCACGTAGTAGCTCTGTACGATCAGAGTGGGAGCGGAGCCGTCATCGAGCTCCGCTGGCATTTCATGGCAGAAAAAGCGCCGGTCATACTCAAATTCCTTGGCTTCGGGAATGCCATTCATCGCGTTCAAAGCAGTCATACCTTTATTCTAACGGATGCATCCGGTACAGCGTACGTTTCGTTCGCTGGGCGTGCATCAGTGGTCTAACTGTGCGAGGTTAGGGTTGCGGTCGTGCCGGATGTTCGTTGGGTGTGTGTCGGCGGACGAAACGTACGAATGGTGGCGGTATATCGTACTAGACCCTCGCCAATGTGTGGCTTTTGGTCGGGCGACGGTGTAGACTTAACTGCGCTGAGGGCTGGTAGCTCAGTGGATAGAGCGTCTGTCTCCGGAACAGAAGGTCGTGGGTTCGAATCCCATTCAGCCCACTTACAAGTGTTGGGAACGTTGGTGTTCCTGATTGTGATCGAATGTCTCTTCAGCAGTCTGTTTCATTGCACGATGAGGCGAAGGCCGTGAGCGTGTTGGCCGTGCTGTGGCCGTGTGGCTGCTGCAAGCGTGTGCCTCATCGTGACGTGTAGACTATATGTACTTTTACTGTGGCAATACGGTCTGAGCCCAGGTGCGGATGAGCGCCTCATTGTCTACGGCTGTGGCAAGTCGGACCTTCACCGGGCTGCTGGCATCTGCGGGTAGGTCTGGATTGTCGGCCAGATAGAGCTTGCCGTTTGCCCCAATCGAAAGCATCTGGGGCTTGATGCTGACCAAGTCTGGATTGCTCAGTGCGGCCAAGGCGACGAGGTCGTGAATCCACATGCCATCCACTGGCCTGGTGCGCTCGCTGAAGTCGAGCCAAGGGCTCAGCCAATCGTTGATGCTGGATTTCCAAGGTGCCCGACTGCCGTCCGCTTCGTTGAGCAGACGCTGCCAGGTGGCTCGTGAAAGACAGGTCGTGCGGGTCACATCGAGTGGCACGAGCGTCATCGGGATTCCGGATTCCAGCAAGGTACGTGCAGCCTGGGGGTCGACGGCGAAATTGGTGTCGACGAGGGAGCCGAACCCAATGGCGCCGCCCATGGCATAGACTGAACGAATGGCTGCCGCTGCTTTGGGCTGCGAGGTAATCAACGAGGCAATGTTGGTCATCGGGCCGATGGCTACAACGTCGACTGGGCCGTTGTGGCGCAGAATGTCTTGTGCAAGGTCCTCTGGCTGGCTGACCGGCGGAACGCTTGACATTGCAGCCTGAGTTGCCGGCGAATTCGCCTCCGTTTCGCTGCGCCAGGTCAATGGTGCATCATTCGAGGCGGCGGAGTTGAGTCTGTTGTCAATCCAATGTTGCCGGTCCCCGGTCTGTGGCCCGTCAGCGCCACGCAGCACTGTGACATTGTTGACTCCGATGGACTGGAGCAGGTTCGTGGCGCTGTAGTAGCCCAGGTCCGATGTGGTGTTGCCGAACACCGTCCAGATGGAGGCCAGATTGATGTCAGGATTGAGCGCGGCGTAGGCCAGAGCGATGGCGTCGTCGACGTTGGCTCCTGGAATGTTGTTGCCTGGGTCACAGTCAATGATCAATGGAATATTGGTTTGCATGAAGTTCCTTTTTTGACAGTGTCTTTGAGCTGCGCGTTGTTGATTCGTGGCACCCGCAGCTGCGTCCGATGACCAATTGTGGTTCCACCGCAATGACATCGCCACTGTCGTCTTGCGTGCCCTGGGTGAGGATCTCGGCGATGTTCATCGCCAATGATTCGTGGGGCAGCGTCACCGTGGTCAGCGCCGGAATGAGGTATTTCGAACCTAAGGTGCCATTCATCGAAACCAGAGCGATGTCGCGAGGCACATCGCGTCCGGCGTCGTGGAGGCCGGCGAGCATGCCGATGGCCTGCAGTTCGTTGGAGACGAATATGGCATCCGTGTTCGCGCTCACCTGTGCCGCCGCGTCATACCCGCCTCGGCGTGTATAGGGTTCGGTGATGATGTCACCTTCTTCAAGGCTGGCCTCCTTAACGGCTTCGCGCCAGCCCCGGATGCGCTCGCGGGAATTAAGGCGTTCCTTAGGCCCGCACACCATACAAGGGTGCTTATAGCCGTGGGAAAGCAGATGTGATGTGGCTATTCGCGCCTCGTCGAATTCACTCACGGCAACGCGTATACGGCGGCCGCTCTGATTGCCGCTGACGTAGCCTTTCGGCTGATTGAGCAGCACGGCGGTGCCGGGAAAGTCCGCGATGGCGTCCAGCGGCAGCGGCTGGTCGACGCCGTACCAGACCAGCCCCGCCACTTGCTGACGTTGGAAGGCCTCAAGCAGCTCGATTTGCCTGCTGGCGTCGTCCCCGCAGTCCCCAATGAGCAGTGTCTTTCCCTTGGCAAACAGACTGCGTTCCAACGCTTGGGCTATTTGGGAAAGGAAGGGATTGGTCATGTCGGTCACCAACAGGGCGAAGGTGTTGGTGTTGCCGTGAGCCAATGATTGTGCAATGCCATTGGGCCGGTATCCGGTGGATTTGATGGCTGCCAGCACCTTGGCTCGGGTCTGGTCGGAGACGTGGCGTGGGCCGTTGTTGATCACATAGCTCACTGAGGCTGTGGAAAGGCCTGCAGCCCTCGCCACGTCGTCTCGCGTTGGTCGTTTGCTCATATTGCAGGCTTATATGGCATCATCGACGAGTGTCAGGTCCCTTCCACGTGTTTCAGGTGCGAAGAAGGTGGTGATCAGGCCGATGGCCGCCATGATGCAGAAGTAGGTGGCCAGAGGTACCCATGAATTGGTTGCCGCCAGTAGGGCGGAGGCGATCATTGGTGCGGTGCCGCCGGAGAGAATCGAACCCAGCTCCTTGGCGATGGCCATGTGGGAGTAGCGGTATTTGATGCCGAAGAGCTCGACGCCGTAGGCTGCCTGCACCCCGAAGATGCCCAGCGAGCCCAGACACATGCCGATGATGATGACGACGCTCACCACCACTGGATTTGTTGTCTGCAGTGCCCAGAATGCCGGGTAGGCGTAGATGACCAGCAGAATGCAGAAGACGCGATAGACGATGCGCCTGCCGAACTTATCGGAGAGCCATCCGGCGAACGGGATGACCGCGAATCCGAGGATGGAGGCGATCATGACGGCGGTGGTGGGCACGGACTTCTTGACACCGAGCGTCACCACATAGCCGAGCAGGAAGCTTTGGGCAAGGTATGAAGGGCCGTTTTCTCCGATACGCAGGCCAAGCATGACGAAGAAGGCCTTCCAGCCCTTGTTGTGCTTTGTCTGTGCCTCCGGTTCATCCTGGTGTTGCTGCTCTGAGGCGGATAGGATGTTCGCTTCCTTCTTGCGCTTCTCCTGGTAGGCCAGGTAGGCCGGAGTCTCTTGCATGGACTTACGCAGATAGACGGCAAACAGGGCAATGAGCACGGAGAGCAGGAACGGGATGCGCCAGCCCCAGGCAATGAGTTTGTCGTGGGGAAGCATCAACACCAGCAGCCACACGCCGGAAGCCAGCAACGTGCCGGTGTTGGAGCCGACTCCGATGAGCGAGGCCACCAGCCCGCGGTGTTTGACCGGGGCGTATTCCGACAGCATCACAGCGCCGCCCGAAAGTTCGGCGCCGGCGCCGAATCCTTGGGTGACACGGCAGAGGATGAGCAGAATGGGTGCCCATATGCCGATTTGCTGGTAGGTGGGCAGGAGCCCGAGCAACGTGGTGGAGACGCCCATGAGCAGCACGGTGAACACCATGACGAACTTACGGCCGTGTTTGTCGCCGACGCGACCGAGCACGAACGCCCCGATGGGGCGTGCGATGAAGCCAACCGCGTAGGCGGCAAATGAGGAGAGTAGGGCGATCACCGGGGTCTGGCCAGGGAAGAAGAGCTCGCCGAACACCAGGCCTGCTGCCAATCCGTACAGTGCAAAGTCAACATATTCCATTGTGGTGCCCAGCCAGACCGAAACGATGTTGACCCAGAAGTTCTTGCGCCCTGTTTTGGTGCGCAGGTTGAGGTCAGCGGCCTGGTCTGTGCTTTCTTTGGGCGACACTGAGTCGTTTGCCTTGTCGATTGGCTGGGAATTGGCCTTCTTGTGGTGTGAGTCGTCTGGTATGTCTGACGAATCATGAGGCGATGTCATGTTTCCTCCTTGTAAACGTGCAGCATCAACTACTGTGATACTGTGACAAATCGATAGTATTCTGCGTTTCTATGCGCGTAGCTATCGAAAACAGAATAACACAAAATTGCATAATTTAACCATTCGGCCTGTCGGATAAGGCAGTGATAACGGTTCAGACTACAATCGTGGCATACCTTACGGTTTCATGTCCTTCGATGGCGGAAGCGGCTGCAAACGCCTGAGGATGCTGGCTTTCAGCCAGATTCAGCTCGCGCGCTAACCTTGAGGTATGAGTGGGTTGTTTATTTCGTTTGAAGGCGTGGACGGCGTTGGAAAAACCACACAGGTGGAGCGTCTGAGGCGCTATGCAGAGTCACAGGGGCGAGAGGTCGTGGTGACGCGTGAGCCGGGTGGCACAGCGTTGGGGCAGAAGTTGCGTGAATTACTGCTTCGGGAGCACGGCGATGCCCAGGATGCAGCCTGCGCCAATGAATCTGCCGATATTGCGCCGCGCGCCGAGGCGCTGATGTTCGCCGCGGACAGGGCCCAGCACGTGGCGGAGGTCATCGCTCCGGGGCTTGCGCGCAATGCCGTGGTGGTTTCCGACCGGTACATCGACTCTTCGCTGGCCTATCAGGCTGGTGGCCGCGAACTGACGGTGGGGGATGTGCGGCGCTTGAGCCTTTGGGCCACGAACGGTCTCATGCCGGCGCGTACGTACCTGCTTGACATGGACCCTGCGGCTGCGCATAGCCGTCTGACGCATAGTGCAGACCGAATGGAGTCGGCAGGGTTGCAGTTCCAGGAGCGCACGCGCGAGGAGTTTTTGAATTTGGCGGGTGAGGAGCCTGAACGCTTCCGCGTGGTCGATGCCTCGCAGGGCGTCGATGCGGTGTGGCAGACGATTAAGTCTGATCTCAGTGCATTGCTGCGTTAGTCGCTGCGTTGATTTAATCCGCTGGGCCTCAGGGGTGCGGCTCGAAACAACAATATTGCAGATGGTTCCGCCGCAATATCTCCAACCCCGTATGATGGGAGTAAACGGTAAGCGGCGCAAGATGCGTAAGTGGTGGTGGACGCAGGAAGAGAGGGTGCAATGAGCGTGTGGAACGCGATGGTCGGGCAGGACCGTGTGGTTGCGCAATTGAGCGCCATCGCCGCTGGCGACCCAAAGGCGCTCGCCCAGTCATGGCTCATTTGCGGCCCTCCGGGGTCTGGTCGTTCGAATATGGCTAAAGCGTTCGCTGCTGCGCTCGAGAGCCCAGACCATGGGCTGAGTGACGAGCCCACCCGCGTCACCCGTGAGGTGCTTGCCGGCACTCACCCGGATGTGACGGTTCTGACGACCAACAAGGTGACCATTGGCATTGATGAAGTGCGTGGCCTCATCGAGGCTTCGGAGCAGACTCCAAGCATCTCGCCGTGGCGCATCATCATCATCGAGGACGTGGACCGCATGTTGGAGCGCACCACCAACGTGTTGCTTAAAGAGATTGAGGAACCCAGCCCTCACACCATCTGGCTGCTCTGTGCACCGAGTGCCCAGGATGTGCTGCCAACCATTCGTTCGCGCACGCGTGTGGTCAATCTGGCGATACCGCAGAGTGCCGATGTGGCGAAGTATCTGCATTCGGAGTATGGAGTCGAGCCTGCGCTCGCCAGTCGTGCCGCTAGGCTTTCCGAGGGCCATATCGGTGTGGCAAAGCTCTATGCCGGTGTTCAGGGAAATGGGTTGGACGGTGTTACCGGTGGTACAGATGCTGGCACTGGTGCCAGCCGGAGCGGCATTGGGCAGACAGTCAAGGGTTCAGAAGGTCGCAATGAGGGCGCATGGAACCAGAGTGGCACCGTGCGGAGAGCCAGGGGCAAGGGGCGGTCTGCAGCTAAGTCCGGAGCCAAAAGTCGCAAGCAAAGTACGGCGGAACTTGATCCGTTGCGGGTGTTGCATGATCGCGACAATTTGGTTGTAGCCGTGCTTTCCCTCGCTCGTGCCTCGGACGCCGTGTTACTGGCCGATCGGCTGATCGACAATGCCAAGTCTCAGGCGCAGGTTGATATCGAAAAGCAAGTCGCAGCTCAGGAGCGGGCGTTCCGTAGTGACAACGGCTTGAGCGACGATGACCGCATTCCCTCGCAGCTGCGTGGTGCCTTCAATGCCATTGGCAAAAAGGACGAAGTCAAGCGGCGCGTCACTCGCCGTAGCCGCGATGTGCTTGACCGCGCGCTCAACACCATTGCCAGCATCTATCGGGATGTTTCGGTGATTCAGAACGATGCCGAAAGTGCTGCGGGTTTGGTGAACCTTGAAAACCGAAGCGCTATAACCGACTTATCAGTTCGACTTACGTGTGAGGCCGCCGTGCAGCGTATGGATGCCGTTGCCACTGCCCGCCGCCGCTTGAACGGGAACGGCAACCAGCTTTTGGATTTCGAGGCCCTGTTTTGTGCGCTGATTCCTTGAGTCGACAGTCCTTCTGTCTTGCAAGACCAAATCCAGCAGGAGTTTTCATGTGTGGTGACGAGTGGTGGGAATCTGGCTCGTCACAGCGCTGAGCGATACTTGAAGCATGAGGATTTTAGCTGATTTCAAGGTTATACCCGATGCATACACCGGTGCAGCCGCGTTGGCGGACAAGATTAACGGCACGCCGGTGGTGTCGTTCCCATTCGACATCGATTCATTGAGTCCACAAGCCCAATACCTTCACTGGCAGCTTGTTGACCCCGATTCCATTCCGGTCTGCGGATTTGCTTGGATTCACTGGGCTGTAGCGAACGTGCCGGTGGATGCGCTCATGTATGATTTCAACGATTCGCAGGCTTTGCAGATTCCTCCTGATTTTTCAAGGACATTGCCCTCAATGATTCCGGAAGCATTGCAAGGGCGTACGTCCGCTGCCAGCAAATTCGTGGGGGCTAGCGATCCCGCTGTGACCATGCATTACAATGGGCCCACTCCTCCGGACAAGCCGCATGGCTATGAGCTGGCTGTTTGGGCTACAGCTGAGCCGCTGCCAGGGCTCAGACAAGGCTTCTGGCTCAATGAGCTGGAACATGCCATTGACCGTTATTCCGGTCCTCTCGACGCTTCAGGGATTGTTTTGACGGGTAATCCCGCTAAATAGCAATTCAGCTGGTGAGGCTCCCGCTTCATCGCTGTAATTGTTGATTTCTCTGAGACTGTAGAATCTAATGATTAATCATCATCCACAAAATTCTGTTGTATCCGCCGCCAGCTATATGCAGAACAAATATACTTGGGTCTCACCAAGGCGAATCTGCAGATGACGGCAGCGCGTAATGGCATATTGGAAAAATAGAAGTGCAAAGGAAGTAAGACTATGGGTTGCACCACCCTTTTAGTAGGTAAGGATGCGAGCTACGACGGCTCCACCATCATCGCTCGCAACGAGGATTCGGCGAATGGGGAGTTCAATCCCAAGCGATTTGTTGTTGTTCGCCCCAGCGATCAGCCTCGGCATTATCGCAGCGTTTTGAGCCATGTTGAGTTCGATTTGCCGGATAATCCGTTGCAATACACCTCCATGCCCAACGCAGACACCAAAGATGGCATCTGGGGTGAGGCCGGTGTCAACGAGGCGAACGTGGCCATGAGCGCCACCGAGACCCTGACCACCAATGAGCGTGTGCTCGGCGCCGATCCATTTGTGGAACTCGTGCCTGCCAAAGGCAAGGAAGGTGATTCCGGATATGTGCCTGAGGTGGCTGGCGGCATTGGTGAGGAGGATTTCCTCACCATCGTGCTGCCGTACATCAAAACGGCTCGTGAGGGTGTGGAGCGTTTGGGTGCGCTGCTGGAGCAGTATGGCACGTACGAGATGAATGGTGTGGCGTTTTCTGATGTCAACGAGATCTGGTGGCTTGAGACGGTGGGTGGCCACCACTGGATCGCCAAGAAGGTGCCGGACGAGTCATATGTGACCATGCCCAATCAGCTTGGCATCGATGAGTTTGACCTCACCGATGCGTTCGGCGACAAGCAGGAGCACATGTGCTCGTCTGATTTGAAGGAGTTCATCGAAGCCAACCACCTTGACTTGGCGGTAGAACCCAGTTCGCCGTTCAACCCACGCGATGCCTTTGGTTCGCATTCGGATTCGGACCACGTCTACAATACCCCGCGCGCATGGTACATGCAGCGCTTCCTAAACCCTTATGATGAGGTTTGGGACGGACCAGAGGCGGATCATACGCCGGAATCGAACGACATTCCGTGGGCACGTCAGCCTGAGTGCAAGGTGACCATTGAGGACGTGAAGTACGTGCTCAGTTCGCACTACCAAGGTACGCCGTTTGACCCTTACGGCCACAAGGGCGACGAACATACGCATCACATGTATCGCACCATCGGCATCAACCGTCAGAGTCAGCTGTCCTTGATGCAGATTCGTCCGTATTGCCCGCAGTCGAATCGCGCCATCCAGTGGATTTCCTATGGCTCCAACCCGTTCAATACGTTGATGCCGTTCTACCCGAATGTCGATCGCACCCCGGAATATCTGGAGAGCACCTCCACCCGAGTGACTTCAGAAAACTATTATTGGGTCAACCGGATTATTGCTGCGTTGTGCAACTCCGCATTCGACGAGACCGCGAACGCCGTGGAACGTTACCAGGAGAAGACGGGCAGTATGGCACACCGTATGGTGGCGGCCACAGACGGGCAGGTCGGCCGTCTGGCCGGTGGCCGTGACACCAATGCTGAGAAGCTGGCGCACGCTAAGATCAAGGCTGGAGATTTTGAGGGGGACGTGGAACCCATCACTCCCGACGAGATTATTACCGCCACTCGCAATCCGGAGATTAGAGAAGTGCTCGCCGTCGCCAACGATGCCACCGCTGCCACGCTCAAGTCGGAGACCGATGAGCTGCTCAATGAGGTGCTCTACACCGTGAGCATGCGGATGTCCAATGGATTCAATCGCTCCGATAACTAATTGGCCTCAAAGCGGAGATAATGAGGAACCGGCTACTTCTGCGGTCTCGACTATAAGGCTGCGGAAGTAACCGGCTCCTTTTTATCCAGGTAGCTGATCTTAGCTAGGTAGTTGCTATTCGCGCCAGGCAGTCTACTCCTGTTTATAATTATTCTGTGTATTTGATGAGCTTCAAACAGTTTTGATTGGCCTTGTGCCAGCATTATCTTAGTTCTTAGTATTCAGTGGGATACCATACAGAGATTTATAGTAATCGGCGAGAATGTTGACCCCATGGGTCTCTTTGCGACGTGCCTCAAATTCGCGTTTAGTATCCGCATAGATTTTCTTTTCCATTTCTTCGTAGAACTCGTTTATACGTTGCTGTGTATCATCAGAGTCTTCAGCGTTGTCCAAGGCTTTCAACGTGGCCTCCTCAAGTTTATGTTTTGGATAAAGTTTCAAATATTACAGTAGTGCAGGGTTATGCTTCATATATTAGTTGCTTTCGACTTGTTTTTCCACTTTTCCACAGTGAAGTGAATGCCGATGAGCGGTGTTTCATCGGTTGTTTCGAGACTTAATGACATTTGACTTTTACCGATGAATTCGAGAAATTCATGATGAATTACAGGATAGACGATATCGTCAAGCATCAGATCGCAACGGATATATGTGCAAAGTTGTTCGAGCTCGGAAAACAGAACATGAATTCCAGCTCTTCCCTGAGTTTGAACTATAAGCATGTCTTTCATAGAATCCGGAATCGGGTGGTCGGGAAAGTCGTCGATTTGGGATGTTCCGGTTTGCACAAAGCTGTTGAGTAAGACTTGGTATTCTGCTTCAAATTTTCGCTGGTAAGTTTCCAGCTGCGGTAGAAAAGTGTCATTGAACATTCCGATAACGTCCATGGAGTTGCGCATTAGTTGCGTTTGGTTGGCTTTGCTGGTGTCGTGCACGGACTTGCGATAGGTGACCACAGCCACAATGATGCCGACTATAGTGGTGATTTCGGCGGCACGGCCTGAAAGCCAGGCGACCCACTGCCACCAGCTGTTCATTTTTCACCTCCCTGACTACGTATAGATGTGTAACGATATGAATAGGCTAAGGATGTGTAAGGTTGAATACTAATTTGAACATGGGTATGTGGTCAAATGCTAATGAGCTATCCACATTCTGGGCGTGTCTGGTCATCCTTATCAACAGGGTATCAATCATTGTTTCGCGCGCAGGAACATTTCCAGAGGCGTTGGTTTAAATAAACAAAACAGTATCAATCTAAGGTATGCTGAGTAGAGCATTCATAAAGAAAGGCAATGGCATGGCACTGATCGACGAATTCACCACGCAGTACGGGTTGGTCCAGAAAATTGACGCATTCGGCTATCTTGACAGGCTCAAGGCCGATTCAGCCGAACCGCGCAAGCACGGGAAAGTGGTGCTTGTCACCGCCGATACCCCGCTCAAGGCCTCGCGTGGGGAGGGTAAGACCACCACCACCATTGCGCTGATCGATGCGCTGCGCGCTCGCGGCGTGGATGCCACGGCGGTGCTTCGTCAGCCGAGCATGGGCATCACTGCGGCCGGTTCCAAGGGCGGTGCTTCGGGAGGCGGCAAGGCATCGCTCATGCACCCCGAGCTGATTGACTGGGGCTTGACCGGCGAGATGGGTGCCATCGAAGCCGCGCAGAACCTGCTCGTGTCCTTTGCCGAGAAGGCCGTGGACGATGGGCTGATTGATACAATCCTGGTGCCGCGTGTCTCTGAAGTGCCAAGCCGTTCGCTGCGTCAGATTGCTGTGGACCGCGGCAAGGGCGATGTCCCCGAACGCGTGGTGCTCACCCCGACCTGCGAGCTGATGCAGATTGTGGTGCTTTCGCGCTCGATGGACGAAATCAGCGATCGCGTGGCGGCCATGGTGGCAGGTACGAAGGACGGCAGGCCAGTACGGTTCGGTGAATTCATCGATCTTTGGCGCGTCACAGGCATCCTGGGCGACGCGGTGAAGCCGGCGAAGACAGAGACGATGAATGGCTCTCCGGTCTATGTGCACGGAGGACCTTTCGCCAATGTTTCGCTGGGCATTCCCACCCTTATTTCCGTTGAAATGGCTTGTGCCTTGCACGACGTGGTTGTGGTGGAGGCCGGCTATGGTGCTGATGCCGGCGCCCAGAAGTGGCTTGACATCGCCTGCCGCGAGTTCGGCGCACAGTGGCCTGCCGCCGCAGTAGTGGTCACGCGTGCTTCCACGTGGCGAGATGATCCGGCGCTGCAGTGGCGCTACCCATTCCATGTGAACCGCTTGGAAAAGCTCGGGATTCCTACGTTCCCGTTGGTCAATCTCTGGGATGGCGAGGACGATCAGATCGACTCGCTTAAAGTGACTGCTTCTTCGCTCGGTTTCCGTAAGCCCATTCTCGGAAACCTCTTCCGCGACGGCGGCTTGGCGCTGACCGAGCAGCTCGACGGCTTCGTGGCTGCGTTAGGCGGTGCTAATGCCGGCTCTCATGGAGCTGATGCTGATATTGCAAGTGCCGGCAGTGATGGTGAAGGTGCAAGTGTTGGCAGTACAGCTGCGGCTGGTTCGACAAGCTCGGGCAGCCTACAGTACAGCCATAAGGGCATGGACGTGGTGGAGAACGCCAAGTGGGTCGCTGCTCATGCCTACGGTGTGTCTGCCGAGCGTGTGATGGAAAAGCCTGGATTCGAGGAGTCATTGGAAAGCGCTCGCCAGCTGTGCAGCAAGGCGGGCGCTGACATCGATGATCTCGCCTTCCTTGCGGTGAAGTCGCCTGCCACCATGACCGACAACGATTCCGCGCCCGAGTCCGAACGTACGGTGACGTTGAAGAAGGTGGAGCCTCACTTTGGTGCCGGCGTGCTTCACGTCAACCTTACGACGAGCTTGACCACCCCGATGCCCAAGATTGTGTGAGGTATTCAGCAGGATTGTGCAGTGATGCCGCTCAAGGCGAGGTTCTGTGCAGGAACGGTTGTTCAGAGGGGGCTGTTTGATGGCTCTACTGTGTCGTTGAAAATCAAAAATGGCGATTTTTCAACGCATTTTGCAAAACGGATACGTCCATTATCTGTAAAAGTCCCCTCTGAACGGTTTTGATGTTTTGGGATGCCTAGTCGTGAGGCTTCCTGACAATGGCAGGGAGTTAAATGGTGGATTATGAAGAAATTGTTTGAACAGATTGTGAAATTCGGCTTTGTGGGTGTCATCGCCTTCGTCATTGATGAGGGGGTGATGAACCTTCTGCTGCTGGTGCATCTGCACAACGTGGTGGCAAGCACCATTTCGTTCTTGGTCTCGCTGGTATTCAACTATTGGGCAAGCATGAAATACGTCTTTGTGCATCGCAACGACATGGCGCGCTGGATGGAGGCGCTTATTTTCCTCGTCTCGTCGGTCATCGGTTTGGGAATCAACGAGCTCATCATTTGGGCCAGCACCTTGGGCATGGGTCCCGGCGCGATGATATCGCAGCATGGCATGTACACCCTGCGCACCAACATCGGCAAGCTCATCGCCACGGTGGTGGTGGCTGTCTGGAACTTCATCATCCGCAAGTGGCTGCTCGATGCCACGAGCAGCGCGAATGCAGGCGTCGCTGGTGTTGGCGCTGCTTCCGCGAAAACAGGTATGGCAGCGGCGAAGCGGACAACGGATTCTGCTGGTTTTGCACAAGGCGCCGCCCATGTTTCCGATGATGGGGCTTCGGGCGTTCCTCAGGCAACTGACGGCACTGCCGAGCCCGTCAGTAGTGCCGGGGAAAACGCGTTCTCGCACAAACTCGGCATTTGGTCGATTGAGCATACGCCCAAGGGTTGGAAGTGAGAGCATGCAATGACGGATACACCTTTTACTGATAATCCATCGTCGGGCTCAGACTTGCAGGCTCCGCGCGTATCCAGAGGGGATGGCCAGCTTCAAACCACGACATTGCATTTTGTCAGGCACGGGAAAGTGGAGAATCCTGAGCATCTGCTATATGAGCGGCTGCCAGGGTTCCATCTTTCCGCACTTGGGCAGCGCATGGTTGAGGCAACGGCTCGGTATATCGTAGCCGATAGGCAAATGAGCCAGGCTGTGGCCGTGTATTCTTCGCCGCTTGAGCGCACGCGTGAAACCGCTGAGGCCATTCTTTCGCAGTTGAATGGCAGACGAGTTGAGCTGGGTGAGCCTCTTCTTACAATCAAGACCGACGATCGGCTCATCGAGGCCGGCAACGACTTTCGGGGCACACGTATAGGCCACGGCGCTGGTGCGTTATGGAGGCCTCGTAATTTGAAACTTGTGTGTAATCTTTGGCGCCCAAGCTGGGGAGAGAGCTATCAGAGCATTGCTGACAGAGTTTCGGATTTCGCCCAGCAAACGGTGCAACATCATCCAGGTGAACAGGTCATTGTCGTGAGTCATGAATCGCCTATATGGAGTTACAGGCATTTGTTGGAGACCGGTCGGCCGGAGCACAATATGCTGTTGCGTCATACGGCGCTCGCCTCCATAACCTCGATCACATACAACAGCAAAACCGGCAAGGTCGTCAGCGTTGTTTATACAGATCCGGCTAAGGATGTGAGGTAGCTCGCTTTACAGTCGCTCGTGCCGAACGTGCTGAAGGGTTGAGATAGAATAGACGCAGAATCAAAGTTGAGGCCGTGATTGGCGAGGGAGCGGTTATGTCGTTTCAGATTGAAACTGGTATGTTGGGGCAGGTTGCAATGCTGCCGGAAGTGCGCAATGCAGCGAAGGTGGGGGCAAAGCTGATTGGCCTTTGGCCATTGCAGGAAGCCATTCGCATGGCAAATGACGTGCAATATGCTGAGACGCTTCAGGTGCGGGTTACACGTGCCGTGGCGCAACTGATATTAGGTACTGAGGTTCCTATGGCCGATGCCGAATTTGTGTACGATGGCGCCCAGAGCATTCCGGGCAGGCCTGATGCCGAAGTCGCTGTGCTTGTGGATGTCACCGAGGCTTATGAGCAAATGGCAGACTATTTCGAAAGTGGCGATACAACGCAGATCATGGCCGGTGCCGGGGACATGAAAGTGAGCTGGAGTGGGCAAGCCGTTACGCAAATCTCCAACGCGCTTCAGACTGTTGAGACGCTGATCGGCACAGGCACCCACGAGGGAAACCAAGGGGCGCAGAGTGCGGACGTGGAGTCCGTGTCTCAGCGATTTTCTCTGGTCTGTGTAGCCTATGCCGAATTGCTTGGAATCCTCAGTGAGGATTCAGCCGCTCAGGACGCTGATGCGACTCAGGTGTTGGCTCGTCGAAGCGCTCCTTTGCCGCTGTACGCCAATGAGCTGTGTGAAAGGCTCTCATTGCCACGTCTGGCATTGCAGCCTGATGATTTACTGAGACTGGTGAATGTGTATGTCGGTGACGGGGCAGTGCAGAATGATGTAGAAATAGTGCAGCACGTGACGTCTATTTTGGCTCCCTTGGCTGCCAAGGAGTGGCAACATCACTATGATGAAGTGGTTTACGATGCCGAAGCAGCAAAGAAAGCCGCTGAGGAGAAGGAAGAAAAAGAGAAGAAAGCCAAGCTTGCCGCCAAGTTTGCGGATATTCCGGAAGACCCGAATAAAGAGCCGGTTGATTTGTAACGGTATCAGGGTCTTTTGACGCAAAGAATTCGATTCGCAGAAGCGGACGGCATGCTCAAGTTCGGTCTATAAATAAAGGCTTCTTAAGCGTTCGGCTTGCCGAAGGCACGTGTATGCATGCTTGTGTATGCTGTGCAACAAGACAATATGATGTTTCCTGTCCTTCAGTTTGCACTGAGGGAGGCAAAGAGCGAGCTCAAGAGGTTGAAGAGCACAGTGCCAAACCGAAAACCTAATTGTAAAAAGAACTAGTCTGGTTCGTAGATATGGTTTCTAGCAATAATCTAGTTTTGCACATGCGTGCCCGACTCTTATGTGTCATCGTATAAGACTCCCCATAGCACAATATGTTGCTATGGGGAGCCCACTGATTGAGTCTGTATTGCCATCAAAGCCTCATTGTCCCAGGCCTGATGGTTTCAGATGGTCACTTCTATTTTCAGTTGAATCACTGTTCTAAGCCACCGCTGTGGTTTTCATGAGCCTGCTTGAATTCGTTTCCTTGATCTCCGGATTGTGGATTGTCCGTAGATGGTGTTGTCGTCTGATGAGTCTGTTGGGCATCTTGCTCTTGTTCCGGGTAGTAGTAAGGAGATCCTTCCTGGGATTCGGGAGCATTGTTTTGAGTGGATGTCGGGAATTGCGATGATGTCTGTCCAGATTCGAAGGGATATCCGGCCGTGGAACGCTGGTCAGTTTGCAATGGCTGTTGCATTGGCTGGTAAGGCTGTGGCTGAGGTTGTGCTTGTTCCGATGGCTGATACGTTGCCTGTGGCTGAACCTGCTGGTTCATCGGTTGTTCGGCAGCGTAAGACTGCTGTGGATTGCCGGGATTCTGCTGGAACGGTTGCTGCCAGGCACCGGCGGGCTGCTGTTGCTGGCCTTGCGGATATGTGGGTTGTTGCGGCTGCCCCATCTGTTGTGTCGGTGGCATTCCTTGGCTTGTCGGATACTGCTGCCCCATAGGCTGCTGCGACCCGTAGTTCGGTTGGCTTTGCATCCCTGCAGTATAACCATACATGGCATTAGGGAGGGAAGTTACAGGAGCGTCGAATCGGGCTCCCTCAGGCTTTGAGTGGGCCACCATGAGCAGAATATAAATGATGAATCCTGCGACATAGGCAATCAATCCGATGACGAGAATCATCACACTCCCGACGCCGGGTGTGCCGAAGTTGGTGTCGGGGTGGAGAACCATCGTGATTGCGGCGGTGCCTATGCCTGCCACCATCAAGATGATTCCACCGAATATCGGACCGTATGCCGCAAACCACCAGCCACCGGATTTGCCTGAATCATGTAGTCGACGCACGCTCAGGGAGATGTTGGGCACAAGAACGGCAAGTTGCCACACTCCGTAAAGCACTGAGATCAAACTCCTTAACCCTCCTCCTACTACGCCTTCAAGGAAGGTAGCCACAAAAGCCACCAAAGCGAGGAACAGCTGGGCATACCAGAATTCGCTGCGGGAAGCCCGGCCCTTGAACACAATGTACTTGAGGAAGAAGCGTTTGATGGACTCTATAAATGAGCAACCGTAGTGCGGAAGCTCCAGGGAAATCTGCGGAATGAATGCTGGGTTCGGCGCCGGTGCGCCATTCATATTCATATTAGGGTCGTTCATGCTGCCTTTCGGTCGAATGCGGTAACTACGCGTGCGCCGCCAACCTGCCATGTGGCGTAGGTATATTTGTTATATTCGTAATGCCTAAACACTTTCATTATACTGCTTGTATTCCCTGATGTATGTGCCACCGTTCAATGTGAATAAACGGTTGCCCGCATTGCACATGCCATATATTGAAATTCTTCAGTGCTCGCGGGTGCAGAAATGCTTGTATCATTGGCGTCTCGCCGAGCATCTACTTGTTGCGGCTCAATGTTTCGTTGGGTGTGTTTTGCCAATCATCAGTAGGATTTCGCATACAACGCCGACGCTGGTGAATATGAGATATGCGTAGCCACCCAAGATGACGAACGCCACCGCCCCTAGGGTGTTGCCGTTTGTGCCCTCAGTATCCGGAGCCTCCAGGGAGATTTTGGCACAGATCAGGGCAACGATGATGACAACGATGCTCGCTGCGTAGAAACCGTAGGGGAGGGCCAGCATTCGCTTGGAATATCCTGCGTCAAGCAGACGGCGCACGCTGACTGAAAGTGTCGGCACAAGATTGAGAAGCGCCCACAGAGCAAGTACCGTAACTGTGATCAGGTTGCATCGTTCGGTGCTGGTGTAATCTTCGATACGGTCGAAATGCTTATAGAACATTGATCCAATGATGTAGATCGCACCTGCCACACCTAAGGTGAACAGCCTTGGCCACCAGAATTCACCGCGCGTGGATCGCCCATGGAATTGTCGATTCCATGTAGAACCGTTTGATCGCTTCCAGACCGGTGATATGCATCCCATGCGTTTTGCGCATTTGGAGTTGAGCGGGTTCGACTGACTCGACCGACTTTGGCGTTCGTACCATGATGCCGCTCCTGCCTTTGAACCCCGAATGCTAACGAATATAATATTGCCTCAATCGTGATGGTGTACCATTTCCACCAATATGTGCACGCTACCTTCACGTTCCGCCCTGAGGCAATGCTTCGCGGGAATATATGCTTGTCTTCTTATCAAAGAGCAGGCGGTTGCTGACTAAGGCGTGGTGCGTCTATTCTTCACTCTCGTCCAAGGTCTTTGCGCTGTCGTCACTGGCAGGCCCAAGCATGACTCTTTCCATTAGCCCCACTAGCGCGAGCAATATTGCGGTCAGCATCACCGCCACAAGGGTGGCGGAAAAGATCATGGGTGTCTGGAACGAGTTGAACGCTCCCTGCAGCCAGACCCCCAAGCCATTGGTGGCGCCGAGGTATTCGGCCGTCACCGCGGTGCCGAACACATAGGCCGCACTGATGCGAATGCCGCTGAAAATCTGACGTGCGGCCACCCGAAGTTTGACGTGGAACAGCGTCCAAGTGCGCCCGGCCCCGCAGGTCAGCGCCACCGCCTCGTAGAAGTCAGGCACTGCCGTGAGCCCGCGCGAGGTTTCCACAGCAATGGAAAACACGCTGAACACTGCAACCAGAACAATCTTACCGGCGACGTTGAAACCAAACCAGATCATGAACAGCGGGGCGATGGTGATGATGGGGATGGTCTGGGCAGCAACGAGTAGCGGGTATATGGCGCGGTGCATCGCCTTTGAAACGTAGAGTCCCATGCCGAGCGCTACACCGACCGCTATGGAGATGAGGAAGCCGCTTACCGCTTCAAACGTAGTGATGGCGGCTGCATTCGCCAGGTCCGCCCAGGTCTGGCCGATGGAGACGGCAATGTCGGAGGGGGATGCGAGCGACTGCTCAGGCACCCATTTGGCGCTCACTGCCACCTGCCAGAGCACCAGTACGGCGCCGATGGTGATGGCTGGCGGCAGCGCCTTGCTCCACCAGTGTTCGCGTTGCTTGCGATTGAGATGCATATTGATTTCTTTCGTCCTCGTTGAAGGTTTGCCCCGATATTTGATGATTTCCATGTCCGTTATCACGCTGTTTTCATTCCGTGAGCATTCGATGAGTGCTGTTCAGAGGAAACTGCAGCGTTTTTGGGAGCTCAATCGTTGGATTTTCGCTGTTCTGCATTCTTGGCCTCATCGATCTCGATAGGTGAAGTGCTCGCGGAATGAAATTCGCCGCCCATTTCGACTATTTTGAGCTTCGCATCAACTGATTTGCCTGAATTCTGATCAATCATTTCGTTCAGAGGGGACTTTTCCGCGGATCTTTAGTGAGACAAAAAACATAAATGTTGGAATTCCGCCATTTGGGATTGCCGAGATCCCAGATTCGCCTCAAAAGTCCCCTCTGAATGAAAACGAGCGGCAAAATGAGTGGATTTCTGCTCATTTCTTGTCAATTCTGCTCATTTCTTGTCGATTGGGCTCATTTCGTATGGATTCTGGCCCACTCCGCAAGATTTTGTCGCTTTCTTTAGGATTGCAGCTTTTCATGATTTTTGCCCAAAATATGCAAACTGCACAAGGTCGAGTCCTCACCTACTGCTTGCTGAGGAACTCGTTGGTGCTCAGTTCACTGGCCTGCGGGGCGCGGGCGAGCTTCTTGTGCGCCTTGTCTGTGTAGGTGCCGGCCGCCTGCTGGAAGTCGAGGTACTTTTGGCCTTCTGCGGTGTTCACAGTGCCGGGCATGTGCTTGGACCCGCTTTCCGATGTGGTCCAGAAGTTGTTCTTGATGATGGTCTTCATCGAGGCCTTGGTGAGCTTCGGGTCGAGGTGCGAGGTGTGGGTCTCTTCGACGAGTATGTCGGAGGCCTTGTCTGGATTGGCCAGCGCGTAGTCATATCCCTTCTGCGCGGCCTGTACGAACTTGCGCACGTTTGTGGCGTTGGTTTTGTTCTTGAGCCATGAGTTCTTCACGGCGAATCCGAGCTGATCGGGATTGCCGGGCACACCCCACTGGTCGGCGGCGAAGCAGTTCAAGGCAGGCCCGTTGAGTTTGCTCTCCACCTCCTCCCAATTGGCGTAGAAGCCTGCGAAATCGCCCTTGCCACTGGTCAGTGTGCGGAAGGTGTTGGTGCCTGCAGTGGCGGTCTTGAACTCACCATTGCCGCCGGCGTACTTGATCATTTGGCGCACGGAAGCGCTTTGCTCGGCAGATCCGAAGGTGACGAATGTCTTGTCTTGGAAGTCTTTCGGGGTCTTGATATCCTTGCGGCTGGCCAGCGAGCACCAGCGTGCGATTGGCTTCTGCGTCAGGTCGAAGACCAGCTTGAGGTCCGCTCCCTGAGCGTCGGCGTTGGCGAGGTCGGTGAGCTTGGAGAAACCGATGTTGGCCACGCCTGAGTTCACACTGGTTTCGGCGCCGGCCTGCGCGGTCGGCAGGATTTTCACATTGATGCCGGCGTTTTTGAAGTAGCCGAGTTTTTGGGCTACATAGATGCCGATGTGGTTCGTGTTCGGTGTCCAGTCGAGCATGAAGGTGAGGGTGGGGGAGCCGTTTGCGCTATTGTTGCCGGTGCTGTTACTGCCGGACCCGCCGCATGCGCTTAGGGAGAGCCCCAACGCCGTTGCCACGCCTGCCGCCACCAGCGTCTTGACTCGTTGCCTGCCCTTTGGAAGGGCTGCTCGGATGGCTGTGCTGAATCTATTCATGGTTCACCTTGGCTTTCTTTCATGGCCTGGCTGCGTCAGCGGAAAGGTGAGGAGTCCGTACGGCCGCTAGGCCCAATGTAATGGGATGATGCGCGGTTGCTGCCACCGACCGCGCGAACGCATTCCAAAGTATAGTGTGCGGTGCGCATAAGAAGATGGATGGGTGAGCGAGTTATGCACCCTGACTGTAGCCGATTTTGACTGGCGGAATGCACATGCCTGATTATGGAGGATGACATGTGGAGGGCGATGTTTCTCAGCCAGCGAAGGGACGGCAACTTATGGCAACCGGCGTCGTTGGAGCCTTATTCGGACCAAGATTAGACTTGGCGTCATATTTGGCGAATGGTGCCGTATGGAGGCCCTGCGAGACTGCCGTCTGGAATATGGGTGTTTAGCATGGGCAGCGGTGGATCGAGGCCTGTTTATCGATGATGAGGTGAAATGATGAGGAATATTCAGCAATATGCCAGATCGATAGGAGTGGTTTGCTTGGCAGTGGCGGTGTCGGCATCGTTGGGTTGCGCGTTGCCGGCCTACGCCGATGACGATGTTCCGGCTGTTCAATCGGCCGCCGGTTTCTCGGATAAATCGGCATTGCGTGACCATGGGCGTGCGGTCGTTGCGCAAGGATGCATGCATGTCGATGACAGTTCCGTGCACACCGGGAAGGGAACCACCTATTATGTCAGCTCCGCTGATGGAGACGATTCCAACAATGGTACGAGTGCAAGCACGCCGTGGCGGTCGTTCCATAATGTTAATGGCCGGGTCTTCAAAAGCGGCGACCGCATTTTGCTCAAGGCCGGAAGCGTGTGGAACGCACAGGGGTCGAGCATTGCCAAGGAAGCGTATCAATACACCGATTGGAGCGGCAGCACGGCAATCGACAGGACGGCTCCCGGAGGTGCCGACTCCTCGGCGTTGCTCAGTCCTAAAGGCTCCGGTGTGAGATCGGCCCCCATAGCCATCTCAAGCTATGGCAACGGGAATGCGCCGAAGCTCAATGGGCGTGGCGTGGTCAACGATGTGATCAAACTGAGGAACCAACAGCATTGGGAAATCTCAAATCTCGAGATCACCAATGAAAAGTCCGGTTTCGACGCCACCCATTTCACAGCGCAATCAGGCAATGGGCAGACGCCAGGCACGCAGAACCCTGATACCAGCGATTTGAGAGGTGTGCATATCGAGGCGGAGAACGCCGGAACCTTGAGTGGTTTCAACATCCATAACCTGTTCATTCACGACATCGCAGGAGTGACATGGTCGGTGAGCAAAGCCGGCGTCGACCGGTCGAAACGAACTGGCGGCGTTGTGTTTGAAGGGCTTAAGGGCGACGGCAGAACGGTTTCGTAGTTCTCCTACGCGCACGTGCTCAATAATGTGATAGCCAACACCTCATTTGCGAACATCACGTTCAAGCAGTTCTCGGGGATGGGCACCGCTCGCTACCAGGACAAGGCCCCGGGTTGGGGAGACCGTGCCGTGGCCAAGGCCGACACGAAGGGCAATGTCAGTGAGGATCCCGACTGGCGGCCACATGACCATGTTTCCGTCGAGGGCAACTATTTGACTAACCGAAACACGCAATATGGCTGGGATGCCATGTATCTGACCAGCGTGCGTGGTGCTGAGGTCGATGACAACCTCATCGATGGTGCCGGCGTGTGCGGCATCGAGATGTATTGGTCCGACAACATCGATGTGGAGAACAACGACATTGGAGAACTCGCCAAGCGGGTCGGGGCCACGGACTCCAACGGCATCGACCCCGACAGGGGCACATCGAACATCCTGGTCCAGAAGAATTTCGTCCATGACTCCGGTGAAGGCATTCTGCTGTGCGGCTTCATGTTCAGCACTGCGATCATTCGATACAACATTATCGAGAACATCGATCGCAACTATGTCAATCCCCACGGCAACTCCGGCCTGCAGGTCGTCTACAACAACCTCATGTACAACACGCAGGCGCCCGGGAGCATGAACTCCGACGGCAAGGTGCATTTCTTCGCGACCTCGGGCGACCCCAGCGGCATCTATCGGGGTTCGAACAGGCACTATCTGGTCAACAACGCTTTCGTGAACACCAATACCAGTGCCGCAGGCGTGCTGTTCCAGGACGGCCACACAGGTGTGACGTTTGACAACAACGCATATTATGGAGCACGAATGACCGTACCGGCGACCGATGCCCATGCCGTCACGGCGGATCCACAACTGATGGGGGACCCGAGCTCCGATATCGGCAATGCGCGGCTGGCTTCCGCGTCCTCCGCGCTCGCTGGGCACGGCGCTGTGGTCGACCTTGCCCAAATTGCCCCGGGGGTTCGCGTGACGGGGAACTCCGATTCCGATTGGCTGTCGGGGCTCACTGACTTCTTCGGCGTTCCTGTGTCTGCCAAGCCCAACATCGGTGCCACTTCGGTTGCCGGTGTCTAAACGGCATTGCCGTATCGAAGCCTCGAAAGCGTGGGGGAGGGGAGCAGTGCCTTCCCCACGCTTTCGCTTCGGGAATGGGTGGTGGCCGATGGCTCAGAAGGTTTGGAAGCCCTGTGATTTGGCATAGTCCATGAGGTCGGTTTGCCAGGATTTCAGCACGTCGGGGGAATGCATTCCCGGACGCAGTTGGGGAATCATGCTCTGTTTGAACAGCGTGCCAAGGTAGGATGCGAAGGGTAGGCAATCCCAGTTGTGATTCACCAGTTGCGAGGACTGTTCGTAGATCGGGTAGATCGGCTGATTGAAGTATGAGTCGACCTCGGTGCTGGCCTTGCTCTTCTCCTCGAAATATTTGGTGGCTGAGTATCCGCCGGCAGTGCGCATGTCCACAGAGCGTGGCGCGCTTTGGAACCAGTGGACGAAGCGGAGTGCGGCATCCCTATGGCTGCTTGGCAGCCCGGAGCTGATGGTGAGCATCGAGCCGCCTATCTCCGCCGTGCGCAGCCTGCCGTCGTTGAATGCGGGCGGCAGCGCCACTTTCCAGAGGTCGCGGTCCTGTGGGTATGACGTGGCGATGATTTTGCCGAACCAATTGGCATAGACGATGGTCACGTATTTTCCGTCATGGGGCAGGGAGTACTTGCCGTCCCAAAGCGGTTCGGCATTGAGTACGCCGTCGTCGATGCAACGTTGGATGAAGGCTGCGGTCTTCGCGATCCTGGGGTCGTCAAGGGTGAATTCGATGATGCTGGTTCCCGTGGTGCTCCACGGTTTGGCGTCTGCCATGCGGAAGAACGAGAGATAATGCTGCACGTCTGTGGTGTCGATGATTCCCATGTATCTGTTGGGGTTCTGGCGGTGAAGCCTGATGCCCTCCTCGTAGAACTGCTGCCACGTGGCGGGCAGGGCCAGGTGATACTTCCTGAGCAGGTCCTGCCTGTAGAACATGACGGTTTGCGATTGGTCGCCCGGAAGTCCGTATAATCTGCCAGCAAAATGGGCCGACTGCCAGACGGAGGGGTTGAATTCCCTGCTCCATCGGTGTTCGGTGGTCTCGTTGCCGATGTCGAGCAGGGCGCCGCTGGCTGCGAATTGAGGCATCTTGTCGTATTCCACGTTGAAAAGATCCGGTGCCGGCTGTCCGGATTGCAGGCGTTCCCAGTACAGGTTCATCGTGCTTTCCTGGGTGTGGCCTTCGATGGGGTCGACCACGATGTCAGGGTTCTCCTTCATGAACGTGTTGATCCTAGGCATCGTTTCGTTGAAGGAGCTTGAAAGCATGGTGAGTACGGTCGGGCGTTTTGTGTTGTCCGCAGGTTTGGCGTACGGGCCGAGTTTCATCAAGCGACGTTTTGCACTGCTGACCGATTTGCGTGAGTTGAAGGACGAGGTGATGGAGATGGTTTTGGTATGCCGTCTGCTTGACCCGATTTGTTCGAGAAGGATGGTGGCGGCCTGCCTGCCGAGCGACTTGGCGTGTGGCTCGATGACGCTCAGGGCGGGGGATGAGAGCATGGCGGCCTCATCGTTGCCGAAGCCGATGACGGATAGGTCGTCGGGCACCCTCATTCCTGCCTTTTTTGCGCCGTTGATGAAGCCTGTGGCCAGTTGGTTGTTGTAGGCAAAGACTGCGTCGGTGGGCTGCGCGAGGAATTGGCTGACGGCCTCCTCCCCTCCTTCATAGTCCGAGGTGAAGCTGTGCAGCACGTGGTAGGTGGTGTCATAGCGGTATGAGGCGGTGCGGATGTTTCTTCGGTACGTTTCGCTGAACCACGAAGTTGACGCGCCGGCAAGGTAGGTCACCGACCGATGGCCTGTGGCGTACAGGTATGCCATGGCTTCGCTGACGGCCGCCTGCAGGTCGCTGACGGTTCCCGAAACGCCTGTGACCGCTGCGTTGACGGTCACGGTCGGCACCTCCATGGCGTAGCGAAGCAAGTCGGGTTCGCTCAATAGCGAGGAGACGACGATGAGTCCGTTTGAGATGTGGATGAGCTGTGAGAGCGCCTGGCGGTCGAACCGACGTGTGATGTCGCTTTGCAGCACGACCAGTGAGAACTGCCTGGCCCCCAAGGTCTTCTGCATCGCCGTCATGAGGGGTTCGTATGTGCGGTTGAGATAGTCGGGGATGACCGCCGTGACTATTTTCGTATGTCGTGGTTGCCAATCCGGTTTGTCCCCGAAGTCCAGGTATCCCAACGACTTGGCCACATTGCGGATGCGCAGCTCCGTGTCCATGGCGAGCCGTCCAGGGTGCGAAAGCGCTCGGGAGACGGTGGAAGGACTCACTTTGGCGGCCTTGGCGACGTCATAGATGGTGACGGGTTTCCTGTTCATGTGCTGCATTCCTTTGGAAGGACTCAGTATACAAGAATACTCGTTGGTGTGGCAACTTTTGGCAACAATATGCGGTTCGATGGCACCTGCTCAATAATGAAGCTACTGCGGGGAATACCGACGAAGTGTTTCCCGGCTGGCTGTATCCATTGATGTTGGGAGGAACAATGGTGATTTCTGTCACGCATTCCACAACAGTGAAGGGCAATCCTTCGCGAGCCGTTCAATATGCCGTTGAGGACATCGAGCGCGATATCGCTGCCGTGACGACCAACGATGGCGGCCAGGGTGCCGACATCGTTCTACGCTCCGAGCAGTGCGAGCCGGAGACATATCGTGTTAATGTGGAGGATGGCCAGCTGATCGTTCGCGCCGGCGATGATTTCGGTTTTATCTTTGGTTTGTATGCCATCAGCCGCAGCATCCTAGGCGTGCAGGATTTCTGGTTCTGGAACGATCAGCGCTTTAGCAAGCGGCCTCGGATCGAGGTGGCCGGTGACCTCAGCCTGCACAGTGGGAAAAGCGCCGTGAAGTACAAAGGGTTCTTCATCAACGACGAAGTGCTTCTGGAGAATTGGCAGGTCGACAACGACCATGAAAAGCCGTGGCGGCTTGCTTTCGAGACCGTCTACCGCCTCGGTGGCAACATGGTGATCCCCGGCTCCGGCCAGCGCGGTGAGCCACACCTCAAGCTGGCGCAGGACATGGGCTTCTACATCAACCAGCACCACGCCACTCCGCTGGGTGCCCGCATGTTCGCCGCTGCGTATCCGGGTGTGCAGCCCAAGTGGCCTGAGGAGAAGGACCGCTTCGAGGCGTTGTGGAGCGAGGCCGTTGAGGCTCAGAAGGGCAAACGGACGGTATGGACCCTGGGCTTCAGAGGCCAGGGCGACAAGCCGTTCTGGGATGCCGATCCTAGGTATGCCACCGATGAGGCGCGCGGCAAGCTGCTCAGTGAGATCATCGAGCAGCAGTACGAGCTGGTGCAGAAAAACGACCCAGGCTCGCAGTGCTGCATCTACCTGTATGGCGAGGCGATGGATCTCTATCGTAAAGGCGTGCTGACCTACCCTAAGGAGGTCGCGAAGATTTGGGCCGACAACGGCTTTGGGCGCATGGTCTCCCGCCGGCAGGACAACTGGAATCCGCGTGTGCCGTCGATGCCCGAGGGCGACGGTGCCAACGGCATCTACTTCCACGCGAGCTTCTACGATTTGCAGGCTGCGAACCACATCACGCACCTGTGCAACGACCCTCGGCTGGTGGCCCATGAACTTGAGGACGTCATCAAGAACGGCGGAGACGACGTATGGATTATCAATGCTTCCAACATCAAGCCTCACGTCTATATGCTCAACATGATTGCCTCCATCTGGCGGGATGGCAGCATCGATTTTGAACAGTGCGCCAAGCGGTACATCGCCACGTACTATGGCGAGGCCGCAACCGACCGGGTCTTCGACCTGTACGAGGACTACTGGAAAGTGGCTGTACCCTATGGTCCAAACTGGGACGACCATGCCGGCGAGCAGTATTTCAACCATGTGCCACGAATGCTGATCACACAGTTCCTCCGGGATCGCGGCAGCGCCTCTGAGGATCTCAAGTGGATGTTCGACGGCAAGGATCTCAAGGAGCAGATCGCCCATTACAGTGGGCAGATTGACGGTGGAGTGGAGCGTTATGAGCGCTTGTCCGACAAGATGAGGCGTTGCGTCTGTGACCTTCGGCTGGAGGGAGAGGACCACGCCGCGCAGTTGGTCCTCGACTCCATCGGTCTTTCCATCAATATCTACAAGCATTGTGTGAAGGCCGCCTCACTGGTGTGCAAGGCCCTCTTCGCTGCCTATGACGAGCACTACCGCCACGCATTCTATTACGCAGGTCTGGCCCGCGAGGAATACACGGCCGGCAATCAGTCCATGCGCGGGCGTGAACATGGCAAATGGGCCGGGTTCTGGGCCAATGATTGCCTTACCGATGTCAAGCAAAGCGCTTGGGTCTGCTCGCAGCTCATGGGCTATCTGCGTTGCGTCGGCGACGGCCCGCACTACTACCAGTGGAAGCGTGACTTCACGTATCCGCAGTGGGAGAAGGATGTCTTCGTGATTATGAACATGGAGAACCACGAGACGGACGACCAGATTTTCGAGGCCATGAAGAGGGCGTGGCAGGACTAAGGCTGCCATGCGCTCATCTATGGCGTTGCAAATGTTTACAAGGAAGAGAAAGGTATTGTAATGAAGCAAGAAAAAGCCGCTTCTGGGGTGCAGTCGTCTCAGGGCCGCAAAGTGAGGCTTATTGACGCCATCGGATATGCATTCGGTGATTTCTATGGTGGCGGTTTCGGCCAAGTGGCCACGTTCCTGACGCTGTTCTGGACAACGTACGCCGGCCTGGAAGTCGCGCAGGCCGGTTCGATTGTAGGCATCGCAACGATTCTCGCCGCGTTCTCCGCGTTGGTGTTCGGCACGCTGTCCGACAGTCTGTACAAGTACAAGATCGGCCGCAAATTCGGTAGGCGCCATCTGCTGATTCTTCTTGGCATCCCGCTGCTGCTGGTCACCTCCATCATGTGGTTCCCTCACATGCCGGTGTGGGTCTACTTCGTGGCCTACGCGCTGTGGATCGTCGTCAACCAGTTGGTGATGACCCCGTACTCGGTGCTGCCCAATGAGATGACGACCGACTTCAACGGACGCACCATGCTCTCCACCACCCGTATGCTCTTCTCCGGTATCTCCACCGTCATCGTGCCGATTGCGGTCGCCGCCGTGCTCAAGGTGCTCGGTGAGAACAAGTCCTCGAGCTATACCATCGCCATGGTCGGCTTCATCATCGTCTTCGCCATCTGCATCTTCATCGCCTACAAGTCAACTTGGGAGCTGACTCCCGAGGAGGCTGGCTTCACCGGTGAGGAGACCGAGCAGAAGGAGCCGTTCAGCTTCAGGAAGTTCTGGAAGGGCTTTGTCGACATCTTCGCAGGCTATTTCTCGACCCTGCGCAATTCCTCGTTCCGCAAGCACATCCTGATCTATTTGCTCGGCCAGACGTTCCTCGACATCTTCGGCCAGGTGTGGCTGTTCTTCGTGTTGTTCGACCTGAAGAAGCCGGTGGCTTTCGGTACGGCGCTTCTTGGCCTGGCTATCATTGGCGAGCCTTTGAAGCCTGTGTTTGGCTGGCTGTTCGCCAAGCTTGGGCCTCGTAAGCTCTATTCGATCAACTTCGCAGGTGCCATCCTCGGCCTGCTTGGCCTGTTCTTCCTTTGGAAGACCGAGCCGACCATGAACTCCGGGTTGTGGACCACGCTGCTGTACGTCGTGATGGTCTGGTGGCTCATCTTCCGTGCACTGGTCTGGTTCATTCCGTGGAACGTGTTCCCCCTGATCCCCGATGTCGACGAGATCATGTCGGGCAAGAACCGTTCAGGCATCTACATCGGCTTCCAGCAGTTCGCCCGTAAGATCACCGCCGGCCTTGCCGCCATGGCCTGGGGCTTCTACCTTGGTGGCCTTGGCTTTGTCAAGGGTGCCAAGACGCAGCCGGCTGCCGCGGTCAACGGCATCGGCACGGTCATCATCTGGTGGATCATCGCAGGTCTTGCCATCGCCTGGATTATCTCGTTGTTCTTCAAGCTCGACAAGAACACCGACAGTATCGTCTTGAAGGAGATCAAGAGGCTGCGCGCCGGTGGCAAGAAGAAGGACGTCGATCCCGAGACCAAGAAGGTGGTCGAAAATCTGACCGGCATCAAATATGAGAAGTGCTGGCCGCAGACCACTGAGTGAGGTTAGGTGAGCAGAGGCTGCTGTCCTGTGATTTCGTGCAGCAGCCATAGATGATTAGTGAGTTTAGGCGATTCCTATGGTTTCGCCTAAACTTGTCATAGCCTGGATCAACAGGGTAGTCATTGGATTGTATTGTGTACATGCAGGGATGAATGTGCATAGTGCCGGCAATGGTGCCGGAGCAGAGAAAGGAAGATGCTGATGAACGCCATCTCCGAGCTGGAGGCCCTATTCCATAAACGCTCAAGGAGCGAGCCGGAATCGAAGGACAACAAGGCCGCCTTTGGATTTCTTGCGCCGTGGCTGATTGGTGCGGTTGTTCTGTCGCTATTGCCGATGATCGCCTCTCTGGTGATTTCGTTCACCAAATACAATATGATCACCAAACCGCAATTCGTCGGCCTGCGAAACTATGAACATATGCTGAAGGATCCTCGCTTTTTCATGGCGCTCAAGGTGACGTTCAGCTATGTGGTGGTTTCGGTTCCTCTGCAGCTGCTTGCCGCGCTTGTTCTGGCGATGGTGCTCAATCGGGGCATGAGAGGCCTCGCCTTCTATCGTTCCGCGCTCTATCTGCCCTCAATGCTTGGGGGATCCGTGGCTGTGGCCGTGCTCTGGAAGATGGTGTTCGGCTCGTCGGGGCTGTTCAATGCGTTGCTGTCGCTGTTCGGCATTGCAAGCTCACAGTCGTGGATCGGCAATCCATCCACGGCGGGATGGACCTTGGTCGTTCTTCATGTCTGGCAGTTCGGCTCGCCCATGATCGTCTTTCTCGCCGGTCTGCGCCAGATTCCACGTGAGCTCTACGAAGCCGCCAGCGTGGATGGAGCCGGGCGATGGATGAAGTTCTGGCATATCACGCTGCCCACGCTCAGCCCGATCATTTTCTTCAACCTGGTCATGAGCGTCATCAATTCGTTCCAGACGTTCACGCAGGCGTACGTGGTCTCCGACGGAACGGGAGGTCCCAGCGATTCCACGTTGTTCTACGCCTTGTATCTTTATCAGCAGGGATTCGCATCACTGAGGATGGGGTATGCTTCGGCCCTTGCCTGGGTGCTCGTTGTGATCGTCGCAGTGCTGACGATATTGAACTTCGCCCTTTCGAAACTGTGGGTGCATTATGATGACTGATGTTCATAGTGGCGCATCGCCGAAGGTTCTTGCCGCCAACAGGCGGTCTGCCGTATTCAAGGGCTGCCTGCACGTGGTGCAGCAGGTCTTGGTGTTCATCCTGGCCGTCGTGATGCTCTACCCCGTACTGTGGATGGTCGCGAGCTCGGTGCGCTCGAATGCGGACATTTTCACCAACATGGGTCTTGTGACGAGGAATTTCAAGTGGAGCAACTATGTGCAGGGATGGAATGCACTGAGTTATCCGTTCAGTAAGTATTTCATCAACTCGTTTATTCTGGTGGTCTTTGCGGTGATTGGCAACACGTTGACCTGCTCGATGGCTGCATATGCGTTTGCACGGTTGCGTTTCAGGTTCCGGGGCCTGCTGTTCGGCTTCATGCTGTTGATGCTGATGATTCCCGTCCAGGTCACGGCGATTCCGCAGTACATCATGTGGAACGCCTTGCATCTGATCAACACGTTCGTTCCGCTCATCGTGCCGAAATTTCTGGCGATGGACGGTTTCTTCACATTCCTGTTCTATCAGTTCATCCGTGGCCTTCCGCGTGAGCTCGATGAGGCGGCGACGCTGGACGGGGCGGGGCATGTGCGGATTTTCTTTGGTATCCTGCTACCGTTGATGAAGCCTGCGGTGGGTACCTGCATTGTCTTCACCTTCATCTGGACCTGGAACGACTTCTTCAGCCAGTTGCTCTACCTGACCAAGCCGGAGATGTACACCGTGCCGATTGCGCTGCGCAACTTCATCGACGCCCAGAGCCAGTCCGACTACGGGCCGATGCTGGCCATGAGCGTGCTGAGCCTGATACCGCTGTTCTTGGTGTTCCTGTTTGGGCAGAGATATCTGGTCTCTGGAATCTCGACCACTGGAGGCAAGTGATGAGATCGATGTTGCGCATGCTGAAACGCTGCATTGGGCTGGTGGTTTCCTGTGTTCTCGTGCTTACTGTTGCCGGATGCGGCTCTTCGGTGGGCCAGAGTGATGCGAAAGTTGCGCTCGCCGACGGCGATGTGACCCTCACCTTGGATTGGTGGGGTGGCGATAGCCGTATCAAGGCGACCCAGCAGGCCGTTCATCTCTTTGAGCGGCGGCATCCGCGCGTTCATGTTGATGTGCAGTACGCTGATTGGACTGGCTATTGGGACAGATTGGCTGTGCAGTCGGCGGGCGGCAATGCACCGGATGTGATGCAGATGGATGAGCTGTATCTGGCATTCTATGGGTCGATGGATTCGTTGTTCGATCTGGGGAAGGTGAAGCGGTATCTAAAGACCGATGACATCGATCCGTCCGTTCTGAAGCTTGGACAGGTGGACGGAAGCCAGTTTGCCGTGCCGATGACCACCACCCAGTATGGTGTCATCGTCAATACGGATGTTCTTAAGCGGCTTGGCTTGGCGTTGCCCGACACCACGCACTGGACGTGGAGTCAGTTCGAGAATTTCGCCCGGCAGGTGGGTCGTAGTTCACATGGCCGCATCACCGGTGCCATTGCGCCAAATAACGGATTCGGCTTGCAGGTGTGGGCGCGACAGCACGGTGAGAATCTATTCACAGGCAACAGGATTACGATTTCCGCAAAGACGCTTGCGTCATTCCTCGCACTTCCCGCCTCATGGGTGAAGAATGGGATTTCCGGCAGTTCGGAGCGTTGGAGCGAAAACACCACGGCTTCTCTCAACGATACCGATTTCGGCAAGGGAAAGCAGGCGATGCAGATTTCCCAGGTGACCCAAATCACGCCGTATGCTCAGGCTGCGGGCAATGCCAATATGACTTTGGTCCCGCTGCCACAGGACAATCGCGAGGCTCGGTCGATGTATCAGAAGGCCGGCATGTATTGGGCCATCTCTTCGCAGTGCCGGCATCCGGCGGAGGCCGCCATGCTCATCGATTTTCTGATCAATGACCCGCAGGCGGGCAGGATTCTGGGCACGGAGCGGGGCATCCCGGCCAATAACGGCATTCGCAGACGGTTGAGTCGCACGGCTCAGGGCACGGATCGAACCTCGCTGAATTTCATTGACCGGATTCGTTCGACGACCGGCAAGGCTCCGGACATCACCCCCAGCGGTGCCTCCGACCTGGACACCACCATCGTGCGGTTTGAGCAAAATGTGGTGTTCGGGAAGAGCACGCCATTGCAGGCTGCGCGAACGATGATTGACCAGCTGCAAGAATCGATTGATTTTTCGTCTTGAGCCACGTCCGAGTTTCGCGGCACAATGGAGACATGACTGAAATGAGTAGTGAGAACACCGAAAAAAATGACACCAAGCCCGAACTGCCCAAGGATGTGCGAGTTCGGTTCTGCCCCTCGCCCACGGGCACCCCGCACGTGGGAATGGTGCGTACCGCGCTGTTCAACTGGGCTGAGGCGCGGCACACGCACGGCACGTTCGTCTTCCGCATCGAAGACACCGACAATGTGCGTGATACGGAGGAGAGCTACAACCAAATCCTCGAGGCGCTCGACTGGCTGGGCATCGACTGGGACGAGGGCATCAACGTGGGCGGTCCCGATGGTCCGTACAAGCAGTCGGAGCGCGGTGACATTTATAAGGACGTGGCTCAGAAGCTGCTCGATGCCGGTTATGCGTATGAGTCCTTCTCCACATCCGAAGAGATTGCCGATCGTAACGTGAAGGCCGGTCGTCCCAAGGAATTCGGCTACGACGGCTATGACCGCAACCTGACCGAAGAGCAGAAGGCCGCCTTCCGTGCCGAGGGCCGCAAGCCCGCCTTGCGAGTGAAGATGCCCGACGAGGACATCGCCTTCGACGACCTCATTCGCGGCCGCATCGAGTTCAAGGCCGGCTCTGTGCCCGACTACGTCATCGTGCGCCCGAACGGCGACCCGCTTTACACGCTCACCAACCCGGTGGACGATGCGTTGATGCGGATCAATGTGGTGCTTCGCGGCGAGGATCTGCTGAGTTCCACGCCCCGCCAGGTGGTGCTCTACCGTTACCTTATCAAGCTTGGCATTGCCAAGCAGATGCCGCTCTTCGGCCACATGCCGTACGTCATGGGCAAGGGCAAGAAGAAGCTCTCCAAGCGCGACCCGGAGTCGAACCTGTTCCTGCACCGCGAGAACGGCTTCATTCCCGAGGGTCTGCTCAATTACCTAGCGCTGCTTGGCTGGTCTATCGGCCCCGATCGCGACGTGTTTTCCATGGATGAGATGGTTCAGAAGTTCGACATCCGCGACGTGAAGGCCAACCCAGCCCATTTCGACATCGACAAGGCCACCGCCATCAACGCCGAGCACATCCGTATGCTCGATCCGCAGGACTTCATCAGCCGTTCCGTGCCGTATTTGCACCGCGATGGCGTCGTCTCGGCGGATTCCTGGGACGCGCTCACCGATGACGAGCGCCGCATCCTCGCCGCCGCTGCACCGCTGGTGCAGTCCCGCGTGCGTCTTCTTGGTGAGGTCTCCGGCATGGTCGGCAGCCTGCTGAGCCGCGCCGAATACATTGCTCCAGAGGACGATGCCAAGAAGCAGATTAAAAAGCAGCTCAAGGACGGTTCCGCCGCCGACGTGCTCGCCAAGGCCATCGAGACGCTTGAAGGTGTGGACGAGGCCGCTGGCGAATGGAAGGCCGAGTCGCTGCACAATCTGCTTGACAAGGCGCTTGTGGAGGAGGGCGGCTACAAGCCGCGTCTGGCGTACGGCCCGGTGCGCGTGGCCCTTTCTGGCCGTCGTGTCTCTCCGCCGCTCTTCGAATCTATGGAGATCATCGGTAAGGATCTGACCATTGCGCGTCTGAAGGGTCTCAAGGAGCATTTGGACGAGCTTGAATAGCTGAAAATTTGCCCTTGAGTTTTAGGTAGGGATTTTTTCTCGGTACAATGAGATTTGTGTTTTCGGGAATGGCGGAATTCCGCCATTCCCATTTTTGTTATCAAAGGATTGCTCAAAATCTTCCTACCTAAATAAAAGTCAGGATTCAACTTCGACATGCTACCTTGCATGCGGTGCGACACTTTTTTCAGTGAATCATTGAGACCGGAATTATGAATGGCCATTACCGCCATTCATGAGTGTGATTGTAACGTTTGCTTTGAGAAAAGTTCCCTCTGAACGAAACTATGTATCGTGGCGTGGCTCATGTAGTGCATTTGGCCGACTGCAAAGGCTGCCAAGCGTCGTTGCACAACCATCACAGTGACTGCGGCTGACACTGTGATGTCAACCGCAGTCCATCGCCTTTCCTCTTTGTTATGGTGTATTCTTCTTTATTCGAACCCATCGATGGTTGTATGCGGTCGTAATCTAAAATGAAAGCAGTTCACTAAGGAAGCGGAGGAGTGTAGTCGAAATGGGTGCTAGAAGACAACGCGTGACTCTCCGTGAAGTGGCATCGGCTGCAGGGGTGTCGCTCAAAACGGCATCCAATGTGATTAACAACAGCGGCCGTATGACTGATGAAACCAGAGAACGGGTCAGACATACGGTGCAGGACCTTGGCTACCAGGTCAATGTTGCTGCGCGCAATCTCAATCGAGGTCATACGGGGTTTATCACGCTTGCAGTCCCCTCGCTTACTCCACCTTATCTTGCCGAGCTGGCGAACTGTGTCATTGCGGAGGCACGTAGGCGGCATTATTCCGTGTATGTTGTCACCTATGACGAGGCGTCGGGGACAAGCATATGGGATGTGATTCGTGATTTTAACGTCACCGTTTCGGATGGGATGATTCTTTCATTGGGTGAAGTGGGGCCAATGAAGCCGCAGGATTTGGATGTGGATTTCCCCCTAGTGGCGGTGGGGGCCAGGGACACGTGGGGCAAGGTCGATCATGTTTCGATCGATGATGTGGATGCTGCGGCTCGTGCTGCGGATTTTCTTCTCGATCGGGGTAGCAAAGACATTGCGGTGGTAGGTGTTCGTGATTCATATGACGAGATGAAGCTGCGCAAGGCCACGGAGCGTAATGCCGATCTTCGTCTGCGTGGCATCATTGAGGAATGCGATCGTCATGGATATGCGTTGGATGGCCGACGTATAGGCGTCACCTATCAGGATTGGACGATTGGATCAGGTGCCAGGACGACGAAGCGTCTGCTCGAATCGGGGATTCATTTCGATGGTTTAGTGGCGCTCAACGAT
This sequence comes from Bifidobacterium sp. ESL1118, assembly GCF_058505595.1. Classification (NCBI taxonomy): domain Bacteria; kingdom Bacillati; phylum Actinomycetota; class Actinomycetes; order Bifidobacteriales; family Bifidobacteriaceae; genus Bifidobacterium; species Bifidobacterium sp. ESL1118. Next base: position 287,153 of record NZ_CP196371.1, read on the forward strand.
CAGCTCGCCACGGGCGCATTGTTTGAATTGCAGCTGTATGGCATGAATGTTCCCAACGATGTGCAGGTCATAGGCTTTGACAACATCGAGGAATCCGCGTATCTGCAGACACCGTTGACGACAATGGATTCCTGCATTCCGTGGATAGCGAAGACCGCTGTAAGTCGCATCATCAAGCGGATTGGTGGCGATACCGTGGCGCCTGCGCATTTGATGACGCAATCGCGGGTCATAGCCCGTGCCACGACCAGAGCCTAGGATCCTGTATTGAGCCGATTGGTGTGTTGATTCGACGTTACGGATGATGATGCCAAATGCGGCATATAGCCCTATTGCTGGTTTGAGAAACGCTGTGCCTGGTCAATAGATTGACAGATAGGTACAGCGGAGTATCATAACGTTTACAATTGCTCTACAGGTGTATCAATTGCAAGAAATAAGGTTCTGACGTTGTAGATGTCAGGCAGGAAGGACTGAAGGATTACAATGAAGTGTTCAATGAAGAAAAGTGCAAAGGTGATTGTGGCCTTTGCTGCTGCGGTTGCTATGCTGTCCCCATTCGCAGCCTGTGGGTCCTCCAAGAAGGATGACGCCGGTGAGATTACGTTCTTTGCCAACAACACTCAGCAGACCTATCAAAAGGTCATCGACGGCTTCCAGAAGGCGAATCCCGGTCTCAAAATCAAATTCAGCACTACCAGCGGTGCCCAGGCTGGATATCAGCAGACCTTGCAGACCCGCATCTCCGGCGGTCAGCTTGCGGATGTCTTCGTGGCCCCGCCCGAACAACTCAACGATCTGGTGAAGAACAAGAGCGTCAAGGATCTCACCGGTGAGTCGTTCATGAAGGTCATAGGCGATACCAACAAGTCGCAGTATTCCGTGGATGGCAAGGTCTATGCCATGTCCGTTTCGGCCTGGTGCAACGCCTTTGCCTATAACAAGGACTTGCTTGCCAAGGCTGGTTATAAGGAAATTCCCGCTACTTGGGACGAATTCCTAACGATGCTCAAAGACCTCAAGGCTGCAGGCGTGGCCAAGCCCTATCTTGAGCCCAAGTCCGGGCTTGGAGCCCCCGTTGAAGCTTGGATCGGCAATGATTCGAAGAAGTCGAGCAAATCCATTGATCAGCAGATCTCCGATGGTTCCACCACGTTCAAGAAGACGTATGGCAAGTATTATGCCCAATGGGACAAGTTGATCACTTCCGGTGTGATGGGTTCCGAGGTTTCGGGCTTGGGTGATGACCAGGTGCGTAGTGAGTTCTCTTCGGGTCGTCTTGCAGTCATGCCTTCCGGATATTGGGATGTGAACACGTTCAAGCAGGCCAAGATCAACTTCGGGTTCGGCCGTATCCCCATGCTGCATGAAGGTGATACTCCGTTTGCGCCGGGTTCTGCCGATTCTGGCTATGCCATCAATGCAAAACTCACCGGCAAGAAGCTTGAGAACGCTGAAAAGTTCCTGACTTATCTTTCTTCCAAAGACGGCCTGCAGGCAGTGCAGGGTGGTCTCGGCCTCATTCCTTCAACCAAGAACTACACACCCAAGATCGATGAGACATTCTCCGAGCCGTACGACATGTATATTAAGTCCGGCAACGTGTATCTGAATTCGTTGGGCTGGCCTGCCTCCGGTCGTTCCGTGCTGCGTGCCGAGACCTATGCGCAGTTGCAGCAGGTCGCATCCGGCGCGCAGACCACCGATCAGGCGGCTGAGAACCTCGATGCCAAGATTGCGACGCTGAAGTAGCAATACCGCCCAGCAGTGTGGTCACGTTAGGAAAGGATAGCCATGGAATCGTTGTCTGACGTTGAGGTAAGGCACAGTAAGGAGCGTCGGCACCGCAACTTCTTGGAGAATATGACTTCGTTCGAATTTCTTCTCCCGGTCCTTGCAGTGTTCGTTGTCATCGTGCTTGTGCCGTTTGCGCAGAGCATCGTCTACAGTTTCACCGATTATTCGGGTTACGACTTCTCCTCAGCCAAGTTTGTGGGTTGGGGCAACTATAAGACGGTGTTCACCGATCAGACGCTGCTTGCCGGCCTCGGGTTCACGCTGTTCTACACCATTGTGACCACAGTGCTGATTACGGCGCTCGCTTTGCCTCTGGCAGTGGTGCTCAATCGCAAGTTCTTCGGTCGGAACTTCGCCCGGTCCATGTTCTTCTTCTTCTCGGTGCCGTCGATGGCGGTATTGGGGCTGGTCTGGCAGTATATCGTCTCTCCGTTGGATTCCGGTGCGCTCAATCGTCTGCTTTCCGTATTCGGCGCTGCCCCGGTGCCGTGGCTCTCCAACGCAAACCTTGCGCGGGCTTGCGTCATCGTCATCGCCGTATGGTCGCAGGTGGGCTGGCATGCCACGCTGTATCTGGCATATCTGCAAGGTATACCAACGGATATGTATGAGCAGGCATCGGTGGACGGCGCCAACCCACGCCAGCAGTTCATCCACATCACCATGCCGCAGATGGTTCCGGCCATCAGTATCAGTGTGTTCATGCTGCTCACCGGAGGCCTCAAGGTCTACGATCTTCCGTTCACCCTATCTGGCGGCGGTCCTGGCCATGCCACCTACACAGTCACCCAGTCGATTATTGCCACAGGCATCGGTTCCAGCAGATATGGACTGGGTTCGGCGCTCGGTGTGATTTTCTTCCTGTGCTGCTTGGTACTGGTGCTGTTGCAACAGGTGGTCACCACCCAAATTGGAAAGAGGCTGTCATGAGCATGCAAATGAGAAAGCGTTTGGGCTCTGCCACCAGGTCGATTGTGATGATTGTGATCACGCTGATCTGTGCATTGCCGTTGTACGTCATTGTCGTCAATACGTTCAAATCCTCCGGTGAAATGATGGCTAATCCCTTCGGATTGCCGAAGAGTCTGTCGTTCGCCAACTATCAGTATGCCTGGGAGAATCTTCCGCTGCTCTCATCCTTCAAGAACACACTGATCGTCACTGTGGTCGGTGTGGGTCTGGAAGTGTTCTTCGGTTCGCTTGCGGCATATGGCATGATTCTCAAAAAGAGCAAGTTCACCGCGGCCATCGGTGTGTTTTTGATGCTTTCGTTCATCATTCCCGGTCAGACGTTGCTCATTCCCCAGTACAAGATGGAAGCCCAGCTTGGATTGGTTGACACGCTCCTGGGCCTTATTGTGCTCTACACCAGTGGCGCCACATTTAGCTATTTCCTCATCGTGCAATACATGGCGAGTCTGCCCATGGAAGTGTTCGAGGCGGCACGTCTGGATGGTGCCAGCCCCTTGAGGATTTATTGGACGATTGTGCTTCCGCTGATTCGCCCGATTCTCATCACTGTCGTCGTTTTCCAGACCATGTCCACATGGAATGATTTCATGACGCCGAATATCTATATCTCTTCGGTCGATAAGCAGACCATCGTACTCCAGGTCTTCAATGCCATGGGGCAGTTCACTACGAACTGGCCGCTGTTCATGTGTGTGACGACCATAGCTCTTATTCCTGTACTCGTCTTCTTCCTGTTCTGCCAAAAGTGGATTGTCTCCGGTTTGGTGGCTGGGTCAGTGAAAGGCTGATATGCAATCGCTTGATTTAACTGGTTTCAAAGCCGAGCAGGCAGCTCCGTTCCCGATTGTGAATGGCGATTGGGCGAGCGGCCCTGATGGCGGGACCATCGATTTCACGAATTATTACATGACCGTTTCAGGTAAGCCATACTATGGTGTGTGCGGCGAATGCCACTATTCCCGACTCGATCCCTCCAGATGGGATGAGCAGCTGGCTAAAATCGCTTCAGGCGGAGTGAACGTGGTGTCGACCTACGTGTTTTGGAACCATCATGAGGAACGCGAAGGCATATGGGATTTCACGGGGCGCCGTAATTTGCGTCGTTTCGTCCAGCTCTGCAAGCGGCATGGTCTCAAGGTCATCGTCCGCATCGGCCCGTTCGACCATGGTGAGGTGCGCAATGGCGGCATGCCCGATTGGCTGTATGGAAAGCCGTACGAGGTGCGTTCGTGCGATCAGGGTTTTCTCGATCAGGTGCGTGATCTGTACCATCACATTGCCCAGCAACTTGACGGATTGTATTTCAAGGATGGTGGGCCCATCATTGCCGTCCAACTCGACAATGAGTACATGCATTCTTCCGCGCCGTGGGCCATCACGGAGGGAACCACCGCCGAGTGGATGCCTGGCGGACATGACGGACAGAAGTATCTGGATGCCTTGCGCTCCATAGCCGAGGACGAGGGTATTTCGGCTCCCTTTTATACCGCTACAGGTTGGGGCAATTCGCCTGTGCCCGATGACGTGCTCCCGCTTTGGGGTGGCTATGCCTATCGTCCGTGGCTGTTCTACGGGGGAAGGGGCGAGCATCCAGTCACGGACGAATACATCTATAGGAACTATCACGCCGACGACTGCCCGCGCGGTGAGGAATTCTCCCCTTCGTATGCACCGCACGTCAAGCCCTATGCTTGTTGCGAGTTGGGCGGTGGCATGTTCAATTCGTATAATTACCGCTTCTCGCTGCCGCTCAAGTCGGTGGATGCCATGGCGAATGTGAAGATGGGTTCGGGCTGCAACGTGCTTGGATACTATATGTACCAAGGTGGATCGAATCCAATCGGCGACGGTGTGTATCTCAACGAGGGTGAGACACCGAAAATCTCCTATGATTTTCAGGCGGCTCTTGGCGAGTTCGGGCAGATGCGCGAATCCTATAGGCGTTTGAAGGTGCTGCATTATTTCTCTGCTGCCTTTGGCGATGACTTCACGCCGTTCGGGGTGGCCCTGCCTCCGCATCAGGCGGCCATCGATCCCTCTGATGTCTCGACACTGCGTTGGAGCGTGAGGACCGACGGTGTCCGAGGGTTCGTGTTCATCAATAATTTCCAGGACCATATGGCCTTGCGCGACCAGCATGGTCAATCCATCGAGATCAAGCTTTCGGACGGTTCCGGCGTTCGGTTTGATGGCCTGGGCCTTGCTGCAGGGGAGAACTGCATTCTTCCGTTCAATATGGACATGGACGGGGTGCTGCTCAAAGCGGCCACTGTCCAGCCGGTCACGGTGTTGCAACGGCCTGGTGCCTCTTACCGCACGTTTGTGTTCATGCGTCCTGAAGGCATGGATGATTGTTGGATGGAATTTGCGGATGGCTCGGTGCGCCATATATCTGCTGAGTCGAGTTTTGAGCATTTCAATCGGACTTCGAAGCTCGGCAAGGTGGAGATCGTCATAATGAGCAGGGCGTTGGCCGATTCTATGACGCAGGTGAATGGGGAAGCGTTGGTGTTCGCCCATTCCAATCCAACGCAGACGGACGTTGGGGTGCGCATGGATGACATTTCACTGTCCGGCGACGCTCCTGCGGCCTATGTCAATTGCGGGATGGTGGCAGTGGAGTCCACGGGCAACGAAATAGGCCTCACGACGTATCCTGAGGGTTTTGTCGATCGGCAGAGCGTTGTGTATCCGCAGGCGCATCTTGATGCTGTTGTGACGAAGATGTCGAGCACTCGATATTGCATCGATCTGCCTGACGATTGCTTCGATCATGAAGGTGTGAAGGATGTGCGTCTCAAGATTCGCTATCAGGGGGATGTGGGCTGGCTTTGGGTCGGCTCCACACTGATTGACGACAACTTCGTCAATGGCGATACTTGGGAGGTCGGGCTCAAGGAATACGTCGCATTGCTGCATGACAACCGAAACAGGCTCGTGCTGACCATAAGCCCGATACGTAAGGGGGCGAGCGTGCAGGTCGACTCCGCAATGGCGGCTCGTATGGAAAGTTCGGAGAGCGAAATGGCTGCGTTGTATAGTGTCGATGTCCAACCTGTGTATGAGGCTGATTTCAAAATCGCGCAGTAGGCCTGATGCACGGTTGATTGTTGTTCTCGTTGCACACAATTGCGCGTGCAACGAGAATGGGGCACAGTATGGGTGTCCTTCGTCAAAGGAGGAATGACGATGTCAATGAGGAATGTGCCGCGGACGATTATTGCAGCATGCGCTGCCATGGTGTTGATGGCTTGTGGCGGAGGCGTGGCGGCTGCCGATGATGAGGGTCCAGAGCACTCCGGCGTTGCGGTCGAGAGGATTGATGGACTCGATGATGATTTCATCTCGGGAATGGATGTCTCGTCCATGCTGTCGTTGGAGGAGAGTGGCGTCACCTTCAAAGACCGTGATGGCAATGTTCGCGATCTGTTCGATCTTCTGAAGAGCTCCGGGGTGAACTACATTCGGCTGCGGGTCTGGAACGATCCATTCAATGCCTCAGGGCAGGGATATGGCGGCGGGAACGTGGATATCGCTCGAGCCGCCATCATGGGCAAAAGGGCCACTGATGCCGGTATGAAGGTCATGATTGACTTTCAATATTCGGATTTTTGGACCGACCCTGGCAAACAACAGGCTCCGAAGGCATGGAAAGGGCTGAATGGCGATGCAGACAAGACGGCGGATGCTGTGTATCAGTACACCAAGGACAGCCTTGGCCTTCTCAAACAGGATGGTGTTGATGTCGGCATGGTGCAGGTTGGCAATGAAATCAATGGAAACGTTGCGGGTGTCAGCGGATGGCCTGGCGTTTCGAAAGTGCTGAATGCAGGAAGCCGCGCTGTTCGTGAGAGCGAGATGGGTGCGAAAGTCGTTTTGCATTTTGCCAATCCCGAACGAGAGGGTCTGTATGCATGGTTTGCTCAGCAGCTCGACAAATACCATGTTGATTATGATGTTTTTGCAAGTTCCTACTATCCCTATTGGCATGGCAGCACGGCTAATCTGACTGCGGTGTTGAAGCAGGTTGCCGCGATGTACAAGAAGGATGTCATGGTCGCCGAAACGTCTTGGCTGTACACTTTTGATGAAGGTGACGGTCACCCTAATTCCGTGTCCTCGCAGACTGCCGGTGCTGATCTTGCCAAGTACCCCATCAGCCCGCAGGGGCAGGCCGATGCTGTGCGCGATGTCGCTTCGGCGGTTCATAACGTGGGCGACAACGATGGCGATGGGCACGATGATGGGCTGGGACTGTTTTACTGGGAGCCGGCATGGGTTCCGGTGGGGATTGGCGGAAAATCGAATCCAGATCTCGTGCAGAAGTGGAACCAATTCGGAAGTGGTTGGGCGAGCGAGGCCTCTGGGGAATACGACCCCGATGATGCTGGAAAGTATTGGGGAGGTACGGCGGTGGACAATCAAACGTTGTTCGATTTTGATGGGCGAGCATTGCCTTCATTGCCGATTTTCTCATATCTCCATACTGGCTCAAGGCTATGAATGAAATGCATCCGTGGCTCGAGCTTGTGTGGCCTCGGAATGGTCAGAGAACGGTTTTCAATTTTAAGTAGGGAGATTTTCTGGGCAAAACGAGGTTTGTGATTTTGAGAATGGCGGAATTCCGCCATTCTCGTTTTGCTATCAAAGGATTCCAGAACAATCTCCCTATGTAAAGCAGGAGGATAATGTTTTGTCGACGTTGCTGTCTCTGATTAGTTTTGTTTGTCTCTAGAATGTACTTGCTGAACGAAGAATGGGCCTGAGATGGGGTGAAAACCGCTCTTCGACACGCCGCCTTGCATGCAGGGCTGCGTTTTCATATACTGATTATCTGTTGCCTTTAATGAGGCAACAGATAATTGAATGCCCCCGTCGTCTAGCGGTCTAGGACTACGCCCTCTCACGGCGCCAACACCGGTCCAAATCCGGTCGGGGGTACGAAGTGCTATAGTGTGTAACAGCACTACGGTGCGAGTCAATTGGGGTATGGTGTAATTGGCAACACGGGTGATTCTGGTTCATCTGTTCTTGGTTCGAGTCCAGGTACCCCAGCGAAAATGATTGAGACCGCGGATTTTCGTGGCTTTTATATTTCTGATCCGATGTCGGAGATTGCATATGCTCGTGTTCGCTATCATCTTGTGCTTTGGTTCCGTCAGTGTTGCATTCGCATTGTAATGTTGAAGAGAAACTAGTGGTGTGTCCAAGCGCCAGGAGGTATCTTATAGTGAAGGTTCGGAACTTGGCAAAGCGCTCGATGGTGCTCGCGACGGTTGGCGCGGGTGCGGCCTTGTGGGCAATGATGCCCCGTAATGTGGAACATCGAAGAATTGCTCGCGCCTGTGATGTGCCGGATGTGTTTTACGCGCATCGCGGTCTGCACGATGCCGGCTCAGGGCTGACGAAGGGATATGAACGGACCAGTGGCGAGTATGTGGCTTTAGTCCGCTCCATGGCAGCAAAAGCGGGCTACGGATCCGCTGACAGCCCACGGCCGATTGCTCCGGAGAACTCGATGGCCGCCTTCGCCGCCGCTTGCGAGGCTGGCTATGGCATTGAGCTTGACATCCAGCTCACCAAAGACGGGCAAGTGGTTGTGGTTCATGATGCTGGTCTCAAGCGCGTGGCCGGCGACCCGCGTCTTGTTGAAGACCTCACATATGAAGAGTTGACTCATATTCCGCTGTTCCCAGCACCGGCGAAGCCTGGTGATTCGAAGGTCAAGGTCAATGCCGACGCTGCCGGTCAGGGCGGCGACTTCCAGCATGTGCCGTTGTTTTCAGACGTGCTGAATCTGGTGGCAGGCCGTGTGCCCATCATTGTGGAATATAAGATAAACCACAAGGATTGGTGGACGTATGAGGAGGAGCTCATGTCCAAGGGTGATGAGTTGCTCAGAGCCTATAGTGGCCCTTACGTCATTGAGTCGTTCAATCCGCTGGTGCTTTGTTGGTACAGGCAGCACAGACCTGAGGTCTGCCGCGGCCAGCTGGCTGCTGGTAGCGATTTCAAGACCCAGTTGAAGAAGCATAAGCTGATACCGTGGATGAGCGGCGAACTGCTCCTCAACTTCATCGGCCGCCCGGATTTCATTGCCTACGATTGGCATACCGGTTCCAAACTGCCTGTCGCCATTGTCCGAAAGTCCGGTGCGATTCCTGTGGCTTGGACCGTTCGCAGCGCTGACGAACTGACGAAGGCTGAGCCTATGTTCACGCGTCATATCTTTGAATCGTTCCTGCCGCCGGCTCAGTGGTGACTGAGAGCTGTTCCACCGGTGGCGGCGAGCGGCGTCCCGTGTATACGATTCTGCACAGCCAGTTGGCGATGTTTCTGGAGTCTCCACCTCAATACGGGGCAACAGCACGCTCATCGCATGCGTTGAAACTAAATCAGTGGTTTCGTTGTGCTGCCGCGTGGTATCAGTGTGGTTTTAAAGAGTATGGACGGGTCGTCGATTTCGGTTCCGTTCATGAGGGCGATGAGACGTTGAGCTGCCATGCGTGCCATGCTGACAGGGTCTTGGCGGATTGTGGTGAGGTTTGCCAGCTCGGCACGGTCGTCGTCGTCGAAACCGATGATTGAGATATCTTCAGGCACGTGCACTCCTAATGATTCAAGGCTTTTCATGAGTGCAATGGCCGCCTCGTCCGTTTCGACGCACAGTGCGGTCGGATGGGTGGGTGAGGATACGATTCGTCCTGCAACTTCTGCTGTGGCGGTTTCAAACGTCATTGTCCGCGTCGTCGGATTTCTATCAGCCTCGAATAGAACGATGTCTTTATTGGCGTACCCTAGCTCTTTAGTGGCGGTTTTGAAATACGATTCCCGCAGCTCTGAGTTTGAGGGAAACAGGTTCGGATGTGGGTGCTGCACATACCCGATCGTCTTGTGACCAAGACCTTTGAGGAATCTGACCGCGGTGAGCATCGAATACTCATTGTCTACGGATACGCTGGCGTCGAGAAGCTCGGAATTCATGGCATCAAGTCCGACTGTGGGTATGCCAAATGAGTCGAGGCTGATGTCAGCATAGTCGTCGAACTTGATTGATGTAATGATTAATCCGTCCATATTGCGTTTGTTGGTCGGTAAGTTTGCGAGGAAGGTATGCAGGTCGTTCTCGGTCCGCACAATGTTAGGAATTGGGTCATAACCTTGGTTGACCAGCACCTCGTACGCTCCCTCCAGGCAGTTGGCGCTGAACCAGGTGTTGAGTGGGGTGCCCAGCAGGATGGTGACTCTCATCGTCTTTCCAGTTGCGAGCGATGAGGCGTTCCTGGAAAGTGTGAAATTGAGCATCTGCGCCGTTTCGATGACTTTGAGCCTCGTTTTGGTTTTGACTTTGCCAACACCTCGTAACGCTCGTGATGCGGTGGCGTCTGATACGCCTGCGCTAAGTGCGACATCGTGAAGTGTTGTCATTCAAACTCCCTGATATTAATCGGCCTTGTTTGTGAACCCGAATATACTCATAACCAAGTCAAAGAAAGCGCTTGCGTTCCATATATAGCATTTTATCGCAAAAATAAACGTTAAAAAATGTGCGTGTTTCCTATTGATGCGATTTTTTAAAATAAAACACGCCGATTTTGTGTTTAAAAATGCAAGCGCTATCATTCAGAATAAGAAAGTAACCGATGCTTGATTAGTTCTTTGCGTATTGAAGTGTCACTGCGGCGCTAAATTACGTGGAATATTGAAGATGTAACAAGGAGGTAGTCAATGAAGAGAAAAGGGAAAGCGCTTGCTAAACGTGTTATCTGTTTTCTTTCGGCCATTGCCATGGGATTGGGTCTGGCGGCGTGCGGAGGCAGCTCTGCACAGCGGCCGGTGACGTTGCAATTCTGGAGCTTCCAAACAGGCTCTGAGGCTGAGTACCTTGATAAGGCGGTCAAGAAGTACAATGCCGAGCATAAGGATGTGTTCATCGATCACAAAGTGGTGAACCAGAGCGATTACAGCACCACTGCAATTACCATCGCATTCGCCAATGGTGATTCGCCGGATATCTTTTACGTTGAGCCCGCTACATTCACCAAGTTTGCTGGAGCAGGCATGCTTGCAGATCTGGATTCCTATTACAGTCCGGCGCTCACCAAGGACATTCTGCCGTCGATGATTGATTCGGTGACATATGGAGGTAAAAAGCTCGCCCTTCCGTTCGAAATGGACTTGCTGGGTCTGTATTACGACAAGGATGTGCTGGCCAAGTCCGGAATCGAGCCGCCCAGCACATGGTCTGAACTCAGCCAGGATGCCAAGAAGTTGACGACGGATAAGCAATATGGTTTGGTGCTTCCCGTTGAAAAATCAGGTTACACGCTGTATGATTTTTGGCCGTTTATGTGGATGCAGCATGCCAGTGTGACGGATAGATCAGGAAAAGTCACGGTGGACACCCCTCAGATGGCGAAGGCCCTTGATTTTTGGGGCTCGTTCTTCAAAGACAGAACCGCTCCAGGGTCGTTGCAGATAGGCCCATGGGACAGCAGCAGCCTTGCGACCCATACCTCCGCCATGCAGGTTTCAGGCTCGTTTGCCATCAACGATCTGGAGAGCAAATACAGCAATATCAATATCGGTGTCGTTCCCCTTCCTTCTCCCGACGGCAAGAACCACATCACGGTTTCCGGCGGGCAGAAACTTGCGGTCAGCTCGAAGTCCAAGCACATCAAGCAGGCCGCTGACTTCATCTTCAGTTTGTACGGCAACCCGAAGAACGAGGACTTTGCATCGGCTTGGGTGACAAAAGCCAAATTCGCCTACCCAGCGCGTAGGTCGATCATCCGCAGGAACTCCAAGCTGTACAACAAGGGCCTGAGGGCCACGTTTACGAAGATGTATAGCACTTCACGGCCTGAAGTCAGTCTTCCCGCCGATGTCACCGATGCGATGGGCGATGCCTTGCAGGGCGTCATGTTCGGTGGAGAGTCGGGCAAGACGGCCGCATCCAAGGCGCAGACGGCAATAGAAAAATCGGTAGGCGACAGGATTCAACAATGAGAATGCATGTAGTGCGATTCTCCATGAATTTGAGAAAGAAGGATACGTTATGAGTGCTGATTCATCTACGCAAATGACGCGGAAGCAAAATTCCGAATCCGACAAGAAACGGCATGATGCCAGAGCCGGGATTCTTTTTGTGCTTCCTGATGTCATTGGATTGACCGTATTTGTGGTCGTTCCGATTTTCTTTGCCCTGTATTATTCGTTCTTTGATTGGAATATGGTGCAGCCGCCGAAGTTCGCCGGGTTCTCCAATTATGTGAGGATGTTCGGCGATCAGAAGTGGTGGGCGTCCCTGCTGCGCACGCTGATACTCGCCTTGGAGTATGTGCCGCTGGTGTTCGTCTTTTCGTTGGTGCTTGCCGCAGTGGTCAACTATCTGCCCAAGCACCTCGGAAGCTTTGTAAAGACGGCCTTTCTGCTCCCGTTCTCGGTCACTTCCGTGGTCGCCGCCACACTGTGGATGTTTCTGTACAGCGAGAAGAACGGATACCTCAATAGCCTGTTGAACATGCTGGGCATTCCTGACCAGCAATTCATCGGTTCATCGAAGCAGGCGCTGATCTCGGTCGTGGTCGTTATGGTCTGGATCAATCTTGGCTACGTCACCATATTGTTCAACTCGGCGATTAAAAACATTCCGACCGAATGCTATGAGGCGGCCGAGCTTGACGGAGCCTCGAAGGTCCAGCAATTCTTCAAGATTACGATTCCACTGGTCAAGAGAACCAGTGTGTTTGTTTTGGTGACGACGACGATCACGGCATTCCAGATCATGGATATCATCATGGTCATGACGCAGGGCGGCCCGAACGAGTCGACACAGGTCGGAGTGCTCTATATCTTCAACCAGTCGTTCGGAATGCTCAAGATGGGCTATGGCTCGGCAATGTCCGTCATGATCTTCCTGGTGTTGCTGGTTATCTCGATTATTCAGATGAAGTTGACGGAAAACAAGGAAGAGGCCTGAAATGCATGCAAAAATAGCGAAAACCTTGGTATATGCCCTGCTGATTATAATGTCGATTGGCTTCATCTTCCCGATCATCATTCTGTTCATCAGCGGGTTCAAGACCAGCGGAGACGTATTCACCATCTCGCTGATTCCCCATCCCTTCACTTGGGATTCCTACAAGGATTCCCTCACGCCAGGTTTCCTGAGGGCGATGGGCAATTCGCTGCTGATTTCGATCGTCGTTACATTTGTGGCTATGATCTTCCACTCGATGTGTGGCTATGCGTTGGCCAGACTCGAATTTCCCGGTCGAAAACTGGTGTTCGGACTCATTGTGGCGACGTTGATGGTTCCGCTTTCCGCCATCCTCATTCCGCAGTTCATGGTCACGAAAATGCTTGGGATGACCAATTCCTATTGGGGTCTGATTATTCCGCAGATCTTCAACGCCTATGGAATATTCCTCTTCCGGCAGTTCTATATGGACTTTCCAAAGGAGCTGGAGGAGGCCGCCGAGCTCGACGGATGCGGCGTGCTGAGGAGGTTCTTCACCATCGTGCTTCCGCTTTCCAGACCCATGATCGTCCCCCTCATCATCTCGTTCTTCCTGGCATCCTGGAACAACTACCTGTGGCCGCTGGTTGTCAATAAGAACGATAAGCTCAATACGCTTCAGGTCTATCTGGCGAATATGGTTTCCGGGTACTCAGTGAATTGGAATATCCTGCTAGCCACCGCTGCGCTCTCCGTGTTGCCGGTGTTCGTGCTGTTCTTCTTCGTCCAGCGTCAGCTCAAGGAGGGGATAGCGACTGTAGGAATCAAGTAATGAAACAACGAAAGATCTCTATTCATATAGGTAATACGCGTAGTGCGTATCATGAAACAGTATGGTCGGCAATAAGGAGTTTGCAGCAATGAAGTCATACGATATCGCAAATCTGTGCAGCGTTCCCGAGCGTGTGGAAACGCGTTGGGCCACCCATGAGAATCCATTGGGCGAGAAGGGCAAAGGAGGAATTAAGCGGAACGGAAGAAAGGGCTCCGCTTGGTTCACCCTGCATGATGGGGAGGAATCCGTTCTGGCCGAGGCGTCTCGGACTTCAGGCGTGGTCCGTCGCATCTGGATCACCACGGACCCGCTGGATCCGCAGGTGCAGCGTGGAACTGTCGTGCGGATGTATTGGGATGGAGCCGATACCCCTGCGGTGACTGCGCCTTTGGGCGATTTCTTCTGCCATGGTCCCAAGCACATGGCCACGTTCGACAATGCCTTGTTCTCGAGTCCAGAAGGCCGTAGCTTCGTCACGATGATTCCCATGCCGTTCAAGACGGGAATGAAAATCACAGTGCAGAATCGTTCGGGAGAAGACATCAAGCATTTCTATTATGCGGTTGATTACACCATTGGCGATCAGGTCGAAGACGACACCTTGTATTTCCACTCCTTCTTCAATCGGCAGAATCCCACGCAGTACCGTCAGGATTTTGAGATTCTTCCTAACGTCACCGGCAAAGGGCGTTTCCTGGGTGTGAACCTTGGCATCGTGTGCGACACCGATCGCTATTTCCAAGCGTGGTGGGGCGAAGGAGAGGTCAAGGGCTACATTGACGGGGATGAGGATTATCCCACATTGTGCGGCACCGGTGTGGAGGATTATGTTTCCACCGCCTGGGGGCAGGATCAATTCCATTCCCAGTATCATGGGAGCCAGTATTACGACAGCAAGAACATGGTGGTCGGCTGCTATCGACTGCATATTCCCGATCCGGTGTACTTCCACAGGAACATCAGGATCACCATTCAGCAGATTGGCGGTTTCGACACCAATGACGAGCTGAACAAGGCCCTGTTCCATTGGCATCAGCTCCAGACTGGATTCGAGTATCCTTCGGTGAACGGCAACATGATCGACATTCCGAATATCAACCCTAAGATCGTGCAGCCTGAGTTGTTCGAGCGGCAGGACGATTGGTCGTCTTGCGCATACTTCTACACCGATGTGCCTGACGAGCAGCTTAAGCCGTTGCCGGTGGAACAATGGCTTGAGTAGCCATACATGGATTTCCGATTAATGAGGGCTTGTCGTCTGGTTGCAGAGGATTTGCAAACAGAGGCAAGCCTTTGCATGTTGCATTGACGAATATCGGTAATAGACAATGTTGTATTCGATGATTATGGGCTGGTACAGTAGAAGACATGTCCGAACAAATAACTGGCAGTGCGTCGTCGCGGCCGCGCATTCAGCCCGCCCAACCATGGGACAGGCGTCCGGTTTCCATTTCCGCCAGGCTTGGACGGTTGCAGTTCCACGATTCAGGTAAGTTCCGTGTGCTCCTCTTCGCCGACGTGCAGGATGGTCCCAAGCTCAACGCCGACACCACACGCCTGATGGAGGCCTCGCTGGATGCGGCCCGTCCGGACGTGGTGATTTTCACAGGCAATCAGATCGCCGGTTACGACGAGGCCTATGCCGCCACCTTTCGCAAGCGCACGTGGACTTCGCAGCGTTGGGCCATGAGTCCTGCCGCCGTCCGCAAACGGGCTGAGGACCACGATAAATTACGTGAGACAGTGCGTGGCTTCATCTCCCAGCTCGTCGCGCCCTTGGTCCAGCGCGGCATTCCTTGGGCCGTTACCTACGGTAACCATGACTTTCAGTGTGGTTTGAGTCCGACGGAGCAGGATGGCATCTATCGTGAGTTTCCCGGCTGTCTCAACCCAGAACCCGACACCGCAGGCACACGGGGGATGGCGGGTTTGGATACCCGCGGAAGTCAACACGGACCCGGCGATAAGGCCGGCGGCGAGACTGGTGGTTCAGGTCTTGCAAGCCAACATGGCAGTGACGGTAGCGGCAACAGTGCTCGCACCTCTCACAGTGCTTCTGCCGAAGCCAACGTCTTTGGACATCCGCGCCGCCAGCCAGGTTCCGGCTTGCCGGACGAACTGGTCTACCCCTGCGAACCGGGTACGTTCGCTCTGCCGGTAAGCGATACCGATCATTCCCGCACTGTGCTTGGTCTGGTGATGCTCAATTCCGGCGATTACGGCAAGCTCGGGGGTTATGCGGCTCCAAGCCAGCGTTCCATGGACTTCTTGAAGGCGGTGCCCCAAACGCTCGGCGCACAGTCCATGGTGTTCCAGCACATCCCGTTGCCCCAGTATTACGATTTGCTCAAAGAAGTGCCGCCCACTACTGATCATGCTGTGGAAGGCTACCGCACATTCGCGGGCCGCACATTCATCATCGATGAGTCCAAAACCCTTCCAGGCAGCTTTCTGGGGGAAGGCGTGAGTTGCCCCGACATGGACATGGGGGAGTTCGCCCAGCTCACCGGCACTCATGGTTACTTCGCCGTGCTCGCCGGCCATGACCACCGCAACCGGTTCGTAGGCAAGAGCGAAGGCCTGACCATGATGGCCACACCCACCTGTGGATTCGGCTCCTATGGCCCGGCCCCGGCCCAGCGCGCCTCGCGCCTTCTGGAGTTCGACATCCGTCATCCATACGAGCCGCGCACCCAGCTGCTCGAATTCGGTGAGTTGGTGGGCAAGCCCAAGGCCCACGGCGCCTACACGTTCGATCTCAATGGTGCCCGTGACACCGAGCGCGAGGGCACGGACCTGCTGCGCCGGCCCCGTCCTCTCGCTCAATTCCTGCGCAAGCTCCATTTGAAAAAGTAGGTTGTCGACGGGCTCGGGAATGGCTGCCGCTACCTTTTGCGTCGTTTGGTGACTGAATTGGTAGAGGAATATAGCTCGCGCTACTGATTGCGACGTTTGATGTCGCAATCAGTAGTAGCGCAGTGTCATAAACAATCGATATGGGGTTTACCGCCCGGCGCTCGCCTTGCGCAGGGCTTGGCTTAGGTAGCGGCCGCCGGCCATGACGTAGGGGGCGTACCTCTTGCCGGGGGTCAGCCCCATGCGCCCGGATGGTCCGGAGATGGAGATGGCGGCGATCACCTGGTTCGAGGCGTTGCGGATGGGTGCCGAGACGGAGCAGATACCTTGCTCGCGTTCGTTGGCCGAGTCGCTCCAGCCGCGCCGGCGCACCGCTGCCAGCGTGGACGCGGTGAATTTGGCGTGGCGCAGCCCCTCGTGCATACGCTCGGACTCCTCCCAAGCGAGCAGAATCTGCGCCGCCGAGCCGGCTCGCATGGAGAGTAGGGCACCTACGGGGATGGAGTCATGCAGGCCGCTGCTCCGTTCCACGGCGGCGATGCACACGCGCTGGTCGCCTTGGCGTCGAAAGATCTGGGCGGACTCGCCGGTGCGCTCCAGCAGCGTCTGCAAGACGGGGTTGGCTGCGGTCAGTAGGCGGTCCTCACCGGCTGCGGTGGCCAGCTCGGCGAAGCGTGAGCCAAGCACAAAGCGGCCGTGGGTGTCGCGGAGCACGAAGCGGTGTTTTTCCAGGGCGATGGCGAGTCTGTGGGCCGTGGGGCGTGCCAAACCGGTCAGTTCCACCAATTGGCCGAGTGTGGCCGGGCCGGATTCCAGGGCGTCGATGATTTTGATGGTCTTGTCGAGCACTCCTACGCCGGAGTGCACTTCAGGCTTGGCAGGGTTCAGGGATTCGGGGTGGATGTGATATGTGGCGTTCTCCAAATCCGGCGATAATGTTCGGCGACTGCCGGCTGCAGCATGAGCGGTGTGCGAAATGCGCGAAGCTGGGTTTGAAGCCGAGGAAGAGGATTCCACATTCTGATCACTAGCCGACCGAGGCTTGGACGCATGCGTGTCCACGGTAGCAAGATAAACCGCATTCGATTCAGAACCGTTCTCACTAGGCAAGTTTGGCATAAGTGACTGTGGTGTTGCAGCCGATGCTGAAAACGCTGATGAATTCATACACCAATAGTATACGAGGGAGGGTGTTCTATCTCACATCGTGGCGTTTTCTCACATACTGAAATAAAAATGTCCATTTTTGAACTAAACGCCCATACTGCTATGTATCAACTAAGGTTCGAGCTTCATGTAGTTATTGAGTCTCATGGTTGTTGAGTGTTCAAAGGCAACTTGCATACATCAAAGGAGGGCGTATGGCAAGAACGTTGGCCGAGAAAGTTTGGGATGACCATTTGGTCAGGCGTGGCAAAGACGGCGCACCCGACCTGCTGTATATCGACCTGATGCTCATGCACGAGGTGACGAGCCCACAGGCGTTCGAAGGACTGCGCTTGGCTGGCCGCAAGCCGAGGCACACGAATCTGCTCATAGCCACGGAAGACCACAACACCCCTACGGTCGACATTGACAAGTCCAATCCAGACAAGGTCTCCGAAATTCAGCTCACTACGCTGGAGAAGAACTGCAAGGACTTCGGTGTGCGTCTTCATAAGCTTGGCGACGCCGACCAGGGCATTGTGCATGCCTTCGCTCCGGAGCTCGGCTTAACACAGCCCGGCATGACCATCGTCTGCGGTGACTCGCACACCTCCACCCACGGTGCGTTCGGAGCGCTCGCCTTTGGCATCGGCACCTCCGAGGTGGAACACGTCATGGCCACGCAGACCCTTTCCTTGAAACCGTTCAAGACCATGGCCGTGAACGTCGAAGGCGAGCTGCCACAAGGAGTCACCGCCAAAGACATCATCTTGGCCATCATTGCCAAGATCGGCATCGGCGGCGGGCAGGGCCACGTCATCGAATACCGTGGTTCCGCCATCCGAGCCCTGTCCATGGACGAGCGCATGACCATCTGCAATATGTCCATCGAAGCGGGTGCCCGTGCGGGCATGATTGCCCCCGATAAGACCACGTACGAATATTTGAAGGGCCGTCCGCACGCGCCCAAAGGAGAGATGTGGGATAAGGCGATGGCCTATTGGCAGACGCTGCACACCGATGAAGGCGCGAAGTTCGACAAGGAGGTCACCATCGATGCCTCCACGCTTTCGCCGTATGTCACGTGGGGCACGAACCCCGGAGAGGGTGAGCCAATCAACTCTTACGTACCCGATTCGGCGAGCTTCAGCGACCCGGCCAAACGCGACGCGGTCGCTGCGTCGTTGGATTACATGGGTCTCAAACCCGGCACCCGCATCAAAGACATTCCGGTTGACACAGTGTTCATTGGCTCCTGCACCAACGGCCGCATTGAGGATCTTCGTGCCGCCGCCTCAGTAATGAAAGGCCGCCACAAGGCCGATTCCATCCATCGGGTGTTGGTTGTTCCGGCATCCTCCCGCGCCCGTCTGCAGGCTGAAAAGGAGGGGCTTGACAAGGTCTTCACGGACTTTGGGGCCGAATGGCGCAACGCCGGTTGCTCGATGTGTCTGGGCATGAATATGGACAAGCTGGTGCCGGGCGAGCGCTCAGTCTCCACCTCCAACCGCAACTTCCGCGGCCGGCAGGGCAAGGGCTCGCGCACGCACTTGGCTTCGCCTCTGGTGGCCGCCGCCACGGCGGTGCGAGGCACCATCTGCAGCCCCGCTGATCTGTAGTTGATACGTGGCGAAGTGATGGCATCACCGAGGTGACGAATCGCCTAGACGAGGACACATCGCCAAGGTGTGATGGCCGTCGGAAAGTGGCCGATTTGTCGGTTTTGTTCGACTTAAATTCATAAAGTGGATTAAACGGACGTAATTGGCGCAATTTTTGTCCGTTTTGTCCGACTCCAGTTACTGGTGTAGGCGAAAAAGACAAAAAGACAAGATTTGAGGTAAGTGCAATTATGGAGAAACTAACCAAGGTAACCGGTGTGGGTGTTCCGCTCCGCCGTTCGAGTGTGGACACCGACCAGATTATTCCCGCAGTGTTCCTGAAGCGGGTGAAGAAGACCGGTTTCGAGGACGCGCTGTTCTATGCATGGCGTCACGATCCCGATTTCGTACTCAACCAGCCGGCCTACGCCAATCCGCGGGTTTTGGTGGCCGGCTCCGATTTCGGTATTGGGTCATCGCGTGAGCACGCCGTGTGGGCGTTGCGCGACTATGGGTTTCGTGTGGTGATCAGTCCGAAGTTCGCCGATATCTTCTACGGCAACACCGCCAAGAACGGTGTGCTCGCCGCCATCATGCCGCAGGAGAATGTGGAAGAACTGTGGTCTGTGCTTGAGGCTGAGCCCGGTCGCGATATGACGGTCGATTTGGAGAGCCGCACCGTCACCTGCGGCGACTTGACGCTGCCCTTCGAGGTGGATGACTACACCCGTTGGCGCCTGATGAACGGCTTCGACGACATCGATCTGACGCTCCAGCATGAGGGTGACATCGCCGCCTACGAGGCCAAGCGTGCCGAACGTTTCCCGTTCAAACCCGTCACTCAGCCGGTACAGACCGAACCCGCAGAGTCCGTGGCTTCGGCGCGTCCGGTGGACGACAGTGCCTGGGCTGGTCCGATTGGTGCCTAGTCTCTTGATGGATCGACCGAATCATACGCGATTGTACCGAAAGTTCTGTGGATTCGTTATCGTACCATGGGAATTGCCATTGCCGCATTAGTTTCGGTTTCGGCATTCGTTGCTTATTTGAATCGCGAACTTTTCTGATAGGTTCCTTTTATGCCATGACCAATGAGGTGTTTGTCCATCCTAGCTTCCAGGCATTCGCACTTGATTGAATGCAATTCGCGAAATTTCACCGTGTTATCAGCTGGTCGTGGCTCCGTGCCTAAGCCGGGATTCCGGTATACTGATGGTAATTGCCGTGGCGTGGCTTCAGATTGCCGCGTCGGTAACCATAGGTTCAAAGGAGCAAGAATGGCCGATGCTGTCGTACTGATTACTACCCAGGCTGACAAGATTTCAGAAGCCGCTCAGAAAATCACAGAGATCAAAGGTGTTACCCGTGTCTACTCAGTGGCCGGAGATGTGGACTTGGTGGTGCTTGTCTCCACGCCGGACTTCAATCAGCTTGCGGATGTGATTCCAGGGAAAATCGCCAAAGTCGACGGAGTGACGGGCACGCAGACGCTGATGGCATTCCGCCAGTACTCCGCCGAGGACGATGAGGCTGCATTCGATTTGGGTGTGGCCTGATCGCTGAATTGCCAGCCATCAGTCTTGCTGCGTTTCCATTGAGTATGGTCATATCATCGCTGTATTGAACGTCCTTAAGGCCAGTGCTTGGGCATTGCCTAGGATCGTTATCAGTTGCTATTGCAAGCGGCTATAATGCTGACGCATCATGATGCTGCCCCACAAGATCTCCTATATTTGCCGCTGCCAGCGTAGAAGTGACGTTGCGGTTGTGTAAGCTGATGTAAGCATTATTGTTTTCGGCAATGGAGTCTTGGCTCACTTTTGACCGTCCGGTCGAATCTGGGGAGCCGGATGCCTGATGCAATTGTGGTGAAAGAGGTTATGGTGGCAGAGACAGACGTATTGCACGTCGAGGGCGGCAAACCGCTGAACGGCGAAATCAAGGTGCGCGGAGCCAAGAACTTTGTGAGCAAGGCCATGGTGGCTGCATTGCTGGCACCGGGTGTCTCCGTGCTTCGCAATGTGCCCGAGATCCGAGATGTGCGGGTGGTCTCCGACTTGCTGAGGCTTCACGGCGCAACTGTGGACTTCGACACGAAGGCAGGCACCCTCACCATTGACGCCAGCCATGTCCAGCTTGCTGATGTGGCCGACGTGGACACGCTTTCTGGGTCCTCTCGCATTCCCATTCTCTTCTCCGGCCCACTGCTGCATCGCCTGGGCGAGGCCTTCATTCCACAGCTTGGAGGCTGCAACATCGGCGGCAGGCCCATCGACTTCCATTTGGAGACGCTTCGTAAACTCGGTGCCATCGTGGATAAGGAGCACAAGGACGGCATCCATATCACAGCTCCCGAGGGGCTTCATGGCGCCAAAATTCATCTTCCTTACCCGTCGGTCGGTGCCACCGAGCAGACGCTGCTCGCCGCCGTTCAAGCCGAGGGAAAGACCGAGCTTTCCGGTGCCGCCACTGAGCCCGAGATTATGGACCTTGTGGCCGTCTTACAGAAGATGGGCGCCATCATCTCCGTGGATGTCGATCGCACTTTTCGCATCGAGGGCGTGAAACATCTTAAGGGCTTCAGCCACACCGCGCTCACTGATCGCATCGAGGCGGCAAGCTGGGCTTCGGCGGCACTCGCCACGCATGGCGATATCTTCGTGCGCGGGGCCACTCAGCCTGAGATGATGACCTTCCTCAATGTGTTCCGTAAAGTGGGTGGTGAGTTCGATGTCACCGACGAGGGTATCCGCTTCTGGCACCCGGGTGGGGACCTCAAACCGGTGGCCATCGAGACCGATGTACACCCAGGCTTCATGACCGACTGGCAGCAGCCGCTTGTGGTGGCTCTGACTCAGGCCAAAGGTCTTTCCATCGTGCATGAGACGGTGTATGAGAACAGGTTCGGTTTCACCAAGCCGCTGGTGCAGATGGGTGCCACCATTCAGCTCTACCGCGAGTGCCTAGGCAGCCTGCCCTGCCGTTTCCAGCAGCGCAACTACAAGCATTCCGCAGTGATTTTCGGGCCTACGCCTCTGACGGGGCGTGACATTGATGTGCCGGATCTGCGCGGCGGATTCAGCCACCTCATCGCGGCGCTCGCGGCCAAGGGGCCGAGCAATGTGCAGGGAATCAGTCTCATCGACCGCGGCTACGCAGACTTCCGCGGCAAACTTGCTGCGCTCGGTGCCGATTTCGACTGAAATCCAGGATCATTGTTCTGATTGAGCCTTGAATGTGCATCATTTTCGTTCAGAGGGGACTTTTTGACAGGAATTCGCTGATTCGGATTTAATAAACATTGGAATTCCAACGTTTTGGGATTGAGTCTTTCACAACTTATTCTCAAAAGTCCCCTCTGAACGATTTGGGTCTTTGATGCACCATGAATTTTGTTCAAAAGGCACTTCTCTGGGGAAATCTGAGAGACCAAATTTCAAATCGTTGAAATTGCGTTGATTCCAAACTTCAATTTTGAAAACTATTCAGAACGATTTCTCTGAATATCTAACTAGCTAGAACGATTTCCCTGAATACCTTGATGGCAAATTTATGTGTGTAATGACCACCGTTTTGCTGGAATGGCTGATGTGTGAGTTGGTTTTTGGCCATTGGCGCTTACAATGAGTCCCATGTCTCCTGATTTTCTTGATGGCGATGCCGATGATGTTGCCCAGAAGCTGCTCGGATGCACATTCGTGAGAGGTCTTGAGTCCGGCGATCGCATCGAAGTGCGCATCGTTGAGACCGAGGCCTATGATCAGCTTGACCCTGCCAGCCATACGTTCAGGGGCAAAACCGAGCGCAACCGCGCGATGTTCGGTCCCGCAGGCCACGCTTACATCTATTTGGTCTACGGTGTGAACCTCTGCATGAACGTCACTGCGGGCGAGGACGGCTTCGGCGCAGGCGTACTCATTCGCGCCGCCGAGCCGGTCGACGATGCCAGCGAAAGCATCATCCGAGCCCGATACGGCGATGGCCGCCCGATCCGCCAATGTCTCAATGGCCCGGGTAAGCTCACCCGAGCGCTCGACATTGACATGAGCCTCTACGGTCACGACCTGCGCAAGCCGCCACTGCAATTGGTGCAGGGCAACCTGCGCAAAGGTGAACGGGTGGAATCGACGGTGCGTGTAGGCGTGGCCCATGCCAAGGATCGGCCTCGCCGCTACATTATCGCTGGCAATCCCTACTGTTCCCGCTGAATTTCTTCAGGTTTTCAGATTCATTTTGTTCCGTGAGCACTTTCCCGCAATAACCATCCGTGGCTGTTTCTAAAATGGCGGGATTCCAGCATTCTTTAAAATTGCTGTTTGCTCTTGCACGGCATTTGCGATGCGAAAGTGCTCACGGAATGAATTATTTCTATGTATTGAGCAGGTTGCGTCATTTTTGGTGGATGAGTAAGCGCTGATGAGCTGTTTTTGACGGTGATTCTGCAGCTCAATACATTGCGAGTCTGCATTGTCGATGGCTCAGAGCATTGCCAATCATACGTATGAATGCTGCAGTCGCGCTCGGGCTTTTGAAGTCTGTTTTCGTTGCGGTGAATACCTTCCAACCCATGTCTGCAAGCCTATTGCGCTTGTGGATGTCATAGTCCCAACGCTCCATGGTGTAGTGGTAGGCACCGTCGTATTCAATGGCGATCTGTTTGGATGGATATGCCATATCGACAGTATGGATGCATCGCGCTAAAGGATCCGAAATCTCGTAGTTGACTTGAGGGCAGGGCAACCCTGCATCAAGAATGCGTAGTCGCAGTAGAGTCTCTTGTGGGGAATCAGTGCCTGGCATGCTCAGCGTAAGTGCGGAATGGAATCTTCGTGAGCCAGTGAATCTGCCGAGGTCTGCAGCATAGTCCGCAAGATTCTCGTGTGTTGTCTGTCGCAGATTCTCATTGTGGCATGTCAGCCAATCCATGGTCATCACTAGTGAGTCGAGATCTGTGAACTGTGCGATTTGGCATACGGCCTGTTCCACTGAGACGCCGGCAATCTGCTCATCAATCATGGTGTGTGTCATTTGCCCTCTCCACACATGGATTCGTAGTCCTTTGATTCGTGATTTTTCAGCGTATGAACCGACTGTTGTATGTAAATCCGACGTAGAAAGACTGGTATTTAGATGGATGCAAAGACCGCGGAGGGCAAGGAGCGTGAAATGGCTGAAAATCAATGTGTGGTGGGAGTGGCAGGCTATTCTTCTACACGCCGCATGCGTGGCGGTTGCACGTTTCTGCGCTTGGGCGAGAGTGAAGAAATTTGAGTCGGTTATGTTAGGTGCATCCATAAATGACGAGAGTAGCGGTGGTCTGC
Source organism: Bifidobacterium sp. ESL1118 (assembly GCF_058505595.1). Lineage (NCBI taxonomy): Bacteria > Bacillati > Actinomycetota > Actinomycetes > Bifidobacteriales > Bifidobacteriaceae > Bifidobacterium > Bifidobacterium sp. ESL1118. Next base: position 311,642 of record NZ_CP196371.1, read on the forward strand.
TTGCCAATCGAGTTTGAATAGGCATTGTGGTCGAATGCCTGTCTTATCGGTGTGTCGTGGCAGAAAATGTGGATAAGTCTTTGACAGGAAAGACAAATTGTGCATACATGAGCTTGAATGTTTTCTATATTGCTCGTTGAATGCTTATGAGAATGAGGAAACCTGTTCAGAGGGGACTTTTTGTGAGAAAAGACGAGAGACTGAATAAATAGATGGCGGTATTCCAACGAAGTTGATTTTGGTCTCCGCAAAAAGCTCAGAAAAAGTCCCCTCTGAATGAAAACGTTCTTCAGGGGGCTCTGTAGATGGCGGTTACTGGTCGAAGGCTGAGTTGAGGTGTTGGCCGGGCTCTTAGACCGCAGCCGATGGGTTGGTCTAGATGGGTGTTTGAGACTTATGCGAGGGACTGGGTCTTTGGTGACGACCTAATGGAGTGTTTCTCGGTGAATGGCCCTTAGGCTCAGTCGACCCTGACCCGCGGTTTCATCTGGATTTTGGCTTCGGTCAGGGGCGCTGCTAGAGCCATCTCTAGGCCTTGGCAGCGACGGCCTTGCTTGCCTTGTTCATCTGGGTGTCGAGTTGGCGAGCGGTGGGGGCCAGAGCCATTGCCATCACGAAGAGGCACACGGCGGTAAGAGCCATGATGATGGAGACGTGTACATGGTCGAAGAGCAGGCCATAGGCCATCTGTCCCAACGGTGCGGCACACATGGCGAATGTGCTGGAGAACCCGCCGATCTTGCCCATCATCTCGTTGGGGATGATCACCATTATGGTTGGCCCCATCATCACGTTGGTGAAGTCGATGGCGAGCGTGATGAGGCACCACGAGGCCACGAATGCTACGAGTCTGGCCCAATTGCCCACAGGCAGGGCGAATGCCACAACGATGGGAAGGAAGAACGCGGCTGCGGCCCCGATGGTTAGCGGCATGTGCCCTACGGTGAGCTTTGCCGCCAGCGCTAGGGTGAGGAAGGAATCGAGGAGCGAGACTATGCTCAGAATGCCGTCGCTGTAGCCGTACACGTCGGCTCCGAAGTGCAGCAGGTTGCGGATGATGAACGGCGTGCCCACCGCGGAGACACCGTCGAGGAAGAAGTTGAGACCAGCGGTGAAGAGCATGATCTTGAGCAGATTTTTGTTTCGCAAGATGAAGCCGAAGGCGTCCTTGAGGTCGTTGATAGGGGTGCCGAGGGCTTCGCCGCGTGCCTTGCGGATATCGGCCAGGCGAATGAAGCATTCGAACCCTGCGGTAACGAAGAAGCAGATGGCGGTGATGGCCATCATGCTGCGGATGCCGAGGACGGCGTAGAGCGCGCCGCCTGCGAAGGTGGGGATGATCTGCATGATGGCGCTCAGTTGGCTGGAAGTGGCTTGGGCCTGGCGCAGTACCATCTCATCGCTGCGGCCGAGCATCTGCGGGATAGCGGAGCTGGTGGTGGGCGACTCCAGCGCATCGAGGACTGACAGCACAATGAGCAGTAAGGCGATGGCGGGGATGGTGTGGGTCTCCATCACGTCGAAACCCAGAATGGCGATGGCGACGGTAACCGCTGACACGGCATCGAGCGCCACCATCATCACCTTACGGTTTACGCGGTCGGCGATCATGCCGCCGAACGGGCTCAGAATGATGGTCGGCAGCACTGAAACTGAGAGCAGCGAAGAGAAGACGGTGGCGGAACCGGTTTTGTCGAGCACCCACATCGACAGGGCGAAGCGCAGCATGGTGTTGCCGAACAGTGAGAATGCCTGGCCTGCCATGAGCAGGATGAAGTTAGGGCGTAGTAGGGGAGAGCGATGTTTGGCTGACATGGATGTTGTGGTTGGTGTGGTTGGCGGACGATGTTTGTCTGGTGTAGGCTGTGTGGAAGATGAGTGATGTGCGGCTGATGCACGCGGTGCAGGTGGTGCGGCTGATTGGGGTTGGCGTGGAGCTGCCGCAGTGAATCCATCCGACTGTTGCGAGTCTGCTTCTACAGTTGCTGGAACGTCGGCTTCTGCGGTTGCGTTGGGCTCAGCGTCGTTCAGTGTTGAGTTTGACATGATTAGTTTCCTCCTGTTTTATTAATACCGACCGACGGTATGTAAATTAAAAAATAATGTAGCCTCATAAACGGCGTACCTAGGAACTTATGCCATGAGTATCAGGCGTTTAGCGCCATGCTGGCATTGTTTCCAAGCGTTGGCATTGCTTGATGCAATGAGTGAGCAGCGATCGGCGTAAGGGCTGGCGCAATAAGTGATGTAGTGATTGGCGTAATGCCTAGCACAATGGGATTTGAGCCAATACAGGGCTGTGGATCTCATTGCCCTGCCCGGTATGAAGCGCAAGCCTCTGCGCGGTTTCGCAGTGCCGTCGATTGGCGTGCGGTTCGCCGCTACGGGTCTGACAAATTCTCTGGCCGCTATCGACTTTCGGCAGGGGAGCACGGCAATATAAAAGCGGCAGCGCCAGTACGGCCTCCTGTAATCCGACGCAGGGGGAGGGCTGTGGTTCTCCCGCGCCACTCATTGCCCTTGCCCGGTTTCCACATTCTTCTCGTCTTTCGCATCCATGCCGCCGTTGCGTTTCTTGCTTTTCTCGTGAAGGTCATTGAGCAGTGCGTCAACGTTGCCCTTGCCTGCGTTGGCGGCATTCCCATCCTCACCCAGCGTGCAGTAGAAATCGGCCACATCGTTCACCAATTTCACGGTGAATACCGGGACGCCAATGGACTCAAGCATGACGGCCAGACATTCCATCCTGTGCTTGGTCTGGGAACGGGTGCCGCTGAACACTGGTGGCAGGAACCAGAGATTCAGCATCAGGCCCAGCAGTTGCGCTGCTTCCTCGGGGTAGTCGGTGGTGATGGAGCCATCGGCAATGCCCTCCTGAATCAGCGGCAGATAGATTTCCTGGGGTACGGTGGTGGCCCAGTTCTTCACATTGACGAGAAAGTTCTCAGGGTCGCCCAGCACCGGTGCAAAGGCTTGGATCTGCTGCTGATGATGCGTATCACTGATTTCGGCCCGCAGGCTCTCCTGGATCTTTTGCAGGCCATTGAGATCGGTGCGTTTCATGACTGCTTCGAAGCGCTGTTCGGACGCGGCGTTGTCGCGTTCGTTGAGCGCCAGGAGAATGTCGAGCTTCGAATCGAAGTGGTGGTATATGGCGCCTTTGGAGAGGTTGCCGAGGGCATCGACGATGTCTTGCACCGAGGTGTTGGCGTAGCCTTTCGAGGCGAAAAGCACTTCGGCGGTGTCGAGGATGCGCGTCCGCGTCTCCTCGGGGTGAGCGTTACGTGCCATTTGTCGGCCTCCTTGCACTGGACCTATTGGTATATCGGGTGCTTGAGGAATCAAGTGTTTTCATTATACATACCGTCAGTCGGTATGTATATAGGCGTGTTGTCATTGCCCTTTTTCCTGTCTCTGCCACTGCAACGGTAAATCCTGGCTCGTCATGGTAACGTCGGCAACGTCGGCAACAGTGAGCAGTACTACGTGCTGCCAATGCCACATCGCCAAATCTCTTCCACCAATTCAAGCAATTTCACCTCAATTGGAGACTACAAAGAGCGATCTATATTCCTGTTGATTGTTGAGAGAGACTTTTCCCGAACAATGGGGGAAGTACAGAAATAAAAAGGTCATTTCCCAGCGATTCGGAAATTCGTCTCATCGAAAATTGCTCAAAATCCTCTTTGAATGAAAGGATTCCGCGTTTTGCACGATTTCAGTGCAAAACGCGGAATCCTTGGTGCCTATTGTGGCTTATGCCTTTGCCGTCGTTTGATTCTTCGTCTTGCATGATTTGGCCCCAGCGTTCGCTGGAATCTCAGCAGCAGGAATGCCACTGGCCACGTAAGGGATGAGGTCGGAGATGCCGTTGACCACATGCGATGGGCGGAAGGGGTACTTGTCTACGGATTTGCGCGTGGAGATGCCGGTCATCACCAGGAATGTCTCGGTTCCGGCTTCCAGGCCTGCCTTGATGTCGGTGTCCATACGGTCGCCGATCATCGCTGTGGTGGCGCTGTGTGCGCCCAGGTGCTGCATGGCTGTGCGGAAGAAGATGGGGTTCGGCTTGCCGATGAAGTACGGCTCAAAGCCGCTTGCCGACTGGATCATTGCCGCCACCGCGCCCGCTGCCAGCAGATCGCCATCGTTGGAGGGGCCGGTGTAGTCCGGGTTGGTGCAGATGAATCGTGCGCCGTGTTGAATGAGACGCAATGCGGTGGTGAGGTTCTCGAACGAGTAGTTGCGCGTCTCGCCGATGATGACGTAGTCGGGGTTGCGGTCGGTAAGTATGTAACCGACTTCGTGCAATGCGGTGGTCAGGCCTGCTTCGCCGACTACGTAGGCGCGGCCATGCGGAATCTGTTGGGCCACGAAGTTCGCGGTGGCCATGGCGCTGGTCCAGATGTTCTCTTCTGGGATGTCAATGCCGGAGTTGTGCAACCGCCAGCTCAGGTCGCGCGGGGAGTAGATTGGGTTGTTGGTGAGCACTAGGAACGGTGTCTTTGCTTTCTTCAATGCGTTGATGAAGTCTATCGCGCCTGGTAGTGCCTCGTTTTCGTGCACCAGCACACCGTCCATGTCGGTGAGCCACGCCTTGATGTGTTGTTCTGTTTCTTCGTTCATGCTCTAAGCCTACATCATCTTTGGACCATCGCCGGTACGAATATAAATAAACTCGGAATCGTTAATACTCCAGTATTGTGGGGCGTCAAGCGGAGGATGCGAGATTCGAACTCGCGAGGCTGTTACACCAACACGCTTTCCAAGCGTGCGCCATAGGCCACTAGGCGAATCCTCCTGCAGTGCTTATGATACCTTTTATCAGTATCTACAAGCAACCTATCTAAACTATCATGACCCGGCGAATTCTGCAACCGCATATCTTCCTGTATGTGTCGCAAACGAAGCTTGGAAGCCGGTTGGGTGGATTCGTCAATTAGGGTTATATGACGGTGAGGGGGTTTTACGCTACAGTAGAAACAAATGTGCTGAGTCGCCGCAAGGGCACTCGAATACAAAAGGGAAGTGAATGTAATGGGTGCAGGTAACACAGAGGAATACATGGTGAGAATTGCCGATGAAGATATGCCAGATTTGCTGATAGTAGGGGCTGGGTTATTTGGGCTTACGGTGGCGCAGCAGGCCGCAGAAAACGGTTATACGGTGCGCATCGTCGACGTGCGCGACCATATCGGCGGCAACGCTTACTCCTATATGGATAAAGAGACAGGGGCCGAAATTCACAAGTATGGTGCGCATCTTTTTCATACCTCCAACAAGCGCGTGTGGGACTATGTGAATCGCTTCACGAGCTTCACCAACTATCAGCATCGCGTCTACACCACCCATGACGGCGAGGTGTACCCGTTGCCCATCAACTTGGGCACCATCAACCAGTTCTTCCATGCGCACTACACGCCTGACGAGGCACGAGCCCTGGTCGAGGAACAGGCCGGCGAGCTGGCCGGCACCGATCCGCAGAATCTCAACGACAAGGGCATTCAGCTCATCGGCCGTCCCCTGTATGAGGCGTTCATCAAGAATTACACCGCCAAGCAGTGGCAGACCGACCCGGAGGACCTGCCCGCCTCGATCATCAAGCGCCTGCCGGTGCGCTTCAACTACGACAACCACTACTTCAAGGACACTTGGGAAGGGCTGCCAACTGACGGCTACACCGCTTGGATGGAGCGCATGATCGCCGATCCGAAGATCAAGGTGAGCCTTGGGGTGGACTTCTTCGACGAGTCCCAGCCGTGGAACAAGAAGGCGCTCGTGGGCCGTGTGCCGGTGGTTTACACCGGCCCGGTGGACCGTTACTTCGACTACGCGCTGGGCGACCTCAAGTGGCGCACTGTGGAGTTCAAGGAACGCCGCTACGACGAGGGCGACCACTTCGGCACAGCGGTGATGAACTATGCGGACCCCGATGTGCCGTATACGCGAGCCATCGAGTTCAAGAACTTCAACCCGGAGCGTGCCAAGAGCCAGAACCCCAATAAGACCGTGGTCTGGGAGGAATACAGCCGTTTTGCCAGTCGTGAAGACGAGCCATACTACCCGGTGAACACCCAGGCCGATCGCAGGCTGTACCAACAATATGCCGACAAGGCAAAGGCTGAGCCAGAGGTCATTTTCGGCGGTCGTTTGGGCACGTATGCCTACTACGACATGCATCAGGTCATCAACAGCGCCTTGGTTGCCTACGAAAAGCAGGTCTCACCGCTGCTTAGGTGATTGATTCGGGCAAAAATCGTTGTGAAGGCATTCCGTGAGCACTTTTCTTGCGTATTTGTGTTGAGATGGTTTTAGGGACCGCGGTATTTCGTGGTTCCTGTTTTTATGACCTGAAGCTGCATTAAAAAGTGCTCACGGAGTGAATGAACGGGTGGTTGCTGGTTGATATTGTGGAATTAATGAGTGACTATTGGCTGTTTATTGGATTAGAGATTTGCAAGATGAGATGAAGCGAAATGGTTTTGTGTATTTGCCAGCTTATCTTCACAATCTCTTCACAATCCATGCATAACTTTCACTGTTCTTTGCGTCAGATTCACATATGTGTCCGTACACTGAAGATAGTTGAGGAAGAAATGGCGGGCGCTGTGATGTGCGGCCATTTGTGTGGACATATGGAAGGATTCTCATGCAGCCCAGTGCGATTGATGCATCCAATGCGGCCGAAATACGCAGTCGAGCCAACGGTGCAACGCTGAGCGTGGTTGGGCACTCCACTGATGTGGGTTATGGAGAGACATGGGCCAAGGCAATCCTGATGGGCGAGCACTCTGTGGTCTATGGCTATCCGGCGGTCGCCTTGCCGTTGCGCCATTTGAAGATGCGTGCCTGGGCCAGGCCAGTGGCACGCGCCGGTCACGGTTCGGGCCTCTCCGATTGCGGGGTTGGTCAGGAGCATCAGCTGGGGGGCACATTGCATGCGCTCGACTATTCAGGTCCGCTGAGCGAGGCCGGCTCCCGCTTCGGTGGCGTTGAGCAGGCGGTTCGTGTGGCGCGTCAGTTCGCAGGCCGCACTGATTTGGATTTTGACATCACCACGGATTGCAGCTTTCCGGCAAGTCGAGGCATGGGTTCCTCCGCTGCTTCGGCTGGAGCCATCATCCGAGCCATTTTGGATGCCTGTGGTGTGAAGGCAAGTCGCAGACAGCTGCTGGAGCTGACGCAGAAGGCGGAAATCATCACGCATGGCAAGCCGTCGGGGCTCGATACTGTGACAACATGCTCGACATCGGCTGTCACCTATGAGTCCGGTTCTTTCAATGAATTTGATGTCGGCATGGACGCCTATCTGGTGATTGCCGATTCAGGCATTGTAGGCAGCACGCGTGAGGCCGTTGAGTTGGTGGGCCGGCAGAGCGAGCAGAACGGCGACCGTGTAAAACGAATCATGGATGAGCTCGGTGGCTTGGCACGCCGTTCGCAGCATGACCTTACCGAGGGTGGCGTTGTGCAGCTTGGCAAGAGAATGAATCGCGCCCACGCGCTGCTTGCACAACTGAAGGTGAGCCATCCTGTGGTCGACAGATTGGTCGGTGTGGCTTGCGGAGCCGGCGCTGACGGGGCGAAGATGACCGGAGGCGGCTTAGGCGGGTGTCTGGTGGCACTTACGGGGAACAAGGCCACGGCGTCACATGTGCGGGATGCATTGCTTCGTGAAGGTGCGGCTGATGCGTGGATTCATTCACTGCGTGGTGACGGTGAGGCCAAGGCGCGTTCTGTGGTGAGGCCGGCGGAATCGGCGCAATCGTCGAAGGTTTCCGCGCAGGCTGTTTTTGCACGCTGAGGGCAGTGGTAGGCTCTGTAACGTGAACGGTATGACAAGCGGCGACTCTTTGGGCTCCAGGCGTCTTGGGAAAGGCGATGAGGGCCGACGCTCCCCGGTTTCACCCATGTGCGCCACTGCCAGTGCGGATGCGAATATAGCGCTGATTAAGTATTGGGGCAAGGCGGATGAACATCTCATCATTCCCAGGGCCTCAAGTCTTTCGCTCACATTGGACGGGTTTTCCACGCGTACTACCGTTGAGTTCATTGAGGATGATGGCGACTCAGCGGGGAGCGGTGTGGATGCACGACCTTCTGGCATTACATCGAATGGAATCGGCGGCGATGGCAATGTAATTATCGCTGGCGACACCCTGACCATCGACGGCAAGGCACAGGACGGCAAGGCTCTGACTAGGGTAGGTGAGTTTCTTGATGTTGTGCGCAAGATGGCCGGTATGCCCTCGAATGCCGCTGCCCACGTGGTTTCCGCCAACACTGTGCCGTACGGTGCCGGTCTTGCCAGCTCAGCCTCGGCGTTCGCAGCCCTTGCAGCTGCAGCGACGCACGCCGCAGGCCTCAGCCTCTCTCCTCGTGGCCTTTCTCGTCTGGCTCGCCGTGGTTCCGGTTCCGCCTGTCGTTCGATCTTTGGCGGTTTGTCGCTCTGGCACGCGGGAGACAGCGACGAGAGCTCGTACGCGGAGCCAGTGGACTCCTCACGCCTGAACCTTGCGATTGTGGTCGTGGAGGTTTCTCAGGGTGTCAAGCCGGTTTCCAGCCGTGAGGCAATGCGTCGCACGGTGGCCACCTCGCCATTGTACGAAGCGTGGATTGACTCGTGCCGTTCCGACCTGGACGAGGCTTTGGAGGCTGTGAAGACGGGTGATATTGAGCGTCTCGGCCGTGTGACCGAGGCGAATTCGCTTGGAATGCATGCCACGATTATGACTGCCCGCCCGCCGGTGATTTATTGGCTGTCGCAGTCCGTGGCGGCCCTGCACGCGGTGGAGGGCATTCGCAGGACTGGTCTTGGGGCGTGGTCGACCATGGATGCGGGGCCGAACGTCAAAGTGCTTGTCGACGCGCGCGATGCGCAGTCGGTGGCCGATGAATTGCGCAACCGCGTGCCCGGTTGCGCCGTTTCGGTGCATCTGCCCGGCCATGGCGTGCGTTTGGAGAACGGTTTGCTGTGAGCCATCGTCGTGCCGGTTTTAAAAGCTGCTATAAGAGAATATGGATGCCATGTCTTTGGTTGGAAAGCGAAATCTGGTTCGGCTATGATGATGTATGGATTTGGGCATTGGGCTTGGTGTAAGGAAGTATTGGAATTTGATGGGCGTTGACAGGAATATTGTGGAGGGCGACGTGGACCGTGCTGCAGCGGGCGGGCAGCCTGCCGCTGGCCAAACCAGAGGTTTGCCGAGCGAAACCGAGGCAAGAGCTTCGGGGAAACTGTATATAGCGGGGGAGTATGCAGTTGTGGAGCAGGGGCACCCTGCGATCCTGGTCGGCGTGAACCGTTGGCTCACTGTGCATGTGGGTGAAGTGGCTGGCGGTGTTGCGCGGTTGCCGGGAACCGGGGGCGAGCCAACCTCACTCGACGATGGTGCACAAACGGTGGGGCGCATCCATTCCGAAGGCCATCCCGAGGCATCGGTGACATGGCGAAGGCGCGGCGACAGAGTCGTGCCGGATGTGGAACAGCCCGGTGCGGCCTTCGTGCTCGCGGCCATCCACGCCGTGGAGGAGCTTGCTGCAGTCAAAGGACAGGTTCTGCGCACGTATGATGTGAACATCAACAGCGAATTGGACGATGCCTCCGGGCGCAAGTATGGTTTGGGATCGTCTGCCGCGGTCACTGTTGCCACGGTGCGGGCGCTTAGCGAGTTCTATGGGCTTTCACTGGCACCCCTGCAACTGTATAAGCTCGCATTTGCCGCTGCCAGTCGTGCGCAGAAGGTGGGGTCCGGCGGGGACATCGCAGCGAGTGTGTTCGGCGGTTGCATCCGTTTCACTGCTGTCGACAGGCAATGGGTCACCGAGCGTCTGCAAAATGTGCGGCTTGCGGATCTTATTGACATGCCGTGGCCGGGGTTGACCATAAGCAGGATCCGCGCTTTTGGCGACGATCAAGACCTGCAGGACGCTCACGGCCTGGAAGGATCACAACGCTCGCAGAGCCAAGCCCGCACCGCTGCCAAGGGCGGGCAGCGTGCATTGCGCCTGTTGGTGGGTTGGACCGGTAACCCCGCTTCGACCTCCGCTCTTGTCAGCCAGGTGCAGCAACACAGTGCCGCCGAGCATGAGCGGCGTTACCATGATTTTCTCCATGCCAGTGACGAGTGTGTGGATGCGCTCGCCGAGGCGTTGACGCATGCCGACATGAAGTCGGTGATGGCTGGAATCGACAGGGCACGTGATTTGCTGAACGGTCTTTCACAGTTCACTGGCACAATCATTGAGACCCCAAAACTGGTCAAGCTCATCGACATTGCCCATGCCCAAGGTGCCGCAGCAAAAAGTTCGGGGGCCGGGGGCGGTGACTGTGGTATAGCCATTGTGTCGGCTGGAACCGGCCCACGGTCGGGGGCCGGGGGCAACGACGATCAAGTTTCACAGATTTTCAGGCTATGGCGAGAAAACGGCATTCTGCCGCTTGACTTGGATGTCACTGCTCCTCAGATGGAGCTGAGTACGTGGCTTCCAGAGCGTTTGGGCTCTGAGAAAACGCAAGGATATCAGGCTGCTGTAAAAACCGATGATTATGCACAAGGCTCCGGGGCCAATCGCAAGGATGACCATATTCGTTTCGCCCTTGCCCAACATGCGTCCGAAGAGGGCAATGCCTTTGACGATGTTCGCTTCGTGCACCACAGCTTGGCGAGTGTTTCCCCCTCAACGCTCGATGTTTCCACCGAAGTCTGCGGCGTCAAATGGGAGCAGCCCTTCTATATCAATGCCATGACCGGTGGGTCTCAAAGGGCGGGGTCCATCAACGCATCCCTGGCGCACGTGGCTTCGGTCACTGGCTTGGCCATGGCCACGGGTTCGCAGAGCGCCGCGCTTCGTGAACCCGTGCTCGAGCCCACCTTCACCACGATTCGTGAGCACAATCCAAACGGATTCGTGTTCGCCAACATCGGTCCGGAGGTTCAGGTCGACCGGGCTTTGGCCGCAATCGACATGCTGCATGCCGATGCGTTGCAGATCCATCTCAATGCCGTGCAGGAAACCGTGATGCCCGAGGGTAGTCGGGATTTCAGTGCGTGGCCCGGCAACATACGCCGTATCGTTGAAACCTCGCCTGTGCCCGTGGTGGTCAAGGAAGTCGGCTTTGGCATGAGCCCGCAGACCGTACGGAAGCTGGCTGAACTGGGTGTGCAAACAGTTGATGTCAGTGGGCGGGGCGGCACGGATTTCGCGGCGATTGAAAATGAACGTCGTCGGCTCCATGAGTACGGTTACATGGCCGGCTGGGGTCAATCCACGGTGTTGTGTCTGCTGCAGATCGCCGATGATCGCGAGGGTGTATCTACGGGCAAGGCCGATGCCAACGCTGTTCCCGTAGCGGAATCGGCACCCACCTCTATGCAGGCACCGTCTGTGCTTGGGCCGACTTGCGCAGATGGCTTGGTTCCTCCTGTAGTGCTCGCCTCCGGCGGCGTGCGCAATCCTCTTGACGTGGTCAAGGCACTCGCGTTGGGCGCGCAGGCCGTGGGTGTCTCGGGGCATTTCCTCCATACGTTGAGTCAGAGCGGAGAGCAGGCGCTTATTGATGAAATCGAGTCATGGAAGGCTCAGATACGTTCGTTGATGTCGTTGCTTGGTGCCCGCGCCATCTCGGATTTGCGGCACACCGATATCTTGGTCTGTGGGCCCACGGCTGAGCATGCTCGGCAACTTGGGGTCAACCTGCCTGCGTTGGCCAGAAGGTTTTCATATGGCGCGGCAACTGGAAGCAATGCGATTGAAGGGTGAGTTGCGGTTGCTGTAAGTTGTCGCCGTCATGCCGTCAGCTGCACGATCAGATGCAGATGTATACGATGGCGATCCAGTTCATCAAGCTTGTGCCGACTTCGACCAGCCCTATATACACGGGCTTGAGGCGATGAGAGATTTTCGGCAGTGTGGCGGCTCTGGCGAGGAGCACACATGCCACGGCTCCCCAGAGCGGGTGTGCGGCAAACCCAAGCGATACCAATCCCAGATGATAGATGACTGAGAGAGCGTAATACTGGTTCTTTCCGTATTCGCGGATCATGGTTTTGACGAACAGCACTGATGCGTATTCGCTTGCTGCAAAGGCTAGCGTTGCTTCAATCACCGTGGTCGGCAGCGATTGAGGGTAGGATTTGCTGCCCAAGCCAGACGAGATGAGGCACATAAGGGATGCGCATGCCACGGAAACCGCATTGCCCCAGAGTGTGCGCTCCTTGCGTGTGTAGGCGGCTGTAAATGAGAGTGCTGCTAGGGCTAGCAGTGGAACGGCCCAGTTCAGTAGCGTCGGTGAGGCAACGATCAGCGGAATGCCCACTAGCGCTGTCAAGGCCAGATATGTCAGTGTGGGCACGGCGAATTCGTGTAGGCGTGCGGCAAACTGTGCGGCGCGCGGCGAGGTGGATTGGTCAGGGTTTTGGCTGGCGTTTCTTACGGCGATTTTGCCGCTGGAGGTTGGCTCTACGCTCGATTTGCCGATTCCGCGGGCGTAGGCGTTGCGATGGGCCAGCACCGCGAGATACCGCGCTGTGCTGAATTGGAAACAATAGCATAGCGCCCACGCCGCAAGCAGCCAGAAGCCCTTCCAGGTCGGTCCGCCGATGACGAAGCCGCCCAGTGCCGGGCCGAGCGCCATGAACCAAGCTCCGGGCTGGTCGGGGATCCAACGTTTCATCTTGCCGGTGGATTGATGGTTTTGCTGCATGACCTTATTGTGCCTCAAAAACAATGCGAGAGAGAGGGTGTTTCTTGAAGGTTGTTCAAGGGGAATCAAGCGGTTGTGGGTCTTGATGGGTGGTGACTGCTGGTCCAATAGGCAGACTGCCGGAGGCGTCGAAGGGAATCCCGAAACAACATGGCTGAATCCCAACGAAATCAGAATTCAACCTTTATCACTATTCGTTCAGTGGGTATCTTTCCTCGAATCCTCATTGAACTGGAAATCAGAAATGGCGAGTTTCTAACGATTGCGAAACCCGCCATTCCTGAGACTCGTTGAATACTTGTTAAAAGTACCCACTGAACGAGCACTCAGCCAACATCAGTCGATAAGGCCGTAGAGACGGTCGCCTGCATCGCCCAGGCCGGGAACAATGTAACCATGCTCGTTGAGTTTTTCGTCTACACTGCACACCACGACCTTGAAGTCGATGCTTGGGTCAAGGGATTCCTCGACCTTCTTCAATCCTTCTGGAGCTGCGATGATGTTGATGGAGGTGATGTCTTTGGCGCCGCGCTCTGCCAGGTAGTGTGTGGCGGCGATGGTGGTGCCGCCTGTGGCGAGCATCGGGTCCAAGAGGAAGCATTGGCGACCGGTGAGGTCTTCGGGGAGCCTGTTGGCATAGGTGATGATGTCGAGCGTGTCCTCGTCGCGGCGCATCCCCAGGAACCCGACTTCGGCGGTGGGCAGCAGTTTGGTCATGCCGTCGAGCATGCCCAGTCCTGCGCGCAGGATCGGAACCACCATGGGGCGCGGGCTTGCCAGGTGCTTGCCGGTCATGGTGCAGATCGGGGTCTCGATCTGCCGGTCCTCAACGTCGAGGTTGCGCGTGGCTTCGTAGGCTTCGAGTGTGACGAGCTCTGAGACCAGCTCGCGGAAGATGTTGGAGGGGGTGTTCTTGTCTCGCAGTACGGTGAGCTTGTGCTCCACCAGCGGGTGATCTAATACATGAAGTTGCATGGTTCTGATTCTAACTCAAAGCGTGGCCGGCCTGTGGTTTCGCTCCCAACGGGCAGTGCGGTGGGAGCGCAGACATGTCTTAGCGGCATGAGTCATTTGTTTTGGTCGCGTTTGGCATGCATAATGGCGTGTACGGGTTTGTGGGGTAAGCGTACGCCTGCGCAGAAGGATTTTACCTCTCAGCAGTCATCCGATAATGCTGGCCATGGCACCGCTGGCAACTATGGTGATGTTTCTGGAGATTCCGCTTCGCAATTTTCTTACGGCGTTAGGGCCGTTGAGGCTGACAGTGCACCCATCCGTCCGATTACGTGCCTTCACACTGCAATCGTTGGTTGGAAGATGACGCTGTTGTTCGTCCTTGTCCTTGGTGGATTCGGTTGGGGTGCCTAGTGATTGAACTTTTCGCGGCATCGGGTGTGGCAGCAGGGTTACGGGGACGTGACATCGTTGCATTCCGACATCTATGGCTTATGCCATGGCACTGCTCTGTCTAGTGGTTTTCGCGGGACTGCTGCCTTTGGTGATATACGCGTTCTGCCGTCCTGGTTCTCGGTTTTACGATGCCCGTAAGATCTGCAAGCGTTATGGTTTGCGTCGGTTGTGTGCGCATTGCGACACCTGGGCCACGTTTGATGATGGGACGATGAGGATGAGGGCAGTGTCGGTGAAGTCGACGATGACGGGGATGCTGCCGACGGCGGAGTTGGGTCGGATGCAGCGCAGCTGAAGCAACTTGGGAAATCAAACGGATCCAGAACAGCGACGCAATGGCGCTGTTTCCATCAGGCAGTGTTGATGTATGACCTGAGAATCATCCACGTGCGCAAGTCTCGGCTCCCGGTTTCCATCACCTTCATATGTCAGCCGGGCAAGTATCGCCGGCGCAAATCTCGCACATACAATCGCTACTTTTCCATTTTTGCATATTGGGCTGGAAAATATGACTATAACGGCAGCGACTGCCCGTTCAGCAATCACTGGGATATTTCGGGGTTTGACTGTTTCGAGGCTGACCCTCATCTCGATGTTTCCGGCGCAATGCTGTGCACGCTGAATTTCGCCCGGGACGGTATTCGCCTGCATTTCGAACCAGTCAGCGAGCCCGTGGATGCCCATGCCAGCAGGGTGGAGCAGGAGCGTCAGGCCGCGCAGCTCAACACGGCCGTGGCTGAAGCGAACAAGTCGGTGGAAGGGTACGGGAAAGCCATAGGTCTCACCCGTTTTATGTATTCCGTGGCATAAGTCGATTACAGCATGTGCCCACGGAATGTTCGTTCTTCGCAGTTGGATGATGGTTCATGGTCGTCAACGTGGTATGTTCCCAAGTAAAAGAAATGGAGTCATGTACAAAAACTTGAGTTATGTACACTCAAGTTTTGGGAATAACTTCTGATTGTTCGATGTTGACGGATGTAGATACGTAATTACCGCGTCTAATGCCTCGGTCAAGTTTTGTTGGGTGGCTAGGCAGGGGCCGATGCGGGCGAACATGGAGGAAACATGGAACAGAACTTTACAAACATGGCTCAAGAGGCCATTGGCGACGCCATTCAAAGTGCCGCGGCCGCGGGCAATCCGCAGGTTGACACGCTGCATCTGCTGGATGCGCTGCTTCGTCAGGAAAACGGCGTGGTGCCGGGGCTTATCGAAGCCGCAGGCGGTGACAGGCAGTCGATTGGCGCCGAAGTGCGCAACGCTTTGGTCAAGCTGCCGAGCGCCAGCGGATCGTCCACTTCGCAGCCGGATGCCAGCCGTCAGCTCAGTCAAGCTCTGAGCGAAGCCGAAAAAGAGATGAAGAAGATGGACGACGAGTTCGTCTCCACGGAGCATCTTTTGATCGGCATTGTGGATGCCGCGCCGAATGAGGCAGCCAGCATCCTTACCTCGCACAACGTCACTGCCAAGGCGCTTCGTGATGCTGTGCCCAAGGTGCGTGGCGGTGCCAAGGTGACGAGCGCAGACGCGGAGGGTAACTATAAGGCGCTGGAGAAGTATTCCACCGACCTCACCGCCCAAGCCCGCGAAGGCAAGCTCGACCCGGTGATTGGACGCGATCAGGAGATACGCCGCGTCATGCAGATTCTTTCGCGCCGCACCAAGAACAACCCGGTGCTGATCGGCGAGCCGGGCGTGGGCAAGACCGCGGTGGTGGAGGGATTGGCCCAGCGCATCGTCGCAGGCGATGTGCCGACCACGCTGCAGAACAAGCGCCTCATCAGCCTCGATTTGGGCTCGATGGTGGCCGGTTCGAAGTACCGTGGCGAGTTTGAGGAACGACTGAAGTCCGTCTTGAACGAAATCAAGAGCGCGAATGGTGAGATCATCACCTTCATTGACGAGATTCACACCATTGTGGGTGCCGGCGCCGCCGAAGGCTCCATGGACGCGGGCAACATGCTCAAACCCATGTTGGCCCGTGGTGAACTGCGCCTCATCGGCGCCACCACGCTGGACGAATACCGCGAGAACATCGAAAAGGACCCCGCGCTGGAACGTCGTTTCCAGCAGGTGTTCGTGGGCGAGCCGAGCGTTGAAGACACCATCGCCATCCTTCGTGGGTTGAAGCAGCGTTATGAGGCCCACCACAAGGTGACCATTGGCGACGACGCGCTCGTTGCAGCCGCCACGCTTTCGAACCGCTACATCACAGGTCGCCAACTACCCGATAAGGCCATTGATCTGGTCGATGAGGCGGCGGCGCACCTACGCATGGAATTGGATTCACAGCCCGAGGAAATCGATGAATTACAGCGCCGTGAGACACGTCTTGAGATGGAGGAGATGCAGCTGAAGAAGGCCGAGGACCCGGCCAGCAAGATTCAGCTCAAGAAACTGCAGGGTGAGTTGGCAAACACCCGCGAGAAACTTGGAGGTTTGAAGACCCGTTGGGATGCGGAGAAAGCCGGCCATAACAAGGTTGGAGATTTGCGTGCCCAGATGGATGCCAAGCGGGTGGAGGCCGATAAGTTCACTCGTGATGGCAATTTGGAGCAGGCCAGTCGCATTCTCTACGGTGAGATTCCAGCCATCCAGAAGCAACTCGACCAGGCCGAGCAGGCAGCGGACGAGGAAAATGCCGAAGGGCAGGAAACGGAGCCGATGGTGCCCGACCATGTGGATGCCGATTCGGTGGCGGGCATCGTCTCCGAGTGGACGGGCATTCCCGTCGGCCGTTTGATGCAGGGCGAGAACGAGAAGCTGCTGCACATGGAGGATTTCCTCTCCAAGCGCGTGGTCGGTCAGAAAGAGGCCATTCAGGCCGTTTCCGATGCGGTGCGCCGGAGTCGTGCAGGCATCTCCGACCCCGACCGACCCACCGGCTCGTTCATGTTCCTCGGACCCACGGGTGTGGGTAAGACCGAGCTCGCCAAGGCGCTCGCCGACTTCCTCTTTGACGATGAGAAGGCCATGGTGCGCATCGACATGAGTGAGTATATGGAGAAGGCTTCCGTCTCTCGGCTCATCGGCGCAGCTCCTGGCTACGTCGGTTATGAGGAAGGTGGCCAGCTCACCGAGGCCGTGCGCCGGCGTCCTTACTCCGTCGTGCTGTTCGACGAGGTGGAGAAGGCGAACCCCGAGGTCTTCGACCTGCTGCTGCAGGTGCTCGATGACGGCCGCCTGACCGATGGCCAGGGCCGCACAGTGGACTTCAAGAACACCATCCTCATCATGACTTCGAACCTGGGTTCCCAGTTCCTGGTGCAGGACGACCTTGACGAAGAACAGAAGCACCAAGCCGTGATGGATGCTGCGCATGCTCACTTCAAGCCCGAGTTCCTCAACCGGCTCGACGAGATCATCATCTTCCACCCGCTCACCCGTGAGGAGCTTGGGGAGATTGTCGATATTCAGGTGAAGCAGGTTGCTTCTCGCCTGACTGACCGCCGCATCTCGCTTTCGGTCACTAAGGCAGCCAAGACATGGCTGGCGGATGCCGGCTACGACCCGGCGTACGGTGCCCGGCCTCTGCGCAGGCTTGTGCAGACTGAAGTCGGTGATCAGATGGCGCGCATGTTGCTGTCCGGCCAAGTGCATGATGGCGACACGGTGCTGGTGGACCAGACCGGCGGAGAGCACCTGGAACTCAGCGTCATGCCGCCTGATCCGTTGGCGGAAGATGCCGAGGACGATGAAGGCGACGTAAATGGTGCAGAGAACGGCGGCGCTTCAGTGGATTCCGCTGGCTCTGGTGCCTCTGGAAGCAGTGCAGGCAGCACCCAGCAGTGATGCCGATTATGCATGAATGTGGCCTGAATTCTTCTGAATTTAGGCCGCATTTCGTTCTGTGAGCACTTTTTCGAGAGAATTTCAAAAGCCCAAAGTTAAAAATGCCGGAATTCCGACAATTTGGAAAGTTTCTGACTCTGGTGCCTCTAGAAAGTGCTCACGGAACGAATTGGTCTGGTTCTGGGAAAGAAATAATTGTTATCGAAAAGAAAATCTGACATCGTATTGGTCATATTGTCAGTATTTGCCCATTTTATGATGTTGTTCGTTTGTTGTGGTTGGCTGTGATTTTGTTGTGTCTCATTCTGATAGTGAGTGAGGCTCTCTTGCCAACTTCCAGATGGCATATGCGGAGAGGAGGATTGCTGCGATGAGCAATAGCCCAATGGTGATGATGACGGCGTTGGCCAGGCGTGGCTGAGGCCCGATGACCAGTAGCACTGCGAAGCACCAGATTGCGGCGCAGAAACTGGCTATGACGGAGATTCTGATGAATCCTGTGATTCTTTTCAACTTGTCGGCCTCGTTGCTGCCTAGTTTCGGTTCGGCATGAGGGACGAAAAAGCGGAAGCGGATGGCGCCTGCCTGCAATAGGTCCACCAACAATGACAAGCAGATGATGATGCCTGTCACTTCGAAGTAGGAATGTGAGTCGTCTGGAAGCTGATTGCCGGCAATGCAGAATGCCAGGCTGTAGATGTACGATGCCAGGGCGCTCAATGTAATGAGTAAGGCTCTGCCCGGAATGTGGTTTTTGAGCATCTCCCGCCCCTCGTTGAGTACGGAGGAACCGCAATAGAACATCGCCGGTGTGATGAGAACCGCCTGTAGCCACGGGCTTTCGACCCACGGGGGCAGAATTCCTGGCGCAAAGCGGACGGTAAGGGCCGCTAGGAGCACCGGTACGGTAAGCACGATGGCGACGATGAGTCGCCTGGATGTGTGCCTGATGTATTCATTCAGTTTTTCAGTGCCGGTGAGCGCTTTGATGTTGACGTTACCGAGCAACGTGGCTTGAACTGAGGAAGCGGCATCTGAATCGGAGGATTCGTCGGCGGCGTCTATGGAACGGAAAAATGCAATGACCAGCCAAGTCAGCAAGGCTGCGATGACGGCTGCAAGGCCGCCTTGGAATACATTTGCTAGCACTGGTTCCTCCCTTTTCCTCCATCATCGCAGAAAGCGCCGAGAAATCCATCATACGATAGATTGAGATTTCCGGCGTGTGCATTCCGATCATACCATATAATCGAACATATGTTCGATAATCCTGTAATCGATATTCTTTGGGTCGTTCTGGCGGCGGTGCTGGGGCTGGTGGCCGGTTTTGCGCTGGGCAGGCTCAAAAGCGCTCAATCCGGTAGGCGGGGCGAAGCTGGCGGTGCCGGCGGCTCCACCATGGGCGCAGGGGCGTTGTCGGCTGAGGAAGCCGATGTTTTGAGGGCTCGGGCGGATAATCTCAATGCGCAGGTGTCGGCGCTGACCGCCACCAATGCCCAGGCGCGTGCCCAAGTTGAGGGGCTGAACCAGCAGTTGGCTTTTGTGAAGTCGCAGCTTGCGCAGGCCCAGCAGGCCGAGCAGATGCGTTTGCAGCGTGAACGGGAGCGTGCCGCCCAGGAGGCCGAGCGCAAGCGTGAGGAGCAGGCCAAAGCCATGAGCGAGCAAAGCAAGGTGATTGCGGCGTTGGCTCCGGTGCAGAAGAATCTGGATGCGCTGCAGACCAAGGTCGCTCAGATCGAAGAGGGGCGCAAGGGCGAGATGGGCGCTCTGAGCCAGCAGCTCAAAGGGCTTGGCGACCAGCAGACCAGGCTCGACAAGGAGACCAGTTCGCTCTCTGCGGCTTTGCGTAACAACAAGGTGCGTGGAGCCTGGGGCGAGGCTCAGCTGAGAAACATCGTGGAGTCAGCGGGCTTGCTGGAGCATGTCGATTTTGATACCCAGGTGGTGGTCACCGATCCTGAGGGCAACATCCAGCGGCCGGACATGGTGATTCATCTGCCGGGAGGAAAGACCATACCGATTGATGCCAAGGTGCCGTATTCGGATTATCAGCGGGCCTGCCAGATACCGGAAACCGCTTCGCCGGAGGAGCTTGACCGGCGTAAAAGCTTGTTGCTGGCCCATGCCAAGGCGCTGCGGGAACACGTGAAGACCTTGGGAGACAAGGCGTACTGGAATGCGTTCGACACTGCTCCCGACTTCGTCATCGCCTTCATTCCCAACGATGCCCTGCTTGAAGCGGCGCTCGAAGTGGACCCGACGCTAATGGACGACGCGTTCGCGCAGAAGGTGGCGCTCACATCTCCGGTCACGTTGTGGGCGGTGCTCAAATCGGTGGCGTTCGCCTGGCAGCAGCAGAGCCTCACCGACGATGCCAAGACGCTCTTCAAGCTTTCGCGGGAACTCTATGAGCGCTTTGCCACGCTTGGGGCCAACGCCAACAAACTTGGCAAGTCCATCGTCAGTACGGTGAACGCATACAATAAATTCGCCTCATCGCTGGAGTCGCGCGTGCTCGTGACGGCCCGTAAGATGCAGAAGATCGATGGCAGCAAGGTGATTGAGCCGGTGGATATGGTGGACCCAGACAAGGCGAACCTACGTGAGCTCACTGCTCCGGAGCTGCAACTTGACGAAGATGGTACTCACGATGACAGTACTAATAATGGCAGTGCTCAGAGCTCCGCTGAGGCTTGATGAATCCATTGCGGCCAAAAGTCCTATGGAACCTAAGAATCTTGGCCCAGCTGTTCTCGGCTGGACCGTTCCTGACTGAATCGTCATCGTGGCACGCCGGATTGGGATTTGGGTCAAAGAAATTCGGAAGATTGGGGGAGTTCGGCGGGTGCAATGGCTTGTTGTGGTGTGTGCTGTTACGTATGGCGAGCAGTGCCGGTACAGTTGCAGCTGTAGATGAATGGGAATCGAAGGAAGGGCTTACATGACGCAAGGATTTCGCAAGGCCGGCGCAGTGCCGACCACTGCCAAGGAGACGTTGCGGCCATTGCTCGTCTCTCAGATTGCCGGCAAGCCGTTCAATGAGCTGTTCGGCGTGACCTTGGGCCACGAAAGCGCCAACCTGATTGGACTTGCGTTGCTCACCGAACTGAAGGATCAGGGGTTCGCTCCGGGGTCATTCGACGCTGTGGGTGCACTGACGGCGGCTGCCGTCCCATTGGTTGTTTCAATGATTGATTCCGCTGCCCAAATGGGCTTTGCACTCGACGGATTCGTTATGGATTTTGTGTATCCCTCCATCAAGGGGCCTTCCATTGAAGGTAAGAGGGTTGTTCTCGTCGATTCCTGGCTTTCCGAGAAGTCATATGTGCAGACATCCTCGCTGGTCACTCTGCGCAACGGTAATGAGTTGAGCCTTGATTTTGGCATTGTGACTCGGGCAGGCGCCCAAGTGGTTGCCATTGCCTCCTTGATTGGTGGAATTGGTGGGGGTGCGGATTATGCCTCGTCAGCCAATACCGCCAACAAGGGCAACGTAGGTAAAAGCAGTGATGCTGATGGCCAAGGTTTAGAACGTATTGAGGTCATCGATCTTGTTGAGGGTGATCACCAGAGCATTCCATTCGTCAGCGTATTCAGTGAGGAAGAGCTGCGGCAGGGTGAAGAAAGTGGTAGATCAGAGGCCGCTGCTGATAATGCTATTGGTCGGGCAAATGTGGCCGATGAAGCTTGCCGAGGCAATGATGGAACCGGCAACAACGGTGGAGTGAGTGCAGATGCGTGAGCCCAATCCAGTCACTGCAGCGGCCAAGGTTTCCGGGGAACCGGAGTTTCGTGAAATCGGTTTAGGACCATGGGCCCAGGAACACCCCGATGAACCTCGTCCCGATCAGCCGTCGAGTCCGAATTTCGATGCACGTTACGATTCCGCACTCCTCGATCAAGGCGACCGACGCAATGTGCTCGACCGGTTCCGGTATTGGTCGGTGGATTCCATCAAGGCTGAGCTCGACAGGCAGGGGCGTCACGGTTTTGAGGTGGCGGTTGAGAACTGGACCCATGATTTCAACATCGGCTCTATGGTGCGCACGGCCAATGCGTTTGGAGCAAAGTCGGTCCACATCGTCGGCCCGCACAAGTGGAATCGCAAAGGCTCGTTGATGACCGAGCTCTATCAGCATGTTGATGCTCATCCCTCGATTCAAGAGCTTGTGGATTTCTGGCATGAGGAGATTGCGGAAGAGATTGCAACTGCGCAGCAGGCGCAGAGTGAAATTCAGGACGGACATATGCCTGCCGGTGTCGGAGATGCTGCCGATTGCGACATCGATGAACTTCTTGATCATTACAGAGCCGCCGAGGACGATGCCCGCGCCTCGTGCATCATTGCACTTGACATTGTTCCAGGCGCTGTCCCCATTGAAACGTACTCGTTCCCGAATCGTTGCCTATTGCTCTTCGGCGCTGAAGGCCCGGGGCTCTCGAAGAAGGCGCTCGAACTGGCGGATGATGTGGTCTACATTCAGCAGTTCGGCTCGGTGCGCTCCATCAACGCCGGAGCCGCCGCTGCCGTGGCGATGCACTGCTGCCTGGCCCAGCATCTGTAGTTTGTGCCGGTTGATTGCAGTCTGGTTTGTTTGAGGTTTTGTTATTTCATCAGTATCGTCATCGGTTGTCAGTGTGAGACTGTCTGAAACTAACGAAACATGGTCGATTTCTGTTGGTTTCCGCCGCATTGTGATGTCGTTGTAACTGAAATCCAAGGAATCGGTGTTGTTTTTGCAGGTTGCACTTATTCGTCACAATTGCCTCATACAATAGGGGCTATGCCTACATTCACTAGAGAAACAGTCGAGCACTTGGGCGAGCTTGCCCAAATCGCGCTCACCGACGAGGAGGCGACTCGCATGCAGGGCGAGTTGAACGTCATCGCCGATTCTATCAACAAGGTGCAGGAGGTCGCGTCCGAAGACGTGGAGCCCACTGCCAACCCGATTCCGCTTGAGGCCTACTTGCGCCCCGATGTGGCCGAGACCCCGCTTTCGCGCGAGGATGCACTTGCGGGTGCCCCCGCCACGGAGGACGGCATGTTCGTGGCGCCTCGCATCCTTGGAGGTGAAGAGTCATGAGCAATACGCAAGATACCAACGATTTGCTGCATCTTACAGCTGCGCAGATGGCTGGGAAGATTCGCAATAAAGAGGTCTCCAGCCGTGAGCTGGTCGATGCCGAGCTGAACGTCATCGACTCCGCCGAGCCCAGCCTGCACGCCTTCCTCAAGGTCTCAGCAGACGAGGCGCGTGCCCAGGCCGATGCATTCGACAAGAAGAACGCCGCTGGAGATACGGACGGTCTGCCGGAACTCGCTGGCGTGCCGATCGCCATCAAGGACATGATCGTCACCAAGGGCATCGAGACCACCGCCGCCTCGAAGATTCTCGAAGGCTGGGTGCCGCCCTACGATGCCACCGTCATTACCAAGCTCAAGGCCGCTGGCATGCCGGTTCTCGGCAAGACCAACCTCGACGAGTTCGCCCAAGGCTCCTCCACGGAGCACTCGGCGTTCGGCCCGACCCATAACCCGTGGGACACTGACCGTGTGCCTGGTGGCTCTGGCGGCGGCTCAGCTTCTGCCGTTGCCGCTTTCGAATCCCCAATCGCCCTCGGCACCGACACTGGTGGCTCCATTCGCCAGCCTGGTGCTTTGACTGGAACTGTTGGCGTCAAGCCCACGTACGGCGGTGTCTCCCGTTTTGGTGCCATCGCCATGGCCAGCTCACTCGACCAGATTGGCCCGGTGTCCCGCTCCGTGCTCGATGCAGCGCTGCTGCAGGAGGTCATCGGTGGTCATGACGTGCGCGACTCCACGTCCATTCCGATGGATGTGCCGCCGCTGGCGAAGGCCGCTCGGGAAGGGCAGAGGCGCGATTTGCACGGTATGCGCATCGGCCTCATCAAGCAGCTCGGCGGCGACGGATATCAGCCTGGAGTTGAGCAGCGCTTCAATGAGGGCGTCAAGCTCTTGCAAGAGATGGGTGCCGACGTGGTCGAGGTCGATTGCCCGCACTTCGACTATGCCCTTGCTGCCTACTACATCATCATGCCTTCCGAGGTCAGCTCGAACCTAGCCCGTTACGACGGCATGCGCTACGGCCTGCGCGTCATGCCTCCGGCAGGCGTGCCGCAGACCGCTGCGAACATGATGGCCTACACCCGTGAGGCTGGCTTCGGCGACGAGGTCAAGCGCCGCATCATCCTGGGTATCTATGCCCTCTCCGCCGGTTACTACGACGCTTGGTACGGCAAGGCCCAGCAAGTGCGCACGCTTATCATCGACGACTTCAACAAGGCCTTCGAGAAGGCCGACGTGTTGGTCTCGCCCACGTCTCCATCCACCGCCTTCAAGTTCGGTGAGAAGATGGATGATCCGCTTTCGATGTATATGAACGACATCGCAACCATTCCGGCGAACATGGCCGGCACCCCCGCAATGAGCATTCCTGCGGGCTTGAGTGACGATGGCCTGCCGGTCGGCTTCCAGTTCATCGCCCCGCAGAAGCGTGACGATGTGATGTACAAGCCTGCGGCGGCGCTCGAAGCGGCGCTTGAGGAGCAGTGGGGCGGCCCGATCTGGCAGTCCTTGAAGACCCCGTGGCTCGGCAAGGCCCAGAAGTAGGAACGGCGAAGGAGATATAGATCATGGCTGAAAAATTGATGAAATATTCCGATGCCGTCAAGGAGTTCGACCCGGTATTCGGTTTGGAGACCCACGTCGAGCTCTGCACAAACACGAAACTGTTCTGCCCGGCGCATATCGAGTTCGGCGGCGAGCCCAACACGCAGCTCACCCCGGTGAGCCTCGGCCTGCCTGGCAGCCTGCCGGTGGTCAATCAGACCGCCGTCGACTTCGCCATCAAGCTGGGGCTTGCGCTGCACTGCCACATCAACGAGTGGAGCCAGTTCGCGCGCAAGAACTACTTCTATCCGGACATGCCGCGCGATTACCAGATCTCGCAGTTCGACAAGCCCACCAACGGCGAGGGCTACCTCGACGTGGAGCTTGACGACGGCACCGTCTTCCGCGTGCCGATCGAGCGTGCGCACATCGAGGACGACGCCGGCAAGAACACCCACGTCGGCGGTGCCGATGGCCGCATCGAGGGTGCCGACCATTCGCTGGTCGATTACAACCGCGCAGGCGTGCCGCTCATCGAAATCGTCACCAAGCCCGTCGAGGGTGCCGGTGAGCGCGTGCCGGAGATCGCCGGCGCCTATGTGCGCGCCATCCGCGACATCGTGCGTGCCTTGGGTATCTCCCATGGTCGCATGGAGCAAGGCAACATGCGTGCCGATGTGAACATCTCGCTGCGCAGGCCGGGCGAGACCAAGCTTGGCACCCGCTCCGAGACCAAGAACGTCAACTCGTTCCACGGCATTGAGCGCACCTTGCAGTATGAGATTCGCCGTCAGGCCGCCATTCTGGACGCCGGTGGGGAGATTCTGCAGGAGACCCGCCACTGGGATGAGTCCACGCAGACCACCGCAGGCGGCCGCGTGAAGTCCGATGCGAACGACTACCGCTACTTCCCCGACCCGGACCTGGTCATGCTGCACATCACGCAGGACCACATCGACGAGATCGCCAAGACCATGCCCGAGATGCCCGCCGAGCGCCGTAAGCGCTTGCAGAAGGAGTGGGGCCTTTCGGATCTGGAGATGCGCGACCTCATCAATGCCGACGCGCTCGACCTGGTGGAGGAGACCGTCAAGGCTGGTGCCGGTGCCGCCGGAGCCCGCAAGTGGTGGCTCGGAGAGATCTCCCGCGAGGCCAACGCTCGCAGCGTCTCGCTGGAAGAGCTGCCGATCACCCCGGCCGATGTGGCCGAAGTGGAGAAGCTTGTGGCGGATGGTAAGCTGAACGACAAACTCGCGAAGCAGACGGTATCTGGCGTGCTGAAGGGCGAGGGCACACCTGACCAAGTGGTGAAGAAGCACAATTACCAGGTGGTTTCTGACGATGGCGCTCTCGATAAGGCTGTTGACGAGGCTCTAGCAGCCAATCCAGACATTGCGGAAAAGCTCAAGAGCGGCAACATGAAGCCGATGGGAGCCATCATTGGTGCCGTCATGCGCGCCACTCACGGCCAGGCCGACGCCAAAGCCGTCTCCTCCCTCGTCATCAAGAAGATGAAGGGATGAGCGGGCCGATATCAGGCACGTTCATTGACGGGTTTGGGCCAGTTGCACATTGCAGCTGGCCCAAACCGAGTTTTTGGGATGTAAACCGTAACTTTCGGTCAGGTCAAGTCAGTCAGCGGAGACACGGCATGGGCGCCATGGGCTAGAGCGCCAAGGTGAATAGGGTCTGAGGCGCGTAATTTTCTTTCAACCAATAGTCAGTCTGATGCAGTATCCTTGAAACCGTTTCAAGCACGTACAAGGGGCGATAGCGAATGTCCAGCAGCGAGGAAAAATCGACGGAGCAGCAGGTCTCTCGGCAGCTGCCTGAGCGCATGAATATTCCTAAAATCAGTGGTGAGATGGTTCATCTGCGCCCCGCTACACTTAATGACCTGTTGAGGCTTGACGAGTTGCAGGCCTACTACAATGCATCCGGCATCACCGGCAAGGATGAGCGAGCGGAACGTGCCATTGTTCACACATGGTTGAAGCGTTCTGTCGCATGGGCTAACGGCGTTGCGCCGAGTGAATCCGGTGTGGGCGACCCGGAGCTGCGCCGCACCATCGCCTGGGCTGTGCTTACCGATGCCGACCATGATGCTGACGGTGAGGTGGACGCAGGCCAGACGGACAACGTCATCGGCATGGTCTTTCTCATCGATATCGACGGATGGTCGCGTTCGGCCCGCATCCAGATGCTGCTTGGCAAGGAATATCGCGGTCGTGGTTATTCGCGTGACACGATGCCGCGTGTGATGACATATGCATTCGCGTCCGAGCCCGCGGGTTTGGGGATGCACCGCATCTGGGTCGCTGTGCCGGAGAAGAACACGCGCTCGCTTTCCGTCTACCAGTCCCTTGGTTTCATGCCTTCCGGAACTTCCAGAGACTCGCTTTGGGATGCCGAAATCGGTAAATATCAAGACCTCATTGTCATGGACACCCTTGCTGACGAGTACGATCCGATTGCTTCGCTCGATGCGTTCGGCATGCATGTCATTGCCAGCAATCCTGGCGTACAGGAGGCTCTGACGGCGCATGAGCATTCCGTCGAGATTGCTCAGCGAAAGCCCTCCGCGGCCCCCGAGGAGTCCTCCCGATGGCCCTATGCCGCCAACCATGAGAAGAAGTCAAAAAAGGCATGGTGGCGCAATCTTAGCCGGGGTTCGAGCAAGGGTGACGATGATGCGGGCGACAATGACGGCAATGTAGATGCCTCCTTGCGTCGGAACGAAGGAGGCCGTCGTTGAGTGCCGAAGACCTCGATAACTATGAAACCGATGCCGAATTGGCTCTGTACCGCGAGTACCGCGATGTCATCAAATTATTCACATATGTAGTGGAGACCGAGCGTCGCTTTTATTTGGCGAACAAAGTGGATTTCAACGTACGTTCCGCCGGCCAAGATGTCTATTTTGATGTTCAGCTGACCGATGCATGGGTTTGGGATGTCTATCGCTCGTCGAGATTCGTCAAGAACGTGCGTATTGTTACATTCAAAGATGTCAACGTTGAAGAAGTTCAGAAGTCGGATATCGATATTCCCGAATCGTTGGATGACATGAAATGATGCTATAGGCTTACCGTATAGTATATTTAATCTGATTTGCAGATTAAACACTGGGAACGTTAAGAATATCCGACAACTATTAATGATGAATCGGTATTGGTTATCGGTGGAGATATGCACTGCGCAGTTCGCGGGTGTTGTGTTTGAGGAGGTAGTGATGGTCGACGCAAAGGCTGAACGTGCCGAGGTTGCCAAAGCCGAGGAAGCGCCTACAAAAGGTGGGGTGAATGAGCCGCACGAGGGTTCTGACAAGCTGTCGGGTGGTAAGCCAGCCAGGAAATCAGTGGTGATTATCGGTGGCGGCCCCGCCGGACTTACTGCGGCTTGGGAGTTGGCGAAGGATGGCGGCTGCGGCCCCGACGGCAAGTTTGATGTCACCGTCTTGGAGGCATCGAAGCAGTTCGGCGGCATATCGCGCACCGTCAAGCACAACGGCAACCGCATGGATATCGGTGGTCACCGTTTCTTCTCCAAAGACGACCGCATCATGGACTGGTGGAAGAACATCATGCCATTGCAGGGTGCGCCATCCTACGATGACAAGAAGCTCGGTCGTCACCATGACCTCGAGCCCGGTGGCCCGGACCCTGAGCAGACGGACAAGGTGATGCTCAAGCGCCACCGTGTCTCCCGCATCTATTGGAACAAACACTTCCTGGACTACCCGATCAGTCTCTCGCCTGCGTTGTTCAAGGCGCTGGGTTTCAAGCTCACCATGAAGGCAGGTTTCAGTTATTTGAAGTCCATGGTGCACAAACTGCCTGAGACCAATCTGGAGAACTTCTACATCAACCGCTTCGGCAGGCAGCTCTACTCCATGTTCTTCGAGGGATACACCGAGAAGCTGTGGGGGCGTCACCCGCGCGAGATCAGCGCCGACTGGGGTGCGCAGCGTGTGCGCGGCCTGAGCGTCATCAGCGTGCTCAAGAACGCCATCCAAAAGATGATGCCCAAGAAGCGTGATTCCAGCCAGGTGGAGACCAGCCTCATCGAGGAATTCTGGTACCCCAAGCTCGGCCCGGGCCAGCTCTGGGAGATTGTGGAGCGGCAGTGCGTCGACGGCGGCGTGAAGGTGCTCACGGATGCCAACGTGGTGGAGATCCGCCAGGAAGACAGCAAGATTGCCTCTGTGGTCTACGCCGATGCGGAAGGCAGGCGCACCGAGCTCAAGGCGGACGAGTTCATCAGCTCGATGCCGCTTAAGGACCTGGTCAATGCCATCGATGCTCCGTCCAAGAACGCCAATGCGTCCGCCGATGCCGATGGTGCTGTTGCGCCGGCGACTGACCGTACGCCAGTGCCTGCCGAAATGGTGCGTGTGGCCAATGGGCTTCCCTACCGCGACTTCGTCACCGTGGGTCTGTTGGTTGACAGGCTGCGCCTCAAGAACACGACCAACATCCCCACTCTCGGCAATCCGCCAATCGTACCGGACTGCTGGATCTATGTGCAGGATCCGGGCTACAAGGTCGGTCGCTTCCAGATCTTCAACAACTGGAGCCCCTATATGGTCAAGGATGTGGACACCAAGGTGTGGGTCGGTCTCGAGTACTTCTGCAAGGAAGGCGACGACTTCTGGAACATGAGTGAGGAAGAGGCCGTCCAGCTCGCCATCAAGGAGCTCACGCGCATGCGCGTCATCAACGGAAAGTCCGACGTGCTCGACTCTCACCGTGAACGCGTCAGGAAGGCGTACCCCGCCTATTTCGACACCTACACCCAGATGCCTGAACTCATCGACTATCTCGACACATTCGGCAACCTGTATTGTGTGGGTCGTAACGGTCAGCATCGCTACAACAATCAGGATCATTCCATGGCCACCGCCATTGAAGCCGTAGGCAACATCAAGTCTGGTCGCAAAGACAAGAAGAACGTCTGGTCCGTGAACACCGAGAAGTCCTATCACGAGGAGAAAAGCGCGTAGCAACAAGGTTTCCAGCCGTACAAAATCGGCGGCTATGAGCGGCGGGCACTTCATTGTGCCTGCCGTTTTGTGTTGCAATGTTTGGTAGACGAAGTATGTTACGGTCGCTGTGGAGTCAGCGGTCTAATGAAGTCGTGCCGCCACGCCGGTAGAGCCTCAGTCCCCGACGTACTGTATAGTGTAAGAAAGTTCGAAGCCTTGTTTTAAAGGCGAACACTCAATCGCGGTATAGGTACCGCATCTTTTTCATAAAGCTCTCAGGCATTATTGCAAAGAGAGTCAGGGAAAGGCATACCAGTGGCAATAAGCCAAGATATTACAAATATGAAGCTGTCTGAATTGAAGCAGCTAGCCAAACAGATGGGTCTTCGCGGCACGTCGACGATGCGCAAGCCGGATCTAATCGCCACTCTGCAGGCTGCGCGTTCGGGAGGTCAGGCACCAGAGGGTGTCAGCGTACGTGAAGTACAGGTTGAACGTGAGGTGAAGCCGAAGGCGACTGCCGCTAAGGTCGATTTGGATGCCTCTGCGTCTCCTTCTTCTGCGGACAATGCGCCATCCCAGTCGTCTCCCGAGACTGCCCGGCCTCAACGAGTAGGGGGCAATGCAACGGAGAAACCATCCGTGTCGGAGGCCACTACAACCGATGATGCCAAAGGCACCAGTGATGGCCAAGCCCACCGTGTGAATCGCAAAGCGCCTGCGCGGACATCGGACGGCAATCGTGACCCTGAAGGCGGGGATTCTTCGGATCAGGGGGAATTGACGTTGAATGATGCTGCATTCTCACCTCGCCGCAGCCGTGCGAACTCCGCTGAAAAACATGGTGCAGGGGTTGGCAGTGGCAATGTTCGCGAGGAGGACGGCGATCAATCAGAACAGGGCTCAAAGCAAGGTCGCTCTGCAAGACTTCGTCGCAAGCCCGTAGAGATGAATCTGCTTGAGGACCTCGGTTTGGATGCCCCACGTCACCGCAATCGTGATTTCAATGGTCAGCATGGCCGTGGCACTCACTCATCTGAACGGCTTTATCGTCGTCGTGCAGTGGAACAAGCCGATGGTTCGGCCCGTGCAGACAGCCATGGTAATGATGGCGTTCGTGATCTGGATGATATTCTGGCAACATTGCCCGTGACTGAACGCTCAAACAACGATACCGAGGAGGAGAATCATGATTTCGTGCGTCGCGGACGTACGCATGAAGAGCGTTATGGACGAAGTGACTCTTCCGATCGTAGCCGTACCCGCCAGCGGAGGACGCGTGAGCGTGAAGAAGAAGCTGATGCTGAATATGAAGGTGGTGAGGTAAGGGATCGCGGTGGTCGTGATGCTCGTGAGGAGCGTGATGGCACCTCTCGTATCCGTCGAGGTGCAAGAAGTCAAGAGAACAATCTGGTGCCTGTGGCAGGCATTGTTGATGTGCTTGATTCCTATGCCTTCGTCCGTACCTCCGGATATCTGCCTGGAACAAACGACATCTACGTCTCCATGGGGCAGATTCGCAAGTATGGTCTGCGCAAGGGCGATGCGGTGAAAGGCTTCATTCGTCCGGTACGCGAAGGCGAAAGACGCAATCAGCGGCAGAAGTTCGTTCCGCTGCAGTCCATCGAAACCATTAACGGCATCGCTGTGGATGAGGTGGGTGATAGGCCGAATTTCTCCAAGCTCACCCCACTGTATCCTCAGGAAAGGCTGAAGCAGGAGACGGGTCAGAGTAACCTCATTGGGCGCCTGGTCGACCTTGTGGCGCCAATCGGCAAAGGTCAGCGTGGTTTGATTGTTTCCCCTCCAAAAGCAGGGAAGACCATTACGTTGCAGAACATCGCCAATTCCATCACCACGAACAATCCTGAAGTCCATCTGATGGTGGTGCTCGTGGACGAGCGGCCCGAAGAAGTGACCGACATGGAGCGCACGGTGCAGGGCGAGGTCATTTCCTCAACGTTTGACCGTCCGGCATCCGACCACACCATGGTGGCCGAGCTTGCCATCGAGCGTGCCAAGCGGCTCGTTGAGCTCGGACAGGATGTGGTGGTGCTTCTCGACTCCATGACCCGTCTTGCCCGTGCCTACAACATCTCGGCACCCGCTTCGGGCCGGATCCTCTCCGGTGGTGTGGACGCTCAGGCACTCTACCCACCCAAGAAGTTCTTTGGTGCGGCTCGAAACATCGAAAACGGTGGGTCGCTGACCATCATCGCCTCCGCGCTGGTGGAGACGGGCTCGAAGATGGATGAGGTCATTTTCGAGGAGTTCAAGGGCACCGGCAACATGGAACTGCGCCTTTCCCGCGACTTGGCGGACAAGCGCCTCTTCCCGGCGATCGATATGAACGCCTCCGGCACCCGCCGCGAGGAGCTCATCACGCCTCCTGACGAACTGGCCATCATCTACCGCCTGCGTCGCTTGCTGGGTGGCATGGAGCCTGAACAGGCTTACCAAACGATTGTGCCGAGGCTCAAGAAGACCGCCACGAACCGCGACTTCCTCAAGAGTCTCATCCAGCAGCAGAACTAAGGCCACCATGAATGAGCAGGACGATGAGAGCAGTGCTGGCTGGCAGGATACGACCATAGACAGCGCCAGCGCAGGTGGAGATCCTAAGATTTTACGTAACGTCCATCGCATCAAGGAGTTGCGTCAGTCCATCGACAACATCGACACAGCCATCACCTCCTTGCTGGCGGAACGGTTCAAGGCCACAGCCGAAGTCGGAGAGCTCAAGGCGCGTTCCGGATTCTCACCTGAGGATCCTGAACGCGAGGCCAGACAGTCTGCTCGCCAGCAGCAAGTGGCTGTGGATGCAGGCCTCGATCCCGAGATTGCCGAGACCTATCGTCAGTTCGTCGTCGAAGAGGTGAAAAAGCGCCATCAGCGGATTCTCGATGCGAGAGGAGATGCCGGTGTGTTAGACGTATATGCTTGAGGCAAATGCACTGGAGTAGCATGGTGGCGTGATGAGGCGATAGCTTAGGGGGGTTGAGATGACTCGAAAAGGCTCAGAAAGCAGGGGTGCTAAGGCTCCCTCCATGTTCGACGTGGCAAAGCTTGCCGGTGTGAGCCATCAGACCGTTTCTCGCGTGATCAACCACTCTCCCAGCGTCTCGGACTCCACGCGCGCACGGGTTCAACAGGTCGTCGACCAGCTCGGGTACAGACCGAGCAATTCTGCCAGAACATTGGCTTCCAAACATTCACATACCATCGGTCTCATCGCCGGAGGCCAGCATTTCTTTGGCCCGATCTCCACCCTGGCGTCGTTGGAGGAACTTGCCAGGCGCCATGGTCTGTTCGTCACGGTTTCGCTGGTTCACGAGGCATTGTGCACCCAGGAGGAATTCGAGGAGCTGTGCCGAACGTTCGAAGAGCAGAGCGTCGATGTGTTCATCATGCTTGCGCCCACTGATGTGATGTTTTCCGCCGCATGCAGGGTGCGTCTTGCCGAGCCCCGGGTCCTGGTCACATCCACCCATGGCCAGGTGAGCATGGGGCAGGCTGGTCGAATGATGAACGATGAAGATCGTCGGCATACCGCCATTGTGGGTCTCGATCAGTGGCGGGCCGTGGAACAGATAGCGTCATCGGTGTCCAAACTGGGGCATCGCTCGGTGTGGTATTTTGCCGGGCCTTTGCAATGGCGCGATGCAGTGACGAGACTTGTTGCTTGGCGCAAGGAGGCGGCTTTGCATTCCATCGACACCAAAGTTGTGCAATGCCATACCTGGGATTCTAGCGAGGCGTATTCCCATATGAACCGCGAATTGGAGCGTCTGGGGCAGATAGGACAGAATCGTCCGACAGCCGTGATTACAGCCAACGACGCCCAAGCCGTAGGCGTGTATAGAGCGCTCAGGGAGCACGGGCTACGCATTCCGCAGGATATGAGCGTGGTGGGGTTCGATGATATGTCTGGAATGGACAACATGATGCCTCCGTTGACCACAGTGCATCCGGATTTTGATCAGCTCGGCGCCGATGCAATGCATGAGGCGTTGCGTCTATTGGGTTTGGGGCCTCAGACCTCATTCTTGAACGCTCAGCATGGTGCCGGTTTGGTGCCCTGTGAAGTAGTGCAGCGCCGCTCATTGGGGCCTGCGCCAAGGGCATAGCGGGGAGCTGCGTGTTGGACATGATTGGGGAGTGATTCTGGCCATTCGTTG
The DNA here is from genome assembly GCF_058505595.1 of Bifidobacterium sp. ESL1118. Lineage (NCBI taxonomy): Bacteria > Bacillati > Actinomycetota > Actinomycetes > Bifidobacteriales > Bifidobacteriaceae > Bifidobacterium > Bifidobacterium sp. ESL1118. The sequence continues at coordinate 345,349 of NZ_CP196371.1, forward strand.
AGATGCTAGCTGGTGCGGCCCATCGCAAATTGAAATCTGCGCTTTACGCTCGTGACACTGAGATCGATGCCCTTGATGGCATTCATCAGAGTCTCTATTTGACCAGCAATGAAGCTCAATTGTGTCCGTATAGTCCGATCGAACGGGGTATTGTCGGGCTAAACGGACGTTTTCCGTCCCAAAAGTGTCCGTTTGGCCCGACTGATGAATGGAATTCGACGGAGGAGAGACCATTGTTGACTTTGTCCATAATCATGATTCTGCATTATGTGCGTGGGTGGGCAAGTCCGTCGATTCGACGCTAGGTAGGGGTTGATATTCCGGTGGGCACATTGATGAATCGATGAAGATTGTACTTGGCTATGTTGCCTTGCAACTTGAGATTGTTGTTTGTTGGTTTGGGCGAATAATCCCAGACAAGGTGACCCAGACTGTCATTTTCTGCATGATTTTCGTTGGTTTAGGTCGGTTCGGCGAGGCCAAGTGGCTGGAATCAACGCAGCGAATCAACGGGGGCAGTGTTTCCTATCCATTGCTTAGGATACAATGTAGTAGTAATTGTTAGCGCTAACAAATTTGTTGAAGTTATAGTCGCCGCAAAGAAGCTAGGAGGTCCGTCCATGGATGATACAGCTGCAACAAGAATCAGGGAGGGGCATACCGCGCTCGGCATTGAGTTCGGTTCCACCCGCATCAAGGCGGTGCTCATCGACTCTGCCACGTATACAACGCTGGCTTCCGGCGACTACGGCTGGGAGAACAAGCTGGAGAATGGTCTATGGACCTATTCGCTTGATGACATCTGGAGTGGATTGCAAGCTGCCTATGCGGCGCTCGCGTCCGATGTGAAGTCGCACTATGAAGAGCCTTTGACCACCACCGGTTCGATTGGTTTCTCCGCCATGATGCACGGCTATCTCGCCTTCGACAAGGACGGCGAGCTGCTGGTGCCCTTCCGCACCTGGCGCAACTCCAACACCCACGAGGCACATGAGAAACTTTCGCAGCTCTTCCAATACAACATCCCCGAGCGTTGGTCCATTGCCCATCTCTATCAGTGCATCCTGAACAAGGAGGAGCACGTGCCGTCCGTGGCCTACTTCACCACGCTCGCCGGCTACGTGCATTGGAAGCTCACAGGCCGCAAGGTACTCGGCGTGGGCGATGCCTCCGGTATGTTTCCCATCGATGCCAAGACGCGTGACTGGAACCAGAAGTTCATGGCACAGTTCGAGGCTCTGCCTGAGGTCGCCGCGCAGCCTTGGAAACTGGCTGATCTGTTGCCGCAGGTGCTGCTCGCGGGTCAGGACGCCGGGAGTCTGACTGCCGAGGGCGCCAAGCTGCTCGATCCCACTGGCACGCTGCAGCCCGGCATCCCGCTCGCTCCTCCCGAGGGTGATGCCGGCACCGGCATGATCGCCACGAATTCCGTGCGCGTGGGCACCGGTAACATTTCGGCCGGCACCTCCACGTTCGCCACGGTGGTGCTGGACCACAGCCTGACCAAGTTCCACCCCGAGATCGACCTGGTCTCCACTCCTTCCGGCGAGCCTGCCGGCATGAGCCATGCCAACAACTTCACGTCCGACCTCAACGCCTGGGTCAAGGTGTTCGCCGATTTCGCCAAGTCCATTGGCGCCAAGGTGAGCGACGGCGACCTCTACTCGGCGCTGTTCAATGCGGCGATTGGTCTGGATGCCGATGCCGACGCTGGCGGTTTGGTGAACTATTGCTTCTATTCCGGCGAGTTCCTTGCGGGGTTGGAAGAAGGCCGTCCGGTCTTCGCCCGTGGCCCAGAGGCCAACATGAACCTGGCCAACTTCATGCGCGCCCAGCTCTTCGGCGCCTTCTGTCCGGTGACCATCGGCATGAACATCATGACCAAGGAGGAGGGCGTGAAAGTCACCTCCATGGTTGGTCATGGTGGCATCTTCAAGACCCCGCGTGTGGCGCAGAAGATTCTGGCTGGGGCGTTTGACGCACCCATCACCGTCATGTCCACCGCCGCCGAGGGAGGGGCCTGGGGCATGGCCGTGCTTGCGGACTATCTGCGTCATGCCGAGACCCCGTTGCCCGATTACCTTGAGCAGCGGGTCTTCAAGGACGCCGAGTCCACCACCGAGCAGCCTGACCCTGCGGACGTGGCCGGGTTCGCCTCGTTCTTCGAGCAGTTCAAGAAGTCCCTGCCGGTGGAGCAGGCCGCCATCGACACCATCGCCTTGGAGCGATGAGTCCGCATGCGTAATGCATTGCGTTCGGTCAGGTTGACCACAGATATATGTTGTGCTGGACGCTCCGGGCCGCTCGGCCAAGTCTTACGCCAGCACAACATACATCTGTGGACAGCCGCGTTACCAAAGTGTTAAAGATTTAAAACTAATCGAACAACCAACAAAAGGAAGTCAATATGACATTCGCAAATCCCTATGAAGGCAAGACCATCTGGTTCGGCGTGGGCAGCCAGGACCTCTACGGCGAGGACGCGCTGCGCCAGGTGGCCGAGCAGTCCACGAAGATCGTGGACGCGCTCAACGCCACGGGCAGGATTCCGGTCAAGCTCGTCCTGAAGCCCACGCTGAAGTCTTCTGACGGTGTCAAGTCGTTCATGTCCGAGGCCTCCGCCGATCCCAGCTGCATCGGTGTGGTGGCTTGGATGCACACGTTCTCGCCCGCCAAGATGTGGATTCGTGGCCTGAGGGTGCTCACCAAGCCGCTGCTGCAGCTCAACACCCAGTTCCACAAGGAGATTCCGTGGGACACCATCGACATGGACTTCATGAACCTCAACCAGTCCGCCCATGGCGACCGTGAGTTCGGCTACATCCTGACCCGCCTGGGTATTCCGCGCAAGATTGTGGTCGGCCACTACACCGACCCCGAGGTTGCAGAGAAGATCGGCACCTGGGCCCGCGCCTGCGAGGGCTGGAACGAGGCGCAGAACATGCGCGTCATGCGTTGGGGCGACAACATGCGCAACGTGGCCGTCACCGAAGGCGACAAGACCGAGGTCGAACGCGTCTTCGGCACGCAGGTCAACACCTGGGCCGTCAACGAATTGGTCAGTTACTACGAGAAGGTCAAGGACAGCCAGGTCAACGATCTCATCGAGGACTACAAGGCCAAGTACGACGTGGCGCCCGAGCTGCTCGACTCCCGCTATGACGAGCTCAAGGTGGCCGCGCGCGAAGAGGCCGCCATGGTCAACATGATGAACGACAACGGCGCCACCGCCTGCGTCGACAACTTCGAGGACCTGGGCACCCTCCCGCAGCTACCGGGTGTCGGTGCACAGCGCATGCCCAGCGAGTACGGTTTCGGCTTCTCCGCCGAGGGCGACTGGAAGACCTCGGTGCTGGTGCGCATCGGCAATGTGATGGGCTATGGCCTTGATGGCGGTGCCAGCCTCATGGAGGACTACTCCTACAACTTCGTGCTGGGCCATGAGATGGACATGGGCTCCCACATGCTTGAGGTCTCGCCTTCGGTCGGCTCCATCGCCAAGCCGAAGCTGGAGATCCATCCGCTGGGTATCGGCAATAAGTCCGATCCGGTGCGTCTGGTCTTCACCGTGGCTCCGCACCAGGGCGCCGTGGTGGTTTCCATGGCCGATATGCGTGAGCGCTTCCGCCTGCTCATGGACGTGGTCGATGTGGTTGAGCCCGAGGGGTCGCTGAAGGCGCTGCCTTGCGCTCGCGGACTGTGGAAGCCGCGTCCGAGCCTCAAAGTGGCGGCGGAGTGCTGGCTGCGCGCCGGCGGCTCACATCACACCTGCATGACCACTTCCGTGGGTCGTGAGGCTTGGGAGGACTTCGCCCGCATCGCCGGAGTGGAGCTCGCCACCGTCGACGAGACCACCGATCCACGCCGCTTCGAGCGTGACTTGGAACTCAGTGAAATGGTACACCGCCTCGACAACCGTATGTGATCGGCTGAGACTCTCCTCGAAAGAGGTTGCCCCTACCTTTTGCGACGTTTGGTGTCGCTTTTGGTAGGGGCAGTTTTCTTCTCCTACCTTTTGCGACGTTAAGTGTCGCTTTTGGTAGGTAGAGTTCCTTCCTCCTACTGATTGCGACGTTTGGTGTCGCTTTTGGTAGGCAAAGTCCTTTTCCCTTATTTATTACGACATGTGAGGTCGCAAAAGGTAGGGGGATTTTGTCATATGAGTTATGTTCGTTTGTGGCTCTGAGGGCGGACGTTTGGTGTGACTTGTCGCTTGTATTCGTATGTTTCGTTCGTCAGTGGGTGTTCAGCGGACGTTTTGTGCGAAGTGGCCGTTGATTTCGTACGGTTCGTACATTAGGCCTCGACGATATTGTCAAGGTGGGTATCAGCGTTGAGATGATCTTACAGTCTGAGACTGCAAGATTAATAGAAACTTGCAGTCTGAAACTACAAGATGTATACTAATCTTGCAGTTTGAAATTGCAAGAAAATAGATAACTTGCAGTATGAGACTACAAGTTTGTTTGCAGACAGGGGGCGCGAAATGAACGGATTGGTGGCTTCGATTGTCCGTGAGCAGCAGGATGCCGGCATTCCTGAGGTTTTTTCCCGTGACCTGAGCTTGGGCCCTGTCCAGCAGCCTCGGCGTGGCAATCTTGTGCAGGCCGTGGTTGGGGTGCGTCGTTGCGGCAAGACGTACCGACTCTATCAGGAGATGCGACGGGTGCTTGCCGAGACGCAGTTCGATGAGTCTGCGTTGCTGTACTTCAATTTCGAGGACGAGCGGTTGCGCCCGTATTCTTCAACGCTGATCAACGATGTGGTCGAGGCGTTCTTTGAGTTGCATCCTGAGGCACGCACGCGCGGTGCCTTCTTTTTCTTCGACGAGATCCAAGAGGTACCGGATTGGGGACTGGCTTTGCGCAGGCTTGTCGACACCCAGAAAGCAACCATCTATGTTTCCGGTTCATCTTCGAGAATGCTTTCCAGCGAGATTGCCACGGAGTTCCGCGGCCGTTCGCTGTCCAGAGAGCTGTTTCCCATGAGTTTTTCCGAATTCGCACGGTTCCATGGTTTTGATATGGGTGATGTGCCGAAAGCCAGGGGAGGGCGAGTCTTCACCCAGGCCGAACGTACGCAACTGAGACGGTTGTGCTCGCAATATCTGGAGCGGGGAGGGTTCATCGCCGTGCAGAACCTGGAGATGCCGGATGCTGTGTCACTGTTGCAAAGTTACGCGAACCGCACCGTGGGCAGCGATATCGTCGAGCGCTACGATGTGCGCAGTCCCGTTGCGGCGGTGCGTTTTATCTCGCGGTGCCTGGCCTCATCCGGACGGGCGCTTTCGATCAACAAGGTGCGTGGCGAATTTGCGGGGCAGGGGCTGAAGACATCGCGCGAGACGTTGGCGGCGTTGCTGTCCTATTATGAGGATGCCTATCTGATGTTTACGGTGCCTGAGTTCTCCCGGGCGTTGGCGAGCAATCCGCGCACCTCACCTAAGGTCTATGCGGTCGATCCGGGGATGTTCCTTGCGTTTTCCAAAGCCTCGTCTGTGGAGTATGGGCAGCGGCTTGAGACGGCGGTGTTTCTGAAGCTTAGGCGTTCTGAGCGTTTGGTGCGGGACGGCAGCGTGTCTCGTCTGTTGTTTGCCGAGGGTGGGCGGCGCCACGAGGTGGATTTTGTGGTCGGTGATGCGTTGACGCAAACGGCTTATCGTTTGGTTCAGGTGTGTTGGTCGTTGGCGGGCGTAGGTGGCCAGGACGGTGGTGAGACCAGGCGCCGTGAGGTCTCCGCGCTGAGGGCGGCCATGCAAAAATACGGGCAGAGCCGAGGTGTCATCGTCACGTTCGATGAGCAGGAGAGCATCGATGTCGAGGAGGGTGTGATCGATGTCGTTCCTGCTTGGCAGTGGCTGTTGGATGAGTGAGTCGGTGTGTGCTATACGCTGTGTCAAATGGCTCTAGGTGAACGTTTGGTATCGTTTGGTGTTTGTGCTCGTATGGTTCGTTCACTGATGAGCGTTCGATGGATGTTTTGTGCGAGGTGGGTGTTGGTTTCGTGCAGTTCGTTCAGCTGGACTGTTAACGACTCTGCTTTTCCCGGTGAATCCGTAAACTGGAGAAAGCGAAATGAAGGAGTGATTATGGGGCAGCAGATGCAGCAGGACAGACGAAACGGCGCGGCACCGGTGCCGACGGTCAAATTGAACGATGGCAATGATATTCCGCAAGTGGGGCTCGGCGTGCTCCATATCGGCGACGATGACGTGGCCGGCGTGGTTGAGTCCGCGCTCAAGGTGGGTTACCGCCACATCGATGCAGCGGCGGGCTACGAGAACGAGGGGGGCGTGGGTCGGGCGCTCGCGGATGCCGGGTTCAACAAGGGTGAGGCGCGCAAGAGTCTGTGGGTTACCACCAAACTCAAGGATTCGGAGCAGGGCTACGACAGTGCGCTGAAGGCCTTCGATCGTCAGATCGGGCTGCTTGGGCTCGACTATGTGGATATGTATATGCTCCACTGGCCTACGCCGTTCAACTGGCGTAGCGGCGAAAGCTGGAGGGCGATGGCTAAGCTGCGTGGCGAGGGCCGCATCCGCACGCTCGGCGTCTGCAACTTCCTGCCAGAGCACTTGCAGCGCCTTCACGACGAGATCGGCGAATGGCCCGCCATCGATCAGATCGAGCTGCATCCCACCTATCAGCAGCGCGAGGTGGTCGACTTTTGCCGCTCTCATGGCATAGCGGTGGAAGCGTATTCGCCGATTGCCCGCGGTCAGGACTTCGCGGCTGGCGACGGTGTGGTGGAGTCCATCGCGAAGGTCCACGGTGTTTCGGCGGCGCAGGTGATTCTACGGTGGCACATCGAGGAGGGCTTCATCGTCATCCCCAAGTCGGTGCATGAGTCGCGTCAGCGCGAGAACCTGGATCTGTTCGGTTTCGCCCTCACGTCCGAGGAGCATGCCGCCATCAGCGCGCTCGATGGCAATGGCAGCATGGGCCACGACCCGATGACCTTCACCTACGCCTGAAGTCACTGTTATTGCATCTTTGGCTTTGTTGTAGCGGCTTTCCTCGGCGATTGGGGTAGTGTAAGGCGGTGATGTTGCCGATGTGGAAGTGGCAACATTCGTGGTTGTAGTTGTGATTGTTGGAATCGCCGTTCTGCCTCCTGCCGTCGATTAGTTTGGTTGTCTGTTCACTGGCTGCCGTTTCGTTCGAAAGATTAAATTATCGGTGTCCGGTGCCATCATGTCTGTCTCGAAGCTACTGATTTGTCTGTTTGTTTGCCCTGCGGCCACCGATTCATTGGATTAATTGACTGTCTGTTCAAAGAATGTCGCAGTTTTCTATCGACAAAGGTATAGAGGAATCCCAGCAACGCGGTCGTTGAATATCAATGACATACTGGTAAAGGCCCCTTTGAACATGCTGCCTTGGGCATGTGCCATGGTTCCAATGTTGTACACTGAAAAGCACAATGAGATATCAATGAATGATTCGTGTGAATGGGGAGTGCGCTTGGTTCCATGGCACGGGCCGTCGGTGTCACCGTACAAAGGAGCAGGGAATGGGCAATGACATTCAGCATGCGAGGTTGGTTGTGGATAGGGCGTTCGAGGTTTCGCCGGTGGCCGACCGGTTGTTCGGCTCGTTCGTGGAGCATCTGGGCCGTTGCGTATACACGGGCATCTACGAGCCGGGCCATCCGACCGCGGACGCGGACGGTTTCCGCCGGGACGTCATCGATTTGGTGAGGGAGCTGGGCGTGACCACGATCCGCTATCCGGGCGGCAACTTCGTCTCCGGCTACCGTTGGGAGGATGGTGTGGGCCCGGTGGAGGAACGTCCGCGCCGCCTCGATCTGGCGTGGCACTCCACGGAGTCCAACCGGTTCGGTCTGCACGAGATGGCCAAGTGGCTGCGCAAGGTGGGCGGCAACGAGCTCATGGAGGCGGTGAACCTCGGCACCCGCGGCCTGCCGGAGGCTCTTGACCTGCTGGAGTACGCCAACGTGCCCGGCGGCACCAGGCTCTCCGAGGCCCGTCGTGCCAACGGGGCCGACAAGCCGTTCGACATCCGCATGTGGTGCCTGGGCAACGAGATGGACGGCCCCTGGCAGCTGGGGCACAGGGACGCGGACGACTACGGCAGGCTCGCCGCGTCGGTGGCGGCGGGCATGCGGCAGATCGACCCCGGCCTCGAGCTGGTGGTCTGCGGCTCCTCATCGCATGGCATGCCCACGTTCGGCGAATGGGAGGAGACGGTGCTCGGCCACACATACGAGAACGTGGACTTCGTCTCCTGCCACGCCTACTATCAGCCGCAGGACGGCGACATGGCCAGCTTCCTGGCCTCCGGGGTGGACATGGACGGCTTCATCAGGGATGTTTCGGCCGCCATCGAGGCCACGCGCTCGAGACTCAAGAGCAGGCACAGGGTCCACATCTCGTTCGACGAGTGGAACGTGTGGTACCAGGGCTGCGAGCCCAGCCGCACCCCCGAGGGCATCGGCAACTGGCCAGAGGCACCGCACCTGCTGGAGGACGTGTACTCCGTGGCCGACGCGGTGGTGGTGGGCGACCTCCTGATCACCCTGCTCAGGAACGCCGACAAGGTCAAGTCCGCAAGCCTGGCCCAGCTGGTCAACGTGATCGCCCCGATCATGACCGCCCCCGGAGGCCCGGCCTGGCGCCAGACCACGTTCTATCCCTTCGCCCTCACCGCCAGGTACGCCCGCGGCGGTGTCGTGCTGGAGCCCAAACTCGACTCCGACCCCACCGCAACCAAGAAGTACGGCGACGTGGACGCGGTCAACGCCGTCGCGGTCTGTCAGGCCGACGGCTCGGTGACGGTGTTCGCCGTGAACCGCTCGCTCGACAAGGCCGCGCATTTCGAGGTCGAGCTGCCTCAAGGCACCGTCATGGACCACGTTGATGTGCGGACCCTCCACGACGACGATATCCACGCCGCCAACACCATCGAACACCAGGACCGCATCACCCCGCACCCCAACACCACCGCCAAGACCACCGGGCCGAACGCGCTCACCGTCGACCTGCCCCCCGTATCATGGAACGCCATCCACATTGGCTGATTGTCGTGATATCTGGAATGTATCGCTTGGCATGGATAGTGCTTAGCGTGTGCATTTCGGCCGTCGAACCTGGTCTTGCCAACCATGTTGTGTTCTCATGCGGAAGTGAGAGTGCCTCCCTCGTGGAATTGAACGAGCTCGAGGCCATGACGCTGCCAACGGCGTGCAAATCAATCGCTGATGAAAAGCTAGTCATTGCGTATTCGGCGGAATGACGTATAGCATTGTTGTTTCCGAGAGTTCTGATTGCCACGCTAAAATCGAATAGGAATATGTGGTAAAACTGCATATGGCTGTACGACTGTTGCAATGGAGTAAAAGATAGACGTGTTTATACAACATTATTATGAGGATTCATCGCAATTGCATATCGGAGCGGAGCCGCCGAGAGCCTATTTCGTGCCCGATGCAGATCCCGCCGATCGACGTGGGGATTTGCGTGAAGGTTCTCCACGATTTGTGAGCTTGGATGGGGATTGGAGGTTCCAGTACTATTCCAGCGTCTACCAACTTGACGCCGAAGTGGAGCGGGCTGAAGCCACTGGGAATAGGCCTTTTTATGATGCACAGTTCGATGCGGAACGTGATGCCGGCGTAGGCGTCTTTGATTCCATCACAGTTCCTTCCACCTGGCAGATGCAGGGCTACGACAGCCAGCAATACACGAATGTGGAATATCCGTTCCCATACGACCCGCCGTACGTGCCCCAAGACGACCCGTGCGGCGTGTATCTCCGCGATTTCGACTACAAGACCATCGCCGAAGCACCGCGCGCCTTTCTCGATTTCGAGGGTGTGGATTCGTGCTTCTACGTATGGCTCAACGGTGCGTTCGTAGGCTACAGCCAAGTGAGCCACTCCACCAGTGAATTCGAGGTGACGCGGTTGCTGCGTCAAGGCCGTAACAGGGTGGCGGTGCTGGTCCTGAAGTGGTGCGACGGCAGTTATTTGGAGGATCAGGACAAGTTCCGCATGAGCGGCATCTTCCGCAGCGTATACCTATTGCGTCGTCCTCAGGCGGGCATTCGTGACTACTTCGTACACACAGATTTGGACGGCGGGCACCGTTCGGCGAAGGTGAACATCGATGTTGATTTTCTGGCGCCCGAACGTGCTAGGAGCAGGCTCGACGAGACTTCCGGCACGTTCATTTCCAACGATGCTAAGTCTGATGCAGACGGTGAGTCGCGCCCTGCAGAACTGGGTGGTGGCATCGGCGCCGGTGCCAAAGCATGCCCGGTGCGGGCTCTGCTGTACAGCCCAGAGGGCGATGTGGTGGCGCAAGGCGGTGTGGAGGTGAGAGGCGGCGCAAATGAACATGGCTCGAGTCGCGCTCGCGTATCGCTGACGGTTGAGAACCCCGAATTATGGAATGCCGAGCAGCCGAACCTATACCGTCTTGAACTGGAAACGTATGCCCAGGCGGGATGTGGCATTGATGGCATGCCGGCGGGTGCCAGTGCGCTGACGGATGGTGTTGTGGCCGGCGGCGCTTTCGGTGCGGGCGCGGTTCGGCTCGAAGTCATCACCGAATTCATCGGTATTCGTGAGGTGCACGTGGATGGCAATGTGGTCAAGGTCAACGGGCGGCCCATCAAGATACACGGTGTCAATCGCCATGACGGCGACCCTGTCACCGGCTTTACGATTGGCCAAAGCCAGTTGATGCGCGATTTGGCGCTGATGAAGGAGCATAATGTCAACGCCATACGCACCAGTCATTACCCCAATTCCCCGCAGTATTATGCGCTCTATGACAAGCTGGGTTTCTATGTCATCGCCGAGTCCGACCTTGAGGCACACGGCATCGAGACCTTGTATGGCAAGCAACCCGGCGAGAATGAGGGGGAGACTTGGAATGGCAGGATTGCCGACGAGCCCCGGTTCACCCGTTCCATCGTCGATCGTGTGCAGCGCAATGTGGAGAGCCATAAGAACCATCCTGCAGTCATCGTCTGGTCGATGGGCAATGAGTCTGGTTATGGATGTGGTTTTGAGGCGGCGCTCAAGTGGACAAAAAAGCGCGATTCGAGCAGATTGACCCATTACGAATCAGCCATCCACGGCGCGCCACGCAAGGGTTTGGACTATTCGAACCTCGATCTGTATTCGCGCATGTATCCATCCATTCAGATGATCGATGGATACTTCACGCCTGAAGGCCCACATGGGGTCAGTCCCTACGGTGACGATGGTGATGGCGGTCTGCGCCCCTTCTTCATGTGCGAGTTCTGCCATGCCATGGGCAATGGGCCGGGCGACTTGGAGGAGTATTTCCAAGCGTTCCAACGTTATGACGGTTTGCTGGGTGGTTGCGTTTGGGAATGGGCCGACCATGCCATTGACAAGGGACGTACGGTAGGCGGTCGCAAGGTCTATCTGTATGGTGGCGACCACGGTGAGTTCCCGCATCAGGGCAACTTCTGCATGGACGGCCTCGTGTACCCCGACCGTACGCCGCACACCGGTCTGAAGGAGTTCAAGAATGTGTTCCGCCCGGCGCGGGTAGTTCGTTTCGATGCTGCCGCCGGTGCTTTGCGGCTGCATAACTATATGGATTTTGTGGATCTTAAGGACTACGCCACGATTTCCTGGCAGATGTTGGTGGATGGCAATCCGGTCCAAGATGGATACTTTGCGCCTCGGCCTGGAGGCGCGGGTGCCAAGAGCCCGGCTTCCAAGGTTGGTGTCATCGCAAATTCTCGAAGTGATACGGATACTGCGGAAGGTGCCTACTGTGGGCAGGTGCCCAGCGTCCCTGCTCACGGCGAGGGCGAACTGACGTTGCCGGATTTGAGGGTTTCCCAGCAGGGCAAGGTGACGTTGCTCGTGCATTATGGACTGCTGAATGCCACGCAGGTGCTTCCCGTCGGGTTCGACCTTGGCTTTGACGAGGTGGCCGTGGCTGTGGAAGGCCGGAGCAATATGGCGGCTCAGGCGGTGCTCAAGGCCGATGCTTTCTCTGCGTCTGTACCCGGATCTTCCGCTGTTTCGCCAGCTGAGCTGTCTAGCGAATTGTCGGTCGGTTCTCTTGTGCCGGTGCCGATTGCGATGACTGAGACTGCTTCGCAGATTGTGCTCACTGGGGCGAATTGGCGCTATGTCTTTGACAGGCGCGTTGGCCTGGTCTCGTCGATGGCTGCCGATGACCGGCAGCTGCTGGCTCGGCCTGCCGAGCTCAACGTGTGGCGCGCGCCTACCGACAACGACATGTATATCAAGAAGGAGTGGGTGTCGGCCGGCTACAGCCGCACCTATGCCCGTGCCTATAGCTGTGAGGCCGAGTTGGAATCGCCGGATGGAGCTGATGCTTTTGGCGTCGTCGGTGGCGCGGCAGCTACCGTAAAATCCAGCATTGTCTTGGTGGCTCCTGTGGTGCAGCCCTCCGTCAAAGTGCGGGCGGAGTGGAAGGTCACTGCCGAGGGTGCGCTGAGCGTGAGATTTGAGGTGGAACGTGATGCAAGCGTCTTTCCGTTCCTGCCGCGCTTCGGCCTACGCCTCTTCCTGCCCAAAGCGATGGATCGGGTGGAGTTCTGTGGTTATGGGCCATATGAAAGCTATGTAGACAAGCATCGCAGCAGCCATTACGGCGTCTTCGAATCTACAGCCGAAGGATTGGTTGAGCATTATCTGCGTCCGCAGGAGAACGGTTCGCACTGGGGCACTGATTTGCTGAGTGTCACCGATGATTCCGCTGCCGGACTGACTGTCGCTGCGTCCAAGCCGTTCTCGTTCAACTGCTCGTCCTATACCCAAGAGGAACTCACTGAAAAGGGCCATGACTTCGAGCTTGAGGAGTCGCCCTACACGGTGCTCTGCCTGGACTACGCCCAGTCGGGTGTGGGTTCCAACTCCTGCGGCCCGGCGCTGGCAGACCGCTATCGGTTCAATCCGTCGAGCTTCGAGTTTGGTCTGACTCTTCAGCCACGGTGCTGATTTTCTAACGGTTTTCGCTATTTCCGCACCGATACGAAGCCACTAAGGTTTCGTATCGGTGCGACAACGACTCATAATCCTGGTAATGTGATGCGTTTAGCTAAGCGCGCCACATTACCGTCACTGAGACATGGCCAACAATGGAATTGCCGCGACCGGACAGACCCGCGCTACGGAACCATCGATAGCATCCTCGTAACGAATGGTTTTGTGGTACGAACAAAAGCATCGCCGTTGTCCGAGAAGGCATTTTTCAAGGCGGTGTATCCGTGAGTCGATGAGTCACAATGATTTGGCCAATGACACCAAGTCTGCGATGAGGTTGTTGGCAAAGGCTCTGATGAGTTCCTTGACGACGTCGTCATGCATGTTCCATTCAATCAGTGGAATGATACGTTCCAGTTCCTCGCGGAACAGGCTGACGGATAGTTTTTTCTGCTCCGATAGCGTCCATGATATTTATGCTGTCGTGTGTTTTATGCTGGGAAGTGTCAGTAATTGTGGGAATTACAACAATGTCCCGTGATCTGTGCCGAATAATGGCATCAATCATGGGACATTATCGATACGAGCGTTACTTTTTTTACTTCTTCTTCCGAGCCGGTGCCTCTCCGAGCTTGAAGTCTGTCACCGCCACATTCTCATCGTCCGCGGCACCGCCGTTCTTGGCTGTGCCATGCGCTGACGGTGTGGAGGATGTACCAGCGTCCCCACCTTCGGAGTTCTTCTCAATGGCTCCTGTGCCTCCCGTCACTTCGACGGTCAGCGGCCCGGTGACGCGGCCTGCTTCGGCGATGTCGTCAAGCGTGGCCTGGACGGCGCCTAGACCGGCTGCCGGCACGGAGAGTGTGGCCTTGAGGATCGGGGTCTTCATGGAGACTTTCGCTGTGGACTTCAAGCCGCGCAGCTCTGCCAATGCCTTGCCGGCCCAGACCAATACGTCGGGCTTGGCGTTGCCGGCAGCGGTCTTGTAGATGTCTGAGGTCGGCCAATTGGCGGTGTGCACGGAGCCCTCGCCCGCGTGGATCCAATGCCATACCTCTTCCGTGGCAAACGGCAGATAGGGGGCGAAGAGGCGGGTGAACGCCTCAAGGCCGAGGCCGAGCGTGGTGTGCGCGCTCTTCACGGCGGCCTCGCTCGGAATGTGGCCGGTGGAGTCGGCGGTGCCGTAGGCGCGGTTCTTCACCAGCTCGATGTAGTCGTCGCAGAATTGCCAGAAGAAGGTCTCGATGGTTTCAAGTGCTTTGGAATGCTCGTAGGCTTCCATCGATGCAGTTGCCTCGTCGATTACCTGCGCCAGGCGGGCCATCACGGCGCGGTCAAGCGGTTCTGTGACATCCGCAGGATCCCAGACGGCAGTGGCGGCTTCTCCCACATGGTGGTTCTCGTCCTCGCGGCCGATCGCCAGTGCGAACTTCGCGGCGTTGAGCAGCTTCATGGCCAGGCGCCGCCCGATTTTCATCTGCCCTTCGTCGTAGGTGGCGTCAAGTCCGAGGCGTGCGGATGATGCCCAATAGCGCACTGCGTCGGCACCGTACTTCTCAATTGGCTCCTTGGGTACTACCACGTTGCCCTTGGACTTCGACATCTTCTTGTGGTCCGGATCGAGGATCCAGCCGGAGAGCGTGGTGTGCTTCCAAGGCAGGCAGTGGTTCTCAAGGTGTGCGCGGTCCATCGAGCTGAAGAGCCAGGTGCGGATGATGTCCTGGCCCTGCGGGCGCAGGTCCATGGGGAACGTGGCCGCAAAGAGGTCGTCGTTCTCCTTGCCACCTTCGGCCCAGTGGGTCACGATCTGCGGGGTCAGCGAGGAGGTGGCCCAGGTGTCCATGATGTCCTTCTCGGCGGTGAAGCCGCCAGGCACATCGCGTTGGCCCTCGTCGTAGCCAGAAGGCACATCGTTGGTTGGGTCGATGGGGAGTTGGTCTTCGCTCGGCGTGATCGGTCGATCATAATCCGGCTCACCGTCGGCCTTGACCGGGTACCAGAGCGGAAAGGGAACGCCGAAGAAGCGCTGGCGCGAGATGAGCCAGTCGCCGTTCAGGCCGTTGACCCAGTTCTCGTAGCGCACGCGCATGAAGTCGGGGTGGAACTCCAGCTCCTTGCCGCGTTCCAACAGTTCGGCGCGCAGCTTCATGTCGGTGCCGCCGTTCTTGAGGTACCACTGGCGTGAGGTGACGATCTCGAGTGGCTTGTCGCCCTTCTCGTAGAAGTTCGTCATACGTTTGGTCGGCGTCGGCTCGCCGTCCAGGTCGCCGGACTCGCGCAGATGCTCCACGATGATCTTGCGGGCGGAGAACGTGGTCTTGCCTTCGGTTTCCTCGAAGATCGCGCGGCCGCCTTCGTCCTCGATCCAGTCCGGCACGCTCATGATGATGCGCCCGTTGCGCTGGATGATCGGGCGGGTGGGCAGCTTCAGGTCGCGCCACCACTCGACGTCGGTCACGTCGCCGAAGGTGCAGCACATGGCGATGCCGGCGCCCTTGTCCATCTCGGCGGCGGGGTGCGCCACAATCGGCACCTTCACTTTGAAGAGCGGCGAATAGACATACTGGCCGAAGTATTGCTTGTATCGGTCGTCGTCGGGGTTGGCGATGAGGGCCACGCAGGCGCCGAGCAGCTCGGGGCGCGTGGTCTCGATGTAGATTGGGGTGCCGTCCTTGAAGCGGAAGGCCACCTTGTGGTAGAAGCCGGGATATTCGCGGCTTTCGAGCTCGGCCTGCGCCACGGCGGTCTGGAACGTCACATCCCACAGTCCTGGTGCATCCTTCTGATAGACCTCGCCTCGCGCAAGGTTGCGAAGGAATGCCTTTTGGGCCACGCGCTGCGGGTGCTCGCCGATGGTGTGGTAGGTCTGCTTCCAGTCCACGGAGAGGCCGAGTGAGCGCCAAAGGGCCTCGAATTGCTTCTCGTCCTTCGCGGTCAGCTGCTCGCAGAGCTCCACAAAGTTCTTGCGGCTCACCGGCACCTGGTCTCTTGCCTCGATCTTCTTGCCGTCCGTACCCTCGAACGGTGGTTTGAAGTCAGGGTCATACTTGAGCGACGTGTCCACGCGCACGCCGTAGTAGTTTTGCACGCGGCGCTCGGTGGGCAGGCCGTTGTCGTCCCAGCCCATGGGGTAGAACACCTGCTTGCCCTTCATACGCTCGTAGCGGGCGATCACATCGGTGTGCGTGTACGAGAACACATGGCCCACATGCAGGTGGCCGGAGACGGTGGGCGGTGGAGTATCTATGGAGTAGACGGCCTTGCGGTCGGGTTTGCCGTTGCCGTCCTTGGGCACTCGGCTCAGGTCGAAGGCGTATGTGCCCTTTTCGTCCCAGTTGGCCCGCCATTTGTCTTCCAGACCGTCCACGCTGGCACGGTCGGGGAGTGCGGAAAGATTGGCTTTGACGCCTGAATTATTGCTGTTAGCGCTCGTATCTGTCATAACCCCACAGTTTACCATGCACTTTCCCCGTCAATTGGTGTCCTTCCGTCCATTGACGTGCACATATATAACACATTGGCTCCGGAGTTGCGCACAGGTATGCGTTGCGCTGGACACTCAAGGCCGTTCGGCCAAGCCTACGCCAGCGCAACGCATACCTGTGCGCAACTCCTCCAACGGTTAGATTAGCCGAGCGGTGTGTGATGAGACCAAGAGAAGCTCTGCTATTGCGCTAGAAATGAGCACCTTCCCTGTAACATAGTGGTTGTCCACATGTGCCCTGTGTTCTGGCGTAGGCTTGGCCGAACGGCCTTGAGTGTCCAGAACACAGGGCACATGTGGACAACCATGGCGATGCCTTGAAGGGAGAGACACCTCAGCTGGTCGTCAGATCTTGCAGAGGAAGCCGTTGATCGGTGAGGTTTTCGGGGTAGCCGCGGGTCTTTGGCGTGGTCACCACCGTGCTGTGCTCGGTGTATAGCCAGTCACAGGCGCAGTCTTGGCTGACTGCTTTGGCATAGGCGCGCATCGCCGCCTGATAGGTTTTGTCGTTTCTGGATTCTTGTGCGGTCTTATACAGCTGCTGCACCTGGCTGTTCTGATATCCGAATGCGGAACTGGCGAAGCTGGCTGCATCACCTGTTCTGTTCATTGTGGTGACGGCCAGTGAATAGTCTCCGCTGTGCAATCGGTTCACAAATGTCTGGTCATCAAGGACTTCGAGCGAGACCTGCAACCGTGTTTGATTGAGTTGGTCTGCTATGGATTGACCAATGTCGGCGTATTCCTGGGGGACAATGAACTTAGCTACGCCTAAGTAATGTGGGCCGAAAAAGTTGATTTCGTCAGAACCTTTTTGCACATCATGGGGGAACAGGCCGCTGAGATCCTCGTATCCCGGTTCCAATGGGCCTACTGGCCCGCCAAGCAGTTTGTCAGCCTGAGGCTTGTCTTTGATGAGTGACTTGGCATCGACGATGTAGCGGGCGCTCTGGCGAGCACGGGAATCCGAAAAAATTGATTGTGATTGATTGTTCAATGCAAGCATTACCTTCGACATGCTGTTCCCGTATGTTGTTTTGAAGGATTTGTTGCTTGCGAACGGTTTGGGGGAGTCGCTCGTTTTGAGCACGGCAAGTTGAATCTGATTGTTGTGCAGCGCGGTTTTCAACGCATCGTTGTCGGAAAAATAGCGCAATGTGACTTGCTGGGATGCTGACTGTTGACCCCAATACAGAGAATTGCGCACCAACGTGATGGATTCTCCTGGTTTGAAGTCACCCACGGTGAAGGGTCCTGATCCCAAGGCTTTTTTCGCATAATTGATGTCTGCCGAAGAGTCGTAGACTATGCCCGAGCAGCTTGATAGCGCGTATAGCAGGCGAGGGTTGGGGGCAGTGAGTGTGATGGACAGTGTTGAGGGGTTGGGAGCCGTCACTGTCTGCAGGTTCACCAGGCCATTGGCGTTTGATGATGAGCTGTAACTATTGGCTTGTTGCTTGAGTGAATACAGTACGTCGGAGGAGTCCAGCGCATCTCCGTTCGAGAACCGCATTTCGGTGTTGAGCTTGAATGTGTATTTCAATCCGTCGTCAGAAATGCGCCAGCTTTTGGCCAAGCCGCTGATGGGCCTGTTGAGATCATTGCGTGAGACGAGGGTCTCATAGACGTTGCCTATCAACGCCTGCCGCAGTGCACTGCCACCTGGGTCTTGCGGCAGGGTGGGGTCCAGTGTGTCTTCATCGTTGCGAATGTCGAGTGAGGATGGCCCCACTCCATGCACGCCCACCGTGGCAGATGGCCCCGCCTCAAGTGACGACATCGAAGAGGGGAGTTTGCGGTGGTTTAGTTGCGTCCAGCCAAACCAGAGTAGTGCCGAAAAGGCGACCACAAGCACGGTGAACGTCAGCACCTGCTTCGCTGCGTGTGCTGGTTCATGGGTTTTCTTGTGTTCGGACATGCCAATAAGTATAGAATGTGATGCTGAACTTAAGCTGTGAATTTCCTAAATGACCTCAGCTGAAGGGCAGGTGCTCCGCAACGGGCAGTTTGCGCAGTCCGGCTTCCTTGCGTGGCAAGTGGAACGTCCAAAGAGAATAAGCCGGTGTGAGAGATTTGTCCATTCACTGGGTTCAAAGTAGCTGCAGATTTCGTACTCGATGTGAACCGGGTCTGGGTGAGGCGAACGCCAGTCCGAGCGCCAGCGTAGCCGACCGGTGACTCTGATGACATGTGTGTCCACCGGCATTCCAGGAATGCCAAACGCGTTGCCCAACACAACATTGGCTGTTTTCCGGCCTACCCCCGCCAGCGTCACCAAATCCTCCATACAGGCTGGAACCTCGCCGCCGAAGTTATCCAAAAGCTGGTTGGAAAGTGTGATGATATGCGCTGCCTTGGCGTGGTAGAAACCGACTGGGTGGATGATGTCTTCTACAGTCTCGATCCTTGCCGTTGCAAGCCGCTCTGGCGTGCCATACGTTTTGAACAGCTGCGGGGTCACGCTGTTGACTCGCACATCAGTGGTCTGGGCGCTGAGTACGGTGGCCACCAAAAGCTGGAACGGGGTGTTGAAATTCAAAGCGCATCGTGGGTCTGGAATAACCTGTTTGAGTATTTCGTATTCGTCATGGATTCGACGGATTTGTGCCTGCTTCGTTTCACGAAACTGGCTCATTTC
The DNA here is from genome assembly GCF_058505595.1 of Bifidobacterium sp. ESL1118. Classification (NCBI taxonomy): domain Bacteria; kingdom Bacillati; phylum Actinomycetota; class Actinomycetes; order Bifidobacteriales; family Bifidobacteriaceae; genus Bifidobacterium; species Bifidobacterium sp. ESL1118. Next base: position 364,431 of record NZ_CP196371.1, read on the forward strand.
GCGCCCCCGGATGCAGTGTTGTCTTTGTCCGCCACGTCGCCGCCCGTGGTGGTGCCATCCATGCTTGGATTCCCTATACGTGAATGATTGCCGGGTTTGGTGCCGTTGTCAATCGTCCCTGCCGCCTCGGAGGTGCCATCCTCGTTGTGCTCATCGGTGGGGTCGAATCGGTATCCCACATTGCGTACCGTACCTATAAGATGCTCGTATTCACCTCCGAGCTTGGCCCGAAGCCTGCGGATATGCACGTCCACCGTGCGAGTGCCGCCATAGTAGTCATAGCCCCACACCTCTTGGAGTAGTTGGGTGCGTGTGAACACATGGTGCGGATGTTGCGCCAGATATTTGAGTAGCTCGAATTCCTTGTATGCCAAATCGACGGGTCGTCCTTTGAGCGTGGCTGTGTAGCTCTTGGGGTCTACCACAAGGTCGCCGCAATGGATCCGCCCTTCGTGGCCACTGCTGTCTTCGGCGATATCGATGAATGGCGTAAAAGTTGAACTGCTTCGTTCCTGCGCCAGTCTCAACCTACCTTCAGTCTCCGAAGGAGACGCTGTGTCGATGACGATGTCGGTTATGCCCCAACCTGCGTTGACGGCGGGGAAACCACCTTCATTGACCACCAGAATAATGGGTGTGGTCAGCCCTGCGGCATGGATGAGCCCGCACAGGGTTTTCGCACCTGCCAAGTCCTGTCTTGCGTCGAGAAGCAATATGGTGTCTTCAGGCAATTTCATCAGGCTCGCCGTGTCCATCGGCAGCACACGTACGCGGTGTGAAAGCAGCGCCAGAGAGGGCAGGACCACAGACGGATCAGGCGCTAGCGTCATCAAAGTCAAATCAAGCAAGACGACCCTTTCTCGGCATTGGTAAGTAGAAGATCCATATTGCATCGGCTCCTGTCCGGCGGCGCTTTGCACTTCCGCCAGGCTGTTGAACCATCAGTATCATGTGGCACACCAACCGCATGCGCAGTCATGACAAATGATTGGTTTATATTTTAGACGCAGGTTGTGGACACGTTCCGCTAGCATGATGAAAGGGAATTGAGCGTTTTGACGGATTTCAGTTGTGCTTTGCGGGAGGGTCCTAATGTCAGATGTGAGGGAGACTGTACAACCTACTGAAGGTGTTGGCGCAGGTGACGCCGCTGGAACTTCGGCCCCTCGTTCGAAGGTCTCAGTAGGCGTGGTACAGACGATTATGGCTGCCATCCTCGTTGTTGCGGTCGTCTTGATGTGGCTGTTTCCGAACCTCCGTATGCAGGTATTTTTCTGTTGTTTTGGCTTTGTACAGATGCTGTGCATAGTTGTCATCGATTTCTCGCGTCCGCTCCATACTTCGTTCTCCGATAAGATGGTGGGCTACGTTGGGGCTCTCGCACTCGGCATAGTGCTGCTGTACTCCATGCAGAACGCTGTGCCGTTCCTCGACAAAGGGGCGCATTTTCTACGGTTCTCGCCCTCGCAGACCTCGCTGTTGTTTACCGTCTGTAAGCAGTGGGCCGTGGCGCTGCTTGTGGTGTTTGTGCTGTTCGTTGCCTTCGGCTTCCTCGTTCAGATGCTGCGCCGTGAGCGCACCGACCTGGTGGTTTCCCTCTCTGAGAATATCCTCGTCAACGTGGCGCTCGCATCCAGTGTGGGCTGGATGTTCCTGCCGGTCGTCGTCTGGTACTTCCAGGCCGCTCCTGCCGTGGGCAACGGTTCGGCTATCGGACCGGCCATTGCGGCGGTTGTTGTGGCATTGGTGCTGATTGTGGCGTTGGTGCTGGTTTCGGGCAAGTGGACGAAATCCATTCGTGTGGGTGTGAGCGCCTGCAAGGTCGGAACACAGGACAATCCCGCTGACCCGACCTGCGAGACCGTGGCGCTGGCGCTGCTGCCATTCATGCTTTCGGGCCTGGTGGTCTGGATTCTGGCCACGGTGCTCCTGTTTTCGGCTCTCTGAGCCTTCAGAATCCTGCTGATTTCATTCAGAGGGGACTTTTCTGGGCTGATGCAGAATAACAAAAATCAAAAACGGCGGAATTCCAACGTTCTTGATTTTCGTTGTTGAAAAATTTCGCAGAAAAGTCCCCTCTGAATGAAACAGGCCTTGTTATCAAGACGATTTCACCAAGCAACGTGATGAGATTAGGCGATGATGCCTAAATGCTCCAATAGAATCTTCAACCCGATGAGGATGAGTACCACGCCACCGCCAATTTCTGCAGGTTTTTGCCAGTGTGAGCCAAAGATATGGCCAATGTAAAGCCCCGCAGCAGAGAATGCGCCGGTGACCAGCCCGATAATCATTGCCGCGAACCATAGATTGATCTTCATCAAACCTAAGCTGATGCCGATGGCAAACGCATCGATGCTGCAGGCAATGGCCAACGGGAGCATGTGACGCCAGTCGAATTGCGCGGTCTCCTTTTCGTTCTCTTTTTCTTCTCCCAAGGCCTCACGAATCATGTTGCCGCCGATGAGTAGCAGGAGTATGAAAATAATCCAGTGGTCCACGGCTTCGATGTAGGTGCCGATAAGACTTGCCAGGAAGTAGCCAAGGATGGGGAAGAGCGCTTGGAATCCGCCGAACCACAGTGCTGTTTTGAGCGCGTCTAGAGGTCGCACTTTGCGCACGGTGAGCCCTTTGCCGATGGAGACGGCGAACGCATCCATAGAGACGGATACTGCTATAAGAAGGGTTGTGATGATCATTAATCAGTGCCTTGCTGGTTCATCGTACAAGACACGCAACTATGCTTGGCAGCTGCGGTTCCAGTCGATGGGCCTCGACGGCCCTTGCCGCCTACGCCTAGTGTTCGGCATTGAGAACTGCCACTGAGGCGACCCGGAAATCACGGGCGTGCGGCTTTGAATTCTCGATATGAATACCGTTCGCATGCCATGCTTACAGGTATAAGCATAGTGCGTGGGGCAAGGATCCCACCATAGGCAAACGAGACGATGTTGTATGGATGGTTGTGCTGCAGCGTAAATCTTTTCATACCCCAGCAGGTGGGAGGTAGGCGAAGAAACGTGTGATCAAACACGTGAATCATTGCGCAGGAGTACAACAATGGGATTTGAACCTGAAGTCCAAATCCCATATGATTCGTGTGTTTGTGTTCGGCATCAAGTGCCTGGCCTTAGGCCTACGCTCATGTCGAATGCCGTCAACCGATGAATCTACTTTTCGGAGTCGGCCAGGCGCTTGCGCGAGGCCTCGATCTGCTTGCCGGCCTCCTCGACGCCGGTCCAGTAATCGCCGGGCTTGACTTCCTTGCCGGGCTCAAGGGCCTTGTATTGCTCGAAGAAGTGCTTGATTTCGGCCTTGTGATAGTCATTCACATCGTCGATGTCCTTGATGTCGTCGAAGCGCACGTCAGCGGGCACGCACAGCACCTTGTCGTCGCCGCCCTCTTCGTCCTCCATGTGGTACAGGCCCACCGCGCGGCACTTGACAACGCAGCCGGGAAACACGGAGTTCGGCACCATCACGAGGGCGTCGAGTGGATCGCCATCCTCGCCCAACGTGCCCTCGATGTAGCCATAATCATCCGGGTAGCCCATGGCGGTGAAGAGCGTGCGGTCGAGGAACACGCGGCCGCTTTCCTGATCCACCTCATACTTGTTCTTAGATCCGCGAGGGATTTCAACGACGACATTGAACGTATCTGCCATTTGTTTCTCCTATTGTTATGAGTCTTTGTGACTATTACACACCTAGCTTAGCGCAAATGCGAGCCGAATTCATGCGGATTGATTCTGTTGGGTGGATTGCGTCGGCGGTGTCTGCTGCGCCTGCTGCATAGGTTGTGCTGGTTGTGCCGATAGGTTTGGCGTGCCTGTTGCGCTGGGCGTGGTTGTTCCGGTATGCAGCTGGTTGATCTGCTGCAGACCGGCGTTGATGGTGACAAGAATGACGATCCAGGCCAGCACGGACAGCACCGCCATGCCGATCTTTTGGATGTAGCCGTTGTTGTCGTTGCCTGCAGCCAGCGGCGAATCCCAGATGGCATGGAGCACAACAGGAATCCAGAAGAGCTGGAGGAACCGTTTGTCGACGAAGTGGTGCGCTTGCAGGTCCTCGCCTCGGGTGGCCATCACCAGGGCGGCACCTGAAATGGCGGCCCAAGCAACGTGTCCGCCTATGGCGCTCAAGCCACGAAGGATGAGTGTTGAATTCATGGATGGGAACCCATATTCCTGGAAGAACTGGGAGAGTGCAGCAGTGATTCCATCAATGTCGCCATACTTCTGAATGCCGTTGTTGATGTATGTAATCAATGTCTGTGCGGCTGAGCCATCACTGACTTGCGTCAATGAGTCGAAACCATAGCCGGCGGTTTCGAACACCGCGAATCCGGCACCGATGGCTCCTCCAATGAGCAAACCATTGAGGATGTACTTGGGCTTGAGCCTTTTGATGAATATCGCCAGGGCGACGAGTTTGGCGAGTTCCTCCACAATGCCTGTGACGATGAACCCCCATTGGTCCCCGACTGTACCTTCTGCAAATCTGTTGAGGTACATCACTGCCACCAGCGACAACGCGCCCCCGACGAAGAACATCTGTAATACTGACCAGAAGCTGATGTTCCTAGGTGCGTTGCATTCAAAATAGAAGATGAGCACCGAGAAGGGCACGGCCATGGCACCGATGAAGATGAGGCCGACGTATGAGGGCACTATCTCATTTGCGGATTGCAGGAAATACAGAATCACATAGGTAACGATGAACAGCAGAAAGACTCTGGAGAACAGCCAGGGCTTCGGCCAAGTGGAGGCGATCTTGTCCTCGCTGGGCGTGGTGTAGGCCGTGCCGCCGATGAAGATGCGCTCGGATTCCTTGCGGCTATGTTTCTTGAACACGTCGGAGAAAAGATTCTTGAGGTGAATCTGCACGGTGCCTGTGCCGCCCGCAAGTTTGTTGACCGCGGCGGTGACGGAGAAGCCCGAGTTGTTGGTACTGGGCCGTTGCGCTTGTGGAGCCATGTACGGTTGCTGGTACTGCTGTTGAGCGGGTGCCGCGTAAGGCTGTTGAGGTGCCATGTACGGTTGCTGGTATTGCTGGCCGCCTTGCTGCTGGTACTGAGGAGCGTACGGCTGTGGTGTCTGCTGATAATAAATGCCAGATTGTGCCTGCTGCTGAGGTGCGGTGTAGCTCTGTAGTTGGTCTGCGCCGGTCTGAGGGTCGCCTTGTGGCGCAGTGCCTTGAGGGGGTTGCGGCGATGCTGCTTGCGCAAGCTGGAATTCTCCGTTACGTAAGGCTGCTTGGAATTCGGCCGCGTTTGGTTCCCTGTTGTTTATGGCTTTGAATCGTTCGTGCCATTCGTCTTGTGTTGCCATTGTGCTCCTTTATGTCACTTTTGCCGATATGGATGATTGATTCCGTCGGGTCGTGCTCTGGGTTTGATAGTCAATTTTATTGGAATGCATCGGGAAAGTCATTGACCAAAGTATTCCTTGCTTTGTCTGAGACTTCCTTCAGTTGTTTGTTTACGGTTGTGTTGGAGGTGAGTGTGTCCGTTGACATTTTCGTGTTGCATCCGCCGAACTGTTTATTGGCGATGGCCTCGGCGTTCTGATAGTCATTGAGCATGTCTTGGGTGACGTTGACCGCAGTGAAAAAGGTTGCCCTGGTTTTGTAGTCACTGCCTGTCTTGTCTGTATCTTCGTTGATGGCATCAATGTCGCTGTTGAGCTTTGAAAGACTGTCTCTGACGTGGGTCTGGCTGGTTTCGCAGGCCGTCATGGCCGCTGAATGTTCTTGTTCCTCTTGCTGTTGCACATAGGCGTCATAACAATATAATCCCACCACAATAACGACTGCCGTCACAATCAAGGTTATGATGACTGCTCGCAGTGTATGCTTCTTTTTTGCAGGGGCCGCTCCGTTGCTCGCTGTGGTTGGTGCAGCGTATGCGGGGTATAGGTTGCCGTTCGCAGGCGGTTGCATGGTGCCGGGCATTTGAGTCGAACTTGTTGAAGACTGCGTCGGTCGCGTTTCAACGGATTGGTCAGGGTCTGGCGTTCCCATTGCGGTTTCCTCGGCTACCTCGCCGTTTTGCCTAGCCTCCTCAAGATCGTCTTCGCTCGGGGCTCTGCCGTTGACCATTTCGAAGTAGGCCGTCCATTCGGCTTGAGGCATCGCCGTTGGCTCCGCATCTGCCTGACTGTCTGTTTCAGCTTCGGATTGTTGTTCGGATTGTGCAGTCTGCTCTTGAGGGAGGGTTGTTGTACTCTCTTCGGTCTTGCCCTCTTGAGGCGCGTCCTCTGCCAGTTCATCTGTGTTCTGATTGGGCAGAGTTCCGTTGTTCCTTTCGATTTTGGCCCCACAGTTTCCACAGAATACGGCGTCATCTCCCACTGGCGCTCCGCAGGTATTGCAATTCGTCATTGTCCTTCTTCTTTCTTCGATACGGTTGAATTGATTTTTTGGGAGTGTCCTCGTTACGAGATTGATTGCCAGAGCGGATTCCTGACAAGATAGACGATTACGGCTATTGCTACGAGGTATATGACAAAACGAATGCGATTGTGTTTGGCGTAGGCTGTGACCTTGTCTTCAAGGCTCATATCTGACCACCCAGGAATGCAGGTTTCAGGGGTTTCCATCTCTGGCCATTTCCTGAAACGCTCGCTGAGGCTGGATAGGTTCCAGATTTCCCGTACCGGTCCGTGGAAGCTGTGCCACAGGTGGTAGAGAAAGCCAATACTTAGCAGGAAGATGATGGCTCCATTCCATTGCCATGTATCCTTGAGGCTTGACTCTTTAACGATATTTGTTATGTTGTTCTTGAGTTCTCCGGTGACGAACTCTTCAAAGATGCCTGCGACGATGATGACGTAGGCCATGGAAAGCGCTTCCAACAGGGGCTTCGACCATCGGTGGGGGAATGTGAAGGTTAGAGCCATGCCGACTACACATGCGGCGAGCAGTGCCATCTTGATACGGTCGGGGGCTTCCATGCCATATCCGTCAATGAATGTGAAAACCCAGAGGGAATCGTCTTCTATGTTTCCCTTTGAGTCGGTGATACGTACTACGGGCAGAAAGATGGCGAGCATGGTGATGAGGGCGGCAAGAATCATAGGGGTAAGACGAGAGTCCAACAGATCCAGACGGGCCAGGTGGTCGGTTGCCTTATGCCGTTGGTAATCGTTCTTTAGGGACTGCAAGGTTCTGATGCCAACAATGAAGAGGCAGCCAAAGAAGTAAAGCAAAGCGATGATAAGCCATTGGGCCTGCATGACGACTTTGAGGTTCCCCTTATCGTCGTGAATTGCATATATCATGCAGGCAACATAAATGCAGAAATATACTGCGCCTATGAATGTGCATGCATAAGCCAGTAATTTCTTGATTCGATGTCTATTGTTTCGGGGGGGGGGGTAGCGGTTTGTGCTCCTACGCCAGGGTTCTGCGTTGGCTGGACAGGATAGGTAGGACTTTGCGGGTAGGTACCGACAGGTATCGGCGTGGTTTGGAAGGCTGAGTAGGTTTGCGCTGGTGCCGGTGAAACGGGTTGTGACGCAGGCTGCTGGTATGGCTGTGCCTGTGGAGGAGCGGAAGTTTGTGCTGTTTCGGATTGGACGGCTGTTGCAGTCTTTTGCGATGAGGCTGAGTCTTGTGGTATTGCTTGGTTCTGGTGTGGTTCCAGTTTGGTGCCGCACTTCGTACAGAATTTGGGTGTGCCTTCTATGGCCTTGCCACAATGTGGACAGAACATTGTCTCTTTTCTCTTCTCTACTTATTGCCTAACTGTCATGCATAGCGCATTTCAGTTTTGTCATATATAGGCAAAAGAATAATAATTAGTGAGAACAATTTGGATAATGCTAACGTGTTATGCGTAGTTCAGAGATATTGTATTATACGACATATTCCGATTCGTATGGTTTCTTTTGGCTTCAGTAACTCTTCTAGTGATATTGGTGAGTGGTCACCCTGCGGCGATGGCCTTGATGCTCATACCGATTTTTTGTGGGCCTGAATGGTTACATTTGGTTCGGCTCAGTTGAAGGCATAGCTCTTTTTGGCTAGTTTCAGATTGATTGGATTGTTGTGCTCAGGGTAGCCTTTGTATTGCATGTTCTTCCCTTTGGCGTCGGTGAGGTCGGTGTACTGATCGCTTGCCGCGAGCTTGTCCTGACCCATCAGGGCCCAAGTCAAATCTAATTCCTCCGAGGGGTCGACGAAGCCGGTCGATGTCTCGCTCTGTTCCGCTCCCTGTTCCGCAGCGCTCAGGTTTTGCATCCACGTGGAATCTGCCAAATACCAGTCTCCATCAACCTGTACGTAGTTGAAGGCATGCACCGCGGAGACGCCGAGATAGTTCTTGAGACCGGCCTCGGTAAAGCCGAGCGAGGTGAGCATGGCGAAGCTCCAGCAGATCCCGGTGCCTCCGTTGTCTGTGCTGCCGGCCATGTTCCAGTTCTCCAGTGCGTCCGCAAGGCTCATGGTGCGGTATCCTTGTGTTGCCTCGATTTCCTCGTTTCGCTGCCCATCGTATGTCATGTCGGCGGCGATGGTCTCCTCTACGGCAAGTACTTTTGCTGCATCGGAGTTTGCGCCTTTCAGTGCCTTGGCAAAGGCGTTATAGAGGTCAACGGCCTCTTTCTGCTCCTCGTCCGACAGCGATACATTGCCGTAGTCTCCGAGGTCCATGCTGCTGTATGCCTTGCCATCTTTGAGGATATCGACGATGAGTTTGTCGAGGTTCTCATCCTTGCTGTCTGGGTGTTCGGAAGCGTCCTTGTAGATAGCTGATTGGCATCCGTTGCCGAGGAAACACTGGTCGGACACCGCTTCCTGGTCGGTTCCCTGAACATTTCCGTTGCCGTCATGGTTGACGTTGGCGGCGCTATACTGCTTCCACGCTTTTTCGATGGCCGTAAGATGGGCTTTGTATTCTTTTGTCAGGGCTGGCATGCCCTTGGCAAGCTGCGTTATGTTCTCGTCCGAGCTGGCTGAGCAGAGCGAGGGCGCCGCTTTGGTTTTGTCGTTGCTGAAGGTGAGGTCGGTCGTCCCCTTTGACGGGAAGTTGGTCTCGATGTTCGGGTCGTTTTCAGGCAGGACTATTTTCCCGCTTTTATCCACGCCGCCTCCGAGTTGCGAGGCGATGTTCCCCGCCTCGGCATCGAATTTTTTCTGCGCCGACGAGTATGCGCCGAGCGATGCCTTACAGTCTGCGAGATCTTGCGAGCTTTCGTGGGTTTCCTCTACCATCAAGACGATGAATGTGATGATGACGACGAGTACGAAGGCCAGAACTCCCAAGAGGATGTTGCGCTGCAGTTTGGTGTGGTTGACTGTCTTGGCCTGAGACTGTGCACTTGCCGTGGGCGGTGCTCCAACCGGAGCCGAGAAAGGTGGGCGGCTGGGTCATTGGTTGCATATATTGCGGTTGCATCGGTTGTTGAGCCGGCATTTGTGGCTGCTGCGCCTGTGGCATGGTGAACTGGACCGAAGATTGCACGGGCTGTGGCGAGGCGTTCTGGTTTTGGTATGTAGGTTGTTGTGGGCCGTTCTGGTATGTGGGTTGTGCAAATTGAGTCTGTGGCTGCTGTTGAGCCTGCTGCGTCTGTTTCGCTTGGGGTTGTGGTTCATGGGCGTCATGAATCTGAATCTTGGTGCCGCAGTTGGCGCAGAATTCCATGTCGGAGTCGATTTGCGCTCCACAATTTGGGCAGAAAAGCATGGTTTCCTTCGTTCTCTCTTCGTTAAGGTTAATAGTCAATGATTTATTACATGCTCATTACTTCTTGTCTGGTGAATAAACGTAACGCTTGTAATTAACTGTTTATTGGTGTTTCCTGATAAAACATTGGGGACGATATGAAAGTCTGTATGAAAGGATCGTCCCCGACATGCCAAACTTGCGGACAACCACTGGCATTTGACCACATTGTTTTATCAGGCTTCGTTTTTTGAATTCGCAAATGCATAATGAAGAACATATACGTGATGATTGCATGAAAGGAATTCACTATGAGCGTCGCTTCGCATACCAAGATGGAGCATGGTTGGTGCAGAACGGTTCCTTCGAGGTTGGCGGACTTGCTGTGGGGGCTGGAGGCTCCTCCGGGAGGTGATAAGAAGGCCGCTTATGAGCTCAGGCGTGCCGGCGTACGTATCTGTGAGATGTGCCCCATTCAGCATCATTGCTTGGCGCAGAGTATGGTGGATGAGGCCCAGGAAGGTATTCATGGCGGATTGTCGCTTAAGGCTCGTCGGCAGTTAAAGCAGAGGGCCGTGGCTTTTGGGATTGGTTTTGACGCTCGCAGTAATGATGTTGATGTAACACAGGTGAGGCGTTGGCTCGATGCCCATCCGGGTGAAATTGAACAGGCGAGAGACAGGGAAAATGCACAGCGACGACAGCGATATGCACGATATGTGGTGGCATCGAGGCGGCCGGCCAAGCAATCCACTCCGGTCAATTTGAGCCGACCGGCAGGAGTCCATCTTGGTGAAAGACGTTCTGCTCCACAAAGTCGTCAAGCGCTCGGGAAGTAGGTCTGCTTAGGTGGGCAATTCCCTTTCTGTCTTGCAATCCACTGCCACGCATTTCTAGCATGGAGATAATTCCATCAATTAAAGCGTTGGGCAGGACTGCCGTTTTCCGCTCACCACGTCCAGGCGGCACTGCAGACTGGCTTTCGCGCTCTTAGCCCAAGTCTGGTTCAAGCTATCGATTGCCTTCTGTGCCTTTTTGACGGCGGCATCGAGCTTCCCCTGCGTGGCTTCGGAGGGTTTCAACGTTGACTCGTCGCGGTAGTAGGCGTATGAGGCATCTAGGCACAGCGGCATGCCACCTTGCCCAGTCGAATGGGAGACAATGATGCGATCTCTTGAGGGGTCGGTCGGGTCGGGAGCCGTCTCATTCTTATTGGCATCGTATGCCATGTTCAGCAATGCCGCATTTTTCTGCACCACTACGATTGAGTAGGGGTCTTGGCGCATGCAACCGCCGTTGGGATAAGGGCCGATGCATCCCACGGCTCCGTCCTGCATGAGCTGGGTCTGTGTGTTTGGGACCTCCTGCGCCGTATAGGTATCGTATTCTCCGGTCAACATGTCTTTGCTGACGCAGGAGTCATGGCCCGCGCATTTTCTGAGGGTATATGGTGGCGTTGTGCCGGAGACCGGTGTCTGTGGGGTGATCTTGCCGTCCGTGATTCTCATCCACGCGCCGCCGGGGTTCGTCCAAGTGCCGTCGAGGCTTGAGTAATCGCCAGAGGCAATGGCTTTCATGTCAAGCGCTTTGCCCTCGGCCTCTGTGTCTGCAGCCTGTTTTTGTTTTTCGGCGGCAGTGACTAGGTCTTGCACAGGTTTGAGTGCCCTATCCACCGATCTCTTCGAGTCGACCACATTCTTGGCGCTTTGGTCAAGTTTTGAGGTGGTGTCCACAAGCTGGTGTGCGGCGGTCCTGTTCGTTTCGGCAGCATGGTTGAGATTCTGAGTGGACGCGGTCACAGGGTTGCTCACCACCGCAGGGGCATGATTGGACCCATACTTCTTGTCTCTGGTTTTCTGTTGTATCTGCAGTTGCTTCGCCGCGTCGTATGTTCGGCCATAGGCCTTGACAGTGCTTGGTTTGTCCACTTGTGCGATGGTGATTGTGCCGGCGGTCTTGCTGCATTTGCGCACTGACTGGTTCAGTTTCCGATCTGCATCGTTGAGTTGCACCAGCGACTGCTCGTACTGCTGTTGTGCATAGGCATGGGAATGGACGCTGTAGTAGCGCCAGCCTGCATATCCACCGATGCCGAGCACCAGTGCCGCCACAACCACGATTGCTATGACGATTGCCGCTTTGTTCCGCTTGGCCTTGCGGCCATCGTCTCCGCCCCCGCCTGCTGACGTGTCGACTGGAACGACGGTTGTCTCTGCGTCGTTTGTGACTGCCATGCGTGCGTCCTGCATCATCTGTGCTACGCCATCCTGTGCTATGGTCTCTTGCACCTTTGTCCCGCATGATTCGCAGAATCTGGCATCTTCCGCAAGCTTTGCACCACACTTATAGCAGTACTGTGGTCTGTTTGTCTTGCCTATATCCATGCCGTTCTTCCCTCTCTTGATGGGGTAACGCCAGTATAGGAGTTCAATAGGATGTGTTTCAAGATCCCGATATTTGGTCAAGCTAGGAAAAAGAAAACCGCGGGATTCGTTGGAATTCCATGGTTAATGGTAGCGGGGTCAGGATTTGAACCTGAGTCCTCTGGGTTATTAACCCAGAGGACTCAGGTTCAAAACATCGCCCGCGACCCAACTCCGCCGGAGTTTATCCTCACTGCGTGACAATGATTCCATGCCAAAAAAGAGAGAAGCGGCGCCGCAGTGGCGCGATGAAATAGACAAGTGGATGGACACCTTGGCTGCGGCCGGACTGAGTGGCACGACGATGACCACCAGGCGCAACCAGATCGGCAAACTCAGCCGTGACCTCAAGGGCTCGCCCTTTGACGTCACGAGCGAGCGATTGCTGCACTGGTTCGCCAAGGGCGACTGGAAGCCCGAGACTCGGAAGGGCTACCGCAACGCCTGCACCAGCTTCTTCGGCTGGCTGCACCAGTCAGGCTGGGCGGAAGATGATATCTCCAAGAGGCTGCCCAGTGTGCGTAGACCGCACGCCCACCCGAGGCCGTGCCCGGACCGCGTCATCCTCGCGGCGTTGGGCAAGGCCACGGAACTCGAGAAAATCATGATCAGGCTCGGCGCCGAATGCGGGCTAAGGCGCAACGAGACCGCCCAGGTGAACGCCAGTGACGTCATGGATGACTTGGTTGGCCGTTCGCTCATCGTGCATGGCAAGGGCGACAAGCAGCGTATCGTGCCGTTGCCGGACGACCTCGCCGACAAAATCGTCGAGCATGGCGGCTGGCTTTTGCCGGGACGCTGGACCGGCCACGTTGAGCCATGCTTCGTCGGCCGTCACATCGCCCGATTGCTTGGCGGTGAGTGGACTGCGCACAGCCTGCGCCACCGCTATGCCACGAAGACCTACGAGCAGACGCACGACCTTTACCTGGTGAGCAAGCTGCTTGGCCACGAGTCGGTCGAAACCACGCAAAGATACGTGGCCATGCCCGACTCAAGGCTCAGAGCTGGGCTCGACGGCATCAGGCTGGCGTGCTAGTTTTACATTTTTCCTACCGGAATCTAGGGCTGCTTGTTGCCGAGTCTGATGGGGTTGTAGACGACGGCGAAGCCTGCGGCGATGTAGCCGGCGATCTGGGTTATCCAGTCGCCTACGTTTGGGTCGCCGAATTTGCTGAATCCAGAGCCCACGATTGCCGCCAGCAGGCAGGCGATGTAGATGCCGGTTCTGACCTTGTCGTTGAAGACGGGTCTGTAGTCCGTGTCGTCGGGTGTGATGGCATGCTGCGGTTCGCTCATGGTTTCCTCCTATTTTGCGGTGACGTTGATCTGGAGCTGGTCGAGCTTGGCCTTGACGGCCTGCTGGACGACGCTTGCGATGTCGGTGGGGTCGGCGCCTATGGCCTTGGCGAGGGTGTCGATGGTGGCCTGCTGTGCGGTGAGGGTGGCCTGGATGTTGGCGAGGGCCTTGGCGTTGCGCTGGGCGACGCTGAAGGTGCCGGTCAGGTAGTTCCAGGCGGTGTTCTTGTCTCCGCCGTAGGTGTAGCTCATGGTGAGTGCTGCGGTGTGCTGCATTTCCTGTTCTGTGACCATGTCTGTTTCTCCTTGTGTTGGTTGTGTGTATCTGAGGTAGCAGTCCCAGGGGTAGCTGTAGTAGGGGCTGATGTTGGTCTCCCGGCCGGTCTGGTCGCCTGGGCTGCCTTCGGCGGTGCCGTGCTCGCTTTGGGATGCCTGGGCGAGCATGCCTCCCCCGAGGTAGACGGCGGTGTGGTCGGCGTCGTTGAGGAGGATGTCGCCGGCTTGCGGGCTGCCGTTCGGGGGCAGGCGCGTCCAGCCGCGTGCGGTGAGTTCGGCCGACATGTTACCGGTGTAGGTGGCGTTTCCGGTGTCGAAGCCGGCCTCCTTAAGGCAGTGGATGACCAGGCTAGAGCAGTCGCAGTCGCCGCCTGGGCGGATGTCCCAGCGCCGGCTCTGCGAGTAGCCGAGGCTCACGTCGCGGCACCAGTATTCCATGCGCCGGATGAGTTGTTGCAGTGATGGCATTGTCATTCCTTTCTTCGTTCGAACAGGTCGGGTGGTGCCTTGGGCGGCGGCGGGCCCTTGCGGCTCCAGATGGCGTCGACGAGCTCCCGGTTCCACTGCCACAGGCGCTGGCTGTAGGCGATCTGGTCGGAGAGCTCGAGCTGCGCTTGGAGGAGCAGTTCGCTGCTTTTCACGTCGTTCTGTCGTTTGCCGGTGAGCAGGGTGGCCAGCGCTGTGACCACGCCTCCCGCGACCGCGCTGCCTGCCCCGACGAGCGCGACGAGTACGGTCTCGCTGATCATGCGGGATAGGTGATGGAGCCGCAGCAGTATCCCTGATCGTCTGTTGAGGCCTGATAGATCTTGAGCGCTGGGTCGATGGTCGCCAGGTAGAGTGTCCGGCGTGAGCCATTGCCTCCCGACGCGCCGACGGCCCATTGATTGATGGCGGGTTTCGCCCATCCTGGCAGGCTGTTGCTGGAGCCGCCGCCGATGCTTGGCACGCTGCCCTGCCAGTTGAGGGAGACGGTGGCTCCGGAGAGCGTGCATTCGATGGGCGCGCTGCCGAACTGGCGGAGTGTGTACTCGCTGCGTGGGCTGTAGGTGCCGTTTATTGCGTTAAGGACCTGGCCTGCGATGACCTTGCATCCGGCTTGGTTGGGGTGGATGCCGTCCGACTGGATGAGGCCGCCTTCGCCTTTGAGCCACAGGTAGGCGAGGCTGACGATCTCGACGGCCCCGGTTTGCTGGAACCCGTGGATGAGTCCCGAATATTTGACCCGGTCGGTGGCGCTGGTGGGGTCGTCGTCGAACAGGAGTGGCACGCAGATGATGCGGGCGTTGGGCCATGCGGCCCTCGCGTTGTTCGCCCAGCTGCTTGCCATGGTGCGTGCGTCGGTCTCGGAGAGGATGTCGTTGCGTCCTCCGGCGAGCACGATGATCGCGTTCGTGCCGGCCTGGCTTATGGCCGCGTCGGCCTTGGCCTTGTCGAGCTGTGCCTGGAACGTGCGGGTGTCGATGCCGAAGCCGGCCCCGCCGACCGCGAAATTCTTGAGCGTCGAGCCGGGGATGAGCCTCTGGAGTTCGACGGCCCAGCTGCTGGCGGGGTTGGATGCGTAGCTGTCGCCGAATGTCACCAGCAGCGGGCTCGTCGCCTCATCGTGCCACTGGCCGAGAGCCGCGCGGGTCCTCGAGCCGGATTGCATGATGTTGTCGGCCATGTTCTGGTCGGCGAGCTTGCCTGTGGTGGCGGCCGCGGCCTCGGCCTTCCTCTGCGCGTCCTGGGCTGCCTGGGCGCTCGAGGTGACGAGCTGGGACACCTGGGCGGGCAGGGTGTCGATGTTCGCGTCGATTGACTCAGCCATCTGTTTGAACTGCGAGCTGGCGTCCTTGACGAGGTCCGTGGCTGCCGGGTATTTGATGTGGTATTTCGGCGTCTGTTTCATTGTTTTGCCTTTCTATTGTCTGAAGTAGGTGATTTGTCCGAGTTCGCCCCACGTGAACGCGAGGGACTGCCAGGCGAGCGTTATGGGCTTGAGGTCCGCCCAACTGCTGAGCGTGG
Source organism: Bifidobacterium sp. ESL1118 (assembly GCF_058505595.1). NCBI lineage: Bacteria > Bacillati > Actinomycetota > Actinomycetes > Bifidobacteriales > Bifidobacteriaceae > Bifidobacterium > Bifidobacterium sp. ESL1118. The sequence goes on from NZ_CP196371.1 coordinate 380,103, forward strand.
GCGGGATGGTCGGCATGGGCCAGAGCGTGAGCTTGTTGCTCAGGATGGGTTCGCCGTGCTCCCAGTCGAAGCTGAGGGTGCCGCCGATGGCGAGCCATACGCCGCTGGTGGCGGGCGTGCCGTCATCGGAGAGGAGCGGCGTGTACCGGTTGCGGATGAACCCGTAGAGCGCAGGGCTGGGTTGCAGGTTTTGCTCGTGCTGGTCGATGTCGACCTTGCGGGTGGAGACGGTGAGCTTCTCGGGGCGCAGCCTCATCGTGCAGGCTCTGAGCCATTCGGCCCACTGGTCGCGCTGTGCGTCGGTGGGCTGCCATACGTTGCCGTCCCAGTGGCCCTCGCTCGCGTCCTCGATGACCGCGTCCGATTCGAATGTGGCGGATTTGACGGTCTGCGTGAGATTCGCGGGGAGCCTGCCACGGCCGCCGATGGTGAGCTGCGCGTCCTCGAAGGTGAGCTTGGAGCCAGATTCATCCCATTTGACGCGCTTGCCCTTGATGGTGACCTGGCTTATCGGGTCGGGAAGGGTCAGCTGTGTGGCATCCACGCCGATCTGGTCGCCTGTGAGCACGCTTTCGGTGCCGTTGCCGCCCTCGGCGGTCAGGCTCCCGTCCGAGTGCAGGGTGATGGACGAGGCAACACCCGCCAGCCACGCGGTCGTCTCGTCCCTGCCGTGTTCGTGGGTCTCGTAGTAGAGGGGCAGGTCGGGGTGATGCGCGCCGAGATGGTAAAGCACTGTGGACAGGTCGGGGAAGCTGTCGGAGTCGTAGGGGGCTAGCTTGACGCGGGTGCGGGTCAGCCAGTCCATGGTCGCAGCCGATAGGGGAGGGCATCCCAGCGCGGTGAGACGTCGCTGCACCTCGGCGATGCGGTCGGTGGTCCAACCGGTCCAGTGCATGCCGGCATACTTCGGATCGCTTGAGGTCGGTCCCTGCTCGGTGGTGCGGCTCGCCCTCACGAGGTCGCCATTGGCATGAAGGTCGAGCGTCCACGAGCCGTCGGCGTTCTGGGTGATGGTGTTGCCCGTGGCCATCGTGCCCCTGAAGATAGTGAGCGCAGTGGGGTCCATTGGGCCCGTTGGGTTTGGGATGTGCTCGAGATGCCAGTGCGCCCAGTCACGCCGCTGGTCCCGCCACATGGTGGCGCTGTTGAGGTCCCGCCATTGGGGCATGAGGGTCAGCTGGACGAGCACCTTGGCTCCGGCAAGCCTGGTGCTGTTGCCCGCCAGAGCCCCCGTGCGGTCCAGGAGCCTGAAGCTCAGCACGCTTACGTCGGGCTGCTTGGTGGGGTCGTCGGTGCCCCAGTCGATGTCGAACGCGGAGAGCGTCACCACATCGCCTTGGTGGCCGGTCAGGTTTTCCCACCCGTCGCCGCGGTCGAGGAAGAGGAACGGCTGTCTCACTGCTTCCTCCCGAAATAGTCCTGAAGCAATTTCTCTATGGTCTTGGCGGCATCCCGCTCGCCGAGGATGCCCTTGAGGGTGATGTTGAAGTTGAACACCTGGGTGGGCGCTGACGATGTGTTGCCTCCACTCAGGCTGTAGGATGCCCGCCGCAGCGGCGTGACCTGCGCGCCACGGGGGAGCGTGAGGATCTCAGGGCCCGCCTCGCCCACAAGGGCCGAGCCCGCGGTGCGCACGACACCACCTTGGGCGAGCATCGGGATACGGAAGGATTTGCCGCCCACGCCGGGCACCCAGTCGGGGATGTCGAAGCCCTTGCCGCCGATCACCGAGTTCCAGGCAGATTTGATGCCATCGACGGCCTTACGGAACGGTGAGGTGAGCATGTCGCCGATGCCGGAGAAGAACGCGCCTATCCTGCCTGGCACGCCTTGGAACCAGTCGAGCAGCCCGTGCCATTTGGCGGATATGGCATCGCCCGCGTTGGCGAACCATCCCTGGATGCTGTGGATGCTCGAGGAAAGGAACCCGGTGAGCGCGCCCCACGCCTGCTGACCGACTTGCGTCTGCGTGAAGAAGTACACGAGCCCAGCGGCAAGCGCCGCAAGGGCCACGACCACCACCATGATGGGGTTGGCCTCCATGACCAGGTTGAACGCGGCCTGCGCGTCCTTGGCGAGGTTGATTACCGTCGTCCAGGTCTGGGTGACGGTGGTGACCAGGCTCAGCGAGCTGATCCATGACACGATGCCGCCCGCGGCCATAACCGAATAGAGTAGCGTGATTCCTGCGGCGAACCCGCCTATGCCGATGACCACCGGGGCGATGTTCCCGGCTATCGCGCCGAGCCGACCGGCGAACTCGCCGACCTTCCCGACGATGCCGGGCACGCTGTCGGCCAGGTTGCTTATCTGGTCCGCGAAAGTTGCCATGAATCCGGTGACGGTGGGTTTGACCAGGTCGATGAGGCTGGCGCCGAGTTTGACCACGCCGGCCTCGAGGTTGCCGGAGGCGTTGGAGAGCTGGCTGGTGTCGTTCGCTGCCTTCTTCGCCGCGTCGCTCATGCCGAGCTGCATCAGGGCCTGGTTGAATTCGTCGCTGGTGATCTGGCCCTTGGCCATGGCGTCGCGGAAGTTGCCCGTGTAGGCTCCGTTTGCCTTCATTGCCTCTTGGAGCTTGCCCGACGCTCCGGGGATCGCGTCTGAAAGCTGGTTCCAGTTTTCCGTGGTGAGCTTGGTGGCGCCTGCGGTCTGGGTGAGCACCATGGCCACGCTCTTGTAGGCGTCGGCGCCGCCACCGGCAACGGCGGTCAGGTTGCCTGCGGCCTCCGCGAGCTGGTCGTAGCCCTGTACGCCGTTGCTGGCGAGCTGGGCAGTCGTGTTGCGGATGTCGGAAAGCGAGAACACGGTCTGGTCGGCGTACTTCTGCGTCGACTTGGTGAGCTCCTTGATCTTGGAGCCGTCCACACCCGCGAATTTCAGCGTGTTGGCGAAGCTCTGAGCCGAGTCGCTGGTGGCGACCATTTCGCCGGAAAGATTGCCGACATAGCCGACGACCTTGCTGGTCATGCTCCCCACGGCACCGGCCACCGCACCCGAGACTGCGCCGAACTTCGCGGCAAGCCCCGAGGCCGAGCCCGAGGCTTGGCCCATGGCACGGGTCGCGCCCGAGCTGTCGCCGATGATGCGCACCGCGAGAATCGCGCTCTTAGCCATCCTTCGTCGCCTCCTTCAGTTCCTCTTGCTCCTCGTCTAGCAGGGCCACCGCCGTGGCCCAGTCCCTCTCGTCGGGTTGTTGTTGCCGCCGCCACGCCCAGGGCGTGCCCCCGAAGCGAGCGGCCAGCACCAAGCTCAGACGGCTGAAGGAGCCGTCTGGCCAAGGGGCTGCAAAGGGTCCGGCGCCGCCATCTCCGGCACATTCAGATCAGGCTCCGCTGGCATGGTGTCGGGCATGGGGGAGGCCGTGCCTGGAACGGCTGCGGCCGTGGTCTGGGTGATTTCGATGCTGTCGACGTTTTGGGCCCACTCGTCGAACGATTGGCCTGCGGTAAGCTGGCCGTTGCGTCGCAAAGCCGCATAGGTCGCATAGGCGGAGCCGAAGAGAGGTTCCTGCTCGACGTTGTGCCCGTCGGTCGCCATGATGTGCTTCTCCGCCTGCATCGTGTCGAACAGCGATGGCCTTACGGCCATTTTTGTGCCGTCCATATATGTCACGTTGAAAATGTTGCTCATTTCATGCTCCTTGCACTTGGTTGATGATCTTCTTGATTTCCTCGTTATAGAGTTCGACCCATGTGGGTTCGGTTTGCTTCGCCGCCTCCGCGAGGAACGGGTGCGGCTTTATGTGGTGGCCGGGCCAACCCCAGTGGACGGGGCCCGCATACGGCACCGATTTCTTCCCGGCGCGGATGACACCGGCCTTCTGCGTGGCCCCGGCCCGGATGCTGCGGCTCAGGTTGCCTGATTTGACGGGCACAAGCCCACGGCCTGCGGGAACGACCACCTCGGCGGCCTTGCGGTTCACCTCGCGCAGGTCCTTCGCGTCGGCCCCCGCCTTGCGCAGCGACCTGGCCAGCTGGGCCGAGCCCTTGATCTCAATCAGCGACCGTTTGGCCATCGTTCTGGGACTCCGTGGTAGGTGCCGGACGTTTCGGCTTCTGGTTCGGATCGAGCAGGTCCACGTCGGTGGTGGTGAAGGAGAAGTCCTGGTCGTTCTTCTTCTTGACGTCGCCGCCGATGGCGATGGGCACGATGGTCACGTTGCCGGTGAAGCCGAGGTCGCCCTTATCGTTGGGCCAGAACTTGAATGGCATGGTCTTGCCGCTGTTCTTGAAGCACCATGCCTGGATGCCGTCCTTGCTGAAGTTCTCCTTGACGGTGCCTTCCAGCGTCCAGCTCACCGTCTGGGCCGCAGCTTCGCTGTGCCCGTCGAGGAAGTCGATGGGGTCGTCGCTGTCGGCCTTCGGCGTGAGCGATGCCTTCGTGATGTCGGCGTCGAAGCGTTGCTCGTCCGTGCTGTCGCCGATGATGAGGTACCCGTCGTTGAGCACCCTCTGCTTGGTGTCTGCCATTGTTTTCTCCTTGCTAATCGAGTGGGTTGAATGTGATTTCGTAGGCCGCCAGGCTCTCGCTGCCTTGCCCGTAGGTGACCGGCTTCGCGGTCTCCATGTTGATGTGATCGGATTGGAGCTTGTCGACGACCTTAAGAATCGTGTCCATCGCCGCGACCTGTGTGGCAGTTGTTCCGGCGATGACCAGGATGCTCCAATGGATGGTGACGATCTCCCAGCCCTCGAAGTCGAGGTCGGGTGGCTGGATGAGGATGACTGCGTGGCCGGGTAGTGGCCGTGCCTTCTGCGCGTCGATGGTCACCGAGTCCACGAGATTGCCCACGCTATCGGTCAGCTGCTCGATGAGCTCTTCGCGCTGTTCTATTGTCGTGCTCATGCGAATGCCAGCCCTCCGGTACGAACCCCTGCGGCCATGAGCTTGGGTCAGACACTACGTAGAGGGTCTGTGGAAATACGGAACGGCTGGGTCTCGGAATCGGCCACATCCATGACGCCGAGCTTGGCGCTGCGGCTGTTGTACAGATCGCTGGCGCAGCTCACGATGCAGTCGTCCTCAACGGTCTGCGAGACCTGCTGGCCGCTGATGGCGCTTTTCACGTATTCGCGTGCCGTCTTCAGACAGGTTGCGATGCGGTCGTCGTCACCTGCGGGCAAGGACACCTCGTCGCGGAGCCGTTCGGTCAGCTCGTCAGGCTTTTCCTCGGTGCTCATGCTGCGTCTCCGGCGAATTTGATGGGGATAAGACCCTCGGCGTGTGTGGCTGCCATGGCCATGTAGCCATAGACGCTGTAGCTGTTGGTCAAGGTTGTGGGATCGCCGTCGGTGAGCTGGGTGGGGCCACCTGCCTCCCAGACGGTCACCGATTCGGGGTCGATGAAGCAGGCCGTGCCCGCAGGCGCTTTGGGGAGCATCTGCACCGGTACGCGTAGGAAGCGGCCGGCGATGCCGGTCAGGTCGAAATCGCCGAGTTTGTCGGTGCCACTGCCTGAGAGGTCAAAGAAGCGGTCGCCGGTGTCCTTGAGGTTTACCAGTGCGCTCATCACGTCCTTGGATACCCCCAGACGGGTCAGGTTCACGTTGAGATCGTCGGCAAGCTCGGCAGCGTCGATGATGAGGTCTACCCACTGCTTGATGGTCATGTCGTCAACGGCTGCCGGGGCCTCAATTCGATTGGAGTCGCTTGTGGCGTCCCGCTGGGTGGCGATGGTGTCGTAGAGATACTTGCGCACTGCGTTCTCGGTGTTCTTGGCATAGGCGTTGTTCAATGCCTTGAGTGCGGTGTTGAGCATGGGCGTGGTGCTGCGCTCGATGGTCTGTCGTGAGAGCTTGGTCCATCCGCCATAGGTGTGGATGCCTACGGACTTGGTGCCGAAGGTGATTTTGCCGAACTTTAGGTCGTCGCCTTCGGTTTCCTGCTCGCCGGCATCCATGGTGTCCGAGGTGACGATGTTGTACTCCATCGTCATGCCCTTGGCCGGAAGGGAATCGTGGGTGAGCAGGTTGGTGACCTTGCGGCGTTGCTCGATGAGCTTGAGCTGGTCGGCTATCCATGTGGTCGTGTTGCCGGTGTCCTTGGTGACGATCATGTCACGGCACTCGTGCATGAGCTTTGCTGCTTCCTCGTCGCCGTGGGCCACCGCGAGCAGATAATCGCCTGCCGAACGGTATTCGGCTCCGAGTTTCCTGGCTGGTTCGGGGTTCAGCCCTTTAGCAAGCGCCGTCTTCATGCTGCGTTGCTCGTCTGTGATGGCGTCGAGCTTCTCTTCGATTTCCTTATCCACTTCTGGCTCCTTTTCGGTTGGTTGCTGGTTGTTGGATGTCTGGGTTCTCTGGCCGGTGATGTGAGCACCCGGATAGGCGGGCGTGCCGCAGACGGCCACTTCGCACAGGTCGATTCTGCGACGGTGCACCTCGGTCACGCCGTCGTCGCTTTCGGTCATGAGGTTCTCCACGGGACTAAACCCGATGCTGAACGCGTCATACACTCCGTCCCGCACGAGCTGGGCAGTCTCCCTGGCCGATGCCGTGTCTGAGAGCTTCGCCGTGATGTGCAGGCCGTCGTTCTCGCGGCTCATGCCGGTGACCTTCCCGACCAGCTCGCCATGCTCGCGGCTGATTTTCACGTCACGGCTGCCGAAATCGCAGTCGGGGTCGATGACTTCCGCATAGTCGCTGAAAAGGCTGTAACGGGTGTTGAATGGCACCGCGATTCCAGTCAGTTCGGTCCCGTCGCCTTCGTTCGCCTCACGAAGCTCCACGCCCTTTATGTCCAGGGTGCGCCGCTCCATGAGCCTTGCGTCATTCTTGTCCATTACTTACCTCCGTGGCTTCTTGTGTCTGTGGTGCCGCGATGAGTGGTGCGAGTCCCTCGCGCGCCCGCACCTCGTTGGGTTGCATCCAACCCGAGTCCAAAGCCGTCTTGTAGGCGTTGAACCGATCGGACATGTCGGCCCTGCGGCTCGAATCCCAGTCGAACCGTGCTTCGCGGCCTCTGGGGAGGAGTCGGTCGAAAAGCTCCTCGATCTCGCCGGTGTAGGCCTGGAGCGTGTAATCGGCGAACTCTATCCAGCTCTGCTCGATGTTGCTGTAGGTCAGGTTGCTGCCGTCGACCGCGGCCAGCATGATGCTCGCCGGAATGCCGAGCAGGCGTGCGATCTGCGTGGTGTCGAACTTTTGGGTCTCCAGAAACTGCAAATCCGCGGGCTTCATGTCGATGGGCACGTAGGTCAGGTTGTCGCCGATGAACCTGACCTCGCCCGCCTCGCCCACGGAGTTCCAGTCCTTTTTGGCCTGTGCGACCCATTCCTGCGAGATGTGTTTGTCGGGCTTCACGTATGCCTTGATGTTGCTGCCGTCTTTGTAGAAGCGCGCCTTGTAGTCCTTGGCCATCTTCGCGCCCTGCACCTCCTCGCGTGCCGCCGAGATGGGGCCGAGGCCCCGAAGACTGCCGGGCACGTTAAGGAACTTGCAATGCACGACGTCATCCGTCGAATAGTTGTGGCCCAGATAGCTGTAGCACAGCTTCGGGCTGGCGGGGTCGTGGCCGTCGTCGGTCACGGTCACCAGCGAGGGCGGCAGCACCTCGCATGACACAATCTCGCCGTCGAAGCGTATCAGGCGCACGAACGCGTTGCCGTCGAGCACCATGCTGGCCACCATGTCGCTGATGAAGTCCCTGCGGCTTCGGTCTACGTCGGGCTTAGCCACGAGGCTGCTCACGGTGTCGAGCTTGAGCCCGTTACGAACTTCGTTGATGGGCAGGCCGGCGATGGCGGTCTGGAGCACCTGCACACCGCGGAACACGGTGGAGAGAGTCAGCGGGTCGTAATCCTCCTCGCGTGCCTTCGGCTTGATGCCGTCGGGCATGCCCTCGCCGGCCTTGGCTCCACGGACCACGAACCGCGTGCCGGCCTTCAGCCGCTGCCACAACCCCATCTGTTCGTTCATGCTGCCGATGATGCACCGCAGGAGCCCGCAGCGCCAAGCCGAAAGCCGTCAAACGCGGTCAAAGGGCTCCAAATGAGGTCAAATGCCGTCAAACGCGCTCAAACGACGTCACAGGATGGTGATGGGGCCGTCGTCCTCCGGCCTGTGGACGGCTCCCCAGGCGGCGAGCATGCAGCTTTCCAACGGCGATGTGAGGCCTGCCGAACCGCGACGGGTCACTCGCCAAGCGTCACCGCTCCATGTCCTCGCGCTGTTGGCCGCACTGGCATCGAGCTCCTCGTCCGAGGCGTGCGATGCCGTACGGTTCTGCAAGCCGCTGACAAACGCCTGGCCAACGGCCAGATAATCCGCAGGAGCCAGTTCCACGAACTCGATTGCCGGCTCTCCCTGTTCCCTCATCGAGGCCAAACGGTCGTGAAGGTCGTTGTTGGGGCCTCTGCTGTCCATGATGACCGGCGCGTGATAGGCATCGCACAGCCTTTTCACTTCGTCCGGCGCCGAACCTGTGCCGTCGAAGATCTTGAGCAGCTGGACGGTGACGGTGCCGTCGTCGTTGCTGATTCCGGCGCTGATACTGGTATGGGTGGCGTCCACATCCACGGCGACGCCGAAGACGACCGCCCTTTCGCCGAGTTGGCTGGATTCCACTGGTGTAGTTTCGGTCGCCGCCCAAAGGTCTTCGGGGATCACCCTGTCGCTGATGCCCTCGTCGCGCCGGTTGCCGAACGCTCGCGCCCAGCCTGCCGGGTTGCCCTTGAAGTCTTCGTGGAAGTCCGCGAGTTGGGGCTTGTACCAGAGGTAGCCCGCTGCGGGATGGTAGCGCATGATCGTTTCGAGGTCTTCGGGGTCTGCGTCCTGCGGGATGCCGAAATCGAACCAGCAGGTGCGGCGTGGCACGTCTCCGGCCCGTAGCCCGTCGAGCACGGAGTTGAAGTAGGTGCTGTCGGCGGTGCCTTCGGTCGAGGTTATCCAACGTTGCGCGGTGAATCCGGTGCGTTTGAGCCTGGTGTTCATTGCCGGCTGGATGGCGTCGATGATGGTGTCCCCGGCCTCCTTGCTCAGTGTGAAGGCCTCGTCGATGGTGACCTTGTCGAGCTGTTTGCCGTGTGCGGCTATCTTGGTCATGGCCATGGGGCTGATGGTGCTGCCGTTGCCGAAGGTCACGCTCATGCCGCCGTTGCTGAATCTGAACTTGTCCACCTTTTGCGAGAGACGGCTGCGGCGCATGGTCTCGGCGTATTCCTTGAAATGGTCCTCGGAGTCCTTGCCGGTCTGTGCGGCGTAGATGATTCGCCGACGTTTGCCGAGGCTGGCGTTGTAAGTGTCTGAGGCATCCACGAGTGCGGACTTTCCGCATTGGCGTGGTGTGGAGATCACCACGGTGTCGTAATAAAAGCTTCCGGTCTTGGGGTCGATTTCGGTGGCGATGTCGGCAACGTAACGCTGCCATGGCAGGAATGGGGTGCCCATCATCCTGGCCACGGCCGCGAGGCGTTTGCCGTCGTTCCTGCGCTCAGGGTTGGGTTTGGTTCCGCCTCTAATCCTCATCGCCGGTCCCGTTCCAGACTTCCTCCACGTCGTCGTCGGCGACGGTTTCGGTGGGGTACATGTCGCGGATTTTCCACAACGCGTCGATGTATTGGCCCATGTTGCGACTGATCTCCTTGCCCTTGCGGTTCTGACTGTCGATGTTCTGGGCCAAGGAAAGCAAAGACTGGCAGAGCCCGGCACGTATGGGGTCGTCCTCGGGATGGCTTTCCTCGAGGTTTCTGACGATCTCGCGCGTGACGCGCTCCTGTTCGCCTATCTCGCGTCCGGTGTCGTTGTCGAAGCCTTCTAAAAGTGGCATGGTTTGCTCCAAACTGAATAAGGGTGTATATTCTGTTATTGGAAGCAATTCGTCGCAATCCTTGGTATTACCGAGGTTTGCGGCGTTTTTTTATTTCGTTTCGGGGGGAGAAAAAACTGGGCGCGGGGTCTTCAAGCCGCCGGCTGTTTTAAAAAACCGGTCACCACTGCGGCCGAGTCGAGGCCGCGACCGGCTTCGAGCGCAGGCCGAGCCGCACAAGCTGTTCACGGCGCCGAGCCTGGCGAATGTCCACGAGTTCCTGCGTGAGGTGCAGCCCATACCATCGGCGCGCCACGAGCTCCTCGCCATGCGTGCGCTCATCGTCCCTCAGCCGGTCGAACACGACGGATGCGCCAGGGTCCACCACATGCAGCTGATAGTCCAACGCCACCCACTCGTCAAGCATCCTCGGATGCCGACTGCTCGACGGCACGGACTTGATGACCCACACATCCACCGGGTCGCCCAGCCTCACCAGCCTGGCATAGGCTCCCCGCCAGGCACCCTGTGTGGCAGCGACCAACGGTGCAGGACGATCTCGGCGTATGTCCACATCGGGAGCGATGGCGCGGGCGATGCGGTCGAAGTCCAGCACGATCGCACTGGGCTCCGCATGCTCGGACACGAACGTGCTCTTGCCGGCCTCGGGCGGACCCATCACCACGTGGATGTTCGCGCCATAGCCGCTGAGCACCCTGTCCTGACGGCTCGCGTTGCAGTGCTTGCAGGCCCTGCGGATGTTCGCCACAGTGTCCTGGCCTCCAAGGTGAAACGGCCTGATATGGTCGTCTTCCTCGCCGATGCGCGTGCATCCAGGCAGTCCGAGCCAGCACTCGTTGCCCCACGTGGCCAGCACCTCGCGGTGAATCTTCGGACTGACGACCTGCCTTCTACCCACGGTGCCTCATCCCCCTGCTGCGCTGAGTGAGCACGAACTCATTGACTTCGGACTCCGCGTACTTGACACGGCTGCCAATGCGGATAGGCTCAGGCCCATAGTGCGGGATGCTCTCACGCCAACGCCTCAGCGTGCTCTCCGAGACCTTCAGACGCCGACACGTCTCGCTGACTGTCAACAATGGAATCGATGACATTTGCTTCCTCCTCTAGAAGAGCTCCTGCGGGCCGAACACGGGTTCGGGGCGTTTGTAGGTCTTGTTGCGTTGGTTGAGCCGTGCGATCTGCCCGTTTGCCCAGCGTCTGAACTCGCGCGAGTCCACGCACCACGAGCCGGACCGCTCGTAGACGTGCAGGCCGAGCGTCTGTAGGCTGTGCAGCTCTATCGGGTTGCCCAGGCCCAGCGGTCCGGCGCATTGGAAGGCCATGAGCTCGGTGCTGCCGATTTTGCCGGCCACTTTGTCGATGTCGTCGGCCATGGTGCGCAGCGCCTGCGCGGCCTCGAACGGGTCGGCGTACTGGCCCATGGCCTCGGCCAGCGTGGTCTTTCGTTTTGTGGCCATCTCAATCGTCCTCCACAAGATATTCGTAGCTGTTCGTGTATCTGGCGAGCTGTCTGAGGCACGCCTCGGTCTGGTAGATCTTCTCGTGGCCGTTCCTGGCGATGTGCCTGGGCAGGTTGCCGTTGTGCACGAGCTTCTGGAGCTCGTTGTCGCTGAGCCCCGAACGCTCGAGCAGGCTGCTCCGGCTGACGGTCGCGACCTTGCTGCGGTTGAGCTTGTCGAGCCAGGGGAGCAGTTTCCGCGACTGCTGTCTGAGCATCGAGTCGAACCCTTGTCTTCCGTATCCCATCTCGTTTTCCTTCCGTTTGGTTTCCATGTGACTTTTGGGTGGTGAGTGCTGGAGAGGTCAAGACCCTGTTCAGGCCGGCAAAGCGCACGAAGCGCTTCGAGAGCATGAACACGAGTGGGTCTCAACAATGGCTTTCGGTATGGAGCCGGCCGTCGATTGCAAGAGCGTCCGAAGACGCCGGGAATGGTCCCAACGGAGAACCCGCACACGGGGGTGCGGTGTTGCTGCCAGATTCCGCCTTAATCAGCGTCCTCCGCCGGTCTGGAGCAGAATTTCGTCCCTCGAATGGCGCGACTGCCACGCGCCTGGCGTTCCCGGAGCTCGTCCCGGGCAAAGCATGGCTGGGGTACGCCCTACGCCCCGTCAAAGCCGTTCAATTATGCGAAACAATCGTTCTAATCCGGCGCGTCAGGGCAGCCGTCACGCAGCCAGCGCTCCTGGCGGGCCAGCGCGTCCAGGCACTGCGCCTTGAGCATCGTCACCTCGTCCGTCGAAAGGATCGTCGAACAACGATGCCGGCCATCCTCCACGTTCAGCGCGAACGTGCCCAGGTATTCGTAGCTCATCGAGATGCTCGTCTTAGCCATTGTCGGCTCCCTTCCTGGCCAGCGCGTGGTCTATCGAGGCCCTCAGATGCCTCAGCCGCTTCTCGTTGGTGGCGATGTACTGATAGTTCGAGTCCATCGTGCTCGTTATTCGCAGGAACAACACCTTGGTTTCGTCGTCGTAATCGGCGTCGAAGTTTGCAACCATGTTTAGTCCTCCCTCCACAGCCACTGCCAGAATCCGCAGATGCTCGCGGCCAGCAACATCAACAGGAACATCGGCACATACAGCGTGGCCACGAAGAAGCCACGCAACACCTTTTTCAGCACCTTCATGACCTCACCTGCCTAAGCGCATCTGCTTTGCAAGCAGAGGGTCTGAAAGTTTGAACCTTCCTTCGCGGTAGGATTGAATTGCAGTACAAAAGCAACCAACGAAGGAAAGCAAGAATGAAAGACCAGATCGCAATCGTCGTGTCGATACTGTCTTTTCTGATCGCGCTGATTTCGCTCATACGAACGATTCGGCGACACACGGAGGCGTCGTGGGCATTCTTCCGGGTCGACGACGCCGGGCTCGAAGAAATGGAACAAGCCGAGCTGATGCCGCCCCTGAAGGGGCTCGTCGGCGATAAGCCGATGAGCGTCATACTCGCCATAAACGATGGTGACGGCGATGCCTTCGACGTGCGGGCTTTCGGGCACAACTGCATTGTGCACATAATGAAGTGGGAGAAGCTGCCCGACGGGGACCCGGACAGGCAATGGAAGAACGAGGAAATGACCATGTGGCCGATCGTCAAGACCGGCGACACGGGCGTGAACATGATAGTATGCCCGCTGGAAGGACAGAGCGAGATACCCGATGATGCCGAGGTATGCGTGCACTGGACGAAATCACCCACAAGACTCCGCAAATGCGGATATGAACACAGTCCCGTATCGGGCAACGTGGACTGGTGGAACGACAAGGACTGGCAAGTACGCCACCGAATAGCCGAACGCTGCAAGCTATGGCTGGCACACCGACGTTTCCACCGCCGCCCACAGGACGCCACGACCACACCGACCACACCTTTTGTATCCTGAAGCATCAATGCATCACCTCAATCAATCCACGAGAGAACGCTGAGCACGATCGACAACAATGAAATGATGATCACGACATCGTCGATATCCATCACCGCACCTCCATTGGTTCGTGGGAAACGAGACGTGCGCTCACCTGCGCGTCGAACGCGTCCTGACGCGCCTTTGCAGCCGCGTCCAGCGCGTCGTGGGCATCCCACAGCGCGACCAGCGACGCAAGCAACGCCATCGCCGACAACGCCAATGCCAGACTCGCAAGAATCTCAACACTCATTACTTGACCTCCATTGGTTCACGCGCCATCAGCACATCTGTACTGACGTCAAATAAGTTGGCCAAAGTTGCAATATCCTGAAGTGTGAATTTTGTTGTTCCCGCAAGTTTTTGCGAGATGAGAGAACGAGTAATGCCAAGATGACGTGAGAGTTCTGCTCGTGACATGCCGTTAATTTCCAGAAGATGATTGATGCGACTAATCATCTCTTTGTAATTACAACCTTGTTGTTTAGCCATACTATGCACTATAGCACAAGTTGAAAAGTGTAAGTGCACAATTTCGGTAGTGTGTAGTAAAAGTACTCATTTTGGTGTAATATGTTCAGTATGACTACACAAACAAAGGAAAAGCCGGACGTAAAGATTTCGCTGGAATCAGTAATATGCGCAAACATGAGAGTTGCTTTAGCGATACGCGATAAAAGTAAGGCAGATTTATCACGAGCTCTTGGCGTGTCGCGCGGCTTGATTTCGCAAAAGATGAAGGGTGATACGGCTTGGACTATTCCAGATATGGAAAAGGCCGGTGAATTCCTAGGAATTCAACCGGCCAAGTTCCTTGAGCCCAATGGGTTATTAGTAGCGGGGTTAGGATTTGAACCTAAGACCTCTGGGTTATGAGCCCAGCGAGCTACCGAACTGCTCCACCCCGCGACGGTTGTCAAAGACAACATTTCTATAATACGGCTAAACTGCCAAACGTCAAATCGACTATGCTCACAGCGTTTTACCACAGGATGTTTCCGGATTGCACCCATTTTGTCGCCATTTGCTGGGCAATGCGTACGATTCGGTCGAAGAACCCTTTTTGTGTCTGTAACGTAGTCACTGGTGAATCCTCGACTCTCGACGGGTTCATTTCGGTTATCAGCTGGGTTGTATGGCGTGCTGCCATGTGTTCACGCCCGTCCGCAAACCCCGCAATAATAGGTGTCATGCCTATCAAGATTCCCAGTGATTTACCGGCTCGCGACATCCTCGATTCGGAGCGTATTTTTGCTCTTGAGAAGCCGGATGCCGAGCGTCAGCAGATACGTCCGTTGAGATTGGTGATTCTCAATCTGATGCCCAAGAAGATCGAGACCGAGACTCAGCTGTTGCGCCTCATCTCCAAATCACCGCTTCAGGTTGATATTGATTTTATGCAGACTTCGACGCATGAGTCTACCCATGTCAGCGCGGACCATCTCGTAAAGTTCTATGAAAAATTTGATGTGCTGAAGAACAATTACTATGACGGTCTTGTTGTCACCGGTGCGCCAGTGGAACAACTGGAATTCGAACAGGTCGATTATTGGCAGGAGCTTACCGAGATTCTCGATTGGTCACAAACCCACGTTTTTTCCACCATGTACTTGTGCTGGGGCGCCATGGCCGCACTATATTACCGATATGATGTGCGGAAGGTCAATTTCAAGGAAAAGCTGTTTGGCGTCTTTCCGCAGTTTTTGCAAGACGAGTACTGTTTTCTGACCAATGGATTCGACGAGATCTCTCTTCAGCCTCACTCTAGGTTGGCTGGAATCAGGGAGGAGGATGTAGCTGCTGATCCTGATCTTCAAGTACTCACAAAGGGACCTGAGGCTGGTTCCGGCCTCATTGCGACCAAGGATTTTTCTGAAGTGTTTGTATTGGGGCATTGGGAGTACGGCAAATTTACATTGCGAGACGAGTACGAACGCGACAAGGCCAAGGGCCTCAAGAACGTTCCATTCCCACGTAATTATTTTCCGCATGACGACCCTGCATTGGAGCCGCTGTTCTCATGGCGGGCCCATGCCAACCTCATCTGGCGCAACTGGTTGAACTGGGTGTATCAGACCACTCCGTACGATCTGACGCGGGTGCCCGGGCTTCGCGCCAGCAGGCAGCTTGGTACCGATCGCGCCATTCGTCATGCGCCGGTGTCCCCACGCTCTGATGGTTTTGTCCCATTCGCCACTGACGGCTATGGCTTGCACAGCTGCTGAGAATCATGATGTGTGCAGCTGCATTGTCGTTATTGTACCTGCTGAACTGAAAGTGTCTGAATTGTACGCACTTGGATTGATGAGTTCGTAAATGGGTACATTTTGGACGGAAAAGAGGGAATTTCTGACTGAAACGTACCTGTAAAGTTGCCAGATATGACGGCGTACGTACGATTCGGTCGGTCTGTATGAGGTATCTCGAAAATTCTGCTGTGTATCTTTACGATTTTTGTCTGTTTGCCCTGTAAGAATCGCTCTATACCCCTTGGAAACATTTGGAAACGACGAAAATTCAAGTTGAATTACCAATTTTCCCAAAAGTGTGTAGAATCACTTCACGGTTGTTCGAGGTAGAGGGACAGGGTCAATCCAACGAGGTCGCCCCTGCCTTTTTTATTTCCGCGGAAATGATGGGGTGAATGAGGCCGATGTCTCACATCTCCTTCATGTGGCGTAGACTCGAATGTCTGAGATCTTTATTGGGAGGCGTACATGTTTAAAACGGTGAGCAATGCTGTAACGCTTGCAGCCGGTAACGGCGCTGATTTGCCTTCAGTCAACGACTTCCTGCCTCCTGAAATTCTGTTCCAGGGCACGCCGTTCGCCATCAACAGGATCATGCTTGTCCGTATTGTGGCGACGCTCGTGTTGTTGGTCGTACTTGGCATCACGGCGGCACATGCAAAGCTTATTCCCGGCCGCTGGCAGGCGTTCATCGAGTGGGGTATCAGTTTCATTCAGAACAGCGTCGTTTACGAAATTATGGGCGAGCTACGTGGCAGGCGCTACGTGCCGATGATCGTTACTCTGTTCTTCACGATTCTCGTGTTCAATGTGTGTGGCGTGATTCCTGGTGCCAACATAGCCGCGACTGCCACCATCGCCATGCCGCTGGTATTTGCGCTCTGGACGCTGTACCAATACTGGGCGGCGGGCATCCGAGAGAAGGGACTATGGGGATTCATTCGTGATGAATGCTTCACTCCTGGGGTGCCTCCTTTCATTTATGTGTTGCTGGCTCCGGTGCAGTTGTTTGAAATCGTCATCGTCCGCCCGCTTTCGCTCACCATCCGACTGTTCGCCAATATGGTTTCTGGTCACTTGGTGCTTGCCACTTGCCTGGCGTTCGCCAATTACTGGATTGTCGAATTCAGCAACAAGCTCGCCGGTATCCCCGTTGGCGGCCTTTGGCTTGTAGGCGGTCTTGTGATGACGTTGTTCGAGCTGTTCGTGGCGTTTCTTCAGGCTTATGTGTTTGCCATTCTTTCCACGGCGTACATCAACCTGAGCTATCCGGAGAACTAATCCACGCGGCCTTAGCCTTGTGCCACAGCCACGGTTACAGAATTTATAATTAAAAACACATAACTGAAAACAGTTGGTTTATTTGGTTTGGAATATCCATTGTCTGCCACCCGTTCGGTGTGACGGTCTGAAATGAAATTGTTCCATTCCCAAGAAAGGAAACACAAATGGGTATCATCTCCCTTGCTGCCGTATCAGGTAACCTGAGCATCCTTGGCTACGGCTTGGCCGTTCTTGGTCCAGGCCTCGGCTTGGGCATGTTGGTCGGGCACGCGCTTGATGCCACTGCTCGTCAGCCTGAGATGGCTGGAAAGATTCAGACGCTCATGCTCATCGGTGCTGCAATGGTCGAGCTGCTCGGCTTACTGGGCTTCGTAGCCTTGCTCATCGTCTGAGTGGCAGTGAAAATGATTCGGTATGGGTGCGCAAACGTTCGGTCTGTGCACATATGCACGATATGGAAGGTATGAAAGGAGGGCTTCATGGTGGAATTAGCCGCTAGCGGCGGATTGCAGTTGTTCATTCCCAAGGTGTATGACATGGTGTGGTCTCTGATCATTCTCATCATCATTGCGGTGTTCTTCTACAAGTTCTTCATGCCCAAGTTCAACGCCATTTTCGACGAACGAGCCGAGAAGATTGAAGGCAATATCTCCAAGGCCGCCAAAGCCAAGGAAGACGCCGACAAGGCGAAGAAAAAGTATGAAGATCAGCTCAACAGTGCTCGCATGGATGCTTCGAAGATACGTGATGATGCACGAGTCGAGGCCAAGCAGATTGTTGCTGATGCACATAACAAGGCTGACAGCGAAGCGGCTCAGATCACTGCCGCCGCTCAGCGTTCTGTCGCATCTCAGCAGCAGCAGGCCATGGTCAAGCTCAAAGGTGACGTTGGTACATTGGCAACGTCATTGGCAGGCAAGATTCTTGGTGAAAAGCTTCAGGATTCCGCTGTGCAGTCCAACATGATCGATGGGATGATCGACGAGCTGGAGACCAAAGACAAAAAGTAGCCGCTTACATGCACTGGCTGTGAGGCTAGAGCAGAAGAGATTGGTGACATGGATGAAAGACCGAGGAGGTGAACCAAATGCGTGGAGAAGCTTCATTGAGCGCAGACCGTCAGTCGCGTGACTTATTGGCTCCCAAGCTGCGTGATTGCGGTGTGGAGACATGGAGGATTGGCGAAGAACTGTTCGTCATGACACAACTTCTGGATGAGAACGCAAAGGTGGAGCAGTCGTTGACTGATCCCAGTCGCCCGACGAGTGACAAGGTGACGTTGCTGAACAACATTCTTGGCGGAGAGGTTCATCCATATACGCTTGAGGTTCTGCAGGATTTGGTAGGACGTAGGTGGAGCAGGGTCTCCGACATTGCGAATGCAGTGGAGGACTTTGCCGTTGATGCCATGATGTATTACTCTGACGCCACGAAATGCACTTTGGCGGTCTCCATTGAGTTGGCTAAGATTGAATCGTCACTACTTAATTCACCAGTGCTCTGCTCGAAATTGGCTGATTCGTCAATCTCGGCACAGGCTCGTGAGAACCTTCTGGACAAGGTGTTTGACAGCAGCGATCTCAATAAGGTCACGATGTGTCTTGTGAGGCATTTGGTGTGTTCCCCACGTCACAGAACATTGCTTACGTCCTTGCGCTGGCTCATTGCAAAGTTTTCCAGGCACATGGGTGCATCCATGGTCACGGTTACAGCGGCAACTCAACTCAGCCACGATCAGATCAGGCGTCTTATGGAGCATTTTTCTGCACAGCTTGGCCATCCGGCCCATATCAATCTTATGGTCGACCCCTCGGTGATCGGCGGCATGAGAATACAGATCGGGGATGACGTCACCGACCATACGGTCGCGGCTCAACTTGCCTGGCTGGAACGAAGCATAAAGACCAGCATGTAAACAACGGCCCTCGGGTTTTGGCTTTGTGGTCAATGGGCTTGAGGACTTATAAGACTTAATTCGTACACAAGATAAGGAGTGATTGATGGCAGAACTTACCATTGATCCCGCCAAGGTGCGCAAGGCTCTCGACGAATTCGTCGAGTCCTATCGCCCCAGCGATTCACCCACTCAGGAGGTGGGGTACGTTGAGGCGGCCGGAGACGGCATTGCGCATGTGACGGGATTGCCTGGTTGCATGGCCAACGAGTTGCTGACCTTTGAGGACGGTACGCTCGGTTTGGCGTTCAACCTTGATCCTCGTGAGATCGGCGTGGTTGTCCTTGGTGACTTCGCCGGCATTGAAGAGGGGCAGGAAGTCAAGCGCACCGGCGAGGTGCTCTCCGTCCCAGTCGGAGACGGCTTCCTGGGTCGCACCGTTGACCCGCTAGGCAAGCCGATTGACGGCTTGGGAGAGATCAAGAGCGAAGGCCGAAGAATGATGGAGGCGCAGGCCCCCGATGTGATGCACCGCCATCCGGTCGACGAGCCGCTTTCCACGGGTCTCATGGCCATCGATGCCATGACTCCTATCGGCCGTGGCCAGCGTCAGCTCATCATCGGCGACCGGCAGACGGGTAAGACCGCCATCGCCATCGACACCATCATCAACCAGAAGAGCAACTGGGAGAGCGGCGACCCGAAGAAGCAGGTGCGTTGCATCTACGTGGCCATCGGTCAGAAGGGCACCACCATCGCATCCGTGCGTAAGAGCCTGGAAGATGCCGGGGCCATGGAGTACACTACCATCGTGGCCAGCCCTGCCTCCGATTCTGCAGGGTTCAAATACATAGCCCCCTACACCGGTTCGGCTATCGGCCAGCACTGGATGTATCACGGCAAGCATGTGCTCATCGTCTTCGATGATCTTTCCAAGCAGGCCGAGGCCTATCGATCTATCTCCTTGCTGCTGAGGCGCCCACCGGGGCGTGAGGCTTACCCCGGCGATGTGTTCTACCTGCACTCCCGTCTGCTGGAACGCTGCGCCAAGCTCTCCGATGATTTGGGCGGTGGCTCGATGACTGGTCTGCCGATTGTGGAGACGAAGGCGAATGACGTTTCGGCGTACATTCCAACCAACGTCATCTCCATCACTGACGGTCAGATCTTCCTGCAGTCCGATCTCTTCAACGCCAACCAGCGTCCTGCTGTGGATGTGGGTATCTCCGTCTCCCGTGTGGGTGGAGACGCGCAGACCAAGGCGATGAAGAAGGTCACGAGTACGCTGAAGATTTCCTTGGCTCAGTATCGTTCGTTGCAGTCCTTCGCCATGTTCGCATCCGACTTGGATGCAGCGTCGAAGCAACAGCTGACCCGCGGGGCAAGGCTCACCGAGCTGCTCAAGCAACCCCAGTTCTCGCCGTATTCCATGGAGCAGGAGGTCGTGGCGGTATGGACCGGCACCCATGGCAAGCTTGACGACCTTGAGGTTGCCGATGTGCTGCCCTTCGAACATGGACTCTTGGACTATCTCGACCACAACACCGACGTGCTCAAGGTCATTCGTGACACCGGTGACTTTAGCGACGAAACCGAGCAGAAGCTCGATGCGGCGGTGGACGCGTACCGTTCCAACTACGTGACGAAGGCGGGCACTCCTCTGGTGACGAAGAAGCCAAAGGCCGATTTCGTCCCGGCGAAGGTCGAGCAGGAGAAAATCGTGGCGGGGAGCAAGTAGCCTATGGTTTCGCAACTCGCATTGAAATCGAGAATCAACTCCACCACGTCGTTGGGCAAGATCTTCAACGCGCAGGAGATGATTGCGTCCTCGCACATTTCCAAGGCCCGTACCGTGGCCTTGAATGCGAAGCCGTATAGCGATGCGATTTTCGATGCCGTGCAGGCTCTTGCAGCGCACACCGACATCGATCATCCAATCGTGAAGAACCGCCAGGTCTCCAATCCCCAGGTTGCCGTCTTGGCGTTGACGGCTGACCGCGGCATGGCCGGTGCGTATACGTCCTCGGTGATTCGTGAGACCGAGGCCTTGCTCGATAGGCTCGACGGCGAGGGCAAGCAGCCACAGTTGTATGTGTATGGCAGACGCGGTATTTCGTACTACAAATACCGCGGCCGCACCATTGCGGACACGTGGGAGGGCCAGACCGACCACCCGGGTGTTGAGGTGGCTCGTCAGATTTCCGACGAACTGCTTTCTGACTACATGAAGCCCGCTGAGAAGGGCGGTGTCTCCGAGCTGTACATCGTCTTCACCGAGTTCATCAACATGGTGGTGCAGAAGGTGCGCGTGCTACGGATGCTGCCTGTGCAGCTGGTTGGCGGGTACACGGCCAATCGCAACGAGCAGGCCGCAAGGGCCCATCAGGAAGCTGTGGGCAAGGCTGCGGGGCAAGGCACTGACGGCGATTCATCCAAGGATCAAATCACCGAGGCCACGCAGGACGTCGAAGGCAGTGACGAGAACCTCAAGGCCAAGTCGGTCAGGCCGGCCACGCCATTGTATCTGTTCGAACCGAGCCTGAACGAAGTGCTTGACTCGATTCTGCCTAAGTATGTCCAATCGCGCATCCACGAGTGTCTTCTTACGGCAGCTGCGTCCGAGACGGCGAGCAGGCAGAACGCCATGCACACTGCAACGGACAATGCCAACAATCTGATTGACGAGCTCACACGCAGGCTTAATGCTTCGCGCCAGGCCTCCATCACACAGGAACTTACTGAGATTATCAGCAGCGCGGATGCGCTTAACAAGAAGGAAGAGTAGGGACGCATATGGCTGAAAATCAGACAACAGCGGCCACCGAAAAACCCGAGGTCGATTTGGGTGCCGGACGCGTCACACGTGTTCAGGGCTCCGTTGTCGACGTTGAGTTTCCAGCGGGCCACATGCCCGATATCTATAATGCCTTGAAGGTCAACATCAGCAATGTTGGTAACGAGGAAGGCGAAAGCGTCAAGGAGATCACCCTTGAGGTCGAGCAGCACTTGGGCGACTCCACGGTGCGTGCCGTGGCTTTGAAGCCGACCGATGGACTGGTGCGTGGCGCTTCGGTCACGGATACGGGCGGCCCCATCGAGGTGCCGGTCGGCGACGTGACCAAGGGCCATGTCTTTGATGTCACGGGCAACATCTTGAACGCCAAGCCCGGTGAGCATATCGACATCAAGGAGCGTTGGAGCATCCATCGCAATCCTCCCGCCTTCGACCAGCTTGAAAGCAGCACGAAGATGTTCGAAACGGGCATCAAGGTCATCGATCTGCTTACCCCATACGTAGAGGGTGGCAAGATCGGCCTCTTCGGCGGTGCAGGCGTTGGCAAGACCGTGCTGATTCAGGAGATGATCCAGCGCGTGGCGCAGAACCACGGCGGCGTCTCCGTGTTTGCAGGCGTTGGCGAGCGTACCCGTGAGGGCAACGATCTGATCGGCGAGATGGCGGCTGCCGGCGTCCTTGAGAAAACCGCCTTGGTCTTCGGGCAGATGGATGAACCGCCGGGAACCCGTCTTCGTGTGCCGCTGACGGCACTGACGATGGCCGAGTACTTCCGTGACGTGGAGAATCAGGATGTGTTGCTCTTCATCGACAACATCTTCCGCTTCACCCAGGCTGGTTCCGAGGTCTCCACGTTGCTGGGCCGTATGCCTTCGGCAGTGGGCTACCAGCCGAACCTGGCCGATGAGATGGGTGCCTTGCAGGAGCGCATCACATCCACGCGCGGCCACTCCATCACCTCCTTGCAGGCCGTGTATGTGCCGGCGGACGATTACACTGACCCTGCTCCCGCCACGACGTTCGCTCATTTGGACGCCACCACCGAGCTTTCTCGTGATATTGCGTCCCAAGGCATTTACCCGGCCGTCGATCCGCTATCCTCCACGTCACGAATCTTGGATCCGCGCTACGTGGGTCAGGATCATTACGAGGTTGCCAATCAAGTCAAGGCCATTTTGCAGCGTAACAAGGAGCTGCAGGACATCATCGCATTGATCGGCATCGACGAGCTCGGTGAGGAAGACAAGACCACCGTCAACCGTGCCCGCAAGATCGAGCAGTTCTTGGGCCAGAACTTCTACGTTGCGCAGAAGTTCACCGGCAGGCCAGGCTCCTACGTGCCGGCCGACGAGACCATCGAAGCCTTCAAGCGCATCTGTGAGGGCAAGTACGATGAGGTCCCCGAGCAGGCATTCAGCGGCATCGGCGGCATCGATGATCTGGAGCATAAGTGGCACGACATGCAGAAGGAATACGGTGAGTGACATGGCCGGATCCTCAATTCATGTCAACATTGTGTCAGCTGACCGCCCGCTATGGAGTGGCGAGGCCGCCAAGGTCACCGTTCCTGCCGCCGGTGGGCAGATGGGCATCATGCCCAACCATGAACCCATTCTTACGGTCATTGAGGATGGTCCGGTGTCGGCACTTGATATGGACGGGAAACGTCATACGTTTAATGTATCCGACGGTTTCATCTCGTTTGACTCCAACGTGTTGACCGTTGCGGCTCAGGAGGGCAAGGCTCCGGAATCGGCTGAGTGATACGGGGTCGAAGACCATTGCGCCAAGGCATCCACTGTTCAAGGTGGGTGCCTTTTGTCGTTTTGCAGCGAGGCCCCATGCCGTGGTGTCGTCTTGGGGCCATTCAATCGCGCATATCGACTATTCTCAGCAGTATGACTACCATCAGGGAAGTGGCAAAACGCGCAGGGACATCGGTGACTTCAGTGTCCCTCTCGCTCAATCATCACGAGGCGGGGCATGTCAAACCTGAAATCGCCCATAGAATTCGTCGGATAGCCCGGGAGATGGGCTATCGTCCCAATCCTCTTGCCAGCTCCCTTCGCACCAGCCGCACGAAGACCATTGGATTTGTCAGTGAGGAGATTGCCACTACACCCTATGCCGGTGAGATCGTACTGGGGGCGCAGGATGCGGCCAGTGAGCTGGGGTATATGCTTTTGTTGGTCAACACTGATGGCAAGGCCAGCGAACAGCAGGAAATCGATGCTCTGAAGCGATATGGTGTTGACGGATATCTGTACGCCAAGATGTACAACCGCGTCACCCAGCGGCCGTCATCCCTTCAAGGTGTGCCCACTGTCATCGTCGATGCCTCCGATGCCACTGGCGAGACGCCTAGCATTTCGCCCGATGAGGTGTCCATCGGCTATGATGCCACGACTCTACTCATCAAGGCCGGCTGTAAACGCATTGCGTATATCGGCTGCTCCGAGAATCTTCGGGCGGAGCCGCTCCGTGCGCAGGGCTATGAGCAGGCGTTGAGAGAGTACGGGCTGCCGGTGGACCCGAAGCTGCGTATTGCGGTCGGTAACAATGGACCGGCCCTTGAAGCTGTTTATCGGCTATTTCAAACCGCGCACCCCGATGCATGTTTCTGTTTCAACGATGCCAGAACGTGCTACGTGTATGCCTGTGCCATCAAACTGGGGCTGCACGTCGGAAGGTACATCTCGGTGGTTGGGGTCGACAACCACCGCGTTGTGGTGGAGACGCTTTCTCCGAAGCTGACCACGGTGGCGTTGCCCCATTATGAGATGGGGTACTGGGGCGCACGCAAGTTGGTCAGTCAGATTGAAGGCCGCGAGCCTGGTGTTCCCAGCAGCCTGGCCGGTCAGCAGAGCCTTCGAACGACGTTGCCCCCGCTCAATGGCTCAGCCGAAAGGACCTTGATTCACTGCAGGCTTATAGACAGGGAGTCTGTGCGTCAGGACTCCTGATTGAGGGTTGGATGTTCTGATGCCGTGTTGAGGTTTTCGTTGAGCGGTGTGTCTGCTGGCGTGCGGATTTGATGTTGTTCACGGTAAATTGTGTTATCTACATGGGTTCGTCGCAATGCATCTGAGCAAATAAGAGTGAGTTGATGAACAAACTAGAATAATATCGAATTATTGCATAATAATGGATGAAAATGCATGAATATCCGTGTTCGCCTTGACGAAAAACGTTTCCCGTTCTATATTGATACATGATGCAGCTCAGCGGTGAGGCAGTTTGCATCTGCAGCGGGGCAGTCCCCGCGGTCGGCGTGCAGCGGCGCCGAAACGAGAAAGGTGAATTATGGCAATCAACGCATCAAAAACGTACCGGAACCCCTCGTACCTCGAGAGTTCAACCGGTATCTTCATGTTCTTCTGTGCGTGGGGCATCTGGTGGTCTTTCTTCTCCCGATGGCTCACGGATCCTGTGCACGGTCTAGGTATGACCGGAGCTCAACAGGGCGAGATTTACTCTTTTAACTCTTTTGTAACGCTGTTTATCATGTTCTTCTATGGCGTTATTCAAGATAACCTTGGCATCAAGCGTCGTCTGGTCGTCGTGGTCTCCTGCATCGCAGCCTGCATCGGGCCCTTTGCGCAGTTCATCTATGGCCCGCTTCTTGCTGCCGGTGGCACCAAGCGTTTCGTAGGTATGCTGCTCGGCTCCGTCGTGCTTTCAGCAGGTTTTATGGCAGGCTGCTCGTTGTTCGAGGCGTTGACTGAACGCTACAGCCGTTTCTTCGGTTTTGAATATGGCCAGGCCCGCGCGTGGGGGTCCTTCGGCTACGCATGCGTGGCGCTTATCGCCGGTCCGCTGTTCAACATCAACATGTACATCAACTTCTGGCTTGGTTCTGCATTTGGTGTCGGCATGATTCTCATCTATGCGTTCTGGCGTCCAGCCGAGCAGAAGGAAGAGCTCAAGAAGGAGGCCGATCCCAACGCACCGCGGACCAACCCGACGGCCAAGGAAATGATTTCCGTGCTGGGCATGGGTTCCCTGTGGCTGCTGATCATCTTCATGTTCTTCACCAACACCTTCTACACCGTCTTCGACCAGCAGATGTTCCCCAACTACTTCACATCGTTGTTTGCCACTCCTGATCAGGGCAACCAATGGTACAGCATCCTCAACGCCACCGAGGTGTTCCTCGAATCAATCATGATGGGCGTGGTGCCTATCATCATGGATCACATCGGAGTTCGCAATTCATTGCTGCTTGGCGCTTTGGTCATGTGTGTGCGTATCGGGCTGTGTGGCGTGGCCACCAACCCGGTCATGATCTCCATCGTCAAGCTCTTCCACGCCATCGAGACGCCGTTGTTCAGCTTGCCGGCATTCCGCTACTTCACCCTGCATTTCAATACGAAACTTTCTGCGACCCTGTATATGGTCGGTTTCCAGATAGCCTCCACGCTGGGGCAGAGCTTCATGTCCGTTCCGTTGGGCAAGCTTCATGATCAGATCGGACCCCAGAAGACGTTCTTCGTCATCTCTGCCATCGTGCTGTGCGCTCTTATCTACGGCTTCTTCATCATCAAGAAGGACAACCAGCAGGTGGATGGCGATCCATTCATACGTGTCAAGGACCGTAAGAAGATCGATGCCGGTGCAGGTGCCGGTGACTAGTCTGACCAGATTTTCGGCTGAATCCCAGGCCGGTTTAGGGCCAGTGCCACTGTAAGTTGGCTCAAAAGAACGCAAACAGGCATGAATCCGTTCCTTTGGGCCAACTAATTAGCTAATATGATGGAATATCCACACAATTCACGAGAAAGATGTCAAAGATGAGTAATTCGAATCCCGTATACACTCCTATTCGCGACGAGGACGTTGAACTTGCCAAGGCTGAAGCCAGTGTTGAAGAGCTTGCATTGGAACGCAACGACAGATGGTACCCCAAGTTTCACATAGCCTCCAACGGCGGATGGATCAATGACCCCAACGGCCTGTGCTATTACAAGGGGCGTTGGCACGTCTACTACCAGCTTCATCCCTATGGCACCCAATGGGGTCCGATGCATTGGGGGCATGTCTCCAGCACCGACATGGTGACTTGGCGGCGCGACCCGATTGCCATGGCTCCTAGTCTTGAACAGGAAAAAGACGGCGTGTTCTCCGGTTCGGCTGTGATCGATGACGACGGCAAACTCAAGTTCTATTACACCGGGCACCGTTGGAACAACGGCAAGAACGATAAAGACGGACAGTGGCAGGTTCAGATGCTTGCCGAGGCGGAAGACGACGATGCCACCAAGCTCAACAAGCTGGGTATGGTTGTGGACTGCCCACGAGACAAGGTGGATTCGCACTTCCGTGATCCCAAAGTGTGGAAGCAAGACGGTGTGTGGACCATGATTCATGGTGTCTCAACAGCCGACCAAAAGGGTCAGATTTGGATTTACACCTCTGAAAACATGACTGATTGGACATTTTCGAACGTGTTGTATGAGAGCCCCGATCCGAATGTGTTCATGTTGGAGTGCCCCGACTTCTTCCCGCTCAAGGACAACAACGGCAACGAGAAGTGGGTTATCTGCTTCTCCGCACAGGGTGCGCGTCCCAACGGATATATGAACCGCAACAAGGACAATGCCGGCTACATGATCGGTACCTGGAAGCCTGGCGAGGCATTCAAGCCGGAGACTGAGTTCCGTCTTTGGGATTGTGGCGCCAACTATTATGCCCCGCAGTCCTTCGAGGTGGATGGCAGGCGCATCATGTACGGCTGGATGAGCCCGTTCGAGGGCAACGCACCGATGCAGTCCGACGGTTGGTGCGGCCAGATGACGTTGCCGCGCGAGGTGTTTCTTGGCGATGACGGGGACGTGCATACCGTTCCGGTGCCTGAGGTCGAACGGCTGCGCATCAACACCTTCGAGCATGTGCCTCGTACCATTGAGACCAATGAAGAGGCATTGGTGGATGAGGATAAGGAAGCCGCCGAAATCGAGCTTGACATCGATCTCAAACATTCCACCGCCGAACGTGCCGGGCTCAAGGTGCATGCCACGCCTGACGGATCGTACACCTACGTCGCTTTTGACGCCCAGGCAGGAACCGTGGTGATCGATCGTCAGGCAGCCGCCCGTGGCGATCGTGGGTATCGTGCAGCCCGTCTTTCGAAAGAGGAGCTGGATGCCGATGAGCTCAAGCTGAGAGTCTTCGTTGACCGTGGTTCCCTCGAAGTGTATGTCAATGACGGCCATTATGTGCTCAGTTCCTACAGCTATCCATCGGACGGTCCGCGTGCCATCAAGCTAACCAGTGAGTCCGGTGTGCTGTCGGTCAAACGACTGACCGTTCACGACATCAAGTCCATCGGCTTGGAGTGATGGTTCCGGCATCGCAGAATTGGCACTGCTGAAGCAGATCCTTCGAATGCGCGCAGTCCTAGGCAAAACTGCACCGTACGTAGTGCAGGTCTGCCTAGGACTGCGTTGTTATAGTGTTGGTGTCACGCTAGAGTATGTGTTTGTGCGAATTATTGTTGCGGATTGCAGTGCAGAGTATTCTGGCCGGCTCAATGCCTACCTACCGATGGCAAAGCGAGTGCTGCTGGTCAAGGCTGACAACAGTTTTCTTATATTTTCCGAGCTCGGCTCATACAAACCGCTGAACTGGATGGCAGCTCCCTGTACGATTCGTGAGATTGATGGCAAGAGCGCCGAAAATGGCGCAGACGTTGATGACGCCGGCGCAGTTGAAGAATCCGCTGGGCATTGTTCGGCTTCAACTGTGAGTAGTGATGAGAATCTTGGGGTTTCGGCAGACCAAGAAGACGCAGTCGGTAGCGCAGCCACTGTCGATGGCGTATCGGTTGGTGCATGGGCCGAGTCCGATGGCCTCAAGGATGATGCTTGCCAAGGCGAGGGCAATCAGCCTGCACAAACAGTGTTCCGGGTGGCGTCTGATAAATCAGATGATATTCTAGAAGTGACGGTTGCCAAGGTCTATTTTGATCAGACGTTTGATTTAGGCGAGGATCCAGGTCTTGTCAAGGACGGTGTGGAGGATCATCTTCAGCGCTACTTGGCTGAGCAGATCGAGCGCATAGGCAAGGGGGCCACGTTGGTTCGTCGTGAGTATCCGACTCCCGTGGGGCCGGTCGATATCATGGCCAAGGATGCATCGGGCCAGCATGTAGCCATCGAAATCAAACGGCACGGCGGCATTGACGGTGTGGAGCAGCTTACGCGGTACTGCAAGTTGCTCAATAGGGATCCGCTGGTGGCTCCGGTCCGAGGCATTTTCGCGGCCCAGACCATCACTCCCCAAGCCAAAGTGCTGGCACAATCGAGAGGTTTTGAATGCCTGATTTTGGATTATGGCGATATGAAAGGCACCGAAGACGGTGCTTTGCGTCTTTTCTAGGTGTACACCGGAAAATCGTACAGAGAAAGACAATATGGGGGCATTGCATTTTCCGCATTTCTGTTTTCAGTGTCCTAAAAAATCAATAAAAGTCCCCTCTCAGTGAAAATTGTATGGTGTTTGGCCGAATTGCTATTGCCCGTAATGCAAGAGTGTGTATACTGACGTCTATGATGACCACAGAATTTGCATTAGGCGCCCAAAGCGCACTGTTGCGTTGTTTGGTTTCTGCTTGTCGTTGCTGTCGTTGAATGCCAATCCATTGACAATGATAGTTGGGTATTCACTTTCGATATAGCAAGACCCCGTTTTATTCATGCAACCGCATGTATTCTGGGGGAACGGTTTGTGGCAGGTCGTTATTTCGCTCATTGCACCAACTTGCGGTTCCTGTGTTGGTCTTCGAGTGCTGTAAGTAGTTATGATGGCTTTCGCCATGGGTTCATGAGTGTGGTTTTGCAGATCAAGGACCGTGAACGATGACTGAAAAAGAGGGGAGGAGTGTGGTTTGAACTGGACGTTTATTAGCCAGAATGCGCATTTCTTCGTCAGTGCCGCGTATATGACGGTGTTCATCTCGTTCTTTGGCGTGGTCTTTTCCATATTGCTTGGCCTGGTATGCGCTTCAATTGAGCTTTCTCGCACACCTGTCCTCAATCCCATCGTTCAGGTCTATGTGGAGCTTTCTCGAAACACGCCGCTCTTGGTGCAGCTCTACTTTCTCTATTTTGGCCTGCCCAAGCTGGGTGTTACGTGGAGCGCCGAAACCTGCGCCATCGTGGGACTCACCTTCTTAGGCGGCTCCTACATGTCGGAGGCCATGCGTGCGGGCTTCCAGGCAGTGCCCACGGTGCAGCGTGAGAGTGCCAAGGTGTTGGGCCTGACGACGCTGCAGACGCTTACGCATGTGATACTGCCACAGGCTTTGAGCAGCGCCATTCCAGGTATTGTGGCCAACGTGATCTTCCTTGTCAAGGAGTCGTCGGTGGTTTCGGCCATTGCGCTCGCGGATGTGATGTACGTGACCAAGGACCTTATCGGCGTCTCGTATAACACCTATGAGTCGTTGCTGCTGCTGATCATCACCTATCTCGTCATTTTGTTGCCGATCTCCATTATCGGCACAGTGCTGGAGAGGAGGTTCGACTATGCAAGGCGTTGATATTCTCTTCCAGCCGGGTGTGTTCCCACGGCTGTTCCAAGGCTTGTGGGTCACGGTTTGGATTGCGGGTGTTTCGGTGGTTCTCTCCGTGCCGGTGGGCCTGTTGGTCGGTTGGCTGATGACGGTTCGTAGCCGTTTGGTGCGTGCCGTCATGCGCGTATATCTTGATTTCATCCGTATTATGCCTCAACTGGCGTTGCTGTTTATTGCGTTCTATGGATTTGCTCGTGCGTTCGACTGGAATCTCGATGCCACGGGTGCTTGCGTGCTGGTATTCGTATTGTGGGGCGGGGCCGAGCTGGGTGATTTGGTGCGTGGCGCCTTGGAATCCATACCGGTGGTGCAGAGTGAAACGGCGTATGTGCTAGGGCTGAGCTCTTGGCAAACCTTCACGCGCATCATCCTTCCGCAGGCGCTGCAGCGTATGCTTCCCGCGAGCGTCAACCTCGCCACGCGCATCATCAAGACCACGTCACTGGCGGCCTTGCTTGGTGTGGTCGAAGTCATCAAAGTTGGTCAGCAGATCATCGATGCGAACCGATTTGCATACCCACAGGCCACCTTGTGGATCTATGGGGTCATCTTCTTCATGTATTTCTTTATCTGCTGGCCACTTTCGTTGCTGGCACGCTATATGGAAAGGCGGTGGGCTCATGAGTGAGCAAGCGGATAGCCATGCGGTGATTGAGGTCAAACATCTTGTCAAACAGTATGAGGGCTCCGATGAGCCGGTGTTGAACGATATTTCCTTCGTCGTGCCCCATGGCAAGGTATTCGTTGTGCTTGGACCATCCGGTTCCGGCAAATCAACGTTGTTGCGTACCATTGCAGGTTTGGAGTCCATCCAAGGTGGCTCGATTGAACTTGATGGGAACACCATAGCGACCGGAACCCCTTTGAATGCCAGCCGGCACGGTGGGGGTAAGTCCTCGTCGCATCAGTCAGCAGGGTTGGCCGTTGGAGACTCCTCCCGTACAGCTCGATTGCGTTCAAGTATCGGAATGGTGTTTCAGAGCTATGACCTGTTTCCCAATAAAACCGTGCTTGGCAATATCACCATGGCTCCCGTTCTGGTGCAGAAACGCAGCAAGGCCGAAGCCAAGAAGGAGGCGTTGGAGTTGCTGGAGCGTGTGGGGCTGGCCGATCGCAAGGATGCCTGGCCCAGCGAACTTTCCGGCGGACAACGTCAACGTGTGGCGATTTGCCGGGCATTGATCATGCACCCACACATCATGCTGTTTGACGAAGTCACGGCGGCCCTTGATCCGGAAATGGTGCGTGAAGTGCTCCAAGTCATCCTTGAGCTTGCCGATCAAGGGCTCACCATGATGATTGTGACCCACGAAATGTCGTTTGCGCGTGCCATAGCGGACCATATCGTGCTGCTTGACAGCGGTGCTCTGGTCGAAGAGTCCGACGATCCCGAGGAGTTCTTCACGCACCCCTCTTCACAGCGTGCCCGACAATTCCTCAACACGCTCACCTACGAGCGTAAGCGGGATGCGTAATCGCATGATTTGGCTGGTTCAGCTTGCTGGTGCGGTTGTCTGAGCTGATGGTTCGCTCGATAGTCGATGCGATTCGATCAATAACTAGATTTCCCGGCAATTCCGGGGTGGTGCCTTCGGGCATTGTGTATGGATGAATATCAATCAATGAAAAGAGGGATGATGGCTGCAAAATTCGTAAGCCGTATCGTAAAGGCAACTGCGAGCATCGGGGCCGCTGCCGCGATGATGGTTTCAGTTGCGGCCTGTGGACCTTCGGGAAGTACACCGAGTGATGGCAATTCCGGAAACACTGCCTCTTCGGGTGCAGGCTCCTCAACGTCCGCTCGCTCGATTGTCGAAATCAAGAAGTCAGGAAAACTCAAGGTCGCTGTCTTCTCCGACAAGGCACCGTTTGGCTATACCGACAAGGACGGCAAGTATCAGGGCTACGATATTTACTTTGCGCAGCGTTTGGCGAAAGACCTTGGAGTGGAGCCGCAATACACGCCCGTTGATCCAGCCGCACGTGTGGACGTGCTTTCGAGCAACAAAGTCGACATCACGCTGGCCAATTTCACCGTCACGCCTGAGCGGGCACAGAAGGTCGATTTCGCCAAGCCCTATATGAAGGTGTATCTCGGCATTGTCTCTCCTGATTCCGCTCCGATTAAGAACGTGAGCGAGCTGAAGAGCAAGTCATTGATCATTGCGAAAGGCACCACCGCCGAACCGTATTTTGAGAAAAACTATCCGGATATCAAGCTTCAGAAGTACGACCAATATGCAGATGCCTACAACGCCCTCCTCGATCATCGCGGGGATGCCATGAGCACCGACAACACTGAGGTGCTTGCTTGGGCCAAGGCCAACAAGGGGTTCACTGTCGGCGTCACGAAACTGGGTGACGAAGCCACCATCGCTCCGGCTGTCAAGAAGGGCAATAAGGAGTTGCTTGACTTCATCAACACCGAGATCGTCAAACTCGGCAAGGAGCAGTTCTTCCACAAGGACTATACCCAGACTCTGGCCCCGGTCTACGGTTCCACTTCCAACCCTGACGACATCGTCATTGAGGGTGGTAAGGGCTGATATGGCAATCGGTTATGCCCACTATCGATTCCCCTATCGATTCGTACAAAATGCCCGGATCGGTAGGGGAATTTTATGATGGATCCATTGTGTTGATTGTTCCGTGTGGAATGTCGGTGCTTCGGCCAAGGTTGGTGGAGTCTGGTTCGGTTTTTGCTGATTTTCGCCGAAACAGCAAAATCAGCCGAGGCCGGTACAGTGGTGTCCATGCATGCTTTACATACAACCAAACATCTTGTCGCTTCTGCCTTGGCCCTGCTCTGTGCGGCAAGTCTGACATTGACCGCGGCGGCTTGCGGTAACGGCAAATCAGATACTTCTTCAAAAAAGTCATCATCTGCAACATCCCAAGCCGATGCCACTGATGGCATCGGCACTCAGATGGCCGGTGTGAGCGCCACCGGCGACCCCGGCAAGAAGCCGAAGGTTACCTTCCATGTTCCAATGAAGGTGATCAACAATTCATACGCTGTCCTGCAGAAGGGCAACGGCGCAAAGATTCAGACGGGTCAGCGTCTGTGTGTGCAAAGTGTGGCGCTCAATGCCAAAGACGGTTCCGAACTCATGAGCTCCTGGGAGAAGAACATCCCTGACTGCTCTCTGGTGATGAACAAGCAGAAGATCAATGCGACATATTACAACGTGCTCATCAACCAGAAGGTCAACTCAACCGTGGCGTTTGGCGTCAATGACAAAAATTCGGCAGGCACCTCCTACGTCATGGCGATCACGGTGATTTCCGCCACTGAAAACCGTGCGCATGGCCAGAAGGTGAAGGATGTCCCTGGCAATCTGCCCAAAGTGACGCTTGACTCCAAAGGCAAGCCGTCGATTGACTTGGGCAATTATCAGCCTGATGGCAAGCTGGTGGTGCAGCCGCTCATCATAGGCAAAGGCCAGAAGGTGGCGCAGAGCGACACAATTGATGCGCATTATACCGGTTGGGTGCGCGGCAAGGATGGCAAACCCTCCCAGTTCGACTCCTCTTGGGACAGGGGCGAGTCTTCCGTGTTCTCTCTGCAGCAGGTGGTCTCCGGCTGGACGAAAGGTTTGGCGGGGCAAACCGTAGGCTCTCAGGTGCTGTTGGTCATCCCGCCCGATGAGGGGTATGGCAATAAGGCGCAGAAGGGCATCCCGGCAAACTCAACCTTGTACTTTGTAGTCGACATCCTCGACGACCAGGGGCAGACGCAGAGCTGATGCCCTTCAAGGCACTACCGCGGTTATCCACAGATAGGTGTTGCGCTGGACGCTCAAGGCCGCTCGGCCAAGCCTACGCCAGCGCAACACCTATCTGTGGATAACCGCTTTCTGCATGGATGGGGCTCTTTTGACGAGCTTGAGTCGGGCTCGGCCAAGCTTACGCCAGCGTAACACCTCCATGTGGATAACCGCTCTGTGCGGGGATGGGACTCTTTTGCAGAGTGAGGGCAAAGATTTCTTGACGTGGTTGGTATTAGCGTTCTTGGGCCATTCGGCTCAATAAGGGTGGCGTTTACTACCGCGATACTTTGCAGGATGTAGACTTGCAGGTATGAGAATTGCACGTTTTTCACATAACGGAACGCCTCAGTATGCCTTCGTTCAAACGGATCAATCCAGCGGCATGGACTATCTAGTCGCTTTGGATGGATATCCCTTTGGCGCCCAGGCCGCCAAGCCCACCGGCGAACGCTTTGAACTGGATGGTGAGGGCATTCGTCTGCTTGCTCCGGTGATTCCGTCCAAGGTCTACGGCTTGGCCAAAAACTACGAGGCCCATGCGCAGTTCATGCATGCCAATGGGCAAAGCAGCGTGGCTCATGCACCTGCAGAGATGGAGATCTTCATGAAGCCCAGCACGTCGGTGATAGGTCCGGACGACCCCATCGTCATGCCGAGCTTCAGCAACGATATGAATTATGAACCTGAAGTGGCCGTGGTGATGGGCAGGATGGCAAAAAACGTGTCGCAGACCGAGGCCATGGACTATGTGCTGGGCTTCACATGCGTCAATGATGTGACGTTGCGTGATCTGCAAGGTGCAGACCCGATGTGGACCCGTGCCAAAGGGTTCGATACTTCTTGCCCGCTTGGCCCGTGGATTGCCACGGAGCTCAAATGGCAGGATGCCCGTATATCCTTCCAACTCAACGGGGAGGAGGTGCCTCAGGCCAGTGGCACCACGGCGAATCTCATCCATTCCATTCCCGAGCAGATTGCGCGGATTTCGAGCTTTGCCACGTTGCTGCCTGGCGATGTCATCATGACCGGCACCCCTAACGCATCGGGCAGCCTGCATCCTCTTGATGAGGCTCAGGTCACCATTGAGGGGATTGGTTCGTTGCGCAATGTAGTGGTTAAGGGGCATTGAGATGGAACATGTGAATGTTGTGGTTTCCGGGTTCGATTCGCAAGAGGGGTCCGAGGGCAATCCCTCACACATGGTGGTCGATCAGCTGGGTGAAGAGGGGGCCCAGGCGCTTGCCGGCCACGATGATGACACATTTCGTGACGTTCAGGTGAGCATGACGTCTGTGATGCTTCCCATCAGCATCGAGAAGGCTTGGCCAACCCTTGAGTCGGCGCTTGATGCGGGCGCTCCCAATGTGGTTGTTGCCACCGGGTTCAACAGCTCTGCCCGCGGCATACTGCTGGAACGCTGCGCCGTCAACCTGATTGATACCTTACGCAATGTAGGGCGAAGCAGCGAGCCTTCACGAATATTCCTTGAGACGGGCGATCGCGTGGAGCATGGCCCCATCAATGCTGATGGGCCGGCTGCATTCTGGACCCGTTTGCCGCTCAGGGCCATTCTTGACGACTTCGGACGAGACGAGATTCCGGCGGCATTGAGCTCCGATGCCGGAACCTATGTCAGCAATTCCGTGTTCTACAACCTTATGCAGTGGGCTGCCGGCCATCACCGTGTTATCGCCGGTTTCGTGAGCCTGCCCTCCATTGTGGATGCCTCTCACGCACGGCACGGGCTCAGCATAACCCAGCAGGTGTGCGCCTTGAACGATGTGGTATGCGAGGCTGTGAGATATTATTTCGATCCCTCATCGTCGGACATCCTCATCGATTGAACCTATGAGCGTAATGGGCAGGTCTTTCTCTGAGATTTGCATGAATTCAGACATGCTCAGGGTTTTCCCTGGTGTTATGAATTAAGATGGATACAGATATTGTTTATTGTGTCTTAAGCCTTGGGTTTGAGCTGATTTCGGATGGAAGGAACGGATATGGTGGATCGGTTTCCGGTCGTGCTTCGCGGGTACGACAAGGATGCAGTGGATTCGGCGCTCGCGGAGAATCAAAAGACCTTGGAACGCCTGCGTGCTCAGATAAGCACCAGTGATGAGTCCATTCTGCGCCTCCAGGCTCGCCTTCAAGAGGAAAAGAACAACGTCAAAAAAGCCTCGAAGGGTGGAAACTCATTTGCTTCCTTGGGCGCGAATGCGCAGCAGATGTTGGCATCCGCGGAGCAGACCAGTGCCGAGTTGGTCAACAGGGCCAAGCAGGACGCTGCGAGCACCCGTGCCGCAGCCCAGTCTCAGGCTCAGACATTGATCAACAATTCAAAGCTTGATGTTCAGCGCGTGCTCGACGAGGCCAATGCCAAGGCCGCCACCATCCTCGCCAAGGCCCAGACCGAGTCCGTTTCCGCCTCTCAGAGGGCTAAGCAAGAGGCCGAACAGCAGCGCGATGAGGTCAACAAATATGTTGCTCAGCAGCGTGATAGCTTGGAGATTGAGCTCAATAACACCCGTGAGGAGCATACCAAGCGTCTGGCGTCCGAGCGCGCCAAGCAGGAGCGTGAGATCGCCGACATGAAGGCAAAGGCCACACAGGAGATCGCCGATTCCCGCAAGGCCGCCAATGATGAGATCGCCAAGCTCAAAAACGAGTCAAGCGAGCAGATTGCGACGGCGTTGGCTGATGCCAACAAGAAGCTTTCGGATGTGCGTGAACAGGTTTCCAATATGACGTCCTCTGCTCAGCGTAAGGCAGCGGAAATCATAGACGAGGCCAAAAACAAGGCACAGTCCGTCACTGACGCCGCTGATGTTAGTGCCACGCAGACCAAGGCTCAGGTTACGGCGGAAGTGGAGCAGATTCGTGCCGATATCGCCGCCCAGCAGGAAGAAGCCACCACAAAGGTCAATGAGTTGCTGGGCAAGCTTGAAGAGCAGCGTGCATCGGCCAAGAAGGAGAGCGATGATCTGATCTCCAAGGCCAAGGACGTTCGTGACGATGCCGATGCCTATGCAGTCAGCAAGCGTAAGGAAGCCGATGACCAGGCTTCGCAGATTCTTGACAATGCCGGTAAGGAGGCTCACAAGAAGCTTGAGGAACGGCGTGCCGCAGCCAAGGATGAGCTCGACGCACTCGATGCCCGAATCGCTCAGATGCAGGAGCGGGAGGCGAACATCACCCGCCGTGTCAGCGAGCTGAAGGCCATGTTCTCCAATGCATTCTCGGGTTTCGGATTCGACAATGACGATGCTGGTGGCAATGAGGATGACCCGGATGGGA
This sequence comes from Bifidobacterium sp. ESL1118, assembly GCF_058505595.1. Lineage (NCBI taxonomy): Bacteria > Bacillati > Actinomycetota > Actinomycetes > Bifidobacteriales > Bifidobacteriaceae > Bifidobacterium > Bifidobacterium sp. ESL1118. The sequence goes on from NZ_CP196371.1 coordinate 417,129, forward strand.
TTTCGGTCGTCAACTCCGTTGACAGTGGCGATGAGGATGCACAGACTTCCGACGACACTGATAGTGAGGCAAACGCCCAGCCTGTGGATCGCAAGGCAGCACCGTCCGCTGACGGCGTGCAGGACGAATCTGAACAATCCGCAGAGGCTGAAGGCCCCGACCAAACCCAACAGTGAGTTAAGTTGGGTATCGTTGCAGATTTTGCTGGTACAACGCTGACGGATTATATGCGGCCGAAAACGTGGATTCGTGAATCGTAATCCGATGCGTGCATGCTGGCATATGATCATGCCGGCTGCAACACAACAGCAGACACAGAATATCGAAAAGGAGCAGAATGTCTGAGATTGCACCATTGAGTCAAGAAAAATTGGAGAGCATGCGTGAGGACTTCGACAAGTCAACCGCCAATCGGCTGGCCATGAACGCCGTCACCACTGTAGGCATCAATGACGTGGCCCGTAACTACGACCGTGCTCGCAGGCTGCAGCGCCGTTTCTCCGTCACCGTCGACAACGGAGAGGTGACGAACCAGAACCAGTCAGGTCGGTGCTGGTTGTTCAGCTCGCTCAACGTCTCGCGCTACGAGGCCAAGAAGTCCATGAACCTCGATCAGTTCGAGCTTTCTCAGGCCTACGCCATGTATTATGACAAACTGGAACGCGTAAACTATTTCATGCGCGACATGGCCGCTCTGATTCGTGCCGGTGAGCCCAGGGACTCCCGTCTGGTCAAGCATATGCTTGACGACGTGATGGGCGACGGCGGCCAGTGGACCATGGCTATGAACGTCTACAAGAAGTATGGGGCCGTCCCCAAGGATCTCTTCCCCGAGACTGCTTCATCCAAATCCAGCAAGGCCATGAACACTCAATTGCGCCACATGCTGCACACTGCGGTGGCCCACATGTACGCGGACCCGAGCCGCATCGACCAAATCATCGATGAGACCGTCGATGCCGGTCATCGCATGCTCACCATCCATTTGGGCGAGCCGCCGAAGAGCTTCGATTGGGAGTGGACAGACAGAGACGGCAACTTCCACCGTGACGGCAACATCACCCCGGTTGAATTCTGGAAGAAGTATGTGAACAACGGCAACGACCTTGAGGACTACGTGTCGCTGGTGGACGATCCCCGCTCCGAGCATCCGAAGGGCAAGAAGATCGGCATCGAGCACTTGGGCAACGTGGCCGGCGGCGACCCCACCGAATATCTCAATGTGCCCAATCAGTTCATGAAGGATTGCGCTCGCAGGATTCTTTCCGAAAAGAACATGCCGGTGTGGTTCGGTGCCGATTGCGGCCCCATGATGGACCGCGCGGGCGGCGCTTGGGCCACGGACCTCTTCGAATACGACAAGGTGTACGGTGTTGACTTCGATATGGACAAGGAGCAGCGTGTGCGCTTCGGGGACTCGGCTATGAACCACGCCATGGCCTTTGTCGGCGTGGATGTGGCTGATGATGGAACGACCACCAATCGCTGGCGTGTGGAGAACTCCTGGGGAGACAAGGTGGCGGACAAGGGCTACTTCACCATGAGCGATGACTGGTTCAGCGAGTATGTGTACGAAATCGCCGTGCCGAAGTCGATGCTGCCGGCCGAGTATCTGGCCGCCCTCGACGAGCCCGCCATCATGCTGCCAGCGTGGGACCCGATGGGTGCCTTGGCCTGATTGGCGGATGTGGGATTCGCTCACTTCTGTGAATCTTGATGGCGACGTGGATTGAACGGCGTGTGATGGTGCCGCTCGTTCCGCGTCGCTTCGGTTATCTTGGCTGTGTCTATGGCAAATCGCATTGCGGTGTTCCACTTCGTGTCGTTGACGATGATAGAGAAGCATATGCGCATATGGTAACGATGCAATAAAATCATATATAGTGGGCATCGCAACAGGTATCGTCATTATTGCAGATGTCCCTGAATCGGAGCAACGAAGAAGAGACGTGCAGAAAGTGAGTTCGGCTATGAAGGGACCTGGTAGTGCGGAGGACGCACAACGATTCGGGGAACGGGCGGTCTACCCCGAAACCGTTGATGTCAACATCAGGCAGCTCGATCCCATTCCGGCTCCCCGCGTGTTCCTTCAGGAGCTTCCGATGAACGCGGAGCAGAGTCGGTTCGTCTTGGACTCACGCCAGGAGGTGCGCAATGTGCTTCACGGGCGCGACGACCGTCTGCTTGTCATCGTCGGCCCTTGTTCCATCCATGATCCCAAGGCTGCCCACGAGTATGCGGGCAAGCTTGCCGACGTGAGCCGTGAGTTGAGTGACCGTCTGCTCATCGTCATGCGTACGTATTTCGAAAAACCACGTACCACCCTGGGGTGGAAGGGGCTCATTAATGATCCGGACCTCGACGGTGAGTTCAATATCCGTAAGGGCATGTTCATGGCGCGCCAGGTCTTGCTTGACGTACTTTCTCTGGGGCTGCCGACTGCGATGGAATGGCTGGACCCCATCACCCCGCAGTATTTGTGCGATTTGGTGAGTTGGGGTGCCATCGGTGCCCGCAACACTGAGAGCCAGGTCCATCGTGAGCTGGCCAGCGGCATGTCCATGCCGATTGGCTTCAAGAATGCCACCGATGGGTCGGTGAAGGCCGCTGCGGACTCTTGTTACGCCGTTTCGAGCGAGCATCACTTCCTTTCGATTAACCTCGACGGCAGGGTGATCTCCGCCGAAACCAGAGGTAATCCCGATTGCCATATCGTGTTGCGTGGTTCGTCCAGCGGGCCCAATTATGATGCTGAATCGGTTCGCTCGGCGTTGGAGACATTGCATGAATCGAAAGTGGTTGGTCCCAGTGAGCATGGGCTGCTGATCGATGCCGCACATGGCAACTGTGGTAAGAACGAAGTTCGCGAGGCCTTGGTGGTCGAAGATATCGCAAGGCGTCTGGCAGCTGGGGAGCAGGGCATTTTCGGTGTGATGATGGAAAGCTTCCTCAAAGGTGGCCACCAGTCACCGGCGCCCTTGGATCAGCTGGTGTACGGACGCTCCATCACCGATGCCTGCATAGCTTGGGACCGAACGGAAGGGCTGCTGCATACCCTGGCGGACGCGGTGAGTGCCCGGCGTGTGCTCGATAGGGACTGATGGCAATGTGTTGGTGTTGGGTGCGCTATGGGTGCATGCGTTTTGCGGAGTAGGCCAGTGGAGCGCCACTTGAAGTGCAGGCTAACAGAACACGAACAATGCATGGTGAGGATGAAATGAACACTACTTCGGATTCTACAGGGAATGACGGTACGTCGGCTGACCAAAGCGTAGATACGTCGGCTGGTACCGAAGATCGAAGCCCAAGCGCATTCGAGCGTGAGATAAATCGTGGCATGGACCCTTCGACCGCTGCCACGCCATTGCCGCGTTGGGAGGATCAGGTGGGTATCAGCCGCATCGTCAACCGGCGTGTTTTTGAGCTTGAGCCGTTGCCCACTCCCGCCGAAGTGCTTGGCCAATTGCCTCTTGACGAAGAGGCGCAAAACTTGGTGGCCTCTTCGCGTGACGAGGTTCGCGCTTGCCTCTACGGCCAGGACGAGCGTCTGCTGGTCATCGTGGGCCCCTGCTCCGTACATGACCCAAAGGCGGCTCTCGACTACGCCAATCGTCTGGCTGCTCTCAAGGCGGAGCTCAGTGATCAGTTGCTCATCGTCATGCGTGTCTATTTTGAAAAGCCGCGTACCACGGTGGGTTGGAAGGGGCTCATCAACGACCCCGACATCGATGGCAGTCATCATATCGTCAAGGGGTTGCTGCTGGCCCGCCGCACGTTGCTCGATGTGCTTGGCTCGGGCCTTCCCGCAGCCACTGAGTTTTTGGAGCCCACCAGTCCGCAATATATTTCCGACGCTGTGAGTTGGGGTGCCATCGGCGCGCGAAACACCGGCTCTCAGGTGCATCGTCAGTTGGCCAGCGGCATGTCGATGCCCATCGGTTTCAAGAACGCCACGGATGGGTCGGTGAAGATAGCCATCGATAGTTGCTTCACGGCGGCCCAGGAGCAGACGTTCTTCGGCATTGACCATGAGGGGCGGGCCAGCGCGGTGCGCACGCTCGGCAATCCTGACTGTCACGTTGTCCTTCGGGGTTCTTCCAGCGGCCCAAACTATGATGCGGCATCGGTGGCGGCGGCCATGAATGCCGTCCGCAGTGAACTTCCAGCAGACGGTGCTGCCGCCCACGGCCTTATCGTCGATTGTTCACATGGCAATTCAGGCAAGGACGAGGTTCGCCAGGCCGCCGTCGTCCGTAAGATGGCGGAACGTATCGCCGCCGGTGAAAGCGGTATTACCGGCATCATGATGGAGAGCAACATCAAAGGCGGCAACCAGCCCGCCGCGCCGCTTGCCAAGCTGGAGTATGGCAAGTCCATCACAGATCGCTGCATCTCGTGGCCTGAAACGGAACGGCTCTTGCGCGAGCTCGCTCAGGCCGTGGCTGCCCGCCGCTGGTGATTCATCGTACGACTGTGGTGAGTTCACTCCATCGATGCTGCCCCTCGTCTGATTTAAACAATCTGGTCCAACGTGACGTTTTGATGCACCAAAGCGTCGCTTCGGGTCAGGTTTTTGCGGTAGAGTGGCTCCATTACTAATGAGAAAACGAGAAATCGGAAGGAACCTATATGAAGACCATCGTTATCATCGGAGCCATGGACGAGGAAGTGGAGCTTATTGCCAAGTCTTTGAGCAATGTGGAGCACAATCGCAAGGCCAGCTTGGACATCAATTGCGGCACCGTTGCCTCACGCGCTGGTGAGCAGATTCGTGTGGCCGCTACGGTGGGGGGTATGGGCCTGGTCAATGCCGCAGCCACCACCCAATGCCTCATCGACGAATACCAACCTGATGCCGTCATCTTTTCGGGCATTGCCGGCAGTCTCAATAAATCCCTGCATATCAATGATGTTGTGCTCGGCGGCACCTTGTGCTATTTGGATACCGACATGCGCCTGATCGATCAGTGGAAGCCTAAGACCGATGAGTTCCACAGTGACAAACATTTGCTTGATGTGGCCGGTGCCGCGCTGGACGACGCCGGGGTCAGGCATATCGTCGGCACCATTGCTTCAGGCAACTATTTTGTCGGTCCTGAGCAGACGGATGCGGTGAGCCGTCAGACCCATGCCGATGCCGTTGAGATGGAGGGCGCCGCCGTGGCCCATGTGGCCGCACGCAACGATGTACCGGCCTTGGTGATTCGTGCGCTCTCCGACAACGCCGATAAAGAATATGAAGAGTTCAGGGATTTTGATATCTCTGAATATGCCAACACCGCCGCGCGTCTTGCTGTCGACATCGTGACCCGGCTCTGATTTCCCGACCTCGTTTCATTCTGGTTCCGGCGTGTCGCGCGGTGCGGCTTGACGTTGGGTTCCGACCAAAACGGTTGCAATGGCATTGGGCCATGTTTTCTGCGATAATAAAGGCAATGAGCAAGATGCACAAGTCTGTGTTGTCCAAGTTCCTCGCCGGTGTTTCATGTCTGGCGTTGATAGGCGCGTTGGCAGCGTGCGGCGATAATGTTGATTCCTCCACCAGCTCGGGAATCTCACGGTCCGCGCGTTCATCTGGTTCCAATGAATATTACGGATCTGGCGCGTCCTCCCAGCAGGGCGCGGTCGATGCTTGGATCTCAACATATCAGAAGAAAAACCGGAATGTGAAAATCGCCTACAATCCCACGGGGTCAGGCGCTGGTGTCACTACATTCCTTACAGGCGCCACCGCTTGGGCGGCCACTGATGCACCGTTAAGCGACGATCAGGTGGAACAGTCCAGATCCGTGTGCGCTTCAGGCCAGGCGTTTGAAGTGCCCGTCTACGTTTCGCCGATTGCCCTTGTGTTCAATCTACGTGGCGTGCTGGGTAAAACCGCTTCGGTCGATGAGACGCATCTGAATATGGACGCGTCCACTGTCGCCAAGATTTTCGACGGGAAAATCACCAAGTGGGATGATGAGGCCATCAAGGCGCTCAACCCCCTCATCAACTTGCCAAACGTACCGATCACGGTGGTCCGTCGTTCTGACAGATCGGGCACCACGCAGACGTTCACCTCGTATCTCAAGGCAGCGGCGCCTTCGGACTGGTCGTATGAACCTCAGGAGAACTGGCCGAACGACGTAGGGCAGGCGGCAAAGGGCACTGATGGGGTGATCACCACCGTTTCCCAGGCCGACGGCACAATAGGCTATGTCGATGCGGCGAAAAGCGGGAATTTTGGCACGGTCGCGCTCAAATCAGGAAGGGGATATACGCTGCCTGATGCCGGGGCCGCCTCGAAGGTGGTGGATGCCTCGCCGCTTCGGAAGGTGGCAAAATCCAGCAATAGGGTTGTAGTGAACGTGGATTATGCCACCACGCAAGGCAACACCTACCCGTTGGCGCTCGTTTCCTATGCCGTGGCTTGCCCGGTCTACAAAGACAAGGCCACCGGCGAGTTCGCCAAGGCTTGGTTGGGGTATATATCGAGCAGTGAAGGTCAGAAAGTCGCACAAGACAATACAGGGTCTGCGCCCTTGGGTGCCAAGCTCAGTAGCCGGGTTGCCCGCGCCGTGGCCAAGATAGGTGAGAAGTGGCTGCGGGTGGGTTTGCAATATAAGTTAGGCAATATGAAGGGTGAGGGGTGTGGAATGATACAGAGAAAGCAACACTGATGACGACGCAAGAAGGGGTTGCGCTCACAATTGTAAAATCAATTGACAACGTTGGTGACGGTTCCACCCAAGCGCCTGCAGGCACTTCCAAGCCGAGTCCTGCAGAGCCTGCCAATCCGGTTGCGACGAAGGCTGAGGCTCACGCAGGCGACAGGGTGTTTCGCTTCTTGGCATATGCCGCGGGCATGGCTATTCTCATAGTCCTAGGCGCGGTGCTCTTGTTTCTATTGGCTCGTGCATGGCCTATCTTTGCCGCGGACAGTACACGTGCATCCGCCACATTCAAGGCTTTGAGCGGTGGCCAGGCTTCCGGGTTCTGGCAGTACGTGGGTCCGTTGCTGTTTGGCACGATTGTCATCTCGGCCCTTGCCTTGGCCATCGCCTTTTTCGTGTCCATCGGCGTTGCACTCTTCATCGTGTTCTATGCGCCGAAACGGTTGGCAAGGTTGCTCAACACCATGGTCGATTTGCTTGCTGCCATTCCCTCCGTGGTGTATGGCCTATGGGGTAGTACGGTACTGGTGCCCGCTTCATACGGATTCTGGAAGTGGCTTGCCGACCATTTTAGCTGGATACCGTTGTTCGCGGGTCCTGCCGCCGCCCCTCCGCGCACCGCTGCCACCGTTGCCTTGGTGCTTGCCATCATGATCATGCCCATCATTGCCTCGATGACCCGCGACCTATTCGCCGGAGCTCCGGCTTTGACGTACGAAGCGGCGCTCGCGCTGGGGGCCACCAAATGGGAGACCATACGCATGGCCGTGCTTCCGGCGGCAAAATCGGGCATGGTCTCCGCCTCCATGCTGGCCCTCGGCCGCGCATTCGGCGAGACCATGGCCGTCATGATGATCCTCTCGCCTGGGCTCACCTATTCCTGGCACTTGCTTCAGGCTTCGAAAAGCCAGACCATCGCCGCCAACATCGCCTCTCAGTTTCCAGAGGCCAGCGGGCTAGGGGTCTCCGCGCTCATAGCCACTGGCTTGGTGCTCTTCCTGGTGACGTTTGTGGTCAATGCCTTGGCGCGTGCGATCACCGGTGGCAGTGTTGCGAATCACAGGGGCAAGCTCTGGCATGGCATCAGTAGAGCGGTTGGCGCTGTTGTTGGGGGTGCGTCTAGGGGATTGGGCAAGCGGCCGGAAGGTGCCGATACAGCCAGCAAGGAAACCCACATGCCCATGGAGCATTCGGACGGACGTGCTCATTTGCGCCTGAATCGGGAGATAGGTGAGGGCAATGCAGCAAGTCCAGCCTCTTCCTCCGGCACTGATGTTCATGTCGCCGGCGTCAGCGTAAACACCGAAATAGACTTCGTTCGTTTCCGACCCTCCGCGAACCTTCTTCGCTGGCGCAAGTCCAAGAACTATGCCATGACGGCGCTGATTGTGCTCGTGTTCGCCCTGGCCATGGTGCCGCTCGTCTCATTGCTATGGACAACCTTTGAGCATGGTATGGGTCGGCTCAACTGGAATTTCCTCACCTACAACATGTCAGGTGTCATTGGTGGCAGGCCTACGCCTTCGGGCGGCTATGGCGGAGTGGAACATGCCATCATCGGCACGCTTGAGGTGACGCTAGGGTCTGTGGCCATCAGTGTTCCGCTTGGCCTCATGTGCGCGGTGTACCTCACCGAATATGCTCGCGGTGGCAAGCTGGCTCAGGCGGTGACCATGATGGTGGGTGTCATGAGCGGTGTGCCGTCCATCGTTGCCGGGCTGTTTGCCTATTCGTTGTTCATGCTCGTCTTCGGCCCGGGAAGCCTCAGTGGTTTCGAGGGGTCCGTGGCGCTTTCGCTGCTCATGATTCCCACTGTGGTCAATTCCAGCGTGGAGATGCTTTGCGCTGTGCCGATGGATTTGCGCGAGGCATCCTATGCGCTCGGTGTCACCAAGCAGCGAACCATCACCCGGATTGTGTTGCGCACCGCGCTGCCGGGCATCATATCCGGCGTCTTGCTCGCCATTGCCCGCGTCATTGGCGAGACAGCGCCATTGCTCATGACTGCAGGCTTCATCTCATCCACAAATTGGAATCTGTTCAGCGGCCAGATGACCACATTGCCGGTCTACGTGTACCAGGAGTACCAAAAGCTTTCCGTGACGTGTACGGCTGCCGCCGGTCCTGCCTGCGTGGCCGATATTCCGGTGCAGAGGGCGTGGGCGGCGGCGTTGGTGTTGATTGTGTTGGTGTTGCTGCTCAATGTTGCGGGTCGCGCGGTGCAGAAGATGTTCACGCCGAAGGTTGGGAAGTGAAAAGATTATGGGTCAGGGTATAGAAATCAAGAATTTGAATGTGTTCTATGGCGGTTTTCACGCCGTCCAGGATGTGAATGTCTCCATAGAGCCCAACAAGGTGACTGCGTTCATCGGCCCTTCCGGCTGTGGCAAGACGACGGTGCTACGCACCATCAACCGCATGCACGAGCTCACGCCGGGCGCCCACGTCACAGGGCAGGTGCTGCTCGACGGTCGGGATCTGTACGGCAAAGGCGTTGATCCTGTGGCCGTACGCCGAGACGTGGGCATGGTGTTCCAGAAGGCGAACCCGTTTCCCACCATGTCCATTCGAGACAACGTGCTCGCGGGGATCCACCTCAATAATCGGCACCTTTCCAAGGCCAACGCGGACGAGCTTGTGGAATGGGCGCTGCGTGGCGCGAACTTGTGGACCGAGGTGAAGGATCGTTTGGATGTGCCAGGCACCGGTCTTTCCGGGGGCCAGCAGCAGAGACTGTGCATCGCTCGCGCCGTGGCGGTGCATCCGCAGGTGTTGCTCATGGACGAGCCTTGCTCCGCGCTTGACCCCATTTCGACCCTGGCGGTGGAGAGCCTTATCGAGTCGCTGAAGAAGGACTACACCATCGTCATCGTCACCCACAACATGCAGCAGGCGGCCCGAGTGGCCGACTATACCGCATTCTTCAATCTTCGGGCTCCGGGCAAACCGGGCCACTTGGAGTATTTCGCCGATACGACGACCATGTTCGAACATCCGCAGAACGAAACCGCCGCCCGTTACATCTCAGGCCGTTTCGGCTGAGGCCGTGCGTGGTTTTCATCCGTTAGCGGCCCAAAAAACAGATTCGCAGCGTATTGTGTTATTTTGGGTCGCAAGTATATCTACAGACGCCCCAAAATAACATTGTTGCCTCCATTTTCGTTATTTTGGGCCGCAGAGAGCAATGAAGTCGGGCACAATAACAAGTTGCTGGCGAGAGATTCATCTCGATATGGCACCAACCTTGCAAAGGTCCGCAACGGATTCCCTAAGCTTGCGGCAGCCGGGTCCATGGCCCGGCATCCTTCATGGTTGATGGGTGCTGCTGGTAGATTGGGGCTTATGGCTCAAATTAAAGATTTACTTGGGAATGATACCGTTGTTCGCCCGGACGGACGAAAGGTGGACGAGCTTCGGCCCGTCACCATCACCCGGCATTTCACAGACGCTCCGGAAGGCTCGGTGCTGATTACCTGTGGCAATACGCGCGTGATGTGTACCGCCACGTTCACTGCCGGCGTGCCGCGTTGGCGCCGTGATTCCGGTCTTGGCTGGGTCACCGCCGAATATGCCATGCTGCCACGTGCCACTTCGGAGCGCACCGCCCGCGAATCGGTGAAGGGGAAGGTCAGTGGCCGATCCCAGGAAATCAGCCGATTGGTGGGGCGTTGCCTGCGCGGTGTGTGCAATATGAAGGCGCTTGGGGAGAACCAGGTGCAGATTGACTGTGACGTGCTGCAGGCCGACGGCGGCACTCGCACCGCCTCCGTCACTGGTGCATATGTGGCGCTGGTGGACGCCCTCAATTGGGCCGAGGCCCATAAGCTGATCAAATCAGCCGACCGCGTGCTGGACGATCAAATCTCGGCGGTCTCGGTGGGCGTGATCAACGGTACGCCCATGCTCGACCTGCCTTACATCGAAGACAGTCAGGCCATGACCGACATGAATGTGGCCATGACCGGTTCCGGGAAATTCATTGAGATTCAGGGCACCGCCGAGCACCGTCCCTTTACCCGCGAGGAGTTGGGCGTGCTGCTCGACCTAGCCACAAAGGGCAACAAGGAGCTCCAGGCCGCGCAAAAGGCTTCGCTCGCCCAAAATTGACCCGCTTATGGAGAGAATGAGGTCTGCCCAAGACTGACCCGTTTGCGGGAAAGGTGGCGTAAAGCGTCGCTTTGGCTCAGATGATGTCGGTTAGTTGGCTCAAAGGAACGGTAATCCCCATATTTCCGTTCCTTTGAGCCAACTTAGAACCCGGAAACCATAGGTGTGGGAATCGTACTTGATGCAGTAGTGTTGAAACGTTGCTGGAGGTCTGTTATGAAACTGGTTGTAGCCACGCACAATGAGGGCAAGTTGCCCGAGATCATGACTATTCTGCGTGATGCATTGGGGCAGAAGGCGGAAGTGCTTGAGTTGATCTCTGCTGGTTCGCTTGGACTGCCTGATCCGGTGGAAACCGGTGTTACGTTCGAGGAGAATGCACTGTTGAAGGCCCGTGACGCTGCGGTTCGCACTGGCTTGCCGGCAGTCGCCGACGACAGTGGGCTCATTGTGGATGTGCTCGGCTGCGCTCCGGGCATTCTTTCCGCGCGCTGGTCGGGTGTGCACGGCGACGACAAAGCCAATGTGCGCTTGCTGCTCGCTCAGCTCGGCGATATTCCTGACGGCAAGCGCTCGGCTCGTTTCTGCTGTGCGGCCGCTTTGGTGGTCCCAACTGCTGGCTCTGTTGACGATGCCGGTCTTGATGCCGGTTCAGTTTCAGACTCCGATGCTGCACAAGCTGATTTACGCCAAACGGTGCGCATCGGTGAAATGATTGGTAGCATCGTGCGCGCCCCACGTGGCTCCAACGGGTTTGGTTATGACCCAATTTTCGTCCCTGACGATCAACCTAGTGCCAACGCGGATATGGATGCTGCCTCTGGACCGGGTGTGGCTTGCGAAGCTGCGGATGCCGATAGGGATGGTGGAGATGCAAACGTCGTAGCCGGCTCGGATTCACGCGCATTGACCAGCGCCGAGATGAGTGCGGGGCAGAAGAACGCCATTTCCCATCGCCGCAAGGCCTTTACGGCCTTGGCCCCTGTCATTGGAGCATTGCTCAATAGCTGATATAACCTGATATCACATGTGAATGAGTGTGTGAACGCCCACCATCACGAACGTGCTGATGATTGCGGTCAGGGAAAGGCTGAACCCTGCCAGACGTGCGTTGCCGAGCACCTTATCGGTGAACATGGTCGAGAAGATGGCGATGGGCGCAAAGCAGCAGAGGACCACGCTTTCGCGTATCATGGGGCTGAATGGTAGCAGGAACCAAGCGGCCAGTGCCGCCACAATCGAGCAGGGGAGTCTCCAACCGAGCACTTTGAGCACGCTGATGACATCGTGCCGGTTGCCTGGCAGCTCGGTGAGCATGCCCACCATGAGCATGGAGCAGAAGGCGTTTGCCCCCGAAAAGGGCTGGGCCACCTGTGCCACCCAGTGTGGTAGGTGCAGGCCAGCCACCATGAGAACAACCATCACAAGGTAGGTGTCGAATGAGGGCGACGAGAGAAAGCCGCGCGCCACATTGCGTCCCAGTGCCCGTCTGCGCAGCCGTTTGGCATCCTTGTCGGTGGGCTTGGTGCCTCTAAGCGCGGCATTGCCTTCCTGCTGCTGCTCAAGTGTTTTTCCCGGCTCGATGTGTAGGAGCTGGCCGGTGAGCACGTTGGTTCCTGCGGCCACCATCACGTTGTTGCCCATGTCGAACATGGCTGCAGCGATGAGACCCTTCGGTCCGATAAGTGCCTGCACCATGGGAAAACAGAAGCAGCCCACGTTGAATCCGGTGGAGTTGAGCATTGTGAATGCGCGGTCTGCCACAGGCGTGTGACGGCTTGTGGCGTAGATCGCCAGTGGCGGCACCACTGTAATAGCCAGTGAGAAGGCCGAAATCCACAACAGGCTCGGTCTATGCTCCGTGGTGGCGAATGAATAGATGATGGCTCCGGGCAGCACGAGGTCGAATTCCGCGGTTTGCAGCACACGGTAATCTTTTGGTCCGAATATGCCGGCCCGTTTGAAAAGATAGCCTGCGACGAGGATGAGCATCAGCGTCATCGGTGTGAGTAATGTGTTCATCGTCGACCTTCTCCTTTGTCCGTATATATATTACGGTACTGAGGACGATGCTGCCTGCGATATGTCATTTGTTGTGTTCGACGATAATTCGAAAATCGCGTCTATAAGAAACAGGCATCGAGTGCCGTCTGTTGCCTGGTTGCGAAGATTTCCGGGTTTTTGGGTTTTGCTCGACTTCCGCACTGGCTGATAGATTAGTGACGAACGCGCGCATGGCGGAATTGGTAGACGCGCAGGATTTAGGTTCCTGTGACTATGTCGTGAGGGTTCGAGTCCCTTTGCGCGCACCGTTGGGACAATCTGAGTACATGTTGCAACACAGTGGAGGCCGCTACTCCTGAATGCCTTCACACATAGTTGTAGGTTGTTTGGATTGTCATCGTCAATCATCGAGAATCATGCTGGATAATCAAGATCTGCGTTCAAACAGCGCTCGAAACAATAGTAGGATAAAACCATTCGAACATGTTCGAGGCAATGGGTCTGAACTTGCATGGAAGGGAGCCGCTTGACAGAATCGAACTGTCGACCTTCTCATTACGAGTGAGACGCTCTACCAACTGAGCTAAAGCGGCGTGGCCCGAGCAGCATACGCCACTCGCGCACAGGAGTCCAATTATACTAGTGGCCTATGATTTTTCCAAACTGACGTGTCATCGTCACCGATCATCGGCATATGCATACAGCGGTGCTTGAGTGTTTCGTAAGCCAACAGACGGCAGATTCCAAGACATTCTCACCTGTTTTGACAACGGTACGCGAGACAATATCACCATACACTAGGTAGCGGGTTGGCGCGTTGAAAGAAACGTTGAAGGCAGTGGAAGGTGCGTTCGGTATGACAGATAACGTTGAGGAAACCAAGGCCATGCAAGGTTTCGAGGATTTTTACGCCATCATTCCGGCAGGGGGCATCGGCACCAGGCTCTGGCCTCTGAGCCGGGAAGATAAGCCGAAGTTCCTGTATGATTTGCTGGGCAGCGGCCGCACGCTTCTTCAATCCACCTTTGACAGGCTTGAGGCGCTCACCGGCGTCTCTCACGTGGCTGTGAGTACCGGCTGGCGTCATGCCCAAGCCGTGCGTTCCCAGCTTCCAACGTTGAACGACAGTAATATGTTCGTGGAACCCGTTCCGAGGGATTCCACCGCGGCCATCGCACTGGCTACGGCGGTGCTGGCCCGGCGTCACGGCCGGAGCATCGTGGTCGGTTCGTTCGCCGCTGACCATGTGATTCGTGACGAGGACAGTTTCCGCGATTCCGTGCAGCAGGCCGTGGCTGCCGCTCGTGCCGGCTACGTCACCACCATCGGTATTGCCGCTTCGCGCCCCTCCACGGCGTTCGGCTATATTTGTCAGGGGCGTTCCCTGGCGGACCAGGTTCCTGGCGCCCCGCGTGCCCGTCTGGTTGAAAGTTTTGTGGAGAAGCCTGACTCGTCCACGGCTCAGGCATATCTTGCCACAGGTAAATACCGCTGGAATGCCGGCATGTTCGTCATGCGTGCCGATGTGTTGCTGGACTGCCTCAAAGAATACAAGCCTGCTATGTACAATGCCATCTCGCACATTGCCGATGCCTACGAGCAGGCAGATGCGCAGTCAGACGTGCAGGGTGGTCGCTCAGGCAACGGTGATGGTTCCGCTGTGGACGAGGCCATGGTCAAATACTGGCCGGGCTTGGAGAAGATAGCTGTTGATTATGCCATTGCCGAGCCGCTCAGCGCCGTGGGCGGCGTCGCTGTGGTTCCTGGGGATTTTGGGTGGGACGACATCGGCGATTTCAATTCCGTGGCTGCGTTGCTACCCAGCTCTGGCTCGGGCAACATGAAGATATTGGGCGATGGTGATTTGGTGGAAAGCCTTGACTGCGCCGGTGACGTGGTGGTGCCTGCGGCAGGGCGCACCGTCGCGTTGCTGGGCGTGAACGACATGGTTGTGGTCGACACTGATGATGCTTTGCTTATTGCTCCGCGAGCCCGGTCGCAGGAGGTTAAGAGCATGGTCTCGTATTTGCAGCAGGAAGATCGTTCCGACATCCTCTAGCGTGTTCGTTGCCTCACTTCTGTTTGCCAGCTCGCTGGATGTTTGGTGCGGATTGGTCTGTACTTGTTGTTCGTTTCGTCCGATGGATGTGCGTTATCGGATGTTTGGCGCGACTGGGTTGTGTCTTCGTGCGTTTCGTCCACTCGACGGACTGGTTGTGATGGTGCTGATGCTGGAGCGCGGCAGGCGGTGTGGTCATTGTGCGGTTGTGTCTACTTTTGTGAGTAAATTGTTAATTGTAATAGGCGCTGTCATGGATGGTGCAGGTTAATGCCGCTACTCCTCATTGCGCCGTGAAGAAAGGATTCCAAATGGCCATTAATCCGCCTATCGATGCAACGCAGACACCTGAGTGGGCTGCTCTGCAGAAGCATTACCTCGACATGCAAAACGAGGGTGTGAGCCTCAAAAAGTGGTTTAAAGAAGACCCCGATCGTGTCGGAAAACTGAGTTTTGACGCGGCGGATCTTCACTTTGATTTGTCCAAGGACCTCATCAAGCCCGAGACGTTGAAGCTTTTTGCGAACCTTGCCAAGGCGGTCAAACTGGACGAGCGTACCAAGCAGATGTACTCAGGCGAGCACATCAACGTCACCGAGGACCGTGCCGTGCTTCATACCGCACTCCGCCGCCCTGCAAGCGACGAGGGCAAGCTTATCGTCGACGGCCAGGATGTGGTCAAGGACGTTCGCGCCACGCTTGAAAAGATCTACAACTTCGCCCGCAAGGTGCGCAGCGGCGAATGGCGCGGTGTGACCGGCAAGAAGATCGAGACCGTGGTCAACATCGGCATCGGCGGCTCCGACCTGGGCCCGGTCATGGTCTATGAGGCCTTGAAGCCCTACGCGGATGCGGGAATTTCCGCACGCTACGTCTCCAACATTGATCCCAATGACATCTCCGAGAAGCTCAAGGGACTCGACCCCGAGACCACCATGTTCATCGTCGTCTCCAAGACCTTCACCACGTTGGAGACCCTGACCAACGCCCGCGAGGCCCGTACCTGGCTGCTGAACGGTCTCAAGGCCTCCGGTGCCATCGACGGCAGCGATGAAAAGCGTGCCGAGGCCATCCGCAAGCACTTCGTGGCAGTCTCCACGAACTTGAAAGGCGTGGAGGAGTTCGGCATCGACCCCGAGAACGCCTTCGGCTTCTGGAACTGGGTCGGCGGCCGCTATTCCGTCGATTCCGCCGTCGGCACTTCGCTGGCCGTCGTCTTCGGCCCCGAGCGCTTCGAGGAGTTCCTCGCCGGCTTCCACGCCATCGACGAGTACTTCGCCAACACTCCGTTCGAGGAGAATGTGGTTGAACTCATGGGCATGCTCAATGTGTGGTACCGCAACTTCTTCAAGGCCGCCTCGCACGCCGTGCTGCCATACAACCAGTATTTGCACCGTTTCCCGGCCTATCTGCAGCAGCTCACCATGGAGTCCAACGGCAAGTCCGTGCGCTGGGACGGCAGCCCCGTCACCACCGAAACCGGCGAGATCTTCTGGGGTGAGCCTGGAACCAACGGTCAGCACGCCTTCTACCAGCTGATCCACCAAGGCACGCAGATCATCCCCGCCGACTTCATCGCCTTCGTGAACACCCCGAACCCCGCAAAGGACGGCGACCAGGATGTGCACGAGCTCTTCCTGGGCAACTTCCTGGCGCAGACCAAGGCGCTCGCGTTCGGCAAGACCGCCGACGAGGTGCGTGCCGAGGGCACGCCTGAGGCCATCGTTCCCGCTCGCATCTTCACCGGCAACCGTCCGACCACCTCGATCTTCGGCGACGAGCTGAACCCGAAGACGCTGGGTGAACTCATTGCGCTCTACGAGCACATTGTCTTCACTGAGGGCACCGTCTGGGGCATCGACTCCTTCGATCAGTGGGGCGTTGAGCTCGGCAAGCAGCTGGCACGCCAGATCACCCCTGCCATCTCGCAGGATGACGAGGCACTGGCCAAGCAGGACGCATCCACCCAGTCGCTCATTCGCTACTACCGCGCTCATCGCAGGTAAATAGCAGGCAGGTAGCGTAGTAGCGAACGATAATCGAGAGATTCTGATCCGCTGAGGTTGGGATTTCGATATTTCAGGCTTGGATTCACTGTTTGACCAGTGAATCCAAGCCTGTTTTCGTTCCGTGAGCACTTTTCCAGAGCCTTCTATGAAGCCTGAATTTTAAAACTGCGGAATTCTGCCATTTATGATTTCTGCTCTACCTCAGATAAGTCGGAAAAGTGCTCACTGAACGAAAGCCGATGGTGAATGAGGGTGGATTCACCCACAATGTGCGGTTTAGGGCTCGCCATTTGGGCTTTTAATGCGAAATTATCTGGAATTGCCGGCTTGACATATGCACTGTGTGCGGTTATCTTTATTCACGTCGGTAGGTGAAGCTGCCGTCGGGATATGGATTGCTGCCGCAAAATGGTGGAGACACCGTGCGCAGGCCAACAGTCGTGGTCGTGAAGGCTGCGAATAGTGCAATAGCAACGCCCGGCGAGGCCGAAGCTCGTACGGCTGGATGGTGGTGCATCCATTGAAGACATTGAAGAAGCGCCTCTTTACGTCGTTACTGCATACCGATGATGGATGTTGTATATATATGCGCACTGCGCACTGACTGAAGGAGGTGGTGGTCATGGCAAGTGATCTTCCTAGTAGTCGCAGCGATGCCTGCTATTTGACCACGCATGCTCTCTTCGGTTGCAGTCGCTGAAGACGTGCTTTCAGGCTGCCTAAAGCGTATTGATTTTGGGCTTCCATAGTGGGCAATGGTAATGCAGTTTACGGCAACATGACAGTGCTGCGACGTAACGGCGCATATGTGCGTTGGCGAGGGCAGGCATCGCTACGACTTCCTCAAGTTCATTTCAATGCAATGTATTTGAACAGATGTTGTTTGAATGGTATAGGGAAGTACAATGGTTACATTTTTCACATCGATTATGCCGTCTCGCGGTTTTCTAGGCCGGTTCATGGTTCCGGATTCGCACGATGGCCACGATGAATCGAAGGCCAAGCCGGCGGTGCGGGTTCTTTCCGACTGCGTCGTCGTCGCCGTTCTGCTCGCCTTGTTCGGGGTCTTGGCCTATCTGCTGCCGGCAGTCAAGGCTCCTATTGGTCCGGGGGGCATCCCGTCCACGGTTTCCACGGATTTACGCAACCTGCCGTATTATACGCTGCGTTCCGTGCTGCGCATGGCCATCGCCCTGTTCTTTTCGTTGGTGTTCACGTTCGTCTATGGACTTGCCGCGGCTCGGAGTCGCCGGCTGGGCAAGGTGCTCATTCCACTGCTCGACATCCTGCAGTCGGTGCCGATCCTAGGATTCCTCTCGGCCACAGTCACCATTTGGCTGGCACTGTTTCCAGGTTCCATGCTCGGCGTGGAGGCTGCTTCCATCTTTGCCATCTTCACCTCGCAGGCCTGGAACATGACGTTTTCCTTTTATCGTTCGCTCACCAGCGAGCCAAAGGAACTTGTTGAAGCTGCAGAGAATCTGCGTCTGAGTGCCTGGCAACGCTTCTGGAAGCTCGATGTGCCGGGTGCCATGATTCCGCTGCTGTGGAATTGCATGATGAGTGTAGGCGGCGGCTGGTTCTTCCTGACTGCCTCTGAGATGATTTCGGTGGGTAATCGCACCTATGCCTTGCCGGGCATCGGCAGCTTCGTAGAGCAGGCGGGTGCCGATGGCGATGCCGGCAAGATCGGCTGGGCAATCGTCGTCATGGTGGCTGTGGTGCTCCTCATCGATTTCCTCGTGTGGAAGCCGCTGACTGCATGGGCTGAAAAGTTCCGCATGACGCAGAGCGAGTCCACCGTGCCGAAGAAAAGCGCCGTGCTGACCCTCATTCGTCAATCGCATCTTGACGATGTGCTGGCTGCAGTGTTTCGTCCGATCGGCGATGTGTTGGGCATGCTCATGCATTTCCTTGGCCGGGGGATTGCGGCTGCTGCACACTCCGCAGCAAGCATGTTCGAGTCCCGAGACAATCGCGCCGACGAGGCCGATGACGCTCAAGAGAACGGTTACGCGGAGCAAGACGGTGAAACCGACGTGGCTGATGGCCGGCGTGGCAGAGCCTCTAAGTTGACACGACGCACTGTCGGCGATTTCGTGTTCTTCGGTATCATCGCCATAGCCGTGCTCGGTGGCGCTGTATACCTTCTGATTTCCATCGGCACCACAACCGGTTTCGGCGAGCTCTGGCATGCGTTTGGTTTGGGTGTTCTGACGTTCCTAAGGGTGGCTGTGCTGACGGCGGTCTGCTCTCTTATCTGGGTGCCGTTGGGCTCCATCATTGGCATGAACCCAAAGATTTCGGCGATTGTGCAGCCGCTGGTTCAGGTTCTGGCGAGCTTCCCTGCCAACTTCATCTTCCCGTTTGTGCTCATGCTGTTTTCGGCTTTGCACATTGGGTTGAACTTCGGTTCCATGCTGCTGATGGCCTTGGGCACCCAGTGGTACATCCTGTTCAATGTCATCGCTGGAGCCAGCTCGATTCCCGATGATCTGAAGGAAATGTCGAAGAGCATCGGGCTCAGCCGTTGGATGCGCTGGAAGACCTTGATTCTGCCAGCTGTATTTGGTTCGTGGGTCACGGGTGGAATCACGGCGGCCGGCGGTGCCTGGAACGCATCAATCGTTTCGGAGATCGTAAGGTACAACGGCCAGACGCTTGAGGCCAAGGGTTTGGGCGCCTACATCGCACAGGCGACCTCAAGGGGCGAAGGCATGAAAGTGCTGATCGGCGTGGTGGTGATGTCCATTTTCGTTGTGGCCTTCAACAGGCTGTTCTGGCATCCCATGGAGCGCTTGGCTAGCCGTCGCTTCGTGGTGGCATAGAGGTTCCCATGGGCTTTCGTCAATTTGGTTTACCGTAATTTTGCTTACCGCGGCGGTGTTTCGTTCGGCTGGCTTATTCAAGGCGTTCGTTGCTTTTCAATCTTCATCAACATCAATACATATTACGTATTTAACATTCAAGTCATAAGGAGCCAAGCATCATGGCTTTCACTCTCACCAAAGATTTGCATGACATTCGTTCAAAAGCCTCCACCAAGGCAACGGATCGTCCCATCATCGAAGCCCGCCATGTCTCGCGTAGCTTCGTTTCAGACAATGGCAGTCATTTGACCGTGTTAGATGATATTTCATTGGATTTGCACGAAGGAGAGGTTGTGGCGATTCTTGGCCGCTCCGGAGCCGGTAAGTCCACATTGCTCCGCGTTCTGGCAGGTCTGGTTGCGCCAACGAGCGGGACGGTTTCATACCGCGGTGTGCCGCTGAAAGGTGCGAACTCTGGGGTGGCGTTGGTATTCCAGACGTTCGCGCTTATGCCTTGGCTCGACGTGGAGGCCAACGTAGAGTTAGGCCTTCAGGCTCGGGGCGTGCCTCGTGAAGAGCGTCGACGCAAGGCCCTTAAGGCCATTGATTCCATTGGTCTCGACGGTTTTGAGTCGGCGTATCCCAAGGAGCTTTCAGGCGGTATGAAGCAACGCGTGGGCATCGCCCGCGCCTTGGTGCTGGAGCCGGATGCGTTGTTCATGGACGAGCCATTCAGCGCTCTTGACGTGCTTACCGCCGAGAACCTGCGCCAAGAGGTGCTCGGCCTCTGGAACGGCGGCAAAAGCGGCATCAAGTCGATTCTCATCGTCACCCATAATATCGAAGAGGCGGTGCAGATGGCTGACCGCGTGGTGGTGCTCGGCTCTCACCCCGGCCACATCATCGCCCAGGAACAAATTGATTTGCCGCGTCCAAGGGACAAACACAGTAAGGCCTTTGAAGCCGAAGTCGATAGATTGTATGTCATTCTCACTCGTCAGGGCTCCAGTGGCGAGGACGGTTCGGCACAGGGGGCTTCGGGTGGGGAAGTCGGTGCCGCTGAGCAGCAGGTTCCTACGGTTAACTCCGGCGCTGAGAGTGGCACTGATAGCGTCGATCGTGGTTCGGAACATTCGAATGGCCGCAGTCTCAAGGATGTTGATGGGCAGACGAATGATGGCAAAGGAAACGGCTCCGCTGCAAATGCTGCTCAAGCTGCAGACGGCAACAGCCCCTCCATTGGCGAAGAAGAGCCGGTCGGAAGCAATGATTCCGATTCCGCGCCGATGAATTCCGAGGATGATTTGGGGCCTGGTTCTGCCACGCAGGTGCGTGAGGATCAGACCCAACTGCCCGACGTTTCGCCAGGTGGGTTGAGAGGTCTCATTGATGTGATCTGCGAGTATCCGGATGGTGTGGACTTGGCGGATCTGGCCTCTGACTTGTCATTTGAAGTGGATGATTTGCTACCGCTCATCGATGCCGGTTCCTTGCTCGGTGTACTTCAAGTGCATGACGGTCATGCCACGGCCACCAAACAGGGTATGGATTGGCACGATGCCGGCATTTTGGAATCCAAGCCGTTGTTTGCTGACCTCGTCATGGCTCATGCCTCCCTCGTTCGTGCCATTGAACAGGCGCTGCGTCGTGCACCAGATGGTTCGCTGCATGGCGAGCTTTTTGTTGACCTGCTAAGAGCCAGGCTCACCGATGAAGAGGCGCGTCGTCAGTTTGATATAGCTGTGAACTGGGGTCGTTATGGTGAGCTCTTTGACTATGATGCCGATGACGATATGCTCACGCTCGACACCGGTGACGATGAGGGCTCAGACTGACCCAGAACGATTCAGACCGTTCCAGACTGACGCGGACCGGCCCAGGCTGATTCAGATTGACTCGGGCTGGGCCGAATCCTCACCAAAAACTCCCCCAGCCTCTGCCATCCAATGTGATTTCGTTCAGAGGGGATTTTTTTGCTTGCATTGAGAAGACTGAGATCAAAAATGGCGGAATCTCAACGCTTTGATTTTCGGTCTTCGAGAATTCTGCAGAAAAAGTCCCCTCTGAATAGAATATTTCTTCAAATTCCGCCGAATTCTTGCATAATTCTTCGAGTGTCGCAATCATCCATTAAAATGACGAATGGTTTATGCCGGAAACTGAGCCGCCGCATGGGTTCAGTTCCTGATGTTCAGCCATTCAGATGACTTATGCGTCTCTGTAATGGCGAATCGGCAGACTTCCGGGCAGGTTCTGGTCGGAATGGTTTGGGCGGATTGTTGTTGTCGTTGTTGGATGGCAACTGCGTCTGCCACGGATTTGTACGTCGTCATGCGGCGGCGACAGGTGAAACAATGGTTAACGCTATTGAGGCATTTGATGCCAAGCATATGAAGTCGAGCGAGAATATTCCGGACTTCCGTCCGGGAGACACCGTCGAGGTCAACGTCAAGATTCAGGAAGGCAACAATTCCCGTCTTCAGGCGTTCACCGGCGTGGTGATCGCCCGTCAGGGCGCTGGTGTCCGCGAGACGTTCGTGGTCCGCAAGGTCAGCTTCGGCTGCGGCGTGGAGCGTCGCTTCCCGCTGCATTCCCCGGTGATTGACTCCATCAAGGTGACTCGTCGCGGCCGCGTCCGCCGTGCGAAGCTTTACTATCTTCGCAAGCTGCGCGGTAAGGCAGCTCGTATCGTCGAGCGTCAGGATCACACTGCGGAGTGATGGCTCCTGCAACGTTATTTGCGAGGGGGGTTCGAACTGTCAAAGGTTCGAATCCCTTTTCCATGCTCTCAGCTTATTTCGTGTAATTGAGCATGGTTTCGGCATCTCTCTGCGCTGTGGTGAGATACCATGAACTCATGAGCAGCATGCAGCATATGAGCCGTGTCCATCCGGGTGCTCCGGTCAATCCAAAGCATGTGAAGAGCCTGGTCCAATTCTTCGAAAGCGGAGCGAAGGAACCTCGGCGTTGCAACGGTTACGGTGTGGAGATTGAACATCTGCCTGTTCGCAATGGCACGGACAGGGCAGTGACGTATGCCGAGACCCAGGGTGTGGAGAATTTGCTGGAAGGATTGCGCCCGTATTTCGATGAAGACAAGGAGTTCATCGAAGATGGACATTTGCTCGGCTTAGGGCGCGAGGGCATTGCAATTTCGCTTGAGCCGGGAGGCCAGGTCGAGACATCGATCGGTGTCCTTCACAATCCGCGCGAACTGCGTGGCATCTATGCTCAGTTTCGTACCCAGGTGGACCCGTTGCTCGACCGTCTGGGGTTTCGTCTTGTCAATTATGGGTATCAGCCTGTGAGCGGCTACGCAGGTATCGCCATCCATCCTAAGCGTCGGTATGCGGCCATGAACGAATACTTTGGCCGGGTCGGCCAGTATGGATGCAACATGATGCGCTGCTCGGCCTCCACCCAGGTGAGCATCGACTACACTGACGAGGCGGATGCCATCGCCAAGATGCGGGTCGGTACGGCGATTGGGCCGGTTCTGGCCTATCTGTTCCGAAATACCCCCTATTTTGAAGGCAAGCCAAGCCCGTACCCGCTGATGCGTCAGCGCATTTGGGACAACGTCGACCCCGAGCGCACCGGCATCACGCCCGGGCTCTATAACCCTGATTTTGGTTGGGAGGATTATGCTGCGGATGTGCTTGCCACCCCGCTGATGTTCGTCGATCTGACGCATACTCCCGAGGCTGCTGGGCTGAGCGAAGACGAGCAGGAGCGCGTCGCCTTCCGCGAGAACTCCGCGGAGGTCTACCCTGATCGTGAACTCAACGCCTATGAGGTCGGTCACATCCTTTCCACGCATTTCAATGATGCACGTCTGAAGAACTTCGTCGAGCTGCGCCCTTGGGATTCATTGCCGATTGAGCGGGCCGAGTGTCTGACTTCGGCGGTGGGCAAGTTGTTCTACAACGCCGCCAATTTCTCCAATTTGTGTGATTACTTCGACGGCATCACTGAAGACGACGTGCTGCAAGCCAAGGCCGCCCTTCAAACTCAAGGTGCCAGCGCCCATCCATATGGACATACCGTGGATTGGTGGCAGTCGAAACTGGGCATTGAAAGCACCATGTCGAACATCCCTGGAGACCCGGCTCACCCCGATGTGTTTCAGCTGTAGTTGTATCCGGCAGGTAATAGCATGATGCAAGTGCATCGGCTATGATGCTTTTCGTTGCTAGGCCTCGGGTTTGAGGCAGTGGAGCCCTGGAAATCGGCGTTGAATACGTCGTGGCAAGTAGTGCTGAGCGGATGCAAAATGAATTGTATGTCGGTATGTGAGGGATATGAAACAACATAACAGATATGAGGATGCTGCTGAAGGCCTTGAAGTGGGGGTCTCTCCAGAGCAGCGTCAGGTTGAGGACAGGATGCTTGACACCATCCTCGGTTCGCAGGACGACCGTGGCAGGCTGGCCAAGGAAGATCGCCCCAAGCACAAAATCCGTACCATGATGCACAGTCTGCGTGAGTACAGGAAGTCCACCATCGCCACGCCCTTGTTCGTGGTGGTTGAGGCCATTCTGGAGATTCTGATTCCCACGATTATGGCCTCTCTCATCGATCAGGGGGTCTCGGGCGGCTCCATGCCCGCCATTTGGAAGTTTGGGATTATCCTCGTGCTCTGTGCGTTGGTTTCGCTCGGTGCCGGCTACATGTCGGGCAGGGAGGGCGCGGTCGCATCCTCCGGTTTCGCCAAGAACCTGCGTCATGACCTTTTCGAGAAGGTGCAGTCTTTCAGCTTCACCAACATCGACAAGTTCTCCACGGGTTCCATCATCACACGTCTCACCACGGATGTTACGAACCTGCAGAACGCCTTCCAGATGATCATTCGCGTCGGCGTGCGTGCCCCGCTCATGGTCATTGTGGCCTGGGTGTTCGCCTTCCGCATCAGCCATTCCATTTCCATGGTCTTCTTGGTCATCGTGCCGATTTTGGGCGTTACATTGACCGCACTTGCGTTGTCCGTCAATCCCGTCTTCGAGCGTGTGTTCCATACATATGACCGTCTCAACAACGTGGTGGACGAGAACCTGCAGGGCATGCGCGTGGTCAAGTCCTACAACCGCGAGGGCTTCGAGACCCGCAAGTTCAGTCGCATCTCCCAGCGCATCTACGAGTACTTCTGCAAGGCCGAGCACGTCATGGCCTTCAACTGGCCGATTCTCAACACCTGCATCTACGGTGCCATGCTCATCATCTCCTGGATGGGAGCCAAGCAGATCGTGGCCTCCGGCAACAACGCCGCGTTCGGCCTGACCACCGGAGACCTGACGGCGTTGGTCACATACGCCATGCAGATTCTCATGGCCCTGAATATGGTCTCCATGATCATCGTCATGGTCGTCATCTCGCAGGCCTCAGCCGAACGTGTCTGCCAGATTCTCGACGAGGTGAGCGATGTGCAGGATCCGGACAATCCGGTGATGAAGGTCGCCGATGGTTCCATCGAGTTCAAGGACGTCACCTTCCGTTACTCGGCCGGTTCGCCCAAGCCTGTGCTTGACGGCATCAACCTGAAGATTGACGCGGGCAAGACCATTGGTGTGGTCGGTGGTACCGGCTCGGCCAAGTCCAGCCTGGTCCAGCTCATTCCGCGCCTCTACGATGTGAGTTCGGGCTCGCTGAAGGTCGGGGGGCGTGACGTGCGCGAGTACGACCTTGCCACCTTGCGCGACGCTGTGGCCATGGTGCTGCAGAAGAACGTGCTCTTTACCGGCACCATTGCCGAGAACATCCGCTGGGGCAATCCGGATGCCAGCGATGAGGACGTTCGCCGTGTCTGCCGGCTCGCCCAGGCCGACGAGTTCATCCAGGAGATGCCCGATAAGTACGACACCTACATCGAGGAGGGCGGCTCCAATGTCTCCGGTGGTCAGAGGCAGCGCCTGTGCATTGCGCGTGCGTTGCTCAAGAAGCCGAAGATATTGATCCTCGACGATTCCACCAGTGCGGTGGACACCAAAACGGATCAGCTTATCCGTCACGCCTTCAATACCGAGATTCCCGACACCACAAAGATCATCATCGCCCAGCGAGTGGCCTCAGTTGAGGAGTCGGACGAGATTATCGTCATGGACGGTGGCCGTATCCTTGATCGTGGCACACATGAGGAGCTGCTCAAGACGTGTGAGGCATACCGTTCGATCTATGAATCCCAGACCAAGAACAAGGCCGAAGGGGGTGCAGACGATGAGTGAAGCGCGTCGGGCATCCAAAACGCAGCAAACGCAACAATCGCAAGCGGTGCAGGCAAAGAAGAGTATGCAAGGTAAACAAATGAAATCACAGGCGGCGGGCAAGGCGGCTGTAAAGGGTGGCAGGGCTCCGGGCGCGAAGTCCGACCTGCCACAGGTCGAGCGTGCCCCCAAAGGCACTATGAAGCGGCTCATCGGCTACATCATGAAATACAAAGGCCGAGTCACGGTCATCATCATCGGTATTCTGGTGTGCGCGGTCACGCAGTCCCTACCCTCATTCGTACTGCAGCCTCTTATCGACAACTGCATCATCCCCAATGTCGGCGCCGCCCATCCCAACTGGCGGCCGCTCATCGACATGACACTCACCGTGGGTGCCATCTACTTCGTGGGCATGTGCTGCTCGTTCATGTGGAACTACATGGTGGTCGGCGTGGAGCAGGGTGTTCTGAAAACCATCCGCGACCAGATGTTCGCCCACCAGCAGCTTCTGCCGATCCGTTACTTCGACACCCACGAACACGGCGACATGATGAGCCGCTACACCAACGATACGGATACATTGCGCCAGGCCATCTCCCAGTCGCTCCCGCAGATTCTCATCAGCGGTGCATCCGTGGTTGCGGCTTTGGTGGCCATGCTCTGGATCTCCGTGCCGCTGACCATCTTCACCGTGGTGTTCGTGGTCGTCATGATGCTGGTGGTGCGCATCATCATCCAGCGCTCCGGCCTCTACTTCGTCAAGCAGCAGGAGACCATCGGCGACGTGAACGCCTTCGTGGAGGAGAGCGTCAACGGTCAGAAGGTCATCAAGGTCTTCAACCACGAGGGCGCCACCGAGGCCAGGTTTGACCAGAAGAACCAGGAGCTCTTCCATGCCTCCGCAGAGGCGAACACCTATGCCAACGTCACCATGCCCGTCATCGGCAACATGGGCAATCTGCTCTACGTGCTGCTCGCCATCATCGGCGGCGTCGCAGGGCTTGCTGGCTGGTATAATTTCGGCATCTCGGGTGCTGGCAAGATCACGCTTGGCGCCATCGTCTCGTTCCTCACACTCTCCAAAGCGCTGATTAACCCGGTCAGCCAGATCTCCTCGCAGTTCAACATGATCATGATGGCGCTCGCCGGTGCCTCCCGCATCTTCAAGCTTATCGATGAACCGGTGGAGAGCGACAACGGATCGGTCAGACTCGTCAATGTCGAGCTAGGCAAGGACGGTCGCACCATGCGCGAGGTGAGCGCAGGTGAGATGGAGTCCACAAAGCGGGGTGGCTCCAGCGCTGACGATGGCACTGATGCACCTACAGATGTCACCTATCGCTGGGCGTGGAAGCGTGCCGCGGACGATGACGGCAGCCGGTCCCTCAAGGCCGCAGAGAAGCTCAAAGGATCAGCCCGTGAGGTGGCTATGAAGGCTCATGAGAGGGCCGTCACTTCACCCGATGGTCGTTATACGCTGTTGCGTGGTGACGTACGGTTCACCAATGTCACTTTCGGCTACAATCCGAACAAGACCGTGCTGCACGACATCACATGGTTCGCCAAGCCGGGTCAGAAAATGGCGCTCGTTGGTGCCACCGGTGCCGGCAAGACCACCATCACCAACCTCATCAACCGTTTCTACGACATTCAGGAGGGTCAGATTCTCTACGATGGCATTGATGTGAAGAACATCAGGAAGGCCGATCTGCGCCGTTCGCTGGGCATCGTGCTCCAGGATGTGAACCTCTTCACCGGCACGGTGCTCGACAACATTCGCTACGGTCGCCTCGACGCCACCGACGAGGAATGCATCGCCGCCGCCAAACTCACCAATGCCGACGGCTTCATCCGGATGCTTCCCGAAGGCTACAACACCGTGCTCCAGGGGGATGGTAGCGGGCTTTCGCAAGGTCAGCGCCAGTTGATTTCCATCGCTCGTGCCGCCGTGGCCGATCCGCCTGCCATGATTCTAGACGAGGCCACCAGCTCCATCGACACCCGTACCGAGGAAGTGGTGCAGGAAGGCATGGACGCATTGATGAAGGGTCGTACGGTCTTCGTCATCGCTCACCGCCTCTCCACGGTTCGCAACTCGGATGTCATCATGGTGCTTGACCACGGCCACATCATCGAGCGTGGCACCCACGACGAACTCATTGCGCAAAAAGGTGAGTACTACCAGCTCTACACTGGCAAGCTGGAGTTGGAGTAGGCTCAGCTGAGAGTAACCATTTATCCCATTTTTACATGAGCCTAGCAACCATTTATCCTTTTTCCTCAGATTTTCGGGGATAAATGGTTGCTAGGCTACACAAAAATGGGATTCATGGTTACTAGGCGAGTGGTCCGGTTTGGGGGGGATTCCCGCGGTCAGCAGTGCATTGATGACTGGTTGCCGGTGCATCACGTCGACGTAATCAAATCGAATAATCTGATCGATGCCGTCTTCGTATAGCGCCCGTTCGCGCATAATGTCGCGGTGCACGGACTGCTTGATGGTTCTGTTGTGCGTCATTTTCGGATCCACGTATTTTTGCATGCCGTCGTATTCAACTACAACGGTCTTGCCGTTGGATGTGGTGAACTCGAAATCGGTTCTGAACGTATGGCCGGGAGTGTATGGGTTCGGATGTTCGACCTGTAGCTGCGGTACAGGGAACCCGGACTCCAGCATGACCGCTCTGCATGTCGATTCGCCCCTGATTCACTTGCTGGGTCGCAGAATCTGAGGAGTCTGAGTATGGTGGTTCGCCTGTCTGCGGGGATGAATGGTGGAGTCGATTTCCGGATTTCCTGCTTGGTTGTTGCCCCTGTTCTCAAAGCGGAGTCGAACATGGGGAGCACGTCGCGGAACTCATATCGTATTGCGCAGTCGATGAGGGTTCTCGCCGCCGAGGTGACGTTGATGCCCCGGTATGTGGTTGTGGGTATGGATTGCATCTGAATGTACCGAAGTCGCCTATGTCGATGTAGGTTTCGGCCGTATGTCGTTGCGATGTAGATCTGACCGTTGTGATGGAGTGTATGTCGGTATGAAAAGCCGTATATCGCTGCTGCACTTAGGGCTGCGAAAGTCCAGTAGGGGTAGGTGATTGCCAGGGCTGCACAGACGCGGTTTGAACGTTGCGAAGCGTTGAGATCATTCCAGATTTGAGGTTCCTCGTAGACGCCGCAGTAAGGCTCGATGAGTTTGCCGCTGTTGTAGCGACGCCGTAGCAGTTTGGTCTCTGCGCTTGATGAGGCGATGATGCAGCGATGTTCGGCGTGGGCTTGGCGGAAGCAAGGCGGAGGCTGTCGTGGGTGCATGTGATTGGCTGTCATAAGATTGATGGTAGCTAGCGAAATCTGAAAAGAACGAACTGGCTGGCAAATGTGGAAAACAGTCGGCTCTGTCGGTGTGTTGCGCGGGATTAGCAGCTATTTGTCCCATTTTTGGTCAGTCTGACAGCTATTTATCCCTAAAAATCGTAAAAGTGTCATAAATGGATGCTGGATTGGTTTGGAATGGGATAAATGGTTACCGCTTCATGGATCTTCCGTGCTATTCGTCCGCGTTGTTATGATGGGCTTGTGCGTTTGGTGAGGTAGGAAGTCAATGGAGCCACATCGGCAGTGCCCTGCCTTGCTTTGCGCCCGAGGAAAGGTGTGGATCCATGAAGAAGATCATCAACAAGCCCGAGGATTATGTCAAGGAAACGCTGGAGGGGCTTTATATTGCCCATCCGGATCTGATCACGCACGTCGGCGATGATGTGCACTGCCTGGTGACCGCCAACAAGAAGCCGGGCAAGGTCGCTCTGGTCACGGGTGGTGGCTCCGGCCATCTGCCGCTCTTCCTGGGCTATGTGGGCAAGGGCATGCTCGACGGTTGCGGCGTGGGCGACGTGTTCCAGAGTCCCAGCCCCGACCAGATCCTCGCCATCACCAAGGAGGTCGACTCCGGCGCAGGCGTGCTCTACATCTACGGCAACTACACCGGCGACATCTTCAATTTCGACATGGCCGCCGAGCAGGCCGACTTCGAGGAAAACATCCATACCGAGACGCTGGTGGCGGCCGATGATGTGGCTTCCGGTCCAGCGGTCAAACCCGGCGAGAAGACCACCCGCCGCGGTGTTGCCGGCATCATCTTCATCTACAAATGCGCAGGCGCGGCGGCGGACGCCATGCTCGGCATCGATGAGGTCAAACGTGTGGCCCAGAAGGCCGCGGCCAATGTGCGTACGATGGGTGTGGCGCTCTCCTCGCTCACTGTGCCGCGCGTGGGCAAGCCGAGCTTTGAGATCGCCGACGACGAGATGGAGATCGGCATGGGCATCCACGGCGAGCCCGGCATCCGCCGTGGCAAGCTGGAGCCTGCGGACAAGATCGTGGAGGAGATGCTCGGCAAGATCGTCCCTGACCTGCCGTACGAACGTGGCGACGAGGTTGCGGTGATGGTCAATGGCCTGGGCTCCACTCCGCTCGACGAGCAATACATTGTCACCCGCGCCATCAACCAGTATCTCGGAGCCAAGGGCATCAACGTCTACCGTTACTATGTGGGCAACTACGCCACCGCCATCGACATGGCCGGTGTCTCCATCTCCCTGCTCAAGCTTGACGACGAACTCAAGAAGTACCTGGACGCGCCTGCCCGGACCCCGTTCTTCGTCCAGCAGTAGATCGGGAACGCGCATTGACGCGACCTGGAAATCTGCCTGGGTGGTTTGAGTGCGTGATCGACTTGTCGAAGGTGCGTAAGGGGATCTCGGAATAGGCGATGCCTCATGCGGTGTGTTTCGCCGAATGCATCGTGGTATGCCCGTTTCCTGTTCGGGCTTAGTGGCGTTGGCAGGTAAGCGCGGCATATGAAAATCGTGGAATAACAGTCGTGGAATAACAGTGAAAGAGGAACAATGACCAGTAGAGAATTAATCATCGAGTTTCTGCATCAGGCCAGCAACATCATGACCGAGCAGAAGGATTACCTCATCAAGATTGACGGTGTGGTGGGAGACAGCGATTTGGGGCTCACCATGTCGGATGGGTTTACCGCAGCGTATGAGTGCGCGCGAGATTCCGACGAGCCCGACCTCGGCAAACTGCTGTACGCCGCAGGTAAGACGATGAGCTCGAAGGTACCGTCGACCATGGGTACGCTCATGGCATCCGGCCTGATGCAGGCGGCCAAGGATCTGCGCGGCAAGACGGAGTTCGAAGATGCCGATTGGGGCACGCTGTTCGCATCCTATGAGGCCGGTGTGGTGCGCCTGGGCAAGGCCAAGCTTGGCGACAAGACCTTCCTCGACGGTTTTGACCCTGGTGTCAAGGCGTTGCAGACGGCGATTGCCGCTGGTGACTCGCTGCATGATGCTGCGGGCAAGGCGGCGAAGGCTGCAGACGAGGGGAGCAAGGCCACGGTCGGCATGCTGGCCAAGTTCGGCAAGGCCGCCGCCCACGGCGAGGCTTCGCGCGCCATCGAAGATCCAGGTGCCAAGGTGGCCTCGTTCGTTTTCAAGGCGTTCGCTCAAGCAGTGTAGTTCGGTAATCATTTATCCCGTTTCCGCAGGAGGGCGGTAATCATTTATCCCGGAAATCTCGGGGAATCGTCACAAATGGTTACTGCGATATGCGAAAATGGGATAAATGGTTACTGCGGTTGTGTGGGCTGGGTTGAGTTGACCCGCAGGTCACGATTTCACTAGTCTGGTAATGGCGGCCACGGCCTCGTCCATCTTTTCGTCGGCCACTGGGCCGCCCATGGCTGCCGCTCGCGTCACGCAACTGTTGAGGTGGTCTTCGAGCAGCAGCAGTGCCACCGATTTCAACGCGGAATTCGAAGCGGAGATCTGTGTGAGGATGTCGATGCAATAGGTGTCGGTCTCAATCATCTTGGTGATGGCGCGCACCTGCCCTTCGATGCGTCGCATGCGCGTCACCAATTTCTTTTTGTCACCCGCGTATCCGTAGTGTGTGTGGATGTTGCTTTCCTGAACTCCGCAATTTGTGGAACCGGCATTGCCCCCATTCCCGTTGGTATCGTTGCAACTGGCGTTTTTTTCGTTGTCGTTAGCGTTGTTGATTTTCTCATTGTTGTTACTATTGCAGCAGTTTCCGGCGTGGCCACTGTCTCCGTTGGTACCGCAGCTTGTATGGGGTGTGGCAGTTTTCTCTTGATGTGGTGTCGTGTCTGTTTGCCGTATTGTCATCGTTTCTCCTTTTGTCATGTGTGCTTTGTCTCCAGCTTCGATTGGCGGTTCCTCTATCGGTAAACATGCAATTAGTATACCCCTAGGGGGTATACTGTAACCGTAATCTGTAGCTGACAGCTAATGAAATACGGTTAATGAACTGAGGGTGCGTATGAACGGTATGTTTACGGCGGATGTTGCAGTGGTTGTTGTAGCGCTTGCGGTGACCGCATTTGTGGTCTGGTATTTCTTCGCACCACGCAAGGTAGCCGAGGCAACGCGTAGTGGGAATGTGCAAACCGCTCACATCGTGGTCAAGGGAGGTTATACGCCTCAGGTGGTCGAAGTGCATGCTGGTTCGCCGGTGCAGCTTCAATTCGATCGTCAGGAAGACGGCGAATGCTCGTCTCACGTCGTTTTCAGCGACCTTGGCATCGACCAGACGTTGCCTCCCTACCAAACCACGACCGTTAGCTTCACGCCTAAACGTGCGGGTGATTTGCCATACGCCTGCGGCATGAATATGCTCCATGGCATGGTCAAGGTGCTTCCGGCGCAATGACTTTGAGAAAGAATGCTGACACAAATGGTCAGATCGATGGCGGGGAATGAGCGCTTACGTCAGCGGTCGTAGAGAGCCTGACCCAAGTGGTTGGTTTGCCGTTTGGATTTGACCGTTTGGGTCGGGGAACGAAAGAGTCTGATTCAGACGGTTGGTTTTACCCCGGGAATTGACCGTTTGGGTCAGGGGATGAAAGAGGCAGGCGCGAATGTCTGTAGACAAAGGAAGAGAAGATATGACTGATGCCGCAAAAGTCGAGTCAGCTCACACCGACCACGATGCCGATGCCGGTTACGCTGCCGCTGCCAGTGCGGGTGCCGGCCCCGACCACGATGCCGATGATGACGACGCTGTGCGTAGGCGCGAGATAAGTACGCTTAAGCGCCGGCTCATCGTGGCTGCCGTGCTCACCATCCCGGTTTTCTTCTTTGCCATGTTCCATATGTGGCTCGGCTGGCTGCCAGCGGGGTTGGTCTCGTTCTTCACGAACCCATGGGTGCAGTTCGTTTTCATCACACCGGTCATGTTCTACGCGGGTTGGCCCATTCATCGCACTGGCTGGCTGGCACTTGTACATCGCAGCCCGGAGATGAACTCCTTGGTGGCGCTGGGTACGGCGGCATCATACGGCTACAGCGTAGTGGTCATGGCATTCCCGCAGATTCTTCCGCCAAGCGCTCGCGAGCCATATTTCGAGGCCGTCGGCACCATCATCACGTTGATGCTCGTAGGTCAGCTGCTCGAGGCCTACGCCCGTCTTGGCACAGGGGAGTCCATCAAGGCGCTGATTAAGTTGCGTCCAAAGACCGCTTGCGTGGTGCGGGACGGCAAAGAGCAGGAGATTCCTGCCGAACAGGTGGCTGTGGGAGACGTGGTGGTCATTCGCCCTGGTGAGCAGCTGCCGGTTGACGGCACAGTGATCCAGGGCAATTCAAGCATCGACGAGTCCATGATTACCGGTGAGTCCATGCCGGTCTCCAAGAAAGAAGGCAGCGAGGTCACCGGTGCCACCATCAATGGCAACGGCACGCTGCAATACCGCGCCACGAAGGTTGGCAGCGACACCATGCTGGCGCAGATCATCAAGTTGGTGCGCACGGCTCAGACTTCCAAGGCCCCGATCCAGAAGCTTGCAGACAAAATCGCCAGTTATTTTGTGCCGGCCGTCATCGTGATTGCGTTGTGGACGTTCGTGGTCTGGTGGCTGGTTGGCCCTGCTCCAAAAGGCCTGTACGCCCTAGTCTCCGCGGTCTCGGTGCTCGTCATCGCCTGCCCGTGCGCCTTGGGTATTGCCACGCCGCTTTCGGTCACCATTTCCACCGGCAAGGCGGCGCGCTACGGCGTACTGATACGCTCGGCTGAGGCGCTGGAAACCACGCGTAAGGTCGATACCGTGGTGCTTGACAAGACGGGCACCATCACCCGTGGCAAGCCTGAGCTTACGGATATTGCGTTGGTGAGTGCAACGGCCGGTGCAAATGGTTCAACACACAGTGCCGGTAATGCAGGTGACAGCATGCCTGAAACATCCCAAAATTCCGAGGACTCCACGGATTCTGAGGTCTCAGAAGGTTCCTCGTTGACACGTAATGCCGTGTTGCAGTTGGCTGCCGCCGTTGAGCGTGGTTCCGAGCATCCGTTGGCCCAAGCCGTGGTCGAGACGGCGAAGGCCGCAAAGTTGCGACTCCTCAAGGCGGAGAACTTCTCATCGACACCCGGTGGTGGTGTTGTGGCGAGTGTGGGTGGCCGCACCGTGGTTGTGGGCAATGTTGCATTGATGAAGGAGCAGGGAGTCCTCGGGTTTGTTGGCTCGCACTCGCATGATGTGCTGCCGGTTGATGTGTCCGTCGATGGAGCGCCTTCCCCCAATGGTCCGTCCAGCGTCGCCGATGCCTATGCCGCTGAGGGCAAGACGCCCGTGCTGGTGGCAATAGATGGCACCATAGCCGCCGTGCTCGCCATCGCCGATACCGTCAAGCCGGATTCCGCCAAAACGGTTGCCGCGCTTGAAGAGCGTGGACTCGACGTGGTCATGGTCACCGGGGACAACGAAACGACGGCGCAGGCCATGGCGGCCAAGGTCGGTATCACTCATGTGCTGGCGGGCGTGCGCCCGGAGCGTAAGGCCGCCGAAATCCAGCGTCTGCAGGCTGAGGGCCGCACTGTGGCAATGACGGGGGATGGCATCAACGATGCTCCGGCTTTGGCGCAGGCGGATGTAGGTTTCGCCATCGGCACAGGCACCGACGTGGCCATAGAGTCCAGCGATGTCACGTTGGTTTCCGGTTCCTTGACTGGCTTGGTCACTGCCGTGGATCTCTCACGCGCCGCCATGCGTAACATCAAGCAGAATCTCGGCTTTGCATTTGGCTACAATGCCATCGGCATTCCCATTGCCGCTGGCGTGCTGTATCCCTTCTTCCACGTCATGTTGAACCCGATGATAGCCGGAGCCGCCATGGCGTTCTCCTCGCTTTCGGTGGTCTTGAACGCCAACCGGCTGCGCAGTTTCGACCCGGCGACGGTCAAGCCGAAGCGCCTCAAATTCGAGCGGCATCATCGCACGGCCGCGGCCCCGCATGCAGCTCGGAATGCAGCAAGCGCTTCTGCTGATGAGGGTGTGCATCGCCCGGTAGAAACAAAAAATGAAGGGGATACGTCTCAAAACGGCTTCACCCAATATCAATCTGTTGGTTCGTCTTCCGGCGAACCGATGCATAACAAAACAGGAAACACCAACTCAACCGGTTCGGGTCAACAGCCCGACGTGAAAGGAACAACCATGGATATGAATATGAACAGCTCTGCAGACACCGTCAAAGATCCGGTCTGTGGCATGAGCATCGATCCGAACACCGCTTATTCTCATAAGGACTACAACGGTAAGACGTACTATTTCTGCAGTCAGAACTGCGCCAGCGCTTTCGCTGCCGATCCCACCAAGTACGCGGCTTAGGTTCGGTGCCACGGAGTACGTTACGCATGCTTTTGGCGGTAGCTGGGAACGGACAGCATCTTGAATCACATCTGATTGGTCCTCTTAGGTCTGACGGGGTATGGTCGAGATGCTGTTTAGCGTCTGTAGGCAGTTACCAGGTTCTTAATACCGTTCGTCAAATCATTGTATTGTGGCAAAAGGTTTGACGCTTATTTAATGTTCGCTTAGGTCGGTAGGAAGCATCCGTTCAGACGGTGTCTTCCACACCGTTGAATTCGTGAAACTAATCGATTAATCAGAGTAAATATAATAAAAATACAGTATATATTTTAGACAAATAAAAAAGAAGTAACTAGCTAAATGAATATTTATATGTGATTTCTATCACAATAATAGATGCTTAAAAGGAATATTTTCAATATCGACGAAAGAAAATCCGAAAAAATAAGACATATCATAAAAATATGATGGATTATATATGCAAATGAATTTCAATTTGTGAGTAAACCGTTCATTGAATCACGTTTTTGGCACTCAGGTGTGTCGTTTGATGTCTGAATGAAGCGGATCGGGAATTGGTTTTTGCCCAATAATTGGCTGAATAACTGGCTTAAACAAAGATGGGATGTCAGTTAACTACTTTTGGAATGTGATTTATGTATCTTCTGCTATGCTTAAAGCGTATCTGCTGTTCAACCGACAAATCGAAAGTAACGGAGGCGAATGCAAGGTTTGCGTGCGCGTTGTTCTTTGATATTGGCCAATTCAGTTGCAATGTGCGGCGGGCGTGTGTCTGTTTGCGCACTGTCATCCAATGAGGTTGTGGCAAAAGCTCTAGAGTAAAAGGAGAGATAATGCAGATTAAACATAATGTGTGGCGTGCTGCAACAGGATTGTTGCTGTCCGCTGCGACCTTGCTGGCAGGAGGAGCGCTTACGGCTGTCTCCGCCAATGCGGCTGTTGGCGATCAGACGCGTATCAATGTTGCAGGCAATGGCACGATCACTATTAAGAAGTCGCAGCAAGGTCGTACGTTCACTGCGCTTCGTTTGGCCCAATATGATCAGGCGGCTTCTGAAACGACGGCTAACGGAGAGAGAATTTCTGGTATCTCCCTCAAGGGACTTGATACAGCGACTGACCCCAATGCCACTGCCATCAATACTGCCATGGTGGGTGCTATCAATGCCGCAGGTGGCCCTGATTTAACAGGTACAGAGTATGCGAATAATCCTATGCAGTGGATTGCAGGCAATTGGCTCGGGTATCCGCATACGGATACGAGCGCCACACCAAATGGTGATTCGTCGTCAAACATCAGTACAGGGGTGGCTGGAGAACATGATGGACAGCCTTATTCCGGCAAGCTTCGTGATTTTGTTTCTAAACTGCAGTCTACTAACGCAGATTTCAAGAGTTGGCTGAATGCCACGGGGAATGTGTCGGCTACGGCGGATACTGCTGAGAATCCGAGTGATCCGGATACTCCTTATGACGCGTCGCTCACCGTACCGACTGGTATGTATATCGTGGTTGAGACCGGTGGTGATACGAATTTGGACAAGGTTCCTCGTTCCATCCCGATTTTGATTGGCAGCACTTTTGCTGGTTCCTCTGCTCCTGACAGGTTCTTGCCTGATGCAAACGATGTTGAGGCTCCTCAGCTTGGCACTGCCGATGTGAAGACGAATGATGGTAACCCTACTAAGGGGCCGGACATCAACAAGGGTGTAGCGCTTGATCCAAGTAACCCTAATGATACAGTCGGCCAAGTGGCGAACCCTACAATCGGCAATAACTATGAGTTCGTCATCACGGGTTCCGTGCCACAGATTTCAGGCTATAGCCGTTACACGTACGAAATTGCCGATACGCCTACGAATGCTTTGGATTTGGATACAAGTACGGATCCAAAAGTCACAGTGGACGGTACTACTACTCCTCAGACGGTGAAGGTATATAAGAACGCTACTAGTGATGCTGCTCCTGCGGCGAATACCATTAATGTGTATGAAACCGTGGAGGCAAGTGGGCACGTCAGTAAGATTCGGTTTGTCTTTGATATGATCGGTTCGCATTACACGTTCGGCAAGACAATCACGATTACGTACAAGATGAAGCTGACGAGCCTGACCGATGCGCATAACGGTGCACAGCTGACTCATAGCACTGACAGCGACCCAAGCTGTGTGCCTAGCGCGGCCAATCATAATTGCGGTGACATGCCGGCTCCTGAACATAAGGTCAGTTTCGTTCCTCAGAATGTTCACCTGTTCAACAAGAAGTCTGGTACCACTACTGCGTTGAAGGGTGCTGCGTTCACTGTTTATAAGGATGGGCAAGCGGTGAAATTCACTGCGGATGCGGACAAGCCTGGTGCTTATCGTGTTGCTGATTCCGCTGCTAGGGCTGATGTCACAGAGATTCCGACAGTAACCAGTGCGTCAACAGGTAGCAGCGTGGGCGTGGGCGAAGTCCTTCTGGAGGGGCTGGATGCCAGTACATATACGATTAAGCAGGTAAAAGGTGCTCAAGGCATGTTGGGTGGTTTCCTGCCCAAGTTCAGTATCACCATCACCGGTGAGAGTACTTCCAATCCGCCGTACTATAGCTTGAAGACTGATGTCTGGGGCCTTACCAAGGAGCACACCCCGCGTGTGAGCTCGAGTACTGGGGATACCACCAAGATGGATACCGCGATGATTGATGTGTTCAACGTCGATTCGATAAGTGCCTTGCCTATGACCGGTGGCG
The DNA here is from genome assembly GCF_058505595.1 of Bifidobacterium sp. ESL1118. Classification (NCBI taxonomy): domain Bacteria; kingdom Bacillati; phylum Actinomycetota; class Actinomycetes; order Bifidobacteriales; family Bifidobacteriaceae; genus Bifidobacterium; species Bifidobacterium sp. ESL1118. Next base: position 455,404 of record NZ_CP196371.1, read on the forward strand.
CAGGGGCGATTCTCGTCGCGGTTCTGGCCCTGCTCTGCGGCGGTGTGGCAGTGAGCATCACAGTGGTGCGTAAGCGCGCACGTCTGGCTCAGACCAAGTGACCTGTGAGAATGTGGTTTGCGTTCTCCGTGCATCCTGCGATGACAGTGCGCAAACTGCAGTGCGGGCTGCTGTGTGAGCCTGTAGCAGTAATGATATGAATAAGTGGTGTCTGGTGTCGGGTTCTGCCCGGCAGCGGGCACCACTATGTATATGCGTTGTATTTGAATGCGGAGGGTATCCGTGTTCAACTGAATCCATTGGAGGGTGTGCGGTGGCTGGAAAGTATGGGCATGAGGGCCACGAGCTGAAACGCGGCAACGATGAAGATGACGCGGTTGTTGACATCCTCCAGGGCACGGTTGACCCCGTGGACGCTCCTGGCTCTGCCGTGGTTGTAGACGGTGTGCCTGTCTTCCAGACGTTCACTGAGTTGATGCAGCCGCTGAACCAATGGAAGGCTGTCGCAGTCCAGGTTGTGGTCGAGGTCATTCGCGACGTATTCATTCTTTTGGCTATCGTCTTGGCGTTGTGGACACCGGTCATGCATGCCTACAATGCGCGTGCCGAGGCCATCCGCTCGGATGACGCTACTCATGAGATAGCTAAATGGCCCAGAGGAAAGACGGTCGCTGCCTACAATGCGGCTGTGGAATACAACAAGCGTATTGCCGCCTCCGGCCAGACCGCATTGGGTGAGGTTCCCGATCCGTTCTCAAATGGTGGCCCGACCCAGAAGACGACATCTCAGAAGGATGCCGAGTATCAGTCCTTGCTGAAGGGGCCACATGGGGTTATGGGCACTATCCGCATCCCAAAGATTTCGCTGAAGCTGCCGATTTATCATGGCACGTCCAAGGAAGTTCTGAATGATGGTTCGGGCCATCTCTATGGCACGAGTCTGCCTGTGGGCGGCAAGTCCACGAACACGGTGCTCACCGGTCATCGTGGCTTGCCGGATGCCTTGCTGTTCACCCGTATCGATGAGCTGAAGAAGGGTGATATCTTCTACGTGGATACGCTGGGGCGCACCATGGGCTACCGTGTGCAGTCCATCCACATCATCGAGCCCGAGGACGTGCACCTGTACAAAGTGGTGAAGGGCAAAGACCTGGTCACGTTGATGACCTGCACTCCCTACGGCGTGAACACCCAGCGTCTGGTCATCACGGCCAAACGTGGCAAAATTCCTCAGGAGATTCCAAAGTTCAATGGCAACCATGATGCCTTGCTCTATGCGTTGCTTGCGGCATCGGCAGTGCTGTTGGTGGGTATTGCGTTGCTGCTGCTTGGACGGTACAAATCGCTTATTCCGCCGCCCTGGCATAGTGATGGTGCTGTTTCCCGCAACCATTTCGGTGGCTCCGAGCATGGTGGTTGGTTCCTGGCGTAGTGCATGTCTGCTTGAAGATGGAGCTGGCATTCTGTTGCGCCATTCACGGTTTGCCAGTGCGTTGGTTGGTTCGTGGTCTGTAGCAAGACAATGTCGTTTAAATGCTGAATATGGTATGAACGATGAAGGAACGTCAAAATTTTAATTTGCATAAAACGTTTGAACTATCTTGGATTTTAGTTTGAATTGGTCTCAATTGGCTGAAATGTATTAAAAATTTGTTGCAAAACAATCGATAAAAGAGCCAATATTTATTAAGACAAGTGTATGGCGTGTTGCCTAAAAACACTGAAAATAGCATTTTCCTAACTATATTATGTCATATTTTCAGTCAGCTGAGTTGAATATGTATAATTCTTCTCGTGATGAAATGAGATGTAAATCATAAAAGTACAGCATATGTTATATGTTTTATATATCAGTTTAAAAAACGAGGTGTGAAACTATGCACGCAAAGAGATTCTGGAGGCTGGCAGTCGGTGTTGTTTCGATTGCGGCGATGGTAATGTCGCCTGCCGTTGCGCAGGCTGATCCTGCACAGGGCCAAGTCGATGACAGTCAAACGCAGCAGCAGACGGTCACGGGTCAGGATCCCGCGGACGGTAAGGGTGATGCAAACCAAGGCGATGCTCATACAGGCGACGGCAATAAGACAGACGGTAACGCTTCGAGTGGCACGCAGAACGGTGCCGAGAACGGGCAGGACGGGCAAAACGATCAGCAGGGCGACGACGCAGCCAAGTCCACTGATGGTACGCAGGGCAATGACGATTCCTCTAAGTCAGCTTCAACTGATGCGCCGGCTCTTCCTGAGCCGCAAGGCGAAGTTGATCACAAGCCGGCGCTGGCTCGTATGCTCGCCTATAATTCCAAGGTAGACACTTGGACCGATGAGGTGCGTGCTGACTTTGTGGTTCGCGTGGCCCATGGTGATGTGGATCCCAACGCAGTGCCGCTCGCCACGGCCAGCGGGAACACAGGTCGCGACGCAGCTGGCAAGACCGGTCTGCTGTTCTATTACTCTTGGAACCTGCACGACGATAGCAGTGAGTCCTTCAGCCGTGCGGCGTACATGAACACGCTGGGCACCGCCTCCGATTCGCAGGCGGCCAAGCAGGTCGCCGCTGAGCAGTGGGCCAAGAACGTGGATTGCTACTACACCATCCACAGCGTCACTACTTCGGCGAGCGGCAAATACGATTATCTTTCCGTCTCCCTTGAGGGCGATGTGGATTATCCGGACTTCAGCGGCAATGGCGGCGAGTATCAGCTAGGCGGTGCGCCTCATCAGCAGAAGATCTATGCGGTGGTCGGCCAAGGCATCAATGAGGTCAACGCCTGCAGGGGTCTCGGTTTCTGCACTGTGGGCACCCGCAAGTCGCTCTTCGATCCTGCTTATGCCACGAACATGGCTGCCGGTTACGACATCAACGGTTACAACCCTTGGTGCAAGCCTGGCGAGAAGAACAACTCTGCCAAATGCTCCGGCCCTGTGGCCCATGTGGGCTACGATAACACCGCTAAGCTTTGGAGTGGCGGTCAGGCCAACTGGGGCATGGAGACCACCAACGGTTTCAATTCCTCAGCAGCCCAGGCTCCTGCAGGCACTGCTCCGGCCAAGTCCTTCTTCGCTGCGTGGGGCAATCCCGGCTACGAAGAAAAGTCCAACCCTTGCGGGCGCACGTCTACGTTCTACTATGAGTGGCTCGGTCTGAGGGATGGCAAGTGGGTGCCTGTAACGGGTATCAACACCAAGGCATTGGCTTCCAATGGCCAGAAGCCGCAAACCACGGGCGACGCCAACGATGTGTCCTACAATGCACCGCTCGAAAGCAACCCTGACCGAACGATCATGGGCGACGGCGATGCTCAGAACGCCGATGGTTCCATCGACTTCGCCAAGGCGAAGCAGGAGCAGGGTCTCGACGGCTACTTCAAGCTCGTCAGCTGGCCCACTTCCACGGATAGGAACGGCAACATCAACGGCTGCATCGCGGACAGCAATGCTTCCAACACCATGCGCAAGGTCTATAACCCGCTGTATGGCAACGAAAACGGCATCAGTGAATACATGGCTGCCAACGATCCTTCCAAGGTCGATGAGCTTATGGCTGAAGGTTGGACGCTCGACACGGCGTTTGAGGGTTACAACTTCAACGAGTCTGCTCCTTCCGACGCCAAGGCAGTCCCCTTCAAGGTCGATTCTCGCCACACCAAGGCGACTGGTCTCGCTGCGAGCGACCATAAGCCTCAGATGGTGAAGATGCTGGCCTACAACAACAAGGTTGACACTTGGAACGATGAGCTTCGCGCCGACTTCGTGATGCGCGTGGCCCACGGCGACGTGAACCCCAACTGCATCGGCCCCGTGGGCGGTGCCCAGCCTGGCTACGATGTCAGGAATCCGGGGAATTATGGCCGTGATGCCATAGGTGAGTGTGGTCTGCAGATGTTCTACAACTACACCGACGGAACCATGCGCTCCGCTTCCTATGTCAACACCCTCGGCAGTGACAATCTGGGTGAAAACAGCAGCATCAATATGAAGGATGCTTCGTATTGGTGGGCTCGTAACGAGGATGCCATGTATACGATTCGTGGCATCTCCGCTGATGACAGTGGAAAGTTCGATTACATCACCATCTCCATGGAAGGCGATACGAATTACAACGACTCCGGTGCCCAGAGGAACACCCTCAATGGTGTCGGGAAGACGCTCCACATCTACGCTGTGGTCAACAGTCCTTTCGATGGTGTCGACCCTGTACGTGTGGATGACTTCTTGTTTAATCCTGACACCAACCCTGTGGGCGATAGCCACGACAAGGATGCCAAGGAGGCGCTTAAGCGTATCAATGGTGTGAATGCCAACTATTGGAATGATCTTACCCAGGATAAGTATCCTATTCGGCTTTATTCAGGTGTGGCGTGCGATTCCAAGAACACTGCCGATAAATGCAGTGGCCCTCTTGCGGCTGTTGGTTGGGATAATGCCACTACTCTTGGCAACGCCCATCCGAGCGAGCTGTGGAGTGGCCGTCAGACCAATTGGGGTCTGATTACGGACAATGGTTTGGCCACGAGGACGGAGCCGCGTGGCACGGCGCCGGCGAAGTCGTTCTTTGTGGATTGGTACAATCCGTCGGAGGGTACGGCGAGGAACGCGTGCTCGGAGGTGTCGAAGTACTATTTCCAGTGGATCGGCCTGGCGACGAACGGACATTGGTTCCCGGTGCAGGCGTTGACGCCGGAGGCGCAGCTTGAGGATACGGTGGCGAACAAGGGCAGTGAGGACGGTTCGCAGTACGTGCAGTACAATGATGGCCGGAGGCTGGTGGCGCGCAGGGCGGACGGGAGCCTGGCCCCGGCGCAGAACGCTGACGGGTCCGTCGACTTCGCGAAGGCGAAGGCGTTGCAGTCGGACCTGACGGGCTATTTCAAGCTGGTGACGTGGCCGGTAAGCTCGAACGCGGACGGCTCGCAGTCGGGCTGCGACGCGGGCGGTGCGATGGACGTGTACAACCCGTTGAAGGGCAACGAGCGTGGCGTGTCCACTGTGTTGGCTGTGAGGGCTCCGGAGCTTGCGGACGAGCTGCTGGCGAGGGGCACGGCCGTGGCGACGGCATTCCAGGAGTACAGCTTTGGCGGCTACAAGTCCGAGGAGTCGCATGTCACCATCAGCCCCAAAAAGTATCTGATTCAGTACGTGATGAATGATGGTGTGCCTGTGGCTGCCCCGTACTTTGCCAATGCCGACGATTTGGTGAGGGTCCCTGTCACCCCGCACCGCAACGGGTACATCTTCGATGGCTGGTTCGACGGCAATCGTCCGTTTGACTTCGCTACTGACCGTGTGTCGGGCGACTTGACGCTGACGGCGCATTGGTCCCGGCCTTCACTGAACACGCTCATATTCAAGCAAGGCGATACGGTGAACTTCCGGTGGCTGCGCAACGAGGGTGGCAATCCGGAGCCCGATCCTGTCGTCATCTCGGCGAAGCTCGACGGACAGAAGGTTCCGATTGAGCGCTTGCAGAGCAACAACTGGAAAATTATGCCCGTTGGCAGTAAAGGCGAGTGTGAGCTGATTGTCAGGTATCGGCATGCAAACACGAACGTGGTGGACACGATGAAGTTTGCAGTGAAGATAGTCTGATGATTTAGAGGATGTGTTGTGCCTGCCGCTGCCCAGCTGCAGGCACAACAGCATTGTGTCGATTGTGTAGAGTAATCATTGACAAGGGAGTAATGCTATGGAGCAACGTTGTAAGAAAGCCGGGCTGTGGCGCGTCATAGAGGTGTGTTGTGCAGTTATGGCTGCACTTGCCACTGTATGCGCTGGTTTTGCAATCTTGCCAAACTCCATCAGTGCGTCTGCTGCCGATTCGCCGGCGCCAGGCTCGGTTCCCTCTTCGTCTCAACCGCATAAGGTTCGTGCTGTTGCAAGCCGGAGTGCTGGGGCTCTCAGTGATACTGATTATGACCCTCTGGATCCTGCGAGTCAGCTGAATGATGGTATGTATGATGATTCCAATATGTCGGTTTCTCAGAAAGACATACCGGCTCTGGGTGTGTGTTATGCTGCGAAGAGCAGTAATTGGGGAGTTGGTGGGCCTGCCTCTCCAAATGCCGATGGCTACCAGTGGCAGATAGCGAAATTCGGCGATGACTGTGTCTTGGAGATTAAGCCAGCCAATGATACTCCTAGCTATTCTTGGCTTGAGACTGCTGCAATAGATCCAAAGAATCCAGTTTATGGGCAAGCGGTAAAAAGTAAATTGCCGCAAGATGAGCCAGGGCTCATGTCGGCCCAAACGTTTACTGACATGTCTGATGCCAACGCTGCAGCACCGAATGCTCAGCACCCTGTGCCAAAGCAGTTCGTCTCCGTTGGCGTTTCGGTGACGAAGGCGAAGATTGAGACCACCGACGGCCAAGCTTGTAGCGGAAGTGATAATTGTCTCGTGGCCTATCCTCGCAAGATTTGGCCGACATGGAGCACAAAGCTGGTCTCAAACGATTATGGTTTGGTCTCTCCTGCACCGGATAGTCATCAACGTAGAGCTGGCTTGTTTCAGTTTCTTCCGAATCTGCGGACTGTGGAGGGACTTGGCAATATCGCGCATGTGACGGCTGGGCAGATTGCGAGTGATTCGATCAATGAGCAGGCTGATAACGAGAACTTGGCCGAGATAAGCAGTGCTGTGTTTTGGCAAAGCATGTTCGCGAACGACGCATCCATCGGCATGGTCGAAGGTCTTGCAGCTGCCGGTGGGACTTCGACCAGTGCTCCAAAAACATGTGTGGCACATACTGATGGCATTGATGGCGCTGAAGGCAAGGATGAGCGAAGCGGATTGGATTGTACTCTTGACTTTCTCGGTCGGGCAGTGTTTCCTGCCGGTGCCAAGTTGTCTAGTCTGTTTGCCCATTCTGCATTGACAACGATTGATTTGTCTTCGCAGCATCCGTCGCCACAGGAGCATGTCGATATTAGCGGTGTGTCGGATTTGACAGGAACTTTCCAGTATTGCTATCTGTTGGAAACTGCGAACCTCAAAAACCTGAATATCAATGGCGCAATTTCTGTGAGCTCTTTGTTTAAAAGTTGTGAGCATTTAGGTATCCATCAGGATGCTGATCATATTAAGGACATATATGGTGCCAATGTAGGCGGTCTGAGTGCCAATGCCTTGAAGGACGTTTCCTACATGTTTGACGATACCCATCTGTATTCATTCACACCAGGGATTGTAGGTGGAATCAACGTTACGAATGCTCGCGGTATGTTTGATAATTGTAATTATCTTCAGCGGTTTGAGCCAGATGCGGCAGTGTTTGCGCATGTCACCGACCTGAGCTATATGTTTCATAATTGCAAGGCTTTGCGTCATACATTTCTCGGCCGAAATTTCATTCTCCCTCACTTCAACGATCAAGGACAATTGGTTTCAGGCGATGTTCCAGGTCTTCCTGCTGGTGGTGAAGTCATCAAGGACAATAACGGGAATAATGTACCGGGGATTGATGCCAGTTATATGTTTTCTGGCTCGGGAATCGATGATCTGCAGATTGGCTCGAACTTTGATATGACGGGTATTTACAAAGCCGATTATATGTTCAGCTACTGTCAGAATCTGACTGCGTTCAACGCGACTTCGCTTCATTTGACGAACACTACCTCATTGGAGGGTATGTTTTCAAATTGCGCGAAACTAAAATATGTTCGGCTTTCCTGCTATGCCGGAGTTCCAGCCAATGCGCCAGGTTCCGTGGGTTATCCTGATGATGAGGCTGATCAGAAGAAGGTGACCTGTTCTGCTGACGATATTGCGGAGAATGCACAGGTGGATCTTTCAAAAGCCGAGGGACTTGTGAAGATGTTCGAGGGTGATACCAGTCTGAGATGGTTCGACGCTAGTAATCTCCATATTCCGGATCTGCGTGATATTGGTGAGATTCTTAACGGTTGCACGGCGCTGGAAAATGTATGGATGAATCATCTTAACGTGCAATATCTGGGGAACATGGAAGGTGTATTTGACAATTGTTCAAAGCTGCAGATTTTTCAATCTCAGGGCTCTACATTGACGGCTGTAACTTCAATGAGCCGAATGTTTAGTGGCTGTGCCGAGTTGCGGTCGTTGGATATGGCTGGCACAACGACCTCTCGAAGTTTGACTGACACATCGTACATGTTCAGTCATACTGGCATCCCCGCATTTGTACGAACGGTGTGCAATCAAGTTGATTTCAGCGGTGTGACTGACGCTGCCGGCATGTTTTACTCGGATATGAATCTGGCTGTCTTTTCCATGCCGAAAGACGATAAGGCATTCACCAGCTTGGTTGACGTGCATAGCATGTTTGAAGACTGTACAGGTCTGACGAATCAGGCGGGGCAGCTGAAATCCGATTTCAGTGGGTTGCAGATGGCGCTGTCAAGCAACGATATATACGGTAATGTACGCAGAGGCGATGTGCGTCATATGTTCGCCAACTGCTCAAGCTTGCATAAGCTTGATATTTCATCGTTCGACACCAGAAATGTGGATCATTTCGAAGGGATGTTCGCCGATTGCACAGGGCTCATCGAGCTGGATGCCGATGCGCTTGATTCGTCCGTGCTCTACGACTTCACCGCTCAGAAGGAACGAGTGGCTGATAACCGGTATCGCAACATGTTCTCCGGCTTGCCTTGGCTCAATAGGATTTGCTTGGGCAAGAAGTTCCAGTCCGATTATTTCAAGGATTTGGATTCCGTTCGCAGCAATACGGGCGATCCAGAGCAGAATGTTACTCTTAATACAAACGAGGATGCGAATTATGCTCTTTCTTACCCAGATGGCGATATGAGTCCTGATGGGAAACCCATCACAGTGAATGCCGCGGACAAGAAGTGGTCCGCCGTTGGCAGTGGTGATATCACAGTCGGCACCGGCCAAGACGACAAGACGTTCTCTTGGAACGAGCTTATTCGTCGTTCCAGCGTGTTCTCTGTTTCCGGAAACGTGCCTGCAGTCGGGGTCTACGAGCTTAGTCCGTTTGTGATGATTGGCTTTTACAAGACTAACTCCACTTCAAGTGCTCCGGACAACGTTCTTCAGGAGCCGACGAAATTTTATCTGCGGGCTGGGCGTACTCTTGACGCTCCAAGCGTTCCGTCGCCCACGAAGGTGCTTGGTTGGAGCAAGGTAGACGGCGACGGTTCCTTGGAACAGTTCCCAAAGTTGCTCGATAACGGCAACCGGCCGGTTGAGATTTCGGTGACTTCGGATGAGAGTGCCATTACCTTCGATAATGAATATGCCGTCAAGAATGCTGATGGTTCGTTTACCGGTTATGCCACGGCTCATAATGCAAAGGCAGGTGCTCAAGTGAAGACTTCCGCAGGCAAGGTGGGTGATTCATCAAATGTATCTGGTAATAGCGATGGCTCCGGTGTGGTTCCATTGCAGTATCAGGACGACGGAGTGACACCTTGGTCTGACGAGGATATGGAGAAATCTGCTATCCTTGCAGCTGAAACTCAGGCTAAGAACAATGCGCTGAGAGACGCACAAAGCAACGCGGTGCAGAAGGCCGATCCGGGCTGGGCAAGCACTACAGTGGACTATTATGTGGTGCCGGTGCCGGGGCAGTCCGGCCTGCCGTTCACCGGTTCGTTGGCCATTCTGCTTCTGCGGATTCTTGCAGCGCTGTTGCTGGTTATTGCCGCGGTGTTCCTTCGTCGCAAGGTAATCAGTATGAAGGTGCGCAGCAAGCGCTGATTCGCTGGTTGCCGTTGCAAGCGGGCCCGCTCACTCAATATACGTAGTGAGCGGGCCCGTTCGTAGGTGTGTATATTTCAGTCGCATGGTCCTATTGAATGATTTTGGCTATTTAGCCTTTACCGGCTAGGCCTTACGCTTCGTCAGCTTTCGATGCGCTTGCGCTGGATGAAGTAGCTCCAGGCGAAGTAGATGAGCACGATCGGCAGCAGGATGCATAGTACAATCGCCATGGCGTGCAGGGTGTAGGCGGAGGCTGCGGCGTGGTAGTACACCTGGTCGTGCCTGCCGTCGTTGGAGATGATGGTGCGCGGGAACATGCCATTGAACACGAACGCCGTGAACGCCAGCAGTGTCACTCCCGAGCAGACGAACGCCCGTACGCCGTGCTGCGCACGTGCCGCCAGCTGGGCGGCTGCCACGGCAACAACGATGACTAGGAGCAACGCGATGGTGGTGGCGGTGCGTTTCTTGAGGAAGTCGGTTTGCAGAGCCGCGAGCACCACCAATACCACCAGCGCCACGTCGACTCCCCAATAGACCTTGCGGCTGACGCTGAGCATGCGGCTTGAGCGCTTCTTGCCCAGCTTGAGGCTAAGGAAGTGCAGTCCGTGCACGAAGCAGAGCAGTGTGAGTGTGATGCCACCTACCACGGAGAGCGGGTTCACCACGTCGCCGAAGTTGGCGCAGATGTTTCCCATATCATCCACGGGCACGCCCTGGATGAGGCTGGCGAGCAACATGCCGAAGAAGAACGACGGCAGCAGGCTGCCGAAGAAGTTGGCCCATTGCCAGAAACTGCGCTCCGCCCCGGCGTCCGCGTGGCCGGCGAATTCAAAGGAGACGCCGCGCACGATGAGCGCCACAAGCATGAGGAAGAGCAGCATGTAGTAACCGGAGAAGAGCGAGGCGTACCACATGGGGAATGCGGCGAACATGGTGCCGCCAGCAGCCACGAGCCACACCTCGTTGCCGTTCCAGTGCGGGCTCACGGCTCGCATGTAGAGTGTGCGTTCGCCGTCGCTCTTCGCCACGAATCTGGTGGCCATGCCGACTCCGAAGTCGATGCCGGAGAAGAAGAGGAACATTGCGAAGAGCAGCGCAATGGCCGCGAACCAAAGAATCTGTTCAAATGTCAGGGAGCTCATGCCAGTTCCGCCTTTCCTTGTGCGATCACTTGCGCGGGCTGTGCCTCATGCGCGCTTTCGACCACCTGCGCTGTTGCTTGCGCTGTCAATGTTTTCTGTGTTGATTGGTTTTTCCCGGCTGTCGTTCTGGCTTTGGTCGTGCCGTCGACGTCTTCCGCATCGGTTGCATCCGGGCCTTGGTGCAGCGTCTTGCGCGAGTAGTAGATCATCACTCCACCCAGGAACACGAAGAGCAGGAAGTAGACGATGTTTGTGGTCAGCAGGTTGCGCACCGTCATGCGCGGCGAGATGCCGTCTGCAATGGTCATCAGTCCGTAGACCAGCCAGGGGTAGCGGCCGTGCTCGGTGATGAGCCAACCCGCGGTATTGCCCGCGAACGGCAGGTACAGGCAGATGCCGAGCACCCAAAGTTTCCAACGGCTGCCGGCCAGCGTGTTCTTGGACTTGCGGGTGAACCAGAGGGCCAGTGCCGCTAGAATGAGCACGACGAAGCCGATGAGCACCATGATGCGGAAGCTCCAGAACAGCGTGGTGGCGGGCACGTAGTAGTTCACGCGCGATCCGAACTGCGAGTCGAATTTGGCGTGCATCTCATGGTTGATGGCTGTCATGCCCTTCACCGAACCGGAGAGCCTGTGGTATGCCAGCAGCGAGAGCAGGGCCGGCACCTGGATGCCTTTGCTCGTCTTCGCCTGCTCGTTGATCAGGCCGATGACCATCCACGGGGCAGGGCTTTTCGTGTTCTTGTAGATGCCCTCCATCGCCGCGAATTTCATGGGTTGGTCGCGCACCACCTGCACGCTCTGCAGGTCGCCGGTGATGATGACAAGCAGCGAGGAGATGACGGTGACCACCGCAGCCAGGCGCAGGGACTTGACGTAGAATTCCTTGGTCTCGATGGCGGTTGCGGCGCTCATCTGCTTTTTGTTGAGCAGGCCGAACGCGCTCATGCCCACCACGAGGAATGCGCCCGTCATGAGTGCGCCGAAGAACACGTGGGGCACCGCGCGCCAAAGCTGCGGGTTGGTGATGATGGCCCAGAGACTCGTCATTCGCGCGGCGCCGGTGTTCGGGTCGATCTTGAAGCCGACCGGGTGCTGCATGAAGCTGTTGGCCGAGAGGATCCACACCGCCGAGACGGTGCTGCCCAGCCAGATGATCCACATGAAGCAGGCGTGCACCGCAGGCTTGAACCGGTTCCAAGTGAATGCCCAGACTCCGATGAACGTGGATTCCAGGAAGAAGGCGAGGAGAGCTTCGATGGCAAGTGGGGCGCCGAAGATGTCGCCCATGAAGCGCGAGTAGTTCGACCAGTTCATACCGAACTGGAATTCCTGGATGAGGCCTGTCACCACGCCCACTGCGAAGCCGAGCATGAAGATACGCCCCCAGAAGCGCGTCATGTTCAAGTAGATCTTCTTGCGCGTGGCCACGTACATGGTCTCCATGATTGCGATCACGAAGGCCAGGCCGATGGTCAATGGCACGTAGAAGAAGTGGAATATGGTTGTCATCGCAAACTGTATGCGAGACAGTCCCAATACTGTCATTTCAGCCCCTCATTGCTCTATGGCCCCACGGATCATTGAGGTGTGAGCATGATTCGTCTCTGTCAGATGCCGACGCAGCCGCTCTCATCCGTCATATGGTTATGTGAGGAAATGTACATAAATGTATGCTTCCAGCATATCTTTTGCGGTGGTCATTGGCATTGGCGGTGCCTATTCTGTATGCTCAGCTGTTTCATAAGATGGCGGAACAATATTGTGTTACCTATTTGTGCCCATAATTTGTGGTATGATATATTCATGTTGATTGAAATCGAGCGGTCCGCACGAAAGCACGGATGTGAAGACGAGGAGATACGGTACGCTATGCTCCATGCCGACGCTTATGACGATTTCAAAGGTATCCCAGGAGAGCCGACATTCATGTTCGTTGGTCCGCCGCATGCAGGGGCATTGAACTCTGATTGGCTAGAGGTTGCGGTCTCCATGTGGCATGACGGCACACTTCATGCGTTCCATGCCATGCCGGTCGGGCCGAAATGGCGGTACCTCATGTATCGAAAGGGAAGATGATGGATATGGTATCCAGGCAACAATGGGAGACGATGTCTGATCGCGAGCGGACTGACGTGCTCGCTGAGATGGCCGAATCCGGCGAGTTGGAGCCTGGCGGCCACCCCATATATCGCGATTCGGATGCGCCGGCGATGAACGATGACGATCTCGTGGCCATATTTGTGGGCCGCCCCAGACTTGATGAGCATCAGACGGCCAAGGAGAACTGGAAGGTCCGTACAACAAAGGCACAGGCCGATTGGGCCGCGCGCAGTGCGAAGGCCGAACATACTAGCACGTCGGCACTCATCCGCAAGGCCGTCAATGAGTATCTGGTCCGTCATCATGCATCCCTTAGTCCGCAAGCAGTTTAAAGAAGAAGGCCGCGGCATTGCTTGGCTGGTACGGGTGTGGGCAGCGATTTTCAATCTATGGTCATCGCGCCCTACTCATCCGGCAACGATGCTATAGTACAGTCTTATAAAGGCACTGATCCGTTATCGGCGGGGAGCTTTCGGAAGAACGGTCGATGTTGTCGCGCTCGCGTTACTGACGTGGCGTGTGCGATTCGAAATGTTGACTTAGTAGAACCGACGGGTGGGCCCGCATAGCCCGTTTCAAGCGGTTGCGCTGATGTTGAAGTATATGGCGTTGCTAGTCGGCAAGTTCTGCGGTAGCGGGTGCTCAAAGCTTCTGCAGCAAGACGCGCAACAAGCGGGGTGGTACCGCGGCGGCCGGCAATTCGGCTGTTCGTCCTCGCAGGAATGTACCTGCGAGCGAGGAGCGTCACGGTGAGCCAATCTACTAATTCTACGGCTGCACAAGAGCTGTCACATGTTTATCCCAAGGCCACGGTCGGCGGGCAGTCGGAGCATGTGGCGCCAAATCCGAGTTTCCCCAAGCTTGAGGAGTCGGTGCTTGACTATTGGGACAAGGACGACACCTTCAACAAGTCGGTGGAGCGTAACCCTTCCGGCGACCACAGCGACAACGAGTTCGTCTTCTTCGACGGTCCGCCGTTTGCCAACGGCCTGCCGCATTACGGCCATCTGCTCACCGGCTATGCCAAGGATGTGATTCCCCGTTACCAGACCATGAAGGGGCGCAAGGTCAAGCGTGTCTTCGGCTGGGACACGCACGGCCTGCCCGCCGAGCTTGAGGCGCAGAAGGAACTGGGCATCGAGTCGGTCGATCAGATCGAGGAGATGGGCATCGAGAAGTTCAACGATGCCTGCCGCAAGTCCGTGCTGAAGTACACCAACGAATGGCAGACCTACGTGCATCGCCAGGCCCGCTGGGTGGACTTCGAACACGGCTACAAGACGCTTAACACCACATATATGGAGTCCGTGATGTGGGCCTTCAAGTCCTTGTACGACAAGGGCTTGGCCTACGAGGGCTACCGCGTGCTGCCGTATTGCCCCAAGGACCGCACGCCGCTCTCCGCGCACGAGCTGCGCATGGACGATGACGTGTATCAGGACAGGCAGGACACCACCGTTTCGGTTGCCGTCAAGCTGCGCGACGAGGACGATGCCTACGCCGTCTTCTGGACCACCACCCCTTGGACCACGCCCACCAACTTCCTCATCGTGGTCGGTGCCGACATCGACTACGTGGAGGTGCGCCCCACCGAGGGCAAGTTCGCCGGCAAGAAGTTCTACCTGGGCGAGCCCACGCTCAAGAACTATGCCAAGGTGCTCGGCGAGAACTACGAGGTGATTCGCACGCTGAAGGGCAGTGAGATGGCCGGCTGGCGCTACTGGCCGGTGTTTCCGTACTTTGCCGGGGACGAGGCGGAGTCCGAAGGCCACGTCCCCGGCCCGAACGCCTATCAGATCCTCACCGCCGACTACGTAGACACTGTCGAGGGCACCGGCCTGGTGCACCAGGCTCCCTATGGTGAGGACGATATGAACACCCTCAACGCCAACGGCATCAATTCCACCGACGTGCTCGACGCCAGCTGCACCTTCACCTCCGCCTGCCCGGACTATGAAGGCATGTACGTCTTCGACGCGAACATGCCCATCGTGCGCAACCTCCGCAACGGCGATGGCCCGCTGGCCCGCATCCCGGAGGAACGGCGCGCCCTGCTTTTCGAGGAGAAGAGCTACGTGCACTCCTATCCGCACTGCTGGCGCTGTGGAACTCCGCTGATTTACAAGCCGGTCTCCTCCTGGTTCGTCTCGGTGACGAAGATCAAGGACCGCCTGCTCGCCAACAACCAGCTCATCAACTGGATTCCCGGCAATGTCAAGGACGGCCAGTTCGGCAAGTGGCTGGCCAATGCCCGTGACTGGTCCATCTCCCGCAACCGGTTCTGGGGTTCGCCGATTCCTGTGTGGGTCTCGGACGACCCGGCTCATCCGCGCGTGGACGTGTACGGCTCGCTTGAGGAACTGAAGAACGATTTCGGCGACTACCCACGTGACGGCGAAGGCAAGGTCAACATGCACCGGCCCTACATCGACAACCTGACGCGGCCAAACCCCGACGATCCCACCGGCAAGTCGCATATGCACCGCATCAGCGACGTGCTGGACTGCTGGTTCGAGTCCGGATCCATGCCGTTCGCCCAGTTCCATTACCCCTTCGAGAACAAGGAGTACTTCGAGCAGCACTTCCCGGCGGATTATGTGGTGGAATACATCGGCCAGACCCGTGGCTGGTTCTACGTGCTGCATGTCATGGCCACTGCCCTCTTCGACAAGCCGGCGTTCAAGAACGTGATCTGCCACGGCATCGTGCTGGGCAGCGACGGTCTCAAAATGAGCAAGCATCTGCGCAACTACCCGGACGTCAACGGTGTGTTCAACGATTTCGGCTCAGACGCCATGCGCTGGTTCCTCATGAGCTCGCCGATCCTTCGCGGCGGCAACCTCATCGTCACCGCCGACGGCATTCGCGACACTGTGCGTCAGGTCATGCTGCCGGTGTGGAGCTCGTATTACTTCTTCACCCTCTACGCAAATGCCGCCAACCACGGCAACGGCTATGAGGCCCGCCGGCTGCGTGCCGACGAGGTGGCTGGATTGCCACGCATGGACCGTTATCTTTTGGCTCGTACGCGTCAACTGATCGTCGCCGTTGAGCATGCGCTCGACACGTTTGCCATCTCCGATGCCTGCGCCGCAACCCAGGACTTCATCGATGTGCTCACCAACTGGTACATCCGCAATACGCGCGAGCGCTTCTGGAATGAGGACGAGAATGCGTTCAACACGCTGTACACCGTGCTTGAGGTGTTCATGCGCGTGCTTGCTCCGCTGGCTCCTATGGAGGCCGAGACCATTTGGCGTGGGCTGACGGGTGGGGAGTCCGTTCATCTTGTGGAGTGGCCGTTCGTGACCAAGCAGGACGAGGAGACCCGCAGCGTAGGCGCGAACGCCGAATCCGAGAGTCAGCTGGAACATGGCACCGACATCGAACTTGGCGCGGTGCTCGTTGATGATTCTGCGTTGGTGGAGGCTATGGAGAAGGTGCGCGCCGTGGTTTCCGCCACGTTGTCTCTGCGTAAGTCCAGCCAGATCCGTGTGCGTCAGCCGTTGGCGAAGCTCACCGTTCTGGTGGAGGATCCAGAGGCTGTGCGTGCCTACGAGCCGCTGCTCAAGTCCGAGCTCAATGTGAAAGACGTTGAATTCTGCGAGCTTGCCGATGCCGCAAAGCAAGGGCTGAAGATTGTGCACGACCTTAAAGTCAATGCCCGCGCTGCCGGCCCGAGGCTTGGCAAACGGGTGCAGTTTGCCATTCGTGCCGCCAAATCCGGCGATTGGCGGGTTGGCGAGTCCGGCGCCCCTGTGGTTCACACCGCCGACGGCGATATTGAGCTGCAGGATGGCGAATACACGCTGGTCAATCAAGTCGAGGAGGAGAGCGAGGCCGACAAGAAGAACGATGTGTCGGCAGCACTGCCTTCCGGCGGCTTCGTCATCCTCGACACTGAGCTTGACGATGATTTGTTGGCCGAAGGCTATGCTCGAGACACCATTCGTGCGGTGCAGGACGCCCGTAAGGCCGCCGGTCTCGATGTCACCGACCGCATCGTGCTCTCGCTCACGGTGCCTGCCGTCGACGAGCCGAAGGTAGATCAGTTCCATGATCTCATCGCCCAGGAGACGCTCGCCACGCGGATGAGTGTCTCTGCCAATGCAGATGTCAAGGAGCTGAAGGTCGAGGTCGCCAAGGCCTAGCTGGCACTCAACCAAGAAACTCCGTCATATCCTGCCGAATTCTGACAGGATATGACGGAGTTTTGCATATTTCCCTACGGCTCAGTCTCCAAATGTCTTGCGCAGCAAGTGGTCATACTCGGCAAACACGTTGACTACCTGCGGGTGGGCGCGCTGTTCGTCAATTATTCTTTGCGTCTCTTTTTCTGCTTTTTTGAGGAGAATTGCATTGACTCTTGCAACTTCTTTGTCGTATTCGCTCATCTCTGCAGGTTTCCCATCATTGGGGATGCTGCTTGTCTGCAGCTGGTCAGCATTACGCTCAGAGTCTTTTGTACGCTTGCGTCTATGGAAAATCATAATATGCCCGCCTTCGTATGAGAGTATGCCTGTGCTGAATCTATCCTATCCCGTTCTGAACGATTGTGCCACCGCTCGTAAGTGAGGTGGATCCCCGTAAAAGGTCTGTCTGCTGTGGTGAGCGCGTTGAGTGAGTCTTTATTGTTTTGGATGAAATCCATGAAGAGTAGATGAAGGTCTGCATATACGATGCTGTCCATAGTCATATCGTGGATGATGTATGTGCATAATTGCTCAAGCTTTTCGAATATGGATCCGACGTTTGCTGTAAGTTGTGCCTGTTGTCGGAGCTGATGTTCAAGGGATATATTCATGGGGAATGCCGAGGAATTCTGCATTTTGTGTTGCCCGTCCTTGATGCTGTTGCGTTTACGCAAGGCAAAGTCTGCCTCGAACCGCTTTTGGTATGTGGCCATTTGCGGAATGCAGATGTCGTTGAAGATTCCCATCACCTTGATGGAGTTCTCAACCAATCGGATTTCGTCGTCCTGGCTTCGGTAGCGCACCGTTTTGCGATACGTAAAGACCGCCATGATCACACTGATCACACCGATGACGGTGGCGATGTCGGCACTACGTTGCACGGCGGTGTTGAGCAGCTCATACCAATTCACAGGCTTCCTCCTTTCTTCGTCTTGATGAAGTCAACGTATCAGAGCGAGAACGTGGAAGTAAAGCCACACAAGTGTCTGTGGATAGGTGCCTGGCTGATTTCGCCTCTTGGCGTGTTGCGGTGTTTGAATGTTCTGTATCTGCTAATCGATCTGCATCTCAGATGTCCCGTCGACGCGGCTGTATGATGATGCTGGGATCTGGGTCGCTGACGAATATATAGTATTGCCTACAAGTCGGTCTACCAGGAAGGGTTTATGGACAAGCTCAGATATTCGGTTCGTACGTTATCAAGGACGAAGCGCAAGGATTATGAGAATTATGTGGTGAACGCCGTGTGGAACAGGCTGGGTGACTCTGATCTGAAGCCTGTCACGCAACAGCTGATCATCAAGGATTCCACTCACCGGTATTTCATCGATTTGTATTTTCCTCAGCTGAACATGGGCATCGAGTGCAATGAGATGTATCACCGGGCGAACGGCGAGCGCGATGAGGCGCGCAGAATCGACATCATAGACATCTTGGATCAAGTTCGCCACGTTGAGCAGTATGTGCCGCTCAACGTCGATGTGTTCAAGAGGGTGCCGGGAACCAATGAGCCCGACATGGTAGACGACTCCATGATTTCATTGCAAGACTTTGATGAGCAGATCGACAATGTCGTTGAGCGGTTGAAACGACGCAAACGTGAGATGCAGGTCGATGGGGCTTTTCGGCCTTGGGAAGAATCCAGCAATTCGCCGGAGCGGTATTACCGGGATAAGAAACGCATCAGTGTTGACGATGCCGTTGGCTTCCGAACCATGGTCCAGGCCTGCAATGTGATTTTCCAGGCGGGTTATGAGGGGTTGCAGCGCCCTCTCCTCCATGTCCGGAATTACTTGGGGTCGGCACGTGCTTGGTTCCCCAAGCGTACGGTGGCGGGGCACGCCGTTGCAGGACAGTGGAACAATGTTCTCAGCGATGATGGCAAGGAAATATACGAGCGCAACGAGGGCCACGACGCGTTGGATGACGCGACAGGTGAACGGCGCATTGTGTTCATGTACATGTTCGATCCGATGTCCAATGAATCGGTGTACAGGTTCGTCGGCGTGTTTGAGCGTGATGACAATAGAACGTTGCGGAGCAACCGATGCAGACATTATAGACGTATTCGAGAGGATTTTGACATCATCCACTCATGAAGCCGAGCGCATTGGTTGGCTCAGCGGAGATGTCTGGTGTCCGCGATTGAGCTGAATGGGTATTGTCTGCTGTTGTGCCAGATTGCATTGTGATGAGGCCCAAGCCTGTTCCGGGTTCTGCCGAATGCGGCTATGACTGTGAGGTTTTGCTTTGGCGCAAGTGCAATGCCCGCCGTGGGCGTTACCATTAACTTATTATGCCTACTTTTGATTTGGGACTTGAACACGTATCTCTGGAATTTGCCACCAAGACCATCTTCACCGATGTGACGCAAGGCGTCAATGAGGGGGACCGTATCGGCATCGTGGGCCGTAACGGAGACGGCAAATCTACACTGCTGCAGCTGCTTTCGGGCGCTCGCACTCCAGATTCCGGCCAAGTCACGCGGAGGAACGGCATCACCTTCGGCATCTTGAGGCAACGGGACGCCTTGGATGACGATGCCACGGTACGCGCCGCTGCTCTCGAAGGTCGTCAAGACTACGAATGGGCCTCCGACACTCGTTCGCGTGAAATCGTTGAGGCGCTTCTTGGCGGGCTGAGCCTGGAGGCCAAGGTCGGTTCCCTTTCCGGCGGTCAGCGGCGTCGTGTCGATTTGACCAGGCTTCTGCTGAAAGATTGGGACATCCTTGCACTTGATGAGCCTACGAATCATCTGGACATCGTCACCATTCACTGGCTTGCAGAGCATCTGAAAAGCCGCTGGGGCAAAGGGCAGGGCGCGTTGCTTCTGGTCACCCATGACCGTTGGTTCCTCGACGAGGTGTGTGAATCGATGTGGGAGGTGCACGACGGGGTGATCGACCCGTTCGAAGGCGGTTACAGCGCCTATATGCTCCAGCGCGTCGAGCGTGACCGTCAGGCCGATATTCGTGAGGAGCGCAGGCGCAATCTGGCTCGTAAGGAGTTGGCTTGGCTCACCCGTGGCGCCCGAGCCCGAGCCACAAAGCAGAAGTTCCATGTCAAGCAGGCGCACGAATTAATCGATGATGTGCCGCCGTTGCGCAACACTTTGGAACTGAAACGTATGGCCACGTCCCGTTTGGGCAAGCAGGTGGTCGATTTGACCGGCATCACCCAGATCTATCAGTATGAACCAGGCGTATCGGCGGATAAAAGCCCCGCTGCACAGGGACAGGGCCCCGATGAATCCAAGAGCCCCTCAGCCAGTCAGATCAATGTGGTTCCGGCGTTATACGAGGAACCGAAGGTCATTGGTTCGGTTCGGCTCAATGTGAATGATTTGGATGACGAAAGATTGGTTGATGCCAGGCCGCAAACCCGCAAGAATGATGAGCTGGACGAAAAGTCGGATGCTGGGCATGCAGGTTCCGCTGATTCCGTTCGTCAATCCGCCGATGGTTCCGAGGCTGGCGAAGAGAAAGAGCCGGAGGAAGTGGCGAATCAAGTCACTTCTGCAGCCAAGGCCGTCACTATCTCGGGCCGCAAGGTGCTCAACGATGTCACTTGGCTTATAGGCCCGGGCGATCGTTTTGGCATCGTTGGTGCCAACGGCGCGGGCAAATCCACCCTCCTCAAGATTATCGATGGCAGTCTGCAGCCCACTGTAGGCCATGTGAAAATCGGCAAGACGGTCAAATTCGCCGTGCTTTCCCAGCAGCTTGATGAGCTGGAGAAACTTGGCAAATACAAGATCAAGGAGGTTTTGAGCCGTTACAAGCCCACCTACGAGCTCGATGGCAAGGAAGTGACCACGGGCCAGCTCATGGAGCGGCTCGGTTTTTCCGCCGCCCAGTTGATGACACCCATCAAAGACCTTTCCGGCGGTCAGAAGCGCCGTATGCAGTTGTTGCTCATTCTGCTCGATGAGCCGAACGTTCTGATTCTGGATGAGCCGGGCAACGACCTTGACACTGACATGCTCGCCGTTATGGAGGATTTGCTCGACTCCTGGCCTGGTACGCTCATTGTGGTCTCGCACGACCGTTACCTGCTTGAGCGTGTCACGGACCAGCAGTTCGCACTCATCGGCGGCAAGGTGCGTCATCTGCCTGGTGGGGTGGATGATTACCTCGACATGGTGCAGCGCATCGAGCATGGTGAGACCCTTGATGAACTCAACGGCGGAAATGCTGGAAACGTAGGCAAACGCAAGTCCGGTTCGGCGGGTTCAGGTCGTTCTTCAGATGCGGATGGCGGCAAATCCCATGATTCCAATGCCGGAAGTGCAGATGATAGTGCCTCAGACAATGAGCCCAAGCTGACAGGAAAGGCCTTCCACGATGTCACCCGCCGTGTCTCCGCCATCGAGCGTAAGTTGGCCAAGCTGGAAGAGGCAAAGAAGGATATTGAGTCACAGATGGCCACTTACGACCCTAGCGATTTTGAGGGGCTTGCCAAGCTCAATAGACAACTCCAATCCAACACGGCCGAATCCGAGGCCTTGGAAGCCGAATGGATGGATCTCTCCGAGCAGATTGAGTAATCCTTTCTGCTACCAAAAGCGACATTCATTGTCGTGATTGGTAGCAGGTTGCGGGAAACAGAATAAGTAAATGAGGGAGTGGAGCGTCGACCTTTGATTTGTGACGCCGTCACAGTGATGTAGAATCCTGATTTTTAGAGGAGAGAATTCATTCAGTGAGCACTTTTTCTTGGAAATTTGGCAAGACAAAAACAGAAACGGCCGTTTTCCAATGTTCCTGAATGTAAGAAAACAGCCATTCCTATGGAAAAGTGCTCGCTGAATGAATTTCCGAAAACTTTAGCCCTTGTGATGGCGTTTGCGGAGATGTTCGTGCAGTGCCGGGTGCGCTTCGGGATGGTCATCGAGCTCGTGCCATGCCATCTCCGCCGCCTTAAGCTGGGCCTTGCGCTTGCTGCTACCGGTGGCGCGGCCCAGCACTTTGTCCGAGCTGCTCACCATCGCCTCGGCGGTGAACTCCGGCGCGGTCTGTGAGCCGCCCACAGCCATGCGATAGCAGGTCTCGCCGAGTCCCATCTCGTGTGCCTTGACGGTGAATGATGTCTTCCAATCGAGTGCGGGGCCTTCGGTGGCCACCTCTGCCAGCGTATCGTCCACAAGTCGATGCACCACTTTACGCGCCTCGTCAATGCCGTGCTCCACGAATGTTGCCCCGATGAGCGACTCGGTGATGTCGCAGAGAATCGAGCTTTTCTCGGATCCGTGGTCTTCCATTTCGCCGTGTCCGAGCAGGATGTAGGGACCCACCTGCAGTTTCTCCCGTGCGATTTTGGCAAGGGCTGGTTCGGCTACTGCCACCGCCCGCATCTTGGCCAGCTGCCCTTCGTTCATGTCGGGGTGGTCTCGGTACAGGGTTTCCGTTGCCACCAGTTCAAGCACGGCATCGCCTAAGAATTCCAATCGTTCGTAGTTTGGTGCTCCCTCGTGCTCGTGGGAGAATGAGCGATGGGTGAGTGCCTGCACCATGATGTCGGGCGAAAGTGTGGTGCCCAAACGGTTCAGCAGTGCATCACGTGCTGCATTGCCACGCTCTTCCTCGCGGGTGCCGGCCTCGGCTGCTGCTAGGTGCGTGGTACCGTAGCCGCCGTTATCTTGCTTGCTGTTTTCAGCGGTCGATGTGGATCGCTTGTCTGATTCTGTCATATTGTTACCTCAAAAGTCTGGCCTGCAAAGGGCTGTTTGTTCAGTGTGTGCTTTTGACGCTGACCTACAGGATCCTTGATTCTAAGACGTTGATTTTCCAACGATTGTCAGATGGTTGTTACGTCCTTTACCGTGGGAACGTGCTCACTGAACGAATTGGCACAGTCGAATCATGCTTTTTCATATGCGAAGCCACACTTTTCCCATATTTCATACCAAAAGAACCCCACCACCCGTCGATGGTAGGGTTCTTCAAGATGCCATGTGTTTATTGCTGGCGCGTTTACTCACTTGCTCAGCGTCGCGCTGATGGCTTCGCGGTAGATGCGGCCGTTGTAGGAGCCACAGCTCGGGCAAGCCATGTGGGCCTTGGTTGGTGCTCCGCAGTTGGGGCAGGCCACGGTCTTCACCGCTTGCGCCTTCCACGCCGAACGGCGTGTATGCGTATTGGCTCGCGAAGTCTTGTACTTTGGCAGTGCCATGATAATCCTCTATTCGTTCGAACTTACGTGCTTAAGCGAAGTATATTCTAACGTGGCTTCCATACATTTCGCCTCCAGCCGTGTCTTGGTGGCTGGGGCTTAGGCTTTCCTGCCCGTTGAATCACGTTCCTGCTGCTCAAGCTGCTCCTTAAGTCCCTGCAACGCCGAGAACCGGTCGTCCGTCACGTCGTGGTGGTGGCCAGGATTGTCATTGAGATTCACGCCGCATTGTGGGCACAAACCTTGGCAGTCCGGCCTGCATAGGGGCTGTAGGGGGAGTCCTTCTACAAGTGTGTCGCGCAATAGCGCCTCGAAATCGGCGTATTCCTTGTCAGGGCTCAGCGGGTATACGTCCTCTGATTCGTCCTGATCCGCAACGATGTCGTATTCGCCTTTTGCGGTACGCCTGCCACCACGTGGTTGGTTCGCTGCCGATGCCGCCACAGCGGAGTCATAGGGGAAGAAGGAGACGACGTCGAATTTCCAACTACGGTTGATCGGGGTAAGGCATCGAGTGCATTCCGCATGAACGGGAGCGTCAAGCGTTCCGGCGAAAACCAAGCCATCAGCAATCGAATCGAAGGATCCGCTTACGTTCACAGGCTCGCCTTCCTTGATGCCGATCACTTCGTCGCCGATGCCGCTGGGAGCAGGCAGGTTGGTGTTGATGCTCTTGCTTTGACCGGGCCTGGAGGCTACTTCCCCAACAGCCAGTGCCCAAGGCGACTGGTCGGGATGGGCGTGCCTATCTTGAATGGATTCTTGCTTTTCGTGTGTGTTCATACGTTACGTTGCTTTCTTGTCGATGAGTGCCGCAAACGAAATCCACCGGGATTCTTGCTGGAATCATTGTATGATATTTGCACACTCCATGCTATTTCCCGCTAGCGCTCTGAGCGGAATTCCCGTTGCCCCGGTCGGATTGTACCGTTTGGTTTCGCTCTGTTTGCGTTTGCGAAAGCTGCCGGGCAGCCTCCTCTTCACGCTGCTTGAGCACGTTAATGCCGTTGGCTACGTCATTGCCGTATTTGGTGAGCTGTTCCTGCAGACTGCCCATGACGCTGCTGCAGTAGCCGTCGGCTCCCTGCACCAGTTTTGTCGCCTGCGCCTGGGCATCGGCCACAATGCTCCGTGCCCGCTCTTGCGCCAGCTGCGTAACCCGTTCGTGACTCGCCAAGAACTGTGCCTGCTCCTCTGCTTCCTTTTGTGTCTGCACGGCCGTGCTCCGTGCCTCGGCCACAATGGATTTGGCCTGCGCTTGGGCGTTGTTGAGTCTTCTTTCAGCCTCTCGCATAAGAGACGAGGCGCGCTCGAGCTGCACCGGAAGCATGGTCTTCAATGCTCCGAGCTTATTTGAAAACTCCTCACGATCGATTTTCGCCATGTTGGGGGAGAGGATGCCGGATTTGGCATTCTCCAGCATGCCGTCCAGCTCGTCGATGACGTCGTACACCGTTGTGAATTCGTCATGGTTCAGTGCTGCATTGCGGTTTTGGCCGTCGTTCTCCGTGCTGTCTGTTTCCCTCAAGTCAGGCAAGTCGTCGTCTGAAATCGGCCGTTGCGGTTTGTGCACGCCGAACTCCCGGCTTTGCTGGCTGACGGTTGTGGAGGAGTAGGTGGCGCTTTGATACTGCTCATGTTGTGTGCCGTATTCGTCGTCTTCTGCATGATCTTTGCCGTTAGGAGCCTGGCCGCCCCCGTTCGCGTCGGGCAAGGTGTTGGGTAAGACTGTCCTGACGTTATTTGTATCGTCGCTTATTCCGTCTGTGGATTTGTCGGCTGTGCGCCCGGTTTCGTAATCTGAGGAGGCGGCTGGTACATGTTGCCCGTCGCTCGCCTTCACAGGTTTGCTCTCATTCGTGATGTCTTCGTCGATATCGTCGTTTGAGTCTGTGTTTGCAGGCATTGAACCTTGTTCACGTTCTGTTGTCATGGTGACTTTCCTTTTGGTCGGCTTGCGCCAGTGCTTCGGTAAGCATGGGAACTACGCAGTTGGGCACCATGCCGGTGATGTCTCCGCCGTGGCGTGCCACGTCTTTGACGATTGAGCTTGAGATGTGTTCGAGCACCGGGTCGGCGGGCAGAAATATGGTTTCCACCCCTGAAAGCTTGCGGTTCACCAGAGCCATGCCCAATTCTGCCTCATAGTCGCCGTTTTGTCGCAGTCCTTTGACAATGGCGGTGGCTCCCACTTTCGTGCAGTAATCGGTTACCAAACCGTGGGTGAATGACACCGTTATGCCTGAATACCCGTCCTTCTTCAAGGCTCTACGGATGATGTCCACGCGGGTTTGCGGCGAAAACAATGGTGTTTTTGCCGAATTGACGGCTACTAAGACATGAACTTCGCCGAAGATACGGGCGCTTCGTTCGATTACGTCCAAGTGACCGGCTGTCACAGGGTCGTAAGAGCCGGGGCACACTGCTATAGTCATGGTTCCAAGGATAGCGCGCAAGTGTGATAACCGTATGTTCCACGTACTGCAAATGGCAACGGAAATGCTCGCTGCGAACCGTTATTGCACCCTATGGAAGACAATGGCGCAAAGTATACTAAGTAGTTGGACTTATTTTGGACTTATTATTGTGGTTCGGATGTTGTGAATTCTTGCGCATCGAAGGGATGTGAGCATATGGTGGAGTCAATTGCTTTGGGTCTGGCTTGGACAGAGTCGCCTTCGGCGCGCGATGCGTCATTTGTGCCCAGTGAGTTGAGCCGTGCCGTCTGTTTTCTGGATACTGCATCTGCCTTCGGTACGTATGATGGACCCGATGCCGATACTCCCGTGAATCCCGACTCTCCTTACCAAAGTGGAGGAACGGCGGTGCTCGAGAGGCCAAAGACCGAGGAGCAACGTCAGAAAAGCGATGACGGTGATGCCGATAGGTTCGCCCATTATGTCACCAAAGGCAGGCTTGAGGAGTCCCGTCGTACTGGCAGGCCGGTTGTGGCCTTGTGTGGGAAGATCTGGAAGCCCAGGCACGACCCCTCCAAATACCCCGTTTGCCCTGAATGCAAGCGCATCTATGAACAGATGGCTGGCTGATTGCGCATTGTCTGCCTATGCAGTGCCGGATTGCACCCATTATGTTGTTGCGCTCTCGCCAGTCTGTATCTGCTGGGCACCGAGTGACTGGATTGTACCTGTTATGTCGTTCTACACCCTGAAGTGAGTACATTTCAGTCGTTTTTTGATGTAAAGATGACCGAATTGTACCCGCTTAAGTTACATACCGCTTAAGTGAGTGCAATTCAGTCTTTTCACGCCGTATTTTCGACTGAAACGTACTTGCCCTCGTATTCAGGGGCAATTAATGTGTACGCAATGGACATGAATTTGGGCCACCTGTATATCGGGAATACAGGCGGCCCAAATTTGTCACGCGGTTCGGTTTCGGATTTCGTCTTGTTACAATACCTGGATTTGCGTGGGGATCGCCGGGTCGCCTTTCATCAGTGACTGTGCGGTGATCGGCAGACGGCTCAGCTGCTTGGTGTGAAGGGCTTGGGCGTTCATGATGGCATCGTGCCCCTGATACTGCGGATCCACCTGGCCGTCAACCATGTAGTCCACCAGCAGATTCTCCCAAGTCTTGTCGCCTGGCGTGCTGAATTCGGCGAGTTTCTCCTCACTGCCGGAGACCACGTGTTCGGTGTTCGCCAGGTTGTATTCATAGGAGCGGTAGGCATACTTGCGTCCGGGTACGCTGGCCTTGTCCTTCGATTTCTTGCCTACGGGAACCATCTCGCCGTCCGAGCCCTCGCGTTCGGTCATCTTGTAGACCATGGCGCAGGTGGGTGCGCCCGAGCCGGTGACCAACATGGTGCCCACGCCATAGGAATCCACAGGTGCGGACTGCAGGCTGGCCAGAGCATACTCGTCCAGGTCGTTGGTCACGGTGATTTTGGTGTTCGTTGCGCCCAAGGCATCCAACTCGCCGCGTACACGTTGGGCCATGGACCCGAGGTCTCCGGAGTCGATGCGCACGCAGCCGAGCTCCGGACCGGCCACATCAACGGCTGTCTTCACAGCCTCTTCGATGGAGTACGTGTCCACCAGCAATGTGGTGGATTTGCCAAGGGCGTCGACCTGTCCCTGGAAGGCATCTCGCTCATTGTCGTGCAGCAGTGTGAAGCAATGGGCTGATGTGCCGATCGGCTTCAAGCCGTAGAGCTTGGCGGCCAGCAGATTTGAGGTGCCCCCAAATCCTCCGACCACCGCCGCGCGGGCTGCTGCCACGGCTGCGCCTTCGTTGGTGCGCCGCCCACCCATATCCATACAAGGCCGGCCCTTGGCTGCGGTGCTCATGCGTGAGGCCGCCGCTGCCACAGCCGAGTCGTAGTTGAGGATGGAGAGCACGAGTGTCTCCAGCAAGGTGCATTCCGCAAATGTGCCTTCCACTTGGAGGATGGGGGAGTTGGGGAAGTACATTTCGCCTTCGCGGTAGCCACGGATGGTGCCGGTGAAACGGAAATTTTCCAGCCACGTGATGGTTTCGGGGCTCACGATGTGGTTGTCGGCCATGAACGTTAGGTCGTCATCGCTCAAATGGAAGTATTTGAGCGCATCGAGGATGCGCCCCGTGCCTGCCACTACGCCATATCGGCGTCCCTCATGCAGATGGCGCGTGTAGACCTCGAACACGCTTTTGCGGTCTGCAGTGCCGTCCTGGAGCGCGGCATCGAGCATGGTGTATTCGTACATGTCGGTCATGAGCGCCGGCGAGTACATGGCGGAAGTCGCCGACTCGAACGTGTTGGTTGATGAATTGCTGGTCATATTGCCCTTTCCGATTGCGGTGTTGTTGGGATCGAAACGAACCTACTGGTCGTTCTCCATAGGCTGCTTCTGGTTGGTTCTCAACATCACGGCACCTCAATTCCCTTCGTGTGGTCTTTTGCCCCACTATTTCGATTACGCCGCATCGCGCAAATCCAGTATAAGGAGCGGCCTTTTCCGCAGAATCGTACGGAAATTAAACGGGTCGTAGGTGTGAAGCGTTGACCCCTATTATAATTGTGTAGTTTGACGATTGCTTGTACGTTCAAGTGAGCCATAACGGATTGCCCTGTTTCCTATTTCTGTGGTCTCATTTACACTTAAGGCTCATGAAGTATTTTGTGGGGATATACCGTTTGTGCATTGCATTTCTGTGTCTCACATGGACAAGTGTGGCATGGGTCGCAACGAGTTATTGGACATATTTTACCTACCAAACGAATTTTGTGCTTGGACTCGTCATGGTTTGGGCGGGCATGGCCACCCTCATCGACGGCAAGCAACCGCCGGCATGGCTCAAGGGCGTGCTCACGCTCTACATCATCATCACCGGCGTCATCGCCGCTGTGCTGCTGCCGCCTGCCAATCCCGCAACGGCCAAATATGTCTTCGGGATCATGACCAACCAGATCCTCCACCGTGCTGTGCCGATCATGGCCACCATTGATTTCCTGTTCTTCGACGCGCACCGACGCTTCAAGTGGCACTATATCTTTTCCTGGCTCATCTACTTCCCGTTCTATCTTGCGTTCGTGCTGATCCGTGCCGCGCTTTGGCCTCATTCCGGACCCGAGGCAGGTGGCAACCCGTACCCTTACGGTTTCATCGATCTGACGAGGATTGGTGTGCCCCAGCTAGTGGTCAATGTGGCAGGGTGCCTCGTGTTCTTCGTGGTGCTCGGTCTGCTGCTGTTCCTGATAGACAAGATTTTGCCGGAAAAGCCGCTGCTTGGTGGTGCCACTCGCTGCCGTTAGGGCCGGCTGGAGCCGTTGGTGGCGGGCCTTCTCTGTCGAATCGCAATAGGAAAGGGCGGGGAAATACGACCATTTGTTCGCACTCGGGGTGCTTATGGCTTATACTGAATAGCGGCGGTTCTGCAAACCGCCGAAGCATCGATGGCGTCGATCCCCTTGCGTGCTTGAACGTGAGTGACGGTGTCCGCCATCGGCAGTTATGACTTTTATGCGCCGTGAACGTGCGCGACTGTTGCGCGACCGTGGTGAGAGCACGGAGTGGGAGCGTGAGCGGCTGGAAGGCGATGTGATTGCAGCGCGTCGCGAGGAGCATTGTGCGTAAAAAAACACAAGAAGAGGCTGAACAACCGTCGGTCAAACTGGAAGATGAACGCCACACCGATTCCATGAGTGGCGCTGAAGCGGAAAACAATACAGAGGTGCAGGCATCTGCTCCACGCCGCCGGCGTGTGGGCCGGCGTGTGGTACGAGGTGCGGGTGCCGCGGGTGCCGCTATGAAGCTGACAGTGGAGGAAAGCGAAGACCAACACCAGGGTGATGAAGCTGCCGAATCCGATGAAGAAAAGGAACAGCAGGGCGCTGCAAGACGTTCGTCTGAATCCGGAACCGTAAGGTCCGCCGGCACCAGACGTTCACGGACTCGGGCAAAGAGTGCGTCGAAACGTAGTTCTGTTGTGAAACGGTCCGGTTCGAGTACTTCCTCGGCCGCAGAACAGATTGGTGGCGGCCGTGGCGCAGATCGATCTCAGGCGCGTCAATCAAATGGTTCGATAGAGTTCGAAGAGACTGACGGACAGAGTGTCGCAGAAAGAACTCATAGAAGCGGTGACTCGGCACCACGAACCCGGGCGAGCGCCTCGTTGCTGTTCCAGGAACCGGTCATTCCGGATTTAGATACCGACACGGTGGATGTCGATGATGATGCAGACGATTCGGATGACAGATTTTCAGGCCGCAGAACCCGCGCTCGGCGCAGACTTAACGCGGAGGAGCGCCGTGCGTCGGATGAAGTTGAGCAGATTGAGGCCGATCTGGATAATGAGCACATCGAATATGCGCCGATCGACGAAGAACGGATAGATAAATCAGATAAAACGAATGCACATAAACGGGGCAGACGTTCGACTTCTGCGTCGCAAGCTGAATCGAATGGCTCGAATACCCGTGGCGGACGGCGTAGTCGTACTTCAACGCTGGATTATGATGATGCCGACGAAGAGGACGGGCGGACCGTTCACGATGGTCAGCATGTCAGGCGTAATAGACGCCATAGGGAAAGCGTGGGCATTGCCGGCATCGAGCGCGTGGATAGCTTTGATGGTGAAGATGAGGATTACGACGCTGACTTGGAGGCCGATGCAAGTGGCTCTTCTTCGGCTCGGAGGGGCAATAGGCATCGTTTGCAGACGGAAGATGGGAGAGGGACCCGTTCTCGCAGGAAAGCTGCTTCCCGACGCTCCTCCCGAAACGATGAGAACGATGATGCCGGGAACGCCGACGATATGCATGTCAATAGCGTTGGCAACAGTCGTTCCAGCAGTCACAGCGACCGCGATGACGATGAGAATCAACCGCTGACCCGTCGTCGGCGGCGTCGGCGTGGCACTCAGGA
This sequence comes from Bifidobacterium sp. ESL1118, assembly GCF_058505595.1. Taxonomy (NCBI): domain Bacteria; kingdom Bacillati; phylum Actinomycetota; class Actinomycetes; order Bifidobacteriales; family Bifidobacteriaceae; genus Bifidobacterium; species Bifidobacterium sp. ESL1118. The sequence continues at coordinate 486,090 of NZ_CP196371.1, forward strand.
GAGCAGTGAGGAGGAGTCTCGTTCCAGCCGTTCGAAAGGTGGGGCGGTTCGTTCACGCAAGCAGCAGTACATCGACGAGATCACCGATATTGAGGGATCCACCAGGCTTGAAGCCAAGAAGCAGCGCAGGCGTGACAATCGCCGTGAGAGGAGCCGCCAGAGCCAGATTCTGGAGCAGGATTTCCTGGCTCGCCGTGAGAACGTGGACCGCCTGATGGTGGTGCGTCAGAAGGGGCAGCATACCCAGATTTCGGTCATCGAAGACGATGTTTTGGTGGAACATTACGTCTCCGACATTCAAGAGGTTGCGACCGTTGGCAACATCTATCTGGGCCGTGTGCAAAACGTGCTTCCCAGCATGGAGGCCGCGTTCGTCGATATCGGCCAGCCACGCAACGGCGTGCTGTACGCCGGTGAGGTCAATTGGGATGCCACACGTCTCGAAGGTCAGCCTCGGCGCATCGAACTTGCGTTCAAATCTGGTGATCCTGTGTTGGTGCAGGTTACCAAGGACCCGATTGGGCACAAGGGCGCTCGCCTGACATCACAGGTGACGCTTGCCGGTCGTTTCCTTGTTCTTGTGCCGTCCGGTGGCATGACTGGCGTGAGTCGTAAGCTTTCTGAGCGCGAACGGGCAAGACTCAAGTCCATTGTCTCGAAGATTGCTCCCAAGGATATGGGTGTCATCATCCGCACTGCAGCGGAAGGGGCCAGTGAGGAGGCCATTGAGAAGGATCTTGAGGCGCTCCAGAACCAGTGGAAGAAGATTGAGGAAAAGCAGAAGACGTACCTCCACGGCAAGCGTGCCAAGCTGTTGCAAGGTGAGCCGGACATGGCCATCCGCGTGGTGCGCGACATCTTCAATGACGACTTCAACAGGATGATTGTTGAAGGTGACGAGGTTTATTCCCACATTGAGGATTACCTCGACACCATGGCTCCCGACTTGAAGGACCGCTTGGAGAAGTGGGACCCGGAGGAGCACGGCGGCAAGGATGTGTTCGACAAATGGCAGATTGACTCCCAGCTGCGCAAGGGCATGGAGCGCCAGGTTTACCTGCCCAGCGGCGGGTCCATCGTCATCGACCGCACCGAGGCCATGACCACCATCGATGTGAACACCGGCCGGTTCATCGGCAAGGGCAAGTCGCTTGAGGAGACGGTGACGCGTTGCAACCTTGAGGCCAGCGAGGAGATAGCCCGTCAGCTGCGTCTGCGCGACATCGGCGGCATGATCATGATCGATTACGTCGACATGGTGATGCCGGCCAACCGAGATCTGGTGTTGCGCCGGCTCGTGGAGTGCCTGGCCCGCGACCGAACCAAGCATCAGGTGGCCGAGGTCACTTCGTTGGGCCTTGTTCAGATGACGCGTAAGCGTATCGGCCAAGGATTGGTCGAGGCATTCTCTGAGGAGTGCCCTACTTGCAAGGGGCGCGGTTTCATTCTTCATGACGAGCCCACGGTCTCTGCAGAGTATGCGGACCCATATGCCATGAAGGGCGGAGACCCGTTCGTCAAGACCAACAAGCACGGTCATGGCGCCGCCCCCGAGGTGTTGGCTCCGCAGGGGTCGAGTCCTTCGGTGAAGGCAAAACTCGCGCAAATCGCCGCTGCGGCTGTGGCGGCGGGAGACGAAGAGGATAATGGTTCTGACGTTCGAAATGGAGCAAGCGCTGATACCAAAGAAGACGGATCAGGTTCCGGTACAACGGATTGACGTTAGTACTGGGGGCAGTGTATTCTTAATAGCTGGTGTCTAGCCGGGAGGGTCGTTTCGTGCTGGGCAGTATGCTTTGTCGAATAGCAAGGAATGGGATATGTACGCGATTGTGAAGGCCGGCGGCCATCAGGAAAAGGTCGAGGTGGGGAGCAAGATGCTCGTCAACCGTCTCGATGCGAAAAAGGGCGAGACTGTGGAATTTCCGGTTGCTCTCGTAGTGGATGGCGCCAAGGTGACGTTGGCTGCCAAGGACTTGGCGAAGGTGACGGTGAAGGCCGAGGTGCTGAACGATGAGGCCAAGGGCCCCAAGATCAACATCCAGAAGTTCAAGAACAAGACCGGCGTGGCTCGCCGCAAGGGGCATCGCCAGAAGCTGTCCCTGCTCAAGGTCACCGCTATCGCCTGAACTGGGATTGTCGTGCGGCTGCACGGCTGATTTGGACTGGCAACTTTATCAATACGTAGTAATCGAAAGGAATCATCATGGCACATAAGAAAGGTGCGTCCGCTTCTAGGAATGGTCGCGATTCGGGGCCACAATACCTTGGTGTGAAGAAGTATGGCGGCGAAGCCGTTGTAGCTGGAAACATCATCGTCCGTCAGCGTGGCACCAAGTTCCATGCAGGCCAGAACGTGGGCACAGGCAAGGACCACACTCTGTTCGCGCTCTCTGACGGTAACGTTAAGTTCGGTGTGCGTCGCGACCGCAAGGTGGTTGACGTAGTCACCGCTGAAGCTGAGTAGCTGGAGCGTAGTGCTTTGAGGCCGTGTCCCAACGGGGCGCGGCCTTTTTGTCTTGGCATGAAGTCGTTTTTCATTCCGTAAGCACATTTCTAGGCTTCACTGCCATGCATGCGCATAAGATTGGCGGAACTGCAACATTGGGTGCAATGGTATTGCTGTTTCTCGGTCAAACAGTACTCACGGAATGAGAATGGCATGAACGCTTTGCTCTGGGAGAGTCTTTTTGGGGTTGCCGCATCTCAGCGTAGACTGGGCAGTCAGCAAGGTTAGTGGGTTATCGATAACGTCGGCATCAGATCAAAGGAAAAACATTGGATTTCGTAGATAGGGTCACACTTCACGTCAAGGGTGGCGACGGTGGCAACGGTTCCGCGGGCATCAAGCGAGAGAAATACAAGCCGCTTGCCGGTCCCAACGGCGGCAACGGTGGGGACGGTGGGTCCGTGATCCTGGAGGCCACCCAGAACGCCAACAGTCTACTCGATTACCGTTTCGTACCCCACCGCGCGGCAGAATCGGGAACGATGGGCCTTGGAGACACAAAGGACGGTTCCAAGGGGAAAGACGTGGTCTTGCCTGTGCCGCTGGGTACGGTGGTGTTCGAGGCCAAAGGCAGCAAAGGTGAAAGCAAGCACCCGGGTCGTCGTTTGGCGGATTTGCGCCATGTGGGAGACCGCTATGTGGCTGCGGAAGGCGGCATCGGCGGCTTGGGCAATGCCGCGCTTGCCAACAAGACCCGCAGGGCACCAGGCTTTGCACTCCTCGGCGAGCCCGGTCAGGAGCGGGACCTGATCCTGGAACTCAAATCCATCGCCGACGTGGCGCTGGTGGGCTTCCCATCGTCTGGAAAGTCGAGCCTGGTGGCGGCCATGAGCTCCGCCAAGCCGAAGATTGCCGATTATCCATTTACCACGTTGGTGCCCAATCTCGGCGTGGTCAGTATGGACGAATACCGATACACCATTGCCGATGTGCCTGGTCTCATCCCCGGAGCCTCCGAGGGAAAGGGCCTGGGGCTTGAATTTCTGCGCCACATCGAGCGCACCGAAGTGGTGGCCCACGTCATAGACTGTGCATCCATGGAGCCAGGCCGCGACCCGATCTCCGACTACCGTGCGCTGGAGAACGAGCTTGCCAAATATGCCGACAATCTGGAGCTTCCATTGGGTGTCATTCCCATTGCCAAACGTCCCCGTGTCATTGTGCTTAACAAGGCGGATGTGCCGGAAGCCAGGGAGCTGGCTGAGTTCGTGAAGCCTGAGTTTGAGAAGATGGGTCTGAACGTTTACATCATCTCTACGGTGAGCCATGAAGGCTTGAAGGAATTAGGCTACGGATTGGGCGCTCTTGTTGCCAAGCTCCGTAAGCAGTTGGAGGAAGAGGCTGATGCGGGTGAGCAGGAGCGTGTGATCATCAAGCCTCTGGAACAGCCCGCGTTCCGCCGTCGCCGTCGCTCTGACGAGGAGCGCGGCACCGCTGCCGATTTCACAGTCAAGCGTGAGGAGAACCCTGCTGAGGGCGTATGGTTTAGGGTCACTGGCATCAAGCCCGAGCGATGGGTTCGTCAGACGAATTTCGACAATGACGAGGCTGTAGGCTATCTGGCTGATCGTCTCGCTGGCATAGGCATTGAGGATGCACTGCGTCACGCCGGAGCCAGACCAGGTGACAGTGTGCGCATCGGCAAGGGTGACGATTATGTAGAGTTTGATTGGGACCCAACAATCTCCGCCGGTGCTGAGATGCTCGACGGGTCTCAGCTCGGTGCCCGCGGTAAGGATTTGCGGCTCGATGACGGTGCGGATGGCAATCGCGTCCGTCGGCGTACCAACGCTGAGCGTCGACGTGACTATCATGAGATGATGGATGCCAGGACGGCAGTTCGCGAGGCCATGCGTCAGGAGCGTTCGGCCGGGCACTGGGCCGATCCAGCCGTCGCGGACGATCCTCACGACGAGCACGGCATTCTCGGCGGTCATGAGAGCGAAGACCCGGCCGAATAGAGAAATTCCTGCCCGAATCGTCGAATGCCCGCGTGGACTTGTGCAGATTTGTGTATGGTCCACGCGGGCGTTTCGTTCGAAGGGTGCGTGCGTGCAAATTGGTGAGGTTTGCGCCGTTTTGCGGCACTGTTTTCGTTCAGAGGGGACTTTTCCGTACTTTTGAGTACAAGGCGAATTGCAAAACGTTGGATTTCCGCCATTCTTGAAATAGTGCAGTCGTGTTTTGCCGTCCAAAAGTCCCCTCTGAACGAATCAGCCGATCTAAATAGAGTCATTTTGGCATTTCTAGTGTTTTGAGTTATTCCTAGAGCCTTGAGAGTAGAATTTCGCGTGTAACGAAGCTCAATAAGGGAAATGAGGGAAGCGGAAGCATCATGCTCAGTGACCGCATCAATCAAGTGCAGGAGAGCGCCACGCTCGCCGTCGATTCCAAGGCAAAGGCCATGAAAGCCGCCGGAGTGGATGTCATCGGTTTCGGTGCCGGCGAGCCTAATTTCCCCACCGCCGATTACATCGTGGATTCAGCAGTTGGGGCATGCCGCGATCCGAGAAACTACCGCTATACGCCGACCGCCGGTCTACCACAATTGCGTGAGGCCATCGCCGCCAAGACCCAGCGCGATTCCGGCTACGAGGTGAGTCCGGCTCAGGTGGTGGTGACGAATGGCGGCAAACAGGCTGTGTATGAGTCCATGCAGGTGTTGTTGAATCCTGGTGACGAGGTTATCATTCCCTCCCCGTATTGGACTTCGTACCCTGAGGTGGTCAAGCTCGCAGGCGGGGTGCCAGTGCCTGTGTTCTCTGGTGCCGAACACGGTTTCCAGCCGAGCGTGGACACTTTTGAAGCGGCGCGTACCCCGCGTACCTGCGCCATCATCGTCAATTCTCCAAACAATCCGACAGGCGCCGTGTGGAGCGGAGACACACTCAAGGCCATTGCCCACTGGGCCATCGACCACAAGATCTGGGTCATTTCCGACGAGATTTATGAGCACCTCACCTATGACGGCGTGAAGACCAGCTACATTGGCGCTTTGGTGCCCGAGGTGCGTGGCCAGCTACTGGTGCTCAACGGTGTGGCGAAGACCTATGCCATGACCGGTTGGCGTGTGGGCTGGGCTGTGGCGCCGGAAGATGTGGCGAAGGCGATGACCAAGCTTCAAGGCCACATGACCTCCAACGTGGCGAACATTTCCCAGCGTGCCGCCATTACCGCTGTTTCTGGCCCCCTCGATGTGGTTGCCCAGATGCGCAAGGCGTTTGACCGCCGTCGCAAGACCATCGTGGCCGATCTCAATAGCATCAACGGTATCACTTGCCCCACGCCGACTGGTGCGTTCTATGCATTCGCCAGCATCGAGCCATTGCTCGGTTCTCCAGTGGGGCCCAACGGTTCCGTGGCAGACTCGTCATCTGAGTTTGCGGCACTGCTGCTTGACGAGGCCCATGTGGCCGCGGTTCCCGGCGAGGCGTTCGGTGCTCCTGGTTATCTACGTTTCTCCTATGCACTGGCTGATGACGATTTAGATGAAGGCATGCGTCGTTTCAAAGAGTGGGTCGGCTGAAATCGTGCCGTTATCGTCGATTGTTGTGGGTTCATTGACTGTGGCGCGCCTTGCTCATTGGTTGATTGCTTGGGTAAAACTACGCATATGTATTTGCCATAGACACTGAACGGTTCATAAGTCGTTTGAACTTTTGAGGTGTGATTGACGCGCCAGCGGCGGGGTGTTGGACGAATTCTGGTCCATCCATTACGATGAGTCTTTGGCGGTTTTGTCATAGCGTCCCCGGTTGCGGGTACGCTATACAGAGTTCACCTAGGGAAGTGGCGCAATTGGTAGCGCAACGGTCTCCAAAACCGTAGGTTGTGGGTTCGAGTCCCGCCTTCCCTGCCAAGTACAGCAAATTCAAACAAAGGATGGAAATGGCGAAGGCAAAGAAATCGGGCTCGGCCGACAAGCCGAACATTTTCATGCGTATCGGTCTGTTTATCAGACAGACCATCGACGAGATGCGTAAAGTGGTGACTCCCACGGGTAAGGAACTTGCCAGTTGGTCGCTTGCCGTGTTTATCTTCGTTGTCATCCTTATGGCGCTTGTCTCGCTTATGGACTTTGGCTTGGGTAAGTTGACACTGTTGATGTTCGGCTGATGAGCCGCATTCGGTGTGTATCGTTCAATCGTGAATTCTAGGGGTAGAAGCATGGATGATGAAGTGAATCTCGATGGTCTTGATTCGTTGGCGAATTTGTCTGACGATGAGGGTGCGGCCAAGGAGTCGGCTACGGCCGATGCCACAATGGCTGCGAACTTGGGGGTTTCGGCCAATCAGGATGCCAATGATTCAACTCGCGATTCGGGCGACGTTTCCGATGTTGGCGCGCAGGACGAAGCCAACGGTGATGACAGCCAGAAGGACAGCGAGTCTGAGCCGACGGATGCCGACGAGATTGCAGCCAAGGCAGTCGATGATTTTTCCAAGAGTTTGCGTGGACTGGAGGGCAAGTGGTACGTTCTCCACACCTATTCAGGATATGAGAAGCGTGTGAAGGCCAACGTGGAGTCTCGTATTCAGAGCTTTGGTCTGGAGGATAAGATTTTCCAGATCGAGGTGCCACTGGAGGAAGTCGAGAAGCATACTGAGAAAGGTAAGAAGCTCATTACCCGTGTGCGTGTTCCCGGATATGTGCTTATTCGCATGTGGCCCGATGACGATGCTCGACGCATTGTGCGTGAGACTGAGGGCGTGACCGGCTTTGTGGGCCCGACCAAGGAGCCTGCGCCGTTGAGCCGGGACGAAGTGGTCAAGATGATGGCTCCTATGATTTCGCAGCAGGCGTTGAAGGAAGCTGGGGATAAGCCGGCTGCAGCCAAGAAGCGCAAGGTTGAGGTCACGTATTCGGTGGGCGATCAGGTCACTGTTACCGATGGACCGTTCAACACCATGGCGGCAGTGGTTTCAGATGTGGAACCGTCTACGCAGAAGCTCACGGTGCTTGTTTCGATTTTCGGCCGTGACACGCCTGTGGAGCTTGGCTTCGATCAAGTTGAGGAGATTGTCTGAGTGCCTCTGATCTAGGATTCTTGGGTTCAGGCTCTGATTCGATGGTTTCTTCGAATCAGAGCCTGAATTGTTTTTCGGTTGTTTTGATGTGCTCCAATTTTGTTCAGTGGGCATTTTCCGAGCTGCTTATGGATATTTTGAATTTCAAATCGTTGGGATTCCGCCATTTTGAGGTTTCGATTTGCCGATTGTTTTGAGAAATGTGCTCACTGAATGAATGGATTGGGCTGTGAGCTCGGTTCATACCATTTGACGGCCTTGATTTGGTGGTATTCGCTTGACGGCACATAGTTGTTTTTGTTGTGTGCGACTCACGGTAGACTTGGGATTGTCTGGGAGCATGAGCCCAGCCCCTTCTACCTAAGGAACTGTATGCCGAATTTATCGTTACGGGATTTTGTTACCAATCTGCCCAAAGCCGAACTTCACGTGCACATAGAAGGTACGCTGGAGCCCGAGCTCAAACTCAAACTGGCAAAGCGTAATGGCATAAGCCTGCCTCAGCAAAGTGTGGAGGAGATTCGCTCCACCTATCGGTTCAACGACCTGGCCTCGTTCTTGGCCGTGTATTACTCCGGAATGGAGGTACTGCGCGAAGAGCAGGATTTCTACGATCTCATGGCGGCCTACCTGCAGCGAGCCAAGGCCGATGGAGTCAAGCATGCCGAGATCTTCTTCGATCCCCAGGCCCACACCAGCCGTGGCGTTGCCTTCAAAACCGTGATCGACGGCCTCACCCGGGCCATCGACGATTTCGATGGGGTGGATGCTCAGCTCGTCATGTGCTTCCTACGCGATTTCTCCAAGGAATCCGCCCGGCGCACTCTGCTGGAGGCCGAGCCCTACCGTGATCGAATTTTGGGTCTGGGTCTTGATTCGGACGAGCATCATAACCCTCCGATCAAGTTCATGCGCCAGTTCGCGGACGGTGTGGCCCAGGGGTATCGCACCACGATGCACTGCGACATCGACCAGGTGGATTCCATAGACCACATCAAGCAGGCGCTCGAAATCATCGAGGTCGAGCGCATCGACCATGGCACCAACATTGTGGAGGATTCCGATCTGGTCGAGTATGCCAAGAACAAGGGTGTGGGCCTAACCTGCTGCCCGATGTCCAATGCCTTCGTAAGCCCCGATTCGAAGGCCAGTGAGATTCGCGGGTTGTTGCATCATGGCCTTGCGGTGAGTATCAACTCAGATGATCCTGCATACTTCGGTGGATACATCGCCGACAACTATCTCATGCTGGGGCGGGACTGTGGATTCTCTCGTGAGGAACTGGTCCAGGCGGCTCGTAACTCCTTTGAAACATCGTGGATTGACGAGGCTCAAAAGGCGGCGTATATGCGTCAGGTCGATGAGTTCACGGCTAGCTGATGTTCTCTGAGGCACCTGAGAAGATGTCGTAAATATCTGGCATAATAGCGAAGGTTGTGTCTGGAGGGGAGACCCACTAGCACAGCACAGCAATATCGGTGGCGGGAGGAGACCGTGCCGCGTTTGCGCGAGGGTAGTCGGATTGACTGTGTCGGTCTGATTGGCTTTGCAAGGCGCTGTAGGGCGACCGAATGTACCGCACGACAAAGAAAGAGGTATTTTATGCCTGCTAAGAAAAAGAAAGTAACTGCGCTGATCAAGCTGCAGATCGAGGCTGGCAAAGCCAACCCCGCACCGCCGTTGGGCCCGGCTTTGGGCTCCCATGGCGTGAACATCATGGACTTCTGCAAGGCGTACAACGACGCCACGAAGGACAAGATGGGCCAGGTCATCCCTGTTGAGATCACCGTCTATGAGGATCGTTCCTTCACCTTCATCACCAAGACCCCGCCTGCCGTCACGCTGCTCAAGGCGGCTGCCGGCATCAAGAAGGGCACCGACAACCCGCTGACCACCAAGGTCGGCTCCGTCACCAAAGCTCAGGTTCGCGAGATTGCCGAGACCAAGATGGCTGACCTTTCCGCGCGCGACGTGGAGGCTGGCATGAAGATCATCGAGGGCACCGCCCGCTCTATGGGCCTGACGGTAAGCGACTGAGGGGAGTCAAGCAGATGGCTAAGAAACATTCAAAAGCGTATCGTGAAGCGGCCGAAAAGGTCGATTTCAGCAATCTGTACACCGCTGCCGAGGCCATTGCTCTCTTGAAGAGCATGCCCAAGCGCGGCTTCGATGAGACCGTAGAGGCCACCTATCACCTGAACGTGGATCCGCGTAAGGCCGATCAGCTTGTCCGTGGTGTGGTGAACCTGCCCAATGGCACCGGCAAGACCGCCAAGGTGCTCGTGTTCGCTCGCGGCCCAAAGGCCGCCGAGGCGACCGAGGCCGGCGCCGACCTCGTTGGCGACGACGACATGGTGGCCAAGGTGCAGGGTGGTTTCCTGGACTTCGACGCTGTGGTGGCCACGCCTGACATGATGGGCAAGGTCGGTCGTTTGGGCCGTGTGCTTGGCCCTCGTGGCCTTATGCCCAACCCCAAGACCGGCACCGTGACCATGGATGTGGCCAAGGCAGTGGCGGACATCAAGGGCGGCAAGATTGACTTCCGCGTCGACAAGGACGGCAATCTGTCGTTCATCATCGGCAAGAAGTCATTTGACGAGAAAGCCCTCACGGAGAATTTCCAGGCTGTGGCCGATGAGATCAAGCGTCTGCGTCCTTCCACCATCAAAGGTCGTTATATCCTCAATGCCACGTTGAGTTCCACTATGGGGCCGGGTGTGCCGCTGGATATTGCGCTGCTCTCCTGAGCCAGGGTTAGTCCACGGGACTCCCGCAGAAACAGACTGAATGGTCGGTTTCTGCGGGAGCCTTTGTATACGCTACATATTGCGACATTAAGTGTCGCAATATGTAGCGCTTTCACCGATTCGTGGCAGATTGGGCCGCGAGGTAGTCGACGATTGGGACTTACGCGGTTCGAGCTGGTTCGTGCTGCACCATGAGGTGAATATCTAGCTGGCGTCATGCATCCTGCCCAAGGCGATGCCCACACGCAGAACGAAGGCTTCGCGCGGGTCATTGGCGTCCCAGCCGGTGGACTCCAACGTTTTCTTCAGCCGGTACCGCACCGTGTTGGGGTGCACGTTGAGCTCCCTGGCGGTGGCATCCAGTGAGCCGCCGAACTCAAGGAACGTGGATACCGTTTCAAGCATGGTGTCGTCGTATGGGGCTGGAGCCGTTTCTGGGAGAGAAGCGTGGGCAGGGAAACCTGTTGTTGGGTGGGCCGTATCGCCGATATGACGTTTGGCGCTGGCGGAAGCTGGAAAGTGTTCTCCCTCGTCGGTGTTGCCATCGAAGTTGGTGTTACCTCCCCGCAGCAATGACATATAGACTGTTTCATACAGTTCCTTACGTGCCGATTCATCGCCCAGCAGGGCACGTTCGGGGAGCACGTCGTCGCTGTGAAGCGGGCGAGGCAAAGGTCTTAAAGCAGGTGCGGACTGCATTGCGTACAGGGTGGCGCTGATGCTTTGGCAGGCACCATACGTTCCTGCGCGTACGGGCCCTAAACAGACTGGTTCGTTGGTGTGCAAGGTTTTCAACACTGAAGTACAGGTCACCTCCGGCGTTGCGGCCCCTTCCACCACAATAAGAGCCACGCATAGTCCCTGATGTTGGCCTACAAGGTGGTGCAACCCTCCCAGATCGCGGATTTTGCGTTCAATGGAGGATTTTGCGGTGGCAAATGATGCCTTCGGTGAGCCGGCGATGCAGAAGCAGTCAAAGCGATCAGGCCAACCCAGAGTGTGGAGCAATGCCGTCACTCTGGTGTCATGAAGCCCGGAAACCAGGCATTCGAAGGCCACGGTCTGTAGACGTTCTTCATCTAGTATCGACAGAGTCGTTGTTTTTTTGAGGCTTGATGCGTCGGATGTGTCTGTGGGGTCCCATGCATCAAGCCCTTCTGTAGCATCTTCGTTCTTTTTCGTGCCCGATACGTCTTTCCGTGCTGCAGATTTCGCGGGGTCTTGCACATCCCGCGGCGCTTTTTGCAACACGAGGCTAAGAAAATCGTTCGGTTTGTCAACGCTCATGCTTTCAGTGTAGTCTTTCCTTGAATGAGTCCATTTGGCCCCTGGGTTCCGATGAGTGGCGCGACCCTCTTGGCGAAGTCGGTTTTGCCAACGAATCGATAGCTATAGGGCTAGTTGCCATGCAATTGCCTCTGCGTGTTGTATTGGTTGAATGAATCGGTGGTCGAGGCGCAGCCGGCAAAAATGGGCAGCCGTGTACTGGTCTGGAAGTCGAAAACCATAGCTACGTCAATGATGTTCAGCTTCTCGTCAAGACGCCAGATTGGTTGGTGGTGCGGTTGCGGTGGTGTTGCCTGGAAGATTTTCAATTGTGTGAGCCGCTCGGCCATCACGTGATTCCAATACAAAAGTGAGTGCCACAAATCCAAAAACGAATACAACAGGGAGCATATGGCGTTCAAAGTTGTTGGCCGGGGAAGTGATCATCACTCCCATGAGCAGCAGTAGGGGCATGTGGCATGCCACCGACCGCCAGCGCCGTTGCACGACTTCGGCCGCGCCAATCAGCAATGTGAGGATGACGTACAGATTGCCATGGAACAGCCATCCGAGAACAGGAATTGATCCTATTGCGTTGGCCTTTGCCGCCACGTTCTTGCGCCACCCTGGTAGCCAGCCCGAGATCCATGTGGTGGCGTTTGCAATTTGTGAATTGGAAATGTAATACGTCATGTCCACATATGGGGGGTCGGTGACATCAAAGTATCCGTAGCTTTTTGCCAGCAACGCATCGGTCGCAATGATTGGGTTGGCCTTGACGATCTGAAGCCACGCCGAATTAAATTGTGCCATATCGGATTTCGTAACGGTTCTCCAGCGGTAGCTCACCTTCTTCGATTGAATCCCAGAGGATTTCACCGGGTCGGCATCCTGCTGGGAATAGGCTTCGGCCATTTGGTCGAGATTGAAGATGGGTTCAAGCTTTTTCCTTGCGGACTGTGGTATGCCGTTTGGGTTGAGCTTAGCCACCCGGGCAATCTGCTGCAGCTGGATTCCGTGGCTCTCGATGGCGTCTCCGCTGATGACGGCGCCGCTCGAAAAAGCAAGATTCAAGGCCCCTTCGAATACCATCACCGGCAGCAGCAATGCGATGATGTACGTTTTCCAATGCCTGACACTTACCAGCAACAGCATGATGATTTGAAACAGAATGATGTATACGGCGTATTTGGAGCTGAACAGCATAATGAGCGTAGAGATCGTGAGTGCAGCCACGGAACTGGTTCTGATGTGGCGTTCCGTCTTGGCATTTGCGCAGATCTCGGCATTGACGGAAAACCACCAGGCAAAGGCAAAGGCGAACAGTGGTGACTTGGTCAGCGATATTGTCGAAAATTGAACGATGGGGCATAAAAGCAAAAACGCGATGATAAGGAAACGAGGCAGTGCCCCGACCTGTATCTTCGGATTCCCGTTGTGTTGGTCCCAGGGCCTATTGAAGAAGCGGTTGGCGCAGGACGATAGGCAGAATGCGGCAAACAGAAATTGGCAGGCGGACAATACGATGATGCCTAAATCATTGGAGCCTGTCAGGTAACGGGACATGGAGGCAACTGAACCGTAGACTAGTGTCAGTACGATGTTGTGCTGATCGGTGAGGTAGGTGGGATGTGCAGGCCACATATAGTGGGCGGTAGGGTAGATGTCCATTGGAACAAAGGAAAAGAATCCGATGTAGGGCTGCTTCTGACCCATCCACTGATTCCAAGCCCAACTGAACTCACGGAACTGGCTTCTGAGGTCTGCGCCGAATGCGGTCAGCAGGGTGGTGGGCACCCAGAGCCAGCCGATCACGAAGATGAGCATGAGATTCCAGGAACGATTGGTGGAGCGCAATACTGCGGCTTGCGTGATTTCCGGCAGTCGGTGCAGTTTGGGCTTCCATGCCATGCAGCCTTTGCGCACTGCGGTCCATAGCCGTCCTGCCATAGACCGGAAGCCGTGGTTTTTCTCCCCACTCGTTTGGTTTTCTAAAGGGGAATCGGTCTTTTCGTCAGTTGGGATCTTTGTGTTGGGAAAAGTCTCGGCATCGTTTGTGGCCACAACATGTTGGGCATCGATCTGCGCCGCATGTTGATAGGCGTTCCATGCGGCGGCGACCCTGTGCCCCTGAGCCTTGAGCCACGATGGGAAGCGAGAAGGGCTGCGCGCGAACTGTGTCAATGCATAGACGATGGCCAGATAGATCAGAAAGGACGAAATGAGTATGAGTGCGTTGTTTCCCGAAAAGTCGATGATGGTTGCAGCCTTGGGATTGAACTCAAACTGACGGTACAGCGGCCCGATGGCTGTACATGCCGCCAACCAAAGGCAGGCGGCGACAACGAGAGCCCATCGCAAAGTTGAACCCAGCTTCGAAGCTTTCGGATGGTTCTTGTTGGATGGCTCCTGCGAGGATGCGGTGCGCGAAGTCCCTGAATCATCCATCTCCCCACTGGGTGGGGTGCTTGATACGGAAATTCGCTTTGCGTTGTTCATGCTTTGGATTTTACCTTGGACTCTCCACACGGTGTGAACAATCTGGCTTCGCTGCTCGATAAAATGGATGGCAATGGGGTATACCCTAAGAATAACATCTCGTGTAAGATGAACGTGGTTCATTTGTCGTAGGGCTTCACCTGAATAGTGGTGATTGACACGGATTACTGTGCGAACGCATGAAGCATGAGAATCGTCTTGCATGGATGTCTCGTGTTCTGTTCGTGCAGAAATCGGTTGGCGTTGAACGTGTTGTTGGGGAAACGAGAAGGGCGAGGTATCGGTTTGTTCGCTAAACACAGAGTCGGCACCGTTGCCCAAACCAAGAGCCTCACTGATTTCACGTTTGATGAGATGGTCTATAGCGGTGAAGGCGCGGAGGCATTGCGTCGCAAACGCAATGCAACGATTATCCAGTGGCTTATCGTGCTGTGTGTGTTGGCCGCCGCGGCTTCGTTGCTGTGGATACCGGCTGTGCAACTGGTGAGTGCGCATAAAGAAAGCACGCAGGTCGAGGCTTCGCAGAACCGTATGGCCAAGTGGCCTCAGGGGCAGATAGCCAAGGAATACAATCGGGCCCAGACGTATAACGAATCGATTGCAAAATCCGGCCAACCTGTGCTCGGTGAGTTCACCGACCCATTTGCCGGCGGCAATGGCTCAGGCTCGAAGTCGAAGGTTAAGCCGGCCTCCGAAACCGATAAGGAATACCAGTCGTTGCTCAATGATGGATATGGGGTCATGGGCATCATCCGCATTCCAAGTATCTCAGTGCGTATGCCTATTTATCATGGAACGTCGGACGAGGTGCTCGAAAAGGGGGCCGGGCATCTCTATGGCACGAGTCTTCCCGTTGGCGGAGCCTCGACGAACGCTGTTTTGAGCGGCCATCGCGGCTTGCCCAGCGCATTGCTCTTCACCCGCTTGGACGAGCTGAGGAAAGGCAACATCTTCTATGTGCAGACCCTTGGCAGGACGTTGGGCTATCGTGTCGAATCCATTCATGTCATTCAGCCCGAAGACACGCATCTCTATAAAATCGTACCTGGTCGCGATCTGGTGACATTGATGACGTGCACGCCATATGGTGTCAACACCCAGCGTCTGGTCATCACCGGCACTCGCCAGAGCATTCCTGACCCGATTCCCAATCCAAATGATGCCAAAGGCGATCCCTTGATTACCGCCATTGTGGTAAGTCTGTGCCTTCTGGTGCCTGGCCTGCTCTGGGTAAAGTTGAGGAGATACGGTTTACTTCGGGCTCGTCATGCCTCTGGCGGTATTCCCACCATGAGATTCGGGAGCAGCCAGAGCTAGGAGGCCCTCTGGCGTTGCGTTGGCGGCATTAACGGGTACGGGCCTAATCTAGGAGTTTGCGTTAACGTTGTTTTCTGCGCGTTTCTATTATTATCTGACTGTATTCGTTAGTAGTGTGATTTTTAGTGCAAAAGTGCCAATAGGGTGAAGTGAAATTTAGGATGATATTTGGAAGGCTGCTGGTAGGCTTTTACTGTTTATCTTTTAAGATTGTATTAATGTCCCTCATAAGTTGGTATAGTTGAAGGAATCTATCGATATTTATAAGAGCGGAAATGAGTGTAGTCAAATGAATGACTCAAAACGTCTTAGGCACGCACCTCTTTTGAGCTCGGAATGTGTGCTTCGCTGGAATGGGGATGGCGTTGATGCCAATCGTGAGGTCAGCATCATATGCGATTTCATTCGTGCCGACGAGCATTTTTCTGATGTGGAGTTTGAGCGATTAGTATCGCAAAATGAATTAGACACGGTTGCGAAAAATCGGTCTGTGTATTGTGTCCATTATAAATTCGGTGACAGTCGGTATGTTCTTTCGTTTGGCTGGACGGGCGCAACAATAGTCTGCGATGACTCGTATCAGGATTGGAAGGATTTTTCCACTGAGCTAATGTATTGCTTCGAAAAAGTTCTTAATCCATACCTTCAAAAAATCGACAAGGAGGTGGATGCCTGCCAATTGCGTTATGTCGATGCTTTTCGGGGAACGGCTCTTGACGGGAAGACGCCGACCGATTTCATCCAACACGATTTGAACATCAATGTAGATTTTCCTAAAAACGTCAGTGCTGCCTTGAAACCCGAGAAAGGGTCATCGTTCTTTGTACAATACTTAGTGCCACTTGATGAATCACGTCAGGTTGAAGTCGCTTTGGGAGATGCATTAGTTCCACCGGATGATGCCGCAGCGGTTTTAGACATCACAGTGGTCCAAAAGCCGGTAGCGGTTTCCATGAGTCTTAAAGAAGTATTGGAAGGGCTTCATTCGATAGCTGATACTTTGTTCTTCGAAATAATCAAGCCGATAGCAAGTCGATGTGAATGATGGAGAAGCGATGAATGTATACGAAGGGATTAAGAAGATTGCCCCGTTCTCGGCGGGTGTTTCCCCGTACGAAGTGACTCCATTGTTGGGCGCGTCGGCTGATTTCATACAGCATCACACTATTGAGGAAGGCGTGGAGCGGTATCGTTCTGTTCTGAGCAATGACACCGATTATGGCACAGCAATAAAGAGGAAGGCAAAAGACAGAGTCACCGATGACGTTCTTGATTTGTTGTCTCTGGATGATACTGAGAAGCCGACAAACGATTCCATGAAATCGGCGTTTGCTGCTATTGACCTTATGCCATTGAGAGTTTTGGAACACGTACAAGTGTGGCCAACTGATAATTGCACCATTGAGTTTGGCGTGCATGTCAACAATGGTAATGATTTTGTGCTTGAGGCCAGCAACCGTGGAATTTCCGGTGTTGTAACCATAGATGGGGACGATCACACTATAAAATGCACTGATACTATGCAGGAAACTGCGGCCTTGTTAGAATCTTTTTCTCATCGAATTGCGCGATAGAGGTTCCTAATGACAGCGGATGGCACTATAGCTGAGTGCGAGACGGTGGCCCGCTTCATACGTGACCCGGGATCGTTCTCCTCTGCGCGCAAGAAGGCACAGTCAAAAGGTGAAAGTTTAGATTTGAGTATTTCAGAGATTGTTCCTTTCAGACTATTTCGTCCAAGAACCGGCGAATCTGTGACATCGCTGATTAGAGAACGATACGGGGAAGAAGATGTACGTACGCATGGCGCTGTAGTCAACGCTGTGGCTCTCGCGGAATTTCGTGTTGCTGATGCGTTGAGCATTGAGGATGCTTCGGGAGAGAAAGCGTTCCGAGTAAATGCCGACCCGCTATATGACTTTCAGTCGCATGCGGTGCTTACGACTCCACACATTGAGGCAGACCGTTTCCCTCATGAGAAGGGCGAGCCTATGGGTGACGGGTTGCGTGCCGAGCTGAAGAGTCTCTATAATCAGTTATATGCTATTTGCAAACCAAAGCCGCCGTTGAGCATGAAGGAATGGGCACTAGTCAGAGTTTGATAAGCTTCGGCTATGGCTTGGACGAATCGTCTAGTAAGATGGAACAAGTATTCAGCTTGCAAAGGATCACTCTTTATGAAAAGAGCTGCTGAATGGACTTTACTTTGAATGATGCATTCTTATCAATCGATGCGTTCAAAGTTGGGTGTATTCAGAATCGAAGCTTGATATCAGTTTTAAAAGGAGAAGTATAATATGCCCGGAGCAAATCTCACTCGTACAGAAGCCGAGACCCGCAAGGCCGTCATCACAGGCCTGGTGAGCTACAAGGTTAGTCTTGACCTGACGCAGGGAGGCAAGAACTTCCCGTCCACATCCACCATCACTTTTGACGCCAAGCCTGGCGAGTCCAGCTTCGCGGACCTCATCGCTGATTCCGTCAGCTCCATCGAGCTCAATGGCGAATTCCTCGACCCGGCGCAATACTTCAAAGACAACCGCATCGAGCTGCCGGCCTTGCAGGAGCACAACACGCTCACGGTAGTCTCCTCCTGTCAGTACTCCACCACCGGCGAGGGACTGCATCGCAGTGTTGACCCCACCGACGGCAACGTGTATCTCTACTCCCAGTTCGAAGTGCCGGACGCCCGCCGCGTCTATGCAGTGTTCGACCAGCCCGACATCAAGGCCACGTTTGACTTCGATGTGAAGGCACCTGCCTCCTGGATCGTCACCTCCAATATGCCGGTGGCGTCCACCGCAGATCTATCCGACATGACTGCCGAGGGCACGCTGGAAAGCCACCCCGCCGAGGCCACCAGGCACTGGGTGTTCGAGACCACGCCCACCATGAGCTCCTACCTAACTGCCATCTGCGCAGGCCCCTACGCTCAATGGCACACCGAGTATGCCAATGAAGATGGCCGCACCGTGCCAATGGCCCAGTATTGCCGTCAGTCGCTCGCCAAGGACTTCGCCAAAGACGCCGACTACCTCTTCGACATTACCAAGAAGGGCTTCGCCTTCTATGCCAAGACCTGGGGTGTGCCCTATCCGTACGCCAAATTCGACCAGATCTATGTGCCTGAATACAACGCTGGTGCCATGGAGAACATTGGCATGGTCACCATCCGCGATTCCTACGTCTTTGGCTCCAAGGTCACCGATGCGCTCGCGGAGCGCCGCGTGGTGACCGTCCTGCATGAGCTGGCCCACATGTGGTTCGGCGATTTGGTGACCATGAAGTGGTGGAACGACCTGTGGCTCAACGAGTCCTTCGCCGAGTTCATGTCGTCCCTTTCCACCGCTGAGGCCACGGAATGGAAAGATTCCTGGGCCACCTTTACCTCCGGAGAGAAGAGCTGGGCGCTGGTGCAAGACCAGATGCCCACAACGCACCCAATTGTGGCACCAATCAATGATCTGCACGACACCGAGGTGAACTTCGACGGCATCACCTACGCCAAAGGCGCTTCCGTCTTGAAGCAGCTTGTTGCCTATGTGGGGCGTGGGCAGTTCTTCAAGGGCATCAATAGCTACTTGAACAAGTACAAGTATTCCAATGCCACACTTTCCGATTTGCTTGCCGAACTGGAGGCCGCCAGCGGTCGTGACCTCAAGACCTGGAGCAAGGAATGGCTTGAGGAGTCCGGCATCAACACCATTGCCGCGGAGGTGATGACCAATCTGGACGGCGAGATCACGAAATTCACGCTCACACAAACAGCTCCGGCAGAACATCCGGTGCTGCGTTCCCACCACATGGCCATCGGCTTCTACAATTTGGATCAGACATCCGGCAAGGTGGTGCGCACCGATCGCTTTGAGCTGAACGTTGCTGAGGAAACCACCGAAGTGAGCCAGCTTGTGGGTCAGAAGCGTCCGGATTTCATCATGATCAACGACGATGACCTCACCTATGCCAAGCTGCGTTTTGACGACGAATCCCGCGACTTCGCGGAGCAGAACCTCGACAAGTTCAGTGATGCCCTGGCGCGAGCCGTGGTCTGGCTTTCCTTCTGGGACATGACCCGTGACGGTGAGTTCGAAGCTGAGAAGTTCGTGGATCTGAGCCTTAGTATGCTCTCCACCGAGCATGAGTCCACCACGTTCCGCTATGCTCTTTCTAGCTTGGAGACCACAGCCAAGCTGTATGTGGCGCCTGGGCGGCGTGAGGCGGTGGCAAAGCACGTGGCCCAGGGTCTCTGGGATCTTGCCAACGCCGCCGAGCCAGGCAGCGACGAGCAGTTCCAACTGGTCGGCGCCTATCTGAACTATGGCGAGGAGGGCGATGCCCCGTTCATCTCGAATGTGCGCGGTCTGCTTGACGGCACATTGAAGCTGCGCGGCCTTCAGATCGACAACAACCTGCGTTGGCAGCTCATCACCGCGCTCGCCTGTGTCGGTGCCGTTGACGGTGATGGAATCGATGCCGAGCTCAAGGCGGCCGACACCACTGCCAACCGCGAATTCGCCTACAAGGCCCGTGCGGTCATGCCCACTGCCGAAGCCAAGGACTGGGCATGGCAACAGGCCATCTACAACACCGACCTCACCAACTCGCAGCTTGAAGCTGCCGCGACAGGCTTCGGCGCAACGGCCAAGGGCGATTTGGGTGAGCCGTATGTTGACAAGTATTTCGACACCGTGGATTGGATCTGGAAGAACCGCACCTTCCATATGGCCGAATCGCTGCTTACCGATCTCTACCCGACGTATGCCGATGCCACGCAGCTCGTGCGCGTTGGCGATGCGTGGCTGAACTCCCATGGCGATGCTGACCGCGCGCTGCGCAGCCTGATCATCCAGAATGTGGATGGTTCGCGTCGCGCCCTTGAGGTGAGTGCTGCCAATGCGCAGTGTGCGTGAGGTTCTGCTGGTCTGATGCATCGGCCTGCCTGATGGGCTGACCGTTTGAGATGCAGAGGGCAATTATTGAGTGAAGTGATGATCTCTCAGCGGTTTTTGAAGTATCGGAACAGCTGCGATTGCCTGATGAAGGCATCACAGGTCGCCGCCCCCAATATCATTCCCGCGAATATGGCGCACGGGGTTCGTGCTGCCGCCAGCAGAACCGCATACGGATCCGCCGGTGAAAGACGTGTAATGGCTGCAATGAAGCTGATTGCGGCTATGTTGCCTGCTCCTGCCCATACTGCAGTCTCCAAGACGATGGTGAGCATCTGTTCGTGTTTGCACTGTCCGACGTGCAACGCACCGGCGTATTCCAGTCTTCTGCGTTGCACGGCCACGAATCCTATGGCGGCACTGAGGGCGATGCCCAGTAGAGGGGTCCAACGGGTCAGTCGATTGCCGTATGCCGCCGAGGCGTTGTAGTGGGTGTCTATTCCTCTGTTGAGGGCGGTGATGCCACTGGTCGGCCTTGCCGGATGCTGCGGCACCTACGCGGGCCGTTGAATACAGCAAATCGTCTGTCTGGGCGGAGATTGGCCATTGCTTGGCCCAGCATTCCTTGAAGCCGTCGTCGCTGCCGGAGACGGGTGTGATGAGCGCATACGCGGCTCTGGTGTCCCTTCCGTCGTTCGGCCAGGTGAACACTCCCGCCACCTGCACGTCTCTAAGGTTCGTCTCCAGCTTACTGCCCTGTTGCAGTCCGAAGTCGCGGGCAAGGTCGTGAGAGACCCAGATGCCCGATGCGTCCATGGCCTGCGAGGCATTAGATACGGCTGAATCGTTCGGTCGCTGGGTCAGGAAGGCGAGGAATCCGGAGGTTACTTCATACGAGGTAACGTCTTTGCCTGGCGTGGACTTCACAGTGATCTGTGGCCCCTCGCGTAGTGCGCCGGCCATGCTTGGCCCGTTCGATGCTGCGGTGAGGTCGTCGCATGCGCTGCCGTCAATGCCCGGAGCGATCATGGCCTTCACATCGGCTTGGGCGCTGATTCTTGTGCTGGCATCACGCTCAAGGTCGATGACCGACAGTGCCTCATACCCGCCGAGCAAAGTTCCGCCGAGGAGCACAATTGCCATCATGGTCAGTGCGTGGGTAGTGCCGCCCGCAAGGTTTCTCCAGGCTTCGGAGCAGATTGACTTCAGGCGCATATTGTGGCCCGTCTTCTATGGCTGCCAGCATAGACGCTGGGTCTGCATTCTCGCTGCCAGAGGCATACTCGGTGAGGTCGATGACCTGCTGGCAGGCGTCTCGCGTATCGTGGTCATGCGTGGCCACCACCACGATCATTCCCTGCCCGGCAAGGTTGCCCAGCACGGCGTTGACGCTGTGGGCGGTGCGGGTGTCGAGCTGCGCCGTCGGCTCGTCCACCAGCAGCATGTCCGGCTGCGAGCAGACCGCTCTGGCTAGCATGAGCCGTTGTGCCTCCCCGCCCGATAGATCGCTGAATCGTCACTCCGCTATGGATTTCAAGCCGAACATGCCCAGCACATCCAAAGCCTGGGGCTCTGCCTGGAAGCGGGTCAGGCCCTTGGCCAGCAACGGGAAGACGACGTGGTCGAGGGCGCTGCGCTCAGAGACGCCGTATGGGTTTTGAAACACCCATCCAATGCGTGCCACATCGGTTCGTTCGATGGACCCATACGCCGGGGACTCCATGCCGGTGAGCAGAGAAAGCAACGTGGATTTCTCGCAGCCGCTTGCACCGCATACCGCAACGGTCTGGCCGGGTTCGAAGGTGAAGTCCAGATGCTCGAAGAGCACGTCAGTGCCGGGGAAGCGATGGCCGAGGTCACGAGCTGTCACTTGCATGATACTGCCTTGAGGGAGCTGCCAATGGCCACGGATTTGATGGCGGAGACGCTTGCACCGCCACGCCCCTCAACTAGGCTCGCGCCCAGTTGCGAGCCGACGATGGTGACGGGAATCGGCTTCCTGTCATCCGCCTTCACGATGCACCCCTTGCTTCCGGAGACGTCAATCACGGCTGCCGCAGGCACTCGTAAGGCTTTGACCGGCTTGGTCAGGCTCAGTGTGGCGTCGAAACCGGCTGCCCGGTCTCCTTCGGCGATGCCTGCAAAGTCGCTTGTGCCTCCCACAGCAGCGCAGAACGCCGCGTCTTGGGTCGAGGTGGCGCCGGGCTCCAAGGTGGTGCTTTGGCCGAAGGCGCTGAGCGTCTGCTGCTGGTTCGAGGCCCTGCCGCCTTTGATGGAGAGCTTGGCTATGCCTCCGGGCACGGTGCCGATGGGAGAGCCCTCCTGCACGTTGGCGCCTTCCTCCGCTTGCCAGTCGGTGATTGACACCTGCGGCGAGGGAATCCACAACGTGTCGGCCAGGTCGAAGGAGCCGTCCGAAGGATTGCCTGCGTTTGCCATCAGCTGCTTCCAGCCTGCACTGGTGGCCCCGGTGTATGAGGTGCTGCCAGGGGATGTGTTGTAGCCCAAGCGGTTGAGCTCATCGTTGAGTGCCTGCACATCGCCGTGTCTCCGCTCTTGAGTGACCGATACAAGGGCGAGGCAGTGTTGAGCGAGACAATGGTGCGGCCATTGATGCCCAGTGTGGGCGCGCCGTCCTTCAGTGAGCCGTTGGCTAGGTTCTTGGTGACGGTGCCCGAGGCGTTGGAGAGAATCTGTCGTTTCGCACTCATGGTGGGGATGAGGGTCACCTGCGCCTGCCCGGAGTACTCTTCGGTGCGCACGGGTGCGCTGGTGATTTCCTTGGCTGGCGCCAATGAGGATGGTGGCCGGTCGGGCAGCGCCAGCGCGCATATGCCGGCGGTCAGCGCAATCACGACGATGACAATGAGCAGCACCCAAGAGAGAGGAACGGCGCACAGACGGCGCTTTGGCCGCTGGTGGTTTGCGTCGTTGCTCTCGTTGTCGGTATCTCCGGCGTCACGTTTCATCTTGTTACTCTCTGTCTTAATCTATGGTTTCATAGGGCTCATCAGTGTAAAATACATAAGAGTCGTTGGCTAGCATACATTCACGTATTTGTGGATTTCTTTGGTTAAAAGAGGTATGTTCCTTATTTTTTCCTTGTTGAAATCTGCCACGGAATAGCTTTTGGGTACAAGATTCTCGCGGTGGAAGCAGTCCACGATGCCATCCGCCTGATTCGAGTAGAGGTTTTGATTGCCTATTTGAGCTTTGTAGACATCGTCAATGTAGTAAACGTAAGTGTTGCCGCATTGATCTCGGTCGTCCAGATACTTTTGTTCCTTGAACTTATCTGTACCTTGTTTGTAGGCGGCTTCCGTGTAAAGTCCGTTGGGGAACTTCTGAAGAATGATGTGATGGTGGCCATGGTCTGCCATGCACTGCTTGTAACTGGACCAAGCCTGTTCATATTGGGAAGCCGAGATGCGTCCCTTCTTCTGTGCTTGTTTGAGAATTGTTGCCTGGTAGTCGGAGATGTCGTTCCTTGAGACATTTTCGTCGATCAGGGCTTGAAGCGACGATGCCGCTTTGAGATTGCTCCCTGCAGGTGGTATATCGGGGGATTGCGAATTGTCTTCTGTCTTCTTCGGCATGGATTGTGACGATGAAGAAGACTGGCCCTGGTCGTTTGGTTTCCTATCACCGGTCGAATTCCCGCATGCGCCGACTCTACAGCCAACGCTGTGATGGTGAGCGCCACGGTGACAAGCCGTTGCAGATGTTGACAAGTCCTGTTTTTCGCCATTGATCGGGTGCCTTCTCATCTTTGAAGGCAACTTTGCTGCCTTAATCTTCACTGACCGTGTATTTAGCATAACGCCATTGATCTGATACTGTCAATTTCCCGAGGCCTCCGATTGCATGGCTGCTCTAGGTGCCCCCATGGGTAAAATGAACTTAGTTTTATTGTCTCTAAAGTGCTTGGAGTTTTATTATGCCAGATATGTTTGGTACTGATGGTGTCAGAGGTCTTGCGAACCGAGATCTTACAGCGCGTCTGGCGCTGGATTTGGGGGATGCCGCGGTACGCGTATTGGGTGATAGCTCAGGCACGGATGAGGAGCATCGCGAAGGTCGCAGGCGTGCGATCATTGGCCGTGACACCAGGGTTTCGGGTGATTTCCTGTCTTCGGCGCTTGCCGCAGGAATGAGCGCAGGCGGCTTTGACGTGATTGATGCGGGTATTATTCCCACTCCAGGCGTGGCATACCTTACTTCGGCGCTCAATGTGGATATGGGCGCCGTCATCTCCGCCTCCCACAATCCTATGCCCGACAACGGCATCAAGTTCTTTGCACGCGGCGGGTTTAAACTGCCGGATAGCAAGGAAGATGAGATCGAGGCTGTTCTTGGGGCTGATTGGCCTCGTCCGACGGGTGCCGGAGTGGGTCGCGTGAGCCGCGATATGAGCTCCGCCACCAATATGTATATCGATCACTTGGTCTCTTCGATTGCACCCGTGGCCCCCGATAAGACTCAGCCCAAGCCGTTGCGAGGCCTTAAGATCGTGGCCGATTGTGCCAATGGCGCCACCTCCGTGGTGGCACCCGAGGCCCTGCGTAGGGCCGGAGCCGAGGTACTGGTCATCAATGCCAGCCCCGACGGTTATAACATCAATCAGAAGGCGGGAAGCACACATCCTGAGCAGTTGCAGGCCATGGTCAAGGCCACGGACGCAGTGATGGGCGTGGCCTTCGACGGAGACGCCGACCGATGCCTGGCTGTGGACGAAGACGGCACCATGGTCAACGGCGACCAAGTGATGGGCATCCTGGCCCGTGCCAAGAAGCGCGAAGGCAAGCTTAACCACGACACGTTGGTGGTCACGGTGATGAGCAACCTCGGCTTGAAGCTGGCGCTTAAGGATATGGGTATTGCCACAGTGCAAACGGCCGTGGGAGACCGGTATGTGCTTGAGGAGATGCTCAAGGGCGACTATTCGCTCGGCGGCGAGCAGTCGGGCCATGTGATCAACCGTGAGTTCGCCACCACAGGCGACGGTACGCTCACCGCGCTCACGCTGTGCATGGAAGTGGTCAAGAGTGGCAAATCGCTTAAGGAACTTGCCGCAGACTTCCCTCAGCTTCCGCAGAAGCTCATCAATGTGCCCAACGTAGACAAGAAGGCTGCGGCCACGAACGCCAAGGTTCAGGCCGCGGTTGAGAAGGAAGAGAGACTGCTTGGCACCACCGGCCGTGTGCTGCTGCGCGCTTCCGGCACCGAGCCGTTGGTGCGCGTGATGACCGAAGCCGAGACACAAGCCCAGGCTGATGAGGTGTGCGCACGCCTCGCGGACGTTGTAGCACAGGAGTTGGCACTGTAATGTTTTCGCGTCGTACCAAAGTCAATAACGAACTCAACCGCGCTGTCGAGCAGCTTGTGAAAAGCGGCGGCAAGGAAGGTATTCTGCCGATTGTGCAGATGGGCGAACCCGTGCTTCGTGAGCATGCCCTGCCATACGATGGCCAGCTCGGCCATAAGACGTTCCTTAAGCTGATTGATGCCATGCGTTCCACCATGCTTGAGGCTCCAGGGGTGGGTCTTGCGGCTCCTCAAATAGGCTTGGGGCTGGCGTTTGCCGTGGTGGAGGACCATGCTCGTGGGGGAGATGCCGAGGATCCGCGTGAGGTCGCTGAATTCCCGTTCCATGCCATCGTAAATCCTTCGTACACACCGGTCGGCACCAGATCTAGCTGCTTCTATGAGGGCTGCCTAAGCTTTGCGGGGTATCAGGCAGTGCGTCGTCGGTGGCTTGACATCATCGCCCGCTGGCAGGATGTGGATGGCAACAACCATGAGGAACGTCTGCACGGATGGCCTGCACGCATCTTCCAGCATGAGACCGACCATTTAAGTGGTGAGATCTACATCGATCGCGCCGAGATTCGTTCGCTCAGCACGGATGAGAACCTATCCGATTACTGGGCTGATGATCCGATTCCGGTTCAAGCCGCGGCTCAACTCGGGTTCTCCATCGCATGAGTCATTGGGCGAGCAGTTTGCAGGGCCTGCAACGGCCTCTGCGACCGGTGGACTGAATCATTGAGCGCCGCATTGCATCAGCTATATTTCGCACGCTGATGCAATGCGGCGCTCAATGCTACTGTGCGTTGTGTTGCGCAGTGCTGAGGTCCCAGGGCCGGTCAGGCACGGCGTTCAGTCGCCGAGGCAGATGTGGTTCTTCCTCGCATCGTTGAGCACGGCTGTACAGATGGACACCGATGGGTCCAGGTAGGGTATCAACGTGGACTGGAAGGCATGGTACACATCCGACTTGCCAGGCCATACCGTTCCGATCACCTTGTTGTCGGCGTCGAGTTGGTGGAACCAGGAGCCGTTTTTGTGGTCGATGAGGTATTCGTCGGTGTATTGTGCGAGCCGTTCGTACCAATTGCTGTATTTGACGTCACCCGTCACTCTGGCCAGTGTGGAGGAGGTGTTCATGCCTTCGGCCAGCGTCCAGTGCATGCGGTCGGTCACAACGGGATGGCCCTCCCAATCGGTGGTGTACACCAGACCGGGCTTGCCGCCGTTGTCGCAGCCGTCGGCGACGGCACGGTTGAAGAGCTGTTCGGCGGCCTCGATGTAGGGCTGGGCCAACGCCCGGTTCTTGAAGTAGCTCAGCGCCCACTGGCAGATGAGCCGCGCCCACTCGATGCCATGGCCTGGAGTGGCACCGTAGGGCTTGAACTGGTCATCCTTTTTGTCGGCGTTGAATTCGAAGTCGGGATTCCAGTTCTCGTCGAAGTGCTCGGGGATGCGCCAGTTGTTGTTCTTGGCCCATGCCACAACCTGCCTGACAATGCGACCTGCGCGTTCGCGGTACGTGTTGTCGCCCGTGGCGTCGGCCACACCTAGGAAGGCCTCTGTGGTGTGCATGTTGGCGTTGAGCCCGCGGTATGTGTCGAGCTTGGAGAACGAGGTGTCCCAAGTGTCTACGGCCAGGCCGTGTTCGTCGTCCCAGAAGTATTTGTCATATGTCTCCAGTGCCTCATCGAGCAATGCTTTGGCACCAGGCCGGTCTGCAAGATAGGCCGATGTGGCGGCGATGATGACGAAGGCGTGGGTGTAGCAGACCTTGCCGGGCTCGGGGGTGCCATCGGCCTGTATGGAGGGGTGCCAGCCTCCGTTTCTGTCGTCGTGAAGGATCCCGTTGAGGCCGCGCAGGCCCTCGTCTGCCAAGTGCCCTGCGCCAGGGTACCCCATGATTGAGGCGATGGAATAGACGTGCGTCATGCGCCCGGTGATCCAGGTTTGGATGCCGTGTGAGGGATCCACTGTTCCGTTGCTGTTCAGCCAGCCCGACCCACCTTCCGGCACGGGGAAGTTCCGTCCGAAGTCAAGCAGATTCTTGGTCTGGTTTGCCAGGAATATACGGTTTGACTGAGTTCCTAAGCGATATTTGGGATTGTCTTTCATGTTTCTCCTTTGGCTGATATCAAAACAACGATAACTAAAACGGTTTAGTTTATAGATTTCATTGTATTCCGCCATACGTCCGACGTGCCGACGTCACTGCAACGAAGCCTGCGCATTGCGTCATGTGTGACGGTCCGTGCCTCCAACTCAGCATATTCGTTGGTCTTGGAACTGCACGCCGGAAGCATGGGTGGCGAGCGGTTTCAAAGCTTGGCCGATATTACTTCGCCTGTGCCAGATAATCCGTGATCTGTTCGGGGTATTGCGGCCATGCACCGGGCTGGGTGCATACGAAGGCCGACGTGTTGACCGCAGTCTTGTGGGCTTCCAACAATCCGGCCCCTTGAAGGATTTTGGCGGTGAATGCGCCTGAGAAGGCGTCTCCTGCACCCACCGTGTCGTCCACCTCCACGCGTGGGGTGATGAGGGTTGATTTTTCGCCGCTCTTGGAGACGATGGTGCTGAAGGTGGCGCCGCCGGTCAGAATCACGTAGTCCAGGTTGTAGTGGTCGATGAACCATTGGCAGGCGTTTTCGTCACTGGTTCCGGCGATGCCGAACATATCGCGTAGCAGTAGCAGCTCGGAATCATTGAGTTTGAAGACGGTGGCTGCGCCGAGCAGCTCCTCGATGGTCTTCTTGGAGTAGAAGTTACCTCGGATGTTGATGTCGAAGAACTTCATGGCACCCGGTTTGGTGTGCTTGAGCAGCTCCATGATGGTCTCGTGGGATTCGGGGGCACGCACCGCAAGCGTTCCGAAGCACACCGCATCGGCCTGTTGGGTCAGTTCGATGATTTTGCGGGTGAGTGGGATGTGGTCCCAAGCCACGCCTTTGACGATGGTGTATTCAGGGATGCCGTTTTCCAGAGACACTGCAACGGTGCCGGTGGGCCAGGCGTTACGCTCTACGATGCCTTTGATGCCTGCATTCTGAGTGGCCTCCAGCAGCTCGTCACCAAGCTCGTCTTCGCCCAGGGCGCTGATGGCATAGCCGTCGCATCCATTCTTCATGGCATGGTAGATGAAATTCGTGGGGGCACCTCCTGCACGCTTGCCTGTGGGCAGCATGTCCCAAAGCAGTTCTCCCATGGAAAGCACGATAGGTTGTGGCATTATGGTTCCTTTCAGTTGTGCGGATTGGGTTTCCAATCCGCTGTTCTAGAATTGTTCGGTTTGGTTGGGGAATGTGAGGAATCCCCACTATTTCGTATGGTTGGATGATTTACGTGCTATTTGGTAGCCGCTTGCCGGGCAGAAATCTAGAAGGATTGTCGAGGAACGCTGTGATGGCCACCGCTGCGGCACCGCTTACCGTGGCATCGGTGGGCAATGCGGACAGTTCGATGCTGGTGGACTCGTAGATTTCGGGAATGACACGCTCGCGAGCCACTGTGCGTACTGTGTCGAGCATCCGCGGGCCGGCGTGCGAAAGGATATCGCCAAGAATGATGCGCCTGGGATTGTAGGCATTGATGATGGTGACACAGCCGTAGCCGATGTAACGGGCCACTTGGTCTATGATGTTCTTGGCGTGGAAATGCATGGGACGTTCCGAGTCCTTGGCATCGGCGAACAGGCGCTCGCAGGCCTGACGGTGGGAAAGCCCCTCGATTCCGGGGTAATTCTGCTCTTGCATGATGTGATGGGTGGCCACCGCCGAGCAGTATTGTTCCAGGCAACCTCTGTTGCCGCATTCACATGGCTTGCCGTTGACATCGATGCTCACGTGCCCGAGCTCGGCCGCTGTGCCAAGGTGGCCGTCGACGAGCCTGCCGTCTTCAATGACGCCGAGACCTACGCCTTCGCCGAGCAAGTAGTAAGCCAGGTTTGCCCGGGCGTCACGGTCATCTGGTTCGTTGCCTTCATCCGATTTGTGGTCGGCGCTGGGTCTGCGTTCGTCTGTTTCGACCGAAGCCGTCGCGAGAGGCTGTCTGGGATTCGGACTGTGGGTATCCGCGTGCATCTCGAACAGACTTTCAGCCAGTGCACCCGCACGCGCATCCTGCTCGATGAACACTGGTACGGAAAAGCTGGTTTCGAACTCCTTGCGAAAGTTCACCTTGCGCCAACTGTTCATCGACGAGACCACGGCGGTTCTACCCTCCGCATGTAGGTAAGGTCCAGGCACGGCCATGCCGATGGCCGCGACATATGGATCTTGATCGATCAGCGAGACGATGTCTTGGTGAAGCGCGTCCAAGGATGCATCGATGGTGCTTTCCGTCACTGTGGGGAGGTCTTTCAACGAAAGCTGGTTGCCGTCTAGGTCGAACGTGCCGATCTGCAACAGGCTTCGGGCGAATTTGACTCCGATGACATGGAAGGAATCGCTGCAAAGCCGTAATCCCACCGATCTGCCGGACCGATTTGAATGAGCAAGGGTTCGCTTGGCTCCCTCATGTGTGGGTGTCGACGATTCTGACCGCATCCTGGTTTCGGTGATGATTCCGTCATCAATCAGTTTGGCGGTGATCTTCGTGATGGCGGCTGGGGTCAGATTGAGCGCGCGCGCTATCTGCGCCCTTGAGCTAATGCCATTGTGGTAAAGGTAATGCAGTATATGTGACCGATTCGACTCCGAAAGAGTGGCTTGGGAGAGGGTGTGCGTGGTGGATGGCATCGGTACCTCCTCGTTCCCATTTCTACGATGATATGTTTTCGTGTTCAACTATATATTAACAGCGTTAACATACTTATGCAGTCAATGGGTTTGCGGCGTGTCGCATGGGCGTCGCTTCCAGTGGCCGCTGCAGTTTATCCATATAGAGTGTCGAGCTGAAGGTCGAAGGTTGCTGAAGCCGGACCAATCTATGCCAAGGCATCGTGGTCCCTCGTACGGCCTGCCAAAGCTGCTCCAATGGCTCCGATCGGCTTGCCGATTGGAGCCAGATGGATGCGGTCGTCCAAATGGGTTGAGACGAGGAAGGCACTGTCTTTGGCCCTTTTTCTGAGCGTCTCCTTGAGGTGAAGTAGCAAGGGGGTGCCGGTACGGGCTGCGCCGCCGCCGATGATGATGCTCGAAGGATCGATGCACAGTCCGACAATGATGATGGCAGTGGTCTGTGCGTCCAGCACCATCGCCAGTACCTCCTTGGCATGATTGTTGCCTGCGTCGGCTTTGTCTATGAGATCAGGTAGTGCCGGGCCTTCCGCATTGGGCCAGAGTCGTTGGATTGCGCCTCCTGAGGCCACGGTTTCCAGACATCCGTGCTGTCCGCATGCACACGGCAGCTGGTGTGGTTCCACCGGAATGTGTCCGACCTCTCCACAGATGCCGGTATCGCCGTGCACGATGGTTCCGTTGTGTATCACACCGGCAGCGAGACCGGTGCCCAGATTGATGAATACCGTGGTCTCGTCGGTCTCGATATTGCCAGTGGAAGTAAGGTGGGAGGCCCCGAGTGCGGCCACGTTGACATCGTTTTCGACCTTTACCGTTGTCCCATTGAGACCTTGGGTCACGGCTGGTCCCAAAGCAAGTTCCTCGATGTCGAGATTGACGGCGCTGTACACGGTGCCGGTGGCCGAGTCGATTTGTCCTGGAATGCCGATACCCACCGAATAGCTTCCGGTGCCAAGCGGTTCGGTGATGTGGCGTACGCTCTCTATGATGTCGTTCACTACGGCTTCGTTGCCGCGTCTTGCCGGAATCCGATGGGTTCCGAGGACTCCTCCCTCTGCGCTGAGAAGCACCGTTTCGATTTTGGTGCCTCCGATGTCGACTCCGACGAGATACCGGTTGGCAGCTGGGCCTTCAGCTGACTGATATGGTTGGGGTGTTGTTGAAACCATGGAACTTGACTTCCTTTACTGATTCCGGTTGTGCAGTGGTCGTTGCTGTGCCGATGCTCTGTGGCAGTTGAATGCTGATGTACTCTATTGTAACTTTTGTAAGCGATATATACAAATTGATTGAAACGATACGTTACGTCTTGATTAACTATGCCTAGTATAGTTATTTAATTAGTAATTATATGCACATAGCGGCATGGATTAATTATGTATAGGTTCCTTATGAAGTTGTATACGCTAGGATTGCTGGTGGCGAAGTTTGTGATGAGGAGATTGATATGAATGCTGAAAGGCCCCTGACTAAGATTATGCCCAGTGCCGTTCGTGCGCATAATTCTGCAGCAGTGCTGCGGCTACTGTTCAAAAGTGCTTCGACGCGTGCCGATCTGGCTCGTCAGACTGGACTGACACGAGTGGTGATATCCGATATCGTGGCTGATCTCATTGCAGTGGGACTGGTTGTGGAACACGGTTTGAGCGAGGCGAAAGGACCAGGCAAGAAGGGTCTGATGCTGCATTTGGATGAGAATGCCCGATCCGTGGTGACGATTGACCTTTCCCAACCTTATGTGCTGCGTGGCGCGGTGATGAACTTGGCGGGTCATGTCTTGGTCCGTGCGGAAGAGCCGGTGGACACCGGCCAGCTTGTTCGGGTGCATGAAGTGGTGCGACTGTGCGAACATCTTGCATCCCAAGCCGTTTCGCCGTTGCTTGGTGTGGGTGTTTCATGCCCTGGCATTGTCGATGTCGAAGGCAAGGTGGTTGAGGCGACGAATCTTGGATGGCGGGACGTGGATTTGTGTTCGCCCATCAATGCCGCCCTGCGGTGTCCAGTGTTTGTGGAAAACGATGCAAATGCCGAGGCCATTGCTGAAGGGCGTTTCGGAGAGGGGGATTTGAATCTGCTTTTGCTTCAGCTGACGGCAGGCATCGGTGCCGGGCTTGTGCTCTCCGGGAACCTGGTTTCTGGTTTCGGTATGCAGGCCGGGGAGATCGGCCACGTTGTGGTCAATCCCAAAGGCCATGCCTGCAACTGCGGTAAGCGTGGCTGCTTGGAGGCCGAGGTGAATGTGCCGTTGCTGCTTCAGTGCATCGTTGAGCATCCTGAGCAGAGAGATGCCATACTTGAGCGTGCCGGGCACTACCTAGGCCGCGCCTTAAGTGTACCGGTGGCTTTGGTCGACGTGCCCAAGGTCATGGTGTTGGGTGATTCCAAGGTGGTGGGCAAGACTCTGTTGGATGCCTTGCAGCAGGAACTCAATGCGAATGTTTCCACACGCTTCCGGGCCGATGTCGCCGTTCATCGCTCGTTGCTCGGGGAGGACGCGAATCTGCTTGGCGCCTGTGCGCTGGTTCTCGACCGATGGCTTCAGAAGGGTACGGACTTCTAGGAAAAGAGAAGAAGCGTATACGGATTACGAATGTGAATCGGCCGTCATTGCGTGTTGCATCATGACGGCCGATTCGTCTGAGACGGGTTTTGATGTCTGCAGTGTCTGCACGTTGACGAACGATGTCTATTGCCAGCCTTCTCGCAGCATGTCCGCATAGCCCCAAACCACGTCTGAAATACGACGAAGCTCGGACTCGCGGCTCACCTGCCGCCAGACTGAGCGATATGTCTCGAACCATTCCTCGATGCGTGCCGCTAGGGCATGGCAGGCGTCCCTTGAAACACCTGGCGTTGTCGGCCGTCCCAGTGCACCTGTCCGGCAGGCCAACGTGTACCCGAGTTCGTTGAACAGCAGTTGTCCATCGATGGCCACGATTTGGGCCTGTGCTGAATCGCGGGCATCGCTGACTGCGGTGCGACGCGAAAGGATGGTACCTAGCTGTGTCTTCAGTGCCCGAAGCCTTTCATTGGCCTCTCCATAGTTGCCGATTCGCCCGGAGCCCAAAGTCAGATACTGCAGCCGTGCCTCTGCAATGTTCGTAACGGTGCCCCATTTGTCTTTGCCGTATTGGCCTTTCAACGTCAGATTGATGTCTTGGTTGAGACCGCCGTTGCCGTCGTC
This sequence comes from Bifidobacterium sp. ESL1118, assembly GCF_058505595.1. Taxonomy (NCBI): domain Bacteria; kingdom Bacillati; phylum Actinomycetota; class Actinomycetes; order Bifidobacteriales; family Bifidobacteriaceae; genus Bifidobacterium; species Bifidobacterium sp. ESL1118. The sequence goes on from NZ_CP196371.1 coordinate 519,575, forward strand.
CAGTTCGCGGTATTTGACCATGTCTTCCCAACCGAAGGAAATCGAATTGTGAGCTTCGACAAGTGTGTCGAGGTATTCGCCGCTCATGTCGCCATATTCCAGGAGGGAGATGCGCCGGTTCATCTCCTCGAAATCAGGTCCCTGTGGGTTCCATGAATATTGGGCGGCGTAGATCATGCCCGGCACGCTCAGCCTGGGATCGTTCACACCGCCGTAGTCGCCCCAATCGGTAACCATTGCGCCTATGGCGCCATATTGCTGGCCGAACTTGTTCAGGCGGGTGATGTTCTTGAAGGCCGCGTCGAAGTCCGGAAGGAGATTGTTCCAATCGTGGATGGCCGCGCACACGTATTGCTTCATGCCGGTGTCGGCTACAAGTCTGACTTTGCTTTCGTCCACTTCCGGCGAATACAGCCAGTTGAGCAGTGTGTATTCCATGGGCATCTGCTTGAGCATCTCCGGCATGGCCATGGCGATGTCACCCCAGAACATGGGTTTGCCGCCACCTTCCAAGATGTGGTTACACAGTCTCGTCACATAGTCCGCGTACATATTGGAGGTGCCGATTCTCTCTGCTTCTTCTTTGGATGCTCCCTTGCCAAGGTCGAAGGTCTCATCCGCACCGATGTTGAACTTCTTGGAATGGAAGAGTTGGCCATAATCGTCGATGATGCGGGTGGAGAATTCGAACGCTTCAGGCAGGGTGATGTTGAGCGTGTGATGCTCCTGGCGTTCGATGAAGCTATAATGGCGGTCCGCGTCCTCGGGTAGCTCGCCCAGCATTCGCAGGGTATGGGTGCGCAGGTTCATATAGTGATGTCCAAATGTGGATAGGGATGGCACCAGTTCGATGCCTCGCCTTCGGCAGTAGTCGTCGAATTCCTGGATGTCGCGTGGCGCCAGTGGGCTCACTCCGCGCCAGGACTCGCTCAAGCCATCGAACTCAAAGGAATGCTCCACGTAGAGTTGAAGCTGGTTGTACTTATAGTAGCTGAGTTTGTCGGCCCAGTGCTTGAGCCACTCCATTGTGGGCACACGGCCGCGTGTCACGTCGAGGCTGTAGGAACGAACCGCGAACGTGGGCTTGTCTTCGATGTGTATGCAGGGCAGCGTGAAGGCCGTTTGGCAGATAATTTGGCGAAGAGTTTGTACGCCGCTCCTCAGCCCGGCGATGCTTCCACCGTGGACGGCTATGGCGGGGTTGGCGAACTTGTTGATGTCGACAGTGTAAGCCTGGTTTTCCAAGGAACCGTCGACGATAAGTTCGATGTCTGAATTCCAGCGTTCACTGCGGGCACAGTCCCATTTGAGTGCGGTGCATCGTTCGATGCTGTCAGCCACTTCCAGTGCCAGCTGCGTTTCGGCGTACGAACCATCGTTGGAGTCCGGGCCTATGTACGTGATGCGGCCCATTGCCGGTAGCGTTACGACGCCGGCAAGCTGTTGCACGTGTTTGGGTTCCGGAATGAGGGCGATGGCATATGCCTGTGGATCGCTGCCATTTGCTGGCTGACCTTCGTTTGGTGGGTTCTGGAAGGTGATCATCTTTGTCATGATCGTTATGCATCCTTTGCTATTATGCGGGTTGTCTGCATTGCCTTACCTGACTATAGTTAAGTGTTCGGTCAAGTCCTGTCCAAGAGCTGCACATCGATGTTGCAATACCTGGGCGGGTTGCTGCTGCGAAATCAAACAGTGGGGTGATTGTCAGGTGGAAACGAACGATACAGAAGTTTTGCAAAACAGGACTGTGGAGTCTCTGCTTTCCTCGATGAGTTTTGAAGAGAAGGTTGGGCAGCTCAATCAGCGGCTTTACGGCTGGAAGTGTGTGGAACGCAGGAACGGCGGCTTCGTGGTTACGGACTACCTCAAGCGTGAGGTCGATCGGTGGGGTGGGCTGGGTTTCCTGTACGGCCTTTTCCGCGCTGACCCTTGGTCCGGGGTGTCGTGGGGAAACGGCATCAAGCCGGAGGAGCGGCCTGAAGTGTCGGCTTTGATTGAGGATGTGGTGCGCAGTCGTGGGGCGCACGGCATCGGTGTGCTCTTGAGTGAGGAGGCTCCACACGGTCATCAGGCCTTGGGCGGCACCATTCTGCCAGTCAACCTTGCCATGGGTGCCACTTTCGATACTGATTTGGTGCGACGCGCCCAGCGTTGTGTGGCCTCGGAGCTGAATGCCAGCGGTGTGCACATTGCACTGGTTTCTGGGCTTGATGTCGCCAGGGACCAGCGCTGGGGGCGTTGTGAGGAGTGTTATGGGGAGGATCCGCATCTTGCCGCAGCCATGTGCGCAGCCACAGTGGAAGGCATGCAAGGCGAGGGCCGCAGTCTTGTTGGACATGGCGGTGTGGCTGTTGTCATGAAGCACTTGGCTGCACAAGGCGAAGCGACTGGCGGGAGGAATGGGCAATCGGCTGTCATTGGCGAGCGCGACTTGCGTCAGATTCATCTTCCTGCCGTGGAGGCGAGCGCCCACGCCGGTGCGTTTGGATTCATGGCAGCCTACAACGACATTGACGGTGTGCCATGCTGTGCCAATCCTTGGCTGTTACGCACGTATCTAAGGGATGAGCTTGGCTTCGACGGCGTTGTCATGGCCGATGGATTGGCAGTGGATCGGTTGGAGACCATGGTGGGTTCGCTGCAGTCGGCCGGGCGTAAAGCGTTGCTCAGCGGTGTGGATGTGTCGCTGTGGGACACCGGATTCACCCTGTTGGGTCAGTGCGGGCGTGATGACGAGGCCGTCCGTTGCGCTGTAGACAGCGCCTTGCGCAGAGTGCTGCGGCTGAAGGCGAGGTTTGCATTGCTGCCCGGTGTGAGAACCAAGGATGATCAGTCTGAGCATCATGAATCCAAAGTCCATGAAGCTGCTGAAGGTGGCTGTGACCAAGTCAGTTGTGAGCGGATTGATGCGAGCGGTGGAAGCGTGAACATTGTTGATGCCTATGGGGAAACCGTAGGCGATGTGCCGTTTGAGTCCGTGGGTGCCATTGACAGGGTGGGCACAGGGAACGTTGCCAACGAAGCAAGCATCTCGCCGGGTGAGGCTGTGGGGCAGGCCATTGAACGCACTCGTGGCTGTTCGCGCCGTCTCGCACGCGAATGCCTCGTGGAACTCAAGGAGGCTGGGGCGAACGTTGTTCCGCTGCAGCAAGGCCCCATTGTGGTCACTGGCCCTTTGTGCGACAATATGGACTGTTTCCTTGGGGATTACACCGCTCCGCTGGTACCGGCCGATCAGACGAGTGTGTATCTTGAGCTCAAAAAGCTGTTTCAGGGAAAACGCGAAGTGGTGCTCTGCAAGACACCTGTGGTCAACGGACGAGTTGCTCCCATCGATTCGGTCGTTTCCAGAAAATTGCGTGAGGCCTCGATGGTGGTGCTGGTGGTTGGCGGCACCAGTGTTCGTTCATACGGGGAACGGTTTGAGGCCAATGGCGCCGCCGGTGATGCTTCGCTCAGCGTGGCCACGGGTGGTGAGGGGGTTGATGCAGCAGATTTGGGTCTTCCTTGGCAGCAGGATGAGTTGATTCGTCAGGTGCACAGTGCGGCAAAGGCTCCTATCGTCGGCGTGGTCGTTTCTGGTCGGGCGCATGTACTCACTGCGTTGGAGGCATGTTCGGACAGACTCATCTGGGCGGGGTATGCGGGGATGTATGGGCCTGCGGCTGTGGCTGAAGCCGTGGCAGGCAAGTGCCGTTGTGAGGGTCGTCTTCCGATTACCCTGCCCAGGGCCGGCGGGGTGACGCCGTTGCATTACAACGATAGGCAGTGTGCCGATGACGTCTATCGCGACGTGCCTCGTCCGGTGTTGTATACGTTCGGCGCAGGTGCAGGGGTCTGCGGAGTCACTCTTGAGCATGCGGCGATTCGTTCCGACGCATGTCTTAAGATCGGGGAAACAGGGCAGGTTCAGGTCGATGTGCAACGAGCCAGTGCCGGCACGGGCATCGACATCGAACTTTCGCTGTGTGGAACCGCCACTCAGGGCGGTGTGATCGGTCTTTACGCGCACGTCTGCGGAGGGGCTTGCATGCCTCGTTTGGCTCGATTGATGGCTTTCGCACAGCTTGGCCGTGGGTGCCCGGCCTTGGATGCCGCCAGTGCCTCGGCTGTATCCGGCGATGCGGGTTCTTCTGTCTGCACTGTGCGTTTCCACCTGCCCTACGATGCATTGTTCAATGCAGACGACGGGTTTGAGGCTCATCTATGGGTGCGTGGTTTGGACGGGTCGCCTTGTGACTTGGGCACGATAATAGGGTAGCGTCTCGGGATTTTGGCAGTGACCCACGGTCGTTAAGAAGACGAGTCGTCGCTGTCGGTGCCTCCGGCGGGTGTGGTTTGCAAATCTGAATGTCGATTGGCGGTAAATCTGTTGGGGTCTGTGGTCGCCTGTGGCGGTGTACGGCGGCTTGAATGCGAAAATGTATGGATGATATATAGAAAATGGTTGAAGTGGTCTGATTGTGAAGTCAGCGTACTGGGTTTCTTGAGAGAATTACCTCTAAATACAACAAAATTCATTTGACTGAAATGTATTGTGTATTTGTTAGTGTAGCAAACAAAAGGTTCATTGCTGGAACCGGTGGGAATGTGGTTCACTGCCTGTTGGTTCTTAGCGTAAATGCTGCGGCGGTGCGGCAGCGAAAGGTGGTCATCATGGCTGAAGTCATCATTGTCGATAACGAGGACGAGGCGGGCGAAATCTACGCCAAGAGCGTGGCTGCACTCATCAAGTCCAAACCAAACGCCGTGCTCGGTCTGGCCACTGGCTCAAGCCCGCTGGCCGCGTACAAGCACTTGGCGGCCCATGTCAAAGACGAGCGTATCGATGTGAGCCAGGTTCGTGGCTTCGCCCTTGACGAGTACGCCGGGCTCGACCCCAAGCATCCGCAGTCCTACCGCAGCACCATCACCCGCACGGTGGTGGAGCCGCTGGGTCTCAACCCCGATTTGGTGCACGTACCCAACGGCAACCTTGACACCATCGCTGATGCCGGCCGCCAATATGATGAGGCCATTGCCGCTGCGGGCGGTGTGGATGTGCAGATTCTGGGCATCGGCACCGATGGCCACGTTGGTTTTAACGAGCCTGGTTCCTCACTGGCCTCAGGCACGCGCATCAAGACACTGCTGGAGCAGACCCGTAAGGACAATGCCCGTTTCTTCGAGGGCGACATCGACAAGGTGCCGACTCACTGCATCACACAAGGCATCGGCACCATTTTGAAGGCCCGTCACCTCGTGCTGCTGGCCTTCGGTGAGAACAAGGCCGACGCTGTGGCCGCCACCTGCGAGGGCGGCGTGAGCTCGTTCTGCCCGGCCTCCGCACTACAGCTGCATCCGCACGCCACCATCATCGTCGATCGTGCCGCCGCCTCCAAGCTCAAGCACGCCGATTACTACGAGTATGCCTATGCCCACAAGCCGGCATGGCAGAGCATCTGAGTTTACAAGGTTCATCTGCGCTTGCAACCCGCCAGGGTGGGGCTGCCCGAAATGCAGCTGAGCGGCTTGAAATAACGTTAACAATTTCAATTACGTTATTTTGGAACGCTTGGTGCGTTGAGTGAGGCTTGAAATAACGTTTGATGGTCTGACTGCGTTGTTTTGGGACGCACTTAGGGGCTGCGGGTGGCTTGAATCGGCGCGAACGAGTAAGTGGTGTGTGAAGGTTGATTGGCCTAGGCTGACAAAAGGAGGTCAGAGCAATGGTTGATGTAAAAAAGCAGTCAGAGACGCGCGAACAGACGGTGCGGCGGGTGTCTTCGTCGTTGGCAGGCAAGCCGCAGGACTTTGCCATCAAGGGCGCTCGCAGAGTGGATGCCCGAGGGGTCGAAGATCATTCGTGGCTTGTCTCGGTTGCCGGCCGTATCGTGGCCACCGGCACCAGTGATGACGGTTTCGCATCGGCCTGCGAAGCCAATGGAATCACCGCTGATTGCGTCGTCGATGCGAAGGGCCGTAACCTCACCCCTGGCTACATCGACACGCATGTGCATGGTGCTTGGGGTGTCTCCTTCGACGACGGTCCTGACGCCATCGATACCGTACGCACTGGTCATGCCGTGCATGGCACCACACGTCAAGTGCTTTCCTTGATCACCAACCCGATGGACGTCATGTGTGCCAATCTCAAGACGGTTCATGCCAAGATGGCATCGCGCCCCGATATCCTTGGTGCCCATCTGGAAGGGCCATTCCTCGCGCTTTCACGCAAAGGCGCTCACGACCCGAACTGTCTGCTCGACCCCACACCCGACGTGGTGGACCGCCTGCTTGAGGCCGCGGACGGCTGTATCCGTCAGGTCACCATCGCCCCGGAACTGCCTCACGGCATCTCCGCCATATCCCAGTTTGCCGAAGCCGGTGTGGTGTCAGCGGTAGGCCACTGCGATGCGGATTATGAGACGGCCCGACGCGGTTTCGACGCCGGTGCCACCATCATGACCCACATGTTCAACGCCATGAACGGGCTGCACCACCGCGAGCCCGGCCCGATTCCCGCTGCTGTGGAGGACCCGCGTGTCACCATCGAGCTCATCAACGACGGTTTCCACGTGCAGAACCCCATGATCAAGCTTGGTTTCAGCTTCGCTCCGCACCGCATCGCCTTCGTCACCGATGCCATGAGCGCCACCGATTGCCCGGACGGTGCCTACAAGCTCGGTGGGCTCGATGTCACCGTAAAGGACGGGCATGCCCGTCTCGTCTCCAACGGAGCCATCGCCGGTTCGACATTGCTCTTGGAGCGTGCCGTGCACCGCTCCGTGTGTGAGCTTGGCTTCAAGCCAGCCGATGCCGTGGAGGCGGCTACACTCACTCCGGCACATGCCTATGGGCTTGACCGTCCCAACGCCATCACCGGTGATCCTCTGGGCCTTATCGCCCCGGGCTATGCCGCAGATGTGCTCCTCAGTGACAGCGAAACCTGGCAGGTCGAGCGCGTTTGGTGCGCTGGACGGCCAGTGAGCTGACGCTGTTCCAGCAAAACGGCATCGCATAGTTCGTTGTGAGTCAGTGCCATTCCCCGTTGGCATGAAACAGGGTGTGCGCCTCGCAATGCCTGCGAGCATCAAGATATTTCCCGTACAATTTCAATCGTGCCATGGTGTCCGGTTGCATGGGTTGCGGCAAGGAGTCGAGGTCGAACCATCCGCTGTCCGTATTTTCTCCGTCCGGCGTGGTGGGCGTCGCCTTGCCACCTGGCTTAAGTTCGCAGAAGAACAGCGTGTTCATGAACTGCACTTGGTCGCCGTTGTCGAATGCACCGAGGTTCGGTTCGGATTCAATGGCGACGACTGCGGTGGGAATAACGTCCATGCCGGTCTCTTCGCTGAACTCTCGCACCAGCGTATCCGCAGGTTGCTCACCCGGTTCGATGATGCCGGAGATGAGTGCCCACTGTCCGTTGTCTGCGCGCCGACCAAGCAGGATTTTGCCTTCCTCGTTCGTCACATAGCCCACCACACCCATGAGCCAAAGTGGGTCGTGCCCGATTTTCTTGCGTATGTCCAAAATGAAGTTTGGCGTGGTCACAAATAGCCCTCCACTATTAGATCTCATATGTTAGTGCCAAGTAGAGTCACTTTTCAATCGCGGAATATACGAGTCAATGATGTTGCACAATTCATGCTAGTGCAAGTGAAGCTTTTCTGTATCCAATCTGACAAGTCAGGTATTTATTATTGTACGGTTACCGGGCCATTCTCGTCGTATTCCTTGTCGACAACCACTGAATTATCGGAAGAATGAATATGCAATTTGAAATGCGCTCCTTTAAATCCGACGGCCTGTAGTTCTTTGGCGGCTGATTCGAAGTTGGATGCTTGGTTGTCAAGAGAAGAGCTCAACGATTGTGCGAAACTATTTTTCCCATTTTGATCTGTTTGGGATATTTGTGAATCGAGGTCACCCGAGAGGGTGCCGTCCATGACCAAGGTTGTTGATCCCTCAGCATAGATTTTGGCATCCACGCCTGCTTTTTTCATTTCGTCTAGAACAGATTGGAGGTCATCTTGATTGGAGTCGACGAAATCCTGGATATCTGAGTAGCCGTCATCGTCGTTGCTGTCTTTTTTACTTTGCGGTGTCTGAACCGAAGTCGAGGGGGACTTTTCTGAAGCACTATCGTAATGGTTTGCAATGCCAGAAGTTATCGAGACCGACAGCGATATCGATGCAATGATGTTGATGATTGAGATGATGAATGCCGCAATGTTGATGCCTTGACCACGGTATCGTCCTTTGTTTTGGGCTTTTGACAGCTTGACTTGTGCGATGATTGCCAGAATAATGCCAATCAGCCCAGAGAAAAACGAAACAACAAAAGAAGCTATCGCAAGACCAAGCCATGGTTTTTTCGTTGGCTGTGGAATCATCTGTGGGGCTTCCATTGGTAAGCCGTTTGTTGCCCCGTATGTAGGAGGCACCTGTGGCCCTGACGATGACGCTGTATTCTGATAAGGCACGCCATACTGCGTAGAGGTTCCCTGTGGTGTTGTTTGGGCAGGGGCTTGGTTCTGCGCAGCGTACTGTGGGGCGCTGGGGTCGGTGGTGTTTTGATACGGATAGGCAGGCTGTGGCGTCTGTGGCTGTGTCGTTGGATTTGGCCCGTTATATTGGGGCTGCTGTGTCTGGGTCGAGTTTTGGTTTGGAACCCCATAGTCTGGTTCCGGTGTGGTATCCGGCATGATGCATCTCCATTGGGATAATTCTTTGTTTGTGTGATTAGACCTTTCAATGAAGGTATAAATCGTTTTAACAATATATCAGTATGTTGATATAACTGTTAAAAAACTGTATATTTGAGCGTTTAGAAGGTGTTTGATTAATTTAATGTATGGAAAGGTTGTTTAATATACATTTTCAAAGATTTGACTATTTTAGATATAGTGTTGTGGCTTGTTTGACCAAGCACAACATATTGAGTTGCATTGAATAATGCATGTTAATCATTCTGTACCGATATGTCCTCAATGGTGCTAGACTTCATTGCCGTTGATTTGACCTACTCAGAATGAGAGTGTGACTGCTATGCGGTGTTGCGGAGTTTGTTTGATTGAATGAATATGGAACATCGTCCACAGGTGCGTGTTGCTGTCGTGCAAAGGCTTGTCCCTGAGGAGTCATTGCAATAGTTCTGAGTTCCCCTTTTACTGTGCGGGGTGGTTATCCACAGCTATGCATTGCCGGGCGTAGGCTGGGCTTTAGTCGCTCTGAATTCAGCGCAACTAAAGCCCTCGGATAACCATGGGATTGCGTTTAAAGGGTAACCTCCTTCATCCATACCTCCACATCGTCGATTTCCTTGGGAATGCCTGCTGAGATCCACTCCGGGCCGTTCTCGGTCATGAGTACGTCGTCTTCGATACGCACGCCGATGCCGCGCAGTTCGGGTGGCAGCAGCAGATCGTTCTTGGCGAAGTAGAGACCGGGCTCGATGGTGAAGATCATGCCCGGACGGATGGCACCTCCGTGGTAGGACTCGTAGCGTGCCTGGGCGCAGTCGTGCACGTCCAGGCCCAGGTGATGCGCCACGCCGCAGGCGAGCCAACGGCGGTGTTGCTGGCCGTGAGGAGAAAGCGACTCCTCCACGCTCACCGGCAGAATATCCCAGTCGTGCAGAGTTTGCGCGATGGATCGCATGCAGGCGTGGTGAATGTCGGAATAGGTGGCACCGGGCTGGGCCGCGTCGAAGCCAGCCTGCTGGGCGTCGAGCACAGCCTGGTACACCTTTTTCTGTATGTCAGTGAATTTGCCATTGGTGGGGAAGGTGCGGGTGATGTCCGCGGTGTAGAGGCTTTCCATCTCCACACCGGCGTCGATGAGCAGCAGCTCTCCGGTGCCCACCGTGCCGGTGTTGCGCATCCAGTGCAGGATCGGTGCATGCACCCCCGAGGCCACGATGGTGTCGTAACCTACGGCATTGCCCTCTTCTCGTGCCACCGAGCTGAACTCGCCCTCCAACATGCGTTCGCTGCGTGGCTTGTCGAGCACGCTCGGCAGCCGCTTCAGCATGCGCTCGAAACCATCTTTTGTGGCAGCGACAGCCTTGCGTACCTCATTGATTTCGAAATCATCCTTCACCAAGCGTGCTTCGGAAGTGAATTCGCGGAACTTGCCGTCCACTGGCAGTGCTTCGCCCTCGACTTGGGTTTCGGCTCCGCTCATGGTGCGCACAGCGTCGACCAAGGCGGTGATCTCCGGGTCGGCGTCGCGGATGATGCGTAGGCGAGTGCCGCTTTCCTTGCCGTTTGCGTCAGGAGTGGGCTTGGCCAGCGCTTCTGGCAGGGTGGCGATGTCGGCGGTGTCGATGCTGGTCATGGCTTTCAGTTCCTTCAATCCGGCGCGAGGACCCACCCAATACTCGCCGTAATGGTCGTCTTCGTAATAGGCCGAAGTACTGTTGTCGCTTCGTGGTGCCACATACAGTTTTGCAGTGTGCGTTGCGCCTGAACCGGCAGAGGGTTCGACTGGCTCCAACACGAGCACGGCGCCAGCCTCATAGTCCTTGCCCAAACCTGTGTAATAGGTGAAGGTGCTGTCGGGGCGGAAGGCGTAGTCGTCGTCGTTGTTGCGAACCTTGGGCTGGCCTGCCGGAATCACCAGGCGTTCGCCGGGGAAACGCGCACCGAGGGCCTTGATGCGCGCCGGAATGTATTTGCTGGATTCCAGAGGTTCCATGCTCGGTTCATCGTTTTGCCAGTTCGAGGTCATGAATTCCTTGAATGCCTGTCCCTGTGGACGTAATGTCCTGTTCTTTACGCGCTCACTCAGCTTTTGGTCTGCTCCCGGAGCTGTCTTCATCTCCATTGCCTCATACTCCTTGTCGTTGTCTGTGATTGGTGAACTCACCAGTCCTCCTTCAGTTTGGTTTCCGTTGGAACGCACATTCCAGATTGCCGGAGCCGGCGGTTTCGGTTTCGCGGCGTTCTGTTCTGTTCAACATTCTAGTCACGTGATTGCATCGATAGGGCCGTTCTGTCGGTCTTCGACATTGTTGCGCTGCCTGTCCTTGTAGTTTCATGAACAGATCGGGAGGGCGCTCGGGTTGCAACGTTCTTCTGTTTGGCGAACCGCTGGCATATGGTTACGCCATCTTCTAGAATGGGAAATGGTAAATCAACTGTTAAACGGCGATTTTTCAAGGTTTTAGAGGGCAAATGTCATACGAACATCCAAATGCAGGGGCAGTCTCCATTCACGAGGTGGAACGTGAGATTATGGGTAGACCCACATCCCACACCGATAAAGGTCATGATTTGGAATGCATGAACCTCATGCTCGACCTGCTCGGCCACCCGGAAGACACGTTCCGCATCATTCACATCACCGGCACGAACGGCAAGGGTTCCACGGCACGCATGGCAGAGGCCATCTGCCGTGCGTATGGCATGCGGACCGGGCTTTACACCTCGCCTCATCTTGAGCGCGTCAACGAGCGCATTGCAGTGGATGGTCAGGAGCTTTCCGACGACGATTTCGTAGATACCTGGATGCAGATCAAGGATTTCGTAGCACTTGTCGACGCGAAAATGAGCAAAGACGGCAAAGAGCCGATGAGTTTCTTTGAGGTGCTCACGGCCATGGCAGTCTGGAAATTCGCCGACGCTCCTGTGGACGTGGCCATCTTCGAAGTCGGCATGGGCGGCCAATGGGATGCCACCAATGCGCTGACCGGAGATGCGGCGGTCATCGGTCCGGTCGACATGGATCACATGCAGTGGCTCGGAAACACTGTGGAAGACATCGCCCGTGAGAAGTCGGGCATCATCAAGCACGAGTCCACGGCCATCATTGGTGCCCAGCCGCATGAAACCGAGGTCATGCCGATTCTTGAAGAGGCGGCGGTGAAGGCGCATGCCACCATGATTCGTGATGGTGAGGAGATGGAAGTGGTGCAGCGGGCTCCTGCAGTTGGAGGCCAACTGGTCACGCTGCGCACTCCGGGCGGAGTCTATGAAGACATTCCTGTGGCCAAGTTCGGCGAGCACCAGGCTCATAACGCTCTGGCGGCGCTTGCGGCTTCGGAAGTGGTGATTCCAGTGTCCGGTCAACTTGACGTTGACGTGGTTTCCGAGGCTTTGGGTGGAGTCAAGATCCCAGGGCGCATCGAGCAGGTGCGTACTTCACCGACCATCATCATCGATGGCGGCCACAATCTCAACGCTGCCCAGTCGCTGCGTGCAGCCATTGAGGAGAACTACAGCTTCAAGCAGTTGGTGGGCATCGTCTCCATGATGAAGGACAAGCAGGTGGAGGAATATCTTGGCGTGCTGGAGCCGATTCTGAGCCATGTCATCGTCACCAACAACTCTTGGGTCGACCGCGAGATGCCGGCCGATGAGTTGGAAAAGATTGCGGTCGGCGTGTTTGGACGTGATCGTGTGACCCGCGTGGACGGATTGCCCGATGCCATCCAGACGGCGGTCGATATGGTCGACAGTGAGGACGAGATGGGTGTGGGCTATGGCCACGGCATCCTGATATCTGGAAGCTTCGTCTTGGCCGGCGATGCCCGTGCGTTGCTTAAAGAGCGCCATAACGATACGCTCACCAAGCCGAAGGGTGAACGTGTGGTCAGTCAGGATGGCACAGTGATGGCTGAGGGCGTTGCGTCTGCGGGATCGGCGCAAAGCGGATCCGCTGAAGTCAGCAGTGGCGATGACGAAGACAAGGAGAACGAGGATATCGTCTCCGAGGTTTTCGGCACCACATTTGGCGATTTCTCCGACGAGATTAAGGTTGCTAAGGCTGGAAAACGCACAGAAACAGGTCACACTGATGATGCGAATGATTAGCCGGCTGATTGTATCGATGCGCAAGTGCCACGGCTGGGCTCGATCGATGGGAATGCCGGTTTGGCTTGTCGGAATTGTCCGTTTCGTTCGACCGAGGAGTTGATATCAATTCAAACGGACATTTTGACCCATCGAAATCGTCGTTCTGGATTGGTGTCCGCCGATTCGGGCGGTGTCGGTAATATAAGGTACGTCGCTGGCATACGCTGCAGGCTCAATTGATGTGTCGGCATGGCGGAAAGTAGGCGGTAACACAGCTCATGTACCTCAAAGAATTGACGCTTCGCGGGTTCAAGTCCTTCGCCACCGCCACCACGCTGCGTTTCGAGCCCGGCATCACCGCCGTTGTGGGTCCCAACGGCTCTGGCAAATCCAATATCGTGGACGCGTTGACGTGGGTGATGGGTGAGCAGGGGGTCAAAAACCTGCGAGGTACGTCCATGGAGGACGTCATTTTCGCCGGCACCTCGAATCGTCCGCCGTTGGGCCGTGCCCAAGTGAGCCTCACTATCGATAACACCGACCATACACTTGACATCGACTACACCGAAGTGACCATCACGCGCACCATCTTCCGTGGCGGCGGCTCCGAGTACGCCATCAATGGATCAGCCTGCAGGCTTCTCGACATCCAGGAGCTTCTTTCCGACACCGGCCTGGGCCAACAGATGCACGTCATTGTGGGGCAGGGGCGGCTTGATGAGATTCTTCAGGCAGACCCCGCAGGGCACCGAGCCTTCATCGAAGAGGCCGCAGGTATTTTGAAGCACCGCAAACGCAAGGAACGTGCCCAGCGTAAGTTGAAGAATGTGGAGGCCAATCTTGCTCGCACCGATGACTTGCTCCACGAGATTCATCGTCAGTTGGGGCCGCTGGGGCGCCAGGCCAGGATTTCCCGCCGTGCCGACGGCATTCAGGTGACGCTGCGCGATGCCCAGGCCAGAATCTACGCTGATGACGCCCAGCAGATATCCCAGGAGCGAGATGAGGTGCGTGCACAGATGGGCAGGGTGCGTCAGGAGCTGAACAGTTCCCAGCGCGGTCTGGCTCAGATTAAACTGCGCATCGAACAGGTGGAGGCACTGAGCTCTGGGTCCAGTCCGGCCATCGCCCGCGCCAATGAGATGTGGCATGAATATTCACAGCTTGAGGAACGCTTCAAGGCATTGGCATCGTTGGCTTCCGAGCGTGCTCGATCGGCCGAGAGCCAGGTGGTGGCGAATTTTGGGGAAGACCCGGATCTGTTGGAATCGCGTGCCACCGAACTCGACGGCCAGGCCAAGAGCCAGTCTCAGGCCGCCGCCGATGCTCGCCTGCAGTTCGACAAGGCCACTGAACGGCGTGCGGATGCAGAGAAACGGCTGGCCGCCTCGCGCCAGACCATAGCCGAGCTCCGTCGCACTGCGCAGCAGCGCGGCAACCAGGTGGCAAGTCTCAAGGCGTTGGTGGCCAAGGAGGAAGCCGCCGTGAACCTTGCCAAAACCAGGGCAACCGATACTCAGACCCAGCGTGAGGGCGTGGAACGGCAGCGGGAACAGGTGAAAAAGCAGGTTGCTGAGCTTCAGACTGTTGCGGGCAGTGAAGACGAATCGGAGGGTTCGGATGCCCTCGATAAGGCCCGGGAGGAGTTGCAGCAGCGCTCCGAGCAGTTGGAGGAGCTGCGCAAGCATTCTCGTGATTTGGATTCGCAGGCCATTGCTCTTCGAGCCAAGGCCGACGCGTTGGACGATACGTTGGAGAGCCGTAATGCTTCCGGTGCCTTGACACACGTCGATGCCAAGGGTGCCGAGCCAATTGCCGTCCTTGGCGGGCTCACCGATTTCATCCATGTCACCGAAGGCTGGGAGGAGGCTGTGGCCCAGGCGCTTGGCCAGTTCGCCAACGCCTTGGTGCTTGAAGGCGCCGAGGATGTTGCAGCGGCCCTCCATCGTGTCCATGGAGACAAGCTTGGGCGGGCAGTGGTGCTACGCCCGGCCGCCGACGATGGGCACGAGGTAAGCATCGGTAATGTCGACGGCAACGATGGCGATCACGTTTCCCGTAGCATTGCTACGTTGGTGAGCGTGAACCCAAATGCTGCCGATCAGCGGACAGCGGTGAATGTGGTGGCCGCTGTGCGTTGGCTGTTGCGTGGCATGGCGGTGGCGGAAAACCTGGATGAGGCGTTCGACTTGGTTGCCGGTGGTGCAGCGCATGGCACTGCTTGGCAGCAAGTGGTGACGAAGTCCGGTGAAATCGTCAATACGGTGGGAGCTATCGGTGGCTCTGCTCTCAAACAGAGTGATCTTTCGTTGGTGGCCCGACGCGACAAGGCCCGCAAGGAGGCCGAAGAGCTTGAGATTCAAATAGCGCAGATGGCCAAGCAGATTGATGCTGCCGAAGCCGCCCGCAGGGAGCAGGCCCAGGTAGTCGACCACCTTGCCCAGCAACGCATTGAGGCGCAGGCCAAGTCGAAGCAGGCTGCGCAATCGCTGCATTCCGCCCAGGTGAGACTGATGGATTTCGAGCGGCAGATCAAGGCGTTAGTCGAGCGCAGCGAAAGAATTGAGGACGATGCTAAACAGCATCGGCTCAAGCTTGAAGACACCCAAGCCGTGTTGGCACAGGTGGAGGACGGTGCCGATGTACAAGCCGATCTGGGTGATTTGGAGGAGCGCGAGCAACAGCTGGAGCGGAACCTCGACGCAGCGCGGGAGGGCGAAACCACTGCGAAAATAGCTTGGAACGATGCCAATCACAAGGCGCAGTCGTATGAGCGGCAGGCTGGTCTGCTTCATAGTCAGGCTCAGGATGCCGTGCGCCGGCGTGAGCGAGCCGCCGAACTCAATGAGCGTCGGCGTAGGCAGGCCGAGAAGGCTCATGGCGTGGCCCAGGATGCACAGGCCGTGGCTGCGATGGTTCATGAGCATCTGCTTGCGGTGGGTGCTCACCGTGATGAGCTTGCGGCAGCGGCCTCAGGCAACGATGAAGAGCTTAGGACGTTGCGTGCCCGGAGCCGCGAGGCCGAACCGACAGTGGTGCAGCTGCAGAATCAGGAGCATGACTTGGATATGAGCCGTGAGCGCCTTGCCTCGCGCTACGGTCAGCTTGAGCAAAAGGTGAGCGATGACCTGGGTATGGCGATGGACGAGCTGACGGCGTATGGGCCGGACCAGCCGGTACCGATGCTTGACGACAGTGGCAATCCCATAGTGTTTGGGGGTGCCGATAATGGCGATGCGGATGGTTTGACACCTGATGAGAGCCACGATGACTATTCAGATGCCGATGCCACTGATGCCACCGATGCTTCGGATTCGTCTGATGTCCAGCGCGAACCCCCTTCAGTGCGTTACCAAACAGTGCCATACGTTCGTGTCGAGCAGCTCAAACGACTGCAGAAGGCACAGCACGATTTGCAGAAGCTGGGCAAGGTGAACCCGCTGGCCACGGAGGAGTTCGATGCGCTGGAGGCTCGAAACAAGTACCTGAACGATCAACGAAATGATGTGGCGCAAAGCCGGGACGATCTGCTCCAGCTCATCAAGGATCTGGACAAGACCGTGATTGACGTGTTCAAAAGCGCCTTTGACGACACCGCTGCGGCCTTTGAAAAGGTCTTCGCCACGCTGTTCCCGGGCGGCAAGGGGCGTCTTCGTCTAGAGGACCCGGACAACCTGCTCACCACAGGGGTTATTGTGGAGGCAAGCCCTGCGGGAAAGCGGGTCAAACAGCTGAGTTTGCTCTCAGGCGGCGAGCGCTCGCTGACGGCTCTGGCATTGCTCTTCGCCATTTTCACTGCCCGCCCCAGCCCGTTTTATGTGATGGATGAGGTGGAGGCCGCACTCGATGACATCAACCTCACGCGCCTCATCAAAGCACTGCAGGACCTGCGCACCCATGCACAGCTCATCATCATCACCCACCAGCAGCGAACGATGGCCATCGCCGACGCGCTCTATGGGGTCACCATGCGCTCAGACGGTGTCACTGCCGTGATCAGTCAGAAGTTGGAGGACGTGAAGCTCGATAACGACTGACGATGCTGCTTGAATGTGGAGATGTATCAATGGTGCCAAAATGTGTGAGCGTTTCTGCGAATGAGGCATCGGGCTCGTATGAAATGTCCGCTGGGGGCTGTGTGAGTGGGCGTTCTGTACGGATTAGCGTTGGATTCGTATCAGATGCCCATTGAGATGGCGTGAGCGATCGTTTTGTACGGACACGGTTTACGAATCGTACGTAGCGTCCGCGGGCCTATCTACGCATACGCTTACGGGTACCAGTGTTGCAAATGTTTGACTAGCCCAGCAGTCGCTGCACAATGGCAGTGTCGCCTTCGTATGGCACATGGCGTCCATTCACTTTGATCCATTGCTCCTCGCCCTTGCCTGCCACAATCACTACATCGAGACCCGTCGTTCGGGCCTGGGCTTGGGCAATGGCCGTCTCAACGGCCTTGGCGCGGTCGAGGATGATGCGCGAAGATGTATGTGGGTCGTCGATATGGCTTTGCATCTGCTCGCAGATGTCTTGGGCGGACTCATGGTCCGGGTCATCGGAGGTGAGGATGATTTCCGCAGCCTGCCCCTGCGCCGCTTTCACGATGCCTTCGCGCCGGTCGATGGCTTTGCCGCCCGCGGATCCGGAGACCAAGGTGATACGAGGGTTGCGTGCGGCGTAACGTTTCATGGCAAAATCGATGATGGCGCTGATGCTGGCGAAATTGTGAGCGTAGTCCACGATGGCCACCGTGTTGCCGTCCTTGCTGCTGAATTCCTCCATGCGCCCAGGCACGTTCACGTTTTCCAACGCATGCACCACAGCGGGGTCGCCAACGTTCACGCCTGCCTCCTTGGCGATGGTCAGCGCCGCAGCGGCGTTGGCATAGTTGAAGTCGCCTTCCATGTTGAGGCGAACCCTCAGCGTCAATGGGCCGGCATCATCCGCCGTCGTCTGTGCATTCGTTTGATCGCGCCCGTGCAGTCTCACTGCGAACTCGTTGTGTTCGGCATTGAGTGGCCAAGCTGCGGTATCGGTCTTCATGTCGAACCGATGGGTGGCATCGGTGCTCTGCTCTGCGCTGTGGGCTCCTAAGGGATGCTGCGATTCCAGCGCGAAAGTACGCACCGGCACTCCTGCGTCTGCAGCCTCTCGTTCGATGAGGTCCGCATGGGCGCTCTGTGCGTCGAGTACAAGCACCCGGCTATTGGACACTATTTTGAGTTTGCAGCTAAAGTAGTCCATGAATGTCGGGTGTTCGATGGGGCTGATGTGGTCCGGTGAGATGTTGAGGAAGGCCCCGATGTCAAACGTCAGACCATAGACGCGGTCCACTTTATATGCCTGGGAAGAGACCTCCATCACCAAGTATTGCATCCCGTTGTCAACTGCTGTGCGCATCATACGCATGGCATCCAACGATTCCGGCGTTGTCAAGGCGGAGTCGAGGTAGGTGTGCCCGTCCAGGCAGTTGCCAACTGACGAGAACAGTGCTGCCTTGCCAGCGGTGGCCGCGTTGAGAATGGCCTGCGTGAAGTAGGCTGTGGTCGTTTTCCCCTTGGTTCCGGTGATGCCTATAAGCGTCAGTTGGTGCTGCGGGTAGTCGTAGAATGCAGTGGAAAGCAGGCTCATGGCTTTCCGTACGTCCGATACGATGAGGCCTGTGGCGTTTCCCACTTCAAGGTACGGCCGTTCGGAAACATACGCATATAGATCTCGGTCGCTGCATCCAGTGAGATATTCTGCCTTGAACGCACCTTTGCAGAACAGCAACGAGCCCTGCTTCACCTGTGTTGTATTGTAGGTGGCATTCGTGAATCTCCGATTCGCTCCCTCGAACACTGTGGGATTGAGTGACCACTGTTCGCCTTTGACGATGATGCGAAGCAGATGATGGTCCTTGAGTATTTGTGCGGCTGAAATAAGCGTGAGCGTCATGTGACTCTTTCCTCGTGAATCAAAGGGTGTCACGCAACGACCGTGTGATTCACAGTGTTCGGTCGTTCTGGTTGTCGTTGCTGCATGGATGTTGTTGGCGGTTGCCTCAAACCGTCGAGGTTTGATTATCGGTGTAGGGCGCGCAAGAGTGCATTGCCCCGGGGCTTTACAGCCAGGTGTCGTGTATGGTGCGCCGTCCCCTGCTTTCGAGCCATTGGTTGAAGGAATCCCGCCAGCGTACGTAGGCGTTGCGCTGCCAGTCCATGAGTTCGCCAAGCTTGAGCTTTCCCACTTGTGGATACAACGTGCCCATGGGCTTGACAAGGTCGACTGCGGCAACGGTATCGGCTGTGGCGTCGTGGAAATCTCCGTGTGGCTGGATGCCGTAATATTCGGTGGTTGCGCCAAGGGTGCGTTTGCCGTGGCGTTTTGAGATTTCACGGTCGATCACCAAAGGATCCACCACCAACAATTCCTGTGGCAAAGGCTCAAGATTCCAGCGTTCCAAGTCTGTGCGCAGCATGCGTACGTCAAATGGAGCGTTGTAGGCCAACAATGGAATGCGTTTGGTCTGGGCCTGACGAACAATCTGTGCGATTTCGCCGATGGCATCTTGCGGCTCAGCCCCACTGGCCTGAAGAAATTCATCGGTGAACCCGTTGACAGCGCTGGCTCCAGGATTCATATGCCTGTGAGGATTGATGGTCCATTCGGCTACAGTGTCTCCTTCATAGCCCTGTTGAGGGTCACGAAGCACCAGTGATGCCGAAACGATGGCATCACGGCCTGAAGTGCCTGTGGTTTCGGTGTCGAAACCAAGTAACCAGGAATGTTCAAGTGTGGTTTCGTCGCCTTGTTGTGGAGCTTTTGCGATGGTTTCCAGTACAGTCTCCGGTGTTGAACTCATGATTACATTCTGCTCCCTGAAACCGACATGACGGTGATTTACGATTCATCCTTTTGCGGCATAATATAAAGGTAATGAAAAATGCACAGCTCAAGACAACCGATGGGAAGCGGGTCTCCTCTGATGCTCAATTGCAGGTTCCTGCCACATCAATGGGTTCAGCCGTACCTCGCGGTTCCAGTCGTTCAAACGGCCCTAAGGTTGGTACTTGCGCTGAAAATGGTGATATGAGGCAAAAAACGTCGGGCCTTCAGGTCAGTGTGGTGCCTGCGAACGAAACACTTGTCCAAAAAAGACAACGATTCGAACAGTTGGCCATGCCAGCGTTGAATGTGCTGTATCGGCAGGCTTTGAAACTCACTGGTGATCAGGATGACGCCCAGGACTTAGTGCAGGATTCCTATGAACGGGCGTTCAAGGCGTTCGATAGCTTCCGCCCTGGCAGCAATTTCGAAGCATGGATGACCACAATCGAGCGTAACGCATATTTCAATCAGTATGCCAAGGCCAAGCGTCGTCCCCAGCGGTCCAACGATGCCACTGGGGAGTACGATGACTGGGATATCTATGATTCTTCGAGCCATACACCAGAGGGTTTGAAAAGCGCCGAGCAGGAATATATTGACGAATACGCTCCCCAGGAAATTCTCGCCGCATTGGATAAGCTCAGTCCTGAGCGTCGGCAGGTTTTTATCGATACTGCCATCGATGGGAAGTCCTATAAGCAGGTGGCCAAGGAGCAAGGTGTGAAAATCGGCACCGTGATGAGCCGTCTCAATCGTGCACGGACGCAACTCAAGCAAGAGCTGGCTGATTATGCCAGACAACATGGATATGCAAGGTCGGCCAAGGGGTCGCAGTCGTTGGGCTCACAGGCGCGAGGAAACACTGCCGGCAAGGTGAGCAAAGCTGGTGGTGGCATAGATGCCACCGGTAAGAATGCCGGAAGCGTTGGTAACGTTGATGATGAGTACACTGCGAGAGTCGCTGGTCGGATGCCCGGATCCGTGACTTCACTGACTGCGAACTCATAGAACGGACTTATGAGGCATAATAGTACGAAATGAGGAACGATTGAGTGATGGAAGGCAATCAGGAGTTGAGTGAGATGAATGGATTGACACACAAGAGCGTGGTCAGCGTCGCGACTGTGGAACGCCACAGCGCCCATGCTTCGCATGTGAGCGTCACCCGGATCGAGTCGGTTGAAGATGTGGACGACACGGATGAGCGTTTTGATCCCGAATCTTGCTGCGATGCCGCTGAATGCGCCATGATAGAGCGTCTGAGGCAGGTGTTGCGCCCAGTCGTCGCCCCAGCCGGACTATTCGACCGTGTGGAGGCAACGCTTGACCGTTGTTGCTTCGATGAGGCGCCAAGGTCCGCAGAATGAAATGATTCGAAGGATACTGCGGGCAAGGACGCCAAGGCCAAGTCGAAGCAGATTCGAGGGACAGTGCGGGCGAGACTCTTCCGCTACCAAAACGTACATTGTTCGTATGAATCGGTAGCGTGCTCCTTACGATTGGATGACTTCGCTATCAAAAATGACTCCTAGTGTCGTGATTTGTAGGAGTAATGGTATGTTACCATGTTTATCCTACCTTTTGAGACGTTTGTTGTCGTGATTGGTAGGACAAGTGGTTTTTGAGTCATACTTGGACTTCATCGGCTTGGATATGCAGTAAGTTGATCCGATGAGGCATAGATTATACGTAGAACGGCTTCACAGATACGTCTCATCGAGACAACCTGTGGAGCCGTTCCATTCCGTGCTGTTATGCACATCATAGCTCAGGCATTTGGCCTTTTGCCGTGGTTCGCTGCCTTTTTACGGCGAGCCTTACGCTTACGTCCGCGCATACCCATGATGGACTCCTTTACCTATACAATTACGCCTTAGCGATTATGGCACGTCGCTGGGACTTTTGACCGGTTGCTGACTATCGATTTCGGTAGTGCCCGCCGTTCATACGTCAGTCTACCGAATCGTGGCGTTGATGAACAGCTTGGTTGTGGCGCATTCGCCCGGCCTTATGACGTTGAGGTCCTTACCGGTGTTGAAGGCGTTGGCATAGGCGGTCTGTGGCTCAATGGCGACTCCCGCTGGGTGCTTTTGCGGCGCGAAGCCGGTGCCGGTGCACATCTGGAACGAGGTGATGGTCTCGTCTCCACCGATGTGCACCGTCATGCCGTCCGGACGCTCGAAGATGGCTGTCGTTTTGCCGTCTGCGTCATGTTCGACATCCGTCCACGCGTCGTCGAAAGGTTGCTCGGTCAAGGCGGCGGGGCGGAGAAGGTCGTACTTCGTGCCGTTGACGCCTTCGGTGCCGGTGGGGATGAGGTTGCCATCGACGGTGACGTGTGTGTGAGCGGGGATAGTGACCTTGCACTGCGCGTTCTGCCCGTCGATCTCGTCGCCATAGCCGTCGAATCCATTGGCGATCCACGGGTGGATGGCCAGGGCCCATGGTGCATCCACGTTGTCAAGGTTCTGGGCGGTGATGGTCATGGTCAGGCCGTCGTCGTCTAGTTTGAATGTATCTGTAACATGCAGGTCGAAGGGGTAGCCGGTGATGCCGGGCACGCGCCAGGAAAGCGTCGCGCTGTCTTCGCGTGCCGATTCAAGCTTCCAGAACGACCGGTAGCCATAGCCGTGGATGGCGGTGTTCCGGTCGTGCTCGTCGATGGGCAGCTCGTAGGTCTTGCCTTCGAATGTGTACTCGCCGCCTTCGATGCGGTTGGGGAAGGGGATGAGCAGTTCGCCGTTGGAGCAGGGCACTGGCTTGTCTGCGTTCCAGGGCGCGATGACGTCTTTTCCGCGGTAGGTGAGCTTGCGCAGTGTAGCGCCCAGCTCGGTGACCACTGCCGTGTAGTCGCCGTGCGTGATGGTGAACTGTTGCCCCGAGCGGGGTGGAATATGTATGTTGGTCATAACCGATCCTTATAGATTGTGGTACTGATTATAGTAATCTTCCGGAAAACATTGCAGGCAACAGGCGTGCTGTGGTATTGTATATGGCATAGTTGAATTATATTATACATTAACGAAGTGGTTTAAATTCAGATGAATAATTGGGCGAGAGTGCTTTGTCGTATAACGAATCATAGTTGCTGCAACAAACTATTTTTAGGTTATCCCAGTGATTCGAGGAATAATGAAAATCTGTATATGTGCAAGACGACGTCAAAACAGTTGTTCATTGGGCTAATCACTGATGTAATGCCCGTCCCTAATTGCCAGGTGAAAAATTCAGGAGGCGCTTCCGGTGGGCCATGGCTCAAAGAGATGAATTCCGTCAATCAAGGATGGGTGGATAGCGTGACTTCGGTTTCCATTGATGATGGGAGTTTATCGGGTCCTCATTTTCATAATGATGTAAAAGCGGTTTTTGATGATGCCAATAAGCTTGGAAAGTGATTTTTCATGTCAGAAAAACGTATGGGCATGAAGCGCTCGTGGAAGATGACCGGATTGATAATCTTAGCGGCGCTGCTTGTTGGAGTGCTACTTGGTGTAGGGGTGGATTCGGCTATAAGGGGTCGCGAACAGGCATCGGAGGTGTCACCGTCGCCTTCTAGGCGGCTCAAAGTCGTGGACGCCAAGGGTAAACCTGTTGCTGGATGCACGGTTTTAGTGGATTCCCCCAAGACCGATTCCGAACTTGATACCCTGATGCTTCCCTACACCAACTATCAAGGTGAGATTATCATTGACACACGGCCGGGTGATTATCAATTCAACGTCGGTTGTAAAGCCATTCCGAGCTATGCCGAGATCAATGAGGTTCACAAGCTCTATCTTCCTGAAGGAAGTCAACCCGTGGTGCTGAAGCTGTCTGCCGTGCGGTATGTTGGATGAACGTCCAATTGCCTTGATTTAAAACCGCCTCAACCAGAAAGACTGAGCTACCATTTGTTGCTTTGGCAATCCAAGAGCATTCAGTGGTGTGATTCTCAATGGAGACGCTTGGTGCTTCTTTCGTCATCGATGCGTTCTGATCGCACGGTGGGGGATTACCAGGTCTTGATGTCGGCCACGGTGGCATTGAGGGTGCGTATCAGATCATTTGGGTTCACACCCACGCTGAAACCACGTTTGCCGCCGGAGACCAGGATCTCGTCGAAGTCCATGGCGCTTTCGTCTATCACGGTGACGTGTTTCGTGCGCTGTCCAAGCGGGGAGATGCCGCCCACCACGTACCCGGACTCGCGCTGGGCCACCTTGGGGCTGGCCATTTCGGCCTTCTTCGCTCCCACCGCAGCGGCGAGCTTCTTCATATCCATGTGCCCGCTGACCGGTACCACGCCGATCACGCGCTCGTTGCCAGTGTCGGCCATCAGCGTCTTGAAGGCTCGGTGCGGGTTGACGCCCAGCTTTTCCGCGCCTTCCAGCCCGTAGCCTTCGTCCATATGGTCAGAGGAATGTTCATATTCATAAGGCGTGAACGCTACACCCGCCTCAATCAACTGTTCGGTGGCCGGCGTGGACGCGGTTTCGGTTTTCTTGTGCTTTTTGCTCATGGTTCCAGTTATACCGCAGTCAATAGCCCCATAAAATGAGTAGGTTGCGTTCAATGGATGCTTTTTCTTGACAATTCAGAGCAAAACACAATGAGAATGGCGCATTTCCAACGATTTCTGAATTTGTCTCCGATGGCAAGAACGGGAAAGTACACTTTGAATGAAAATGCAGCTGTGATGAATGAGGAAAACGGATTACAGATAAACATGGAGGGCATCCCAAGCGAGATGCCCTCCATGTTTACTGATTTACAGACTGACTACTTGTCAAGCTTGGCGAAGTAGAGCAGAGTGCGGATCATGTTGCAGGTGAAGCCGTATTCGTTGTCATAGAAGGTGACGGTACGAGCCAGCGTCACACCGTCAACGGTGTTCACGTCGGTCTGCGTCGGGTCGAAGACACCGCCGTGGGTGTCGTCGATGATGTCGCCGGAGACGATGCCGTCGGCGTTGTAGCCGAAGGTCTCATTGCCCTCGAAGGCCTTCTTGGCGGCGTTGTTGATGTCGTCAACGGTCACATCCTTGTCCAGCACGGTGAAGAGCTCGGTGATGGAGCCGTCAGGAATGCCGACGCGCTGTGCGTGGCCCTGCAGCTTGCCGTTTACGGAGGGGACGACCTTACCGATGGCCTTGGCGGCACCGGTGGAATGCGGAATCGTGTTCACAGCGGCAGCGCGGTTGTTGCGTGCCTTGGGGAAGCGAGGTCCGTCGAGGATCATCTGGGTGCCGGTGTAGGCGTGGATGGTGGTCATGAAGCCCACCTTGATGCCGAACTCGTCGTCAAGCAGCTTCACGGAAGCGGCGAAGGAGTTCGTCGTGCAGCTTCCAGCGGAGATGATGGCGTCCTCGGGCTTGATGATGTCTTGGTTCACGCCGAAGACGACGGTCTTGGTGGTCTCGTCCTTGGCAGGAGCGGAGATCAGCACCTTCTTGGCGCCGGCGTCCAGGTGGGCCTGGCTCTTCTCGGCGGAGGTGTAGAAGCCGGTGCACTCGAGCACGTACTCCACGCCATCGTTCTTCACCCATGGGATGTTGCGGGCATCCTTCTCGGCGTAGACCTTGTATTCCTTGCCGTCCACGATGATGGAGTCATCGGTGGACTGCACGTCGACCAGTGAGCCGTCGTCATGACGGAAGGTGCCGTGAGTGCTGTCGTACTTGAGCAGGTAGGCCAGCATCGATGGGGTGGTCAGATCGTTGATTGCCGCGACTTCGATGTTGCTTGCCTCGCCGCCACGAGCCTGCAGCTCGAAGATGCGACGGAACGCGAGACGACCGATGCGACCGAAGCCGTTGATACCAATCTTTACTGTCATGTAATTCTCCCTTGGGTTCAGCCGTCTTTCTGCCCGCAATTGGGCAAGTGCGGACGGCTATTTTTACCAACGGTTCTTATTTTACTGTGCGCGCTCTACCGGAAAGTGCCGTTTCCCACGCTTTTGGCTCAAAACCCACCAAAATTTTGTTAGCGCTCACAATTATGGGGCGTTTCACCAACATGCCATTGGTGGCCAGCAATTCCAGCGTTTCCTGCTCGTTCATCTGAGGCAGCTTGTATTTGAGATTCAGTTCGCGGTACGGCTGACCCGAGGTGTTGATGAAGCGTTTGAGCGGCAGTCCGCTGCGCTTGTACCATTGCGTGAGTTCGTCCATGCTTGGGTTGTCGGTCTTGATGTTGCGTTCGGTAAACGAGATGTTGTGCTCGTTCAGCCATTTGCGTGCCTTGGCACAGGTGGTGCAGTGGTTGTAGCACACGAACAGCACCTCGTCGGCGTTCGGTTTCGAGGTGCCGGTGGCCGAGTCGGTTGTGTGTATCGTTCCTGCGTTGGCGGCGTTGGTTGTGTGCCCGTTTGCTGGGCTGGCTGCGGTTGCATTTGTTGTTGTGGTCATGATGTCCTTCGTTGTCATTGAATTTTTCGTTGCTTTCACATTACCTAATATGCCATGCGCCTACGCAAATGTCACTATTTGTCGTACAAATTAAGTTCCGCGGCCGATGGTGCCGTTAAATGTCATTATCTGTCGTTGTGCTGTTTCGATGCGGTAAATAGTGCCGGAATATGTCATTATTTACTGTGATTTGGTCGAAGTACGGTAAATAATGCCGTTAAACGTCACTACCAGCCGGCGTATCAGCTTGGTGCGGTAAATAGTGACGTTATTTGGCATTATTTACCGCAGCTGAAGTCATTGCCTATAGATTGTGTCAGCCGCAGCATGATTGACATGTTGGTGTTACTGTGCTAAGGCGGCGGAGATGCTGGAGGCCAACGGACCGAGGCTTTCGGTCGGCGTGCGAGCAGTGGTGAATGTGGGTGTCGGAACACCGGCGGGGAAGGTGACCCAGAGCGTGCCGCGCTCCACGCTGATGCGCGCCGCGCGTCCGTCGAGGAATTCGTTGCTGACCCCTTGCACCGAGGTGTTGGTCATCGTGGTTCCGTGTAATTCGTATTTGAGGCCGGTCTCGCAGACCCCCTTGGCCTTGTCGCTCAGTGCGAACACAGACACCATCTCTCCTGTGCGGTGTGGCGCCGCCAGCCAGCTGAGCGCACCATCTACATGTCCATTGCGGCAGTCTCCGGCATTGTAATTGCAGTCCTTTCCAGTAGCCTTATTGGGACCATTGCTGCAGTTTTTCCCATCGTGGTTGGTGTCTTTGCCTGTACTGTTGCTGCTACCGTCCGTTCTCCCGCATTCTTCGTCGGTGTTTTCGCTTCCTCTGCTGGTTTCGGTGCTGCCTTCGCTGGCCGGATGGGCAAGTGATAAGTCATTCGGTATTCCTGCAATTGCGGTCACCACGTCGTGCTTGCCATAAAGAAATCCTATGCCACCGGCCTGTGCGAGCAAGCCTAAAAGTTGGATGTTGGCGATGGTGTGGTCGGTGCGTCCGCCGAGCCCACCATATATATGGAACACCCGTGCCCCGCGGTTCCAGCCCACTTTGAGTGCGGAAAGCATGTCAGGGTCGTCGTGCTCGGGCGGTAGCGTGATGACAGTGGTATGGGATGCAGTCGTTTGCATCCTGCTTGTTACCGAGTCGCAGTCTCCGACGAAGATGTTGGGGATGGCCGCGAGGCTTATGGCGTGGTCGTAGCCGCCGTCAGCCGCCACCACCAAACAGTCTGTCGGCAAGGTGTCTGCGCCTGGCTCGTTGCCATAGTATTCCCCGGCCGCGTAGACTATGCAATCACGCATCTTCATGTCCCCATTCATAAAGCCAACTGTAGCGGTTCGGTCGGGCTTCTACAAGGTTAGGATGGCTGAGGGCGGTGCGGGACAACGGCCGGCCCGGACCGCGCCCGAACTGCAGTACGAATTATTGCGCCGCGTCCGTGCACGATTCCGACGGCAACAACATCGAGGCTGTCTGCAATAAGTAGAAATAAGCGGAAATAAGTAGAAGAAGTAAGAATAAGCAGGCCGACAAGCCATTCTGAGGGCAGAGTAGGGCCTCTCCCTGGTTTGCGCCGGGGAGAGGTTGCCGTTAGCCTCGGCTTGTGTGGTCTGCCCACATCGTGTAAATTCAACTTTGAATTGCTGTAACAGCACGGAATTATGATGTTGCTTCATGATAACTGTTCAACGGCTGACGCCGGAATATTTCGAGGCCAAGGCGCGAGTCCATTCTCAGACGTGGCGAGAGACCTATCAGGGGTTGCTGCCGCAATGGCTCGTCGATAAGATCACGCCGCAATTCGCTTTGAAGGTCACCTCGGCTCGTAAAGGTGCCGACACGTTCATTGCCTTGGATGGTGGAGAGGTCATTGGATTCGCCGAATACAGCGATCCGGCCCGTCCGCCGAGCGACGGGTTGGGTGCCGCGGAACTTGATTCCATCTATGTACTCAAAAGTCGGCAGGGCAGTGGTGCCGGGCGACTGTTGTTTGAAGCGGTGCAGCATGCCGTGAGTACGCCCAAAATGGTGATTTGGGCATTCCAAGGCAATATCAACGTTCGCGGCTTCTACGGACATATGGGGTTCCATGCCACAGGCCGCACCCAGGATGAGGACGATGGAGCCAGTCACGAGATTGAGTTCGCGAACTTTGCGATTTCGTAGGAGTCTTGGGTTTGCTTCGTCCGTACTTGTGCTATACTATTATTTGGCTTGAGTAATCAAGAAAGTGGGCTTGTCCTCACCTGGAGACTTTTCGTAGTTTCGGGTTCAAAACATAATATGGTCTCGTGAAGTTGTGTAACGGTAACTGTTGTAATGAATTGCAGCGGTGAAGCATGTAGCGGGTCTTGGCAAGGCGATTGTCTTGTGCTTGAATGAATTGAAATGTTCATGATGTTTTGAATTTCAACGCTGCGTGGGCTGCAAGAGGATGCGTCCAAGAACAGCTAGGATTGGAGTTTATTATCAGCAACGAGCCACGAATTAACGACCAGATACGAGTCTCTCAGGTGCGTCTCATCGGTCCGAACAGCGAGCAGGTGGGTGTCATCGCAACCTCTGTGGCGCTCAATCTGGCTAAGGAAGCAAACTTGGACTTGGTCGAGGTGGCACCGAATGCGAATCCTCCGGTGGCCAAGCTCATCGACTACGGCAAGTACAAGTACAACGAGAAGATCAAGGCTCGTGAGGCTCGCCGTAATCAAAGCTCTGCCGAAATCAAGGAGATTCGCTTCCGCCTGAAGATCGACGAACATGACTTTGAAGTGAAGAAGGGCCATGTGGTGCGATTTCTGCATGGCGGTGACAAAGTAAAGGTCACCATCATGCTCCGTGGCCGTGAGCAATCACGCCCTGTCGGTGGTGTGGAGTTGTTGCAGCGGCTTGCACAGGAAGTCGAGGAATACGGCACCGTTGAGTCGGCTCCTAAGAGGGAGGGGCGCAACATCATGATGACGCTCGCCCCCAAGGGCAAGAAGGTGCACACTCAATCCGAGCAACGGCGGCGTGGTGATCGGTCTCGCGCTGAACGGCAGGCTCGACAGACTGCTCGGCTTGAGGCCAAGCAGGCTGAGAAGGGCGAACAGCCGGTTGTGCAGAAGACTGCTGAACCGCAGCCCGCTGTGAAGGCTCCTGCTCGGGCAGGGTCTTCTGCAAGGCAGACTACGGCCAGGCAATCTGCGGTTGCAAAGCAAGCTGCCATGCATACCGCTACGAAATCGGTCAAGTCTGCTGCAACAGCCAAGTCGGCCTTGACTCCGAAATCGACGAAACCATCGGTGGCAAAGCCCGTGCCCATGGCGAAACCCGCCAGGCCAGCAGTTCCAAGAAAGTCACCTCGTTCCACAAAAGAGTAATAAACACACAATCTTTGTGCAGGCCGAGCCTACGGCCGACCGACACAGGGCGTCAACCAAGGGTGATACCCCATTACAAGGAGGGCAGCAATGCCAAAGATGAAAAGAAATTCTGCAGCCAAGAAGCGCGTCCGCGTCACTGGTACCGGCAAGCTTATGCATGATGGCGCCGGAATGCGTCACAACCTTGAGCACAAGTCCGCCAAGAAGCGCCGCGATCTCTCTCGTGATTCGGTGTTGGCCACCGCTCAGAGCAAGAATATGAGGAAGCTGCTGGCCCGCTGAGGTTCAGACTTCTAGAGCTTTTTGGGAAAATTTAGGAATTTGGAGGAAACATTATGGCACGTGTGAAACGCGCGGTGAACGCTCATAAGAAGCGCAGGGTCGTACTCGAAAGGGCCTCGGGCTACCGTGGCCAGCGCTCTCGCTCCTATCGTAGGGCCAAGGAGCAGCTGCTCCACTCATTCAACTACAACTTCCGTGACCGCAAGGCCCGCAAGGGAGACTTCCGTAAGTTGTGGATCCAGCGCATCAACGCCGCCGTCCGTGCCCAGGGGATGACCTACAACCGCTTCATTCAGGGTCTGCATCTTGCTGGCATTGAGCTCGATCGTCGTGCTCTGGCCGAGCTCGCTGTCAATGACGAGGCCGCGTTCAAGACCATCGTTGATACGGCCAAAGCTGCTTTGCCCGCAGATGTGAATGCTCCGGTGGCTGCCTGATTTTCGGGATTGGCCGCTGCGACGATTGTCGTAATGGCATGTTCAGAGTACGCCTTGATTGAACCATTGAGTTCGGTCAAGGCGTATTTCGCTGTCTCATGGTTGATTATAAAGAGCTCAGATTGTGACGCTGCGCGACGATGCGTCGCCGTGCTATGTTTAGTGGTATGGCACTCAATTCAAGGCTAAAGCCGGCGGATGGCATGCAGGTCGATGTGTGTTCCTTCAACGATGCCATGGGGCAAGGTAGTGCCCATTTTCTTCTGGTACGTCGGCGTAGACGTTTCATCGGCGTCATGAAGGGCGTCATGGTGGTGCTTCTGCTCGCCGCATTGGGGCTGGCTCTGTGGCTACCTGTCAATCAATACGTCAACGCACGCAGGCAGCAGGCGGCTGCGGTGGCTGCAATGAGTCAGGTGGCGAAATGGCCGCAGGGACGTGTTGTCCAGGAGTATGCGGATGCCGAACGTTATAATGCCAAGATAGCGACGTCCGGCCAACAGCTGATGGGGGAGTTCGTCGATCCGTTCATGAATTCCAGGGCTGGCGCATCTTCTTCCGGTGGTTCCAGGAACGTGGGGCAGGGCAATGGGGGCAATGCGTACTCGCAAAAGGATGCCGAGTATCGTGGCTTGCTTGATGAGGGCAATGGGGTGATGGGTGTCATCGATATACCTCAGATTTCCCTGAAGCTGCCAATCTACCATGGCACTTCCGATGAGGTGCTCGACAAGGGTGTGGGGCATCTGTACGGCACCAGCCTTCCCGTGGGCGGCAAGTCCACCAACAGTGTGCTTACCGGTCACCGGGGACGCCCCAACGAGCTGTTGTTCACGCGTCTGGATGAATTGAAGGTGGGGGATGCGTTTTATATTCAGACTTTGGGCCGTACCATGGGCTATCGCATCGTTGCCATTCATGTGGTTCTTCCCAAGGACACCTATCTTTACACCGTGGTGCCTGGCAGGGACCGGGTCACACTGGTCACCTGCACGCCGTATGGGGTCAACACGCACCGGCTTGTGCTCACCGCCGAGCGTAGGCCCATCCCTCAGGACATTCCATTCCCGAGCGACGCGTACGGCGACGGGCTGCTCTGGGGCACGTTGACTGGCGTTGCAGTGGCCTTGGTCGGGATCTGCGTTTTGGCTTTGAGGCATCGGTCTCATTGGCCGGTGCGTCATGCCGATGGTTTTGTTCGCCTGAAGTGAAATCTGGCTGTTGTCTTGCTGATATTCAGATGGACAATGTGAATGTTCATGTCTGAATTCCTGAAAAATCGATTGAGAAACGCCCGGGGAAACAAGAACTTTTAGAAAACCTAAACCTTTGATTTTACTTAAGAAAGCTTGCTTATTCAGTGATTTTTAGAGATATGTACAAAGCTGACTCGCCTTGTTTATAACATTTTACAATAAAAAAGGGCTATCCTTGGAGCAGTGCTTGCCACAGCGGTCGTGGTGGGTTGAAATGAATGTAGTGATGTGACCGAGAGTGCAGCGGTTGTCGTGATGGTTGCGCAACGGGGTTTGGCAATCTCTGTTGACGGTGCGGTTATCGAGAATCGCAGTATGGATTTATCGCTGCCGCACCGAAGAGAACCATGGAGGTGATTGGTTTGCTGAACAAACAGCGTGTAATGGGTCATCTGCTGGCGGCATTGGTCACAACGGTTGGATTCCTTGCTGTGTCATTGTTTGGTTTTGCTCCTCCAACACGTACCGCCGCCGCGGTTTCCCCGCAAATCGGCGTGCAAGCTAATGAGAGCGTGGATTACACGCCCAAGTTGTTTGACATGATGGCCTACAACAACCGGGTGGACACCAATCAGGACGAGTTGCGCATGGACTTCGTGCTGCGGCTGGCGCATGGCCAGGTCGACGTGTCGAATCCCGAGCGTTGCGATGCGCAGGCGGTCTCGATCAGCAGTGGGGCCACGATGACCTCGGCTCGCAGCTGCGGACTGCGTCTTTCCTACGCGTGGTCGGCCGATCCCAACGGGTTGATTCCGACCCTGACCTATCTCAACACGTCCTCGGGTCAGGCCGGAGCGGTGAACTGGGCGAGGAACAACAGCGCCTACTACACCATCCATTCGAAGATTTCCTCGGGTATGTATGACTATCTGGCCATCTCCATCGAGGCGGACATCGACCAGAGCAACGCCGGCAACACCACGCTCGGCGGCGTGGAGACACCGCAATACGTCTATGCCACAGTCGGCAGTGCCAGCACATCCACCTCGGGCAATTTCGACATCGCCAGCAACAACGCCAAGGTCAATCTGGCCGCTGGACATCCGGCCTACGTGTATTCCGGGAATACCTGCAACGCTGCGAATGCCTACTGCAGTGGGCCTCGCGCTTTCATCGGCTATGACAGCAACCCGAAGCTGTGGAGCCTCAACCAGGCGAACTGGGGGCTGGTCACCGACTACGGGTTCAACAAGGTGTCCGGCGACTCCAGCACGTCCAATGTCTGGGACTTTGTCGGAGGCCATAACATAACCAACGCCCCCGAGGGCACCGCGCCATCCAACTCGTTCTTCGTAAGCTGGTTCAACACTGCGCAGGGGAGCGCACCGTGCCAGAAGAACACCTCGTTCTACTTCCAATGGATAGGACTTGAAAACGGCATCCAATGGGTGCCGGTGAAGGACCTCACACCCGTGGCCCAACGGGTGGACGGTCAGAACGTCTCCCGAATCGGTACGGATATGGGCGACACCGCGGCGTTCAACAGCCCTGCGCCCTCCACATCGCCGCGCTATCATCCCACGCCCAACAGCATCATGGCCAAGGATGGAAACGGCTGGAGTCCGGCCCAGAACGGCGACGGCACCATCGACTTCAAGAAGGCCAAGGAGGACCAGCCCGGTCTGGACGGGTATTTCAAGCTCGTCACCTGGCCCATCACCACGAACGCCGACGACTCCATCGGCCAATGTGCCACGGAACCGTATAAGGACGCGTACAACCCGCTCTATGATCAAGGTGATGACAGCAAGGGCGTGACCGAGCAGATGGCCAACAGCGACCAGACGCAGGTCCGGTCGGTCCTCGACAAGGGCTGGACCGTGGGCACGGCGTTCTACAAGTACTCGTTGCCCGAGGTCGCCCCTCCGGTCATCGACACGCCTGCCGAGAACTCCTTCCAGCCGAATCAGCCGACCATCAGCGGCACTGGCATCCCTGGGTCGAAGGTCTCGCTGTACGCCGAGGATTCGGCAAAACCGATTGCCGCAGGTGACGTGGATAACACCGATACACGAGGCCGTTTCGTGGGTGAGGTCACTGTCGGCTCCGATGGTAGGTGGTCAGTGCAGGACACGGATAACACCCTCACTTCCGGCTCGCTGCGCTACCATGCCTGGCAGGTCGAGCAGACCACTGGCTACGACCTGACCTCGAAGTTTTCGAACATACGGACCGTCCAGTTCGGTCAGACCCCGCCTCCTGTGGTGAATGTCTCTACGGTGGTGCCGCATACGCAGTTCGCGCACAACGGTGAGCTGCCGCCGAACTCCACGGTCGATCTTTCCGGCACAGCAGCTCCACTTGACGCCGGTGATGTGCTCAAGGTCTACGGCCTGCGTCCAAGTGAGATCAACAATGCGACACCGCCCGCTGCAAGTCTGATCGACGACTGCACACAGACCTTGAACGTGGCAGGCTCGCAGTCGTGGTCCTGCGCAATCAATCCGACCTGGTTCCTCACCAAGGCCTCCGACGGCGATACGTTCGTCTTCCGGGCCGCGCTGACGAAGGCGGACGGTTCGCGCACCGTGATGTCGACGAACACCAATCAGGTCACAGTCGATATGACACCTCCGCGTCTTGGCGACATCGTCGTCCAGACCACGTCGACCGGCAATACCATAGGTGGCAAGGCCTATCGTCTGCCGACAGGGTCGGACAGCGATGCGGACGCCACGGTGCAGGTCACCTGGCCCGACGGCTCCACCGCCTCGACCACGACGGATTCGGGCGGCTCATGGTCATTCACCGTGCCCACAGGCGTGTACACCGGAGATGCGAAATTCCAAGCGGTGGACACACAGAGTAATGAGTCCGCCACCGTCACGCACACCTTGAGCCTCGTCGAACCCAGCCGCAATCTGCCGTTTACTGGCGATGATACCCATCGGCTTGGTTTCCTCGCTGCTGTGATCGGAGCTGCTTTGGCGGTGGCCGCCGTTGGCTATGGCATCGTCAGGAAGTATGGGAACTCACGAAAGGTGGTGGATACGTAAATGCGTGTGAAACACGGGTTGCGGTTCGGCAACACGGCATGCGCCGTGGGTGCCGAACCGCAACCTGAAGGATTCACCACAACAGGCGAATCAAAAAATCAAATGATGATTATTGAATGATTGTAAGAATAATTGGAGGAAGAATCATGAATGGAACGTTGAGCAAGGGACTGCGTACAGCAGTCGGCTTGGCGGCGGCCTCCGCTGCACTGTTGGCGTTCGCGCCGACCGCGCAGGCGGCCGACAGCGTGGCGCTCGATCAAAGCGCCACCACGCAGATCGCCATCAATGCCGAGGGGGCGGACGACGCGGCCAAGGCTGCGGCGCTCAAGGGCCACACGTTCACTGCGGTGCGTCTGGCGACTTATGACAGCGCTTCGCACAACGGTACCGCCTTGGAGACAATCGGCACCGGTGTCGACAACGGTTCGCTGGCGGTTGAGCAAGGCGCATTGAGCAGCGTGCTGAACGCGACGCTGACAACGGGGCAAAGCGGCAATCCCATGAACTACGTCACCAAACACTGGCTCGGCTTCCCGAACTCCGGAGTGAGCACCAATGCGGATGAGACATCGAGTAGCGGCAACTACAGCGGCAAGCTTCGCGACTTTGTCACGGCATTGACCAAGCAGACGGGGTACAGTGGTCTGCTCAGCGGATCGACGCACACAACGAGCGTCGCCACCGATTCGACAGCCACTTCAACCTCAATCACTGGTCTGCCTCAGGGGCTGTACATGATTGTGGATACGACCGGGCAAAGTGGCATCGAAGCCAACGCCTCGGCGGCCATCCCGATGCTGGTTGGCACTCCGGTGATGGGCGATGGCACGAGCTACACCAAATTCAGCGCCAACGATGTCAACACCTTGGGTCAGATCACGCTCAAGAGCAACACTCCGACCATTGAGAAGCACATGATCGGCGGGGTCGCAGACGGCAAGCTTCATGTGGGCAGCAACGTCCAGTTCAAGATCACCGGCTCCGTGCCGTTGACCACCGGATTCGACCACTTCCGTTACGAGCTCTCCGACAACCCGTCCGCCGGCCTCTCATTCGTCAGTGTCGACTCCGTACGTGTCGATGACGCCGCTAACGTCGATGCGGCCGACACAGGCACCCCTGTGCAGGCATTGACTGAAGGCACGGACTACACGGTGACCCAGCCTGCGGCAGCCGGCGACCCACTGGTGTTCAATTTCTTCCCGAGCATCATCGGCATCGGTCAACAGCATTATGGTCAGTACATCCACGTCACCTACACCATGAAGGTCAACGATGCCGCCAATGGCACCAATGTGCGCAACGGCATCAAGCTCGCGTACTCCAGCGATTCGGCCAACCAGCCTGATGCCAATGGCAATGGCGGCACGCTGAACACCATCGACAAGACCGGTGAAGGCGAGTCGATTCAGATCCACCTCTACGGCTTCACGCTCAAGACCGTGGCCCGTTCCGACAACAATACCGCCCTCGACGGAGCTACGTTCCAGGTGCAGCACAACGAGCCTGGCCGGGCTTTCGAGACCATGAAGTTCCTGCCTGACGGCACGACCGGCAACTACAAGCTGGCCGCCGACCAGAATGATGCCAATGCAACGGACACGTTGAGTGTGTCGACCGGAGCCGCCGGCGACCGCGCCAAGGGCGAGCTGCATGTCGAAGGACTTGCGGACGGCGACTACAACGTCATTGAAACCGCTGTGCCTTCAGGGTACTCAGATGCATTCTCTTCAACCTTCAAGGTGCACATCAAGACCGACGACAACACGATGACCCCTGCGGCTACGGCCGAAGATCCGGCGTTCACCAATGATGCCGACACCTGGACTCTGGTCGCTCCTGGTTCATGGCGCGGCGCTGATATGGACACCCATGTGATTAACGTGCAGGAAGTCACTTCCGCCACGCAACTGCCGCTCACCGGCGGTGCCGGCGCCATCATGGTAGGCATGGTGGTTGTGGTGCTGCTTGCGGCATCCGGTGCCATCTTCATCTACACCAAGCGCGGTGAGAAGGCGCTCGCCAAGGAGGCGTAGCCTTCGGACTGTTACTGCTGCATGTTGTCCTGCCGTGTCAGATTGGGCTGGGAATAATGTGGCGGCATAGCGTCCGATTGCTGATAGACGGCTTATCCGCGTGCATGTTCGTGCACGCGGATAAGCCGTTTTGCTGCCCGTAATGCCGTGATATGGGATTTAGAATAAAGGTATGCAGCAGATGAGGGACGAATATAACGAACTGTTGGAGCAGTTTCTGGCCCACATCGGCGTGGAGCGTGGGCTCGCCGATGCCACGGTGCGGGCGTATGCCTCCGATCTCAGGAGGTATATCGATTGGCTGCGTTGCCAAGGAATTGCAGGCGTGGATTCCGTCACCGCCCATGACATCGAGGACTACATGGCTGTTCTTGCCGAAGAGAGTCAAAGCGGCACCAGTCGCGCCCGTCACCTGGCCAGCATCCATGAGTTTCACAGGTTTGCGGTTGCGCAAGGCAGGGCTAAGACCGATGTTTCGGCAAAAGTCAAAGCGCCGAAGGCCGCAGGGCGCCTGCCGGATGTACTCACGGTGGATGAGGTGGCTGCGTTGCTCGATGCTGCGGCCATGGGCGGTTCCTCAAATCCGGTGGTGCTGCGTGACAAGGCGTTGCTCGAGTTCATGTATGCCACGGGTTGCCGTGTCTCCGAGGCCGTGGGCACAAACCTGGCGGATATTGACTTTGAGGACTGCCTGGTGCGTCTTACTGGAAAGGGCAGCAAGCAGCGCCTGGTGCCGATGGGAGGCGAGGCGGTGAAGGCGTTGCGACGGTATCTGTGTGAAGGCCGCCCGCTGTTGGAGCGGCGTGGAAAAGGCGGGATTGAACGTGACGCAGCGTTCCTCAACAAGCGTGGTCGGCGCATCTCGCGTCAGAGCGTGTGGGAGGTGGTAAAGGATGCGGGGGAGCGTGCCCACATCACCAAGCCGTTGCATCCCCACACGCTGCGTCATTCGTTCGCCACGCATCTCATCCAAGGCGGTGCCGATGTGCGAACGGTTCAGGAGCTGCTTGGCCACGCCTCGGTGACCACTACGCAGATTTACACGCACGTCAGCCCCGAGAACCTTATCGAGGTGTACCTCACCGCCCATCCGCGAGCCCGGTGATATGGTGAGTAGACCTCTTGATAAGCTGAGAGCATGCCTACAGATCTGCTTGGACGCGAATTCGAGATTTTTCCAGCACCGCAGCCGTTGACCCATCATGGCCCGGCGCGGGTGCTCGCCATGTGCAATCAGAAGGGCGGGGTTGGCAAAACCACCAGTTCCATTAATCTTGCAGGTGCCTTGGGCGAGTATGGCCGTCGTGTGCTGATTGTGGATTTCGATCCCCAGGGTGCGGCCACTGTGGGTCTTGGCATCAATGCGAACAGTGTGGACAACACCATATACACCGCCCTGTTTGACGATTCCGTGGACGTTCATAGTGTCATCCAGCATACCGACTTTGAGAACCTCGACATCATTCCCGCCAACATCGATCTTTCAGCGGCTGAGATTCAGCTGGTCACCGAGGTGGGTCGTGAGCAGATTCTCGCTGGGGTGCTACGCGGTGTGAAGGACGAATACGATGCCATCATCATCGACTGCCAGCCCTCTCTTGGTTTGTTGACGGTCAATGCGCTGGCCGCTGCGGACGGTGTCGTCATTCCCGTTGCCGCCGAGTTCTTTGCGCTGCGTGGCGTGGCACTGCTCATGCAGTCCATAGAGAAGGTGAGGAATCGTATCAACCCTGGCCTCGTCATCGACGGCGTGCTGGTGACGATGTACACTCGTACGCTCCACAGCGAAGAGGTGCTGCAGCGCATTTACGAGGCCTTTGGAGACAAGGTGCTTCACACGGTCATCTCTCGTTCCATCAAATTGCCGGATTCCACGGTGGCGGCCGAACCCATCACCATGTATGCCCCTGGGCACAAGACGGCCAAGGAATACCGCGCCGCTGTTCGTGAGCTGATTCATCGCGGCGTTGTGGCTTAGGCGAGCCTTGGACAAGGTGCAGAGCGTCGAAACCAGTGCGACGGATGATTCATCGGTTGCGGGCGGCGCATCGAATTCCGGCTTCTTGGTAAGTCTGCCGTCCTATTCCGGCCCGTTCGACGCCTTGCTCTCCATGATTGCAAACAGGAAACTTGAACTCACGGAAATATCGCTGTTCTCCATCACCGAGGAATTTCTGGACTATGTGCGCGGTCTTGATCTGGAAGAAAACATGGACGAGGCCAGCGCATTCATTGATGTGGCTTCCGTTCTGGTTGAGGCCAAAAGCGTAGCTTTGCTGCCGGGTGGTGTGGATGGTGAGCAGGACGAACAGAGCATGGAGGCGCTTCGTGAGCGTGACATGTTGTTTGCCCGCCTCGTGCAATATCGCTCGTTCAAGAGTGCTGCCAGTGAATTTCGTTCCAGTCTTGAGGCCAATGCCGGCAGATTCCCGCATCCTGCGTCAATGGATGGTTTCACGACCGCGCTGTTGCCCGAATTGGTCTGGACGCTGACGCCGGATGATTTGGCTCGCATCGCTGCACAGGTCATCACCAATGCGCCCGAACGTGAGGTCTCGTTGCGCCAGCTGCACGTCTCCCAGGTGGATTTGCAGGAGCAGGCCGCCATTGTGCGGAGCCGTCTGAGCGCGCTTGCCACTGGTGGGGGTGGTGCGGACGATTCGCAGGAGAGCGGCTCGATGACCTTTGCCGAGCTGACACGCGATGCCGCGTCACGTCTTGAAGTGGTGGCACGTTTCCTCGCCATTCTGCTGTTCTTCAAGCAGGGTTCGCTGCAATACAAACAGGCCGGACCGTTTGCTGAGCTCAGCCTTCGTTGGGTGCCCGGCAAAGTCGACGCAGATAAGGCTGCAGGGCGGGGCACTCGGCAGCATGGCGAAGGTGAGAGCGATGTTGGTGGGCGCACTGCGAACGGTGACGACGGTCAGCGCAGGGCTGTCGGTGCGCGCGATGGCAGCGGTACGGATGTAGCTGTGGCGATTGATGAAAGCGATTTCGCATGACGGAAGACGGATTGAACATGAACTCAGACGAAGCGGCTGATCCCAGCTTGGTTGAGCAGACCCAGGGCTCTGTGGCAGGAGCGATGTCTCAGCGGTCCCACTCCATACAGGCTCAACGAACCGTGCGGTCCCGCTCTTCGCGGTCTCAAGGGAAAGGCTCCGAGACGTCCGGTAAGGATCAGGACAGCGGTTCGGATGAACTGACCTTCGATGTGGATCTGCTTCCCGGAGGTCTTGAGGCTTGCCTGGAGGCGGTGCTCATGGTGGCCGACCAGCCGCAGCACAGCGATGCTCTGGCCCGTGTGCTCGGTGTTGATGAGGCTCGGGTGGCTGCAGCGCTTGTTTCGCTGCAGGAACAATATGAAGGTGCCCAGCTCGGCAGCGTGCCCCGCGGTTTCGAATTACGTCATACGGCTCGTGGCTGGCAGTTCTGCACCCGTGCCGTCTACGAACCGGTGGTCTCCGCATTCGTCACAGACGGCCAGGCGGCGAAACTTTCGCAGGCCGCTCTGGAGGCGCTCGCCATAGTGGCGTATCAGCAGCCGATTACGAGAGCCGGTGTAGCGGCGATTCGTGGCGTCAATTCTGACGGCGTGATTCGTTCGCTTGTTGCTCGTGGACTGGTTCGCGAGTTCGGCGTCGACCCGGACACCCATGCCGCGCTGCTTGTCACCTCGCCGCTGTTTCTGGAGAAGATGGGTCTTGATTCGCTTGACCAGCTGCCCAAGCTTGCTCCCTTCATGCCTGTTGCTGACGATGTCATCGAAGATGCCGAAGGTCGTTAGTCTTCCTCTTGACGGGTGGGATTGGTCTCGTGGCTACGTCGTTAGATGTCACTGTCTGCAGTGATGGTTTGGTTATGCAGTAGATAATACCGTATAACGTCATTCTTTGTAGTCGAAGGTCGTAGACGTGGTAGATTGTGCCGTTTAGTGTCACTTTTTGTCGTGATCGGTTGTTGATGCGGTAATTTGTGCCGATGCGTGGCAGTATTTGTTGATCGTTGATATTTTTGCGGTAGATAGTGCCACACAGCGTCACTATTTGTAGTGTTTCATCGTCGGTGCGGTAGATTGTGTCGTTTGCTTGTGGTGTGATATCGGCGCTCAGCCGTGCGGCGAATGGCTTCGCCGCTGTCACATATCTCCGTTACTATGGTGAAGGTTTATGCTTTGAGGCAATGACACAGGAATATGGCAGAGAATGTTGTATTGATGCGCTTGAGTGACACACAACATGACGGTTAGTAAAAAGTAATAGGAGAGTCTTTTATGGCAGTACGCGGTGATATTCGGAATGTGGCGATCGTGGCTCACGTTGACCACGGCAAGACCACACTCGTGAACTCGATGCTTCAGCAGTCGCACGTGTTCAACGAGCGCGAGGAAGTGCCGGACCGCGTGCTTGATTCCAACGATCTGGAGCGCGAGAAGGGCATCACCATCCTGGCGAAGAACACCGCCGTCGAATATCACGGCCCGTTGGCGGCCAAGTACGGCGAGCCCGACGGCATCACCATCAACGTCATCGACACCCCCGGCCATGCCGATTTCGGCGGCGAGGTGGAGCGTGGCATCTCCATGGTCGACGGTGTCGTGCTTCTCGTCGATGCCTCGGAAGGCCCGCTGCCGCAGACCCGTTTCGTGCTGCGCAAGGCGCTTGAGGCCAAGCTTCCCGTGATTCTGTGCATCAACAAGGTCGATCGCCCCGATGCCCGCATCTCCGAAGTGGTCTCCGAGACCACGGATCTGCTGCTCGGCTTGGCTCAGGACGTCACTGAGGAGGGCGTGGATCTTGATCTTGACTCCCTGCTTGACCTGCCGGTCATCTATTGCGCCGCCAAGGTGGGCTATGCCTCTCGTAACCAGCCGAAAGATGGCGAGCTGCCTGACAACCAAGATCTTGAGCCGCTCTTCGACACCATCATCTCCAACATTCCAGCCCCTGAGTATGAGGAAGGCGCGCCGTTGCAGGCGCACGTCACCAACATCGATTCCTCGGATTATCTGGGACGTTTGGGTCTCGTGCGCGTCTACAACGGCACAATTGAGAAGGGCAAGCAGTACGGTCTTTCCCGTGTGGATGGCTCCATCGAGAACTTCAAGCTCACTGAGATCCTGAAGACCCAAGGCCTGACCCGCAACCCCGTCGACGAGGCAGGCCCGGGAGACATCGTGGCCGTCGCCGGTGTCTCCGATATTATGATTGGCGAGACCATCGTCGACAAAGACGACCCCAAGCCGCTGCCTTTGATTCACGTGGATGACCCGGCCATCTCCATGACCTTCGGCATCAACGATTCGCCGCTGGCCGGCACTGAAGGCAAGGACCACAAGCTCACTGCCCGTATGATCAAGGACCGCCTCGACAGAGAGCTCATCGGCAACGTCTCCATCAAGGTGCTGCCCACCAAGCGTCCGGACACCTGGGAGGTACAGGGCCGCGGAGAGCTGGCGCTGGCCATCCTTGCGGAGCAGATGCGCCGTGAGGGCTATGAACTCACCGTCGGCCGCCCGCAGGTGGTCACGAAGACCATTGACGGCAAACTCAATGAGCCTATGGAGGCCGACACCATCGATGTGCCTGAGGAATACATGGGTGCCGTCACTCAGCTCATGGCCGACCGCAAAGGGCGTATGGATTCCATGAGCAACCACGGTTCGGGCTGGGTGCGTATGGAGTTCACAGTGCCCTCTCGCGGTCTTATCGGCTTCCGCACCGCGCTGCTGACCGCCACTCGTGGCACCGGCATCTCCAGTTCCATCTCCGCGGGCTATGCTCCGTGGGCCGGCTCCATTGTGACCCGGCAGAACGGTTCGCTGGTCTCGGATCGTCAGGGCACCGCCACTCCGTACGCCATGCAGCGCCTTCAGGCCCGTGGCAGCTTCTTCATCCAGCCGCAGTCACCGGTCTATGAGGGCCAGGTGGTTGGTGTGAACAACAAGCCGGATGAAATGGATGTGAACGTCACGCTGGCCAAGCATATGACCAACATGCGTTCCTCCACGGCCGATGTGCTCGAGACGTTGACGCCCCCGATTCAGATGAGCCTTGAGGAGTCGCTCGACTTCGCCAACGAGGATGAGTGTGTGGAGGTGACTCCTGAGTCCATCCGCGTGCGCAAAGTGATTTTGAACCGCGACGAGTGGTATAAGTGGCGTGCCAAGCAGCGTCGTCAGGATGCCGCCAGAAAGTAGGGCAGTAAGGTCTGTTCGGGCGGCGTGACGCGACGTGCTAGTGTAAGCTAGACACTTCTTGTGTGATTTCGTGTGTATTGAGTCTTCTTTCATCCGCAACAGCGGATGAAAGAAGATTTTTTATTCCGTGGGTGCTTTCCCTCGAATAGTGTGATGTACTCTGAGCCATAAACGTTGAAAGTCCGCCATTTTGCTTTTCTGCGTTGGTTGTTCCCGGTGGAAAAGTGCCCACTGAATACAATCCTTCTGAAATAATGCCCTGGTTTGGAAGAATTAGGGTAAATTGAGTGTGATTTTGAGTGGATTGAGCTTGAAGGGGATTATGAATTGCGGCTCTGACAACCCGGTGAGGCATACTTGAGTTATGGATGATCGTCAGGATGCGCAGGATTCGCCTTTAACCCGACAAGATGCGGATGAAACCTTGCAGCCGTCAGATGCGATGAACCGGCAAATCTTTGACGCTAAGCCCAAAAACGTCTCTATAGCAAAGGAGGCGGTATCTGCATTGCCTTGGTCATATAATCTTGGGCATGCCACGCGTCTGCTGGTGAGCACAGTCGCGGGGATTCTTGTGGGGCTCATTGGCATGTTGGTGTATCGGGTCGGCACTCCTGAGAACATACCCTACGGGCTGGTTTTGGCATTGGCGATCGTGGCGCTTTCGGCGTGGAGTGCGCGCTCGCGTAGCGGTGTTGCGGGCCTGGCCCTGCACCTTATCACTTCGTCATTGATGGTTTCGCTGCTTTCGTCTGGTGTCAATGGCAACATTCTGATTCCAGGCTTTACCGTGAAAATGCCGTTTTTCTCTCAGAACGCAGGCTATATCTGGTTGTTTGGCATGATTCTGATCCAATGTGTCGCTGTGTTTCTGCCAGCACGATGGTTTGAATTGGCCGGAGCACAGGCAAAGGCTTCCCATGGTGGCAATGGCAGGGGCCGTAGGGATGGTAAGGGGCCGAGTCGATGAGTTCTCGGACAAAAGACGTGCCTCATAGACTGTTCTTTCTGGGTCCCGAAGGTTCCTTTACTCACCAGGCCGCCATCGAAGCGGCAAAAAGGCTTGGCGGCAGCCCGCAGCCTTGTGACGATGTGCCTGGGATCATGGCGCATGTCGAGGCGGGCGACGGTTGGGGAGTGATGGCTTGGGAGAACAATGTTGAGGGTTATGTGGTGCCCAATCTCGATATGCTCATCGACTCTGCAGACATTGTGGGGATTGCCCGAATTGGCATTGATATTGCGTTCGACGCTTTTGTGAAGCCAGGTTCCTCTGCATCATTGCGCGAAGTGAGTGCCCATCCGCATGGTCTGGCGCAGTGC
The DNA here is from genome assembly GCF_058505595.1 of Bifidobacterium sp. ESL1118. Lineage (NCBI taxonomy): Bacteria > Bacillati > Actinomycetota > Actinomycetes > Bifidobacteriales > Bifidobacteriaceae > Bifidobacterium > Bifidobacterium sp. ESL1118. Next base: position 563,516 of record NZ_CP196371.1, read on the forward strand.
AAGGGTTTTACTCGCGCTCATGGCCTTGTGACCAAGCCGGCCTCCTCGAATGCAGCGGCCTGCCGAGACATCAGGCCCGGTCAGGTTGCGCTGGGCCCTTCGATCTGTGGCTCGTTGTATGGCTTACAGACGTTGAAGGCTAACGTTCAGGATTATGCCGGTGCACGCACGGATTTCCTGGTGGTGGCTCCTCGCCGAGATGTGCGAGTGCAAAGAGACCGGGCTCATGCTCAAGCCCCGATTGGGTGGCATGGGTCGCCTGGAGTGCATGGGTCGAATCAGCCGAATGCCCTCCACGAGAATGATTCTGGTATGGAAACAGATGGTGCATTGTTTGAAGAAGATATGTCTGCCAATGGCTTCTCCAATGTTGTGCCGTCGGCAGCCATGGCTGAATTCGAGACCATCGTGGCCTTCGTGCCGCTCAGCACTGGCTCGGGCGTGCTGGCGAACCTGCTTGATATGGTGCGTGATGCCGGGCTCAACATGACCAGTTTCATGTCGCGCCCCATCAAAGGGCGTGTGGGCACGTACAGTTTCATTGCCACGCTGGACGCTGCACCGTGGCAGCCTGGCTTCCACACCGTGCTTGAACGGATTGTGGCACGGGGTGACTGGGTCAAGACGCTTGCGGTGTATCCTCGTCAAGAGCGGCCGAATCCACCTGTGAATGCTTGGATGCTGCCGCAGGGCGGTGTGCGTGTTTCGGATGATGCAGATGGGCAGGCTCATGATGAAGAGGCTCAGAGGGAACTGCTGTGGTGAGCGAGGAAAGGGCTGTGGACTCAATGGAGAAAACCAATGAATCCGTCAACGCGGGGTTGCCTGATGGCGAGGCATGGATCGGAACCGTCGGGCAAGGCCAGGACCATATCGTTGCCTGTGATTGTGATGCTGCAGATGGCGCGTTGCCGCGAATCGCAACGGTTGGCATTGTGGGGCTTGGGCTTATAGGCGGATCGCTGGCCAAGCGGCTTGTCTCCAGCGGCATACGTGTTGTGGCCTTCAATCATAGACCTTGCCCGTATGCGGATGCCCGAGCTGCAGGCATCGAATGTGTTGATACGCTTGAAGGCGTGGCGCTCGCTAAGCCACAGGTGCTCATGCTTTGCAACCCTCTCAAGGCCATGCCAAGTGTGTTGCGTGCCTTGAAGCCGGCACTCGATCCTGCAGTCACCACACTCAGTGATGTCGGTAGTGTGAAGGCGCAGGTGCGTTCCCAGGTTCAGGCAGCAGGGCTGCAAGACTGCTATGTTGGTGCCCATCCGATGTGCGGCAACGAAAAGTCAGGCTTCGAGGCTGCGGACCCGACATTGTTTGATGATGCACTGTGGGCGTTGAGCGTTGATGAGAACACCGATTATCAGCATTTCCTTGCAGTGGCGGGACTGGTTACGCAAATGGTTCGTTGTCGCATCATTGTGATTGACGATGCCGTCCACGACCGTGCAGCGGCCATGATCTCGCATGCCCCGCATGTCGTGGCCACGGCGCTCATCAATGGTTTGGTGCGTAGTCCCGATCGTAACATTGCCGCCGCTCTTGCTGCCGGTTCTTGGCGTGACATGACCCGCGTTGCACTCACGGACCCCAACCGCACCCGCGCCATGATCGAGGAGAATGCATCCAACGTCGAGGGACTGCTGCGTGCCCTAGCTGGCAACATCACGGAATTTGCCGATGCCTTGGAATCCGGGGATGAGGGGCGAGTCGCCGACTTCTTTGCTGTTGGCCAGCCGTTCCGTGACTATAGAGCGCGTTCAAGTCGTCAGGCTTGTTCTAAAGCTGATGCCAGGGCATTGGAACATGCCATCGACCCAAAGCATTGGCAAGACGACTACTTGGCGCTGGCGCAAAAAGGTGAGCACATTTTCGATTTTGCGGCGCCTTATCAGGTTCGTACCGTCTGCCGCTCTGCTGTGTGAAATGTCGTGTTAGTTTGCTGTTTGAGAGTGCAACCGAAGTCCAGATGTTGTCAGTTTCTGTTTACCCTCAATGAGCGTTTTTGGCATGTGCCGCTCAGGAATCGGCTTGATAACGACGATGTCGTGCACGTCGATGCTGACACGCTGCACCGGCCTTGAGCCGTTGGCAGCCGCGTCCCGCTCGATTTGCAGTGTCACGCCGTCCCAGGAGATCACATGTCCTATGTAATCACGGAATTCCTGCCGACCTGTAGCCGTGTTCATCCCATCCAAAGTGCGCACCATCAGACGCGCGCCCGTAGGTATCGTTTGTGGCAGTGGCATAGGCATCCTTTTCTAGGTTACTGTAGCGAGACTAACACACTCGTTCATTGTCTTGTGACTGTATATCTTGTGACAGCACCACTGTAGACTAGAACCATATGGTTGACAAGGGCTGAAGGCTCGTTTGCACAACAACGACGGGCTTTACGGGGCATGCGGAAAGTCTTGGGAATGGAGTGTGTGATGGATGCTGAAGGCAGCGTCGATGCGTTCCTCACGTATGAGCGCTCCAATAAAGGGCTGAGCGAGAACACGTTGAAGGCATATTCGCACGATGTGCTGCAGTGTCTGGATTTTCTTGGCTGTCGAGGTGTTGCCGGCCCCAATGAGGTCACTTTGGAAGATCTAAGGGCTTGGATGGCTTATGAAACAGCTTCGCATGCACGCTCGAGCATGGCTCGCAAAACTGTTGCTGTCCGCGGTTTTTTTGCATGGGCCTTCGACCGTGGGTATATTGACGCTGATCCGGCTGCCAATCTTATGACACCGAAAATCCCTGATACATTGCCTCGTGTGCTCAACGAAGAACAAGCGAAACGTTTGATGGACACTGTGGAATCTGAGGTCTTGCAAGGCAACGGTCCAAGTGTGGCTCAATGTGGGCTGCAGGATGGGCACCAGGACGCCGATACTCAGAAAAATGTGGATGACGGTGCTGTAGGTCGGAAAAACCATGCCATTGCCTTGAGGGATGCCGCAATGCTGGAGCTTCTGTATGCCACCGGCATTCGTGTTGCTGAGTTGGTGGGGCTCAACATCAATGACATCGATTTTTCGAATCGCATGCTCACCGTCACAGGCAAGGGAAACAAACAGCGAGTTGTGCCTTTCGGAGCACCTGCCGCACGTGCACTTGAGGCGTGGATTCAGAACGGCCGCCCTCGCATCCTCCAGCCTGCCAAGTCGGTTAAACCTTCGGTGGGCGAGCAGGCTGTTTTTCTAGGCTTGCGAGGCGCTCGTGTCAATCAACGTACAGTGCGCGCTGTGGTCCACAGGAAGGCTGCTGAGGCCTGTGTGCCAGACATCAGCCCGCATGCTCTGCGTCATAGTGCCGCCACTCATCTGCTGGACGGTGGGGCGGACCTGCGCGAGGTGCAGGAGATGCTCGGCCATTCCTCCATACGCACCACCCAGCGTTATACCCATGTCTCCATGGGGCAGCTTAAGGAGCGGTATACTCAGGCGTTTCCGCGGGCTTGAGATTCGTTATAGTCTCGTTGCGGAGACGTGCGCCGTAGCACCTGGTTGGGTGATTCCATAAAAATTGAGGAATTTAACATTGACGTAACATAAAAGAAAACGGTTTGCCCGGTTTTGACATCTTTCAAGGTGCCGTACATCTGCACACTACCGAAGTAGCAAGCTAAAACGCTTGTTTTTCAGCGATTTGAATTTTTTATTGAAATTACGTTCAGGTTTTGGTCACTCGCTTGCAAAAAATAAATATTCGCGTGACAATGAGTGCATCAGCGTTGAGGTTGGCTCTGTGGTTTCGGGTCAACCCCTTCTTTGATTCAACAAGTGTTGTGCAAACAGCAAATGGGAGAATATATGAAGAAGAAGAAAGTAGTAGCACTTGCAGCGGTCGTCTGTTCCGCGGCCATGGCGCTCAGCGCCTGCGGTAGCGGCAGTGGCAGCAACAGCAGCTCAGGCAAAGGCAATGACAATGTCATCACCGTCTATAATGTCGAGCCACAGAATCCTCTGGTTCCAGGCAATACGAACGAGTCCGGCGGTGGCATGGTCATACGTCTGCTCTTCTCGCAGCTGGTCGGCTTCAAGGATGATGGCACGCCCCGGAACGACGAGGCACAGTCCATCACACCGAACGCCGATGGCACGCAATACACCATCAAGATCAAGAGCGGGCTGAAGTTCAGCGATGGCTCGCCGATCACCGCGAAGTCCTACACCCGTGCATGGAGTTATGTGGCCAATGCCAAGAATGCTCAGAAGTGCGCATCCTTCTTCTCATCCATCAAGGGCTATGACGCGTTGCAGGATGCCAAGAGCCTCAAGGGTGACGAGCAGCTCACTGGTCTCAAGGACGTGGATGGCACCACGTTCACGGTCGATCTGGCCAAGCCCGACGCCACGTTCCCGACAAAGGTGGGTTACAGCGGCTTCGCACCACTGCCTGATTCCTTCTATAAGAACCCCAAGGCCTTCGGCGAGAATCCAGTGGGCAATGGCCCGTACAAGCTGCAGAAGTGGGATCACAACAATTCCATCTCCACGGTGAAGAACCCCAACTACAAGGGTCCTGAGCAGGTGAAGAACAACGGTGTGACCTTCAAGATCTATACCAAGGATGATGCTGCCTACGCTGATGTGCAGGCCGGCAACCTCGATGGACTCGACACTGTGCCTTCGGCAGACAGCAAGACCTTCGAGAAGGACTCCAGCGTCCAGCCATACAACAAGCCCGGCGCCGTCATCCAGCAATTTACCATCCCGGCCAACCTCGCCCACTTCAAGTCCGGCACCGAAGAGGGCACGTTGCGTCGCCAGGCCATCTCGATGGCCATCGATCGCAAGAGCCTCATCAACAAGGTGCTCAACGGCATTGGCGCGTTGCCTCATGACTTCACCTCTCCGCTGACGCCCGGCTACGTGGACAACCTCAAGGGCAGCGAGAACCTCGAATACAACCCGAGCAAGGCCAAGGAACTCTGGGCCAAGGCAAACGCCATCTCCAAGGACACCGACACGCTCTACATCGGCTACAACGCCGATTCGGGCGGCAAGTCCATGTTCGACGCCATCGTGAATTCCATCAACAACACGCTTGGTGCCAACGTGGCGACTTCCGACCCGGTGCCTACATTCCAGGAGTTCCGCAACGACATCTCCGATCGCAAGATGAAGGGTGCCTTCCGCTCCGGCTGGATGCCTGACTATCCGTCCGCCGAGAACTATCTCTATCAGAACTTCTCCTCGGCTGCTGCTGATGGTCAAGGTTCGAACGATGGTGACTACAAGAATCCAACGTTCGACAAGCTGATGGATGAGGCTTACGCGGCCAAGTCCAATGACGCTGCCAACAAGATTTACAGCAAGAGCCAGGAGATCCTTCTGAACGATCTGCCTGTCATTCCGCTCTATTACAAGAACAACGACGGTGTGGCCGCCAAGGGCGTCAAGGGCTTTGCCATCGATTGGCAGTCTTACCCGACCATGTCTCAGATGTCTAAGTGATGTAGGTCCAGTACACTATGCCGATGATTCGGTGTAGCTATTGATAAAAGGTGCAACGTGGGTTCCACGTTGCACCTTTTATCATTGTGTGCAAAAACAAGAAAAAGGTGTTCATTACGTGGCCGTGGCAAGGCATCAAAAGTCTTCTTATGTTTTTATGAAATAGCAGGTTTCGGCAATATGCCAGGCACATGTTCTCAGCCATTATTCGTTGGACGCTGAACAATCTTTGAAATCTGCAGAGCAAAGGAGGACGTTTATGAGGAGAAGAACTCTCGCTGCTGCGGCTGCTGTATGCAGTCTGGCTATGGCGCTTGCTGGATGTGGATCTGGGTCGTCGGGCTCCAAAGGAGCGTCAGATGGTGGCAAGGACATCATTACGGCCTTTGGTTTGGAACCCGAGAATCCGTTGGTTGCCGGTAATACCAATGAATCTGGAGGCGGTAGGGCCATTGTTCTGCTGTACACCGGTCTGGTCTCGTTTGATGCAAAAGGCAATCCGCGCAACGATGACGCCCAATCGATTACTTCTGATGCCGCTGGCACCACTTATACAGTCAAGTTGCGTAAGAACCTGAAATTCAGTGACGGCTCGCCCATTAAGGCTCAATCCTTCACCCGTGCGTGGAGTTATGTGGCGAATGCTGCCAATGCGCAGAAGAACGCGTCGTTCTTCTCATCAATCAAGGGCTACGATGATTTGCAGAAGAAGGGGCTCAAAGGCGACGAGCAGTTTGAGGGCCTGAAGGTGGTGGATGATTCCACATTCACGGTGACCCTGAGCAAGCCGGATGCCACGTTCCCCATCAAGGTCGGTTACTTTGCCTTTGCCCCACTGCCTGACTCCTTCTACAAGGACCCCAAGGCTTTCGGACAGCACCCTGTGACCAACGGGCCTTACAAACTCAAGAAATGGGACCACAACAACAGCATCGAAACGGTTAAAGATCCTAACTATACCGGTCCGAACAAGGCCAAGAACGACGGCGTCACGCTGAAGATCTATACGAAGGACGAGGCCGCATATTCGGATGTTCAGGCCGGCAATCTCGACGTGATGGACTCCGTGCCCTCAGCAGACACCAAGACCTTCCGCACCGATTCGTCCTTGCAAGCGTTCAACCAGCCTGGTTCACGCATTCAGATGTTCACCATCCCATCGGATCTTTCTCATTATAAGGTTGGCACTCAGGAGGGCACGATGCGTCGTCAGGCCATCTCGCTAGCGATCGATCGCAATGCACTGGTCAGTAAGGTGATGAACGGTGTGGGCAAACCCGCCGACGACTTCACCTCGCCGTTGACACCTGGTTACACCAAGGGGCTCAAGGGCAGTGAGAACCTCAAGTACAATCCGTCCAAGGCCAAGGAGCTTTGGGCCAAGGCAGATGCCATCTCCAAGGATACGGATGTGCTGACCATCTCCTACAATGCCGACAACGGCATCAAGGCGCTCTACGATGCCATAGCCAATTCCATCAACAACACCCTTGGCGCGGGCGTGGCCAAAGTGAATGCCGTGCCAACTTTCGCCGAGTTCCGCACCTCCATCTCCGACCATCAGCTCAAAGGCGCCTTCCGTTCCGGTTGGCAGCCTGATTATCCGTCTCCTGAAAATTACCTTTACCAAAATTATGATTCCGCAGCCGCGAATGGCAATGGGGCAAATGACGGAGGCTACAACAACCCTGAGTTCGACAAGCTGATGGATGAGGCGTATCAGGCCAAGTCGAGTGCCGATGCGAATGCCATCTATGCGAAGTCGCAGGAGCTGCTGTTCAGGGATATGCCTGCCTACCCACTGTTCTATGCCAACAATGCCGGTGTGGCTGCCAAGGGTGTCAAGGGCTTCGCCATCAACTGGCAGACCTTCCCGACATACACGCAGATCACCAAATAATAATAAGCGCAATAACGGGTGATGCCTGTATTCGAGTCAATATACATGAATATAGGCACCACCGACTAATCTGCAAAAATTGAAGTCAAACCCAAGAGTTCACAATGTAAAATAAATATGTCGTCAATGGACCGATGTCCATTTTTTGACATGGAAAGTTCGATTTGGTCTGTAGGTGGGATACACTTACAATACAGTAAAGCTGATTGATTTGTTTTATTTTTTCAGCGAGAAATCATAAGGAGAATTCGATGGGTAAATATCTTCTGCGTCGTGTCTTGCAGATGATTCCTGTGGTTCTCGGCACAACGCTGCTCGTGTATGCGCTTGTATTTGCGTTACCTGGTGATCCGGTCAAGGCAATGTTTGGAGACAAGCCCATCAATGATGCCGTTGCTGCCCAGATTCGTGCGGAGTACAACCTTGACAAGCCGTTCTTCATCCAGTATCTGCTGTTTCTCAAGAATGCGTTGACGCTGAACTTCGGCAATACCTTTGCCGGTCAGCCGGTGATTTCGGAAATTGGCCGCGCGTTCCCGGTCACCATCAAGCTGGCTGTGATGGCGTTCTGCTTTGAAGCCATATTCGGTGTTATCTTCGGCATCATCGCAGGCCTTAAAAAGGGCAAATGGTATGATTCCGTCATTCTCATCGTCTCTTTGCTGCTGATTTCCGTGCCTACTTTCGTCACAGGCTTCGTCATGCAGTACTTCCTTGGAGTCAAATGGCGTATTTTACCCGTGACCGCAGGCAGTAATCCAGGGTTCTTGGATTTGTTGATGCCTGCCATGGTGCTGGGTTCGGTCTCCATGGCATATATCATTCGGCTGTCTCGCTCCGAGATCTCTTCGAACATCACTGAGGACTATGTTCGTACGGCTCGCGCAAAGGGCATGAGTAACAGGTCGGTCATCATGCGTCATGTGCTGCGCAACTCCCTCATTCCTGTGGTCACTTACTTGGGCCAGGACTTAGGCGCGTTGATGGGGGGTGCCATGATCTCCGAGACCATCTTCAACATCCATGGCGTTGGATTCCTTACGTATCAAAGCATTCTGAAGGGTGAGAGCAACCTGGTGGTGTCCATTGTCACACTGCTGACCTTGATTTTCGTAGTTTGCAATCTGCTGGTCGATATGCTCTACATGCTGCTTGATCCACGAATTCGGTACGCCTGAGGGGGAGAGAAATTAATGACTGCAAATACTTCTACGGCTTCTCACACTCTATCTGCAACGCTTCCCGGCCAGGAACGGTACGTTGCACCTGTCGATAAAACACCATTGCAGGATGTGGACTCGATTGATGAATCAGCTCCGGCAACAAGTATGTGGGCCGATGCGTGGCGCACATTACGCCGGAATCCTCTCTTCATCGTTTCGGGCTTGCTGATCATCTTCATCATCTTTGTGGCTATCTTCCCGCAGGTCTTCACCCGGCAGAACCCCAACTATTGCACCCTGCAGAATTCGCTTGAGCCCAGCAGCAAAGGGCATCCCTTCGGCTTTGACACGCAAGGATGCGATGTATTCACGCGTACCATCTACGGCACTCGCACATCCGTCTCCGTGGGCATACTTACCACCATCTTAGTCATGGTTCTTGGCACTCTTATTGGTGCCATCGCTGGATTCTTCGGCGGTTGGATCGATGCCGTGCTGAGTCGTGGAACCGATATCTTCATGGCCATCCCATTGCTGCTTGGCGCCATAGTGGTGCTGCAGATGTTTCGTACGTCCGGATCCATATGGAAGATTGTGCTGGTGCTGACGCTCTTCGGCTGGACGTCGACGGCTCGTATAGCTCGTGGCTCGGTCCTGGAGACGAAGAACTTGGAATTCAACACTGCCGCCACTGCCTTGGGGTCTACCCCCATGCGCAATTTGATGCGGCATATCATGCCGAATTCTTTGGCGTCGATCATCGTCATCACCACCACATCGCTGGGCACCTACATCGTCTCGGAGGCCACACTGAGCTTCCTCGGTGTCGGCCTGCCGAGCACCACCGTGAGCTGGGGTGGAGACATCTCCAATGCGCAGACGATGCTTCGAACGAATCCGTCGGTGCTGTTCTATCCGTCCGCTGCCTTGGCAATTACTTCGCTTGCCTTCATCATGATGGGCGATGCAGTCAAGGATGCTCTTGATCCCAAGAGCCGGACATCCTGAGAGAGGAACCTTTAATGAGTAGCGGGAAAAACAATCAGGATCAACTTGTTGCCATGCAGCGTGAGCAGGGTCCGATCCTTGAGGTAAATGATCTGAAGGTGGACTTTACCACTGGCGAGCATCACGTGGTGCATGCGGTGCGTGATGCCTCATTCAGCGTTTATCCGGGGCAATGGGTGGCAATCGTGGGTGAGTCCGGTTCGGGCAAGTCTACTTCGGCCATGAGTGTCCTCGGCCTTCTGCCTGGCACTGGCAAGGTTACAGGTGGTTCCATCAAGCTTGAAGGCGAGGAAATCTCTGGATATACCCGTAAGCAGTACGAACAGATTCTTGGTGACAAGATGGGTCTGGTACCTCAGGATCCGATGAGTAATCTCAATCCCGTATGGCGTATAGGCACACAGGTGAAAGAGGCTCTGAAGGCCAACCATATGGACGTTTCGCGTGAGAAGCGTTCCAATCTAGCCAAGGCACTGGCAGCAGACGAAGATGTAAGCATCAAAAACAACGATGATGAGATTTTCATCGGGTCTAAGCAACTTCCGGAATTGTTGGAGGCGGCGCAGAAGGCCCTTAGCCAACGTGGCGTCACCGGTGAGAAGGCTCAGGAAGCTATGAATCGCTTCAAAAAGTCTTGGGTTCCTGGCTCAGAGACTCGCTGGCGCGTGGCTGATGACTTGATTAAGGCTGGCGTGGGTGACGACGAGGCTTGGTCGATCGCCAAGCAGTATGTCACTGGCAGCAGCATGGACGACCGAGTCGCAGGTTTGCTTGATGAGGCCGGACTGCCGGATGCAGCCACTCGTGCCCGTCAGTTCCCGCATGAGTTCTCTGGTGGCATGTTGCAGCGTGCCTTGATTGCCATCGGTTTGGCATGCCGACCTGATTTGCTTATTGCAGACGAACCGACCTCTGCACTTGATGTAACAGTCCAAAAGCGTATCCTTGACCATCTTCAGGGCTTAACCAATGAATTGGGAACCGCTGTGTTGTTCATTACCCATGATCTTGGACTCGCCGCGGAGCGTGCCCAGCACATTGTGGTGATGTACAAAGGTCAGGTTGTTGAATCGGGTCCATCGCTGGAAGTGCTTCAACACCCGCAACATCCGTACACCAAGCGTCTAGTGGCTGCGGCACCTTCCCTTGCTTCTCAGCGCATCGTATCCGCCAAGGAACATGGAGAAGATGCGTCGTTGCTGATGGAGCACCACGCCAAAAGCGAGAGCACGCTAGAGCACAGTGACCATATCATCACCGTCAGCCACCTCACGAAAGAGTTCAAACTGCCACGCAGGCGTGAGATGTTCAAGGCTGTCGACGATGTGTCGTTCTCCATCAAACGAGGTACGACACTGGCTATCGTAGGCGAGTCGGGTTCCGGCAAGTCCACAGTTGCTAACATGGTGTTGAAGCTCTTGGAACCGACAAGCGGTACTGTGACGTATGAAAACCGGGACATCAGCGATTTCAAAGGCCAGTCGTTGCTGGATTTCCGGCGCCATGTTCAGCCTGTGTTCCAGAATCCTTATGGTTCGCTGGACCCTATGTACTCCATCTATAGGTCCATTGAAGAGCCTCTGCGCATTCACAAGATAGGTGACAAGAAAAGTCGTCGGCAGCGTGTCAGCGAGCTTCTTGACCTGGTCAAGATGCCTCAGTCTGTCATGCAGCGTTACCCCAATGAGCTCTCTGGTGGTCAGCGCCAGCGTATCGCCATCGCGAGGGCTATGGCCTTGAACCCGGATGTGATCATATGTGATGAGGCGGTCTCTGCCCTCGATGTATTGGTTCAGGATCAGGTGTTGCAGCTGCTTAACGACCTTCAGGCTGAGCGGGGGCTGAGCTATCTGTTCATCACTCACGATCTGGCCGTGGTGCGACAGGTCGCCGATGAAGTGGTCGTCATGCAGAAGGGCCGTTTGGTGGAGCATGCTACCACTGACGATGTCTTCGATCATCCTCAGCAACAATATACTCGTGACCTGCTTGATGCGATTCCTGGTGGGAAGCTTCAGCTCGGTCTGGACTGATAGGAATGCCGTCAAGTTCGACGTTGTTGTCTTGCTGTGTGGCGCACCTGACTGGATGGGTGCGCCGCACAGCGCATCTTAGACAGCCAGGCGTGCACCGTTGGCAAGACTCAAGCCCGAACAAAGCATGGCGTAAAATGGTCCTAACTGCTAGTCTGGTCGTATGAGCATTACTGTCACGACTTCGAATCTCAACGGGATACGTGCTGCCAAGCGCAAAGGTCTTTTGGATTGGGCAGCTGAAAAGACTCCTGACATCTGGTGTATGCAGGAAGTTCGCGCCCCCCAGGAAGAGATTGACCCTATTTTTCTTCAAATCGGCGAATGCTATGAGAGTTCAGGCAAACTCACACAGGCGCAGGACCTGGAGAAAACCGATGAGGTCTGCCGTATCAAAGGACGGGCCGGTGTTGGTTTGGTCTCTGCGTTATCTGTGGAAGGCAGACGTTACGGGCTCCTTGACTTGGGTGATGATGTGGACTCCGGTCGGTGGATTGAGAACGATATCACAGCGCCGAATGGCACGAAACTGACGGTGGCGAGTGTCTACGTGCATGCAGGCAACACAGATGACCCCAACAAAATGGCGCAGAAGTACCGATTCCTCGATGAGATGCTGGTGCGCATGGCCCAGCTGAACGAAGAGGCGGCGAGTGAGGGCGGGCGTCAGACATTGCTGTGCGGCGACATGAACATTGCCCATACCCCACTTGACATCAAGAACGCCAAGGCCAATGAAACGCATTCGGGCTTCCTGCCACAGGAACGTGCATATGTGGACCGATGGCTGGCAGAAGGCAAGGATGGCTTGGGGTATGTGGATGTGCTACGAACATTGGCAGGAGATGTGCAAGGGCCTTACACCTGGTGGAGTCAGCGTGGCCGAGCTTTTGACAACAACGTTGGTTGGAGAATAGATTATCAGCTTGCGACACCTGAGTTGGCGTCGAAGGCAACCGGTTTTGAAATCGATCGTGCGCCAAGTTACGACACACGTTGGTCGGATCATGCCCCGCTGAGTGTGGTCTACGACATCTGAGATGGTGTCGGGTTTTTCGATTGCTGCACATGTTGAGATTGTGCGTCCATGAACGATGCAGATTGAGCTCTGTCAAATAGCCTCTCAGTGCTAAGCTTGGCTGAGCAAAAGTCGTTTTTGTGACGATTGGTTTTACGGTGACAAGACACTGTGACGAAACGAGGGACAATGGGATTGTTTGGCTTCGGTAAGAACAAGCATCGTGATTCGACGGTGGTTGACGATGATGAAACCGATGAGGACGTCAGGGACAACGTCGAAGAGCCGACTGGTGATGCCAACAGAAATGACGATGATACCGACGTTGCCAATGATGTCGAAGATGACGAAGATGACGACGACGAGCCCTTGTATCCAGAGGAACCCACCGAAGAATATGAAGGCCGCGGTGAAGAATGGGGCCCTTGGGACATCAGTGAGGAGAATGCGCCTGACTATAGTGAGTATCTCGATCTGGGCGCCTACTATCTTCCATTCCTACAAGGTATAGAGCTACGTATCAAGGCCAATCGTGCCAGTCAGGAAGTACTCGGCTGCACCATCACCTACGGTGCTTCGAGTCTTGAGATTGAGGCGTTGGCCGCACCGAAGACGATTGGGCTATGGGACGAGGTGCGTGCCGACTTATTGGACTCCAACAAGAAGGCCACTGAGAATCCCGGCATCTTCGGCACAGAGGTGTCGCTTCCCGTAACGATCAAGGGGGGCAAGAAATTCATCACACGTATCGTTGGTGTCGACGGTCCGCGTTGGATGCTGCGTGGCATCTTCTCCGGTCCGTCTGCCAGCAAGCCCAATAGCCCAGAGACCAAGGCGTTGAATCAGTTCTTTGCCGACATTGTGGTGGATCGAGGCCAGGAGCCCCTTGCTCCGCGCGATCTTGTGCCAATGCACGCCCCTGTCACCCCTGGAGAGCGTCGTAAGGCCGAAGAAGATGCTGAAACGAATGGCAACGAGATTCCAAAGCGCATCGACGGACCGTTCACGCATGGTCAGGAGGTCAACGTGCAAACTACAATCTCGCGCGGCCCCATGTTCTCCGAGGTCCGTTAGTTTTATGAATAATGTACCCAGTATGGCGTGTTTAATGATCTGACGCGTGCATATTGGCCGGAAAATGTAGAGAATTCGTCTGGAACGTGCCCACTTCCGTTAAGATGACGCATAGGTGGGTACATGACGGTCGAAATACGAGCTGTGTCGGAGGTTGGTGTCATGACAGACGATTCGGATACTACCCCGAAATCTGGTGATGCTTCAACGCCGAAGACTGGTTCGTCCAACGGGCGGCGTACCGGTATTGCTGCGCTCGCAGATGCAGGCAATGGTGCTGATTTCTCCGTTATCGATGCCATAGGCGGCCCGCGTGGCGTGGTGGAGTCTATGTTGCCGGGCTTTGTATTTGTGGTGCTCTTTGTGGTCACGAGTGACCTTAAGCTCACTGTCATTGTATCGGCAGTGTTTGCGTTGCTTCAGGTTGTGGTGAGGCTGTTGCAACGTCAGTCCGTGCTGGGTGCCTTAAGCGGTCTCATCGCCGTGGCCATCTGCCTGGTTTGGGCTTGGAAAAGCAACGAAGCACGGAATTACTACTCATTCGGCTTCATCACCAACATCATCTATGCCGCGCTGCTGCTGATTTCGCTCGGCTTGCGTGTGCCTGGAGTGGGCCTGCTGGTTGAGTTCATCAGGTCATTACCCACGTCCCGGCTGCGTGACTGGCTTGCCGATTGGCGAGGAGACAAGAAGCTATATACCGCCTATCGTAATGTGACTTGGCTCTGGGTGGCGTTGTTCCTCTTGCGTTTGACGGTGCAGGTGCCGCTGTATTACACGAACCATGTCACTGCCTTGGGTACGGCCCGGCTGCTCATGGGCATTCCGTTCTGGGCCCTTGCCATTTGGATTTCCTACCTTGCCATTGCCACACCGTTGTGCCACCATCCCAAGTTTGTTTCAGACATTGATGAGGACGGTAGCGATTGCGGTACGGATTCAGGCGTTGATGGCGGTGCCGAGGCCTATTCCAACATGGCCGGCGGCGAAGGTGACGACAAATGTGTGGCAAAAGCTGACGGTGGCGTTCGCTAAACTGGAAGCCATTGTTGCAATGCCGGTTATGCCGGTGAGAAAGGCATGGCTGTTTGAAGGCCGAGTGAAGATGAACCAGGTGAGCGTTGCGTTGCGGTGGCCTTCGGCATCGCAGATATGTGACGACGTGTCAGGCACAGTATGAATGGGAGCGGTATGCAGGCGGAAGTGACGATTGAGCGGTATGCGGATCAGGGGCGTTGCGTGGCCCATATCGATGGGCGCGTGGTGTTCGTGCGGTTCGCATTGCCAGGCGAGCGTGTGATGGTTGAGCTGGACGAACCACATGAACGTGAAGATAGATTTTGGACCGGGGAGGTCATAGAGGTTCTTGAGGCCAGCGAAGACCGTGTGCAACCGGCTTGGCCGCTTGCCGGCCCGTTGAGCGTAGGCGGCGGGGTCGGTGGCGCCGATTTGGTGCATGTTTCGCTGCCCGGTCAGATACGTTGGAAATCTGCGGTCATCACCGATCAGATGCACCGTATGGGTCATCTCGACATTCCTGAGGTAAAGGTGGTTCGTCTCAATGAGGATGAAGAGGAGCAAGGCCTGCACTGGCGCACTCGCATTGAGCTAGTGGCCGATGAGAACGGTCATGTTTCGATGCGTCGTCGCGGCTCGCACAAACGAGTTCGACTGACCACCATGCCCCTTGCCTCACGTGCCCTCTTGGCGGTCGCCGCGGAACATAACCTCTGGGACTTCCAATACGAGCCGGGCACACAGATTCGTGTGGCTGTTCCTGAGCCTCGTGATGTGCACACGTCAAGGCTCACTGCCAAGGCGTTGGTCGATGAGGTGGGTGGCAATTATGCCATTGAGGTCGATGGGCATGTGCGCAGCGGTGAGAAACGGCTCAAGGAAGCCGTGGATGTGGATGGTAAACGCTATCCATTCACGGTCGATGCTTCCGGTTTTTGGCAGGTGCACCGTTCGGCGCCGGCCACGCTGGTCAAATACGTGCTGCGTGAGGTCAGCGAGGCGCTTTCCGGCGTACAATCCGCCACCATTTGGGACTTGTTTTGTGGCTCGGGTCTGTTCACATTGTCGTTGGCACAGACGTTCTCGCATGCCAATGTCTTCGGCATTGAGGGAAGCCATACTGCAGTGCGCAGTGCGGAGCGCAATCTGCATGTGGCCAAGGCCGACAATGCACAGGTGGTACAGGGTGATGTGGCACATGCTTTACGTAACGTGCCTTCTCGAGTATCCAAACCAGACGTGGTATTGCTTGACCCTCCTCGTGCCGGCGCCAAGTCGGCAGTCTGCCATCAGATTGCGGATGCCGGTGCCCATACGATTGTCTATGTTGCTTGTGACCCCACGAGTCTTGCTCGAGACACTGCCACGTTGGTCTCGTTAGGTTACTTGCTTAAGGATGTCCAGGCGTTCGACATCTATCCCATGACGCATCACGTGGAAACGGTGGCTACGTTTGTGAAGAACCCGAGGTAGGAGAATGAATAGGCCCGCGGTTCGTTCTCACATTGTGGCGTTGTTGGTGGCAATCTGTTGTTGTGCGGCGTTGCTGTTGGTCGGTGGGTGCACGCCGAAGAACGCTGCAGTTGGGAACACGCGCACGACGCAGACGAATGTGACCCATGATGGAGTCGATCTTGCAGACATCACCGTCGGGGTGCTGAGTGCGGGTGATGCTTCTTTGGATCGGCGGGTTCTTGCCAGCTGTCAGAATGCTGGGCTCAAAGCGGTGTATGCGTCAAAGGCATCCGAGGAAAGTGTGGCCCAAAGCGCTGTAACCAATATGACTGGATTGACACAACGTGTGGTCAGTATTGTCGTAATTCCAGGTCTTGACGCTGCATTTGATTCAGGCCAATCAGCAGACGCCAAATCTTGGGCGACTTCGCTTGAAACGGCCCGCGCCGCTGGCACGCCTGTGGCGTTGGTCAATCCTGCCAGCCAGCTTCCCGGGCAGACGCTATTCGCGGCCTCCCTGCAAATCGTCAGTACTCCAACAGGGAACAGCAGATCACTGTCAGCGGCGTTGTCGCTGATCATCAACGACAATCCGCACCCGAGCGCCATGAACGTCGTGTTGGATTCAGGGGATGGCAAACCATAGACGATGTCTTTGGCTGCCTTGCCCCACAGCGTGGCTCTGCGAGGTTTCGGTTGCACTGTATGTCATTACGTCGGAGGCATTGACTGGGCGAATGTTGGAACGAGCGTACATTAGAATGTTCTGTATTGTGGTTCAGCGGGTATGTTTTATGGGTATGTAAAAGGGGATTGGTATGAGCGAACAGGTGCAACCTGTTAACAGATTGTCGACTGACCGGGCGGATTGCATGCAAACGAATGTGCCCACCTTTCCGATGGTTGGCGAGAGCGGGCTCACAGCAGCCGAAGTGATGGAGCAGCAAAGTGCGGGGCATACGAATGCCGTGAAAACCGAGACTTCGCGCTCGCTCTGGCAAATCGTGCGTGAGAATGTGTTCACGTTGTTCAATGCTATTATTTTAGGTGCCATGGTGCTTGTGCTCTTTGCCGGTGAATGGAAGGATGCGGTGTTCGGCCTGGTCATCATCATCAATACCGGCATCGGCATTTTCACTGAAGTCAAAGCCAAGCACACCCTCGATAAGCTTTCGATTCTGGTCAAGTCTGAATCGGTGGTGCGCCGAGAAGGCAAGAATGAGGAAATCGATCATGATCAGATCGTCCTTGGGGATTTGCTTTGGGTGCGTTCCGGTGAGCAGGTACCAGCTGACGGCGAGGTGATTCATACATGGGGCCTGGAGTTGGATGAGTCCATGCTCACGGGGGAGTCTCGAACTGTTCGCAAAAAAGAGGGGCAAAGCGTCTATTCCGGATCCACCGCGGTTTCGGGCATGGCATTGGTGCGTGTCACAGCGGTCGGCGAGCAGGGGTATGCCGCCAAGCTCACAGCGGAAGCCAAGGTGTATAAAAAAACGGTTTCGGACTTGAACCAGGGCATCAACACCATTTTGAAGGTGATGACGGTACTGGTCATTCCATTATGCATATTATTGGTCTTTTCCCAAATGAGAGTGGCCGGCGGTTGGAATCAGGCAATCGCCACAGGCGCTTGGCGCGATGCCACGGTCTCTTCGGTCTCCGGTGTGGTCGGCATGATTCCGGAGGGATTGGTGTTGCTGACTTCGCTGAACTTCGCCGTCGCAGCCATGCGGTTGGCTCGGCACAACACACTCGTTCAGGAGATGGAGTCGGTGGAGACCTTGGCTCGTGTGGACTCGCTGAATCTCGATAAAACCGGCACCATCACCGATGGCGGCATCGTCTTCGACCGCTTGGAGCTGCTTGGTGGGCCGGCGCAAATCTCCCAGTCAGCGATTGGCAAATCGACGCAGGGTGCGCAAGGGGCGAGTAGTCACACTGCTGTCAGCGAGCAGGATGCGGCCCAGGCGCTTTTCGACTTGGCGAATGAGGAGAATCCCAACGCAACAGGCAAAGCTGTGCTTACAGCACTCGGCGAGCAGGGGTACGCCGCTGGTGGTGTTTGGCAACGGATTCCGTTCTCGTCGGCACGCAAATGGAGCGCCATTGTGATGGACAATGCATCAGCGCGAACACAACCTTCAGATTTGCCTGCTTCTGTGGTTTGGTACATGGGCGCCCCAGAGGTCATTCTTTCCGCACTTTCAGAAGGGAGTGGCTCTGAGGGGAGTGAAACAGCTTCTAACACGGCGGCTGCGGCTGCAGCTGGCATTCCCACCGTATGTCGTTCCCGTGTCGATGCGGCACTTGCTCAAGCCAATGCATACGCCGAGCAAGGCTACCGTGTACTGTTGCTGGCTAAGGTTTGTGGGGTGCGGCCAGAGGGTTTTGCTGACAATCCGGTGTTGTCTGCCGATGCAGAGCCTGTTGCCTTGGTGCTATGTTCGGAGCACATTCGTGACGATGCTCAAAAGACGCTGGCTTGGTTCCGTGAGCAAGATGTTCGTTGCCGTATTATTTCAGGCGACAATCCCGCCACGGTAGGTGCCATAGCAGCCAAGGTCAAGCTCACCGGCGATCGAGAACCGGTGGCGATGGACGCACGAAAGCTTCCGAGTGATATTGCTCAGTTGGCTACAGTGCTTGAGAACGTGGATGTGCTTGGCCGTGTGCTGCCCGAACAGAAGAAGGCCATCGTTCAGGCCCTGCATCTAGGCAATCATGTGGTTGCCATGACCGGTGACGGTGTGAATGATGCGCTGGCGCTCAAAGAGGCGGACCTCGGCATAGCGATGGGCAATGCGGCTCCCGCCGCGAAGGCCGTGGCCCAAGTGGTGCTGGTGGACTCCAAGTTCTCTCATCTGCCCGATGTCGTAGCCCGGGGCAGACAGGTCATGGCCAATATGGAACGTGTGGCGAGCCTCTTCCTTGTCAAGACGGTCTACTCAGCGTTGATTTCGCTCGGCGTGGTCCTTTCATTCGTGCCATATCCGTATTTGCCGCGCCACATTACGTATATCGGCGCACTCACCATCGGCATTCCTGCCTTCATCCTTGCGCTCGCTCCGAATACTCGTCGGTACAAGCCCGGCTTCCTGGGTAGGGTGGTTCGCTTCGCACTGCCGGGTGGCATCTCCATCGCGAGTTCTGTGTTGTTGACTGTGTGGATTTTGCCTTCTGCATTCGGATTGAATCTTAAGCAGCCAGATCAGCTGTTGATGTTGCGTCAGCTTTGCGCCACGGTGATTTTTGCCTTGGGTGTGCTTGTACTGGCACGTGTGGCTCGGCCACTCAATTCCTGGAGAGGCATCTTAGTGGTCGTTTTCGCCGTGGCTGGGGTCATCGGTATGTGCATTCCATTCGTTGCCAGGTTCTTCGCTCTTTCCCTACCGAAGACCACCCAAGAATGGATTGTGCTCGCTTTGGTGCTGGCTTGTGCCGCGGTCATTTATATCACGGTCCTTGGCATCGAGCGATTGATTGTCCATATGAGAAAATCACCGCGTGCTGCCAAGTAGTGGCATCAGATAGCGGATTATAAACAACGCAAACAGCCCCCGCATCCAAACGTAGAGAATGCGAATGGATGCGGGGGCTGTATTGTTTCTGTTGTCTGTGTTTCAGTTGTCGTTACTGCCGAACAGCTGAAGCAGATACAGGAACATGTTCACGAAGTCCAAGTACAGGTTGAAGGCGCTGATGATTGAAATCTTGTCCATCAGAGCCACGTCGCCGGTTGACTGCACTTGGGCGAACATCCGCCGGGTCTGTTGGGCGTCGTACATGGTCAGCCCCGCGAAAATAGCCAAACCGATTCCGGCCGTAATCATGAGCACGGTGTTGCTCGGAGCCACAAACATGAGGATGATTTCACCGACAATGAGCACGAGCAGCGCGGCCAGCAGTATTGGACCGGCCTTGAGCATGTCCTTTTTGGTGGTCAGAGAAAGCATCGTGAGCACGAAGAAAAGTCCGACGCTCATCAACAGCGCCACGCCGATGGTCATGGGGCTGTATGCATAGAAGATGGACCCGAGTGTGAATCCGGTCAGCGCCGCGTATCCGTAGAACAGCGCACGGGCGGTGCCGCTGCTGATCTTCATCAGCCGTGCGCTCATGTAGATGGCAATACCGATTTGTATGACCGCGAGCACAATCCAGCCGATGGTTCCTGTAGCCATGGTGAAGGCTGCGTAAAGACCGGTCACGTCGCCTATAAGTGCCACCGCTGCAGTCAGCAGCAGGCCTAATGTCATCTCGCCGTAGGCCTTGGTGATGGAGGTGTTGCGCGCCTTCTCATAGGAATATCGGACCTGCCCGTTCACGGTCGTGGTGGGGCCGCCTTGGCTGTACTGCGGCCCCCCGAATTGTTGTTGACCGTAACTTTGCTGGTAGTATGGGCCTTGGCCCTGGGCATACTGCCCTTGCCGAGGTTGCGCGTAGGGCTCACCGAATTGCTGTGGTTCGGGGCTCTGCTGACCGTCATACGGCGTGTTCCCGTTCTGTGGCTCATTGTTGTAAGTCATGCTATGCTCCTTGGTTGTGCCGAGCGCCGTCTTACGCCATATTGTTCATGTGGCAAGTTGCTGGCCCTCAAGCGTTACTATGGAAACAGTGTAGCGGGAGATTCTGAGAAATGTCAGAGAACTTGCTTAAAGCATGGTGCTTCCAGACATCAACGATAGGTAAAAGAGGGCAATATGACTTCAGCGGTGCCTCAGATCAAGTTGAATAACGGCATTGAGATTCCCCAGCTTGGGCTCGGTGTGTTTCAAACGCCCGACGGTGAGGTCACGGCGAATGCCGTGGACGTGGCGCTACGCTGCGGCTATAGACACATTGATACGGCCAAAGTCTATGACAATGAGCCCTCGGTCGGTGAGGGCATAAGGCGTTCCGGTGTGCCTCGGCACGACATTTTCGTCACCACCAAGCTTTGGAACGACGACATTCGTGCCGGCAGGGCGAAAGAAGCGTTCTACGAAAGCCTTGACCGCTTGGGAACCGACTATGTTGATCTCTACCTCATCCACTGGCCCGCGCAGGGTTGGCAGAAGGCTTGGGAGGATATGAGCGAGCTCTACGCCGAGCGCAGGGTCCGTGCCATCGGAGTCTCCAATTTCCAGCAGCATCATCTTGACGAGCTGGCGAAGATTGATGGGCTGGAAACGCCAGCGGCAGATCAAATTGAGTCTTCGCCCCAGTTTGCCAACCAGAAGCTTGTCGACGATGTGCATTCCCGAGGTATCGTTGCGGAGGCGTGGAGTCCGTTGGGCGGCACGGGCGGCTCGTTGCTGGCGAACCCTGTGCTCGGAGTCATCGCCCGTGAAGTCGGCAAGTCACCGGCGCAGGTGGTCATCCGTTGGCACATCCAGCGTGGTGTGGTCGTCATCCCCAAATCGACTCACGCCGAGCGCATCCGTCAGAACTTCGATGTCTTCGACTTCGAGCTCACCGATGAGCAGATGCGGTGTGTTTCAGCGCTTGAAACAGGCGTGCGAGTCGGTTCCGACCCCGATAACTTCGATTTCTAGAGCAATGTTGCGAAGAATCGGCATGGATTTGTGCGAAGGCGAATTGCGATCGAGGCGAGATCCGTCAACGTGAGGTGGATGTCCTTTCTTTGCCATTCTTGGGAAGCGGCACATCGCCCTCACGCGGTGCCCCGTTGATATCGCGGTGGATGTTCTGCATCTGGGTTTCGATGTTTTGCAGGCTTCTTGCGCAATCGAGCAGGGTTTGGGAGTGTTCCGCAAACCTGTCGTCCGGTAGGTCGGTTTTGTAGCGCAGGGCATGCTCAAGGCTAGCCCAGTAATCCATGGCGATGGTTCTAAATTGCACCTCCACGGGTGTGTAATGCTCCCCGTTGGAAAGGAACACGGGTACGGCGTAGATGACGTGCAGGCTGCGATAGCCATTCTGCTTCGGGTTCTTGATATAGTCCTTGATGCGAAGAACCTGGATGTCCGACTGACTTGAAAGATAGTTGGCCACGGAGTAGACGTCATCGCGATAGTTGCAGATGACGCGAATGCCGGCGATGTCGAAGAGGTTGTCCTTGATGGACTGGAGGCTCATCTCCAAACCGCGGCGCTTAAGCTTGCCGATGATGGAATCAACCGACTTGAGCCTGCGCTCCATATGGTGGATGGGGTCGTGTGCAAAGTGCACGTCGAACTCCGAGTCCAAAATCTCGAGTTTGGTGCTGATTTCGTACATCGCGCCCTCATAGACCTGCATCATGTCGATGAAATCGCCGATTTGCGATGGCTCGAAGGTGGACGATGGCTTGTTTTCCAGAGCTACTTTGCTGAGGCGGCTTTCGATTTCAGAAGTATTGATGTGTTCATGTCTGTCAAGTATCACGATGTCCAAGCATAGCTCAGTGGTACGTCAGCGGCAATGGAGTGGGTGTAACGAAGCAGAGCGACGCCCTCTGTGCAATCGGTTCGATAAACGAATCGGTAGCTGCGGGCAAGGGTCTGCGTGTTCAACGGCATAGCTCTACGAACGGTGCTGGGCTCTTCGATAGAACCCCGGGCATCGCGGTTTCTTGCGCGTCAGCTACCATGCGGGTATGAAGCAAAATGGAGTGGAAACGTCCGAAACGTCGAGAGCATCCGCAAGGTCGACCTCGCCTGTGGTGCCGGATTCGTCGAGCTGCGCCAACACGCCGGTTGTGGTATCTATTGTGGGGCCCACGGCTTCAGGCAAAACAGGTCTGGGAATCGCCTTGGCCCAGCTTTTTGTGGCATCTGGCGATAATGCTGAAATCGTGAATGCGGATGCCTACCAAATGTACCGTGGCATGAATATCGGCACTGCGAAGGCCACGCCAGAAGAGCGGGAGGCTGTCGCGCACCATCTCATCGACATCATCGACCCTGATGAGTCAATGACTGCGGCTAGGTTCCAGACTCTGGCGCGAAGAGCAATCGTACAGTTGAAGCACCAAGGCATACGGCCGATTTTGGTGGGTGGATCGGGTCTCTATGCCCGGGCGGCCATCGACGATATTTCGTTTCCTGGCACCGATGCCACCATCCGCGCCGAACTTGAGAGGCGTTGTCGACAAGAAGGTGCCGGAGCCCTCTTTGATGAGCTGAAACGCAAGGATCCCAAGGCTGCCGTCCACATGGATCCTCGTAATTCCAGACGCACCATCCGTGCTCTGGAAGTCATCGAGCTCACGGGTCGCCCATATTCTGCCACGTTGCCCCGGTATCGGTACATCATGCCTGCTGTGCAAATAGGTTTGGACTTGCCTCGTGAGGAACTTGACCGGCGCATTGACGAACGTACCAAATCCATGCGTGAACAAGGTTTTGTGGATGAGGTTCGTCGCCTGCGTCCGTGTCTTGGGGCCACTGCCTCCCGGGCGCTCGGCTATAGCCAGATCTGTAGTGCTCTCGACGGCGAGATGACACAGGACGAGGCGTTTGCGGACATTGCGCAGAAAACCAAACGTTTGGCGCGCAAACAGATGGGCTGGTTCGGTAGGGACCCACGTATCCATTGGCTTGACGCATTGGCTCCCGACTTGTTGCGTCAAGCGGCGAACATCGTTGCTCGTGCAGACGCAGGTGAGTTCCGTCACTCGGATGCCGTGACTGATGCCAATGGCGCCCACACTGTCCACCATCTGGGTAGCATCTCCGACTGACTGGTTATGTCGGTTTCGTCTCGCTGAATTTCCTCGGTCGGTCGAAACGGACGATTATATTGCTGTTTTCGTCTGTTTTAGTCGATTCGTTTTCTTTAATCGGCCTAAAGAGGCATGTCAGCGTTTTCGAGATGCTGATTCCGCTCCGGTCACGTTGCGCAGACTGGGCCATGCAGTAGAATTACCTGCAGTATGGCACGTAAAGCATCTTCAAAACCTAGGAATTCCGCAGGCTCCCGGACAAGGGGTAGCGCTCCTGACGGCGAACATACGACGATTATGCCATCGGCTGAACCGTGGTGGAAACGGGCTCTGCTTGCTGTTCCTCGTGGCTTGGGCAACTTGGTGCGCACATTGTTCGGTGTGGGGGACTATGACCCAGATTCCCGTAATGACGGCTGGTGCTTTATTCTGCTCATATTCGCTGTGCTGTTCTGTGCTTCGGAATGGTTCCGCGTCAGCGGTTTTCTCGGGCAGTGGCTCCATGCACTTGCCTCCAGCCTGCTCGGCGTGATGAGTCTGGTGCTCCCGGCGCTCCTGGTGGTCCTCATGGTGCAACTCTTCCGAAACTCCGGCAAAGGTTCGGGTAACTCCCGTGCGGTCGGCGGTTGGCTCTTATTGCTGTGGTCTATATGCTCCATTATCGACATCGCGGTGGCATCCTCGGAGCACGGATTCAATCTCGCCACGCTTCAGGCTGCAGGAGGCCTGGTGGGGTTCATAGTTGGCTCCCCTTTGGCGTGGGGGCTTTCCAAGACGTTTGCCATTGTCATTTTCGTGGTTGTGGCGCTGTTCGCGGTGTTTCTTCTCATCGCGAGTCTGCACATTCAGGATGTGGTCGATTGGTTCAACGAGAAGTTCAGTAAAAAAACAGGTAATGCTCCCGAAGCCACCCAGTCCGCCAATGCCGAGGACGATCAATTCCCCACAGAGGTCAACATTGGCGATGCCACATTGAATTTTGCCCCCGGCGTTCCCTCTCACAATGAATCCGATGGCGTTGATTCGACCACGGTCATGCCTGCCGCTGATGGTACGCAGATTCTGGAGTCTGCGGATTCGGCTGTGGGCGGGCAGACGGCAGATGATGCGGGTAAACCCAAGCAGGGCTTGTTCAAACGATTGTTTGGGCATCTCTGGAAAGCCAAGGTTGATGACGAAGACGCCTCACTTGACCGATACGCCGGGGATGAGCCGTTCGACAAAGCCGCTAACATGGCTAGTCCCAATACCTTACCTTCCGATGTACAGGGGGTCGCGGATCTTCAGGGGAGCTCCGTGCTTGGTTCACCATTGTCTAGTGGACAGATGCTCGTTGATCCTGTCACCGGAGCTATCAGTCAGGATGCTGTCGGTCAGGGTACCGTCAATACAGGTGCAGTCATAGGTACGCCGGAAGCACCCGCTGGCGTTCAGAGCCTTCCAGAATCCTCCGACGCCGGCGTTCGGACGCAAGGTGTCTCGACGAATGGTGCAGGTGCAAACACTGCTGCCCCTTCAATCGACCCTTGGTCGTCAATCGATCATGATGGTTCGCTTGATGCAGCTGCGCTCGCCAGTGCGGCAGCAATGTCTGCAAAATCCGGCTCCACTGGTTCCGTCAGCTCCGGTGGTGCGGGGGGTAGTGAAGACACACAAGAAGAGGGTGAATATCATCTTCCTTCGTTGGATCTGCTCGTCCGTGGAAAGCCTCACGCCGCCCGCACCCAGGCCAACGACAATGTCATACGCTCTCTGACTTCCACATTCGCGCAGTTCCATGTGGATGCCAAGGTGGTCGGTTTCCTACGCGGTCCGTCCGTCACCCAGTACGAGGTGGAGCTAGGCCCTGGTGTCAAGGTGGAGAAGATCACCAATCTCCAGCGCAACATCGCCTACGCCGTGGCCAGCTCCGACGTGCGCATCCTCTCGCCGATTCCCGGCAAGTCCGCCATCGGCATCGAGATTCCGAACGTGGATCGTGAGATTGTCCACCTAGGTGACGTGCTACGAAGCGACAAGGCGCAGAACGATTCGAACCCTATGCTCGCCGGCGTGGGCAAGGACGTGGAGGGTCACTTCGTCACCGCCGACCTCACCAAGATGCCGCATCTTCTGGTTGCAGGCGCCACCGGTTCCGGCAAGTCCAGCTTCATCAATTCCATGCTGGTCTCCATCATCATGCGTGCCACCCCCGAGCAGGTGCGCCTGATCATGGTCGATCCCAAGCGTGTGGAACTTTCGGCCTACGCCGGCATTCCGCATTTGCTCACTCCCATCATCACCGATCCGAAGAAGGCCGCGCAGGCCTTGGAATGGGTGGTCAAAGAGATGGATGCCCGTTACGATGACCTGCAATACTTCGGCTTCCGCCACATCAAGGATTTCAACAAGGCCGTGCGCGCCGGCAAGGTGCACGCGCCCGCGGGGAGCAAACGCAAGGTGGCACCGTATCCCTACATCCTCGTGGTAGTCGACGAGATGGCCGACCTCATGATGCTGGCCAAGAACGACGTGGAAAGCTCCATCCAGCGCATCACCCAGCTGGCTCGCGCCGCAGGCGTGCACTTGGTGCTGGCCACCCAGCGTCCTTCGGTGGATGTCATCACCGGCCTCATCAAGGCCAACATTCCCTCGCGCCTGGCTTTTGCCACGTCCTCGGCCACGGATTCCCGCGTCATCCTCGACACCACCGGCGCCGAGACGCTCATCGGCCAGGGCGACGCGCTCTTCCTGCCGATGGGCTCTGCCAAACCGGTGCGTGTGCAGGGCTCCTGGGTGGGCGAGTCGGAGATTCGCAAGGCGGTGGAGTTCGCCCGCAGTCAGCGCAAGCCAAAGTACCGTGAGGACATCGAGGAGATGGCCAAGAAGGCGGATGAGCAGGAGGCCCATCCCGAGGAGGAGATCGGCGACGATATGGACACGCTGCTCCAGGCAGCCGAGCTCGTCATCACCTCACAATTCGGCTCCACGTCCATGCTTCAGCGCAAGCTGCGCATCGGCTTCGCCAAGGCGGGTCGCATGATGGATCTGCTCGAATCACGTGGCGTGGTGGGCCCATCGGAGGGTTCCAAAGCCCGTGAGGTGTTGGTCAAGCCCGATGAGCTGCAGGAAACGCTAGATTTCATCCAAGGCAAGACGAGTTCACTGCCATCGAATGGTCATGAAGCCTAGATTATGGATTACCCAGCGAGATTGCCGTATTCGGTATCGGTTTCCGGAATCAAGTGGGTCGATGATTGTTTCCTGATCGTTATTTTTGTACCAATCGGTTGGGCAGGTATTGCAGTTGCGATACAGTGTAGCGTATGAAACAACGAGATGAACATCATTCCTTGTTGGAGGGTTGGAACAGCCCCCCGAATTTGGTGACATACACACGTATTCTCTTGGTCCTGATTTTTATAGGCCTCGACATCTCTGCGGGATCGTGGGGATGCAAGAATGTGTGGATGCGTTTCGCAGCTGCCGTGTTGTTCATCGTTGCCGCTTCCACAGACAAACTCGATGGTTGGATGGCTCGTAAATACAACCAGGTTACTGAGCTTGGAAAGCTTATGGACCCGATAGCCGACAAGCTGCTCATCTGTTCCACGCTTGTGGTGGCATCCGCGTTGCATGAGCTGAGTTGGTGGGTTACCGCACTGTTTTTGATTCGCGAGATTGGCATTACAATCATGCGTTTCTTCATCATCGACAATGGCGGCAAGGTAATTGCTGCGTCCAAGGCAGGTAAATACAAGACGTTTACCCAATGCGTTGGCTTGGGAATGCTGCTTATGCCGCTTTGGGCCATATCTGCAGATTCCAGGATTCCAGGTGTGCTGCCAAATTTGGGTGTTGGAATGCCGTTGTGGTTGTCCATCTACTATTGGGCCACGTATGCTGTTATCGCTCTTGCGTTGATACTGTGCCTGTATTCCGGATATATCTATGTCACCAGTGCGATGGGTTTCAACAACGAGAAGAAACAGTAGGCTGGCAGAGACTCCCAATGTGGTTTTGCTGTTGACCTAGGGGAAGGCGGAAGCGTATGGGTTATGCGAATATTCTGGAAAGTCAGCAATCCCGAGATGAATTGGCCGCGTCTATTCTTCAGTGGGCCGCTGAGCGTGATCTTAAAATCGCTCTTTCTGAGTCTCTTACCGGTGGACTGCTGTCGGATGCATTCGTGCGTATTCCCGGCGCTTCCAATGTTTTTCTAGGATCGGCCGTCACATATGATATTCATGCCAAATCCTCTGTTCTGAACGTGGATTCCGATTTGCTCGAGCTTGAAGGTGCTGTGCATTCTCAGGTTGCCAGGCAGATGGCTGAGGGCGCTGCCTTGCTGTATAATCAGCCGAGTTACCATGGCCGTATTATGGGGCTCTCCACTACAGGCGTGGCAGGCCCGGGGCCCAGTGAGGGCAAACCCGCTGGTCTGGTTTATGTAGGTGTTGCCTTGCCTGAGCATGTATTCGTAGGCAGTGCCATGGAGCGTTTCACGCCGTTGAATCAGCGGTATTCCAATGCGGCTTGTGGTGCTCCCGATGCAAACTCCGATTCGAGTCTTGCTGAGGGTTCTGCCTTGGAAGGGGCGAATGATTACCGGTGGGGCAGTGAGGCGTTTGAATTCCGATTCTCCGGTTCACGAGACGCTGTGCGCGGATTGACGGTTCAGTCGGTTTTACGAACAGTGATGAGTCTCACACACTCTCTGACGGAATAATTCTGGCTTTCAGCTATTGATATAAATGAGTGCACAAGCAAATAGGGATGTGGGGTGAATAGGTATGGAACATACAATGACACGTACGCGTGAACACACTGAAGAGGAGATTCGTCAGCAGGCAGGTATGGGTTTGGTTGCCGGGATGACTCGGCAAAGCCCGGCGAGGACTTCCGAATTAACGCCTGCGCAGCGCAAGGCTGTGATGTTTGCACAGCAGCAGGTGATTAAGGCCCGTGAGGCAAAGAGGGCAAAAGACAAGCGCCAGGCTGCGCTCAACAAGATGTGGGAGCAGGAGGATGTCGAGCAGCCAAGACAGCGCGCCGTCGCTTCGGTTCGTAAAGGGGAAACAGAGGAGACGCACACTGTTTCGTTGCGTGGAGCCATAGGACATGTGCTACGCGACTTGCGTACAAACAGTCATAAGACATTGCGTGAAGTCAGTGAAAAGGCCGGTGTTTCTCTGGGTTACCTTTCTGAAGTGGAACGTGGGCAGAAGGAGGCTAGCTCCGAATTGCTGGCTTCCATTTCGGAATCACTTGGTTTGAGCACCTCTCAGATGCTCCGTATGGTTGCGGACTATCTTGATTCCGTGGCCGCGTGACATGGTTTTGATCAGGATGCTCAAGACGAGGCCGTCGATGGATTTCCATCGGTGGCCTTTCCTTGTGTGTGAAGGCTTCATATTGCAGATGTTGATATTGTGGCGCAGACAAACGAGTGTGCCGCAATTCCATCATTGAGGCTGCATCGATTGATGCTTCTGCGGCGCAGCAAAGAGCCTGCGCCACGATTCCATCGCCTGTCTTGGTCTAGATGAAGGTTCTGTGGCGCAACAGAGGTACGTGGAATGATGATGGCGGGAGATTCGCGGGGTGTCGATGACTGAACGGGAATTCTGGGAACTTTTGGACGAGGTGCTTGGACGTACCTATGGCCGCAGTGTGGCTCGTGATCTAGCAATGCCAAGGCTTGCAAACATGTGTGTGGTGGATGCGCTCGATGCCGGCGAGGAGCCGCGCGTGGTGTGGAACGTGCTCTGTGATCAGTTGCAGATTCCCGATTCCAAGCGCTGGGGAAAGAATCACGTTGCGCCGCCTATGCCTGCAAAGTAGTGGATTCTTCCAGTTTTATGATTTTGCATGACCTGCGTCTGGTTCTATATCGCTGACTTTTGTCGAGGTTTTTAGGATGACCGAACGTTTTAAAATGCTTCGACATGTTCGTTATCTCGGCACGCCGTGCATTCGAACAAATGTTCGTATTAGGTCTTATGATGATATATATTGTAACGGTATGGGAATGTTTGGCTTGGCTATAGACTTAGCGTTCCTCAGGCGTGTTGGAACGGCGAGCGTTCGACCACATCATCTCGCCAGAGTTACGCCGTATGGTTGTGGGCCAGTACCGTGGAGACATAGGTGATTTCGGATTTAAGGAGAACGTATGGCACAGTCAAAGACCACTAAGGGGCCGGTGCAGAACCTGAAAACCAATAATGAGACGCCAGGCACCATTGACCCGCGGCGCCAGGCCGCTCTTGATACTGCACTTAAGCAGGTGGAGAAGAACTTTGGCAAGGGATCAGCCATGAGGCTTGGAGACAAGCCGGCGCAAGATGTTGAGGTCATACCCACAGGTTCCTTGGCACTTGATCTTGCACTGGGTATTGGCGGCCTGCCACGTGGCAGAATCGTTGAGATTTTCGGTCCGGAGTCTTCCGGTAAGACAACATTGGCCCTGCATGCTGTTGCAGAAGCTCAGAAGGCTGGCGGGGTAGCTGCCTACATTGATGCCGAGCATGCGCTTGATCCTGTATATGCCAAGCATCTTGGTGTCGATACGGATTCCCTAATCATCTCCCAGCCCGACAATGGTGAGCAGGCATTGGAAATTGCGGATATGTTGGTGCGCTCTGGCGCACTCGACATTATCGTCATCGATTCGGTGGCGGCGCTGGTGCCGAAGGCCGAAATTGAAGGCGAGATGGGAGATAGCCATGTCGGTCTGCAGGCCAGGCTGATGAGTCAGGCGCTGCGCAAAATGACCGGTGCCCTTGCCCAGTCTGGCACCACCGCCATTTTCATCAACCAGCTGCGTGAGAAGATTGGTGTGTTCTTTGGTAGCCCCGAGACCACAACAGGAGGCAAGGCCCTCAAATTCTATGCCTCGGTGCGTCTTGATATTCGTAAGATTCAGACCATCAAGAATGGTGACGAAGCTGTGGGCAATCGCACGAAGGTCAAGGTTGTGAAGAACAAGATGGCCCCGCCCTTCAAGTTTGCCGAGTTCGACATCCTGTACGGAGAGGGCATATCCAAGGAGGGGTCCATTCTCGATATGGCGCTGCAATGTGATGTGGTCAAGAAGTCGGGTTCATGGTTCACTTATGAGGGTGATCAGTTGGGTCAAGGGCGCGAGAATGTTCGCGCGTTTCTTAAAGATAACCCTGCCATCAGTGAGGAGATTGAACATAAGGTCAAGGTCAAATTTGGTGTGGAACCAGATGACAGCGAGCCTACTGAAAGTGAGGAAGGCGAAGCCGACGGGCAAGTGGCTGCTTCGAAATCTTCGGCAGACGATGCTGGTGCTGACGCCAATCAGTCATGATTGATGCCAAGGCGTTTCTGCAACGGCGATCGTCACGTGGGGATGATGGTTTGGGAGTGCAGCTGGAGCATCGGGAATCCCTCGGGAACTCCGATGCTGCGACTGAGTCCAACCGAGAATTTAGTGGCGATTCAGCGCATGATATCGCTAACGCATTGCAGGGAACTGTGGATTCTATTGAGTCGGGTGCCGCTGGATCTGCTGCTCAATCGAGACAACTCGAGCATCTTGACGATGGGCGAAATCGTTCGCATTCCGTCAGGCCGGATGATGTCGATGCGCATGTGCATTCCAAACAACACCATCGTTCACACAGGTTGGCACCGACGCATGCGGTGCCCGTTTCCAGTCCGTATACGAGTGGGTTCGGCGGGAGTCTGAGCGATGAGGATGTCGGATGGACCTCTGTGTCAGGTGGAAACGGCAAAGGACAGCATAGAGGCGGTCGTACTTGGGGTAGAGGCGGCGCTGGTCGCAGAAGACGGAGGCATCGTTCTGGCGGTCCTGTGTTGCGAGTGCCCGATGACCCTGATGATTTCGATGCATGCCGTGAAGCAGCACTGAGTTTGCTGGATGCAGCGGCAAAATCATCCTTGGGGCTGAGAAAACGGTTGATTGCCAAAGGGTACGGTGAGGCGGTATCCATGAAAGTCGCAGATCGACTGGTTGAACTGCATCTGATTGACGACGAGGCATACGCACAATCGTTGATCCGTTCTTGTCTATCGCGTCAGCTTGGAGCTCGTGGCACACTTCAGGAGATGCATCGTAAGGATGCTGATGAGAGCATTTCCAAAGACCTCCTGCGGCAAGCCGAAGAACAGGGCCTGTTCGAGGATGCGGCTTGGGAACTAGGGCGTAAGGTGGCATCCAAGACGCAAGGACTTGACCCGGAGGTGCGTAGACGCCGTTTCTGGAGTGCTGGTGGAAGGAAAGGCCACAGTCCGGAAACTTTGCGAGCGGTGGCGCATGAGTTGTTTGACATGTCTTCGTGATTGGCTCGAATGGAACGCTAATTCATCCTTCTGGAGGATTTTCTGATTTTCATATTGCCGCTACTGTTGTGTATTGCATTTTCCTACAAGGTATTTTATGGATGCAGAAAGCGATGATTCGAATATGACCGAAGGAACCACTTCTTCATTACCATTAACTTCTTCTGTTCAAACTGTGGCGGCAACCTCCAATGCTTCCGTAGTTGTGCCGAATGCACCAAACTCAGCATCAAATATGCAGGCTTCGAAGAACCAACCGGAGGAACACAGCCTCATTCCGGGTTTCGGTCTAAGCACATTTGCCATCAAAATGATCGGCATCGTGCTCATGGTTGTGGACCATGTGCATCAGATGTTCAATCCGTTTGGCGCGCCGGCGTGGCTCGATTGGTTTGGCAGGCCAGTTGCTACATTGTTCTTCTTCGTCAGTGTCGTCGGTTTTTCCCATACCCACAGCAAACGCACATATACTTGGCGGCTTTACGTCTGCATGGTGCTGATGTCGTTGCTTATGGACGGCCTGCAGCGCGTTGTGCCTATGGACAAAGTACAGTTGACTAACAACATCTTCCGCGACCTGTTCATCGGTGCCGTGTTTATGGCTGCAGTGGATCAGTTCCAGGCCAGTGCCCACAGCGAGAGGGCCAAACATATTGGGTTGGGTGTGCTGCTGTTTGTCCTGCCATTTGTGCTTTCCCTGATTCCCGCTGTGTTGAGTGGCCAAGTCGTTTCCGGCGCGGTTCCTGGTTGGGTGCTTTCAGTCGTCTTGGCTTTTACGCCTGGTATTCTTTATGCGGAGAACACGTTGATGGTGTTGCTGATTCCCGTCATGTATGTCTTGCGAAACAACCGTTGGTTGCAATGCGCAGCAATTGCAGTGTGTGCGGTTATTTATGCGGTCATGGGCATGACGCAGTGGATTATGATATTCGCCATTATCCCGATTCTTCTCTATAACGGGAAGAAGGGCCATGGGGATAAGTACTTCTTCTACATCTTCTACCCGGCTCACATCGTTGTTCTCTACCTCATCGCCGCTGCCTTGTAGGCTTGGGCTGTCGCAGGATTGTCTGGAAATCGGTTTCGTCGCTGGCAGTATACCTAAATACCTAAGTAGCATATTGTATTGTGGAACTATCGTTGAACATTGAGAAACGGAGTGATTGTGGCAGGAAGCAGCAATACAGTCAACAGCACTGATATATCGGTGAAGGTGGACGGTCCGACCGGACTGCGTACGGCCTACAGTGGGTTTGTCCTGCCAGCCACGGGTTTTGGGACTTACATGCTGGGTGGCAACGATGGTGTAGATACCGTCATTTCGGCCATGAATGTGGGGTATCGGCTGATTGACAGCGCCTACAACTATGAGAATGAAGGAATTGTGGGCAAGGCTGTGCGTACCTCCGGCGTGCCGCGTGAAGAGGCAATCGTCACGTCAAAGCTGCCCGGTCGTCATCAGGGCTATGCCCAGGCTCGTGTGGCCATTGAGGAGAGTGTGGCCCGTATGGGACTGGATTACATCGACCTCTATCTCATTCATTGGCCAAACCCGTCGCAGGGCCAGTATGTGGAGGCTTGGCAGGCATTGGTCGATGCACGCAAGGACGGAATGGTGCATCATATCGGCGTATCCAACTTCCTACCAGGGCACATCGAACGCATCTGGCGCGCCACTGGCGTGATGCCGGAGGTCAATCAGATTGAGCGCCATCCGTATTACCAGCGTAAGAAACAGATGGAGTATGACAATGCCCACGGCATCATCACCGAGGCTTGGAGTCCGCTGGGCAGAGCGGGAGAGATGCTCAAAGACCCCACCATCACTGCAATAGCAGGCAAGTATGGTGTGAGCCCGGTGGAGGTGATTCTACGCTGGCATGAGCAGACTGGCGATGTGGCCATCCCGAAGTCCTCCAATAAAACGCGGCAGGAAGCCAATCTCAATGTCGATTCGTTTGCCCTTGACAGTGATGACGTGCGCAGCCTCGCTGCCCTCGACAATCCGCAGGGTAGTGTGTGGGGGTTCGATTCCCGTTTCCACGAAGAGGCGTGAGTCTTTACCGGGTCAAAGCCGTCCAAGTGACCTTGTCACCTTGCCGTAGGGCGGGTAGGCTAGCCTCAGCGTATCGGGGTGTTCGGGTTTCCATGTTATCGGCCTGATATGGCTGAAGCACAGGAAACCTGCCTTACCATGGTAAGCTCCCATGCCCGAGGCTCCGATGCCTCCAAAAGGCAGACGGCTGGAAAGCAGATGTCCGAGCGGAAGGTTGAAGCCGAGCGTCCCAGACTGTGTCCGCTGTTCAAACAGTTGGCGTACTTTGCGGTTTCGGCTGAACACATACAATGCCAGTGGGCGAGGTCTGCTATTGATGAAATTGATGGCGGCTGCGACGTTGGGCACGGTCACTATCGGTAGTATCGGGCCAAAGATCTCCTCTTGCATCACCGGCGAATCTGGGTCGGGGTTCATAATGACGGTCGGGGGTATGTAGAGTTTGGACCTATCACACCCTTGCGCCTGCCTTGGCGTTGTTATTTGGTATTGAGCATCCGCTTGTTCGGTTTGTGTTGTTTGTTCGGTTTGTGCGCCGCCGCCATCTTCCAGCAAATTGGTGAGTCTGTCGAATTGACGTTCGTTGATGATGCGCCCGTAGCTTGATGATTTCTCTGGATTGTCGCCGAAGAACCGCCGAGTCTCCTCATGGACAAGCTCGCCAAGCCGATCGGCCACACTCGGTGTGGCGAGCACGTAGTCCGGTGCCACGCAGGTCTGCCCGGCGTTGCTGAATCTGCCCCATGCGATGCGTCCTGCGGCCACCTTGAGGTCGGCGCTTGAGTCCACAAACACCGGGGACTTGCCGCCTAGCTCGAGTGTTACGGGTGTCAGATGCTCCGCCGCCGCCCTCATGACGATTTTTCCGACCCGTTCGCCGCCTGTATAAAAGATGTGGTCAAAATGCTGCTCCAACAGGTTGGTGGTTTCATCCGCTCCGCCTTCAATCACGTAGACAGCACGGTTGTCGAGGTATTTGCCGATGAGCGTATGTAATAGCCCGCTTGTGTGAGGCGAGAGTTCCGAAGGTTTCAGGCACACGCAGCAGCCGGCTGCTATGGCATCGACCATGGGTTCCAGGCTCAGCAGGATCGGGTAGTTCCAAGGTGAGATAATCAGCGTCACACCCACAGGCTGTGCTACAGTCCAGCTTGTAGACGGTTGCATGAGCAGCGGCATTATCTTCGGCTTGAATGCAGCCCACTGCCTGATGCGAGGCAGCACGAATTTGATTTCGTCGAGTACCAGCTTGATTTCCATGAGTGATGTTTCGGCGGCCGGTTTACCTAAGTCAAGCCGGACGGCCTGTTCTATCTCGCCGCGCTGTTCTTCCAACATACGTCTCATCCGTTGCAGTTGTTGCTTTCTCCAAGCCAAGGGTAACGTATGACCGTTTGAAAAGGTGTCGTTTAGCGATGCTGCTACGCATTCCTTCTTTTCGTTGTTGGAATTATTCATAGCCGCAACATTACTCTGATTTGCCTGTTTAAATTTGAATTTGATAATTCCCGTATGCGAGAAGGGTGTGAGACGAGATAGGTATATAAGCTTCGTCGTATACTAATAATGTTTTATACAATTATATGTTGTGTGTTTTGCTTCAGATAAGCATATGTCGGAAGGTCTGGTAGTGTGATGGCAGATGCAACAGGGAACGGCGGGCAGCCGAATGGGATTCAGGATACCGAGCCGACACAGGAATTTAGTCGCATGGTTGATTCAGGCCCGAGTGTGAATAACGGCAACGCTATGAATCAGAATTACGATGCTTCTGATGCGCCTAGGCGACGCATGATTGTCTCTAAGTGGGTCGCCGTGGCGGCCTGTGTGCTGCTGTTGCTGTGGTATGCACTCGATATGACGGGCCTCACCATGGGCGGCAAGAAGATCGTGGTTTCGGCGTTCGCCTCGGTGGGTGGTGAGCCGATCGACGGCCTGTTCATGCTGGTCTACCTGGCGGTGTTGGTGTTCTTCATCGTCAATAGTCGTGTGGGCTCGTGGTTCCTTGGTGTCTACTTGCTGTGTTGGGTGTTTATACAGTGGCGTCTGTATTTCGCACCGGTGTCCAGGATTCGGGGGTATAACAGCTTCTTCTCCGGCACCTATCGCATTGCCGATGCCTCGAACTATTACATGGTCAAGGACTTCTACCACATAGTGCTGGATCTGTTGATTGCGCTCGCGCTGGTCTGCCTCCTCATATATTGTGCCTCCGGTCGCAGAATCGAAGCCAGGCGCTGGGCTGAGGAGAAGCGCATCAAAGAAGAGCAGGAAGCCTACGAGGAATGGGCTCAGGAGCACTCCAATTACAATGCGAGCAACAGGGCGGCTGGTCGGCCGAACAATGTATACGTCTCCGGTCCTGGCATGGGCGTTCCTTCTTCCCGCTGAGGCCCTGGCTGAAAGCTTATCGATACCGCGTGGTTTGTCCGGCTTCGCGGTATAATTATTATATGTATGTGCCAATGGCATGTCTTATGTAATAGACGTGGGCATTGGGATATCCCGGAACTCAGTGAAAGTGCTGCAGTAATGCGGTAGCGGAGGGCGAAGGGCCATCGGGCCGGTGGACTGGGCTGCTTTACCGATTCGTCGGAGGGGCTGCACGGTTGCGGCTTCACCAATTAAGGATTCAAATCAACGAATCGGAGAAATAGGTTGCCTACAATAGAACAACTGGTCCGCAAAGGACGTAAGACCAAGGTCAAGAAGTCGAAGACCCTGGCAATGAAGGGAAGCCCGCTGCGTCGTGGCGTGTGCACCCGTGTTTATACCACCACCCCGAAGAAGCCGAATTCGGCTCTGCGTAAGGTCGCTCGTGTGCGCCTGAGCTCGGGCATCGAAGTCACCGCCTACATCCCTGGCGAAGGTCACAACCTGCAGGAGCACTCCATTGTGCTCGTGCGTGGTGGCCGTGTCAAGGATCTGCCTGGTGTGCGTTACCACATCGTGCGCGGTGCGCTCGATACCCAGGGTGTCAAGGATCGTAAGCAGGGTCGTTCCCTGTACGGAGCAAAGAAGGCCAAGTAAGCATGTCACGTAAAGGACCATCCAAAAAACGTCAGTTGCTTCCCGATCCGATCTACGGTTCACTCGTCGTCACGCAGCTGATCAACAAGATTCTACTCGATGGCAAGAAGTCCATCGCAGAAGGCATCGTCTACTCCGCCCTTGACATCGTCAAGGAGAAGACGGATCAGGAGCCGGTGAGCGTGTTGAAGCGCGCCCTGGACAACATTCGCCCGAGCCTTGAGGTGCGTAGCCGTCGAGTCGGCGGCGCCACCTATCAGGTGCCGGTCGAGGTCAAGCCGAACCGTGCGAATGCGCTGAGCCTTCGCTGGCTCACGGACTTCTCCCGCAAGCGTCGTGAGAAAACCATGGCCGAGAGGCTCGCCAATGAGATTCTCGATGCCTCCAACGGCCTTGGCGCTTCCGTCAAGCGTCGTGAGGATACCCACAAGATGGCTGAGGCCAACAAGGCCTTCGCCCATTACCGCTGGTAATCGCAAGTATCGTATACAAGGGAAGCGTAAGGAACATTTATGGCACTTGATGTGCTCAGCGACCTCAACGAGGTCCGTAACATCGGTATCATGGCTCACATTGATGCCGGCAAGACAACGGTGACGGAGCGAATTCTCTACTACACCGGCAAGAACTACAAGATCGGCGAGACCCACGACGGCGCCTCCACCATGGACTTCATGGCTCAGGAGCAGGAGCGCGGTATCACCATTCAGTCCGCGGCAACCACTTGCTTCTGGAACCGCCAGACCCATGACCCGGAGCAGAAGTTCCAGGTCAACATCATCGACACCCCCGGCCACGTGGACTTCACGGCCGAGGTGGAGCGTTCGCTGCGCGTGCTCGATGGCGCAGTCGCGGTCTTTGATGGCAAGGAAGGCGTGGAGCCTCAGTCCGAGACAGTGTGGCGCCAAGCCGACAAGTACGGCGTGCCCCGCATCTGCTTCATCAACAAGATGGATAAGCTTGGCGCAGACTTCTACTACTCCGTCGATACCATCAAGAAGAAGCTCGGAGCCACTCCGTTGGTCGTGCAGTTGCCCATCGGCGCTGAGAACGACTTCCTCGGTGTGGTCGATTTGATTCGTATGAAAGCCTACGTCTGGAAGGACGTCTCCGGTGACCTTGGTGCCCACTACGACACCGTCGACATCCCTGACGACTTGAAGGACAAGGCTGTTGAATACCGTGCCACGCTCGTCGATCAGGCGGCTGAGGCCAACGACGATCTCACGGAGAAGTACCTCGAGTCCGGCGAATTGACTGACGATGAAATTCGCGCTGGCATCCGTCAGCTCACCATCGAGCGCAGGGCCTACCCGGTGCTCTGTGGCTCGGCGTTCAAGGACAAGGGCATTCAGCCCATGCTCGATGCCGTGGTGGATTACCTTCCGAGCCCCGAGGACGTGCCGGCCATCGTCGGTTTTGACCCCGCTGACGAGTCCAAGGAAATCGATCGTAAGCCTGTGATGAGCGATCCGTTCGCCGCGCTGGTCTTCAAGATCTCCACCCACCCGTTCTATGGCAAGCTCGTGTTCGTGCGTGTCTACTCCGGTTCGGTTAAGCCCGGCGACACGGTGCTCGACTCCACCAAGGACAAGAAGGAACGCATCGGTAAGATCTTCCAGATGCATGCCGACAAGGAGAACCCGGTTGACGCTGCAGAGGCCGGCAACATCTACACGCTCGTCGGTTTGAAGAACGTATCCACCGGCGACACGCTCTGCGATGAGAAAGCCCCGATCTCCTTGGAGTCCATGACGTTCCCGGATCCTGTGATCCAGGTGGCCGTGGAGCCCAAGACCAAGGCCGACCAGGAGAAGATGAGCCTGGCGCTTGCCAAGCTCGCCGACGAGGACCCGACCTTCCAGGTCACCACAGACCAGGAGAGCGGCCAGACGCTGATTGCCGGCATGGGCGAGCTTCAGCTCGACATCATCGTCGACCGTATGCGCCGCGAGTTCAAGGTGGAGTGCAACGTGGGCAACCCGCAGGTGGCCTACCGCGAGACCATTCGCAAGCCCGTCATGAACCAGGAATACACCCACAAGAAGCAGACGGGTGGTTCCGGCCAGTTCGCGAAGGTGCTCATGAACTTTGAGCCCCTCAACACCGAAGAGGGCGAGAACTACGAGTTCGAGAACGAGGTCACCGGCGGTCACATCGGCAAGGAATTCATTCCTTCGATCGATCAAGGTGTGCAGGAGGCCATGGAGTCGGGCATTTTGGCCGGCTTCCCTGTCGTGGGCGTCAAGGCCACCGTCACCGATGGTCAGACACACGATGTGGATTCTTCCGAGCTTGCGTTCAAGATTGCCGGTTCGATGTGCTTCAAGACCGCTGCCCCCAAGGCCAATCCGGTCATTCTGGAGCCCATCATGGCCGTCGAAATCCACACTCCTGAGGAGTATATGGGCGACGTCATGGGAGACATCAACTCCAGACGTGGCAACATCCAGGAGATGCGCGACGCCGCAGGTGTCAAAGTCATCGACGCCAAGGTACCGTTGAGCGAGATGTTCGGCTATATCGGCGAGCTGCGCAGCAAGACGCAGGGCCGTGGCTCCTTCTCCATGCAGATGGATTCATACGCCGAGGTGCCCAAGAGCATTTCGGACGATATCATCAAGGCTCAGCGCGGCGAATAACAACGTAGCCATGCGTGTGCCGTGTCCCCAGTCTACGCTAGACTTTTCTAGCGCTGACTGGG
Source organism: Bifidobacterium sp. ESL1118 (assembly GCF_058505595.1). Taxonomy (NCBI): domain Bacteria; kingdom Bacillati; phylum Actinomycetota; class Actinomycetes; order Bifidobacteriales; family Bifidobacteriaceae; genus Bifidobacterium; species Bifidobacterium sp. ESL1118. Next base: position 603,382 of record NZ_CP196371.1, read on the forward strand.
TTCGGGCACTGTGTGGCGAGTAACCCAGAAACCCAGTAAACTGGTGCCAACCAGGCTGAAAGCAGAGGTTGGCCCGAAACGTCCAGGAGGACAACAAATGGCAAAGGAAAAGTACGAGCGGACTAAGCCGCACGTTAACATCGGCACCATCGGCCACGTCGATCACGGTAAGACAACCCTGACCGCGGCCATCTCCAAGGTGCTGCACGAAGAGTATCCCGATCTCAACCCGGAGTATGACTTCGATCAGATCGACGCCGCACCTGAAGAGAAGCAGCGCGGCATCACCATCAACATCGCCCACATCGAGTATCAGACCGCAAAGCGTCACTATGCTCACGTGGACTGCCCCGGCCACGCCGACTTCGTGAAGAACATGATCACCGGTGCAGCTCAGATGGATGGTGCAATCCTCGTGGTTGCCGCCACCGATGGCCCAATGGCCCAGACCCGTGAGCACGTTCTGCTCGCCCGTCAGGTAGGCGTGCCGAAGATTCTCGTCGCGCTCAACAAGTGCGATATGGTCGACGATGAAGAGCTCATCGAGCTCGTCGAAGAGGAAGTCCGCGACTTGCTCGAGGAGAACGGTTTCGACCGCGATTGCCCCGTCATCCGCACCTCCGCTTACGGCGCACTGCACGACGATGCCCCGGACCACGACAAGTGGGTCCAGACCATCAAGGACCTCATGGATGCCGTCGACGACTACATCCCGACCCCGGTTCACGACCTTGACAAGCCGTTCCTGATGCCTATCGAGGATGTCTTCACCATCTCCGGTCGTGGCACCGTGGTGACCGGCCGTGTCGAGCGTGGTAAGCTCCCGGTCAACACCAACGTTGAGATCGTCGGCATCCGTCCGACCCAGAGCACCACCGTCACTTCCATCGAGACCTTCCACAAGCAGATGGATGAGGCTCAGGCAGGTGACAACACCGGTCTGTTGCTCCGCGGCATCAACCGCGACGATGTGGAGCGTGGCCAGGTTCTGGCCAAGCCAGGCACTGTGACTCCTCACACCAAGTTCGAGGGCGAAGTCTACGTGCTGACCAAGGACGAGGGCGGCCGTCATTCGCCGTTCTTCTCAAACTATCGTCCGCAGTTCTACTTCCGCACCACCGACGTCACCGGCGTCATCACGTTGCCGGAAGGCGTCGAGATGGTTCAGCCCGGAGATCATGCCACCTTCACCGTTGAGCTTATTCAGCCCATCGCCATGGAGCAGGGCCTCACCTTCGCAGTTCGCGAAGGCGGCCACACCGTCGGTTCAGGCCGTGTCACCAAGATCATCGAATAGTTAGCGCTATTCGCTAAAACGGTGATGCCGCTTAAGGCTAACTGTTGAGGGAGCCGATTCCTTGTGGAGTCGGCTCCCTTTTTGTATACGGTTCTTCCTCTTGTGCTACCTATTGCGGCATATGGTGACGCTTTGGTAGTGCGTGAGGCTTCTCTATGCTTCATGGCATAATAGACAAGGCTTTTATCGGACATCGCTGCAGATTGCAGTATTTTCAAAGACATATAAGGGTGAGTAAATTTGGCACAAACTACTAATGATATTAAGAACGGTTCCGTATTGAACTTGGATGGCCAACTGTGGCAGGTCACCAAATTCCAGCATGTCAAGCCTGGCAAGGGGCCGGCTTTCGTGCGTACCACCATCAAGAACGTGCTTACCGGCAAGATTGTCGATAAGACGTTCAACGCCGGCATGAAGATGGAGTTCGAGACGGTCGACAACCGTAACCTCCAATATTCCTATGAGGATGGGGAAAGCTACGTGTTCATGGATATGACCACGTATGATCAGATCAACATTCCAAAGGATCTGGTCGGAGATCAAGCCAAGTACTTGCTTGAGGGCACCGATTGCATCGTTAGCTTCCATGATGGCACCCCGCTGAGTGTGGAGCTGCCAGCGTCCGTCATTCTCAAAGTAACTTCCACTGAGCCTGGGGTGCAGGGGAATCGAGCCAATGCTGGCACTAAGCCTGCCACTGTGGAGACCGGAGCCGAGATTCAGGTGCCACTCTTCGTGGGTGAAGGCGAGAGAGTCAAAGTCGACACCCGTGATGGATCCTACCTTGGCCGTGAAAATAACTGATATTTGCAGACGAAACTGTGCAGCTGCGCTCAAACCGGGAGTTTGCAGATTAGCTGTGCAGACAAAATGAGGCTGTGTTCGAGGTTCTCAGCAATCTGAGAACCTCTTGGTTTCTTGACATCCTGATACGTTTCCATGGGGAAGTTGACTGGATGAGTGGAACTGTTGAAATCGGCAATTCGGTGAGAGGTATGTAACACCGAAAATGTCGAAACAATGATTGGGTTAGAGGATTGATATGGCACGTTCTACTGCACGGAAACGGGCGTTAAACACCTTATATGAGGCTGATGAAAAAAGTCAGGACATTCCCTCATTGCTTGAGGAACGCATTGCCCAGCCTGGCGCTCAGACACCGTTGCCAGAGTACTCGATTGTCTTGGTCCGCGGTGTGGCCGATCACGAGGAAGACATCGACAGCGTTCTTGGCAAGTACTCCACTAAATGGACCATCCGCCGAATGGCTGTGGTGGATCGCAACATTCTGCGTATTGCCGCGTGGGAGATTCTCTTCAACGACGAAGTCCCAGACAAAGTGGCAATAGACGAGGCTTTAGGCCTGGCCAAGGCACTGAGCGACGATGAGTCCCCGTCGTTCATCCATGGTCTGTTGAGCGCCATCTGCAGCAACAAGGAAGCTGCTCTGGCTCAAATCAAAGAAGCTGAGGAGGAACGCAAGGAGCAGGCTCGGCGGGAGGCTGCTCTGCATGCCCCCACAGCGCCAGGGTTTCTTACTTCCGGCGGCATCTCAGGCCACGGTGACGGTGTGCCGATGCAGTGGGATGAGTCCGCCGAGGGCATCGAATCGACTGAGTCGAATATTTCCCATGAGTCGGGTACCGGTAGCGCGCCTAAGACAGTCGATGAAGCTCAGACTGCCAATGGGCCCCAGACGGTCGATCCTACAGGATTGATTGAGCCTACCGCAACTGCTGAACCCAAGGAACCTGTAGATACACAGACTGTTGAATCAACCGTTGAATCCACTGATGAGGCAACTGTTGAATCCACTCAGTCCGAGGGATCCGGATCGACTGAGCGTAAAGCCGTCGAGCATGAAGCCGTCGAACATGCAGAGGCAAATGAAACTGTGGCGACCGCCGAAGGCTCAGGTGCAGATACTTCCGCTTCCCCTGGAACTGACTGATTTCTTTTCGTGGTTTCATATCGCCGCTGTATGCCAATTCGCGTTTGAAGGCGCAGCAGAAAGACCGTGCCCGTTTACTTACCAATTTCGAGTTTTCCGTGCTATTCGACTTTGAGGCATCGTTATGTTGGTTTTGGGGATTCGCCCTCATCCAGCCATGCCGCTATACTTTCGTAGAATATCCGCTGCAAAAAGGGGTACAGGTGAATCTCAATGACACCAAAGCCAATGCAGTCGGTAGCCATTTCCAAAATACAGTGAATCCAGCCGTTCTTGTGCTTGAGGACGGGGAAGTGTATGAGGGCGATGCCTACGGCGCATTGGGGCAAACAACAGGAGAAATCGTTTTTACAACAGGTATGACGGGGTATCAGGAAACGCTGACCGACCCCAGTTATGACCGTCAGATTGTTGTTCAGACGTTTCCACACATCGGCAATACCGGTGTCAACGACGAGGACGATGAATCGCAGAAAATATGGGTGTCGGGCTACGTGGTCCGCGAACCCAGTCCCTGTGTCAGCTCTTGGCGGACCAGACGTCCGTTGGAACAACGATTAATAGATCAGGGAATCGTCGGTATTTCAGGAATCGATACACGTCGTCTCGTACGGCATTTGCGAACAGCAGGTGCCATGCGGGCCGGCGTTTTTTCTGGTTCGGCACTGCTGAACAGCGGCCAAAACGCGGTTGCGCAAGAGTTACAGTCTCAACCTCAGTCTGGTCAGCGCAAGGTGGTATCGGAGCTGCTTCAAATCGTGCGAAGTGCTGCGACGATGACAGGTTCCCACTTGACCGGTGAGGTGAGCACTGACGAAACCTACACCGTAGAGCCTTGCGGTGCGTGGGAGGGCCAAGAGCCTCGTTGCACGGTTGCAGCACTCGACCTTGGCCTCAAATCCATGACACCTCATCGTCTTGCCGAGCGAGGCTGCCGCGTGCATGTGTTGCCGCTGAACACCACTTTGGCTCAGATCAAGGAATTGAACCCCACCGGCGTATTCTTCTCGAACGGGCCTGGCGATCCCGCCACCGCCGATGATGAAGTGAGGTTGCTGCGGCAGGTGCTTGATGCCGGTTATCCGTTCTTTGGCATCTGCCTGGGCAATCAGCTGCTTGGCCGTGCCCTCGGTTTCAAAACGTATAAGCTCAAATTCGGGCACCGTGGTGTGAACCAACCGGTCAAGGATCTCACCACCGGCAAAGTGGAGATCACGGCCCATAACCATGGCTTCGCGGTCGATGCACCGATAGGCCATCCTGTGGCGACTCCGTTTGACAACGGCCGTTATGGACGAGCGCGAGTCTCGCATGTGGATTTGAACGACAACGTGGTTGAGGGTCTCGAATGCCTGGATGTCCCCGCATTTTCAGTGCAGTATCATCCGGAAGCCGCCGCAGGACCACACGATGCCTCTTATCTGTTCGATAGGTTCATTGATTTGATGGAGTTGGGACATAACCCGCTACCAAAAGCGACACATAATGTCGTAGGAGGTAGCGCCACCGACAGACCGCTACCAAAAACGACGTTGAGTGTCGCAAAAGGTAACGGAAACGATGACGACGATGATAGCGAGGAGGAACGCTGATGCCAAAACGTAACGATATCCATTCGGTCATGGTCATCGGCTCTGGCCCCATTGTCATCGGTCAAGCAGCCGAGTTCGACTATTCGGGTACCCAAGCGTGCCGCGTGCTCAAAGAAGAGGGCATTCGCGTCATTCTGGTCAACTCCAACCCGGCCACCATCATGACCGATCCGGAAATGGCTGACGCAACCTATATCGAGCCGATCGACACCGGCATCTTGGAGCGCATCATCGACAAAGAGCGTCCGGACGCGCTGCTGCCCACGTTGGGCGGCCAGACCGCCCTCAACGCCGCAGAGGCGCTGGGGGCTGCTGGTGTGCTGGAAAAGTACCATGTGGAACTCATCGGCGCCTCGCTGGAGGCCATCGACCGTGGTGAGGACCGTGAGCAGTTCAAGAAGGTTGTCGAGGCAGCCGGCGCGGAATCCGCACGATCCGATGTGGCCCACACGCTCGATGAGGTCGACGCCATCGTGGAGAAACTCGGCTACCCTGTGGTGGTTCGCCCGAGCTTCACCATGGGTGGCCTGGGCTCCGGCATCGCGCGCAACAAGGAGGACCTGCACCGTATCGCCGGCGCGGGCATCCACTATTCGCCCACGAACGAAGTGCTTGTGGAAGAGGGCATCGAAGGCTGGAAGGAATTCGAGCTTGAGCTCATGCGTGACCGCAAGGACAACGTGGTGGTGGTTTGCCCGATCGAAAACGTGGACCCTGTAGGCGTGCACACCGGCGACTCCATCACTGTGGCCCCCACATTCACGCTCACCGACCGCGAGTACCAGCGCATGAGGGACATCGCCATCGCCATCATCCGTGGCGTGGGCGTCGACACGGGCGGGTGCAACATCCAGTTTGCCGTGAACCCGAGGAACGGCCGCATCATCGTCATCGAGATGAATCCGCGCGTCTCCAGGTCTTCGGCGCTCGCATCCAAGGCCACCGGATTCCCCATCGCCAAGATAGCCACGAAACTCGCGTTGGGCTATACACTCGACGAGATCAGCAACGACATCACCAGCTCCACGCCTGCCAGCTTCGAGCCCACCATCGACTACGTGGTGGCGAAGGTGCCTCGTTTCACCTTCGAAAAGTTCCCCGAGGCCGACCCGACGCTGACCACTTCCATGAAGTCGGTGGGCGAGGCCATGGCCTTGGGAGGCAACTTCCAGGAGGCACTTGGCAAGGCCATGCGCTCCATCGACAAACGGCATATGGGCTTTAGTTGGGAAGGGCTCAAGCCCGATGCCAATGAAGTTGCCCAGTTGCTGCAGACCATGCGCACGCCTACGGAGAACCGTTACCTTGAAATCGAACGGGCCGTTTGGGGTGGTGCCACAGTGGACCAACTCTACGATGCCACGAAAATCGACCCATGGTTCCTCACCCAGTTCGAGTTGATCAACAGAACTGCCATGGAAGTTCGGTATACCGAGACGCTTTCTAAGCATCTTCTGCGTAAGGCCAAGCGTGCCGGACTGTCGGACTTGCAGATCGCCCACTTGCGTTACTTGGGCGACGGAGGCGAGAAGACCATACGCCAGCTTCGCCAGAGCTACGACCTGCGGCCCGTCTACAAGACGGTCGACACCTGCGCCGCCGAATTCGACGCGGTCACCCCGTATTACTACTCGTGCTACGCCGACGAAAGCGAGCTCAAGCCGCGCGAGCGCGAGGCGGTGATCATTCTCGGATCGGGCCCCAACCGCATCGGTCAGGGCATCGAGTTCGACTACACCTGCGTGCACGCCGTCCAGGAGCTGGGCAAGGATTACGACACCATCATGGTCAACTGCAATCCGGAGACCGTCTCCACTGACTACGACATGTCCGATAGGCTCTACTTCGAGCCACTCACTTTTGAAGACGTGATGGAGATCTATGAGGCGGAGAAGAAGTCAGGACCGGTCAAGGGCATCATCGTGCAGCTCGGTGGTCAGACCCCGCTTTCACTTGCCGCACGCCTCAAGGCTGCTGGAGTGCCGATTTTGGGCACGAGCCCAGAGTCTATCGACTTGGCTGAGAACCGCGAGCTTTTCGGTGAGGTACTGCGTCGTGAGCACTTGAATGCCCCACGTTATGGCACGGCCTTGAGCTACAAAGAGGCACAGGCCGCCGCCCACGAGATCGGCTACCCGGTGCTCGTGCGGCCCAGCTATGTGCTTGGCGGGCGTGGCATGGAAATCGTCTATGACGATGCGCAGCTGGAGAAGTATGTGGACCGCGCGCTCGCCGCCGCCCAGTCCGATACGGTGGTCTCTGGCCGCCTGCCTTCTCCGTTGCTCATCGACAAGTTCCTGCAGGACGCCATCGAGATTGATGTGGATGCACTGTACGACGGCAAGGAGCTGTACGTTGGTGGCATCATGGAGCACGTGGAGGAAGCCGGTGTGCATTCCGGCGATGCCGCCTGCACCCTGCCGCCGAGCACACTTTCTGATAGCCAGATTGACCGGTTGCGCAGGGCCACATTGTCTATCGCCGAAGGATGCGGTGTGCGGGGTGTGCTCAACGTGCAGTTTGCCTTCATGGCCGACACCCTCTACGTCATCGAGGCCAATCCGCGCGCTTCGCGAACCATCCCCTTCGCGTCCAAGGCCACCGGTGTGGCTCTTGCCAAGGCCGCAGCCCGCATCATGGTGGGGGAGTCCGTGGCCGACCAGCGCCGGCGTGGTCTGCTATTGCCGATGGGTGACGGCGGAGTGATGCACCCTGGTCAGCAGGTGGCGGTCAAGGAGTCCGTCCTTCCGTTCAAACGATTCAGAACAGAGGCAGGACGTTCAGTCGATACCTTGCTCGGCCCTGAAATGCATTCCACCGGTGAGGTGATGGGCTTTGACCGTGACTTCCCACATGCATTCGCCAAGAGCCAGCTTGCCGCTTATCAAGGCGGCTTGCCGGTCAAGGGCAATGTGTTCCTTTCTGTAGCCGACGCCGATAAGCGACAGCTTCCGTTGATTGCCGTTCGCCTGCAGGAGCTGGGCTTCACGTTGTGCTGCACGGAAGGCACGGCTTCGGTGCTGCGGCGCTATGGTATTGAATCACGTGTGGTGAGTAAGATTTCCACCACGGCGCAGGAGGAAGAATCGTTGCATGAACGCTTCGGCGAGGATGCGTTGGGCAAGAATCCGCTTCAGTTGATAGATTCGGGGCAAGTTGACCTAGTCCTGAACACACCAAGCAACCGCGATTCACGTTCGGATGGGTACGTGATTCGATCGGCGGCCGTCGCAGCCGACGTTCCTCAGTTCACCACGGTCACCGAGTTTCTGGCGGTGATTCTTGCGATTGAAGCTGTGAAATCGGGAGATTATCAGGTAATGAGCATCCAGGAGCACGCCCGGCAACTCTTTGCGTCTGAAGGCGTGGAACAGTAGCCGATAGCCGATAGGCGATGCTGCTACCTACAGCGACAGCTGATGTCGTAGTAGGTATAGCAGCATCGGCTGGATGTACATGGCTGGCTACTTACAGCGACAATAGGCGTCATAAACGGTAACGTACCCATTCAGTTAGCAGATAGCGCTGATTAGACTGGTAGATATGAGTAAGAAACATCGCGATCGCAGTTGGGCACTTGCGCCTCCTGCGTTGTCTGAAGGAATCCACGTGGTCGATGATCATACGCATGTGGCCAGCGTCGTTCCGTTTGCCCGTGAGATGAACCGTCAGGCTCTCGAGCGTGAGCAGCCGTCAGTGCCGGTTTATACGGTCGACGAGATGCTCGACCAGGCGCAGGCGGTTGGTGTGGAAGGCATCATCGATGTGGGCTGTGAACTGCCGAGCCTCAAGACTGCGGTGCAGATGTCGATCGACCACCCCGGTGTTGTGCACGCTGGCTTGGCGATTCACCCCAACGAGGCTGTGCTGCATGGCCATCGTGGTGCGCCGGGTCCCGACGGGTTGCCTGTGAAGTATCAGCCGTGGCATGATGTAAGCTTTGAGGATGCGCTTGCCGAGGTCCGCGGGCTGGCTGTTGCATATCCCGAGCAGGTGGTGGCGATAGGCGAAACCGGAATGGATCTTTTCCGCACCGGCGAGGAGGCCAAGGAGATTCAGCGTGATGCGTTTCGTGCCCATATTGCGCTTGCCAAAGAGCTGAATCTGCCGATGCAGATTCACGACCGAGACGCGCACCGTGAGGTCATCGAGACACTGATTGCCGATGGCAGCCCAAGCCGGACCGTGTTCCACAGTTATTCAGGAGATCTTGAGATGGCGCAGTTGGCGCGTGAACAGGGTTGGTATCTCAGCTTTTCAGGTACTGCAAGTTTCAAAGGCAATGATGAGATTGCCAAGTCGGCGGCCGTGGTGGGGCTTGACCACATCATGGTGGAGACGGATGCTCCCTACCTTGCTCCGATGCCGTACCGCGGGCGTACAAACGCCCCGTACATGATTCCATATACACTCGTGGCGCTTGCAAATGCGTTGGATCTGCCGATTGCCTCGGTTGCCAAAGCCACACGGGAGACCACGCGGACCGTGTATGGCGTGTGAGTCGAGGATGAGGGTTGTGGAATATGAGTCTGCATCTGCATTCCATGTCAAGAGGTGGTGACGGAGTCGATGCGATTCGTTGGGTTGGGCTTTCTAACGACTTGTCGATTTTCCATACGAAAAACAAGGGAAGTGATGAATTGAGCTGGTTCAGAATGCCCATGGATGGTTCGTTTTGGCAAAATAGGGATATGGATATAGACTTATGCGTTGGTTTTGAAATCAGCCGGTGAGAGAGCTGAATCAAGTAGAAGAGCAGTGGTTACGCGGGGAAGGTCCCTGCGCTGGAGGGCAAAGCATGTCGCAGTCTCGTGCCGATGATGTTCCACAGTCAAAAAATAGTTCGCAGTCCGGGACCAACCCGGATACGAAGGGTGCTGTGCAAAAGAAGAATCAAACGAATGGCGGTTCACGCACAGACCAAGGTCGGAAAAAACAGGACAGTAGGAGCGAGGCGCGTGCCCAAGCTCGTAGCATCGGCATCTCGGGTCAGGCCGCAGGTACTTCGCAGTTGGCCAGGCTTGCCAAGCCGTCGAATGCACAGACCAAGGGCGCATCCGCGAGTGCAGGCGGCCATGGTGGTGCCAAAGCTCGGTCCAAGGCTGAGAAGTCTCAGCAGGCTGCCGTCACCGCCCAGGTGAAGAAGATCAAGCGTGCCCAGAAGGCGACGAAGGCGCAAGCTGACGCGCAGGCCGCAAAGGCGGAGAAGGCCGAGAAGGAGGCATTGCTCCGTGCCGATACCTTCACCAATGCACCTAGGGTCTCGGGAGCCACACTTACACAGGAAGAGCATGATGTTCTGGTCAAGCAGGAGAAGGAGGAGCGCGAGGAAGCGCAGAAACTGGCCAGCACCAAGGCTAGAGGCCCGTTAGGCCGTTGGTGGCACAAGCTGCAGGCCAGTCCCGACCGTGTGACGCTGGGCATGGCCATCGTGGCCCTTGGTGTGGTCTACGGCGACATCGGCACATCGCCTCTATACACTTCGCAGACCTTCCTTGCCGGTCAGGGTGGGCTAGGCAACATCAACCGTGAGGCGGTGCTCGGTCTGCTGAGTCTGGTCTTCTGGTCCATCACCCTCATTACCACCGTCAAGTACGTGTTCGTGGCTATGCGCATCGACAACAAGGGCGAGGGCGGCATTTTCGCGCTCTTCTCCCTCATCCGCCATCACGGCAAATGGCTGGCCATCCCGGCGATGGTGGGTGGCGCCGCCTTCCTGGCGGACTCCGTGCTTACCCCTGCGGTTTCCATATCCTCGGCTGTCGAGGGTCTCAAGACCATACCGATCTTCCAGCCGGTGTTCCACGATAATGCGAATCTGACGCTCATGATCACGGTGGTCATCATTCTCATCCTCTTTGCAGTGCAGAGTCGCGGCACTGAGTCCATCGGTAAGGTGTTCGGCTCCGTGGTGCTCGTGTGGTTCGCCTTCCTTGCGATTACTGGCATCATGAACCTCGATGGTGACTGGAGTGTGTTCGAGGCCATCAATCCGGTCTACGGCATCAGGTTCCTCTTCAGCGGCAACAACGTCGCAGGGCTTACCCTCATGGGTACGGTCTTCCTCTCCACCACCGGTGCGGAGGCGCTCTACTCGGATATGGGCCACGTGGGCCGCGGCAACATCTACGTCACCTGGCCCTTCATCTTTGTGGCTCTTGTCTTCAACTACTTCGGACAAGGCGCTTGGATGCTGCGCAACCAAGGCAACAAGGCGTTGATGGCTGTCCAGGATGGTGTCAATCCGTTCTTCCAGATGATGGGCCCGAACCTGCGCCCTGTGGCCGTGGTGCTTTCCGTGGCCGCAGGTGTCATCGCCTCCCAGGCGCTCATCACCGGTGCGTTCACCATGGTCTCCGAGGCCACCGGCCTCAACTGGATGCCACATCTTCAGGTGCGTTACCCTTCACGCACACGCGGTCAGCTCTACATTCCCACCGTCAATCTCGTGCTGTGCGTGGCCACGCTGTCCGTGCTCGCCATGTTCAAGGATTCCGAGCATATCTCCGCAGCATACGGTTTGGCCCTTACCATTACCATGATCACCACCACCGTGCTGCTCACCGTCTATATCTGGTACCATCATCACAGGTTCTTGGCGGTGCTCTTCTTTGTGGTGTTCATCTCCATCCAGACGCTCTTCTTCATCGCGTCCATGGCCAAGTTCCTGCATGGCGGCTGGTTCACCATGTGCCTGACCCTGCTGATTCTGCTCATCATGGTCACTTGGAACGATGGAACCAAGATCGAGCGGAGTCAGCGCCGGCATATGAAGCCACGCGATTTCATCCCGGTGCTTGCCAAGCTGCATGAGGACTTCCGCCAGCCCTATTTCGCCGACAACATCGTCTATCTCACCTCCGATTGGGACATGAAGCGGCTCGATACCGACATCTTCTTCTCGATCTTCGCCGATCATCCCAAGCGTGCGCGCGCCTGGTGGGCCGTCTCCGTGGTGACAACGGATGAGCCGTTCACCCGTGAGTACTCCGTGGAGGATTTCGGCACGGACTACATCTTCCGCGTCAAGATTCGTCTTGGTTTCAAGGTTTCACAATCCATTCCCGCCTACATCCATCAGGTGATGCATGACCTCTCTGCCACCGGCGAGCTGCCCCAGCAGAAGTCCGTGTATCCGAAGGTCGACGCCGACCCAGACATCGGCACTGTGCGTTATGTGCTGCTGCACAAGGCGCTGATGCCTGAGTCGAAGATCACCGCGCGCGAGGCGTTCTCGCTGAAGATGAAGTATTCCATTCGTCATCTTGCAGGCTCACCGGTCAAATGGTTTGGTTTGGCGCCTTACAATCCGACCATCGAGACCCAGCCGCTCTTCGTCTCCACCAAGCGGCCGCCGCGTCTGCAGCGCAAGGCACTGAAATCACGTGCCGAAAAGGTTAAAAAATAGATTCGCTGTGAGATTCCGTCGAGCTTCCATTTGTGCTGTTTTCTTGCAAATATCGGCACAAATGGAAGCTTTTCCTTAGCCAATTGGCATAAACGTCGGTTGTGGCGTGACGACGATGGTTCTGCCATACAATTGACGTATGACTGAAACCGAAAATACCGTTCCCTATGTTCCCACGCTCGCCCAAACCGACGAGCTCCATAAGTCGCTTGCACCTTCACAGGCGGCCTATGACCTCATTCATACACACTGTGTAATCATAGCCACCATTACTCGTCAGCTGGTGCGCCGTCAAAATGCATTGTTTGTGCGTCGTTGCACGTTACCGGCAGATGCGGCCGAGCTCAGGGGAACCGGCGATTGCCGAACCGATCCGACACAATCGGGGAGTGCCGCCTTGCCCGCACCGTCTGTGCCGCCCACGGACAGTGTGACCGGCGGTTTGGTGCCCCCGCGCCTACTGGATGAGAACCTTGCAGTGGTTGGGGCCATGTTGCACGATATCGGCACGTACCTGGTGCTGAGAAACGACGGCAGTGATGGCAAACCTGTGAGGTTTGACGGACCAAATTACATTCTGCACGGGTTGCGCGGTTATAACTGGCTTGTTGCTCAGGGAGTCGATGAGTCGATTGCTCAATTCGCCCGCAACCACACAGGAGTAGGCTTGACCCGAGCGCAGGTGGTGGCCCAGAAGCTGCCGCTGCCGCCAGATGACTATGTGCCGACGAATCTGGAGCAGGAGGTGGTGATGGTAGCCGACAAATACAACAGCAAATCGGTTCCACCTCGGTTCCTCACGGCGGAGGCGTATGCCCGCAAGGCCTCTCGGTATGGCCAAGCCAACAAGCAGGCATGGCAGTCTCTGGTGACGAAATACGGCAGACCCGATATCCCTGCGCTAGCTGCCCGTTTTCATATGAACTTGGAGCAGTAGAGCGCCGCGAATGAATGGTTGCGCGTAGTGCTATTCAATCATTGAACTGTATCGTTTCGTCGGCGGCTGCGATGTCGGAATCGTCGTCGGTAAGCATGATGACGCAGCGCTTGGGATCCTTGGTGTGAGCGATTTGTGCCAGCAGATTGACAGCCGTCTTGCGCTCGTCATCGTCTTCCAGACCGCCTGCGGGATTGTCGGCAATGATAACGCTGGCATCGCAGGAGATGGCCCGTGCGATGGCTACACGGCGCCGATTCAGCTCGCTCACTTTTCGTAGCGGTATGCCTGTCACCGCCTGGTCAAACCCCACTGTTTTCAGCAGACTATGGGCAATTTCAGGTATCGGCTGGAGGAATGTACGACCACTAGACTTCATGGTGCGTTCCACATTGTCCAAAGCATCCAATGCGTCCCAAACACTATAACGCTGAGTGATGAGGCCAATTCGATGCCCACGAATTTCGTTGATGTCCAATTCGAGTAGTCCGGAACTCCTGAGCATCACCTGCCCGCTGTCGGGGCGTACAAAGCCCCCTGCCGCTTGCAGGAATGCGCGCCTTTGCTCATCGTCCGCACCTGCGACGGCATAGAGATTGCCAGCCTCGAACGCCCACTGCAGGTTGTCTAGCACGGCGCGGCCACTGCTGCGATTGGTGAGTGTCACATGGTCGAGGCTCATGGCAGGGTAGGAACGCAGCAGGACCGAGGCCGCCTGGGTAAAGCTGTCTTCTTCAGCATCGTCCTCAATGTACGTATCTGACTCATCAACAGAGTCAACGCTTCCAACACTGTCGTCATCGGCAATGGATGTGGCGGAATCTGGTTCATCTGTGTCTTCGCCAACTTGGGGTGGATTCTTCCCTATAGTTTCGTCCGAATTTGGATATAGCTTGATGTTGGCGAAAGCGTCGAGGTTCTGCGCAATCTTGGAAGCAGTATGTTGGCTCCTGTCTTCCTCATCAGCGTGGGTGTCCGCGTTGTGGCCATTCGTCTGGGTTTGAGCCTCTGCTGTTTGCGTGCCCAGGGTTTGAACAGCCTCTTCGCCATCCTCCTGTGTTGTAAGGTCTGGCTCTCCGTCGTCGTTGTAGACCACTGAGAATGTGACATCCTCGATATCGTCGGTCTGTTGTGTGGGCTTGCTGTCCTTGTCGCTCATCGGTTGGCCTCCTCATCTGTACTTGTATCGGTGTGTTCGGTTGGGTCCCCGTTGGGAGTCTGGTCGCTTGAGGAGTCTTGAACCTTGTGTTCGTCGGTTGCGGTGGCCTGAGCCGATGACGCTCCCGTACGAGTATTGAATAATGAGGCCGTTCGTGCCATCAGAGCCCTCAGATATGCAAGTATCGCAAGTACGGCAATGGCTGCCAGAGTATACCACATCGGAATCCAACAATCGGGGACGAGCGGTATGACATGTCCTGCCGTCAGTGCCTTGCCCAGCGGTTTGATGGTGATGATGATTGCGGCGCCTCCTAGCACCAGGCCTACGAACGCCGGCAGGACGAGCTCGAACATCAGCTGCGTGCCAATGCGCAAGCGGCTATTGCCGATGATCGTATCCATGCCGATCTCGTCACGTCTACGGGTTAGGCCCCAAGCAGCCAACAGCGCCAGAAGCGTGCCCGCGGTGATGTAGACTATCTTCGTACCGTTGTGCAGATTGTCGGACAATGTTTTCAGCGGTGCTATCGATGCTTCGTACTTGGTCAGTGTCGGAGATTTCACCTCATATCCTTTGGGCAGGCCAATCTGCCGTATCGCCTTCTTGAACGAGGCGTAGTCGCTGACGCTTTGCAGTGTGAAACCAATATCGAACTCAGGCGTTGCCCAGCCTGTGGTCGTTCCGTTCAGGACGGTGTCTGTGGCAAGCTGAGGGAACATAGGCGTAGTGTAAATCACGTTGTTCCTGTTGTCTTTGGCCAGTTTGGTGTCTCCTGCGGTTCCTTCCAATGGATCCGATGTATATGTGTATATTCCCTTGACCTTCAACGAATAGGTGTTCTTGGGGTTGGTGGCGTCGCCGACTTTGATGGTGCTGCCCACCTTGAGGTTGTTCTTTGTCGCGACCGCCTGGGAGACCAGGGCGTCTTCCTTGCCGGGCTTGGTGAAGTTAAGATTCTTGCCCTGCGTTATCTTGAACGTTCCAGCGTGGTTGATGCTCATGCCATTGGCATCGTATAGGCCGACGAGTGTGAATTCTCCGCCTGTCTTATCGGGGCTCTGGTCTGCGGTGCCAGGTATTGCCTTGATTGAGCTTGTCTGACGAACAGGCAGTGACTCGGTGAGGACATATTGCGATTGAATCTGGAACTGTTGAAGTGCCGAGACATACATGGAATATTGGGAATACGATAGATAGCTCTTGGTGATGGCGGAGTTTGCCCTGTTGCGTTGCTCCAGTTTCGTGGCGCTGGGCCTGAGGACGGCTGTGGGTTTGAGCATCTGATAGGCTTCGCCCTGCTGCGCCTCAGCGCTCTCTGCAGTGAGCGCCTGGGTGAACACGGAGCAGAAAATCCCTGCGGCGGCTACCAGTACGATAAGCAATGTACGACATTTGTGCCGTTTCATCGTGGACCATGCACTTGTGAACACGAACATGCGTTCTCCTGTTTCCTTAGGTCTTACACCAGCCCAACTCGTGAGGGCATTGTCTGTCTTAGCCTTGACCAGTCTAGGCTGTGCCGTGGGCAATGGTTCCAGTCTATCCAGAAACCTGTGAAGCATCTGAACGTTGTGTGAACAATGTCGAGGTTTTGCCGAGCCGCTGCTGCTGACCTCTTCTTATGCGCAGTGAAAGTGTTCAATTATCGGATTTCATGAATCCAACGATCACCATGAGCTCTGATGCCGTTGGCAATGGATCTTCCTCCGATGAACACCAAACTGAATACCGCCCATAGCATGACCATGGAAACGGTGTTGCCCATATGCAGCGTGGTGTGCATCCAGTTCATGGCAAATCCCAGTGGCAGGTATACGGCTGTGACCACGAGGCAAGTGGCGGCCAGATACACGTAGTCGCCTGCTCCGATGAGAATGCCGTCGAGGGCCCACATCCAGCCTGAAAGCGGTAGTGCTAAGGCCACAACCACTATACCGACCCGAATGAGGTTCTGCACCTCTGGGCTTGGGCTGAACAGCGGGGCCGACAACAGACCAAAAGCAAGTAGCCCCAAGGCGATGAAAACGCCTCCCCAAAGCCCGGCGCGGGCGGCGATGGATGTCAGCGCCTTTGCCCGGCGCCTGTTGCCGGAGCCGATTTGGACCGCCACTAGTGCCTGACCTGAAATTCCGATGGCGTCGAGCATGTTGAGCACGAAGTTCCAGCAGGAATTGACGGCTTGATAGCCGGCGAGCACAGCGGTGCCCATGTGGGTGGCAATGACGACTGTGGCCACCAGGCAGATGCGTAGGGCAAGGGTGCGGATGAACAACGGCAAGCCATCGCTGGCTGTCGTCATGATGCCGGAAATGCGGGGCCGCAAACGTGCCCCGGATTCATGTGCCCATTTGAGTGCAGGCACAGTAAGGACAATGCCCATGAACCACTGGGCGATGAAAGTGGCGATGCCGGAACCGGTGATTCCCCAACGGAAACCGAATACAAAGAGAACGTCGAGACCGGTGTTGAGCGCAGCCCCGGCAACCGCGGCAACGAGTGTGATACGGACCTTTTCAAGACCGCGGAAGATGCCGTTGGCCGCGTAGACCAGCAGCATGCCGGGCAGTCCGAAGATCACCGCACGCAGATACATGGTGGCCTGGGTGAGCACTTCGCCACTCGCTCCCATGGCGCGGCATAATGGCGTGGCGAAAGCGAAGAGCGCCGCCGAAACCACCATTCCAATGATGAAGGCAAGCCATAGTCCGTCGACTCCCGACTCGAAGCCTTCTTTTTTGCGTCCCGCTCCCATCAGCTTGCCTACGGATGACGTAGTGCCGTAGGCCAGGAAGTTGCAGAGCCCTGCGGCGGTGAGAATCACGGTGCTGCCGATGGACAGGCCCGCCATCGCGGTTTCTCCGATGTGCCCCACCACAGCGGTGTCGATGAGGACGAAGAGCGGATCGGCTATGAGCTGGCCGAAGGTGGGGATGGCAAGCCTGGCGATTTGCCGGTTGATGCTGCGGCGTTCGGCGGGTGCGATGTCTGTTTCACCTGCCTCCTCTGTTTGTTCGGCTGCGTCAGGTGCAATGGGTGCATCTGACGCATTTGGTGCGTTGGCATCACCACGGGTGATGTTCGATTGCGTCGTTCTCTCTTCGGAACTCATGTCTTTAACCTAACAGGTGACGGGCCGCCGTGCCAAAGAGTGTTCACTACAGGCCACAGTGCATGGTTTGGCCATGCCATGATGTGAAGCTTGCTGTATTTCCCTCGCCGGGTCGAATACCACACATCTTCGCGTCAAGCAAGTCAAACGGATGGGCAGGAGTCACCATCCCCACACTATACACAGAGTTATCCTCATAGTGTGGATAACTTTTTCTTCTGTCCACAAACTTGTCCCCAGAATGTGGATAACTTATTTTTCTATCCACATGGCAACGCCCTCGTGTGTCGCAAATGGATCGGTCACTGTTCGCAGCAGAGTCACATTTTCGACGACACGTTGCGGCAGGATGTACGGCTATTCGACCAGAATCACCGATGATGCCGTTGTCCCGGCATTCCATGAGGCGCAGCTTTGGCCGGTGGAGCAAGTGCAGTGGGGCTGGACTATCACATCGAAAACACGCTTTCCCATCTCTCCGGAGACGAACGGCAGCCCTGTTGCTGGCCCGGCTTCTGGTGCGGCATCCGAGATTCGCGGTACTCGACGAGATTGACGCAGGCATTGATGCGCGGAGGTTGGGATCGGTGGAGCGTACCGTATGCGAGGCGCGTTCCAAGGGTTTGTGTATGTTGGCCACCACACCGGCGACTATCTGCTCAATCATGTGGACGAGGTCATCGTGATGCAAGGCAGCGCGGTCGTCTCTAGCGGCACCTGCGAACAGATGCGGTTTCGACTCGATGTTGCCGATGCCGGCGCGGCCCCTACATCTCGACCATAGTCCGGCGTTCCTGACGTCAAGGCTTGTGGTTTGGCGGGCAGCGGCGTTCACGGCTCTTCCGTTCCACTATGCCCTCCTTTATACTGGGGTTCATGGCAGAAGAACATGGATGGGGAAATTCGGGCGACAGGCGCGGCGGTGGCGGCGCGGCGGGCTCACCGACGGATCTGAGTGCCGACTCGACGCTCTTTGACCGCGTGCCTCCGCACGACGACGAAGCTGAGATGGCGGTGCTGGGCGGCATGCTGATGAGCAAGGACGCCATTGGCGAGGTCTCGCAAACGCTCGATGTGTCCGACTTCTATCAGCCGAAACACCAGACAATCTACGAAGCCATCATCACGCTGTTCTCCGCCTCGCAGCCGGTGGACGCGGTGCTCGTGGCAAATGCACTCCTGAAAGATGAAAATCTTGAGAAAGTGGGCGGAGTGGACTATCTACATAGCCTTGTCGCCTCTGTGCCCACCGCCGCCAATGCCACCTATTATGCCGAAATCGTGCATCAGCGTGCCATTTTACGCAATGTCATCGCCGCTGGAACGAAAATCGCCCAGCTTGGCTACTCCGCCGAGGGCTCGCAGGCCGAGGACGTGGTGAACCTGGCCCAAAGCGAGGTCTATGAAATGAGTGTGGGGAAGGTGCGCCAGGACTATGCCCCCATCGGCACGGTGGTGCAGGACACCCTTGAGCAGATGGACAAGATGCAGAACGGAGACATGGAGCGTGGCGTGCCCACAGGTTTCAGGGATATCGACAAGTCCACACAGGGCCTTCAACCCGGTCAGATGATTGTGGTGGCCGGCAGGCCGGCCATGGGCAAGTCCACGCTCGGTGTCGATTTCGCACGCTCGGCGGCACTGCACCATAATATGACCTCGATTATCTTCTCGTTGGAGATGAGCAAGACGGAACTGGCCCAGCGCATCATCTCCGCCGAAACCAACATTCCCCTCACCGCCTTAAGTCATGCAGACGAGGACATCACGCCGGACCGGTGGAACACGCTCAACAGTTTCTGGACCAAGATGCGTGATAAGCCGCTCTACATCGACGACAGTCCGAACATGAGTCTCATGGAGATTCGTGCCAAATGCAGGCGCCTGAAGCAGACCAACGACCTGAAGCTGGTGGTCATCGACTACCTGCAGCTCATGAGTTCGGGCAGACAGGAGGAGAGCCGTCAGCAAGAGGTCTCGGGCTTCTCGCGAGCCTTGAAGTTGCTGGCCAAGGAGCTTGAGGTGCCGGTGGTGGCTCTTTCCCAGCTGAACCGCGGCCCTGAGATGCGCAACGACAAGAAGCCGATGCTCTCCGACCTGCGTGAGTCCGGCTCCATAGAGCAGGACGCCGACGTGGTCTTCCTCGTGCACAGGCCGGATGCCTACGACAAAGAGGACAGGCCCGGAGAGGCCGACATCATCATGGCCAAGCACCGTAACGGACCAACCGATACGTTCACGCTTGGTTTTCTCGGGGCCACGTCCAAATTCAAGGACATGCCCCAGGCTCCTCAGCAGGTGGTGTGATATGGCTTGGAATTCTTTTGCGACACCGGCATTGGGCAAGGCAGTGCGCGCAGCCTCGCGCCTCATGCACCACGGCGGCAGCGCGCTGCCGGGCAAGGTAATTGAAAGCTTCGACCCAGGTTTCCTCTCCCGCACGCTCGGCGGCCTCAAGTATGGGGTCGTCCTGGTCTCGGGGACGAATGGCAAGACCACCACCACGCGCATGGTGGCATCCATGCTAGGCGACCTGGGGCTTAAGGTCTTTACCAATCCCACAGGCTCCAACTTCACCCGTGGCGTTGTCTCTGCGCTGCTCACCCGGGTGGATTGGCGCGGCAGGCTCGATGCCGACATCGCTGTCTTGGAACTTGACGAGGCGTATGCGGTCAAATTCGTGGAGCAGATGCCGCCACGATACGCTCTGCTGCTCAATGTGATGCGCGATCAGCTTGACCGCTTCGGCGAGATCGACAACACGGCGCGGCTTTTGGGCCGTGTGGCCGCAGCCACTGACGGCACCGTGGTGCTCAACCGTGAGGACAGGCGCATAGCCGCGCTTGCCTCTCAGGTACCGGACGGAACGAAGGTTCGCTATTTCGGGCTTTCCGAAGCTTTGCGGCCACGGTTCCCCTCAGACGATGAGATGCATGAGTACGAGTTAGGCGTAGCAGGCAGCAAACAACATGTCCATGCTGGGCGGCATTGCGCCACTGATTCAGTGAATGCCACGAATACCGTAGGCGCAGTGGATTCGTTGAATAGTAACCCAGGTTCAGACGGAGCGTCTGCGGCGCATGACTTAGGAATTGGAATCAGCGTTTCCCAAGTGGTCCAGGGCCAGGTTAGCGCCGCCCAAGCCAACGAACAGGCGCGCAGGCACGCCGATGTGGTGCTTGAGAGCGTCGGTGATCGCAGCGTGCAGCTGCGTATGGATGACGCGTTGTTCCAGACCGAAGTGAGGTTTGAGGGGCTGTATAACCTCTACAACGCCGCGGCGGCCCTCGCCGTTACTCGGGCGGTGATGGCGGATGTGAATGCCACAAATGTGGGCAGGAGTGAGCCTCGGGCTGAGGACGAACGGCTTATCCATGCACTTTCCCACGTCACCCCGGCGTTCGGCAGGGGGGAGACCATCGAGGTCAATGGGGCTCCGGTGGAGTTGCTGCTGGTGAAGAACCCTATGGGGTTCCGTATGTCGCTTTCAAGCTTCCCGCCTCATGGTTGCCCCACCATGATTGCCATCAACGACGAATATGCCGACGGGCGGGATATGAGTTGGCTTTGGGACGTGGATTTTGAATCGCTGCGTTCGGAAGGCGTGGCTGTGGTCTCGGGCGTGCGTGCATGGGACATGGCATTGAGGTTGGAATACGATCAGGTGTCGGTCGGGAAAACCGATACGGACATCAGCTCGGCGTTGCATGAGTTTGTGCAATCGAATCCCGGCAAGCCAAAGCATATCTATTGCACATATACTGCTATGCTTGCCATTCGTGCAGAGCTCGGGAAAATCGCCGATGTCCCGGATGCAGGGGTGGGTCGATGAATACTGGCGTATCTTGGAATGCCGCGTATATGGCCATTGGCACTGTTGAAAGGGAACTGGCATGACTTCAACCAAATCTGACCGACCTATCGATGTGGTTTCGCTCTACCCAAACGATATGAACATCTATGGCGACTGGGGCAACGTCCTCACGATACAACGCAGGCTTTCCCTCTACGGCTATGCCCCTAGGCTCCACGCCTACAATCAGGGTGACCGGTGGCCGGAGCAGGTTGACATGATTCTCGGTGGCGGAGGGCAGGACACCGGGCAGAAGAAGATTTCCGACGACCTGTTCACGCGGGCCGATATTCTGCGCTCGTTGGCTGCAGATGGCGTGCCGATGCTCATGATCTGTGGCCTGTATCAGCTGTTTGGCGAATATTTCGACACTGTGGACGGCACACGTTTGCCCGGCATCGACATCATGGGGGTTTACACCGAGGGCCAGGCACACCGTATGATCGGCAACCTGACGGAAACCAGCAAACAGTTCGGCACGATTGTGGGCTATGAGAACCATTCGGGCCAGACATTCCTGCGAGAGGGTGTTGAGCCGTTGGGCACAGTGGAGCATGAGGGTACCGGCAACAATGGTGTGGACCACACGGAGGGTGCCCGCGTGGGCAATGTCATTGGCACCTACATGCATGGTTCACTGCTGCCCAAGAATCCGAAGATTTCGGATGCTCTGATTCGTGAGGCTGCCGAGCACCGTTATGGAAAGTTTGCGCCCACCTCCGATGCCGACCAGCAGGCTGAGCTGAAGCGGATTGACGGGTTGGCTTCTAAAGCCGCAAGCATTGCGATGCAACGGCCGAGATAGGCTCTGTGTCTAGAGCGACGAATATCGGAATACGTCGCCGGAACCTTGTGGCAAATACAAACATGGCAGGGGTGGGAAAACACCGAACCGCGAAAGCGCCTGTCGGCGCGAACGCCGCTCGAAGCGGCAAAAAATGAAGCCCGGGGCTTAAGCACGGTTCGGTGCAGATTTCAAGTATACCCGACGTGCCGTTCGCCACGCGCCAGATATGTGCCTAGCTGAAAATGAAATACACCGATTGTGCCAACACAGTCGTCCTACCTACTGAGACGAAAGGTGTCGTAATTGGTTAGGAGGAAATAAAAAGAGCAGAGGCAGGAAGGTGAGGAATTATGAGAGAAAGTGGCACACAGTGTGATTGGGCTGATGTCACGGTTATTTCAAACGGCCGATGTGCCAGATAATCTTCTGCATCTGACATCCAGTGAGCTCTAGATTATTCTAGGCGGCCGCGGCGCCAAAGTCGTGCTCCCTCGTGGAAGTCGTGGGAGGTGACGGACAGGTTGGACGCGGTGGAGCGCAGATTCGTTGCCGATTGTCTGAGCAATTCATTCTGCGATTTGTCCTCATCAGAGATCGCTCGAGGTTTATTGGCCTGTTGCAATAGTGTCTTGGCACGTTGCTTCATACCACGTACAATGACATCGGTGAAGGCGGCGGCCCGTTCGAGCGCCACAGCGAAATCTCCGGTGAAAGCGCCGGAAAGGATCGAATCCGCCGTGCGTGATATGTCACCGCTGTCAGGCGCGCTGTCCACGCCCACAATCGCCGAGGAAGATGTGGCAACCGGCTCGCCGATTCGCCATAAATATGAGATTTCGTCATTGTTGTTTCGCATCCACGACCTCAGCAGGTAGAGCCGCCAAAGAATGCCCGGCAACGAATCAGGCTCGCTATGGCTCCAAAGTTCGGCTATGACATCCACTCCCTCGGTATCTACCAAGGTGATGACGCGTTGCACCACTTTCTGGTCGAGCGTGTGATGCACCCTGTTGAGCAGAGCGGCCGCCGATGCGTGGCTCATCTCATTGACTTCCTCGGGATCGAGCCCGCCCGCCACATGTTCGGTGAGGGTAGGATCAAGCTGTGAGGGGCGCGAAGGGCGGGATGATCCTGTGCGGGCTGGCACGAATCCAGGGCGAGCAGAGACCACCGAACCCGATCCGGACGATTGCGCGCCGAAGCCATAACCGGATGCTGAGTCCGCCGAAGTGATGGTACGGATGTGTCTGGTTTGCACTCCTGAACACGTACGGTTCCAGCCGTAATTGTGGGAGTCGAAATCCAAAAAATCAGTAAACAAGTGGTGCCATTCTCTGTATGTCTATAATTTTAGGGCCCTGAGGGCCTTGTACCATGAACAATGCTACGGCGTTTGCAGTTGGCATATATGGCGTTTTCGCAATGAGCTGTTTGGACAGCATGGGAGAGGTGCATAGGTCCCGCAGATGGGCGAACACTCCACCGATGACCGGCCGGTGCGTGCATACCAGTGTACAGGCTGTCTGCGAAGAAGGTGTTTGAACGCAAGGGTCTGCGGCAGGATCGTTACCGGTTGGTGGCGCTGTTTTAAGACGTTGTGCGCGATCTGTGGTGTTCGTGGCGTCTGTGGTTTGTGCATTGTTGGAGCTGCCTTGCATACTCATGAGCATGGAGTCGATCTCGCCTCGTACCTGTCTCCAAGTCTCTTCAGGACGTTCGGCGAAAGCATCTTCGGTGAGTTCTTGGGCACCGATCACCGGTAATGCAGTGTGCCAGGCATACGATTCAATGGTCTGTGTGCAACGCAACCACGGTGACGATATGAGCCGAGTCGGGTTGTAGCAGGCAAGCTCCCGAATCAATGCAAAGCTGGCTGCGGCTCCCTTTGGCGTGATGGGTCGTTCGGCGTCGGTGCCGCTCCAGCGTTTGCGTGGCTCCGCCTTTCCGTGACGCACGATAATGAGTGTATGTGCCCCCAGCGCACCCTCCTTGACACGGGAGACAAATTGGTCGAGAATGCCACGGTCTAGGGAATGGGAAAGCAGTTTGCGTGCCTTGGAAACAGAGGCCCACCTCACCTCGTCGATTTCGCCGGTTGATGCGTGTTTGATGGGCCCCAAAGTGGAAGACCTGCGAGCTGCTTCCTGATCGTTGATTGGTGTTGCCATCCAATAGGTCACATGTTTTACCATTCCCGAGTTCGAGCGTTTGCTCCGTTTGGATTTCTGGCCCTCTTGTTCAAGGCTGTATTCTTCTTCGCCCAATACCGGGCCAAGGCTTATAGGCACCCCACATTCCTCTTCAATCTCTCGTACAGCGGCATGATGGGCGGATTCATTGGTTTCCAGCTTGCCTTTTGGCCAACTCCAATCGTCGTATTTCGGGCGATGGACCAGACACACCTCCAAACCTCGAAACGCATCGTAATCGGCATATTGCTCAGGAGCCAACTTGGATTTCTTCTGTTTGTGTTTGGACACCTTGCTGTTTGATGAGCTTCGAGAGGAGTCATTCTGTCTATTTGAGGCAGGTGAAGTCGTCACTGATTGAGGTAAGACGGTGTCTCCGCTCGTCAAATTGCTCCACCTATACGGAATGCCGCCCGCGGCCTCCACGATATGCTCTGGTTTTCCATTCATTCGAAGCCCACTTTGTTTTGGCCTATTCTCTACTTGGACAAGGGGTGATGGGTGCGCTATCCGTGTTGGTGCATCTTGATGAGAACTTCTTGGCAATCGGCCAATGGCTTGCCGTTCTCGTCATGGTTATGCCGCTTATATGTGCCGTCTGGTTGCATATGCCACGATGAGGTGGTGTCGGCCATCTGCAGGTCGATGTAGTCAATGAGCGTTTGGACCTGGTCCTCATCGCTGATACGAACCAACGCCTCAACCCGTCGGTCGAGATTACGATGCATGAGGTCCGCCGAACCAATCCAGACCTCAGAACCTGCAATCGGTCCTTCGCCAATCTGCGGTCCAACTGAATTGGCAAAGGCATAGATACGACTGTGCTCCAGGAAACGACCGAGGATTGAGCGCACTCGGATGTTTTCGCTTAAGCCCGGAACTCCTGGCTTAAGGGCACAAATGCCTCGTACCACAAGATCGATCTTTACCCCGGCTTGGCTGGCTCTATAGAGGGCATCGATGGTCTTCTCGTCCACGATGGAGTTGACCTTGATCTTGATCCAGGCCTCGTGACCGTCCAGTGCGGCCTTCTCCTCGCGTTCGATGCGCTTGATGAGGCCGGAACGAGCTGTGCGTGGTGCCACTAGGAGGCGGCGAAAGCTGGACTTTGGCGCATAGCCTGAGAGCTGGTTGAACAGACGGCCGACATCTTGGCCTACCACGGGATCGCAGGTCAAAAGACCCAGGTCGGTGTAGATGCGCGCTGTCTTGGGGTTATAGTTACCGGTGCCGACGTGGCAGTAACGGCGAAGACCGTCGGCTTCCTGGCGGACCACCAGAGAGAGTTTGCAGTGTGTCTTAAGGCCCACAATGCCGTAGACCACATGCACTCCGGCCCGCTCGAGCTTACGAGCCCATGCGATGTTGGCATCTTCGTCGAACCGGGCCTTGATCTCGACCAGGGCGAGCACCTGTTTGCCGGCATGGGCCGCATCGACCAGTGCATCGATGATGGGCGAGTTGCTGGAAGTGCGGTAGAGCGTCTGCTTGATGGCCAAGACCTTCGGATCCGCAGCGGCCTGGGCAAGAAACGCCTGCACAGAAGTGGAGAACGAATCGTAGGGGTGGTGCAAGAGGATGTCATGTTCGCGGATGGCGGCGAAGATGTCTTGAGCGCGGCTGGACTCCACGGTGGCGATGCGTCGGTTGGTGATGGGGATGAATGGCTTGTTCTTGAGGTCAGGTCGGTCGATGCCCTGCAATTCGTAGAGCACGGTGGCATCCAACGGCGCGGGAAGCCGATAGACCTCGTCCTCGCTCACGCGCAGGCGACTTGCCAGAAGCTGGGAGAGCATCGGACTGGTTGCGTCGGAAAGTTCCAGACGGATTGGCGGTCCGAACCGGCGGCGCAGCAGTTCCTTCTCCATGGCGTTGAGGAGGTTTTCGGCATCGTCCTCCTCAACGTCGATGTCCTCATTGCGGGTCACCCGGAAACTGCGAGCCTCCTTGATGATCATGCCCGGGAAGAGCGATTCCAGGTGAGAGATGATGAGGTTCTCCATGGTGATGAAGCCGAAGCGTTCCTCGCGGCTCTCCTCGTCCGTGAGGTCGTCCACGGGTACCAGTCGGTTCATGTTGTCGGGAATCTTCACACGGGCGAAATGGGTCTTTCCGCTGGCAGGGTTTTCCACAAGGACGGCAAGGTTCAGGGAGCCCCCTGATATATAAGGGAAGGGGTGTGCCGGATCGACGGCCAGAGGTGTGAGCACGGGGAACACTTGCTGGCGGTAATAGCGGGAGAGGCGTTCCTGTTCGGCGCTGGTGAGTTTGTCCCAGCTCAAGAGCACGATATGCTCTTTGGCCAGCTCGGGCAGCAGATGATTGATTATCTGGTCGGCGTGCTCAGCTTGCAGCGAGTGCGCGGTCTCCTCAATGGTGCGCAGCTGTTGACGTGGGCTCAGCCCTGCGGGAGAGTTCACGGCGATGCCGGAATCGATGCGGCGTTTCAGGCCGGCTACACGAACCATGAAGTACTCATCGAGGTTCGAGGCGAAGATGGCGGCGAAGTTCGCGCGTTCCAGTAGTGGCTGCTCCGGGTCTTCCGCAAGCTCAAGGACACGTTTGTTGAATTTGAGCCAGCTCAGCTCACGGTCAAAATAGCGGTCTTCTGACAGAGGCTCCTCGCCTTGAAGGGTCTCGCGCCTGTCTGCCTTGTCGGTCTCGGCGATATGCTCTGCTATCTGCTTACGCAATATTGCCTTTGAAGGTGCATCAAATATCTGTGCCATGCTCCTATTTTAGTCGAAGGTAGGGAGCTTTACATGGTAATTGGTCGGTTTCCGGCTCCGTCGTCTGGACGAGCACCGTGTATGTGTCATATAGAAAGGTTGGGTAGAGACAAGCGCACGATTCCTACCATTTGCGCACATTTGCGCACTTTGGTTTGCTTGTTGAACCATCAACGAGGATAATCGTAAGTACAAGGAAAACTTAATAGTGCGGAAGCCCACAAGAAGACAAAGGTAATCACTACCTTAACGTTGCATAGCAGAGAACTTACTTATGACAACGATGGTGTTGTGCATCATTCCGCAGTTGAGTTTGCTTTGGAGGACCCGCCTCGGCGGGTCCTTTTCATTGCAGGCAAGTGTGTTTGAGGACCGACGACGTTCGTTCTCAGGATGTCTCGGCGATGGAGTCCAAGTCCTCATTGTCGTTCAGTTTTCTTGCGCTCCAGCGTGCCTGAGGGTCAGGGGTACTCATAACCGCATCCACCACGATGACCGTTACATTGTCTCTTCCACCTGCCTCAAGTGCCGCGGATACCAAGGCGTCTACCGTGGCTTGCGCAGTGGAATGCTCCTGTGAGATCATGCCGATCTGCGTATCGTCCACCTCTGAATACAGTCCATCGGAGCAGATGATGAATCTGCCGGAGGGATCCACTGCGAAATAATCGGGATGAATACCGCCAGGAGCCCCCACAGCCTGGGTGATGACGTTGCGGGGAATGGTGGCGTTGGCCACTTCGGGTGTCATGATTCCCGAATCAATGGCCTCTTGTCGTTGCGAATGATCTTTTGTGATGCGCAACATGGAGTTTGCCTTTGTCAAGCCGCGCTCGTTGAAATCGAGATGGTAGGTGCGTGAATCTCCTACATTGACTACATACCATGGCCGTGAATCGTTGATTTGTGTGGATGTGGCCGGGCAGGGCAGTACTAGGCCCGTCACAGTTGTGCCTGAGATGCCACCGAGATTGTTGCCCAAAGTCTCCACTTTGTGTTGTGCCAGGTCAAGAGCGTTCTCAATATCGCCGCGAGAACGAACCGGCAGCGATTCGAGGGTCTTCAAGGATGCTGCAGTGATGGAGCTCGCCTGCTCGCCGCCCACGCCGCCTCCCATGCCGTCGCATACCAAATACAATCCATCCGCATTCAAGGCGAAATCCTGGTTGGTGCGGCGCACCTTGCCCACATCGCTGCCCATGGCTATATGTATCTGCAAGTCATTCATGACTGTTTCGACCCTTTCGTGTTAGGCGTTGAGCCGTCGTCCAGCATTCGATTATAGACGTATGTGCTCATGTATGTTTTCCAGGCTGAAGTGTGCGCTTCAGAGCATGTGCTGGAATATGGATTGTCAAGTTTTGGCAGACACGGTCATTCGTCCGCCTTTCTGAGCTTGGCGCGTTTGTGGCGAGGCAACACGCCTTTGAGCGAAAGTTTGGTGCGGATGCGCCGCCATCCATGTTGGTTGCTCACCATGAGTTCGCGCAATCGGTCCGCAGTCTTCCAGTATGTTTCGGCGGCATGATCGTCAACACTTTGACCTGAATACGCAGCCCAATCCGCCTCGCGGCCGGCTTGCGCCACCTGCGAGTCATCAAGTCCCAGCGACCGGGCGATTGTTTCTGCCTGCTCGAGTCTGGTGCCTCCTTCTTCAAGGTTGGCACCACTCTGCGTGGCTGCCATGGTGATTGCTCTCCATCCAGATGAGATGCGATGCCTCGGAGAGCCTGTTCGGCGCAACGATGCGATTTGTGCGGCTTTGAGTGCCAGAATAATCAGGCGGATCAGAGCCAGGGCCCAAACCGGACTGCCGTACACCATTACGGTTCGTGCCACGGTAAGCACCTGACCCAGCGTGGAATTGCCGTTGCCTTTGTTGGCGTCGTCACCGTTGGCACCGGAATGTTCTCGGGCCTGCATTTTGTCGTATAACGGATCGACGAGAGGCACCGGGGGTTGACGGACCAGATTCTTGGGGTTGGGCGGCGTCGGATCCTGGTCTTTGTCTGGTGTCTTTGTCTCACGAGGGGTGGGGTAGAACGCCGTCCAACCCCAATTCTTGAGATCGATTTCCACCCAGGCCTCGATGTCGTTTCCAGTGAAGGAAACCTTGGTGTTCCCTTGCGATGACGGTCCGCCTTGGGTGCGTGACTTTGAAGTCCGCCCGTCCTTGTCTTTGGGAATGAAGCCAAGCACCACACGTGATGGCAATCCCAGTTCCCTGGCCATCAGCGCCATGGCGGAGGCGTACTGCTCGCTGTCGCCCACCATGGTCTCACCCAACAACGATTCTATGCGGTAGCTTCCATGCCCCGGCAATGACGGATAATCACCGGTCAAACCGTGTGAGAACCATCCAAGTCGCTGCAGCGAGTCCGAAAGCTTTTGGGCCGTTTGCCCTCCTGTGGTCTGTTCACCGGCCAAAGCCGGGGCCAGTTTACTCGCCGCATCAGGCGCGTCGCGGGCTTTGGGCTGCGTGGTGGTCTGTATCGGCGATTTGGCGATCTGTGCTGCAGTGGGTTCGGCCTTGAGGTCGCCGGTTTCAATGTAGCGTTGCCCCGCGTGTAGACCGGTGGAATAGATGCCGGTGTCGGTAGAGGAGTTGAAATAGAACTCGTCAGGGCTGCTGCCGTGTGTAAAGGAGACCCCGTCCGCAGATCCGGCAAGAGGCAGCCACTGCTCGCCCAGGCCCTGATGCACCTCAAATGTAGCAGTGAATCTCTGTGCCGTACCGTTTCCTCCAGCCGGTCCCCGCGCCTGATCAGCATGCCGCCCGATTCGGGACCCCACACGTCGATAATCCGAGGAATCCGCCGCACTTTTGGAATCGGAAAGGTTCCATACATTCCCGTCGAACCGGTCCATGGCTGCAAGGCGCACCGGTGTGCCGGCGGGCAAGCCGGTGACCGTGAGCAGTTTATCCTTTTTATGGTACCTCACATACGACCGCATACCGCTTAACGGACTGGAAAACTGGTGCAGGTTGAGTGGAGGGTCGTAGCTTCCGCGCAGGGTGAAGCGGTCGGCGGGAATCAGGAACGATGAGCCAAGAGCAACACCCGCTGCAAGAGCAAGGACAACGACCGAACTCATAAGCCGTTGCATTTCGAGATGGCCTAGGCGAATGGACATCCACACCACAAGCAGCAAGGCGATGGCGACGCCGCGCACTGCAGTGAACAACCCCTCAGATGTGCCGAGCAATGCACTTACCGCCATATTGGCGAACACAGGTAACGGGCTGAGGCATATCGACAGGCGTGAGACGCCGATTGACATGACGCTCGCCAGGAAACCCAGCCAAAGATTCGTCGTCCATAAGGCCATGAGACCTCCACCCGATGATCCCAGAGGAGGGTTGACGGATATGACATATTTGAACGATCCAAAGGTGTCTATGAAACCTTGTACCAGAGTCTGTGTGCTCGGCACAATCCCCGCCAGCGTGGTGCTGTTCAGTGCCAATATTGGTCCGATGACGAATTGGGCCAGTATCAGAAGGGCCAGTTGGACCCAGATGCTTGCACTCGAAGAGCGAGCGGCTAAGGCGATGATTCCACCTAAACCGACGGAGCCGACTGCCGTAAGCCCCCAAAGGGCCCATGAGCCATAGACGTTTTCCATATTGAGCGAGGCAATGAGACTGAGCAGGGCGAAAAGCAGCAACGTGGCAACGCTGCCATGGTTTAATCCAGGCTGAACCTTGATTGCTGGTGTGTGGGAGTGTTGTGACCTAGGTATGTCGATCGGCGAGCGTGTGACGGCTGCCCAAGCTTCGCCGTTGCCCTTCATGAGAGTGCCTCCATGATCAATTGAAGACTGTTCAGATCTCCCAGGCGAGCCAAGGTGAAGTCATCGTATTGGCGTATGGATCGATTCGCACCTGGGCTCGTCTGAAGAATGATGTTGGTGGCGGCGTGGGGAAGGGGAGCGGCGATGCGACGCAACGAATCCTCGTCCACAATGGAGCCGACGACGAGGAAATAGAACGATGAGGCAGGACTGCCGACAAGCGTGTCCACCGCAATGTTGCGTTTGCTAGATGTGCTTGGGCTGATGCCGCTGCACCAATCCAGAAGCGCAGAGGCATCGGTCGGTGTTGTGCGCGAAGAACCGGCGCTGGCTGCAAGCGGTCTGTGTTGATCAAGGCATTGGACCCCAACCGAAGCTATGACGCAGACGGCAAGCTCGAATTCCTCGGCGCTCGCGTAATCCGTGGCATTGACGCTGAGGCTCAATGCAGTGTCTGTGCGTTTGGTGGCTTCATATTGGCGCATCATCAGGTGGCCGGTTTTTGCGGTGCTCAGCCAATGGATGTTGCGGATATCATCTCCTGGCTGATATTCGCGCATACCGTAAAAGTCGAGGTCGTCATCCACGATCTGCCCGCTGGGGGTGCCTTCCAGGTCACGGACTATGCCGGAATGCCAAGGGGCCAAGCGCACTGTTTTCGGGTGGATGTACAGCTTGGAATCGCCGGCAATGGAGCGTTCATGACGGATCAGGCCCAAGGGGTCTCCTTTATGGACGCTTAGCGGGCCAACGCCCAGCACCGCACGTTGGACGGTGCAGAGATTGATGTTCACATCGTTGCTGCCGTGGGGGGATAGTGAGGGGATGTGGAATTCCTCGTTGATATCCCCCAGTTGCAGGGTGCCCCAAGCCGAGGAACATCGAACCTGGCCAGGGTTGGTGACGGTGATGTTCACGCTGACCGAGTCTCCCACGGTCACACGCTCGGCTGAAAGGTCGAGTTGTGCCTGCAGCCTCGTATTTCCCAATGCCATCACCAGTCCGGAAAGAATCAGCATAAGTGCCATGGCAGCGACTACAAGGAGCTCATACCATTGAAGTTTTGCAAACAACACCAGGCAGAGCGTCCCGAATGCAAGCGCCAGCCAACCGAACGGTGTGATGAACGCCGTCAATTTGCGATGGACGGTGGTGAGGATCTTGCGTGCGCGGATGGTTGCGTGTTTTAGCCGTGTCATGGGGATCGTCAATCCTCTATGCTGGGCGCAGGTACGGTCTGAAGGATCTGTCGCACAATCTGCTCACTGGTTTCCCCGCGGAACGTGGTCTCTGTGTTGAGGACGATGCGGTGCGCAAGCACCGGGACGGCGAGCTCTTTAATGTCGTCAGGCACAACGTAGCCGCGTCCGCTGGATGCTGCCCAAACCCTTGCGCATCTCGTGAGTGCCAAGGCACCCCTCATTGAGGAACCTGCCTTGAGTTTTTCGCTGTTGCGCGTGGCCTCCACCAGACGCTCGATGTATTCCAGAATACGTTCGTCCACATGCACTGCGCTTGGTATGGAGCGCAATTCCTTGATGTCGTCTCCGGAAAGGACAGGGGAAATGGTTCGTGCCCGATCGGTCACATCCACCTGTTTGAGAATTTCGATGCTGGTCTGGCGATCGGGTGCGCCTATCGAGGTCTTGATGAGGAATCTGTCCATCTGTGCCTCCGGTAGTGTGTATGTTCCCAATTGCTCAAGTGGGTTCTGGGTGGCGATGACGATGAACGGCTGAGGCATGTCGTATGTGACACCGTCAACCGTCACTTTCTGTTCCTCCATGACCTCCAGCAGGGCCGATTGGGTTTTGGGGGAGGCCCGGTTGATTTCATCCGCCAGGACAATGGAGGCGAAAATGGGTCCGGGGCGGAATTTGAACTCACCGCTTTTCTGGTCATAGAAGGTTACGCCCACCACGTCGGAAGGCAGGAGGTCCGGAGTGAACTGGATGCGCTTGAACGAGGCGTCGATCGAACTGGCCAGCGCCCGGGCCAGCTGCGTCTTGCCTGTTCCCGGGTCGTCTTCCAGAAGGATGTGGCCTCCCGCCAACAAGGCTGTGATGCAGAGTTTGATGGGTAATGGTTTGCCCACCACCACTGCTCCTATATTGTCGCCCAGTGTTGCAAACGTCTGCTGGAACGTCAGAAAATCCGGATCAGCGGGAGGGATGATGCCAAAATCAGGGGAAGATGATGCGTCGGGCAGGGGTGCCTGATACGTTGTGGCATTGGTTCGGGTCGGCGCAAGGTTCTGCCCGGCATCAGTTTGTGTACGGTTCTGTGATGGTTGGGGACGATGCCCGGCGACGCGAAATGCAGCGTATTCGGGTCCGTCTGGGTGTGGGGATTTTGTGTTCGGCGTCTTCCTGCGGCGATCAGTGTTCTGTCTGCCCTGCCCTGCCCTTCGCATTGCTGTGGTCTGGTAGATGGTTTCGTCTGATAGCGGGTTACCCCGCGACGGTGATCCTATCTGCGCCGATGCGGCATGTGGCTCTTCGGCTGCATCGTTGTTATACCGCGGGTTATCGGCTTGCCTGTCGGATTGCCGTACATGCGAAGATGTTTGTGAATGGTTTGGTTGTAGTGTTTCATCACTGTCGGTCGGTTGAGGCATTGCCTGCTGGATCATTGAGAGCAGCGTTTCGTCATCAACCGTGTCGTTGATGCGATTGTGGCCTGGTACTTGGTTTTGTGCATTCATTGGTTTCTCTTCTCTGCGATCTGGAACATTGCCCTTTCGATGCCGCCCCGGCCGCTTGATGTATGTGTAGTGTTTGATTTGGCTGTGTGCAGACCGCTGAAATTGCCTACGGCGTCTTGCTGGAGTGATCTGATTTGTGGCGACCGAGGTCTGATGCCGCTCACGTCTCCTCGTGCGCTGTTCTTGAGGGCGTTGTCTCCGTCCACGTCGAGCTTCCAAGTGTATTTGCCGGTCATGTCGGAATACTGCGAGATGTCTATGACATTGCCCGGTACAGGCCAGGCGTTGACGTGCTCCTTTCCTCTTGGGTCCGTGATGGTCAGTGTTATGGAGCCTTTGCCCCAGTCCTGTACGCTTCCGGCCACGATGAGCTCGTCGGGTCGTGAACCCCAATGCACGTCGATGTTGTTGATTTGCGCTTTTACCTTGTACACCAATGAGGATGCATCATAATGCTGTGGGTCTGAGTTGGTGTCGTTCAGCCGTTGGGCCACAGTGACTGTGCCGCAGCTTGCCCAAGGAGCAATGTCGTAGGAGTATGAGGGTGTGCCGTTGGTGTCTCTCCCATTGACGATGAATGTGTCGTATTCGCCTCTGCCGGCCCATGTGGCTGTGCAGGTCTTGCCGGATAGTCCTACGTGCAGATTCTGCACGCTTGGTATGGCGTAGGTTGGGGTGGCCGTCGATGTTGCAGTCGCATCCTGTGCTCCGGACTTTTGGGGCGTCAGTGTTACTTTGATGGTTTGGGGTCGGTTGTATTGATTTCGTCTGATGGAGGCATCGGGGGAGACGCCTCCTCCCTCACACGAGATTGCCCCTTGGAATGCCCCGCTGACGCGTATGGACGAGCAGCCTGCATTGCGCAGGTTGCCAGGGGTGGCACTGATATGCATGGTCCTGCCGTCGGCATTGGGTACGAAGCTGACTTGAGTGGGGTCTGGGTTGCCCCAAGGTGTCTCATTGCCCCCAAAGTCGGAGGATGTCGCTGTGGCTCCGTCTCCGACCCAATTGGTGCCGTACACGCTGGCCGTATAGCTTCCCGTGATGTCGTTGTCGTTTAAGGCGAATGTCGCTTGGGTGCCTTCCACGTTCTGCCTTTTGCCGTTCATGGTGACGGTGTAGCGTTCGGGCTTGCTTCCTGTGTAATTTGGCTCCTTCCAACGCACGGTGACGCTGTGATAGCCTCCATTGAGTTTGATTCCTTGGGGGGCGCTGGGCAGCGTATCGGGCTTGGCGCTCACCGTCGCCGAATTCTTGGACCATCCGGCTTCGTTCTTCGCCTTTACGGTGAAGTTGTAGGTTGTGCCGTTGGTAAGGCCTGTGATGTTGCAACTGGTCACGGCCCCGCAGGATTTGCTGCCGCCACCCCATTCGACCAGGTAATCGGTGATGGGACTTCCGTTTGCAGATCCGGCGGTCCAGGATAGATTCACCGCGGAGTCGTCAGGTCTGCCTGCAACAGGAGAGAGGAGCGGGGGATCGGGCTTGTCGATAACTGAAACGGTGATGGTGCCGCTCACCTGACGCTCGCGGGATTTGGTGGCATCTTGGACGTTTACCACCACGGTATTGGAGGAGGCCCCTATGCCCGCAGCCGCTTTGATCGTCACGTTGCCTCCCGAACCGCAGCTCACGTTAAGCTTGGCGCTATCGTCCGCCTTGCATTCGGTGACAGAAAGCGGCTTACCGGGGAATGGGTTGTACGCATTGGAAAGAACGCCCACGCTCTGGGAGTCCCCGGCCTTCAGACGTACATGGATCGGCTGGAGTTGGGCCAGCGGTCGTGTCGATTGCACAACCTGCGCCGTGATGCCTGCGGAAACGACTCCGTTGGTGTACTTGATGGAGATGGGGATGCTGACGATTTGACCAACAGGTGAATCTTCGGATGCCCGTATTGTCAGCTTTCCTCCGGAGCCCAGATGTGATGTGACTGGTCCTGAGATTTCGCCTCCGGTATAGCTGTATCGCATTTCATCCGCGTCCAAGCCGCTTGGCGCGTGGGTCAGTGCCGTCAGATCGATGGTTTTTGTCTCTTCGCCCGCCACCACTTGCACGGTTGAAGAGGAGAATGTCGGTGGCGGCACATTGCGTCCGATGACTGTAATCGGGAGCGTAAGCGTGGAAGAGTTGATGATTTTGGCCTGCGCAGTGCCGTTGTTGCCGAGTTTGCGGTTGTCGGCGGCTTTTTCCTGCACTCCATCGGCCACGGTGAAGGTGATTGATGCAGGGCCTGCGTAGTTCTTTGCGGCAGTGAACTTCAAGGTGTGGTCGTTGACGAAGAACTCCGAATTCGCATTCTTCGTGGCACTGATGGAATTCCTGTCGATATGCGGCGTCTTTCCGGCACCGACTCGCACATAGTCCGCAATGTTGATGACAACCGATTGTTTTGCATTGACTTTGATCGGCGGGGCCTTCGGCCTCAGCGACGGCGGGAAGACCCCGTATGCGGGCACCTGCACAAAGGCTGTGGAAGTGACGTGGTAGGTCGTGTTCGTCACTGTGTAGGGTGCGCTGCGCGCCTCACCCGTAAGGTCCACGCTCAACGTCGTCGAACCCTTGCCGCCTTTGAGGCGGGCATGGTTTTTGGCGGAGGGATGTACATCTATGCTCAGTTCATCCTCAGTGCCCGAAGGGTTCGCAATCCACTGTGAAAGGTCGACATCCACCGATTTCTTGTCGATGGTTGCGGAGGATGGCACGCGGTAGTCATAGGCAACAGGCGGGTTGATGGGTGCCTTTGGGTCGCAGTTGACGGTCAGTGTGGCGGTATCGGAGAGCCCGGCCTTATCGTGCACCGTGTAGATGATGTACGATGTTCCTGCTGTCGCCGGTGTGGTGAAGCTGATGGCGTTGTCTTCCACCCGTGCGTCGCCGATGCCCTGAGTCTCGAGGTTCTTGGAAAGCCGCAGGTCGGTGTTGTCTCCCGAGATGTCGTTGAGCGTCACCGGAACGGTCGCCTTTTTATCGGGGCGCAGCCAGACTTGGTCGTCCCGGGCGTAGACGCCGGAGTTGGTGGAGCTGTTGAAGACGCCGACACGGATCTGAGCCTGGGAGCGTTGTCCTGTCCAGTCTTCCACGGCATAGGAGAATGTGTCGGTTCCTGAGGAATCGTTATAGGCTTCGTAAACGATGTAGTTCGCCCCCACCTCGTCGATACGTCCGAGTTTTGGAGCGGTATTGCCCAAACCGAGCAGGGTGTCGTCGTCGCCGTCCGAGTCGATGCCCGTCATGGTGATGGGTATGCGGACCTTTTGCCCAGCCGCCACTTGGGCTTGGGCGTCACGGGGCTTGGGAGCCGCCTTGGCTTCGGCGTTCTTGGTGTGCACGGTGATGGCAATGACTGCCGAGGCGGCATTGCCCAGATTGTCATGGACGGTGTACGTGACATTGTAAACGC
This sequence comes from Bifidobacterium sp. ESL1118, assembly GCF_058505595.1. Lineage (NCBI taxonomy): Bacteria > Bacillati > Actinomycetota > Actinomycetes > Bifidobacteriales > Bifidobacteriaceae > Bifidobacterium > Bifidobacterium sp. ESL1118. The sequence continues at coordinate 640,301 of NZ_CP196371.1, forward strand.
CTGGCTCTTCGGAAGCTTGGTACCGTACCGTATCTCCTGAGACGAACACCACTCCTTTGAACGTACTCTTGTCATACTGCAGGTCATTGCTGAGTTTTATCGTCGTTCCGTCGCTGTGGGACACATGATCGGGGATTTCCAAAGAAATAATGCCACCTGTTCTGACGTCGGCGGTGATATTTGCCGCCTTCGGTGTTGAGTTCGAATCGGTGAGCGTTGGCGGCTGAAGCACGATGGTGCCTTTTGACGAGCCTGAGGCATTCGTTACGGTGTAGCTCACATTCACCGGTTTGGTGGGAATCTGCCGGGCGGTCATGTATACGCGGTTGTGGGCCACAAGCCCTGTTTTGATGCCCAAGATTGGATCGGCGTGCACGGAGGTGATGGCCAACACGCCTCCAAGCGGATCCACATCGTTGCTCAACGGCTCCACGATGGCGGTCCGGTCTGCTCCAAGCAATGCCACGTCGTTGGCCGCAATGGGTATTGCGTTCTCATCGGTGGCGGCCAACACCGTCACTCTGACGAGTCCCTGCGCGTCGATCGCTCCTTGGCTTATGGTGTAGGGCACTGTGTATGCACCGGGGTTGTCTGAAGAGAACGTAAATGAAAGATTCGATGCGTTGGCCGAGGTCTTAGTACCTGTAGGTGAGTCGACGCCGGTCAATGATGGAGGCTGAATGCTGGTGCCGTGCACATATGGTTTCAGATTCACCGTGGTGGATGTGCCAGGTCTGCAGGTGGCGCTGACGGCATCGATGAGGGCAGGGATGGTGTTCGCCGGCCTGATGGAAAAATAGATGGTTCCATTGCCTGTGGCTTGGCCATCTGAAACTGTGACTTGTACGGCCATGCGCCCACTGGCCAGCGAGCCGGAGTTGAAAACGAGCTGGCCGTCGGCACGTGTCGAGAGTGCCACCTGGTTGCTGTTCTTGCTTGTGGCTGAAGTGAGGGTGATCGGATCGCCTTCCGGGTCGCAGAAGCCGCCAAGCACGTTGATGGTCAGTGCGGCACCTTGTTCCACATCGTATTGAGGTGGGGTGTCAGATTGGTACGGTGCTGTGTTTTTCGCACTGCCGTCTATGCTCAATGTCACGGTGGCCTGTGACGTTTGTCCTCGTCCGTCGTTGATCTCATATGTGAACGCGGTTTTTCCGGGCTTGGCGCCAGAGGCGTCAAGTTGGAGATATCTGCCGGAATATATAGGTGAGACGCTGATCCCGGACCCTTGCACGGGTCCCACGTTCGAGATGGTGATGACGGCGCAGTCCGTTTGCTCGTCGTTACGCAGCACGTCCAGAATCTGCTGGGCTCCCACTCTGGTCCCAATAGTGTCATCCTGTGCTTTGATTTCACCCGATTGAGCTGAGCAGCTGGGTTTGAACTGGGTCTGGTTGTTCGCCGACTTGTCGTCATTGTGGTTGGGACGGATCGTTTTGGCCTGCAGCGTCTTCCACTGAATCCTGATGGCTTTCGGGGAAGTGTTGGGATTCCACACAGTCCCATTGATCACATCGTTCAGCACCACCTGTCGATGATTGGCACGAAAGACCAGCTGGGAGAGGGGGGAGACGGATTGCAGCGAGGTGAACGGTGTCTTGTTCTTATGAGAATTGTCAAGACGGCCTATGTCCGCTCTGTTATCGTCGCTGTCCCTGTTCTGTGCCCCGTTGGCCGAGCACAGTCGTACACAGTTGTTTGCCGATTGGCTCCATGCTCCATAGATGCAGCCGCCGCTGGAAACCGGTGTTGCCGGACCGCCCTTGGCACCGGTCAGGAAGGAGCCGGCTTTGCCGTCATGGTTGAACTCCACGGTGAAGATTCCATTGGTTGACGCAGCGGCAGCCCATCCCTGCTGCTGATCGTCCACGGATGCCTCCTGCAGCGTCAGTGTGTTTTGCGCCTGGGTGGTGGCTCTGCCTGACTGCCATATCAAGGTCTGTCCAGATGAGATGACAGGAACCCCTCCCACCACGGTGAAGCTATCTGCGCGTTGTTGTTTGCCGTCGGTCAGGGATTTCATGCTTTGCGGCGTGGAATGGGGCTTATCCATTTTCAGCACCATGCCGTCGCTTGGTCGGTAGCCGTATATGGTGCCTTTGGCGGTCACGGATATTTTTCCCCCTGCGCCCAATTGCATTTGCGCAGAAGCGGTCGTCGGATGTATCGAATCGATGTCTGAGGCTTGCCCAGCCCACACATTGCCTGTGGAAGTATTGATAAAGGCCGCTGTGGGGCCGCCGACAACAGTGGTGGTGGAGTTTTTCACCTCACCCGATCCGTGCGAACCCAAAGTGGATGCAAGAATGTTCTGGGCATGGTTGCCGTCTATGAGCACAGTGTTTTCATCACTCTGCGCTACGTCGAATCTAGGGGTCCTTGCCGTCACGCTTCCGTTTGCTTCATTGAGCCTGACGTTGAATCGTGCCGCTTTCTGGTCCTTCAGCGAAGTGACCCACACTGTGCCGTCGTCGAGCGAAACGTGGGCTCTGGTCAGGGTTGTCACGATGATGGCGCCGGCGATGATGGCCAAGATGGCGATGAGCACCGCCAAAGGCATGAACCGGTTGCGCCAAGGTTTCGCATGTGGGCCGACTCGGACCCCCATGGTGTCTGTTTGATTAGGGTTCTCATCGTTGTGGTGCTCGGCGGATACCTCGTGTCGGTGCCTTGGCCATATGCTCATATCTGTTTTCATCCCCCTTCGTGCGTGTTGTTTTCATGGTAGGTCACCGGTCGCGTGGTGGCGGCGGAGAACTGTATACTTGAAATTTCTGTTGGGTTCCGGGGTCTATCGGCATCGGTATTGGGAAGGACGGCGAAAGCGAATATCGCAGTGACGGCCGCGATTGCCCCTGCCACGGCACAGATGCTCGCTACGATTTTTCCGTATGTCCGGTGTGGTGATTCCTTGTGTTGTTTTCGTGTATTCCCGCTGTTGCGAGGCTGCACGCCTACTGTGGTGTTCGAGCCGGGGCGGGGTATCGCAGATGTCATCGAAGCCTTTGAAGGAAATCGGTTTTCGTCGACCGCGATGAAAGGGGTGGTGTCTGCATGGCAATCCACCTGCACCTGTTGCAAGGCCCTGCCGAATTCCAACGCCGAGGCATAGCGGTCGGCTGGATTCTTGTTCATGGCCTTCCTCAGCGTCTCTTCCAGGGCGGCCGGCACATTGGGGTTGTCGATGGGTGTAAGTTCGTGGCTCATGATGAAGGCGATTAGCTCCTTGCTGTCGCGGGGCCGATATCCATACTCAAAGGGAGAGCGACCAGTGAGCAGTGCGAACAGCGTGGCGGCAAGGGAGTATATGTCGGAGCGTTCGTCACTCCACTTCGTCTTGCTGAATGCCTCAGGAGGCGCCCATGGAACCGAAAAGCCCGTGTCGGTGGCGTTTTCGTAAGCCAGAGTCGATATGCCGAAGTCGCATAGCAGTGGCTCGTCGTTTGCCCCTATCAATATGTTGGCCGGTTTGATGTCATGATGCACCACGCCAAGTTTGTGGGCTGTGTATAGTGCGCCGGAAAGCTTGACCCCCAAGTCCAGAACCTGCCGCGGCTCCAAGGTCTTGGTGTGCATCACGGTCTTATAGGAGCCTCCGGGAGCGTATTGCAAGATCAGATAGCCTTGGCCTGCATCGGTGACCCCCGCGCCATGGACCGAGAGGATGTAGGGGTGGAATGAGAGGGACCGCAAGATGGCTGCCTCGCGGACAAAGGCATTGCGCCCCGCCGCGTCGAGGTTTGATGTGCCGACTTTCACGGCTACAGGCCTGGACGGATTGTGCTGCTGATAGAGGTAGACATCCGCAGTGCTGCCGCTGCCCAACGGTCGTATGAAGGTGTATCCGGGCATGAGGGGTTGTTTCATTGCTGCTACGGACGGTTCCTGCAAATTCCCTCCTGACGGTACCTCATGCATGATGCCATATCGTGCGGTTGCGTGGCATTTGTTCCTCAGCGTTCGTGCCAAGAATTTTACAGCAAACCATACCCCCCCCCGCAATGGCGTATGCCTTAAGGGGTTTGTTTTGTGCTCGGCTGGTCCTCAGCCGGCTTGGATGTCGATTCGATGCGCGTGGAGCCCTGTACGCATAATGGCTTTGTGTGCATGGTGGAAATTAGACTGAAACCATGAATGACAGCAATATAGGGATGCACAATATCCAGGCCAGGAGGGTGGGCGAGCACGCTGCTGACCAGTCTGTGCTGGGCCGGCCTGTCTCCTTGGTTGTTGGGGCACCCGGCAGTGGAAAGACCGAGTTCGCGCTGAGCACTCTGCTCACTTGTCTTGAACGGTCTGAAAAGAGTGCGGAGGGTTTTGGCACAAGAGGCTATGGCTCGGCTGTCATGAGTGTCTCGAACAGAAAGATCGCCGACGAGCTTTCGGACAAGGTGATTTGCGCTCGCGGTGTTTCCGATACGGCTCGGCCTGTAACCACCCTTTCTGCAGTGGCGTTCCGGCTGCTGACAGCCTCACGTGCGGGGAGGCACGAGACTGTGCCGAAACTGCTCAATGGAGCCGAGCAGGACGCGATGTTGCGCGCTGTGGTGGCGGTGCACGTAGGCCATGCCGAGTCGGGGGAACTCTGCGGAACGTGCGAGTTGCTGAGGCGGTATTTCGCCGCCGATAGCTGGGCCCACACGGTCTACAACGGCGATGGTGGGGCAGCGCTGCAGTCTGCCGGTGTATCGCGGGGTGCCGGCACCAGCGAGGCGTTGTTTGCCAGAGGGGTGAACGATGCATTCATCAAACAGCTGCGGGACATGCTCGCTCGCATGGACGAGCTGGGCGTGCGGGAAGACCGCGAAGACGAGGTGCTGGACAGGTTGGGTGAGGCCCGCAGCCACAGCCTGCGCACGGAGCGACTCGACATTCAATGGCGTCTGGCGTTCGCGTTGCGACACGAATACAAGGCTGAGATAGGTCGGCAATATCCCGATGAGTTTCGCCTCGATTCCTCGAACCTGCTGGTGGAAGGCGCTTCGGTGGCGCAGAATCTCCACAAATCTACGTTGCCGGAGCTTGTGGTGGTCGACGATTTTCAGGATTTGACCCTTGCCGGGCTTAGATTTCTTGAGGCGCTCGCCGCTCAGGGTGTGCGTCTTACTTTGGTGGGCAACGCGGATGAGGCGGTGCAGACCTTCCGTGGTTCATACCCGGAATATCTCATGAAGCAGGCGGTCGATGGGCCGCTCAAAGCCATGCCCGTGAGGTTGGAGGAGCTCCAGGGGCGGAAAACGATGACACAGGGGGTGCCCAATCAGAGGGTGTCGCAATACCTTGATGTGCTTGCTTCGCGGGTTTCGCTTTCCATATCGAGCCCCGAGGCCCGCGACACACCACTGGCCTTGCGTCCTGGGAAGCTGCCCAGGCTCAAGGGGAGCCTGCCGATTGAACGGCTTGGGGCATATGCCGATTCCGGCAGTGGGGCTGCAGCCGCCGCTGAAAGCACTATGAAATCTGAACGCGATGGAGGGGTCGCAAACACTGGAGCCGTCGAACATCCAGAAACCTCCAGCAGGGGTGAAACCGCGCAATCCGACAATCACACAAACAAAGATGACAGTGTGCGAACCGCACTCTACCGCAGCCCAAGCGAGGAGATCGACGACGTGGTCTGGCAGATCAAACGCCGCCATTTGGAGGGTGGAAGCGGCAGTGATTGGAACAGCATGGCCGTCATCGCCCATGACAACTCCACAGTGCGAAGCTTTGGCGAGCGGTTGCGCCGAGACGGTGTGCCGGTGCGGTATTCGGCAGTGACTCGGCCTCTCAAAGACGAGCCGAGTGTGCAGGGGCTGTTTGCGCTGATCGAACTTGCCGCACTGCACAATGACGGCATGATGCCTTTTGCCGCACATAGTGAAGTGGGCATGGCGAGGTTTGTGCGCTCGCGTGTGGCCCAGCTGTTGGAAAGTCCATTGTTTGCCGCTGAAGCAGGTGCCAGTCAAGCGGCTGCTCCTGCACGCCTGGCACCGGTTGATGCGGCCATGCGTGCCTTGGAATCGTTGTCGCAAGTGATTCAGGAGGATGGGGAATCCAAGTCGGCATCCGATGAGGGTACTGTGCTCAAGCAGCTACAGGAGGCATGGAACGCCTTCGATGGCCTCATTGCACAGGAGCGTTCTGTCGGTGGCTCCGAGATCGAGGTGGACGAAAGTCTTGTGGAAGGCGGTGGCGGCGGGAACCGCCTTGCGTTCGGAGTTGATGCGATGTACCTGATGCTGGCTTTCGGAGACGATGCCATTGAGGGTGAGTCCTGCAGCAGGCTCACGCTTGAGGCTGTAAAGGCGGTTGGCACGGGCAATGCCCATGTGGCGGCATTCGGGCGGATGTGGCGTGTGGTCTCCGATGTGGCGAAGCGTCTTCGTGACCTGCCGGCGAATGAGCCCCAGTATGCGTTGTGGGAGGCTTGGGACGCCTGCCATGTGGCCTCTCGCTGGCAGAGGCAGGCCTTGGGCAACGACAGTGTGAGCCGCGAAGCCAATGACAGGCTCGATGCTGTGATGCAGCTCTTCGGTTTTGCTGCCGGCAGTGGTGCTTCCCAGAGTGTTCCCGATTTCATCTCATCGGTGCGTTCCATGCGTATCGAGGCCGATTCCTTGGCGAAGGTTGCGCCTATCGACCAGGCTGTCACTCTCGCCACTCCTGCCGGTGCAGCCGGACGGCACTGGGATGAGGCTTGGGTGGTCCAGGTGCAGCAGGGTGTCTGGCCCAATCTGGCCGAGCGCAACACCATGCTTGGCAGTGAGGATCTGGCGGACATTGTCTTGCGGGGCAAGCTGAGCGACGATGCCGAGCGTGAGAGCACGGGCAGCGATCCTCATTTGCTCAGTGTGCTGGCTTCCGAACAGAAAAGCTTCCTTGTGGCGCTCACTCGTGCTCAGGCAACGGTGCACTTGAGTGCCGTGCTCAGTGACGATGCCTCTCCCTCGGACTTTCTGTACACCTACGTGCCTGAACGCTACGACAGGGTGCGTGATGGTGAGCCGGAGGCCAGGCGGTATTCGGTTTCCGAGGGGGCGCGACGCTACGCCGGACTCGATGCCGACCCGCGTGGATTGGTGAGTGCGGCACGGGTCGAGCTCATGCGTGGGGCCGCGCGTGGCACAGGCGAGGGGGCGGCCATCGATGCCGACCCGAACGGCGATGATGATGTTGACGATGCGGCCGCCACCTTGGCCCTGCTTTCGCAGTATGGGGTGCCGCAGGCCGATCCAGGGCAGTGGGCGTATCTTGACGGGTATACTGATACGCAGTCATTTGGTGTTGCTGAGGCCGATACAGTCTTGATGGACGATGCGGCAGACGTAGGTTCCCGTTGCGCTTCCTATTCTGATTCTGCCGTCCGTATCTCGCAGGACGATACTGCTCAAGATGTAGTGGCGCTTTCGCCGTCCCAAGTGGATAGCATCTGGGGGTGTCCGGTGTGCTGGATGCTCAGTGAGAAGTTCTCCGGACCTTCCCCTTCCAGCTCGGCCACCAGCTTCGGTACGTTGATTCATAAAGTGGCGCAATTGGCGAGTGAGGCGGGCCTTGACCACCCTGATTTCATGGAAGGCAGCAGCGTTGATGATCGAATCGTGGCCATCACCGGCGAAATGATGGGGATGTACAAGGAGCGACGTGCCGACCCGAATTCCATCATCGACCCCAAAGAGCGCTATAAGGCCATCGTCAAAGATCAGGATGCCGAGGCCACGCTTGGCCACATTGCCTCGTATTTCGTCAATTCTAATGAACCGGATTACTTAGGTGGCAAAAGCAGATCCGGGGTGCTCAAACAGGAGGACATCCCCATCGGTACGCTCCACCATGCTGACTGCGAACGCGACTTCACCGCCAAGGTGTCGTTGGACGAGATTCTTGAGACATACAACGCCATCCCTGGTGTGACCGGCATTTCCCGCAGCGAGCTCGTCGGCATCATGGGGTGCCTTGTGGGAGGTTGGCCTGAGGGGATGAGTGAGACCATGGCTGTGAGAATCCACGGTACCATCGACCGACTGGAATGGCGTACGGTGGACACTGCGCAGGCTGAAGAAGATAAGAGCGGAGCCACGCGATCAGATGGCACTGATGCCACGGGGAACCTCAACGTGCGTATCATCGACTATAAGACCGGTCACAAGCATAACAGCTTGTCCATGTTCAACGATTTGCAGTTGGTGTGCTACCAACTGGGTCTCGCATTTCCGCTGGGGCATGATGGAACATCCCTTCCGCGTATGCTCACGCCAAGCAAGGCCATGCTTTTCGACACCGAGGAACGTTCGTCACCGGCGTACAGCTGGACCCCAGAATCGTTGTTCCAGCCCCCGCTGTTTGTCTCCGGTCACCTGAACAATACGGCCTTTTTGGCGCGTAATCACAAGCCCACACCCCAGTCGCTCTACGACATTCCCGATTTGCTTGAGGAGCCACCGAGTGGGGTGGGGCAAGCCGCTTGGAGCGGCTTCGTGGGGCTGCGCGGCACCCAGGCGGTGTGGGCGCTGACTATGATCTCGCGCGTCTTCTATGCTGCGGCGGCTTCGCGTTCGCAAAGGATCGTTGCGCGCCGACAGCCCAATCACTATTGCACACCGTTGATGGAGATGGTATGCCCGGCGTGCGCAGGTGAGGTCGACACGGTGTTTGAGACGAGGAAGGCTTGAAACATGGCAGATACGTCAGATATGGTGCGCGTGACGCAGAAAGATCCAGCTGGTGACGGCGGGAGGCGTGTTGCTTCCATGGCGGCCACCACTATGCAGCCGCCCACGCCGACCTCGGAGCAGGCGCGGGTGATCGATGCCCCACAAGATGAGGACATGCTGGTGGTGGCCGGTGCCGGTTCAGGCAAGACCTTCACCATGACTGAGCGCATCATCGGGCTCATAGCCCACGGTGTGCCCTCTGAGAAGATCCTTGGCCTCACGTTCACCCGAAAGGCGGCCTCCGAATTGCTCGGCAGGGTCTCGGCTGCCGTGGCGGGGAGAAACGGCACCGACAGGAGCACGCGGTCGGGTGCCAGCTTGTTTTTGAAGCCTGAGGTGCTTACCTACGATGCCTTTTTCCAGTCCATCGTTCGCCGCTATGGTCTGCTGGTCGGCTTCGACCAGAACACCCAGCCCCTAAGCGAGGCGGGCGTGTGGCAATTGGCCGTTGCTGTGGTGGACGAGCATATGAACGAGATTGACCCTCAGGATTTCGGCGGTTTTGAGACCATTGTGAAGGATGTGCTCGCTCTTTCGGACAACATCGGCTCCTCGATGATCGGCAAGGACTGCACCAACGTCGGGGAAGCCATCAGGCGCATTCGGGATTTCGATTCCGCGCTGATGGAGATCATGAATCTGGCGGTCAATACCGTCGTAAACGACGATCTGGGCGGTGAAAGCCTGCCAGATGAGGACCCTGGCGAACCCAAGAAGCCCAGACGGTTGAAGAAGGACACGGACGAGAGCTACGCTGCAAAATGCAGCGAGTACGAGCGTCAGCAGTCTGTGCATTTGGCGTTCGTGTACTTGGACCGACGTGATGTGGCTCGAAAGCGTGATGTGCTTCTCGGCTTGGTGCAGGCGTACAGCGAGCGCAAGAAGCAGCTCAATATGGCTGAATTCAGTGATTTCACTGTGGCCGCCTACGAGTTGGTGGCAAGGTTCCCGTCCATCGGCAGGAAGATTCGACGGCAATATACGCATGTGCTGTTGGACGAATATCAGGACACCTCCACCACACAGGCCCAACTGATGGCCGCTTTGTTCCATCCGGCGGGCAACATGGGTGCTGGCAGTGCCGATGCTGATTCTGCGGATGAAGGGCGGGCAACGGGCAGGTACGCAAACGTCGAAGACCGTTCGGCAGTCAACGCCGTTGGCGACCCGTTCCAGTCCATCTATGCCTGGCGTGGGGCCAGCCCGGGGGCGTTCCGCCTTTTCATCCATGATTTTGGCATGCCTGAGCAGTACCGGCCGTATCCGCTGTCCGTCACCCGACGCAACTCCCGGGTAGTGCTTGAGGCTGCGAACAACCTCACGGAACCGCTGCGGCTGAGGCCCGAGCATGAGAGCCGGTCGACCATTCACGAAGTGGACGTGGCCCCACTCAAACCCATGGACAATGCCCCCGAAGGCACACTCGGCGTGCTTGGCTTCGACACATTGGGCCAAGAGATTGATGCGGTGGCCAGGTTCGCGCGTGCGGCCATCGACCGATACACACCTGGCGACCCGACACAGCAAGATAAGCGGCCGCATGTGGCCGTGCTGTTCCGGTCCAAGTCCAATATGGCCCAATTCGCCGAAGGCCTCGAAAATTCAGGTCTTTCCACTGTTTGTGTGGGGTATTCCGCCGTGTTGGACCGTGCCGACGTACGTGACGTGCTCGCTATGTTGCATGTCGTTGCCGACCACACCGATTCTGCCTCGTTGATGCGCCTGTTGGCCACCCCGAGGTATGCCGTGGGTGCCGGCGATTTGGATGCGTTGGCCGCTCTGACGAGGTCGCGCAATGACGAGGGCCGGTTGCGCGCGTTGACGGCTGCCGGGCTCGTCGATGCAAACATGACCTGCGCTGAGCGTTCCCAGGCACTCAAAGACCATCGCGATGCCGTGCCCAATCTGGTCTATCTGGCCGATGTGCTCAACGAACCTGAATTGGAGGATTTGCTGGCAAGGAGTCACCGATTCAGCAAGGTGGGTGCGGCCGCGATTGTCCGTGCCGGCCGGGCGCTTCGTTCGGTGCAGGCCAACCATTCCCTTGCCATGCAGGTCCATGCCGCAGTAGAGGCCCTCGGGCTTGACATCGACACCGTGGTGGCGCAGGCTGTGCAGAGCCCTGACAAGCCCGTGAACCCTGCGCTGGCGCATTCCGCATTCGAGGCGCTTTCCTCGCTTGTGGACACGTATTCCAGTGAGATTGCGCAAGACAGCTCGCCTACGCTCCGTGGATTCGTGGGATGGGTGGATTCCCTTAAGGACGTTCCCGACGATTCGCAGACCATGGCGAGCGACCCGGTGGATGTGGCGCTCATGACCATCCATCAGGCCAAGGGTCTGGAATGGGATGCTGTGGCTGTGGTGGGGTTGAGAAGCGCCGGCTTCCCGAGCAGCCAAGGCGACAATCTACGCATCACATTGGAACAGCCTGGCAGCTTCGTCGACGGGCGTTGGGTGCCGCCGCAGTACAGCGAGACAGCCAGAACCTGGCTCGAAGATCCCACCGCGGTGCCGTCTCAGATCAGGGCGGATGCCGGTTTGCTGGCAGAACATGCAAGAAACCTGGCAGAACACGGGGAAGCCGAAGACATCGTAGAAGAGACCCCGGATCTGCAGGAAGTCAAAGAGGAAGACCATGGGGGTAAAGGCGATCAACCTACACTGGGGCAGGAGTATGGTCATCGGCTTCATGCCGACGAACGGCGGCTCATGTATGTGGCCCTGACCCGTGCGCGCCACGATGCGTTGCTTACATATAGTGCAGTCAACGATGCCACGAGGTACCGTCTCGACCCCGACGATACGCGCAAAGGCAGCAAGGCATCGAACTTTTGGCAGGAGGCGCTTGACTCCATGTCTCTCAGAGAGGATGTGCTGGATGTGACAACACAGATGCGGCTATCAAAGTCTGGTGGCGATGGGAGCGGGGGCATTGATGGCGCCGATGCTGGCGACAAAAGTCCAGCCGAGAGAGCTACGGGTCAAACGCAGGTATCCGGGCGGACGCTGACAGAGCTTCAGGTTCCCTTCTCACGGGGCATATTCGTCGGTGAGGCGGCGAGAGAATACTGCCGGAAGGTGGTGGTCGAGGCTTGGAATGAGCCGTTGGAGGATCAGGCCGCGCAGACACAGCTGCCATGGCCTGTAGGGCTCAGCGAACCCATCGCTGCCAAGCTGCGCTGGTCCGCCGACCGGGTACGTGCCTATGGTCAGGTCCTTCGGACGGGAGCGGGTGGTGCCGATGCTCAACGCATCGTTCATCAGGATGCTAGCCATGAGGCCGATATTGGGGGTCCAGGCGAAGAAGACTCTCTGTTGGTGCGGGCCCAGACGTTGGTTGCAGACCCTGACCTCATGCCGTGGAATGGAGCTGGGCGGGAAGTTCGGGCAGAGATGCAGAATCAGACGAATAAGGCCGATGTGCATCGAAGGTCAGGTAGTCGCGATTCGTTGGATGCCGATGTGCGTCGGCGTGGGGAGCGGTTGTTGGAGCATCGTCGGCAGAACGTCACCGATCTGCAGGCCCGGTCGGGGCATCTTGACGACAATCAGGCCATCCGGTATTGGCGTGGGCTCGTGCGCCCCATCCCCAGCGTTTCCTCACCTGCGGCGCAGGCAGGCACGCGGTTCCATGCCTGGGCCGAGCGTTTCGTGAATGCATATGACGGTGCGGATGCCGGCAATGCACAGGATGGTGCGGATGCAATGTCAGATTTCACAGAGGAGAGTCGGGAGGCCATGGTTGCAGAGCTCGAAGCCGCCGAGACTCGGCCTCAAGCCGGTGAAGGCAAGGATGAGGGTCGTATTCGCCAGTGGGAGAGACGGTTGGTCGGCTCGCGATGGGCAAGGCGATGCCCGTTTGCAGCCGAGCGGCAGATTGTGGTTTCGGTGCCCCAGCTAGGCGGCCAGATTATCAACGGCAAGCTCGATGCTGTGTTCTATGGAGGGTTGGGCGACATCGCAGGTGGAAAGGCTCGGCAAACAGATGATGCCCATGATCGCATCCATGCCGGTGTCGATGATGGCCAAGGGGCGTCGCCGCAACGTCAACGCTACACCATTGTGGATTGGAAGACGGGCCGTAAGCCGGTTCAGCCTGAAGATGTTGCGCATAAGCTCGCTCAGCTCGACATGTATCGTCTGTTGTTCTCGGTGAGCGAGAGTGTGCCTTTGGCACAAATCGACGCTACACTATATTACCTAAGTGAACCCGATGAATCCGACCGTGAAATACATGCCGAGGCCAAAACGCAGGAGCAGATTCTGGCTCAGCTGAAGGCTGGTGTGGTAGAGGGTTCTGATAACGATTAGTTGATGGAGCCGTTTCTGCTTTGACTTCAACGGAAGGCTCCGCATTCGCAATAGGTAGGTAGGGCAACTTGAAAAGCTGCCCAGAGAAGAATGGTAGTTGTTGATATGGTAGCTGTGGGGCAAGGCAATGGCAATGCAGGTTTAGGGGCGGTCTACGCTCCGATGGTTTGGAGCGATGTTGACGATGTCATCGCGCAATTCGATGCCACGTGGGGTATAGGTGGCAAGTCGCCGCAGGATTCCAAGATATCTCGGCTGTGTTCCGCATATTTTGTGTACCATTATCTCGCTCCTTCCACGCATGCCGAAGTGGTGCGTCTGGGGGGCGGGTTTCTGGGTGTTCTCTTGACTCGTGTGCCGGGTCGATTCCCGCTGTTCGCCAAAGCTCAAACGGCGTTGCACGAAAGTGCTCAACGACTTGCTGAAACGCGGCAGGGGCAGAAGCTGCTTGCCGAGGTGAGGCGCGGCTTTGCACTTGAGCGGCAGATGGAATCCGAAAGCGGGGTGGACCGCACCTGCCAGGCCGAGTTGGAGCTTTTCGTTGTCTCAGGGGCGGCGCATGGACACGGAGTGGGCGGTGGACTGTGGAATCGTACGTTGGGATACTTGACCGACTCTGGTGTCAGCCGCTTCTATCTACACACCGACTCCACCTGTGATGTCGGTTTCTATGACGCACACGGCATGGAATGTGTGGCCAAACGCCATTTTGATGCCTCGCAATCCCAGTCAGGCGGCCAAGACGAAGCCTTAAACGCATCGGGCCCGTTGGGTGAGGAAATGTTCGTTTATGCAGGAGATCCACGAAAGGTGAGTCAGGTCAGGTATAAGGCGGTGTCACGTGAGTAGGGGGCAAATCACCAAGAACGACAATGTCAAGCGTTCCGGTGGACGGTTTTCGATTTATTCGCGGCTATTCACGTTTCCCGGCGCCAAGTCATTCTGCATATCGGGAGCTGTGGCGCGTCTGCCGATTTCCATGATCAGCCTCGGCATCGTGCTGGCGCTCAACCATATCTACGACAACTGGACCATCGCCGGCACCATGAGCGCCGTCTACATTCTCGCCGTTGCCGCGGTCACGCCGTTCTATGCCCGTCTGTTCGACCGATTCGGACAAGGTAAGGTGGGTTGGCCGTGTCTGACCCTTTCCGTGGTGATGATGTTGGCCTTCGCCTTCGCTGCGCTCTACAAAGTGCCGATTCCAGCCTTGTTCGTGCTTGCGGTGCTGATGGGCTTGACCCAATTCGCCTTCGGTGCCTTGGTCCGTACCCGCTGGGCCTATACGCTTCGAGGTGAGAAAAGCCCTGACCTGCTCAATGCGGCGTATGCCATGGAGGCCGGCATCGACGAGATGGTCTTTATTCTGGGTCCAATCCTGGCTGCGTTCCTTGCCACATCCGTCAACCCCGTCTCTCAGTTGTTCGTGCCGGCCGCGGCCTGTGCTGTGGGAGGGGCCGTGTTCTTCTCGCTCAAGAACACCCAACCCCCGGTCGTCGAGACTGTGGAGGTCCAGGCATCGCGGAAACTAGACACAGCAGCCGCAATTGGTTCCGGAAATGTCGGTGGACGTGCAAATGGTTCGGAGCCGATGCGTTTTGAGCAACTTCACAGTGGGGTGTCCAAGCCCAAAAGCGCGTTGCTCTATGCGGGGGTGGTTCCTCTGCTTGTGGTGTTCGTGGTGTTCAACATGAGCTTCAATGAGTTCGATGTATCCGTCACCGCCATGATGAAGGCCATCGGTCGCGAGCAGTTCCTGGGGCTCCAGCTGGCCATGTTCGCCGTAGGATCGTGCATCGGCGCGTTCGCGTTCGGCTCTGCCAGGCTGAAAGGCTCCCATTGGAAGCATTTGGTGATTTTCCTTTCGCTGCTCACCTTAGGCTATGTGTGCTGTCGTCTGGCAATGGATAGCCTGCCGCTTCTGGCGCTGTTTTCCGTGGTCTCCGGCCTATGCGTCTCTCCATGTTTCGCCACGGGCAATCTTATCGTCAAGGACATCGTTCCCGATTCGTCATTGACCGAAGGTCTTTCCTGGGTGAGCACGGCTGGCTCGGTCGGCGGTTCGTTCGGTTCCACCCTTGCCGGTTTCGTGCTCGATGCATCCAGCCCGCACGTCGGCCTGCTGTTGCCTATTCTCACCACATTCTTGGCAGTGCCCTTGGCCTTGTTCGGTTGGTGGCTGGCCCGTAGACATCGCTGATCTGCCATATGTGTCAGAGGGCTGTGGCGGTGTCGTAGGGGCGCACGCTACAATGTGAGCAGTAACGAAAGGCGGGAAGCATGAATAACGTTCGGGTTTCGGTTATAGGCGCCAAGGGGCGCATGGGTTCCAGCGTGGTCGCCGCCGTTGGGCAAGACGCCGGTATGGATTTGGCGCTTGGCCTTGATGGGCATGATGACATTCGTGCGGTCAGTCCGGACAATACCGATGTGGCTGTTGAGTTCACCGTGCCGAGTGCCACAGTAGGGAACGTGCTGAACCTTGTTGCTCAAGGTGTCAACGTGGTGGTGGGCACCACCGGCTGGACCGACGAGAAGTATGACCAGGTGAGTCGGGCCCTTTCCAAGGCGCCGAATCCAGACAGGCAGTCCGTGTTCATCGCTCCCAACTTCGCCATCTCCGCAGTGCTTGCGGATGTGTTTGCGGCCAAGGCCGCACCCTATTTCACTTCCGCTGAGGTCATCGAGCTTCACCACCCCGACAAGGTCGATGCTCCCTCCGGCACAGCCATCCACACCGCCAGAGCCATTGCGCATTCCCGAGCCAAGGCGGGTTGCGCCCCTATGCCAGACGGCACCCAGGGAGAAGAGGTGTCTCGTGGGCAGGTGATTGACGGTGTCCATGTGCACGCCGTGCGGCTCCAAGGGCTCAATGCGCATGAGGAGGTGTTGCTAGGCAACACCGGCGAGCAGCTCGTCATCCGTGCCGACAGCTTCGAGCGTTCCTCCTTCATGCCTGGCGTCCTCTTGGCTGTGACCAAGGTTGCATCCGGCGCCTACCCCGGGCTCACTGTGGGTCTCGATGCCTTTCTCGATCTATAGGTGGAAGGTCTTCTACCGGGAGGCTATGGCCGTTGCTGGATGAGCTCTCTGAATGTCGGTTTCGGTTCGAGCGTCGTGCTTGTGAAGTAAACTCAAAATATGACTGAATCATCACGACATCTTCTTGGACCCGCGCCATTTGGCCGGGTCATACCGGCTATGGTCACTCCGATGAAGAGCGATGGTTCCGTGGATTTTGAGATGACCGCCGACTTGGCGAGGCATTTGGTGCACAGTGGTGCCGACGGACTGTTGGTCAACGGCACCACAGGCGAATCTCCGGTGACGCACATGGATGAGAAAGTTGAAATCGTCCGTGTGGTCAAAGAGGCCGTCGATGTCCCTGTGATTTCCGGGGCGGGCTCAAATGACACCGCGCACACAGTCCGTATGGTCGAACAGATCCAAGAGGCCGGTGCAGATGCGGTGCTCGTGGTGGCGCCTTATTATTCCCGGCCTTCCCAAGAGGGCGTCTTCCAGCATTATCGTGCGGTCGACGAGTCTGCGGAAAAGCCGATTATCGTGTACGATGTTCCAGGGCGTACGGGGTTGCATATCACACTTGACACCTATGTGAGATTGGCCGGTCTCGACCATGTCAAGGCCGTCAAGGACGCCACTGGAGATTTGTCGGGGGCCATACGCAAGCGTGGAGAGACCGGTCTTACTTGGTATTCAGGAGACGATGCGCTCTATCTGCCGTTCCTTGCCATTGGTGCCGTAGGAATCATTTCGGTTATAGCCCATGTCGCTGCAGAACCTATGAGCCAATTGGCATTGGCGTTTGATGCCGGTGATATGGACAAGGCGCGTGAATTGGCACTTCGTTTGGTTCCTCTGGTCGAATCCATCAATGGCACTGGTTTCCAAGGCGTCATGGCCAAGGCCGCGCTTCATGAGCGTGGTTGGCTTGATGAGACCTATATGCGCTTGCCGAATGTAGGTCCAGGGGTTGCTGAATTCGCTCGGGCAAAAGAGGGAATGCAGGCTTCGGGCCTTCTCTAGAACCGTGTTCAGGTCATTTATATGGTTGTAATTACGTCTGCTCAATCTGCAGACACAAACAGAAGAAAATAATGGTAACAACAGAAAAAAAATCAATTTCCTCGCATAGGCGTGGAAGTAAGTCAACAAAAAGTATCGATTCTTCCGAATCTGACAGAGGTTTGGGGGTTTCCGCATTGGGCGAGGAGCAGACCGGTTCCAACAATGCCGGCACTGCAACAGATGTAAAATCGACTCGTTCACGTGCGAATAAGGTCAGGGGCTCGCGTCGTTCTTCGGGTAAGTCGGATCAGCCCAGTGATTTGGAGCTTTCACAATTGGTGGAGACACAGCTTGTAGAACCAGATGATTCGGCTTCCCGATCGAAGGCCGCCAAGAGGTCCGCCCGTTCGTCCTCTGATTCAGGCGTGTCTCGTAAGTCGTCTTCCTCAAGGAATCGTGGTGGTGAGGGTCGTTCCCGCGAACGTTCGGGGCGCTCCGCTGCTGGTTCTCGTTCCGGTTCTCGACAGGGCGGTAAGGGTCGTGGTGCCTCGCGTGGCGGCCGCAGCATGACTCCGGCCATCCGTGACCCCAAGAGCACCACTCCTCAAGGTGAGCGTCTCATCGCACCGCCGAAGTACCGCAAGGGCTCCATGCGTGTGATTCCGCTCGGTGGTCTGGGCGAGATCGGCCGCAACATGAACGTCATCGAGTACAACGGGCATCTGCTGCTCGTCGACTGCGGTGTGCTCTTCCCTGACGAATCCCAGCCGGGCGTTGATCTCATCCTACCTGATTTCAGCTACATCAAGGACAGGCTCGACGACATTGAGGCACTTGTGCTCACCCACGGTCATGAAGACCATATCGGTGGCGTGCCTTATCTGCTGAATCTTCGTCCTGACATTCCGCTGATCGGCTCCAAGCTCACGCTCGGCTTTGTGAAGGCCAAGTGCGAGGAGCATCACCAGAACCCGCGTTGCGTTGAGGTCGACGGGCGAGACAAGCTCAAGGTAGGCCCGTTCAACCTCGAGTTCATCGCCGTCACCCACTCCATCCCCGACGCGCTCGCCGTGTGCATCAAGACCCCGGCCGGCACCATCATCGACACCGGTGACTTCAAGCTTGACCAGCTGCCCATCGATCACCGCATCACCGATCTCGTGGAGTTCGGCAAGCTTGGTGAGCAGGGCGTCGACATGGTCATGGTCGACTCCACCAACGCCGAGGTTCCCGGCTTCGTCAAGCCCGAGACCACCATCGGCCCCGAACTGGAGCGCGCCTTCGGCGAGGCCAAACGGAAGATCATCGTCGCATCCTTCTCCAGCCACGTGCACCGCGTTCAGCAGGTGGTCGATGCTGCAAAGAAGGTGGGCCGCAAGGTCGTCTTCGTGGGACGTTCCATGGTGCGCAACATGTCCATTGCCGCCGATCTTGGCTTCCTGCACCTGCCCGAGGGCATCATCGTCGACCTGAAGAAGGCCAAGGACCTGCCCGACGATAAGATCGTCTACATGTGCACCGGCTCGCAGGGTGAGCCGATGGCCGCCCTTGGCCGCATCGCCGACGGCAACCACCGCGACATCACCATCAACGAGTTCGACACGGTGGTGCTGGCAAGCTCTCTCATCCCCGGCAACGAGAATGAGGTCTACGGAGTGATCAACAAGCTGGTGCAGAAGGGTGCGCGCGTCATCAACCGCGACAACGCCGCCATCCATGTCTCCGGCCACTCCAACGAGGGCGAGCTCACCTACTTCTACAACATCCTCAAGCCCAAGTGCGTCATGCCCATCCACGGCGAGAACCGCCATTTGGTGGCCAATGGCCTCGTGGCCGTCAAGACGGGTGTGGACCCGAACAACGTGGTCCTTGCCGAGGACGGCGACGTGGTCGATCTCTACCACGGCCAGGCTGCTGTGGTTGGCTCCGTGCCGTGCGGCTATGTGTATGTTGATGGAGATACCGTTGGCCAGCTCACAGATGATGAGTTGCAGAAGCGACTGATACTCGGTAAAGAGGGCTTTGTCTCCTGCTTTGCCGTGGTGGACACCGAGAACGCGAATGTGGTCACCGGCCCGAAGATCTATCTCAACGCCATGGCCGAGGACGAGGGTGAGTTCAAGAAGGTGCGCAACCAGATTATTGAACAGCTCGAGGATGCCATGATGCATGGCACGCATGACACTCACGCATTGCAGCAGATCATGCGCCACACCATCGGGGAATGGGTGGCACGTCAGCTGCACCGCAAGCCGATGATCGTGCCGGTGGTTGCCGACATCGCCCACGATGTCGTCGATCCCACTCCAACGCACTGAGCGTAGGAGTTAAATCCACTCGGTAGGGAGATTGTTTGTTTGCTGCGTGGAAGAATGAATCAGGAATGGCGGAATTCCGCCATTCCTGATTTTGTTTTTTTATGATCGATTACGGGAATCTCCTTGCCGAATAAAAAGCGTGATGAACTTCAGTGTTCTGTGTTGACGTAGACCTTGTGACTGCGGGGGAATTCGCGCTTGAACGCCTGTTTGATGGCATGCTTGCACTCATTGAGTGATTTCGAGGTGTCGAAGGCGACGGCGCAGTCTTCGTAGCCCTGCTCCTTGAGCGTCACCAAACCGGGCGTCTTGCTGTCCTTGGCAAGGCTCACCGACCGGTCTTTCTTAGCCGTCAACAGTGTGATTGAAGTGTACTGCGACCGGGGGGCTGCGGCGTTCTCCATCATGCTGATGGCCTGTTTGACTGCGATCATCCTCATTTTCCGACCTCTTTCAGCGCTCGTTCCAGCTCGTGGGTGAATTCGTCCTTTTGCAGTGTGGATGTGATGAATAGCACGTCCGCCTTCTTTCCATCCATGGTGAAGGCGAGGCGCACCGACCCGTCGAGCCTCAGATTGACCCTGCATTCATAGACAATGTGCCCGTTCACACGCGATGACGCGGCGCGCTTGCATTTGGCCATGCCGGTGGCTGCCTGCGCCTCAAGAGCCTGATCGACCAGCTGGCGTACGTTCTGTTCGGTGCCTTTGTGCTTCTTGAAGAACTGCTTGCATCCGGCCTTCTCGTACGTCGTTTCCATGCCTTGGCCCCCTGGGTCATATGATAGGCAGACCGACCAACCGAGCAATTAAAAGACCAGATACACTGTTGCGTTAGCATAAGGGTCTGTTCAGGGAAAGTTATCCTTTGATGCCTTTGTCTAAAAATGTAAAGTTTGGCCTGCTGGCCTTGAGAAACAAGGAAACAAGAGTATCGGTGGATAATTCTGATACTGCCGAATGCCAATGCGTGGATTGGGCCGATTGATGATAATGCTCGACTGATGCTGCAGCTGTTGCTAGAGTAGATGAGTTATAAATCATCTGTGGGGAGTGGAACTGTGAAGGTAACGAAATTGATGCCTGATGTGACAGGTCTGGTGGATTGGCCGCTACTGAGCTTGGCTAAGCATACGGTGGTGACGGTGGGCACGTTCGACGGCATGCATAAGGGTCATCAGGCTGTGGTGAGGCGCGTTGCCGAATTGGCGAAGAAGACCGGCTCGCTTTCGGTGGTGGTGATGTTCGACACGCGTCCTTCGCTGGTCCATTCCTATGCTGCTGCGCACGACGGTGAAGAGCCACCGGAGGGCTTCGTGGATTCTGATTTGCTCACCGGTGTCGATGAACGTTTGCGTGTGCTCGGTTCCATGGGAATAGACCATGTGCTGATGGTGCATTACACGCTCGCCTTCGCAGCCAAGTCTTATCGCTTCTTTTTGGGGCAGCTCGTGGGCAAGCTTGGCATGCGTACGTTGGTACTTGGATTGGACGCCACCATGGGTGCGGGCCGCTCTGGCGGGGTCAAGGAGATTGATGCTCTGGCGCAGGCCACACGCCTCTTCGAACTCGATGTGGTCAGTGATTTGGGGCCGGGACAGGTTCGCGTGCCTCGGGTCATTACCCCCGAGCCGCCCGCCGAGAATCATTTGGGGGAGCCTGCCGATCCCCGCGCCGGTTTGGGCAAGACCTCCATGCGTGCTTGGAGCAAGGCGCATGATGCACATGAGACACGCGTCTGGAGCTCGTCGAACGTTCGGTACTTGCTCTCCCAAGGCTGTGTGCAGGCGGCGAACGATGTGCTCGGCCGTGCGCACGCAGTCGAAGGCGTGGTGGTGCATGGCGAGCAGATGGGACGCTCGTTGGGCTTCCCGACCGCCAACCTGGCGGCCGACAGCGAAGGCTATGTGCCGGTGGATGGCGTGTATGCGGGCTGGCTCATCGATCTTGGTACGGCCGAAGAGCAGCAGGAAAGCGGTTTTGACGAAGCAGGGAACGAGTATCCGGATGATGGCGCAAACAGTGATGTATCTGCCGGCAAGACTCCTGATATGACTGATGTGGGAGAGGACGAGGATGTGGCTCACGCGGAGAGGACGAATGCAACCGCGAAGACTAAGGCAGTGCAGGGCAGGCCCGTACAAATCGATTTCTCCCACGATGAGGCCCGTATGGCCTCTGGGTCGCAGTATCGTTGGCAGGCGGCAATCTCGATAGGGACCAAACCCACGTATCGTGGTGAATTGGGCAAGGTGGCGCGGGTCATCGAGCCCTATGCCATCACCGATGACTGGCTGAATCTCTACGGCCACCGAGTGCGCGTCGAGTTCACGGGGTTTTTACGTGCCCAGGTGGCGTTCAGTGGCTCGGACGAACTCAAACAGGCCATGCAGGACTACGTAGATCAGACTCTTGAGGTCAATTCGCGGCAGGAAGGCAGAAACTAGTCTTTGATTTCGTTTGGTAGGGAGATTACATCGAAAAATCAGGGACGGCGGAATTCAAATCGTTGGAATTTTGCCATCCCTGATGTTATATTGCACACGATATTGTAGATTTCTCCCTACCGAACGAATCGGAATGTCATTTGCCCACTTTGAGAATTTCCAACGATTGCGATTAAGGTGCTTTTACACAATAAAACTGTCACAGCCCGCGGAAATGGCTGAAGAACTCGCGAGTCTGCGAGTTCTGTGAGTCGTGCATCACAGCCTTTGGCGTCCCGTTCTCGGTGATGATGCCTCCCTGCAGCAGAATCACGCGGTCGGCGGCGTCCTCGGCGAACTGCATCTCATGCGTCGCCATGAGAATGGTGGTGCCTTGTTCCTTGAGCTCGCGCACCATGGCCAGCACCTCGCCCACCAGCATCGGGTCGAGCGCGGAGGTGATTTCGTCCAGCAGCAGGAGCTCCGGCTCGCTCATCAGCGCTCTGGCGATGGCCACGCGCTGCTGCTGGCCGCCGGAGAGCTGGTCAGGGTAGGTGCGTGCCTTGCTCTCCATGCCGATGCGTTTGAGCAGCCCCATGGCCTTCTCATTGGCTTCTTCTTTGGGCATGTGGTGCACCTTGACCGCCCCGAGTGTCACGTTCTTCAGGACACTCATATGCGGGAAGAGATTGAACTGCTGAAACACCACACCGATGCGTGACCGGCTCTGGTCGGCGTTGATCTGTGGGTCGGTGATATCCGTGCCATTAAGCCATATCTGCCCGTCGTCCACTCGCTCCAGCAGGTTGATGCAGCGCATGAGTGTGGATTTGCCTGAGCCGGACGGCCCAAGCAGGGCCACCACTTCGTGCGGATGGATGTCGAAGGAGATGTCACGCAGCACGCTATTGTCCCCGAATGATTTCGCAATGCTGCTTACACGGAGCACAGGCCGGTCTGAACCTTCCGTGCCGTTGTTACGGGGGCGACTGTGAGTAGCAGTTGCATGAGGTCTGAGCTCTGTGTTGTTCTTGTGCATGTTTCGTTCCGTTTCATGCGCCATGGCCATGGACTTATTGGACGAGGTATTGCCTGTCCACCGCGGACTTTGGCGCGTTGTCTTGTTTTGCACCTCGCTGGCCTGCGCATTCTCGTTCATGGTGCTCATACCGTGCCGCCGCTTTGTTCGCGGCGGCGAAGCTTGGCCGCATACCAGTCATTGAGGAAGATGAACGGTATGCTCAGTGCTATGAAGAGCAAGCTGGCCACCACATACGGGGTGTAGTTGAAATATTTTGAGGATGCGATCTGCGCCGCACGTACCGCATCCACCACCCCGAGGGTGGAGATGAGGCCCACATCCTTCTGCATGGAGATGAAATCGTTCATCAGTGCCGGTGCCACGCTGCGTAGAGCCTGCGGAATGACCACTAGTCGTATGGTCTGTCCATTGGTCAGTCCGAGTGACCTTGCAGAGGCGCGTTGAGATGGGTTCACATCTTGGAACCCGGCCCGAAGCACCTCTCCGATATAGGCGGAATACGACATCACTACTGCCACCGTGCCGAGAATCACCGGTGGGATGCGGCCGAAAATCTCAAGCCCTGGAATGCCAAAACCAATCAGGTACAGCACCACGATCATTGGGATGCCGCGCATTACGGTGGTATAGATCACCATCAGCGCCCGCAGCGGGAAGAGCACGGCTGATTTGCTGGTTCGTAGCACGGCGATGAGCGTGCCGAAAACAGCCACTCCAATCACAGCGACAATCAGCACTTCGACATTGACCCACAGACCATTCAAGATGCTGGGGAAGGACTGCATGAAGTATTTACCTGAGAAGAACGACTGTTTCACTCGTGGCCAACCGGGCGAGAAATGAAGGCCCATCACGATGAGCGCAATGAGCACCAACGTACTGACTATGCTGGTGGCCACTGACTTTTCGCTTTGCCGCTGTCTATAGGCTCGCCTGCCAAGCTCCACGCTGCTGCGTTGCGATGGTTCGTTTTTCATAGGATTCGATTTCTGTGTGCCGGTATTAACATATGCAAACATACTCGATACGCCGAACTACTGGGCCCTGCGCAATAATGAGCAGTTGCGTGCAAAAGGCCTGTGGTGCTTCTGCACAAAAAAGCGTGGCGAATGCACTTGATTGGCTGTGCCTTCGCCACGCTTCGCTGCTCAATGAATCGATATCGGTCGGTTCGGATTCGGTATTGGGTTACTTGAGCATCGGAATATCGGTGGTGTATTCCTTGAGCCAGGTGCTCTGCAGCTTATCGAGTGTGCCGTCTTTCTTCATGGCATTAATCGCCTTTGTGACCGCCGGCGTGAGCTTGGAGCCCTTGGGCAGCACGGCACCGGTGCCTTCAGGATCGTCCGAGCCTGGAATCTGGCCGACCACAACGGAGTTCTTCACCTGATTGGCCTTGACAACGTCAACCGCGGTTGGGGTGTCAAGGACGATGGCATCGATCTGATTGGCGTCGAGCGCCTGGGCCAGGGCGGCGTTGTCGTTGAAGATCTTGATGTCCTGCTTGATCTTGGATTGTGCGAAGTCGAGCGAAGTGGATCCGACCATGGCGCCCACGGTGGCTGCCTTGAACGCCTTGACGGTCTTGGCCTTGGCGTACTTGGAATCCTTGCGCACCACGATGGACTGCTTGACGTTGTAGTAGCTCGGGGAGAAGTCCACGGCCTGCTTGCGGTCCTCGGTGATGGTGTACTGCTGGATGTTCATGTCCCAGTTCTTGGCACCGGGTGCGGTGGCTTCGTCGAACGTGGTGCGTACCCACTTCACATCCGACTTCTCGAAACCGAGGCGACCGGCCAGGGAGTACGCCAGTGCAGCCTCGTACCCCTTGCCGCTTTCGGGCTTGTCGTTCAGCACCCACGGAGCATAGGCCGGTTCTCCCGTGGCGACGGTGAGTTTGCCGGGGGTCACGGTGAGTTTCTTGACATCCGTTGAGCTGCTCTGCCCGCTGTTTCCGGTATTCGAAGACTGGCCGCTGTTGCTTGACCCACAGCCGGCACCCAGCATGAGCACGGCGGCGCTCAGTGCCACCGCCACAGCTTTGAAACAATGATTATGCAATACACTCATGGAACGCTCCCTATGGTTGATTTCTCTCCTGGATTCCGACGCCTGGGCTGCTTGACTACCTTGATGGCTCTTGCATGGCAATGCCGGATCTCTTAAGGTGTCGGTGAGGTGTGGAACGCATCCATACTAATCGTAGTGCACTACCGAATCAGCTATTTGTGCCGAAAACTCGAGTTCAGTAGCGGAAGGTGGCATCGAAATTTTCGATATCACGTTATTGCGTCGCCGCCGCGTGGTTCCGCAAATGCGCATGCAAATTTGCGTTTGGCCCTATTTGTTTCTGATGGAGCAATTGCTTACAAGTCAATCAGCGAGATAAGCACTAGGGGTCCCTTGTATATGGAAATTGACGGTGTTGCCGTGTCACTCCAGGGTGAACCCGTTGAAGGTGAAGCCAGGGCTTACTACGCACGAGACGACAGCATCGTCTTTGCCGGGGACGGTGCGCTGCCAGCAGCCTTCGGGGATGATGAATTGGCCGATGGGTTTCTGATCGTTCTCGGTGCCTTCGTCGGCAAATCCTGAGCCGAGCAGCACGGTCTTGCGTTTGGTGGGGTCGTCCTCAGGTGACTCCCCGGTGCCACCCAACTCCAAGGTGACGGTGGCAGGGCCGTGCCACAGCCATATCTCGTCGGCATCCACTTTGTGCCATGCGCTGGCGTCGCCTTGTGCCAGCAGGAAGTAGATGAGCGTGGATAAGGGTCGGTCTACCTCTCCTGATTCCGTTTTCCGCGTGGCCTTGGCACTGGCCCACGTTTGCCGGTACCATCCGCCTTCGGGATGAGGCTTGAGCCCTAGCTGCTTAACCACGCTCCTGGCATAGTCGCTCATGTTCTCCAATGCGATGGCGTCACTCATCACAATAGCTCCTTGAATCATGGTCTGCCGCTCGGTGCCCCAGTTGTTTGGTGGTGACACGTGCTAAATGCCGCAGAGTCGGTCTGTATAACGATGAAACGGTGCCTGCTTTTTCTGGCAGACTAACTCAGTAGTGTGTCTAGCGCATCTCGCAGTGAGGATACCTCGACGATGTCGAGACCTGCAATCGGCTTCGGTTTCCTAGCATGGGCGCGGGTGGCGGGCACCACCGCACGGGTGAAGCCCAGACGTGCGGCTTCGTTCAAGCGGTGTGCCAGCTGGGGGATGGGACGTATCTGCCCGGTCAGCGAGATCTCGCCGATGGCACAGGTGGTGCGCGCGATAGGCCTTGATTTGGCCGCACTGGCCAGCGCGGCCGCTATGGCGAGGTCGCACGCGGGTTCCTTGGCCAGGCCTCCGGCAATGGTGGAGACGTAGAGATCGTTGGCGAGCAGGTTCACCCGCCCGTGTCGGTAGAGCACCGCCGCCAGCATGGCAAGCCGGTTCTGGTCGATGCCGTTGGTGTTGCGTCGTGGTGTGGGCAACACGGATTTGGTGACGAGACCTTGCACCTCGATTGGCAGGCTGCGGTGGCCGTCAAGGGTGAAAGTGATGCAGGTGCCTTCCACCGGTGCGTCGTCGGGGGAGAGGAACAGACCGGACGGGTCGGTGACCTCCTCGATGCCCTCGCCGCTCATGTCGAAGCAACCCACCTCGTCGGTGGGTCCGAAGCGGTTTTTGGCCGCGTGCAGCATGCGCAGCGCCGTCTGGCTGTCACCTTCGAACTGGCAGACCACGTCCACCAGATGCTCCAGGGTGCGAGGGCCTGCGATCGAGCCATCCTTGGTGACGTGGCCCACAAGCATGACCGGAATATCGAGGGTCTTGGCGGTGTCGATCAAGGCGCTCGCCACCTCGCGCACCTGAGTGGAGCCGCCGGAGATGCCGTCGACGTCTTGGGAGACGATGGTCTGCGCCGAATCCACAATGGTCAGGCTGGGCTTGTGCTGTTCAATCAAGGCCAAAGCCGTGGCGAGGTCGGTGGTGGTGGCCATCAGCAGGTTGGGTTCGACGGCGTTGATGCGTGAGGCACGCATGCGCACCTGTGCCTGAGATTCCTCACCGGAGATGTACAGCACGGGGCGTTTGGGTTTCTCTCGTGCCACATTTCCAGCAGTCTCCAATAGCAATGTGGACTTGCCGATGCCTGGTTCTCCGGCAACCAGCACTACGGATCCAGGCACCACGCCGCCGCCGAGCACGCGGTCGAATTCGCTGAAGCCGGTGGGGATGCGCGCCACGGAGTCGGTGCTGATGTCGGTGATGGGCAGCGCTGCAGCCGCACCTGCCATCGGTGCCACGCCGGGCTGGGTGCGCGAGGTGCGTCCGGCCGCAGCGGTGCGTTTGGTAGCTGCGGGACGTGCTTCGTGAAATTCCTCCACGGTGCCCCACTGCCCGCATTCAGGGCAACGGCCGTACCATTTCACGCCGTTCCATCCGCATTCTGAGCATACGTATTGTGTTGTGCTTTTCGCCATACCTCGACGCTAGCCAATCGGTGCGACCGAATCTGTGCTACTTCTACAGATAATGCCATTATTCGTCATTATCCGTAGGGATTTGTGCGAATCTCGCTAAACTCCGACATGTTGTGCCGTATTCTGGCACTATTTGTTGCGTCGCAAATGAATGCCTGCATATTATGCCTTTGCATGGCACTTATTGCGGTGATGCAGATGAGTGCCTGCAGATAATGCCGTATTCTGGCATTATCTGCAGTTTCTGGGTTGTCTGATGGCATGTTATGCCGTGTTTTGGCACTATCTGTAGGCGTTACGCATAGTCTGCGGTAAATAGTGCCGTCAATGGCAATGGCGGACCCTTAATATATCGTCGTATCGCATATAAGCAATCAATTTGACTTCGAGTACTTTAAGTCTTTAGGGTTGATGGTGTTCTGGTAATCCAGCCAGTGTATTCGGCGGTATTCCGGCCCAAGCCACCGATTGTTGCAAACAAAGGAAGTCGTTATGACCGCAATCAATGAATCCAACAACCCAAGCCCGTTTGAACTCGGCAAACCCAATGATGCGTATGCACAATACTTTACTGGACAGAGCTATTTAGCTCCGCTCGGTGGGGACGACAAGGTCGGGGTGAGCAACGTCACTTTTGAGCCTGGTTGCATTAACCACTGGCATGTGCATCATGGTGCCGCGCAGATTTTGCTTGCCGTGGGCGGTGTGGGGTATTATCAGATTGAAGGTGAACCCATCAAGAAGCTTGAGCCTGGCGATGTGGCGGTGATTCCCGCTGAGGCCAAGCATTGGCATGGTGCTAGCCCGAATCATGCTTTCGCCCATATCGCCGTCATGGCTGCAGGCACCCCCACTGATTGGTTGGAGCCTGTGGATGAGACAGAATACGCCAAGCTGGACTGACGTCGTGCCTGGGGCAGTCATGCACTGCGTTCATTGGGTGTCGTAGTCCAACCGAAGTGTGCAAGAAGACCAGGTTGGTTGGGTTGTGAAGGCTTGATACACCAAGTGGTTGAATGCACTGGCTGGCAGGGCATATTCGTGTTGCAGTGTTGTTGGTTTCGTATCGCCGTTTTCCTATAGAGTCAGGAGTACTTGACAATGGTTGCAATGTCATTCAATGAACAGACGCAATTCCCCACGGCGTCGATGGTCCACAGTGAGGAAACGGTTACGCCACGTTATGCCACGGATCAGGAGGCCTCTGGTTTGACGGACCGGAGTGATGTTGCTGGATCATGGACCAAACGTTGGCATTCCATTCGTGAGGCGTCACTGTACTGTGGGCTCTCCGAAAGCACATTGCGGTATTATGAGCAAATTGGCATTATCACAGGTATTCGTCGCGACCCTGTTTCAGGACATCGCATTTATGACGATGCCGATTTGGAGGACCTCACCACCATTTCCTGTCTTTCCGCAACGGGCATGCCTCTTGCCGATATGCGTAAGTACATGGCGAATCGGTCGGAAGGCAAGGTCGGCGCCGAGGGCGAGATGGAATTGCTGCGGCGTCAGCAGGAACGTCTTGATGAGGAACGTCGGTTTCTTGAAGACCGTAGCGAGTACGTGGGCATGAAGATTGAATATTGGAATGCCGTGGCTGAAGGCAGAGATGAAGAGGCGCGTGAACTCGGAGCCAGGGCTGGCAAGAAGGCCCAGAAGATAGGTCGTGGCTCGTCCAAGCGTCAACATGCTGTGAAATAATACGGCGTATGTCTACAATCCAGAACAATAACCACCCTTCTTCTGGGAGTTCGTCGTCTTCTCGCAAAAGTCTTTTTACAGTCTTTGCGGCAGCGGCAATAGTTGTCGTTCTGGCTCTGATTTCGGCATTTGGCTGGCCAGGCTGGGCTTTTAGTAAGAGTGATGGATCGAGTAGATCCCAGCAGTCTCAGTCAGCTAAGTCCGCTCCGACCACCCCGTCGATCAAGGCTCAGCAACTTCCTGGAAACGCTTCGGCATTGTTGAAGGCCATGCCCGACAGCGTATTGAATTTTGCACGCACCAAGGCCGGTTCCAGTAGTCAGTGGAAGGATTCGAAGCCGTTGGAAGAGTACACCCTGACGTATTCAACTGGTTCGGCTAAGGCCGGCGTAACGCTCATTGTGGCTCAATGGTCGTCACATGAGGCTGCCGTCGGGCAGTACGATACGTTGCGTAAGGGGCTTGACGGCACTGATTTGGCCCAAGGGGACATAAAGGTATCCGGCAGTACTACGGGTAGCTATATCGTCAAGGGGGTCTCGAAATCAAGCGCATCCGGTAAAGGCAAGACGTCGTCGGCCACGGCTCTCTGGTCCAATGACACTGTGGTGTTCGAGGCCACTGGCGCAAAGGATTCGGTGCTTCGGTTCTATCAGAAGTTCCCGCTATAGGGAGTGTCGGCGAAGCAAAGTCGGCTTGAGCGTGTATTATTGGGCAAGTTGCAAACTTTCAGTCTAGGAATGGAGGCTTCAGATGGGATCGATCATCAAGAAGCGCCGCAAGCGGATGAGCAAAAAGAAGCACCGCAAAATGCTGCGTAAGACTCGTCATCAGCGCAAGTAGTGGGCTGTAGACGGCATTTGCGTATGCTGTGATTTATTTCAAGGCTTGGAACCGTATCGTTCCAAGCCTTTTGTCGTATTTGCTTTCTTGCCGACAGCGCAATCATCGGTACGTGTTGGCACTCTGAGGGTGAGAGTGCTAATCTTGCAATCAGCACTTGAAGTTTGTCTGTGTCACTTGGCAGCTGACGGCCGAATGGTAGTCAGACTTCGGTGGGTCAATGAACATGTAGCCATAAGTGGAGGAACGAATGGCAAAGATGATTGCATATGACGAGGAAGCTCGTCAAGGAATGCTGGCTGGTCTCGATGAGCTGGCCAATACTGTTAAGGTGACTCTTGGCCCCAAGGGCCGTAATGTGGTGCTCGATAAGTCCTATGGCGCACCCACCATCACGAATGATGGCGTTTCCATCGCCAAGGAAATCGATCTTGAAGACCCCTACGCCCGCATCGGTGCCGAGCTTGTCAAGGAGGTCGCCAAGAAGACCGATGACGTTGCCGGTGACGGCACCACTACCGCCACTGTTCTTGCGCAGGCTCTTGTACACGAAGGTCTTAAGAACGTGGTTGCCGGTGGCAATCCAATTGCCTTGCGGCGTGGTATCGAAAAGGCCGCGGATGCCATCGTCAAGGAGTTGATGAGCGTCGCAACCGATGTCGAGACCAAGGAACAGATTGCCGCCACGGCGACCATCTCTGCTGGCGACCCTGAGATCGGTGACAAGATCGCCGAGGCTCTCGACAAGGTCGGCCAGGACGGCGTTGTCACTGTTGAGGACAACAACCGTTTCGGTCTGGATCTTGAGTTCACCGAGGGTATGCGCTTCGACAAGGGCTATATTTCCCCGTATTTCGTCACCAACAACGATGAACAGACTGCCGTACTCGACGACCCGTACATCCTGCTCACAGGTGGCAAGGTTTCCAGCCAAGAAGACATCGTCCACATCGCGGAGCTCGTCATGAAGTCCGGCAAGCCGCTGCTCATCATCGCGGAGGATGTCGATGGTGAGGCTCTGCCCACCTTGATTTTGAACAAGATTCGTGGCACGTTCAACTCCTGCGCCGTCAAGGCCCCAGGATTCGGCGATCGCCGTAAGGCCATGTTGCAGGACATCGCGGTGCTGACCGGCGCTCAGGTCGTCTCCGATGATTTGGGCCTGAAACTCAACTCCATTGACCAGTCCGTTTTGGGTCACGCCTCCAAGGTCATCGTCTCCAAGGATGAGACCACCATCGTCTCCGGTGGTGGTTCCAAGGACGAGGTGGCTGCCCGCGTCTCCCAGATTCGTGCCGAGATCGACAATACGGATTCTGACTATGATCGCGAAAAGCTTCAGGAGCGTCTGGCGAAGCTGGCTGGCGGTGTGGCTGTGATCAAGGTCGGTGCTGCCACCGAGGTTGAGGCCAAGGAACGCAAGCATCGCATTGAGGATGCCGTGCGCAATGCCAAGGCCGCTGTGGAAGAAGGGCTGCTGCCTGGTGGCGGTGTGGCTCTTGTTCAGGCTGCCAAGAAGGCTGAAGAGACTGCAGCGATCAAGGATCTGACCGATGAAGAGGCCACCGGCGCCGCGATTGTCTTCCGTGCCGTTGAGGCTCCGATTAAGCAGATTGCCGAGAACTCCGGTGAGTCCGGTGATGTGGTCCTTAATAAGGTTCGTTCTCTGCCTGCCGGCCAAGGCTTTAATGCCGCAACTAACACATATGAGGATTTGCTGGCTGCAGGTGTTGCAGATCCGCTCAAGGTGACCCGTTCGGCGCTGCAGAATGCCGCTTCGATTGCTGGCCTGTTCCTCACAACCGAAGCTGTTGTAGCCAATAAGCCTGAGCCGCCGGCACCTGCCGCCGCTCAGGGCCAGGGCGCTGACATGGGCTACTGATTCCAACCCAAAGCACAGATACTTGATGGATTGATATCCATTTGGTGTCATATGGATGCCTGCTGACCGTTTTATAACAACGAGCAGAAGGCATCCATATTTTTATCTGCTCTGCCACTGACGCCGGGGCTATGGTTTTGTCCGTTTAATCTGACTGGAAAGTCGCGAGTCTGTTCAAACGGACGTTTGAGAGCCGATAGATGTCCTTTTTGTCGGACTTGACTACATAATGCGGATTGTGATGTCCGTTTCACTTATATCGACACCGCTGGGCGGTAGACTATGGTTACAGCTTTGTTGTCGTATGTAAAGGATTGTGATGATGGCCGTGAGTGGTGGCATGTTCATGGTGTGTGGTCGGCGCATTTCGCGTTGTTTCTCGCCTCTTTTGACGTTTCTTCTCTCTGTTGCTATGGTATTTTGCCCTGTTTTTGCCGTTGGCGCCATTCCCGCTTGGGGCGCCCAGTCGGAAAGCGGTACCGATGCCGTCAAGGGAGCCGTGACGGACACCCAGAACCTGCTCGGTGGCCAGTCGGCGAAAATCAATGACGAAATCCTCTCTACACACCAGCAGACAGGGGTGTATGTCCGTCTCCTGTATCTTGCGAACTTCAGCGGGACCAAGAACCCAGATAAATGGGTGTCCACTGTGCTGGAATCGACAAAGCCGCGGCCCAATACCGTCATGCTGGCTGTGGCGTCGAATGACGGCAGGCTGGTGGTGGCCGTCTCCAATAATTCTGATCAATGGCTCAAAAAGCAGAAGAACGTGGATGATCTTTCCCAAGCCTCCCTGGAGCCGCTGCAGCATTCGGATACACCGGATTGGCCCGGATCGGCTATAGCGTTCATGGAGAAGATCAAGGCCATCGAGCATCAGCGTGAGGTCACACGCAGAACAATCGTGATTGCGGTTGTCGTTGTATCGCTTATTGCTGCATGCGTGGCGGCTGCCGCGGTGTTTGTCTGGTATAGCCATAAGCACAGTCACGCGCGTCATAGACGTTCACATCATTCCCGCTGATTGCAGGTTGCATGTCCTTGCATGCGCATTATTCATTTGACAACCAGAGAACATTCAGGGAATGTACAGTAATCGGTGCCATGATAATAGCATGACAAAACCAATAGAAGCATCGATTGTAGTGGTGGATGATGAGCCTTCGATTCGCGATTTGCTCGTGGCTTCATTGCATTTTTCCGGTTTTGAAGTGGCCACGGCTGCTTCAGGGTCCGAGGCCATCGAAGTCATCGAACGGGTGCAGCCAGATCTCATCATCCTCGATGTCATGCTGCCTGACATCGACGGTTTCACGGTGACTCGTCGCATTCGTCAGGAGGGCATCGACGCGCCTGTGCTCTTCCTCACGGCGCGAGACGACACTCAGGACAAGGTTATGGGTCTGACCGTTGGCGGTGACGACTATGTCACTAAGCCATTTAGTTTGGAGGAGGTCGTGGCTCGTATTCGGGCTATTCTGCGACGTACCCATGAGCAGGTGGAAGACGATCCCATCATCAGCGTGGGCGACCTCGAAATCAATGAGGATTCGCACGATGTCACGCGAGCCGGGCAGCCGATTGATTTGAGCCCAACGGAATATAAGTTGCTGCGTTACCTCATGGATAACGAGGGGCGCGTGCTTTCGAAGGCCCAGATCCTCGACCATGTCTGGCAATATGACTGGGGCGGTGACGCGGCCATTGTGGAGTCCTACATATCCTATCTGCGCAAAAAGGTCGATGGTGTGGAGACGAAAGGCCCAGACGGCAAAATGCACAAGGTGGCCCCGCTTATCGAGACCAAACGTGGCATCGGCTACATGATCCGTGAACCTAAAAAGGCATAGGTGCTCATGACCGAGTCGAAACCGGGTTTGGATTCACAAGAGGCGCCAATGCCCGATACCGTTGAGGCGGGGTTGGATTCTGCTTGCGATGGCGCTTCCGGCGAACATCCCGTCTCTGCTGGAGGCAAGGGTTCCAACGCTGATACTGAAACGGCTCACACAGACGATCAGGGGTCTGGATTCTCGTCCGGGCTGTTGCATCGCATTCTGCTGCGACGTATCGACAGTATACCATTGATTACAAAATTAGTGGCTTGTATGCTTGTCCTGCTTGCAGTGGGCACATTCGGCATCTCGTTTGCCATCCGTCAGCTCGTCGGCAATTATCTGCTTGAAAAAGCCGATTCGCAGCTGCGTGACCAGGCTCCGTTGATCTACAACAACGCAAGGTGGCTTGAGGAGCAGCAGAACATCCAAAATGGTTCGGGCGTTCCCAATGATTACTTCATGCAGTACCGTGATGCACACAACAGGATTGTCTATACGCCTCTCGTCGTCACACTCAAAGGAGGGGTTGTCTCCGAACCGGTTCTTCCTGCAAATGGCACTATGAACGGTGTGGAGCTAGGCCAGCCGTTTACCACAACCTCCAAGCTTATCAATGCACCGTCAGGGGCTGATTCGGCCATGTTGGAACGGGCTCAGGCTCCTTGGCGAGTGTTGGCTTTGGCTCGCCAAGACAGGGATGAAAACGGTAAGCTCACGATCACGCAGGTGGTGTATATCGGCATTTCGCTGAGCGACCAGATTGATGTTGTCCGGACTCTGACAAGGGACGCCATATATGTCAGTATTGCGATTATCCTCATAGGCGCTGTGCTGGGCACCCTGTTGGTGCGCCGCACACTGGAACCGCTGAAACGCATTGAAAAGACAGCCGCTAAAATCGCAGCCGGCGATCTAAGCCAGCGTGTTCCCACGGCTCCCAAGAACACCGAGGTCGGCTCGCTGGCGGCATCGCTCAATGCCATGTTGGCACGCATCGAATCAAGCTTCCGCGAGCAGCAGGAGACCACGGAGAAGATGAAGCAGTTCGTCTCCGATGCCAGCCATGAGCTCCGTACCCCTCTGGCCGCCATTCAGGGTTATGCAGAGCTGTATACGATGCAGCGTGAGCTTCCAGGAGCCCTTGAGCGTGCCGACGATTCAATCGGCCATATCAAGGCATCCAGCTCTCGGATGACCGTGCTCGTGGAGGATCTGCTTTCACTCGCCAGGCTGGACGAGGGTCGTGGCATTGACATCACTCAGTCAGTGAGGTTGGATAAGCTGTTTCAGGATTCCGTGGACGATTTGCATGCACTCGATCCGGAGCGCAGCATCACCAAGTGTTCGTTAAGGCTCACGCCAGCCTATGACTTGAAAGCCGCCGGTCTATCGTTCGTCCCTGGGGCGTTTCCGAAGATCGAACTCAATGGCGATGGGTCCCGTTTGCGTCAGGTCTTCACGAATATCGTCGGCAACATCCATCGGTACACTCCCTCGGATTCGCCTGTGGATGTCGCTTTGGGCACATTCAGTTCCACAATCGGCCCAGAGGCCATTCAACACATGCCTCCCACCGTTGTCTCCTTCGAACAACTCTTGCAGTCCGCCAAGGTCAGCGGAACCGATTCGCAGGGCACGAACTATGTCGTTGCGGCCATTGCAGACCATGGACCAGGAGTGCCTGAAAATAAACAGTCTCAGATTTTCGAACGGTTCTACACCGCTGATCCCTCAAGAGCAAGGCTGAAAGGTGGAACGGGGCTGGGCATGTCGATTGTGCTGTCTGTGGTCAGGGCGCATCATGGCTTTATCTGCGCCACCACCACACCGTCAGGCGGGCTCACGCTCTCCATCATCCTGCCCATCGGTCCTGCAGTTTGCGACCAACCCTCTTCAGACAAGGAATCCGGTGACTCCGCCAATGTGCAGAGGAAAGCCCGGGTTTCAAGGGCGTCGAAGTCATCAAAGGCGCATAGGTCGGTTATGAGGACAAGGCCTTCAAAAAATCACGACAAGAATCGTGACGCATCAGACAGTGGCAGTGGCGAACTCGAACTGTACCAGACCGGAGGCCACGATCCTCACGATGTGAGGCAGAGGCCTGATAGGCACGATTAGGTTTCATTCCCAGCGGTGCGCCTCACGGCATCAGTGGCGGTCAATGGGTTGTTGGGGATGCTCAATCCTAGGTCAGGCTGCAGTGCGGCATCGCAACGATGTTTCCCTAAAAGGTTGAGAATCGGTCAAACAGCGTGGCAGCTTTCAGTGGATTGGATCAAGGAATCGTGTGAAATCCTTGGCCGTAGGCTAGAATGGTATAGGGGCATGAAGCAAGGCCGAGTGGACTCGGCATGTAAATGCGAAGCAAGCAAGGCAATCAAGACAAGAGGTGTGCGATGGCGAGCGGAAAAGTACGCTGGCTCGACCAAAAACGAGGCTACGGGTTCATTACGAGCGATGACGGGGACGACGTGTTCCTTCCTGTATCTGCATTGCCCAATGGAGTCTCCACGTTGCGTAAGGGAACGAGGGTCGAATTTTCCATCGTCGACGGTCGCAAGGGCCCCCAGGCCATGGATGTGACCTTGGTGGGTCCAACACCATCCATTATCAAGGCCACACGCCCTTCCACCGATGATATGACCGCCATCGTGGAGGACTTGATCAAGCTTCTGGACAGTGCCGGCAATTCGCTGCGCAGGCATCGCTATCCTTCACTTGCCGAATCACATAAGCTCGCGAAGCTGTTGCGGGCAGTCGCCGACGATTTTGATGTACAGGAATGAGTAATGAATAACGAACCCGAGAAATTGGAGCCTAAGATCGAAGTCCGAGACGATACGCAAGATGACGGCAAGGCTGCCTTGAGCCGGCGCATCCTCGATGAGGGGGAGAGCCTGGCCCATACCGTGGCACTAAATTGTGCAGACGAAGAGCAGCAGGTCGGTGACTTCGTTCAATCGTACAGTTTGGCAGACGGAGTCACGGATTTTCGGTTCGCCTGCCATATTCGTGGCTATGAAGGATGGCAATGGGCCGTTACGCTGTATCGTGACCAGGAGCGTGAACAGTGGACGGTCAACGATTCTGTGTTGGTTGCCACCGATGAATCCCTACTTGCGCCACAATGGGTGCCATGGAAAGACAGAATCACAGCAGATGACCTTTCTGTCACCGACTCGATCGGGACCGATTCGGATGACCCCCGTATTGAGGACGGCTATCGCCATGATGACGATGGTCTTCACAGCTTTGGAAAGAAAGTCGCGGATTCAGGAGAGGCCACGTCACATACGACGAGCCAGGCTGATACCCAGGACGCTGATCGGGCAGAGGAGGCCGGCGGGGCAAGCGACAATGTTGACGAGGCCGCGAGCGATGATGCCTACGAGGCAGATAGCACTGATGGCATTGGCGAGGCAGATGCCCATGCCCAGGGTGC
Source organism: Bifidobacterium sp. ESL1118 (assembly GCF_058505595.1). Lineage (NCBI taxonomy): Bacteria > Bacillati > Actinomycetota > Actinomycetes > Bifidobacteriales > Bifidobacteriaceae > Bifidobacterium > Bifidobacterium sp. ESL1118. Next base: position 677,303 of record NZ_CP196371.1, read on the forward strand.
AGCGAATGCTGAAGATACAGAAGAAGCCGTTGAAACGCTGTTGCTTTCGCGAAGGCATATCATGAGCCCTCTAGGTCGTTCGCAAACAGCAAAGCGTTGGTATCAGGGGCAGCATGGACCCAAGTCGCTTTCCACGAAGACCGCCGACGGAAACCTATGCTCCACGTGTGGGTTCTATGTGCCTCTGGTGGGTGAGCTTGGCAACATGTTCGGTGTCTGTGCCAATAAGTGGAGCCCGGATGACGGGCGAGCCGTATCGGTGGATCACGGGTGCGGCGAGCATTCCGAGATCGGTCAGCCGGAGCCATCGCATCTTTGGGTTCAGACGGAGCCTGCGTACGACGATGTCCATATCGATGTCGTTGAGAAGAAGCGCAAGAACCATCATGCTCAGGTTGAGCTGCTTGAGCAGATTACCGAGGACGCTGCATCTCAATGAGAGATCTGAAGGCAAAAGTATCCTCAAGTCCTTTAAACGTTGCGTTCTCAGCGCAATTGAGGCCTTAACGGAAATAATCGTACACTCGCATCGGTAGAGTGAAATATATTGACAACAGCGGAAGGACAAGTATGTTCGAACGGTTTACCGACCGCGCCCGGCGCGTGATTGTGCTGGCGCAGGAAGAAGCCAAAGCACTTCAGCATAACTACATTGGCACTGAGCATTTGCTGCTTGGTCTCATCAAGGAAGGCGAAGGTGTGGCGGCCAAGGTGTTGGCGGCCAAAGGCGTCACCCTTGAGGGCACTCGCAAGCAGGTGGAGGAGATGATTGGCAAGGGCAATGCCAAGCCCGACGGCCATATTCCGTTTACTCCACATGCCCGCCAAGTATTGGAGCTCAGCTTGCGTGAGGCGTTGCAGCTTGGACATAGCTACATCGGCACCGAGCACATCCTGCTTGGCTTGATTCGCGAAGGCGAAGGTGTCGGCACACAGGTGCTTATCAAGATGGATGTCGATCTAGGCGAGCTTCGCAGCGCGACCATCGATGCCATTCGTGGAAACACAGCCAGTGACGCCAACGGAGGCAAACCTGATCTTGCCAACGCGGGTGGCGTGCAGGATAAGGCGCATAAGAGCGGATCGGCCATTCTTGATCAGTTCGGTCGCAATCTTACGGCTGAAGCCGCGGAGGGCAAGCTTGACCCGGTGATTGGGCGTACCAACGAGATCAACCGCGTTATGGTCGTTCTTTCGCGTCGTACAAAGAACAATCCGGTGCTCATCGGCGAACCGGGAGTCGGAAAGACAGCAGTGGTCGAAGGCCTGGCTCAGAAGATTCACGCTGGAGATGTGCCCGAGACTCTGAAAAACAAGCAGGTCTACTCACTTGACCTTGCCTCCATGGTGGCCGGTTCGCGCTACCGTGGCGACTTCGAGGAACGGCTCAAGAAGGTCTTGAAAGAGATCAAGACCCGTGGCGACATCGTGCTCTTCATCGATGAGATTCATAACATCGTGGGTGCCGGCAGTGCCGATGGCGCGCTTGGGGCTTCCGATATCTTGAAGCCCATGTTGGCCCGTGGTGAGCTCCAGACCATCGGTGCCACCACCACCGACGAGTATCGCAAGTACATCGAGAAGGATGCAGCTCTTGAGCGCAGGTTCCAACCTATCCAAGTCAACGAGCCTTCCATTGCGGACACTATCGAGATTCTGAAAGGTCTGCGTGGGCGCTATGAGCATCACCACCACGTCACCATCACCGATGGGGCGTTGCAGGCTGCCGCTGAGCTTTCCTCGCGTTACATTCAGGACCGTAACCTTCCTGACAAGGCCATCGATCTGATTGACGAGGCCGGTGCAAGGCTCCGCATCAAGCGGCTCACCGCGCCGCCGGAGCTCAAGGAGCTTGACTTGAAGATTTCCAAGATCTCCGATGAGAAGGACAAGGCCATCAAGGACCAGGACTTCGAGAAGGCTGCCGAGCTACGAGATAGTCAGGAGAAGCTTGAATCCGAGCGTAAGGGGAAGGAGAAGACCTGGCGCGAGGGCGGCAGCGATGTCAAGATGGTCGTTGACGAGGACCAGATCGCCGAAGTGGTCTCCAGCACCACAGGCATCCCGGTCTTCAAGCTCACCCAGGCAGAGTCCAAGAAGCTTCTTGGTATGGAGGACGCGCTGCACAAGCGCATCATCGGTCAGGACGAAGCGGTTTCCGCGCTGTCTCGTTCGATTCGCCGTACCCGCGTCGGCTTGAAGGATCCGAAGAGGCCCGCAGGTTCGTTCATCTTCGCCGGACCTACTGGTGTAGGCAAGACGGAGCTGGCCAAGGCTTTGGCCGAGTTCCTCTTCGACGATGAGGACGCGCTGATTCGCGTCGATATGTCGGAGTTCTCCGAGAAGTACGCGGCCTCGCGTCTCTTCGGTGCGCCTCCGGGGTATGTCGGCTATGAAGAGGGCGGCGAGCTCACCGAGAAGGTGCGTCGCAAGCCATTCTCCGTGGTCTTGTTCGATGAGATTGAGAAGGCCCACCCTGACATCTTCAACACGCTGTTGCAGGTGCTGGACGATGGCCACTTGACCGATGGTCAAGGTCGCAAGGTGGACTTCAAGAACACCATCATCATTCTGACTACCAACTTGGGTACGAAGGACATCGCCAAGGCCGCCAACACCGGTTTCAGCACCGCCTCGGGCGGGGAGTCCTCCTATGAGCGTATGAAGGGGCAGGTCACCAGCGAGCTGAAGCAGCAGTTCCGCCCTGAATTCCTCAACCGTTTGGACGACATCATCGTATTCCGCCAGCTCACCGAGCCGCAGGTGCGCCAGATCGTCGACCTAGACCTCACAGCTCTCAACAACCGTCTCTTTGAGCGCCACATGAGTCTTGAGCTAACCGATAGGGCTAAGGATCTGCTGGCGCAGAAGGGCTTCGACCCACTCCTTGGGGCCCGTCCTCTTCGCCGCGTCATCACACGCGATATCGAGGATGCCGTCTCGGAGCAGATTCTCATGGGTAAGCTTCAGGATGGCGAGAAGGTCATGGTCGACGCCGAAGGCGAAGGCATCCTTGGTGAGTTTACATTCACCGGTGTCAAGCAGTTCGACGAGTCTGCGCACAAGAACGGCGATGCCGGCGATGAAGGGACTCAAGGTTCCGATGGCAACGGCAACGATGGCACAGACGGTGGCAACGGTGGAGATGGCCCGTCTGATGGCGGAAAGCCAGATTCCGGTGGTGTCTCCGCTGACCTGCCTGATGAGCCTGATCAGCCTTCACTCGAAGTTCCACAGCTGGTGCAAACTTCACCAGGTGTATCTTCTGAGGCTGCACCTTCAGAAGATTCAGGTTCTCTACCGTCATCTCATTCAGAAGGAATCTGAAGTATCTGTAGAGTCTGAAATCAAGTCCCTCCAATCGTAACGGTTGGAGGGACTTTTGGTTGGTAGTGGCATGTATTGCAGGCGTTGTCGTTCTTCTCATATATATGCCGTTTTGCGTTGTCGATCAGTGTCGAGCTTGTTTTCTCGGGATGCAGCGGCGTAACCAATGACAAAGGTGGGTATGGGAAATACAGACACTACAGACACTACAGGGAATACAGGAATGCCGCGAATGCTATGAAATTACAAGGGGGTGTTGTGTTCGGTTATGCCAGGCCGAACACAACACCCCCTTGGCAGCTAATCACTCATTACCTGCCTACTTCACAGCGTTGAGCCACTGCTCCTTCGTCGCCTTCTCTGCCTCAAGCTTGGCCTTCTTGCCGGCATCGGTTTCAGCTGCTATCTGCTTGTCAAGTTCTTCGAGCTGTGCATTGAGTTGTGTCTCAAAACTGGAGACACGGGCATCGGCTTCGGGGTCACTCTTCTTCCAAGCGGCTTCCTCCACGTTCTTGATGGCCTTGTCGACGGCGTCCAGACCGCTTTCGATGCGATGCATGTCTTCACGAGGCACGTACCCTATTTGGTCCCATTCGTCCTGAATGGAGGCCAGAGCCTGCCGTGCCTGCTTGGCGGTCTTTTCGTCGGCGACTGGAAGCAGTGCCTCGGCCTTCTTGAGCAGCTCCTCTTTCTTGGCGAGGTTCTCCTTTTCGGAGGAATTCATCTGGTCGCGGTCGGCCTGACGGGCATTGAAGAATGTATCGGCGGCCTCACGGAAGCGTGCCCACAACGCATCGTCCTCACGCCTGCCAATACGCCCGGCGGCTTTCCAGCGGTCCATCAATTCATTGAAGGCATGCGAAGTGGCGCCCCAATCCGTGGAATCCTTGAGCTCGTTGGCCTCCTTGATGATGGCCTCCTTCTCCCTCCTCGTCTGGTCTCGTGCGGCGTCACGGGCCTGGGCCCACTTGCGTCGGTCTTGGTTGAATGTGGACCGGGCTGCGGAGAACCGCTTCCATAGGGCGTCCGCCGTGGGCTTGTCGATGCGAATGGAGTTGCGCTGATGGGTCTGCCATTCATTGAACAACGCGGTGAATTTATCTGCAGTGGAGCGCCAGTTGGTGTTCTCATCAAAGGAGGCAACCAGCTTTTCGGCCTTTTCCACGATGGCGGTGCGTTCGGCGATGGCCTTGGCAAGTGCAGCCTTGCGGGCCGCGGCAAGTTCCTCCTTCTTGGCTGCGGCAGTTGTCTTGAGTTCTTCGTATTGAGCCTTGAGCGCCGCCAAATCTCCCACGACTTCGGGGCTGGTGTTTTCCTTGCCGAGCGATTTGAGTGATTCGTCGATTTCATGAGGCTTGATGGTGGAAGTCTTGAGCCTTGTGGCGAAGAGGTCGAACTTCGCCTTGAGATCGAGATATCGCTTGGCATACAAGCTCAAGGCTTCGTCTTTGCTTGCACCTGGGAACTGGCCCACTTGGCGTTCGCCTTCTCCATCCTTGACGAACACTGTGCCGTTGTCGTCCACTCGTCCGAACGCCTCGGCAGCCTGTACGTCCTCCTCGGAATATGTGACAGCTGGTGCGGCCACGGGGTGCTTCATTGGTTTCTTTGCCAGAGCAGCGGGTGAGGGAATGTGGGGCTTTGGCGGCTTCGGGGCTGGTGGCTGGGTGTTTGCCTTAGGCGTTGCGGCGGCTCCAGGCTGGGCTGCAGGTGTATTGGTGGGCTCAGTAGCTGGCGCAATAGGTGGCTTGGCCTGTGCAGGAGCCGACTGTGCGGGAGCCGTTGGTGCTTGCTCTGCCGGTGCGGGTTCAGTAGCGTTCTGCGCAGCGGGTTGAGACTGTGCTTGCGTCGTTTCGGATGTGTTTTCGGATTCGGTGACTTGTTCGTCGGCCATGGCCAGCTCCTTTGGGCTCGAGATAGGGCAGAGTGGGAAAATGGAATGAATGACTTCTATTTCGCCCGCTTCTCTTATTATAAGGGATTATGGCTAAAGGTGCATCTATATCAGGTTTTCCGGAGTGGCTCCCTGAAGAGCGGGTGGTCGAGCAGCGCGTCATCGACACGGTTCGCAGGGTTTTTGAGCTCAACGGGTTCATTGGAATCGAGACCAGGGCAGTGGAGGAGGGCTCCAGCTTGCTCAAGAAAGGCGAGACCAGCAAGGAGATTTATCTGCTCTCGCGTCTGCAGGAAGTCGGACACGAATCCGATACTCCTCTGGAGCAGCGGCTCGGGCTGCATTTCGACCTCACCGTGCCGCTGAGCCGGTATGTAGTCGAGAATTCGGGCAAGCTGGCGTTCCCGTTCAAGCGTTGGCAGATCCAAAAGGTCTGGCGTGGCGAAAGGCCGCAGGAAGGTCGGTTCCGTGAGTTTGTGCAGGCCGACATCGATGTGGTAGGCGATGGGGAATTGCCGCCGCACTACGAAGTGGAACTGCCTCTGGTGATGGTGAGCGCTTTGGAGGAGCTGCGGGCCTTTGGGCTTCCCAAAGCCACTGTCCATGCCAACAACCGCAAGCTTTCCGAAGGTTTTTACCGCGGACTCGAGTTGACTGATATCGAGGGTGTACTGCGCGAAATCGATAAGCTCGACAAAATCGGCAGAGACGAAGTGGTCAAGTTGCTGGTCAGTGAGTGCGGCGCCAGTGAGATTCAGGCGAAAGCGTGCCTGGAGCTGGCGGAACTGACGGCCAAAGACGGCAATGAACTGCTGAAGAAATTCGATGAACTCTGCGCAGCCCACGGCATTGAGCAAGGCAGCGATGCCTATGTGCTTGCCCGTGAGGGACTCGACACGCTTGCCATGATCGTCGATGAAGCTGCGGCAATCCGCCCGGGTTCTGTCATCGCCGACCTCAAGATTGCCCGTGGCCTCGACTATTACACAGGTTCCGTATACGAGACGTTTCTCGATGGCGCCGCTTCGCTCGGCTCCATCTGCTCCGGCGGCCGGTATGACAACCTTGCTTCCCAAGGCAACAGGAAATACCCGGGAGTGGGTCTTTCGATTGGCCTTTCCCGCCTGGTCTCGTACATGCTGCACACCGCTGGAGCCCATGCCACGCGTGTTTCGCCGGCATCGGTGATGGTGGCTGTGTGGAATGAGGACGACAGGCTCAAGTCCAACCGCATCGCCTCCGCGCTTCGCGCCCGTGGCATCGCCGCGGACGTGGCGCCTAAGGCGGCCAAACTTGGCAAGCAGATTCACTATGCCGACAGGCTCGGCATTCCGTACGTTTGGTTCCCACAGGACGCTTCTGCTGATGGGGCAGGCGAGGGACCCGCTGGTGATTCGGTCAAGAACATCGTGACCGGTGAGCAGGTCGCCGCGGATGCAGCCACGTGGGTTCCCGCCGAGGAATACGCCTATCAGGGTGTAGATCTGGGGGAGTGAACCCAAATTCGATTGCAATATGGGCCATGTCGTGCAAGTCGCGTCGTGGCCCCAACTGTATTCGTTCCGTGCTGTAACTGTAGGTCTGAAATGTGTGCAAATCGTACGTCTAATGCACCCACGTGGTGTTGACTCATCGCAGGCAGGGTACGTTCCGGTCGCTTTTGACTGAATTTGCGACTGGAGTGTACCGGCTTGGTGGATTTGCCGCTGCCGGTGGGTACGTTTCAGACTCTGCATACAACGGCTTTGGCACGTCGCGGTGACTCGGTAATCTGGAACGGTAAATCGTTGGTTTGGAACCGTCACAGGGTTCCATGAGGGTGTCTGCGGATGTGCTATGTCTGCAGCGTTGAAGTAAGGAATAGAGGGAGCATGGGCCAGACGGCTTATAGAACGCATCATGCAGCAGAGGTTGGCGAAGACCTCATTGGGCAAAAAGTAACGTTGGCCGGTTGGGTGGACCGCAGGCGCGACCACGGCGGTGTGGCGTTCATCGATCTGCGCGACAGCACTGGTCTGGTGCAGATCGTCATCTATGACGAGGAGATCGCCCGTCCGCTGCGTAGCGAATTCGTCATCCAGGTGGTCGGCGAGGTCCGTGAGCGTCCGGAAGGTAACGAGAACGAGCACCTCGGCACCGGCAAGGTGGAGGTTGTGGTCGAGACCTTGAAGGTGCTTGCCAAATCCGATGCGCTGCCGTTCCAGGTCTCTACCGCTCTTGAAAACGAGGCGGAGAACAAGTTGCCCGGCGAGGACGTACGCTTGAAGTACCGTTACCTCGACCTGCGCCGTCCCCAGATGCAGAAGAATCTCAAGCTCAGGAGCGACATGACCCGCGCGGCTCGTCATGCGCTTGAGGATATGGACTTCACCGAGGTGGAGACCCCGACGTTCATCAAGTCCACACCCGAGGGTGCCCGCGACTTCGTGGTGCCGGCCCGCCTGGTGCCCGGTTCCTGGTACGCACTGCCGCAATCTCCTCAGCTCTTGAAACAGCTGTTGATGGTCGGCGGCGTCGAGCGCTATTACCAGTTGGCTCGCTGCTACCGTGACGAGGACTTCCGTGCCGACCGTCAGCCCGAGTTCACCCAGCTCGACATGGAGATGAGCTACGTGGGCCAGGAGGATGTGATGGCCATGGCCGAGAAGGTCATCGCCGCCATCTGGAAGACCCAGGGCTACGAGGTCAAGCTGCCGATCGATCGCATCACCTGGCAGGATGCTATGGATAAGTATGGCTCAGACAAGCCGGACCTACGCTTCGGCAACCCGATCGTCGAGCTCACCGATTACTTCAAGGACACCCCGTTCCGCGTCTTCCAGGCGCCGTACGTTGGCGCTGTGGTCTTCCCGAACGGTGCGGACACGCCTCGCCGTCAGTTCGACGCCTGGCAGGAGTGGGCGCGTCAGCGCGGGGCCAAGGGCTTGGCCTACGTGCAGTTCAGCACCGATGGCGTCCTGAAGGGGCCTGTGGCCAAGAACCTTTCCGACGCTGAGCGCGACGGATTGAAGGAAGCTGTTGGCGCCAAGGACGGCGACGCGGTGTTCTTCGCCGCAGGCGCCCGCGAATCCTCGCAGCTGCTGCTTGGTGCCGCACGTGTCGAGATCGCTCGCAGGGCCGGCCTTCTGAAGCCCGACGAGTTCGCCTTCACCTGGGTGGTCGACTTCCCGCTGTTCAAGCGCACCGATGATCCGGATGATGACGATGTGGCCGTAGGCCACTCCAAGTGGACCTCCATGCATCACCCGTTCACCATGCCGTCGGCGGATTGGATCGACAAGTTCGACAAGGATCCTGAGCACGCTATGAGCGACTCGTACGACATTGTCTGCAACGGCGAGGAGATGGGCGGCGGTTCGGTGCGTATCCATCGCACCGACATCCAGGACCGTGTGCTCAACGTGCTCGGCATCGGCAAGGAGGAGGCCGAGGAGAAGTTCGGCTTCCTGCTCGAAGCGTTCAAGTACGGCGCACCGCCCCACGCGGGCATCGCCCTGGGTTGGGACCGCACGGTCTCGATTCTGGCGGGTGCCAGCTCCATCCGCGACGTCATCGCCTTCCCGAAGGCCGGTGGCGGCCGCGACCCGCTCACCGGCGCCCCCGCCCCGATCTCCGACGCCCAGCGTGCCGAGACCGGCGTGGACTACGATCCTGACGAAGAAGAGTAAAAGCTTCTCAATCCGTTGAGCCTAAACATCATTGCCCCTACCTATTCGTATGAAATTGTACGGAAAGGTGGGGCAATTCGTTTGAAGGTACTGTTTGCTGCCGATTCGTGCGAAATCTCCACGAATTGGCAGGACGCTTTATTTCTGATGCCTTCTGCGATGTCGGGTGTCGCTGTTGGCGGGAAGATTTGTTACGTGGAGTCGGCGCTCAGCGAACAGCCGTAACATTGACACGTTAAAATGCTGATATGTCGGATTTAAATGAGGCAACGCCGAAGAATGGCGAAGCGGCACCACAAGATGGCGCCAAGATCCAAGGCAGTGCGCCACTGGTGGAACTGCGTCACGTAGATAAGCACTTTGGTAAATTGCACGTGCTTAAGGACATCAACCTTGAAGTAGACCAGGGCGAGGTGCTCGTGGTGGTGGGGCCCTCCGGCTCAGGCAAATCCACCATGTGCCGCACCATCAACAGGCTTGAGACCATCGACTCCGGTCAGATTCTCATCAATGGCCATGAGCTGCCCCAGGAAGGCAAGGAGCTGGCGATGCTGCGCGCCGAAGTGGGCATGGTGTTTCAGCAGTTCAATCTCTTCGCCAACAAGAGCATCATCGACAACGTGATGCTCGCGCCGGTGAAGGTGCGCCATATGGACAAGAAGGAAGCCTACGACTTCGCCATGGAGCTGCTCGCGCGCGTCGGTGTGGAGAGCCAGGCGAACAAGATGCCATCCCAGCTTTCCGGCGGCCAGCAGCAGCGTGTGGCCATCGCTCGGGCGCTTGCCATGAAACCGAAGGTCATGCTCTTCGATGAGCCCACCAGTGCGCTCGACCCGGAGATGGTCAATGAGGTACTTGATGTGATGACCAATTTGGCCAAGGAAGGCATGACCATGATCTGTGTGACCCATGAGATGGGCTTTGCGCGCCGCGTGGCCGACCGTGTGGTGTTCATGGCCGACGGGAAGATTCTCGAACACGGCACGCCCGACGAGTTCTTCGATCATCCGCAGACCGACCGTGCCAAGGACTTCCTCTCGAAGATCCTCACACACTGAGAGAGGGTGGAGATATGAGAGGATTCAAATACAGCGTTGCTGAGGGCTTCAGAACCGTGATGCAGACATGGAAGCGCATCTATAAGCGTGTACTGGCGGTATTGTGCGCCATGGCGTGTGTGTTCGCGGTCTCTGCCTGCGGGTCCAGTGACGAGGCGGGCAAGATTCGCATTGGCATCAAATTCGACCAGCCGGGGCTGGGCTTCAAAAAGTCGGGAACCTATGTGGGTTTCGATGTGGATGTGGCGAGGTATGTGGCGCGTAGGCTTGGCTACTCCGAAGACCAGATCGTCTGGAAGGAGGCGCCGAGCAAGCAGCGTGAGGCCATGCTGCAGAACGGCGATGTGGACATGATCTTCGCCTCGTACTCCATCAACGCGTCACGACGCAAGGCTGTGGATTTTGCCGGCCCGTACTTTGTGGCAGGGCAGGACCTTATGGTCCGCAAAGGCGATAAAACCATCACCGGCCCCAATGATCTGGATGGCAAGCGGCTGTGCTCCGTGACGGGGTCGACGTCAGCTGAGACCATCAAGGAACGGTACTCTTCCAAGGTGCAGCTCATGGAGCAACCGGGGTATGCCGAATGCGCCACGGCGCTGTTCTCCGGCATTGTGGACGCGGTGACCACCGACGACATCATTCTCGCAGGTCTGGCGGCGAACGCCCGAGGCAAGCTGGAACTCGTCGGCAAACCGTTCACCCAGGAATACTACGGGGTGGGCATCAAGAAAGGCAATACCAAGTTGGAAGACAGGGTCGACTCGGCCATCAAGGCCATGATTGCCGATGGGACTTGGCAGCGCGCCATCAAAGACAATACCCATGGGGTGAAGTACAAGCCAAACCCGAAGTACAACCCGCCGGTGCCCGATCGGGGCAAAGTCCCAGGAAAGGAGGAGTGAGGAATGAACCAGTTCCTGCAATTGTTCAGTGAGTACGACGTTCCGGGGGCGTTCCTGGTCAACATCGAGCTGACCGCCTGGTCCGCCTTGTTCTCCCTGCTGCTTGGAGTGGTGCTGCTGATGATGCGCATCAGCCCGATCTCCTCGCTGCGTGGCTTGGCGAAGGTATATGTGGAGTTCTTCAAGAACATGCCCCTGACCATCATCATGGTATTCATGGTGCTCGGAGCCTTCGCCCAGTTGAAGCTCAGCTTCTCCGATACGTTCGCCACCAACTTCTTCTGGCTGGCGGTGATGGGTCTTTCGCTCTATACGGCGGCGTTCGTCTGCGAGTCGCTGCGCAGCGGCATCAACACGGTGCCGCTTGGACAGGCCGAGGCCGGCAGGGCGCTGGGGCTGAGTTTCATGCAGTCCGCCACGCAGGTCATCCTGCCGCAGGCATTCCGCGGGTCGGTGGCGCCGCTGGGCAACACGTTCATCGCGTTGCTCAAGAACTCCACCGTTGCCGCGGCCGCTTCGGTGGCCACCGAGACATCGTCGCTGATGAGCACGATGATCGAATACCATGCCAACTCGATTGTGGCCATCTTCGCCATCTTCGCCTTCGGCTACATCATCCTCATCATCCCCATCGGCATCCTCACCACGGTGCTCTCGAACAAGCTTGCGGTCAGGAGGTAGGCGCATGGATACGGATTCGAAACAGACCTCGCTGCTCTTTGACGCCCCCGGTCCGAAGGGAAGGCGCAAGATTCGCATCGTCAACATCATCGGCGCTGTGGTCATCGCCGTGCTTGTGGTGCTGATGCTCATGCGTCTGCACAACCCACCGGACGGCGAGAACCAGTTGGACTGGTCCCTGTGGAAACCGGCGCTTGACGGCGAGGCGTGGACGGACTTCTACCTGCCTGGGCTATGGATGACCATCAAGGCCGCCGTGGTCGCGGTCATCGGTTCGGTGGTGTTTGGCCTGATCTTCGGTATCGGGCGCTTGCTTCCCAACCCAATCATCAAGGGCGTCTCCGCAGTCATCGTGGAATTCTGCCGCGCCGTGCCGGTGCTCATCATGATGGTCTTCTTCTGGCGTTTCTTCGCATTCGCCGGGTTTCAGAGCGCCTCATATTGGGCCGTCACGCTTGGACTGATCCTCTACAATGGTTCGGTGGTGGCCGAGCTGGTGCGGTCGGGTGTGGGCAACCTTCCCGGAGGCCAGCGCGAGGCGTCGCTTGCGCTTGGGCTCACCCGCACGCAGTCGCTCATGACCGTCGAGGTGCCGCAGGCCATCTACGCCATGCTTCCCGCTGCGGTCACCCAGCTGGTGGTGGTGCTGAAGGATACGGCGCTCGGCTCCATCATCATGTACACCGACCTGCTGCAGGAGTCGAGGCGTCTGGGGTCCATGTACTTCAACATCCTGCAGACGCTCATTGTGGCGGCAGTGGTCTACTTCATCGTCTGCTGGCTGCTATCCCGCCTGGCCGAGTGGCTGCCGGCCAAGATGCAGGAGCGTACCGCGGCCTTCGCCGAACCTGATCCTGTGGCGCCCATCGCCATCCTTGACCCCTCGAACGTCAACCAGATGGCTGTGGCGCGTGAAGAGGGCGAGAACCGCTATGGCGGTGCTCCCCGGCGTTACCACGTGCGTCACCGTGGCTCGAACGCCACTGCGCGTGGATGGCGTCAGGACCGCTACCGTCAGGGCTACGACAACACGCAGCCGGATTCGGAGATCGACCCCAGACAATTCGAGATTCCTGACTTCGAATTGCCCGACTTCATACGGCCCATCGTTGGTTCGCCCCATAGGTCTGATCATGGTGGTCGCAGTGACGGTAAACTGGAATCATGACAGATGAGGTGAAAACGCGGGCTTTAGGGGACTTGGCACCGGCTTGGGGCGATTATGGTTCCGACCGCGACAAGAACGAGCGCGGTTCACGGCGAATCGATGCTGATGAGATCTATGATCGGTTCTTCGGCTGGGTGGAGGAGTCCAAGGGGATTGAGCCTTGGCCGCACCAGGAGGAGGCTGTGCTTGACCTGCTTTCAGGCGACCATGTCATTTTGAGCACGCCAACTGGTTCAGGCAAATCATTGGTGGCGCTTGGCATGCATTTCGCCGCGCTCTGCACTGGCCGGCGATCGTATTACACCGCTCCTATCAAGGCGCTTGTCTCAGAGAAGTTCTTCGATTTGGTCGAGGCGTTCGGACGAGACAACGTGGGCATGGTGACGGGGGACACGAGCATCAACCCTGACGCACCCATTGTCTGTTGTACTGCGGAGATACTGGCGAATCAGGCTCTGCGTGAAGGCAAGGACGCCGACATCGGCTGCGTGGCGATGGACGAGTTCCATTACTATGGCGACCCCGAGCGCGGCTGGGCATGGCAGGTGCCGCTGCTGACGTTGCCCAAGACGCAGTTCCTGCTGATGAGCGCCACACTGGGCAATGTGGATGCCATCGCAGACAAGCTTGAAGATATGACCGGCACAGATGTGGATGTCATCGACGACGCACCGAGGCCGGTTCCGTTGAGCTGGAAATATACGGACAAGCAGCTTGCGGGAACTGTGGAGCTGCTCTTTGATCAGGGGGATACGCCGATTTATGTGGTGCACTTCTCCCAGGATGCCGCACTCGAAACGGCCCAGGCGCTCGCCAGCTCGGGGGTCTCCAGCAAAGAGCAACGCAAGGCCATCACAGAGGCAATGAAAGGTACGAGGTTCACCACAGCGTTCGGCAAGATACTGCGGCGCCTGCTCTCCAATGGCGTTGGCATTCATCACGCCGGCATGTTGCCACGCTACCGCAGGCTTGTGGAGCAACTGGCTCAGCAGGGGCTCCTGCCGGTGATCTGTGGAACGGATACACTCGGCGTGGGCATCAACGTGCCGATTCACACTGTGTTACTGACCGCTTTGACTAAATTCGACGGTGTGAAGATGCGCAAGCTGCGTGCCCGTGAGTTCCATCAGATCGCAGGGCGTGCCGGCCGCATGGGTTTCGACACCGAAGGGCTTGTGGTCGCGGAGGCACCGGAGTATGAGATAGAGAATGCAGCGGCCATCGCCAAGGCCAATGGAGACCCTAAGAAGCTGAAGAAAATCAAGCGCAAAAAGCCACAGGAAGGCTTCGTCTCCTGGGGGAAGCCGACATTCGAACAGCTTATCGACGACGAGCCGGAAACCCTTCAGCCGCATATGGAAGTCACTCATGCCATGGTCTTGAATGAGGTGGCGCAAGGAGGGGATGCCAAGGCCCGTCTCGACAAGCTCATTGATGACTCCTCGCAGACCCCCACGCAGAAGGAACGGTTGCACGAGCGTGCCAGCGAGCTGTTCCAAACCATGCTCGATTCCAACTTCATCGAGGCTGAGGGCAATGGGCGTGGTGGTCGGGACTACTTCCTTTCTGTGGAGGTGCCCGACAATTTTGCACTCGACCAGCCGCTTTCACCCTTCCTGCTTGCGGCGCTCGAACTGCTTGACCCCGAGTCGGAAACCTATGCGCTGGATGTCATCTCCATGGTGGAGGCCACGCTCGATGACCCCAGGCAGGTCTTGAAGGCGCAGCAACGGCAGGCCAGGGACAAGGCGATGGCCGAGATGAAGGCAGATGGCCTCGATTACGACGAGCGCATGGATAAGCTTGCCGAGGTCACGTGGCCCAAGCCGTTGGAAGAGTTGCTTGATGCCGCTTTTGAGCAATACTGCAAGGATGTGCCTTGGGCCGGCGATTTTGAGCTCAGCCCCAAATCCGTGGTTCGAGACATGGTGGAGACTGCCAGCGATTTCAACGGCTACATCTCGCGCTACGGCATTGCGCGTTCGGAGGGGACGCTGCTGCGCTATCTTTCCGATGCGTACCGGGCGTTGGCGCGAACGGTGCCGGTGGAGAAGCGCAATGACCAGCTGGAGGACATCGTCTCCTGGCTGCGCGTGGTGGTGCGCTCCGTGGATTCAAGCCTGGTGGACGAGTGGGAAGGCACGGGCGATGCCGCTGCCGATGCTGGCGCTGCCACGCTCGCTGCGCCTCATGTGGATCAGGTGGTGGAGGACAGACGTGGGCTTATTGTGCTCATTCGAAATGCCATGTTCCGGCGTGTGCAACTTATGGATCTTGACCGCCCTGAAGACCTAGGCGCGCTTGATAAGGACTGTGGCATGGGCCCGCGTCAGTGGGACAATGCGCTCGATGCCTATTATAAGAGCCATGAATATGTCGGCATCGACCAAAAGGCCCGCAGCTCGGACCTGTTCATGCTCGACGATTCGCTGGAGCGCAAGGAACACACTTGGAAGGTTCGTCAGATCATCGACGATTCGGATGGTGACCACGACTGGGCGATTGCAGGCACTGTTGATCTTGATGCCACCCAGGAAGGCGGCGAGGTGGTCTTTGTGGACTACCGCGTGGGTCCGCAGGAGGAGTTCGTCTGATGGGAAGGGCCGGCGGAGTGAGTCACATTCCGCGACTGGATTGTGCGCTTCTGGCGGTGGATGCCGCGTAAGTGGGTATGTTTCGGTCAGAAACCATGCGCTATGTGGCTGAATCGTACCCGTTTGGTGGGGGATGCCGCGTAAGTGGGTATGTTTCGGGCAAGAGCTGTTTGGGTTAGGTGGCCGATGACCGAAGTGTGCCCGATTGAGCGTGAATCTCACGCTCTGGGTACGATTCAGTCGGTAAGCAAGCGTTTTGAGTCTGGATTGTACCCGTTTAGAGGTGGATTTTGCGTAGTGGGTACAGTTCGGTCAAGGAGTTTGCGGCAGAGTAGAATAAAAGTATGACTGATGACCTTTTCAGCGCCTCAGACGTGCCTGATGATGTGACCCGCCCCTTGGCGGTTCGCATGAGGCCCCGAAGCCTTGACGAGGTGGTGGGCCAGAACCAGGTGCTTGGAGCGGGTTCCCCTCTGCGCCGTTTGGCCAATCCTGCTTCGAAGGGTTCACTTACTGCACCAAGCTCCATCATTCTTTTCGGCCCTCCGGGAGTTGGCAAGACCACGCTCGCCTACATTGTCGCAGGGCAGTCGGGGCGTGATTTTGAAGAGCTTTCCGCGGTCACTTCCGGAGTCAAGGATGTGCGTGATGTCCTTTCTCGTGCTCACGAACGGCTCGTGACCCAAGGCCGGGAGACAGTGCTGTTCATCGATGAGGTGCATCGCTTTTCCAAGTCCCAGCAGGATGCGTTGCTGCCGAGTGTGGAGAATAGGGATGTCACGTTCATCGGCGCCACCACTGAGAATCCCAGTTTCTCAATCATCAAGCCGTTGCTCAGCCGTTCTGTGGTGGTCAAGCTTGAAAGTCTGGAGTCTGATTCGTTGCACACGCTTATTGAACGTGCCGTTTCAAGTCAGCATGGGCTTAAGGGAGAAGTGAGAATCTCGGAGGATGCCATCAATGAAATCGTTCGCATGGGTGGTGGCGATGGCCGTAAGACGTTGACCGTGCTTGAGGCTGCAGCAGGCGCAGTCACCGGTGACAAGGCGCGTAAGAAGGGATCGCGCAAGCCGATTATCACTCCTGATGTGGTTTCCAAGGTGATGGACTCCGCCACGGTGCGCTATGACAAGGATGGCGACGACCATTACGACGTGATCAGTGCGTTCATCAAGTCGATGCGGGGCTCCGACCCCGATGCTACAGAGCATTATCTGGCGCGGATGATCCGGGCTGGGGAGGACCCACGTTTCATCGCCAGACGCATAATGATCGCCGCTGCCGAAGAGGTGGGTATGGCTGCGCCGGAGGTGTTGCAGGTGGCGGTTGCTGCAGCACAGGCTGTGGCGCTGGTCGGTATGCCGGAGGGGCGCATCATCCTTTCCGAGGCGGCCCTGGCGGTGGCCACCGCGCCCAAGTCCAACGCCAGCTACAACGCCATCAATGACGCTTTGGCTGACGTGGACAAGGGCCTTATAGGCGAGGTGCCCCGGCATCTACGCAATGCTCCAACCAAGTTGATGAAAGAGTGGGGCAATCATGACGGTTACATCTACGCCCATGACGCACCCAATGCCGTTGCCACTCAGCAGTATATGCCTGATGAATTGGTGGGTCGCGAATATTATCACCCCAATGATCGTGGCTATGAACGTCAGGTGGGAGAGCGGCTGAAGCGTGTACGTGCCATTGTGCACGCCAATGAACAGCCGAAACAGGCGAATAACGGGCAACGTAACGCAAATGAAAAGTAAAGAGGTCTTCGAACATATGGACAAGCGGCAAAAGGGTTGTGGTAATAATGATGCTGCTCAGTTCAAGCCAGAACGGTGGATATGCGGTGGAATAGGCTATGGACAGGTTGCGATGAACAAGGATTTCGAGGGAGCGTACGTATGAGAAGCAGCACGGCAAAGACGAATGATGACAAATTGATCTTAGACTGCCTGCCGATGGATGAGACGGATAAGGCACGTCTGCGTGAGGCAGCGGGGGATGTGCAGATTGTTTTTAACGATAAGTCTGAGCTTTTCGGCAGTATGCATAAGAGCATGGAAGTTCCTGAGGAATGCAAGCAGAAAGTCACTGCGGTGATCGGCAACATCGCTCCTGAAACCGTCGCAACATTGCCGCGGTTGGAATGGCTGCAAACCGTCAGCGCCGGCGTCGACAAGTACGTGGCCCCAGGCGTACTCGGCCCAAAGGTCACGCTCACCAACGCCACCGGAGCTTACGGGCAGGCTGTGGGTGAGCATATGTTCGCCATGATGTGGGCGTTGATGAACAACCTCCCGCTGTACGCGCGTCAACAGTATGAGGCGAATTGGAAGGAAGGCGGAACAGTGCTTAGCCCGCGCGGCAGGAGGGCTCTCGTGCTTGGCACTGGTGACATAGGCTCATATTTTGCCTCGCTGGCCAAGACTGTGGGCATGGGCACTGACGGTGTACGCAGGAATGCGAGCCAGCCTGCGGAACACATTGACACCATGCATGGTTTTGATGAACTGGATGAGCTGCTTCCTCAGGCCGATGTCATCGCCATCTCGTTGCCTTCATCTGCAGCCACTCATCACATCATCAATTCACAGCGGCTCGCTCTGATGAAGTCCACTGCCATTCTTCTCAACGCTGGACGTGGGGATGTAGTGGACTGCGATGCGCTCGCGAAGGCGTTGGAGGATGGAGTGATTCGTGGCGCTGGTCTCGACGTTACGGATCCCGAGCCTCTGCCAACATCCAGCACGCTGTGGAGCAGTCCACGTTGTCTCATCACACCTCACGTGGCAGGGGGAGCGCATTTGGCATCCACCACCGAACGCATCATTGACATTGCCGTGGAAAACACCCGTCATTATGTTGCAGGCGAGCCTATGCGCAATGTCAAGCGTCACTAACTCACCTCGCTAGGCCATTTTGCCGGCCGATGTGGAAGGCGGTGGGCGATATGTGACGATAAGTGCCGTTTGGCGGCAGTTTATGTCTGGTCGCTGGCGGAGTCTGACATATTATGCCGAAGAACGGCACAATATGTCAGCAAAGGAATGATAGCTGACAGTGAGTGCCGAAAAACGTCACTATTTGGCAGCGGCATGGTTAAGGCTGGCAGATAGCGGTACAGCTATAACGCTATCTGCCAGCCTTAACCATGTAACTTTCAGGCATACACTTTCTCAAGCTTGGCATCCATGTCTGCGAAATGCTCCACGCTGGGGTGGAACACAGGGTGACCGGCCGCGCTGATGAACAGAGGATGGCTCAAGGTGCTCAGGTTCTTCACAGGGTCATCCTCCAAGACCAGCAAATCCGCGGACTTGCCCACCTCGACTGAACCTGTGACGTCCGAGACGTTGAGGATTTCGGCGGTTACCTGCGTGCCGGCATGGAATGCCTCGGCAGGGGTGAACCCGGCGAAACGCACCAGAAGGTGCATCTCCAGCCAAGTGGCGTACTGCGGTACGAACGGCATGGCGGTATCGGTGCCTACACCGACCTTGATGCCGGCTTCGTGGGCTCCGCGTGCACCTTCGACCATACCCTTGACCACACTGTGCGAATTTTCCATCTGGATGTCGGTCAGTCCCAAATCGCTCTGCGGCAGTAGCTCCATGGGCAGGCCCGCCGAAAGTGTGGGCTCCAGTGCGGACCAGCCACGCAGTGAATTCGGATTGTGGAGATACAGGTCGGTGAGTTCGTCGTCCAGTGCGCAGCCGTGCTCAATGGTGTCCACGCCCGCCTTGAGTGCGCGGTACACGCCTTCACGACTCTGGGCGTGCGCTGCCACGATGAGGTTGCTGGCGTGGGCAGCCTCACAGATCACCTGCATCTGCTCGATGGTCATCTGTGGTTTGCCGGCCTCTCCGAGCACCTGTGAGTCGGTCACGCCGCCGGTGGCTGCGATCTTGATGGCACCCACACCATGGTCGAGGTTCTGCTCTACAGCCGCCTGGGACTCCTCGGGCGTGGAGCTTTCGATGGCGATGAGCGGCGCACCGTGTCCGCCGGGAATGGCCATAAGCGGTCCAGCGGGCAGTATGCGCGGGGCCACGAGTTTTCCCGCGTTCACTTGGTCCCGCATCTTGACGAGTTCGTAGCCGATGTCTCCCACGGACCGGAAGGTGGTGACGCCGGAATTCAGCAATGTCATGACGTTTTTCTTGCTATTGGCGTAGGCATAGGCTCGGCCGGGTGCGGTGTGCAGCATCTTGACGAGTTTGGCCTGACCCTCGGGGGTGGCGTTGTCGCTGCCCATTGGTTTGCCGTCGCTGAAGGTGTGGACGTGGCCATTGAGCAGACCAGGGGAGACGAACTTGCCGCTGGCGTCTAGCTTATGATAATGAGCAGGCACTTCGGCTTCGTCGCTTGGAGTGACGCCGGTGATGGTACCGGTCTCATCGACCGTGACGGTCATGTCGTTCATGGTGTGGCCGTCCTCATCGCCTGTGGCGATGGTGGCGTGCTCGATGGCGAATGGCTCGATGGTGTTTTTATGGAGAAGACTCATAGGGTAAACCTCCGGCTTTGGATTGCGGAACTCAATTATCTATATTCTAGTTCATGAGTGCGGTTTATGCGAGGTATGCAACGCCGATTGGACATGATTTCAAGACGTGCCGATGTCGTTTTGGCCCCAGACCTACATCCGCGTATGACACGAGGGGTCTGCAGTCGGCATTGTTCAGATCCAGATGACGCTGGCTCCGCGGCCCAAAAGGAACAACGCCACCAGGTACAGCGCGCAGACGGCGATGAATGCATAGTCGCGGCCCCCCACCTTCATCACGCGCCAGTGGGTGCGGGCGATGTCGGCCTCGTAGCAGCGGGCGTCGAGGGCCAACGCGAGGTTGTCGGAGTGGCGCAGGGCACCGGTGAAGACCGGCACGATGATGGCGGCCATGGCTTTGACGCGCTTGGCTGGGGTGCCCGTCTCGATGCTGCCGCCGCGGGCCGACTGGGCATCAACGATGTCGTGTGCCTCCGCCGCCAAGGTAGGTAGGAAGCGCAAAGCCAGGCTCATCACCAGTGCAATTTCCTGGGAGTGCAGCCCGAAGTGGTGCAGCGGCGAGAGCAGCGAGCCGAAGCCGTCCGTGAGCTTGGTGGGTGTGGTGGTGCGCAGCATGATGACGCCGAGCAGGAGCACCAGTGCCAAACGCACGGAGTAGAGCACCGCGTCGTACAGGCCGTTGTCGGTGATGGTGACCGGGCCAAGTCGTGCGATGACGGTGCCGGACTGGATGAAGAGCATGTTGAGCACGCCGAGCACAATGAACATGGCGATGAAGGCCTTCAAAGACCCCAAAAGCCGCACGGGGTTGATGCGCGAGGCCAGCGCCACGCCCGCGGTCATAATGGCAGCCAGCAGCAGCTGCCACGGAGTGGAGACGGTGAACCCGGTGAAGAGCAGCACCAGGAAGGCCACGATCTTGACACGGGGGTCGAGCCGTTCGATGATGGAGAAGCCGTTGTCTTTTTCGGTGGTTTGTGCCTCGTCAATCGGCTGTGTGGCCGAAGTCTTGGAATGCTTGCTTTCGCCGTTTCCATCAAGCCTGATGATGCGTGCGCCGACCAGCTTTGCCTGGGCTGGATCGTGGGTGACCAGCACGATGGTGGTGCCACGCCGGTGCAGTGTCTCGATCAATGCATTGATGCGCCCGGCCGCTTTGAGGTCGAGCCCGGCGTTCGGCTCATCCATGATGAGCACCGGTGGATTGACCGCAATGATTCCTGCGATGGCCGCCAAGCGTTGCTGCCCGCCAGAGAGCGAAAACGGGGAGCGGTCGGCCAGCGAGTCGATGCCGAGCAGTTCCAGTGCCTGCATCGCCGCGGCGATGGCCTTATCGTCGCCCAGTCCTTGGTTCTTTGGTCCGTAGGCCACGTCCTCAAGTACGGTGTCGGCGAAGAGCTGGCGTTCTGGTTGCTGCATGACGAGGCCGACCGTGCCGCGCAGCCTGCGCTTGCCCTTACGATCGAGATGTCCCAAGTCGAGCCCGTCGATGGTGATCGAGCCCTCGCTTGGCTTGCTCAGCGCCGTGAGCAGACGGGTCAGCGTGGTCTTGCCGCTTCCGTTGCGCCCCATGATGGCCACTGTCTCACCGCGGCTCACACTCATCGAGAAATCGTGGAGTATGTCCGTGGGGTTTTTGGCGTAGCGCATCGACACATGGCTGACGTTGATGATGGGGGAGGTGCTGGAAGATCTGCTTGAAAGGTCACTGGTGTCTTCGGCGGTTGCGCTGCCAGTCTCTTGGGTCTTGGCAAATGAGACCGTTTTGAAAGATGTGTCAGTTTTGGTTGAGGCGACGGCATCGGCATTGGACTGTGCCGCCCTGCCCGCCTGCGTTGCCTCGTCTGCGCTGGCCGCAAGGTTAAGCACTGGTGTCTGGGCCAAATCCTGGTTGTCCTGGGCAGTCCGCTCGGCAGAGGCCTCTCGCTCGCGTCCGGCGATTGCCTCTTGCGCACTCACGGTGTGAATGCTGCCATGGTCCAGCACCAGCACGCGGTCGGCTCTACGCAGCTCCTCCGTCTTGTGTGTGATGTGGAGGATGGCGGTGCCGCGCCGCTGCAGACCATCGAGGATGCGCAGCACATCGGCCTGGGCCTGTTCGTCGAGCATGGCCGTGGGCTCGTCAAGCACGATGAGCTTGGGGTCCATCGCCAGTGTGCCGGCCAACGCGATGCGTTGCTGCTGGCCGCCGGAAAGCCTCGTGGGATCGGCCTGCATGAACGAACCCATTTCGACGGCGTCGAGGGCCGCATGCACACGCTTGCCGATTTCTGCGTGGTTCAACCCAAGGTTCTCCGGCCCGAAAGCGGTATCATCCTCGGTGACGGTGGTGATGAGCTGGTCGGCAGGGTTCTGGAAGACGATGCCGATGCCGCGCCGTGCCTTGCGGTATCGGTCGGCGTGCGGTGAGCCATCTTCGAACACTGTCTGCCCCAGCAAGGTTATGGTGCCGGAGTCGGGGGCCGAAAGGCCGGCGACCAGCCTGGCGAGCGTGGATTTACCTGCGCCGTTCGGGCCGATCAGGCAGATGCGCTCGCCTTCGTGGATGTCGAGGTCGATGCCGTCCAGCACCCACGTCTCGCCGCTGTCATGGCTAAAGCGCACATTGCGTAGGCTGGCGAGGATGTTTCCTCGTTTCGATGTGTCGCTCAAACGGCCTCCTTAGCGGTTGAGGAAGTTGGAGATCGGCTTGTAGATGAGGAACGTCACCACGCCGTTGATGGCGAACTTGATGAGGTTGAACGGCAGCAGCGCCACCGGGATGAGCTTCACCACACCGGAGACCGGCATGCCGGTGTAAATGGGTGTGATGAGCAGGTTGAGCACGATGGCCGCCACGACGGCCAGTACGGCGCCAATGACGATGGCCACGGCCGCGGTCTTACGGGTGCGGTGGTGCTTGTAGATGAGTGCCGAGGGCACGGAGAACGACAAAGCCACGAGAATGTTGACCAGCGCACCCCAAGGGTTGCCGAAGAGGTGAGGGATGAATCCGAGGATGCTCACGATGGCCGCTGCCGCAGGTCCGAAGGCGAAGCCCGCCACCATGTCGACAATGCCCGCCGGGTCGTATTTGAGCCAGTCGTTACCGGGGATGATCGCGACTGAAAGGAAGCTGACGGCCATGGCCAGTGCCACGAAGAGGGCATAAATGGCGATGCGCTGGGTGGACCAGCGACCAGAGTCGCCCACGCCAGTGGAGTGCGAGGATTGCGTCTTGTCGCGCCGGGGCTGCGTTGGTGCCGACGAATTGGCTGAATTCTTAGAATGACCCGAATTTTGGGTATGTGAAATTTCGCTCATGAGAGCCTCGTTTCTTTCATCCGGACTATACCGTTGGCCCCGGTTTCCCACCGGATCAGCCACTTGCGTGGCGCGCGGGCTTACGAATGCTGCTGTTATGAAGTCAGCGGCTTCGTTCACCGCCAGTAAGGGATTACACCTTCCCTGAAACTTGCATATCAACCTATACACTATCGCCAGGTCATTGGGAAGCAGGGTGTGCCGAAAGCTGATGGAAGCCAATGAGTTTGGCTATCCGGTGAGTTACAATGACGACGTTTATCTTTGGTATCAATAGGATATCTTTCTAGAACAGACCACAAGAAGGGCGACGATGATTGAGACAGCACAGGCTTTCGGCATCGACATTGGGGGTTCCGGCATCAAGGCGGCGCCAGTAGATTTGGAGAAGGGCGAGTTTGCGGAACCGCGCTTCAAAATATTGACTCCCGAGAATTCCACCCCTGAAGCTGTGGCGGAAGTGGTTCGTCAGCAGGTGGAACACTTTGATGTGCCTGAAGGCGCTCCGATTGGCATTGCGTTCCCTGCTCCCGTCAAGCCTGGTAAGAAAATCGAATTCATGGCGAACCTCGATCAGTCCTGGGTTGGTATGGACCCCACCGAGGTTTTTTCCGAGGCGTGTGGCCGTCCAGTGACGGTGGTCAACGACGCGGATGCGGCCGGCTTGGCCGAGCAGCAATTCGGAGCTGCCAAAGGTCAGAACGGTCTGGTCATCGCCACGACTCTCGGTACCGGAATCGGCACTGCACTCATCTACAATGGCGTGCTCATTCCCAACACCGAGCTTGGGCATATCGAGCTGCGCAAGGGCAAGGGAGACGCAGAAAAGTATGCATCCTCCGGTGTGCGCGACAAGCAGAGTCTTGGATATAAGAAGTGGGCCAAACGCTTGACGAAATACTACAGCCTCATGGAGCTGTATTTCAGCCCCGACCTCTTTG
Organism: Bifidobacterium sp. ESL1118; assembly: GCF_058505595.1. Lineage (NCBI taxonomy): Bacteria > Bacillati > Actinomycetota > Actinomycetes > Bifidobacteriales > Bifidobacteriaceae > Bifidobacterium > Bifidobacterium sp. ESL1118. The sequence continues at coordinate 701,343 of NZ_CP196371.1, forward strand.
TGGTCGGCGGCGGTGTGAGCCGGATGAGCGATAAGTTCCTTCCGTTCATTGACATCAAGACACCTTTGGTTCCGGCATCGTTGCGCAATGAGGCTGGCATCATCGGAGCCGCCTACTATGCCACGGCGAAGCTGGTCTGAGGAAGTTAGACTCAGGCTGTGTCAGTTCATTTTTCCACTCGAACCTCCGCCGATGGGCTCAATCCCATCGCTCAAGCGGAGGCTCGTTGCGTATCAGCAGGTGTCAATCTCGGCAAGCTGAACGACTCCAACCCTACGGCGCAAGGCCTTGGACCGGCGCTGGTGCCCGGCACATACGACGCACAACCACGCGGTCCGCTGGAGTATCGTGCTCAGCTTGCGAATTTCCTGTCAGCTCGCAGCATCAGTGAGTCGGGCAGCGGTTCAAAGGTTGATCCGGAGAATCTGTATTTGCTCAGTTCGACCTCGGAAGCTTATTCATGGCTGTTCAAACTACTGTGTGATGCCGGTGATGCCGTGCTCGCGCCCAAACCGGGATACCCGCTTATCGAGTCCATAGGCCGTCTGGAGAACGTGGAGACACTGGAGTATCAGCTCGATTTCGATGGTTCCTGGTTTATTCCAGTGGCGAGCATCGAGGAAATGCTGAACAGCGAGCGTGGTGCGCGTGTCAGAGCGCTGGTGGCCATCAACCCCAACAACCCCACGGGGTCGTACGTGAAGCCTCAGGAGCGTGAATCGTTGGTGCGTCTTTGCAAGCAGCACAACATCGCCATCATCGCCGATGAGGTCTTCTTTGACTACAGTCTGGAGCCATTTGAGGGAAACCGCAGATTTGCCGGGGAAAATAGGGTGCTCACGTTCGCCTTGGATGGGTTCTCGAAGTTGCTTGCCGCCCCTCACGCCAAAGTCGGTTGGATCCAGGTTTCCGGGCCTGAGGACGACGTGTCCGAGGCGAAGCGGCGTTTGGATGTAATTGCAGACGATTACCTGCCCATGAGCAACATCATCCTTGATGCCCTGCCTGGCCTATTGGGCTGCGCCACCGATCAGCTTGCCAAGGTGAGGCAGCGCACCCGTGGCAACCTTGCACGGTTACGCGAGCTTCTCGATCCTGCACACGGCTCTGGTCTGGTCTCATTGCTGCGGCCTGAAGGCGGATGGAACGTGCTGCTCCATTTTCCGTCTTCCGTCGATGAGAACGCGCTGGTGCTTCATCTCATCGAACACGACCATTTGACGGGCCAGCCCGGCTATTATTTCGACATGACCAGCAATGGATTTTTGGCGCTTTCGCTGCTGCCGGAGCCACAGGTGTTTGAGCACAATGTGAAAGCCGTGATTCGAGCCGTGGACGATATGGTTGCCGAAGGCTGAACGGTTGCACGGCAGCACGGCTCCCTACAGCAGCGTGAACCAGGACTGCACGCTGTGGTACAGCATCTGGTTGTTGCGTTGCAAGGCATCGTCCCTACCAGCCACAAAGGCTGAGAGCAGCGTGATGACGATGCTGAAGATGAGCAGCAGCGCGAAGATCAGGCGCACGGTTTCGACCCGCACTGCGAACCATCGATGCGGTTTGAGTGCGCGTTCGCTTCGCCATTGCGCAGTAGCGTCCTCACCGAGAAAAGCGAGCATGGGCTCCATGGCGGCCAATGCAAACAGCCACCCGGCATCGGTCATGTACCTCCACGCCAGACCGCCACGGGTCGTGTCCACCAACAGCATGACGAATCCCAAAATCAGGCAACCGACGAGTGTGGCAAAGCATGGTGCATCCTTCATGCGCTTTCGCATGCAAGGCAGGACAAGGCTCACCAGCAGCAAGGGGCATAGGCAGAAGATTCCGCCTACCATGAGCTCGGTGTAGCTCCAGTGCGGTAGTGGAGTGGGGTTGAGGGTCAGGAACGGGAATTGTGTGGTGAAGCGAATAGGCAGGAACAGATAGTATCCTAAGGTCGCAGGCCAGTTGCCTATTGGGTTATGCATGGTGTGCATATCGGACACCGTGATCTGATATTGGTCGCCGAAATTGAATGGGGAGCCAAACCGTGCCACGTTGTACAAACACAATGGCAGAACTACAATCACAGCCGGCAGGATTATGGATGCGAGGGCAGTGGCTCCCCCGTGAGTGTAATGAATGGTTGTTCTGTTGTCACCGTTTGATATGGTGTTGCTCCAAACCTTCAACTTTACCCTGCATTGTTTTCCAAGTGCACGGATTTGTGGCCAGAACAAGGGCATCCCAAGTAATGCCACCAATGCGAACGGAGGCCGGCAGCCAAGATTGGCGGCGATGCACAGGGAGCCGGCTGCCAGGTCGGGCCAGAACAGCGGTGGAGCCGAACCTATGCGGACGTTGTGTCTCTTCGCTTTCCCGGTGGCCCCAAACCAGAACCATAGGCCCATCGAGCTGAGTAGCAGTGATGCGGCGAACGGTACAGAGTAGAAGTTCATCCGGAATCCCAAGTACCCAATGTTCGAGCCAAGGTGCAGTAGGGCAACGGCCATTGACGTTGCTGCGATGGAGGCGTGGGGAGCTATGTGCTTGACGGCTCTTACCACCAGCAGTGTCGAGAATATGAGGAAACATCCCAAAAGGAATGCCACAGCGGCAGCCGAGGGCAGCATCATGCCCCCAGGCACCAGAACACGTGTGACGACTCGGAAAGGTGCATATAATAACGCAGCTGGGATGACGCCGAAATAGGAATACCAGTGACCTTTGAAAAAGGCATAATCCCAATAAATCGGTGTTTCCCCCTGACTCATCAAACGTTCTCGTGTGGCTGGGTCGTAAGGATTGGCTGCCTTCGCCAGGCCATCAGGCACGTCGAGGTCAAGCCAGGTGTGTCCTTGGAGGAGCGAATCCGCCAAATGACCGTATTGGTCGAAATCATAGGTGTAGTTTCCGATGTCGTGGAACCGTAGCCTAGGGGTGATCAGTATGGATTTGATGATGGTGTACGATGCAATTGCGATAATCAGCATTGCATAGCACAAAAATACCGAGCGTTGGCGAAGGCTCCCGGTGTTCAGCTTGATGTTCCAAAGCCGGGAATGCGGTCTCCATGCTTCCACAAGCAGGGCGAAGGCAACCATGAGAGCCACCCGGCTCCAAACGAGTTCGAAGGGCACCTTGATGTTGCTTCGTACGGCGATGCAATTGACGATGCTGCCTTTCGCCTCCGAAATCCAGATTCTCACAGCAGTGCCGCGCCTCGCGCGGATATAGAGCGAACGTGGCACGTCGGCCGACACGGAAACTGTTCTTGAAACCCCGCCATCGACATCGGCACGAATGTGAAACGAGTTCATGACTGTGGATTTGCCGCTGCGGTGAGCGCTGCCCCGGATGTTGGGGTTGGTGTCGATGCGCAAGAACGGGGAACTGCCGTCAGCTTGGACATCTATATATGCTTTGGAGGGATCGGTGACCGACAGCAAGCCGTCCGTCTGACGTTTGAGCCCCGCGCCCATCGGATTGAAATACGACGATGTATCGGTGCTTCCCGAGAACGATTCCCAAAACGGCATGTTGAACACGATGCATTCCAAGGACGCGATCAACGCAATCCAGAACGCACAGTGTTGCAAGGCTGTGCGTACTGTTGGCTGAAGATTCGTTCGGAAGGTCACGCCATTATTCTATAAGAGGCAATGTCGTAATGAATTGAAAGAATGTCGGGTATGGCTAGATTCATGTCGAAGCGGCGAAAACTCACTCAAGACCAGCGGAATTCAACGTTCCGCGGCAAGACGTTGCCGGCTTGGGCCAGCAGTGCTCGACTGGATGCGGCGGGGCCTCAATTCCAGGAATTCGTGAACCATGCCACGGTGCTCTCCCCGCTGGTCAAGCGCCATGTGTTCTCGGGCTTTCCCGCCGAAATGGGAAGCCTGCGACTCGGATGGGCCCAATTGCCCTCGCTGCATGGCAACGGCTTTGCGATAGGGCTGTTCCTGGATTCTTCAAGGTTTTATCAACTGGCGTTGGCCGATTGGCGAGGTCGTGTCTTTTTAGGGGGCATGCCGTCGATGGACGTACAAGGCATGACACCGGTGATGATGTTGAATGCTGAAGGCAAAGTCACCTTGCAGGATTATTCAAGAATCGTGGATGGCGATGATCTCAGGCTGTTTCGTCTTCGTCATTCGCAAAGGACCGAAGTGGTGCAGGGGGCAGTTGTCGGCCACAGCTCCGAGGGGGCGTTGGTCTGGCTGGCGTCGTGGCTGAAATTCAAGGACAGATACTCTCTGGAGCAGATGCGGGTCGATTTGCCGCGCTCCATGCGGGTGGATCTTGAATATCGCGATGCCTTGGCCACGGCATTCTTTTCCACATGTCTGATTCCTGGTTTTGAAGGCGTCACGTCTGGGTTTGGGGCTGGAGGAATCTTCCACAGATTAGGCACCCAGGCTCCTATTGCGGCCATTCGGCGTAGTGTGCAGGACGGATTGGACGCCAAGGCCAATGCATTGAGGGTTTCCGGGCTTGAGGAATATTTTGCCGATCTTATGCGCCAGACCGGTGTTCTTTCGGTGTCTCCAGGGCTCGAGGCCGTGCACGGTGCGGAACCGTTGCATTTGTATACGTCCAGCTATTCCGGCAATTATTTCTTCACTTGGGATGATTCGCTCAGCGTTTCCGCGGCGTTGGAGGCGCTCCGCATTGAAGGCAACCTCAACCGTTTTGCCGCTGTGAGCTCTTGGCTTGAACGAAATGGCAAGGTTGGACGGCTCCCCATTGAAGATACGGTCACCTGTTCGCAGGCAGCCCGTATTGATGCCGCCCTGATTGAGAATCCTGCATTGGCGGCGTTTAAGGGTGAAGGTGAAAGCGCTTCCAATCTTCAAGAGCCAAGCAGCGTATCGATTGAGCGATTGATGCGTGTTGCCGGCCATGAACGTGAAACCTCACGGGCTCAGATTCACTATGATTCCGGTAACGGCACGGGAGAGTGGCAATATCGCCAGACGCTTTCCAGACTGTTGCGCCAGGTTCGCCTGCCGTTCCGCTCCGACACCGAGTTCCGTTCCAACCTTGCCAGCGGGGATGTTGCGATTTCCTTCACTACCGCCGGTGCGGGTATGATGCCGGCGCAGCGGTATGACGCTGTGACTCATTCATGGGTTGAACAAGACAAGGTGAGCCGTGCCTCCATGGGCGTTCGCTATGATTTGAGAGTGGGGCTGATGTTGGCGGCTCTGTGCTTTGGTGCGGACGAGAACGTGAATCGTGTCTCGCTGCGCATCGAGACGTTGGGCCTTGAACATGCCGTGGCTGAACAGGACAATGCGGTGGCGAAGTTCATGACTCAGGCGATACGGGCCTTCGAGCAGCTGAACAATGTTGGTGGCACTGTCAGGAAAAGCAAAGCCGATCCCAAGGATGGCGACATTCATGGCGATCCGACGCAGTTGACATCCACCGGCGAGATGCGTTCGGAACATGTGGAGCGTCCTTCTGAGCCGTCTCCTTCAGAGGGTGGGGACCGTGCCGGTTCCGATGATTCCAGTGAGTCCGAAAACGCTGGGGAACACAGTCGGGCCGACCGCCAGGGCGATGGCAGCCTTGAGGAACGATTCGATGACCTGATGAAGAATGCCAACATTGATGAGACGACATTCCGCTTCGAGCCAGGTACGCCAGACAGTCATACTGCCCCCGGCGATGAATCTCGCTTCAAACAGACCTCGGCGACTCACGACGGAGCCGACGACGATTCGGATTCCCGACGCTTTTCCGCTGAAGAGCAGTATGCGGATACTCGTGAAGGCCAAGATGGATCAGGGCCGAAGAACCCTGGTTCCGATGAATTCGCTGAATCTGAGGCCAGCGAAGGTACCGGTGTCGATGCTGATGCGTTGGATGCCGGGCAAAACGAGGATTCTGGTCCCTCGGCGCAGACATTGGTCGGTGTCACATTCGAGCGCGATGCGTTTATCAGTCGTTTGCGCGAATTCGGTTTGAACGACCCTATCGCAACATATCAGTTGTTCGGCGGCATTCTGCATATTGATGAATTGGAGGGATTGAAACCCGTTTCCGTAGGATTCACCTTGCATGACAAGCAGTTTTCGCCATCCACCTCGCAATCGGAGCCTGAACTTGACGATATGGAGATCGGCAAGCCGGCCTCGCAGATACTGGGAACCGACAATGTCAGCGGACTCTCCATCCAACGTGCGGACCTTCTGCAAAGGGTTGAGTCCGATTTTCATCGTTTGGCGCAGGATCAGAGCATGCCCAGTGTCGCCAAGGCGCAGAATGCAATGCGCATTGTCGATCAGGTGGGCGATCCAGAGCTGCGCGATCTGGCTCCCAGCGTCAGCAGTGCCTTGATCGACGGTGTGGATACTCCGGATCTGCACTTCACCATTGCACAGCAGCTTGACGAACAGCGCAACCGTTCCCGCCAGCTTCTATTCTCAGGGGCCGTTGACGAGGCTATAGATACGTTGGAAAAGGCTGTGGCAAGTCTGGATACCAAGTATGCATCCATTCCCGGAGTTCCGAGGTATTTCAACTCATACGCGGAACGTGTCATCTACAATCAGCTGTTCGCTACCTCTGACGAATGCACCGTGCTCATTCCCGACAACCTGTTTTACGCCCACCTGGAGCTCGCCGACCTTCTGGCACAGGTACGAGGTGCCAAGGCGGCTCTGCCTCACTTGAACCAAATGGTGGCCTATGCCCCCGCTTATCCGCTTTCGCATATGCGGCTTGCGGTGCAGCTGGCCCGTGAGGAAGATTGGAATTCCGCCAGGGCCGCCTGCCTGAATGCGCTTCGCGTGAGCCTGGACGGAGACGATGCGGCGTATGCCTACTATCGGCTGGCGTATGCCGAGTGGATGAACGACAGGTTCGATGTGGCGGCCGCCTGCTACATCATGAGTGAGCACGTCAGCAGTTCGGGCATAGCTTCGCTCGATGCCGAGCTGCATGAGCTCATGGCCAGGGCGCATTCACAGTGCATTCCTGTGCCCACCTCTGTTGAGGAGGCTCAGAAGGTGCTCACTACGCATGATATGCCGGTGTGGCCCACCGCCGAGGTGACTTCCATCATCAGCCAGGCCACCCAGGTGTGTGTCGATAATGGATTGTTCGTGCCGGCCCGCACACTTGCTGTGGCCATGACTCGTATGACCGATACCGGTGAGATGGGCATGGACATGGCGCAGGCGCAATTCCTGCGCTCGTTAGGTGCGTGATGCGACACTTTTTGTAGTGGAAACGATGTGATGCGGTAAGTAATGCCTTATTTTGGCATGATATGTCGTACTTTCGGACGTATGCGACATATTGTGCCATTAAGCGGCATTATTTACCGCACAAATGACGGATGACTACAACTTATGCCGTATTATGGCACTATTTACCGTGTATTCGGATAAGTGTGGCGTATTGTGCTGGAAAGTGGCATATTGTGTCGTGTTTTTAGACGTGTATGACATATTGTGCCGGGAAACGTCATGATGTGTTGTGTATTTCCGCGAAGCCGACGGATTATGCCAGAAAATGGCATGATTTACCATGCAACTGGTTACTAACGACATGTTGTGCCAAGACGCGGCGTCATTCGCCGCGCAGCAGTCGCCGAATATCTAAGGGTCTGGTGTCGGCGTGCGCGTTGCGAATGCCGTTAGAATTGTGTTGTAACGATATACGGTATTGAGGTTTGGCGAAGGCTTGGTGAGTGCTATGAGTGAAATGACGGGTAAAGATTCCGATGCGAAGCATTCCAGTAAAGCCGTCGATGGCGACCAGCTGGGGTGGGACTTCGACTCGGGTAGTTCGGACGTGACTCCCGATTCCGGCATTGCCTCTCTGGCTCCGGGCGGTGCGCAGTGGGTAGCCTTGCTGCAGCCGACCGATGCCGATGCCATGCGGTTGGATTCACTGGATGTGAGCGCCATGCAGGCCGATGTGGCAGCCCGGCTGTGGGCCAGGCTTGCCTCTTGGGTCGAGGGAGACCAAGTGGCCTATTACATTCACGATGCTCCGGTCTCCTCGGACGCGGCCTACGATGCCCGTCTGCGCTGTCTGCAGCGGCTTGAGGCCGCCTTCCCCGCCCTCGACACCCCACAGTCGCCCACGCACAGGGTGGGAGGCACGTTCTCCAATGATTTCGAATCCGTGCGCCACCCTTCGCAGATGATGAGCCTTGACGACGTGTTCTCCATTGACGAGCTGCGCGAGTGGTACGACGGCGTGCGAAGAGACCTCGAATGGCCGGAAAACAAGCCACTGCCCATGACCTGTGAGGTGAAGATCGACGGTCTGGCCTTGAACCTCATCTACCGTGACGGCGTGCTGGAGCAGGGGCTTACGCGAGGTGACGGTGTGACGGGCGAAAACATCACGCCCAACGTGCGCACCATCGCTTCAATCCCGCAGAACCTGGGCGGCAGCGCCAAGGACATCCCGCGTTTTGTGGAGATCCGCGGCGAGGTGTTCATGCGTTGGGACGATTTCAAGGCGCTCAACGAGGTCAACGAGAATGCGGGGAAGGCTCCGTTCGCCAACCCTCGTAACGCAGCTGCGGGCTCGCTGCGCCAGAAGGACCCGCGCATCACCGCCACAAGGCATTTGAGCTTCTATGCTCATGGGCTCGGCCGTCTGGAGTGGAAGCCAGGCTCCGCCAATGCAGGGCATGACGAGGTGAACGACCAGTCCGAGGCGTATAAGCTGTACCAGACCTGGGGTGTGTCGGTTTCTCCGCACAACCGCGAGATTACGAAATTCTCCGAGATCCTCGACATGATTGACTATTATGAAGCGCATCGTGGCGATATCGAGCACGCCTTGGACGGTATTGTGGTGAAGGTGGATGACTTGGCGCTCCAAAAACGGCTTGGGGCCACTTCTCGCGCCCCGCGCTGGGCGATTGCCTATAAATATCCACCGGAGGAGGTCAACACCAAGCTGCGCGATATCGTGGTGCAAGTGGGGCGCACCGGGCGTGTGACTCCGGTGGCGGTGCTGGACCCGGTGTACGTGGCTGGTTCAACCGTGGCCTCAGCCACGCTGCATAACCCCTCTGAAGTGAAGCACAAGGGCGTGCTCATCGGCGACATTGTGGTGCTGCGCAAGGCGGGAGATGTGATTCCTGAGATTGTAGGGCCGGTGTTGGAGCGGCGCAAAGGCCACGAGGATGAACTGCATGAGTTCGTCATGCCTGAGTATTGCCCTTCATGCGGCACCAAGCTGGCACCGGCCAAGGAGGGGGATAAGGACATTCGCTGCCCCAACGTGGAGTCGTGCCCGGCGCAGTTCACTCAACGTGTCCTCAATCTGGCCTCCCGCAAGGCGTTCGACATCGAGCATCTGGGGGAGCAGAGCGCCATAGCGCTGACCAACCCCGAGGAGAACCGACCTGATTCGGTGGCCACCTATGCGCCGAACCTGCAGGAGATTGTGGTAGCTCCGGGGGAGGGGCCCAAACCATATCAGCCTGTGCCGGGCCTTGAGCTGCCAAAGAGACAGAAACCGGTGTTGACCAGCGAGGGTGATCTGTTCTCACTGACGGTGTCGGATTTACGGGATGTGATGGTTTGGCGCGAAGTGCCGATCATCGAGAAAAGCGTGACAAAGGACGAAGATGGTCGCAGGCACACCCGCCGTCGCAATCTTGGCGGCTCGGGGCTTTGGCGGCAGGTTCCCGCTTTCTGGACGGCGCAGATCGAGGCTAGGAAAGACAAGGGTACCGGTAAATACGATATTCCCGAAGACGCGGTTGTGGTGTGGCCAAAGGATTATGTTTCTCAAGGTTCGCGCCCTCGTACACTGGCTGCAGGTCAGGAGGGTAACAACAGCGTCGGTGTGGAAACGGGATTGAATACGGATGCGCTGGCCGCAGTGGCATCTGGCGCTGATGGGTCTCAAGGTTTGGTGCAGAGTGTCAGTGCTGAGTCTGTCAAGCCTCGCTACATCAGGCCTCAGGAGAATGCCAACAAGATGATTGAAGAGATTGACAAAGCCAAAGGTGCCGACCTTTGGCGAGTGCTGGTGGCACTCTCTATTCGTCGATTGGGGCCACCGACCGCAAGGCTCATTGCCACGCGTTTGGGGTCGCTGGATGCCATAGCTCATGCCAGTGTAGAAGAGCTTTCCTCAATCGATGGCATAGGTGATGAGATAGCCCAAAGTGTGGTGAACTGGTTCGCCGCCGCGCGCAAGCCAGGCGATTGGCGGGGCAGGATTCTTGAGGCTTGGACGGCGGCTGGTGTGGGCGCAGGCCAAGCCGAGGTGAGTACATTGCCGCAGACGCTCGCCGGGAAAACCATTGTGGTGACGGGCTCGTTGGACGGTTTCAGCCGAGATTCCGCCAAGGAGGCCATCGTGGAACGTGGTGGCAAGGCGGCAGGGTCGGTAAGTAAGAAGACCGACTATGTGGTCGTTGGAGCGAATCCCGGCAGTAAAGCCGCCAAGGCTGAGGAATTGAGCATACCACAACTTGACGAGTCCCAGTTCCGTCAGCTGTTGGAAACCGGTTCCGTGGATGCATCTGCCTAGCGAAAACCAATGCCTGAATCGGCGCAGCTCTTGGTTGTTGTTATTCTGCGACGCACGTTAGGTGTGGTGCATCTGGTAACAACAGAAATTGCTGTGATTGTGTTATTCCATGACGCACGAGTGACGTGCTGCGGCGCAAAATGACAGCAAGTCTTGCGTACTTGTCTGTATTTGCCTCTGGCGGGTTTTGCGAATTTACGTTAGGGTGAAACGGAAAGGGGCGTCAATGGGAGAGGCAGCGAGCGACAGTGCTCAGGATATAGCCGCAATCAGGGGGAATCTGTATGAGAGGCTGAGTCATGTCATCGACCCTGAGATCGGGCGGTCCGTTACCGATCTGGGCATGATTGTGGCCATCGATGTCAAGCCATATAAAGGGGCCACACGCACCGGGAATGGCGTTTCGGATGTGGTTTCGGACAAACGTTTTGACGTGGTGGTTCATGTGGAGCTTACGGTGCCCGGCTGCCCACTTTCGCAGTCCATCGCTTCCCAGATCACAGGTGCCGTGGCCTCCTACCCTGGCCTTGAGCTGGTGCCTCATATCGAAGTCGGATCGATGGGTAAGGACAAGCTCAACAATCTGGTCTCCACACTCAAGGCCGAACGACGCCAGAACCCCTTCAACAAACCTGATGTCAAAACACGGATTTTCGCCGTGGCCTCAGGCAAAGGGGGAGTGGGCAAGTCCTCCGTCACCGCCAACCTTGCGGCCACATTCGCAGCGCTCGGCTACGACACGGCGGCCATTGACGCGGACATCTATGGTTTTTCGCTGCCGAAGCTGTTCGGCGTGCATAGCCAGCCCACCGACCTTAATGGCATGCTCATGCCGGTGACGGCTTGGGGCGTCAAGCTCATCTCCATCGGCATGTTCGCTGGGGCAGACAGGGCGATTCTTTGGCGTGGCCCCAGGCTCCAGCGCTCGCTTGAGCAGTTCCTTTCGGATGTGTGGTGGGGTGAGCCGGACGTGTTGCTGTTGGATCTGGCCCCCGGCACCGGTGATATGGCCATCTCCGTGGCTCAGGCCCTGCCCAACGCCGAGCTCATTGTCGTCACCACTCCACAACCCAGCGCATCCGATGTGGCGGTGCGCAGTGGTTTGGTGGCGCTTCAGGTTCCAATGAAGGTGCGCGGAGTGGTGGAGAATATGAGCTACTTCGACCATGCCGGTGAGCGGCTGCGGTTGTTCGGCGAGGGTGGGGGAAGGCGTGTCAGCAGCCAGCTCACGGACGCACTTGGCTATGACGTACCGTTGCTGGCCACCCTGCCGCTTGAAACCGACATCCGCGTGGTGGGGGAGAGTGGTCGGCCCGCGGTGCTGGAGGAAAGCGGCGCGCTCGCAACCACCGAATTGGCAGATTCGTTCAAGGATCTGGCGAATCAACTCATGGGTGCCAAAGAACAGCATTGAAGATGAATATTTCAATATGAGTGGTATACTTTCAGCAAAAGGTACGTATATATTTGACATTCCCGGATGATTCGATCCAAAGTTTGTATACGTAAGTCTCATCTGCGGAGTGCAACATACGATTCATATGATGTAGGACTAGTGAGGCCGCATTATGAAAAGATCCGTTTCATGCTCGTGTGTGGTGTCTTGGGCCTTGGCCTTGACCATCGATGTGATGGCTGCCGTATATTGGCCGAATTTAAGTAATAGGATTCCGATTCATTTCGGCTTCTCAGGTGCGGTCGATAGATGGGGCTCGCGAAGCAACGCGCTGTACCTCCCTGTTGGCATATCGGTGGCTGTGGCGGTGTTGTCTGTCATTTCCATATTGATTTCAGCTTCGGATTCCGGCGGCATGGCCTCCGACCTGATCGATGTGTTCCAGCCCATTCTTGTAGGTGTCCTTGGATTTGCGGCAACTGTGCTGCTTGGTGGACCGTATCCTCGCCGGGCCATGCCCGACCCGAGAGACGTGTTCATATTTGCCATTTCCTTGACGGCAATCCTTTCGGGTGTCGTTTCGTGGCGCTCGCAACGAACGCTCGTGGTGGATGATCGCAATGGAAGTTGTATATTGGACTTGTCGCATAGACCCGTGAATCGTGTCTGGTCCGTGGGGCTGATTGTTGCTGGCATCGTAGGAGTGGTGCTTCTTGGAATAGGGGTTCTTGCGGTGCGTCCCGCAGTTGCTCAGGCCACTTGGATTGTGGTTCCGGTGGCGATGGTGTGCTCCGCGGTATGTGCCAGTGTGATGTCCAATACGGTTCTTTTGCGGGCAGCTCGGTCGCAGTGAAGTCCCTCTTGCTGCTTCGTGTTGAGATGATGATTCGTGCATTTGTGTGAAGCCTAGGTTGAGCGCACACGGTACAATCGCGTTGAACATCTTGCAGGCGGCCAAAGGAAACGATATGTCAAGTGATGATGCGGCTCCACAAATAGGCGATGATGCACCGCAGCAACAATCCTCAGAAGGCTTAGACAACGAAGCGAACGATATGCGGGTGCTCACCGGCGACCAGCTGGCCAATGTGAAGGCGCTGTCGAAAGACAATGTCTACGCAAGGCAGTCGAAGTGGAAGACCTTCCGCGAGCTGCCGGCAGGTCAAAGGTGGGCGTTCTTTGCCCAGCATTTTCTGCTGGCAACCGTTGCCGTCGTCGCAGTGGTCGCGCTCGTCGTTTCATTGATCGTAACCTATGCCACTAAGCCTCCCAAGCCGTACATGTCGGTGGAGGCGCTGGGGATGAACTCCTACGGTAAGCAGTTGGGAAGCGTCAACCAAGGATTTCTCAAGCATGAGGGCATCAACGATAGCAGGTTGCTGCAGCTCAATAACGACATGAGCATCAACGCCAGGGCATACGAAGATGATTCCCCCAAAGTATTGGTGCGGATTTCCTCGGGAGACATCAACGCCATCGTCTCCTCTCGAAAGCAGTTTCCCTTGCTGCACAAGCGTGGGTACGCCTCCAATCTCAACGACGGTCTTACATCGGCTCAGATGAGCCGTTTGGCGGCTGCCGGTGCGCTGGTGGATGCCAAAGGCAAACCAACGGAAAGCAGGGTGAAGGCTTTAGGACTTGACCTGTCGAAATCCAGCGTTTGGCGCGGCCAAGCCGGGCTGCCGCAGGACTGTGTGCTGGCACTGTCCAATCTGGGCGGTGCAACGAAGTATGTGCGTGACTTCGTCGATTACCTCGACTTTGTCTGATTGCCGCTTGTCCGGAAAGCTATGCCGAAAATAAGCTGATTGCGAGGCAGACAGCATCGCACACTGTAATCTCGTTGCACTATGGGATTCACCTTGAAGCGGCTCGCATTGCCCGTTGGATGAGCTTTTTCAGCTCGGATGCCACCAACACGAACAGTGAGAGCCCGAGGCATTCTAACCAAGCCTGCAAGCTGAGCGGCGTGGTGCCAAAGGCCACGTTGAGGCCGGGCACGTAGATGACTACTACTTGCAGCAGTACCGAGACGCCGATGGCGACCCAGAGCCATTTGTTGGCGAAGAGACCCTTGAACACACTTTGCGTGTGCGAGCGGGAGGCCAGGGCGTTGAACATCTGAGCAAAGACAAGGATGGTGAATCCCATCGTGCGTGCCTCGGTCATCTGGAATTCATGGCTGCCGCCCAGCGAACGGTCGGTGAAAAGGCCACCGGGCAGGTGCAGGTCCATGCCGATCAAGGTGACGGCCGCCATGATGATGCCGATGTAAATGATGTCGCCCCACATGGCCTTGTCGATTACGCTGTCGTCCACCTTGCGCGGAGGCTGGTCCATGAGGTCTTCGGTGGAGGGGTCCACACCCATGGCCAGTGCGGGGGCCGCATCCGTCAGCAGATTGATCCAGAGCAGCTGGGTTGCCAGAAGCGGCACCGTCACGCCGACGGAACCTGGTTGGGTGATGCCGAGGAATCCGGAGAGCACCACGCCGCCGAACACGGTGAACACCTCGCCCATGTTGGAGCTCAACAGATAGCGCAGGAACTTCTTGATGTTCTCGAAGATGGCGCGGCCTTCGCGCACTGCAGCCACGATGGTGGAGAAGTTGTCGTCGGCCAGGATCATCTTGGCCGCCTCCTTCGTTACCTCGGTGCCGGTGATGCCCATCGCCACGCCAATGTCGGCGGATTTGACAGCTGGTGCGTCGTTCACGCCGTCTCCGGTCATGGCCACGATGTTGCCTTGACGTTGCAGTGAGTCGACGATTTTGAGCTTGTGCTCGGGAGCTACGCGGGCGTAAACGCTTACGGATGCTGTGGCCTTGTCAAACGCTTCTTCGTCATCGATGAGTCGGTCGAGATCGTCTCCGGTCATGGTGAGTTTGCCGAGTGCGTCCGGGTCTGTTGGAGCGCCGTTGCCTGTGGTGTTGGTGCCGGGAGCCGCCTCGACGATGCCGAGGTCGGAGGCGATGCGCGAGGCGGTGAGCGGGTGGTCGCCGGTGATCATCACCGTGCGGATACCGGCCCGGTGCGCCTCGGCGATGCTGGGGGCTACTTCCGTCCTTGGTGGGTCGATGATGCCTACCATACCTGCCCAGATGAGGTGGGTTTCGATGGCCTCGCCCTGCTCACTGATTTCTGTGGGTTTGCCGTTGGTGTCAGTCTCGATGCCAGGTACAGCGGCGATGTCTGTGGTTTCAAGGGGGCGGTAGGCCTGACCGAGCGTGCGATAGGCCTGGGAGGAAAGCCGCTCCACTTGATCGAGAATGTGCATGCGGTCGTTGTCGTTCAGGGCTCGCACCTCACCGCCCACAAGGATGCGGTCACAGAAGCCGAGCAAGACGTCAGGCGCCCCCTTGGCGAAGACGGAAAGTTTGCCTTCATGCGCTGTGTCTTGTGCGATGACAGCCATACGTTTGCGTTCGGAAGTGAACGGTATCTCCGCCGTGCGTTCGAACGTGGAGTATGCGGCATCGGCTCCGGACTTGCGGGCCGCCACAATGACGGAGACCTCGGTGGGGTCTCCGATGGCCTCCCATTGCCCGGACTGATCGTCCTGATGCAGTTCACCGTCATTGGCTAGGTACCCGGCGCCAAGCGTGGCTATGGCTTCAGTGCGCAGGGCATTGGGGATTGCGCCTATGGCCGTGACTGTGCCTTTTCTAGCAACGTGCACATTCATGTTGGTTTCGGCATCTGAGCCATGGTCATGGCTCTCGGTTGCCTCCCCTTGAGCGTCAACGATTGCATCGGTTCTGGGAATGTCGGCACTGGTTCCATTTGCCTGCACTGCGATCATCTCACCCTCGGGCCCGTAGCCCGTGCCGCTGAGTTTCACTTCGCCGCTGGCGGTGACCACGCGTTCCACGGTCATCTCGTTGCGGGTCAGGGTTCCCGTTTTGTCGGAGCAGATTACGGAAGCGGAGCCGAGCGTCTCCACGCTGGAGAGCTTTTTGACGATGGCTTTGTGCTGCGCCATGCGTTGCACACCCAAGGCAAGCACCACGGTGAGAATGGCGGTCAATCCTTCGGGCACTGCTGCAACGGCAAGGGAGACTGCAAGCAACAGCGAGCTGATGATATCATCTGCACTGTGGAAACCTTCCATGATCCACAATGCCACAATGACGAGCACGGCTATGACGCATACCGTGATGCCGAGAATCTTAGAGACCTTGGCCATCTCTTTTTGCAGTGGGGTGGCCTCGTCGTCGGTCTGTGAAAGCATATCGGCGATTTTGCCCACCTGTGTGTTCATGCCGGTTCCGGTGACGATGGCGCGTCCGGTGCCTTGTGTCACGGAAGTGCCGTTGAACACCATATTGGTTCGGTCGCCTAGGGCCTTTGCTTGGCTGAGTGTCCCCGCGCTTTTGGCCACCGGCACCGATTCTCCCGTAAGGCTCGCCTCGGCTATGCGCAGCGAGGCGGAGGAAATCAACCTTGCGTCTGCGGAAACTGCATCACCCTCTGCAAGGACAAGCACATCTCCCGGCACGAGTTCAGCTGTATTGATACGCATCACTTGGCCGTCTCTGAGCACCTGGGTCTGTGGTGCGGTCATCTTAGCCAAAGCCGCCACAGCCTGTTCCGCCTTGGCCTCCTGCAGGTAGCCGAGTACGGCGTTCACAATGAGAATGAGCACGATGACTATGGCATCGAACGGCAGTTTCTCGCCGCCTTCGGCCCCATGCCGTGCGTTCGCCCGTTCCACGAACCACGCCACTACGGAGATGGCTGTGGCGGCAAGTAGCAAATAGACCAGTGGGTCTCGGAACTGCTCCAGGAACTTCTTCCATTTAGGCACAGGTTGAGCGGCAGCCAACTCATTGCGGCCAAATTCTTCAAGACGACGATCGGCCTCGCGCGTGCTCAATCCAATCCGTGTATTGACATTCAATCCGTTTGCCACTGTTGCGGCATCGCTCAGTGATGGATCTGCATCCACATCATCATATTCGGGTTTGAGCGGATGATTCTTTGAATCACTCATTAATGTTCCCATCGAAGTGCCGCGGAGTAGTCAATCCCGTTGGTGGGCCAAGCAAATACCCAAGCCTCGAAACTGCGCGGTTATGATACCGATATATCCGGTTGAGTACGTTTATTTTACCGGAAGGCATGGATGGTTCAGCGAGTTTCCGCTCAGAGAAGGGGTAAAATCAAGGATTGAATGTATGCATCGTGTCGCTGTCTGTGGTTTCGTTGGAATTCATAGCAGGGCAATGAGTTGGTCCGTGTGTTCCTGGGTGGTGGCCCAACTGGTGCAGATGCGCATCACTGAGTGTGCGTCGTCGTACTTGGTGGCGAAGTCGAAATTCACGTCTTTCCTGAGCCGGTCGATGGTGGGCTGGTCCATCACCACGAACGTCTGGTTGGAGGTGTTCTCGAAGACGAGCTGGTAGCCCTTGGCCCTGAGCGCGGCCCGGATCTGCGCCGCCTTGTCATTGGCGTTGGCGGCGATGCGGGTGTAGAGGCCATCGGTGAAGAGCGTGTCGAACTGCAGTCCGAGCAGCCAACCCTTGGCGAGTAGGGCGCCGTGCTGTTTGATCTGCGTGAGGAAGTGACTGGGCGTGTTGCCCTTGGTGAAGACGACCGCCTCACCGAACAGGGCGCCCACCTTGGTGCCGCCGATGTAGAACACGTCGGTGATGCGAGCGATGTCTTTAAGGGTCAGGTCATTGCCTTCCGCGGTGAGCGCATAGCCAAGACGCGCTCCGTCGAGGAAGAGCGGGATGCCGTACTTGTGCGCCACGTCGGCGATGGCTTCAAGTTCGGCCTTGGTGTAGAGCGTGCCGTATTCGGTGGACTGTGAGACGTAGACGCAGCCGGGGAAGACCATGTGGTTGTAGTTCCCGTCGGCGTAGAAGTCGGCGCAGAAGGCATCCAGCTCGTCGGCATGCATCTTGCCGTCATGGCTTGGGATGGCTAGTACTTTGTGACCGGAGAATTCGATGGCACCGGCCTCGTGCACGTTGACATGACCACTACTGGCCGCTACCACGCCGGCCCACGCTGGAGTGATGGTGTCGATGACGGTCTGGTTGGTCTGCGTGCCGCCTACGAGGAACCATACGTCGGCGTTCGGCTCTCCGCAAGCCTCACGAATCTTGGCCTTTGCGCTGTCGCAGTAGTGGTCGGAGCCATAGCCTGGCAGCTGCTCCATGTTGGTTTCCTCCAGACGCTTCAAGATCTGCGGGTGTGCGCCTTCGCTGTAATCGTTGACAAAATTTAGCATGTATTGCGCTCCTTACAATGCGATATTCCATAGTCTGACGTCAAGTCGCCAAGATTTTACCATGTTGATGTAGCATTTCTCCACAATTGGTCGAAATCCGTCGAATTCATACTGGATTGGTCAAAGGCAGAAGCAAAAACTCGGCTATTCCATTCTTGCAGGGAGATTTTTGAAGAGCTTGTATCAACCGGAAAACTCGATTGCCTTTTTCCAATAATACTGAGCCTATGAGATAGTGCGGTGAGTTGAGTGGGGGCCACTAACATGAAGGATAGTGGGACTATTGTCATGGATTGGGTACGAAGTTCATCATTCAAGGCAATTGTGAGGCTGAGTCTGCAATACTGAAATGAGAGTGGCCGTTTTCCGACGATTTGAATTTCGGAGTTCCAGAGACGCCTTCAAAATTTCCCTGGACAAAAGAAATACAAGATCAAGGATTAAATGCGGTCGATGTTGGGTTTCGAAGCTGTTTTATGGCATTAGTCGTTGAATTTCTTGCCGGTCAGGCTGCTTTCGTCATTCATGGTGGCGAAGTTCAGTCCAATGAGGACTCCGCCGCCCACCAAGTTGCCCAGCAGCGCGACGATGACGACCAGGATTGCCTTCCACGCATTGACCAGGCCGTGCATACCCAGGATGAGGAACACGGCGGAATCTGCCACTGAATGTTCGAATCCGGAGAAGGTGAAGACGAAGACGGCTACCACCATGATGGTGCACTTGGTGAAGTCGTTGGCCAGCTTTCCGTTGAAGACCATGAGCATGGCGATGTTGATACAGAAATTGCAGAAAATGGCGCGCACGAAGAGATCTGCAATGCCGGATAAGGAATTCAGATAGCCGATCTTGGTGTTCGCCGCCGCAAGCATCATGTTGAGGCCCGGACCGGAAAGGATGGTGGAGCAGCGCATGATGGCTGCCACAAGGAGGGCTCCCAATAGATTGCCGACAAGGCAGAGCCCAAGCATCTTCAACGATTGAACCAGTTTAATACGGTGGTGGTAGGTTCCGATGGAGACGATCATCATGTTGCTGGTCAGCAGCTCGGAGTTGGTGTAGTAGATGAGCACCAGCGCCCAACCGAAGGTGATGCCAGCAACGATTTTACCTGCCATTTCAAGACCCGGATTATTGCCGATGCTCGCGGTGCCCTCGATGACAAAGAACACGGTGATGAACAGTCCGACGAAGATCCCGGCCATCGCCGCCCGCTGCACATAGTGGCCCACCATGCGGCCGGTCATCGTCTCCTTGTTGTCGAGTACGTCGAGCACGGTGCTGATGAAGGCGTGGCCGGGGAAGAGCGGCTTGGTTGTGTCGTCCCAATCAGCCACATGGGTGTTGTCTGTAGTCGTTCCGGTTGTTGTCGATGTAGTCGTTATTTTGTCGTCAAAAGACGAAACGGTAGTTTCTGTTCGCGTAGAGTGTGGGAATTCTTCGTTTGGTTTGGTTGTGAGCATGCTTCTTCTTGTTATCCTTCGTTTTTGGATTAATTCCATTATGATTCAAGTTGGTGACGCAAATTCACGAAGCAAAGCTTTATGTAATGAATCATACATTCATATTATGTATATCCTGCTCGGGTGGCAATGATATGTGGACTCTAAGAATACTGAGTTCCAAAAGAAAACGTGGAATCAAAGGGTTGACCGAGGGATGGTGTTCGATGTGTTCATACGGATCTGTTCTGATTGGTGAGGTGGTTCAACTGTTTGAATACGGCTTGATGTCGTTTTCTTGAATGCGTCAGGCGTAGCAGCGGTGCTTATTTCGGGTACGGTGGCAAAAACAGACGTTGCGTATCCCTGTCATCCTTCATGTATTGCATTTGAGGACTTTGTCTCGGCGAAAGCACGTTTGAACGCAAGAGAGGATAAATCTAAAGTAGTATTTGACATAAAGTACTTTATATTGTAAAGTTAATTCTGTTCGATCAAACATCACTTAATGAGAAGGATCTACAATGTCACATGAAACGATTACGGAAGACGATGGGCCGTCTTTGAACCCGCACGAGGCCGCGCAACTTATCGCTGATCAGGAGAGCCGGGCCCATCGCATTTTTACGCGCCCTGTCGCTGGAATCTATCTGGCGTGGGGACTTGCATATTGCATTGGTTTCGGATCGTTAGCCTTTTCGCTGCGTTCCCATCAAAATATCAGCATATCGCTTAGTGCATCGTGGGTCTTTTCTCTGTGCCTCATAGCGGCTGCCATCGTCAGCATCGTGATCAACATCCGGTTGAATCGAGGCATATCCGGTTCTTCGACGAAGTTCGGCGCCATGTTCGGGTGGGCCTGGATTTTGTCTTTTCTCGCTGGCAGTGTCTTATGCACATTGGTCATCAACACATCAGGCATGAAACAGGTGCCATCCACCATGTTCAGCATTGCGGTTTCCTTGCTGATTGTCGGGGTGCTGTATCTTGCCATGGGCGCGGTCAATATCAATAGAGGGCAGTACATTACGGGTGTGGTCATGCTGGTTTTGGCTGTGTTGACCGTCGCATTCCCTGCGAATGTTGCTCTTCCTGTGCTCACTGCGGTCGGTGGGGGTACGTTCCTGATTATGGCTGCCCTCTGTTATTTCATTGACGGGTCGAATTCGCAAACCAGGCGGATGGACCGAAAGGCGCGTTCCTGATGGCAGACAGGATTGAGCTTGATCCAATCATCCACGCTGCCTCCAGGCTCCGCATCATGACTGTGCTTTCTCGTTTCGACGTGGGGGAGGAGGTCTCGTTTGAGCGTTTGCGCACATTGCTTGATATGACTCCAGGTAACCTCTCGGTGCATTTGAGCAAGCTTGAAGATGCAGGTTACATTGCCACTCGAAAGGCGTTCAAACAGCGTAAGCCCGTCACCTATGCCACGCTGACTCCAGCGGGTTGTGCGGCATATCAGAACTACCGAGTGCAGCTGAGGCGATTACTTGACGAAGGGGAATAAGCTGTCACTGTGAAATAGCTCCTGATTCATTCAGAGGGGACTTTTCTGAGTTTGTCGGTGCATGACGACAATTAAGAATGGCTGAATTCCAACGTTCTTCATCGTGTGCAGCGTAGGTTGTCTCTGAATGTCTCTATAAAAGTTCCCTCTCAATGAGTCGCTCACAAAAAATTCCCCCTCTCAATGCATCGTAGGCACTGAGAGGGGAATTTTTAAGGCTTAGTTGATTTAATCAGATGTTGAAGTAAAGCTGATACTCAAGTGGAGTAGGGGCCAGGCGCTGCATGTCGATCTCCTCGCGCTTCAGGGACACCCAGTCTTCGATGAGGTCCATGGTGAACACATTGCCTGCGGTGAGGAAGTCGTTGTCGGCCTCCAGCGCGTCGAGCGCCTCGCCAAGGGAGGCAGGGACATGCTTCATGCCCTTGAGCTCCTCAGGTGGCAGCTCATAGATGTCCTTGTCGACAGGCTCTGGGGGCTCAGTGTGGTTCATCACACCGTCAAGGCCGGCCATGAGCTGGGCTGAGAAGGCAAGGTATGGGTTGGAGGAAGGATCGGGCACGCGGAACTCGATGCGCTTGGCCGCAGGCGAGGTGCCTGCGAATGGGATGCGGATGGCCGCCGAGCGGTTGCGAGCGGAGTAGACCAGATTGGTTGGGGCTTCGTAGCCGGGAACCAGACGCTTATACGAATTGAGCGATGGGTTGGTGAAGGCGAGCACTGAGGAGGCGTGCTTGATGAGGCCGCCGATGTACCAGCGGGCGATGTCCGAGAGACCGCCGTAGCCGTTCTCATCGTAGAAGAGCGGCTTGCCGTCCTTCCATAGGGACTGATGGCAGTGCATGCCGGTGCCGTTGTCTCCGGCGATGGGCTTGGG
Organism: Bifidobacterium sp. ESL1118; assembly: GCF_058505595.1. Taxonomy (NCBI): domain Bacteria; kingdom Bacillati; phylum Actinomycetota; class Actinomycetes; order Bifidobacteriales; family Bifidobacteriaceae; genus Bifidobacterium; species Bifidobacterium sp. ESL1118. Next base: position 723,308 of record NZ_CP196371.1, read on the forward strand.
CATGAACGTGGCTGCCTTGCCGGCTTGGGCTGCCGTTTCATGCACGATGTACTTGTACTTCATGAGGTCGTCGCCCGCGTGCAGCAACGTGTTGAAGCGGTAGTTGATTTCCTGCTGGCCGGCGCCGCCCACCTCGTGGTGGCTGCGCTCGAGAACCATGCCGGCCTTCTGCAGGTTGTAGACCATGTCGTCGCGTAGATCCTGGTTGTGATCCTGCGGGGCGGGAGGGAAGTAGCCACCCTTGACGGCGTTCTTGAACCCGGCGTTCTGGGAGCCGTCCGGCTCGGTTTCGCGACCGGTGTTCCAAGGAGCCTCCACGGAGTCGACCTCGTAGAACGAGCGGGCCATCGAGTTTTCGAAGCGCACCGAGTCGAAGAGGAAGAACTCGGGCTCCGGGGCGAAGCACGCGGTGTCGGCTACGCCGGTGGTCTTGATATAGGCTTCCGCCTTCTGCGCCACTTGGCGTGGGTCGCGGCCGTAGGGTTCCATGGTCACTGGGGTCACGACGGAGTGGGCCACCACGATGGTCTTATGCTTGCGGAATGGATCAACGTATGCGGTTGCAACGTCAGGCACAAGTTTCATATCGGATTCGTCGATGGATTGGAATCCGCGGATGGAGGAGCCGTCGAAAGGCTCGCCGTCAGTGAAGGCATTGTCCAGGTATTCGTCAACGGGCACGGTGAAGTGTTGCTGCACGCCGATCAGGTCGGTAAACCTCACCGAAATATATTCCGCGCCTTCGGATTGTGCAAAGGCCTCAAGATCTTCCTTGGTTTCAAGTGCAGTCACGTGACCGCTCCTTTCATGAGTTAAACACCAATGATTATAAGTTTAGGGATATGCGTTTCAAAGACATGCGTTTTTGGTTACGAACATGTTTCGTAATTCAAGGTGCGACGAGCCAAGCGCACCGCAGAACCATCGCTTCCCATGGCTTATTCGATGGAATCGTGGCGCGCCAAACTGAATGTGCCGCAGAACCATCGATAAATCGTCTTCAAACGATGGTTCTGCGGCACATTCCATATAAAGAAGTTGATCAGCGTCCTCGCATGGCACGCCGGCTGATGTGCTGTGGTTTCATAGGGTCAATGCCCTTGGGAATGCCAAAGCCCTGCTTCGTCTGCAATGTGCGGAGCCGCCCATTGAGAACATCGAGCTCTTCCTTGGTCAAGATGAATCGACGGCGTGGATGGATCTTCTTCATGATGAAGTTCTTGTGATCCGTGGGTTCGTAGCTTTTTGATTTAAGCACTACATTGCGCAGGTTCTTAAGACGCACCTGACCCTTGCCCGTGCCAACGAAAATCTTGTAGACCGGAATGCTGGACCCTGCGGTAACGCCTTTGATTGAGTGCTCCTGTCGGTCCACTTCGCGCCTGACGGTGGCGCTGTTTCCCTCCACGAGAAGGTAGATGCCGTTATAACCGGTGCCGCGCCAGATTGAATCCTTGGTCTTGCGATCGAACCAAACGGGTTGCTCGGGGAAGTTGTACCCCGCCTTGTTGATGTTGCCCAGAACGCTGACGGCGGCTCCGGGCTTGCCCTCCATATGCGCATAGCCCACTTTGTCTGCGCGGCGGGTCAGCAGCATGGTGAAGAAGAGGACTCCGACCATGGCGGCCAGAACGACCATCATGATCCACATCAGCCATCCCCAACGTATCAGCAATCCAGCTACGATGACGACGACTATCGGCGCGAGGAAAACCAGTGCAAGTAGCCAGGGAAGCTGTTTGTCCTCTGCGTGGGTGTACTTGTAGATTTGAATGATCTGCTTGATGATTTTGGGCTTTTTATCCTTCTTCTCTTTTGGCTTGCTATTGTTGGCCATCTATTCCTCGCTTGGTGTATATCAAAATGAACGCAATACCGACTATCCTACCAGCAGCGCAGACCTCATAGGGTATTGAGCGGCCGTCCATCGGCTTTGAGCAGAGCCTCTCCCAATGCCTCGCCATAGGTGGGGTGAGGATGGATGAGACGGGCGGCGCTCTTCAATGGCACCCTGTTGCCGACGAGCTCCTGCGCCTCTGCAATGAGGTCGGAGGCCTCTGGGGAGACCATGTGTACGCCCAGCACCACTGGGGTTTCGGGCGTATCGTCATAGCTGCCGCTGACGACGGCCATGGAGCCTATGCTGGCGCTCATATGCATCCTCGCGTTGCCCATCATGGGGTACATGGTTTCACGTGGGTTCAGGACATGCTCATTTTCTTTTGCCATCTCCAGCGTGAGACCCACGCTTGCGGCTTCGGGCGTGGAGAACACGACGTTGGGCACTGTGGTGTCGTCGACCGGTTCCGGATTGAGCCCTGTCAAGGACTCCGCGATGACCATGCCCTGTCCAAAGGCCCGGTAGGCCAGTGATGGGCCATGCGTGATGTCTCCCACCGCCCAGACGTGGTCAACGGATGTCCGTCCGTATGCGTCGGTTTCAACGAAGCCGTTCTCATCGGTCCTGACTGCGCATTCGCGCATCCAATCAGCGTCGGTGACGGGGTCACGTCCGATGGCGACCAGAGCGACGTCGGCCCGAGCTTCAAGGGATTCACCTTTCGCGTTGGTGTAGCTGACGCGGATGCCTCCTGAGTTCTCAACGCACGAGGATACCTTGTCTGCACCGGCTGCGACGGCGGCTTTATTGGTTGAGACTCTAGTGACCCTGCTCCCTGTAATAACATTGATGCCGGAACGTTTCAGCGCCCGAGTGAGCATGGTGCCGGTGCGCTTGTGCCAGTTGGACAGCACACGGTCCTTGCGAATGAGCAACGTTACGTCAACTCCTGCCTCATTCCACATGGAGGCAAACTCCACCGCCACGGCACCGGCCCCGATGACTATCGCACGATTGGGAAAGGGTTTGAGCTCCAAGGCCTGCGTGGAGTCGATCAGTGTGCCGCCAAAAGGAATGCCCGGAAGCGGGTGTGGCCTGGAACCGGTGGCGAGCACAACATCGCGAGCGTGAAGTTCAAGTGTTTCCTTACTGCCTGCCTCTTCCACAGTTACGATGTTTCCGCGCTGGAGCGCCCCCGTGCCATGGAACACGGTGACCGAACGAGCCTTCAGCAATGAAGAGAGCCCATCGGTCATGGTCGTTACCGCGTCGTGCTGATAATCCGCAAGTTTGTCGTAATCGATACGATTCATGCTCATATCGATGCCCATTCTGCCGGAAGTGCGGGCTGTGGAGATTGTGCGGGCCGCTGTGATGAGCGCCTTCGAAGGGATGCATCCGCGGTTGAGGCACACGCCTCCCAGGCTGCCGTCTTTCTCCACGACGGCGACATGCAATCCCAGCTGTGCTGCGCGCAAGGCCGTGGCATAGCCTCCTGGCCCGCTGCCGATGATGACGACGTCGAAATGTAGATTGCTGCTTTCCATGGTTTCCATACTCTCCATACTATCGTGTATGGGGAGGCAATGAAGGTACGATATAGGCCACGTGCCTAGTTGAGTGGACATGTGGCCTATACAATGCAAGCCGTTGTAAAACCGACGGACATGTTTCTGGACTAAGGCTTACTTAGGCCAGAAATTTACGTAGTTCATTGGCTTACTTGGGCCATTCACCGCGTTTCTTTGCTCGGGGTTTCGGCACTCGCCAACGGCGGAATTGTATGGCTCTGTTGCAGGCGTAGCTGCAGGCCTTCGAACCCTTCGCCACCGATTTCTCGCCGTACTTTTCGATGAGTTTTTTCTTGAGCTTATGCCACATGACCACCAGGTCGATGATGCCTACGACGATATAGGCATATAGCAGGAACATGACGATGTTGGCCGCCATCGGGCTGAACACCATGATGACCATTTCGGCAATGAGTGCCACGAACATGACTGGGATGAAGAACTCCTCGATGTTCACTCTTGCGTCCACCCAGTCTCGGATGTAGATGCGTGATGGGATGCGTTCCGAACGCGGCATGTTGGCGATGTCTCCGGTGCGCATGGCTTCGTACTGGGCGTCCTCTTTGGCGCGGATGCGCTTTTTGGCGGCTTTGGCATCGGCCTTACGATCCTTGGGCACGAGTGGATGGATGTTTTTGGCCTGTGCATCACGGCGTTTTGGTGTGGGGTGGCCCTTGCCCTCCTCGCCTGGTTGCTCGGTTCTCTGAGCCGACGCCTCACTTTGAGCGCCATCGTTTTTCTTCGCGAAAGGGTTCCATGTCATGGTTTGAGATTACGTGAACGCCTCGACTCATGCGCAGGGGGAATTACAATGAAATGTGTTGTGTTTTATGGCGTTGCCGTGCGAGATGTCGGATGGCAGGAATTTGAATGAAGGTGCAGGATGTCATTGGATGTTGAGGAAATTCGCGGTCGTGTGAACAACGACTTCAGTCGCGTGGTGAATCTGCTGAGCCGCAAGGTGGCGTTGAAGTCGGTTTCTGCAGAGGGAATCACGGGTGAGCACATGCGCCGCTCCGCAAATTTCGTGGCCGATGAGTTGCGCAAGGAGGGCGTGGACGCCAAGGTTGTGCAGTCCAGCAATCCTGATGGCACGCCCGGCGCGTTTGAGGTCATTGGCTCCAAGACAGTCGATCCGAGCGCACCTACGGTGCTACTCTACGCCCACCATGACGTGCAGCCAGTGCCGGACGCTTCGGCTTGGGCCACCGACCCGTTCAAGACAACCGAAATCGGCGGCAGGCTCTATGGACGTGGTTCGGCTGATGACGGGGGTGGTATCGCCATTCATTCCGGGGCATTGCACGCGTTGGGCAGCGACCTTAAGGTCAATGTGAAGGTGTTCATCGAAGGTGAGGAGGAGATGGGATCTCCGAGCTTCATCCCGTTCATCGAGGCCCACCAAGATGAGTTCAAGTCCGACGTGATCATTGTGGCGGATTCGGGCAACTGGGCGGCGGACGTGCCCAGCCTGACCACCAGCTTGCGCGGCAACACCGACTTGGACGTCAAAGTCAAGGTGCTTGAGCACCCGGTGCACTCCGGCCAGTTCGGCGGCCCGATTCTGGATGCCAACACCATCGCGTCCATGCTCATCGCATCGATGTACGGCGAAGACGGCAGTCTGCGCATTGACGGCTTGCTCGGAGGAGACCCTGTGGGCGGCTTGCAGCGCGACCTCGACGAGGCAGGCGTGCGAGCCGATGTGGGAGCTGTGGACTCCTACCGTTTGGCGGGTTCTGGGTCGTTGGCATCAAGGCTGTGGACCAAGCCGAGCATTGCCGTCATCGGCTTCGACGCCCACCCGGTCGAAGGCTCGTTCAACGTCATTGCTCCCGAGACCACGTTCCGTCTCTCCATTCGCACCGCCCCCCAACAGCGTCCTGAGGATGCGGCCAAGGCGGTCACGGACTTTCTCAAAGCGCACGCACCGTTTGGCGCTGAAGTGAGCGTCTCGCAGGTCGATGCCGGCATGGGCTGGAGCATGGACCCGGACGCACCGGCCACCAGGGACGCCGAAGAGGCCATGAAGGAGGCGTTCGGCGTCGATCCGGTCAATAAAGGAGAGGGCGGTTCCATCCCCTTTATCCCAGAACTGCAGCGCATCTTCCCCAAGGCCCAGGTGCTCGTCACCGGTCCAGAGGATCCACAGGCCAACGCCCACAGCCCCAACGAATCCATCAGTCTTTCAAGTCTCAAGAACAACATCGTCACCGAGGCTCTGATCCTCGATAAGCTGGCCTGATAAAGGTCAGGTGGATACTCTACTATATCGAAACTGACACGGGGGCTGTACCCGCGATCGAACAAGACGATTCGCGGATGTGGCTGAGATGGGGGAGACCCCGACCGATTGAACGTGACTCCAGATAATGCTGGCGCACGGACGTCTCTTTTCCCGTGCCTTGTGCGCAAGCTGAAACACAGCCGCACGGAAAGGCACAGATCATGTCAGCATCTGCAATCAAGACCAATACCACAAAACCAAATCTTAGGTGGAGAGTCGTGGATATCGCCGTGGCGGCGGCCATCGGTGTGGTAAGCTCCCTGATTTATTGGGCGGCGGGTCTGCTGTACAATCCCATCGGGGCGCCTTTGGCAGCGCTCGTGCCTGGACTCGACGGCGTGCTCAACGGGCTCTGGCTCTTCGCAGGCCCTCTGGCGCTCATTGTGGTGCGCAAGCCCGGTGCCGGAGTCTTCGCCGAAGTGGTGGCCGGTGTGCTTGAGGCTTTGCTCGGCAATTCGTGGGGCGGCTTGGAGACCGTGGCCATGGCTATTCTGCAGGGTCTCGGCGCTGAGATCGTCTTTGCCTGCGCCATGTACAAAGTCTGGAACCTTGCCCTGACCACGCTTTCCGGTGCTGTGGCTGGTGTGGTTTGCTGGGCTTGGTCATTCATCAAGCATCTGCAGGGCATTGATCTGCTCGGCTCCTATGGCCTGTGGTATTTGGTCTCCACGCTCATCTCTGGAGCGTTGATTGCCGGTGTGCTGATGTGGTTCCTTTACATTGCCTTGGCCAAGACGGGCGCGCTCGATAAGTTTGCCTCGGGCCGTGCAGTGCGCGGCACGGCGGCGTAAGCGACGGCTTGGGCAAAGTTGAATGGTACGTCTATGACGCGCCGAGTGCATGAAGGATAGGCAATGGATAAAGTGCGTGCCAACGGGCAAGGCGGTTCCTCAATACGATTTGAGAATTGGGGGTATCGCCATGCTTCGCGCACGCATTTTGCCATCCAAGGGCTTAACCTCCGAGTCGAGGCCGGGCAGCGGGTCCTGCTGCTCGGCGCATCGGGAATAGGGAAGTCGACCATTCTTGAGGCTGCAGCCGGGCTGCTTGGCGCCGACGACGAAAGTGCTGATGTTCCGGGCAACAGCAGTGACGCTAGCAGCGATGATGTAAACGATACCGACACTAATGATAATAATGTAAACGATACTGACGTAAACGATGCTGATGTGGCTCAAGTTGCGGCGCAAGACAGCGAGGGAGGCGTTTCTCTCGGTCAGATTCTTGTGAACGGTGTACCCGCCAGATCTGCGCGGGGGAAAGTCGGATTAGTTCTTCAGGACCCGGAATCACAGGCGATTTTTGAGCGGGTCGGCGACAACGTGGCCTTCGGCCCTGAGAACATGACGGTGCCGCGAGATGAGATTTGGGGTCGCGTCGATGCCGCCATGGCCGACACCGGCTTGGAAGGCTTGCAATTGCACCGTTCCACCATGCACTTGAGCGGCGGGCAGATGCAACGGCTGGCTCTGGCTGGTGCTCTGGCCATGCAGCCAGGGGTGTTGCTGCTCGACGAGCCTACGGCGAACCTCGACCCTGACGGCGTGCACCAGATTGTTGCTTCTGTCCAGTCATCGCTCGATGCCACAGGTGCCACGATGGTGCTGGTGGAGCATCGCGTCGATCCGTGGATAGACATGATCGATCGTGTGGTGGTGCTGGGAAGGCGAGTCGATGAGTCTCTTGGGAGTGCACAAGCTGAAGCTCAAAGTGTCACTGACATTGGTCATGGCAATGATTTGCGTACCTGCATCGTGGCGGACGGCACGCCTGAGGAGGTCTTTGGCCACTCTGGTCTGGACTTTACCAAGCTGGGCATCTGGGTGCCGAAGCGTTATCGGCGTTCCCGAGACGAAATCCACCGCATTCATGTCGAAGGCGAGCCTAGCGATGAGCCTTCGCACGGCTCCGGTGAGACGGTCCTATCCACTAAGGACCTTGCAATTGGGCGCAATGGCAACGCCATTGCCGAACATATTGATATCGATTTTGCAGCGGGCCAGATCACGGCGATTGTAGGCCAAAACGGTGCGGGCAAATCCACGCTGGCTCTGACCCTTGCCGGCTTGCTTGAGCCGGTTGCTGGGGCTGTTGAAGCTGCACCTGTTTTGGCAGCGGGCACAGACGAGACCTCGCCGTTTGCCTGGAGTTCCACGCAACTTGCCGCTCGCATATCGTACGTATTTCAGAATCCGGAGCATCAGTTCGCCCGTGGCAGCGTGCTTGAGGAAGTGATGCTCGGACCTGTGCGCACCGGTGTGGGTGAGGCGGAGGCGAAAGCAACGGCGGAGCGGTTGTTGCACCGATTCAGGCTTTCGCAGTATGCCAATGCCAATCCGTACACGCTTTCCGGAGGGGAGAAACGTCGGCTAACAGTGGCCTCCGCACTTGCGGCCGCCCCGCGGGTGGTGGTGCTCGATGAGCCCACCTTCGGACAGGATCGCATCACATGGATGGAGATTGCCGAGCTCATCCAATCGTTACGTGCGGACGGCGTAAGCATTATCGTCATCACGCACGACCGTGATTTGGTGACGGCGCTGGGCGCGCGCGTAGTGGAGCTTGAAGCGGATGAGGAACTTGAGATTTCTCAGGGTGATGCAGCAAAAAGCAATGGGACTTCCGGACAGGAAGGTCATTTTGTTGATTCTGTTGGTTCTGATGCCTTAGAGGATGCCATCGTTATGGGTGACACCAATGTTGATGCCAAAGCAGCTGATGCGGGTCGTAATCGAGCTCAGAGCGGTACTGCTCGCTCAAATGAAAACAAGGCTGACGATGCGAAGGCGGTGGAAGTTTCCCGTGTTTCGGCCGATACTGCGGTAAGTGAGGTTGATGCATGGGGTAAGGCAAGTCAGCATGTGAAAGTGAGTCAGGTCAATTCGAGAGATGAGGCTGCCAAAGCGTCGAGTCGTTCGCGGTTCATGGCCTCGCTCAACCCTGCCTACCGTATGATTGGCGGATTCCTTGCCGCTCTGCCTCTCATCATCACGTTGGACTGGGTTTCTGCGACAGTGGCGCTCGCATTGGAGCTTCTGGCATTGATATGCATCGGGTTCAAACCGTGGCAGGTGGTGAAGTCTACGTGGCCCGTGTTTGTGGGCGCTCCCGGATCGGCGCTTGCGGTGTTGCTCTACGGCAAATCTGGTGGGGCTGTGTGGTGGCAGTGGGGCATGATCAAGGTGACTGATCGCTCGGCTATGCTCGCGCTCGCCACAGGGCTTCGTGTGCTCGCCATCGGAATCCCGGCCATCATAGCGGTCATCGGTATCGATGCCACCGACCTGGCTGACTCGTTCAGCCAAGTGTTGCATCTTCCCGACCGCTTCGTATATGGCGGACTTGCCGGCATGCGCATGTTCTCGGTGCTTCGCGATGACTGGGCCGCCCTCACCGCCTCCCGCCGTTCGCGAGGGCTGGGCGATGAGAACAAGGTCAAGGCTTTCTTCCCGCAGGCGTTCGCGCTCTTTGTGCTTTCCATCCGACGTTCCACAACTTTGGCAACAGCGATGGAGGCCCGTGGTTTTGGCGGCACTTCGCCACGCACCCATGCTCGCGTGAGTGCGGTTCACACTAGAGACAGGGTGTTCGTGGCCGTTTGCCTACTCATTCCCATCATCGCGCTTGCCGCTTCCGTCTGGGCTGGTACCTTCGTTTTCTTTGGTGGGTGATTCCCGTTGGTTTGTAACATTCGTCTGTACTTGTTTATCCAGCTGTTGACTGATTGCTTGCTTATCTGATTATCTAATCGTCTGAATCGTACGCGTTTATACTATTGCGATACCTTACTGGGTATGTTTCAGACGGAAATCGCCTCAATCGAGTCTGTATTGTACACGTTTGCGGCAGGGCTTCTTCTGTTCTGGAGGCGGATGCAAATGAGCGGTCGTACGTTTCATCCGCTGGTTTTGCGTGCTAGCATGGAGATTTGTTCGAGTCGAAGCCGCTAAAGGGTAAGTGCCTTTGTGATGCGTTTGAGACTGGCCGGCTCCCGCGTGCCGAGTTCCTGCGCCCACAGTGAGACATAGAACTCCTCGAGCAGCCAACGCGCCCGGCTCACCCGTGTCATGGCCGCATCGCGATTCGGCCCGGCGGGTTCGGACTTGGCGGTTTGTGAGGCGCGGTCCACCAATGTCTTGGCTTCGTCTGCCTGCCAGGCCCAGCGTACGTCGCGGTTCTTGTCGGCCTTCGCCTTCTGCAGTCTGAGCAGGTCGGCATGGAGGTAGCGCTCCACGTTCGGCAGTGCGTCCGGCGGGGTCTTGCCGATGAAACCGGGGTAGACCAGTGTGGCGATGTGCTCGCGCACCGACTGCAGCACGGAGAGCATGGGTAGGTCGGCCTTGCCGCTGGAGGCCTTGTCGACCTCGGCATAGCGCTTCAACACTGCGATGACGTCATGGCTGACCTGGTAGACCGTGTCTTCGAAGAGGTCTTGGCACCCGGCCACAGCCTCAGCAAGTGCCGCGTCGTCCTTGAGTGTGGCCACCTTGGGTAGCAGTCGCTTGACCGCGGCCAACTGGAGATCATCGGTCAACGTTTCAGTGGACTTGTATGGAGCGGCGGCGAGCATCAACGCCTCGCCGCTCAGCCAACGCGAAGAGATGCGTTCGCTTGGCAACTTCAGCGAGTCGAGCGCCGCCTCCCAAAGCATTGTCGAGCGTGATTTGGTGGTGGCTCCGGCCCGGTGCAGCAGGTTGGCTTGAGCCACCACTTTGCCTTGGGATCTGGCCTGGTTCGCCTGCTTGGCGATGACCTTGCGGGCCGAGGCCTCAGCCTCTTGGGCAAAGCGTCGTTGCAGGTCAACCAATGATTTGCCGGTGCCGAGCACGTTCACTTTGGGGCCGTTGCCGTGGTGTGGCCGTCTGCCGTTCCTATGCTTGGCAGCCACAATCGGTTCCTCCACGCTGAACGTCACACGCAGATATGGCTGGAGTTTGTCGAGCTGCTCGGCGTTGAAGACTTCGGGATGGATTTGGGCGTTGAGGCTCTCCACTGCGGCATATGTGAAGACGTGGAGGAAGTCGGGCCAATCGGCCCCTCCTCGTTCCTCGTCCACCGGCGGCAGGTTCGGTTTGCCATCCTCGCCGGAGCCTGGCAGATCGGGGAAGTGGGCGTCGATATAGCCACGAATCGTTCGCGCCGCGTCGGGGGCTGGCACGAACTGCACGCGGATCGACTTCGGCAACGATTTGATGGTGCCGAGAATCAGCTCGTCCAAGAGGCCCGGCACGTTCCATGTGAATTGCGTGGGAGTCAGGCGCGAGAGCGTCTTAATGGGCACATGCACGGTGACGCCGTCTTTGGGGCTGGTCGGGTCGTAGATATAGCTGAGGCGAAGGTCGATGGGCGTGCCATCCGTGCCCAGCGTGTGCCAACGGTCCGGGTAATCCTTAAGACTCACGCTTTCGCTGCTTTTGAGCCGTTCCACCTGGGTGGGGTCGAATTGCAGCTGTTTCAAGTCGCTTCCGGAGGCTTTGAGCCCTTTGACCCATTTGGCCAGGTCGGCCACGGATGTGACATCCTGGGGAATGACGGCATTGTAGAAGTCGAAGAGATCCTCGTCGCTGGCGCTCTCGGAGATCTGGCGTGTTCGGCTGGCGTCGTCGGCGGCGTCCAGCAACACCGATCGGTTGCGTTCCACAAAGTCGTCGTAGCTGAAGCGCTGCTCGATATCTCCTTCCACCAGTCCTTGGCGGATGAGGAAGTCGCGGGCCTCGAATGGGTTGATGCGACCCCACTGCACAGGCCTGTCCTGCACGATGGGCAAGCCGTAGAGCAGCACTTTGGAATTGGCCACCGCACTGCCGTGCGAACCCGACCAATGCGGTTCGGCGTATGTGGTGCGCGTCAGGCCGCTTGCCAGTGGCTCTGCCCACGCGGGATCAATTTGAGCGGAATATCGAGCCCAGAGCCGCGAGGTTTCGGTCAGGTCCGTGCTCATCACCCAAGGCGGTGTGGTCTTGGCGACGGCAGATGCGGGGAAGAGTGCGAACTTGGTGCCGCGCGCCCCTTGGTATTCGTTCTTCGATTTCTTCTTGGCTTGCTTGATGGCTCGCGCCCTCGCAGGCCCCTTGAGTCCGGCAAAATCCGAGGCCTTTGGCTCTCGCACCACCTGCATGCCCATCATCGAGAGCAGGCCGGCGAGCATGGCGGTGTGGATGCCCTGCGCATCCCAGCTGCGGCAAAGACTATGCGCGGCCTGTTGGTTGAGGGGCAATGCGGTGATTTTGGCACTGGGGCGGGAGGAAGGCTCGGATGTGCCCACCTTATAGTGCATCTGGTGGCACATGTCGCGCAATTGATTGACGAGGTCACGCCATTGACGCATGCGGATGAAGCTGAAATATTCGGTTTTGCACACGCGCCGTAGCTCGGAGTTCGAGATTTTGCCTTCCGGGCCGAAAACGGTGTCCCATATATTCAAGGCCGTAAGGAAGTCGCTGGTCTGATCGGCATAGCGGTTATGGATGCGGTCTGCTTCCTCGCGCACTTCTTCCGGTCGCTCGCGTGGGTCCTGAAGGCTCAGGAACGCCACGATGACGAGCACCGCCGCCACAGTGTTGGGCGTGGTGGTGTGGGCGGCCTCGATGATCATGCGTCCGAAGCGAATGTCGATGGGAATGCGCGCCAGCTGGCGGCCCGTGGCGGTCAGCGTGGCCTCGCCATGCTTGCGGCTGATGGCACGCAGCTCCGTGAGCTCGTTGAAGCCGTCGGAGACCGAACGGGTGTCAGGCGGGTCGATGAAGCCGAAGTGGGTCACGTCGTCCGTGTTGTGCGCCACGCCCACCGACAGCATATGCAGTACGACAGCGCCAAGGGATGTGCGAAGAATTTCGGGTTCAGTGAATTCGGGGCGGGACGCAAAGTCCTCGGGGGAGTAGAGGCGGATGGCGATGCCGTCTGCTATACGCCCGCAGCGTCCGCTGCGCTGGTTGGCGCTGGCCTGGCTGATGGCTTCGATTGGCAGGCGCTGCACCTTGGCGGTTTTGGAATACCGCGAAATACGGGCCTCGCCGGGGTCAACCACGTAGCGGATACCGGGAACAGTCAGCGATGTCTCCGCAACGTTGGTGGCGATGACGATGCGCTGGTGGCCGTGAGATTCGAAGACGCGGTGCTGCTCCTTGTTGGAGAGACGTGCGAACAGTGGCACGATCTCAATGGCATCGGGGCGGCGCATGTCGTCCGTGCGTGCGCCGAAATGGCGGCGCAGTGCGACTTCGTAGTCTCGGATGTCACGCTCGCCGGAGGCAAACACCAGAATGTCACGAGGTCCGTGGTCGTGGGTAGAGTGGATCACCAGTTCGGCGCATGCCCGCGCCACCGCCCGTGGCATGTCCTGGGAACCGGTGGAGTCATCCGCACCGGCTATCTCGCCGTTCTCGCCGGGCAACGAGCCGTCTGCAAACCCGGGCACGTGGCGCATCAGGGCCGGCATGCCGCCAAGCGGTTCGTAGACCACCTGCACGGGGTAGGTGCGTCCGGAGACCTCGATGACGGGCACCTTCGTATGCAGTGCATGGGCGAAGTGCTCCTGGAACTTCACAGAGTCGATGGTGGCGGAGGTGATGATGAGCTTCAGGTCACGTCTCTTGGGCAGCAGCGAGGTCAGATAGCCCAATAGAAAGTCGATGTTGAGACTGCGCTCATGGGCCTCGTCGATGATGATGGTGTCGTACCGCGAGAGCTTCGGGTCTCGCTGGATCTGTGCCAAAAGGATGCCGTCGGTGACGATGCGCAGCCTGGTTTGCTTCGAGCTTTCGTCCGTGAATCGTACCTGGTAGCCAATCTCGTCACCGAGCTTTGTTCCGGTCTCCTCACAGAGACGTTCGGCCACGGTTCGGGCGGCAAGACGCCTCGGCTGGGTGTGCACGATCTGCCTGCCATGGGTGCCTCGGCCCATCTCCAGCAGCATCTTGGGGATCTGTGTGGTCTTGCCCGAGCCGGTCTGCCCGGAGATGATCACAACCTGGCTTTCGCGCACGGCTTTGACGATTTCCTCGCGCGCCGCGCTGACCGGCAGTTCATTGGGATAATGGTATTTCATGCGTCTGTATGGTTTGTCTTTGTTGTGTAGTCAGGACTATTCGATTGGTTTTGGTTGGGGTCGTCGGCTTTTGGGAGGTGCATCACTTCGATGACCCGATAGCCTTTGGAGCTGGCGTATTTGCCCACCTGAAAATCGTCGCCAAGTGCCGCGGCCAGCCAAGGTATCAAAGAGTCAGATCCAAGGTTCTTTTGCACCACCAGATATGCCACCCCTCCTACGTTCAGGCGCGGCAGCCAGGTCATGAGCAGGCTGTGTAGCTCCTCCTTGCCCACGCGGATCGGTGGGTTCGACCAGATGAGGTCGAACGTAAGGTCTTCAGGGATTTGATCAGCGGTGGCGGTGTGGATATTGCCTAAGCCAAGGCGCCTGGCGTTGACCGCCGTCAGGTCGAGCGCACGTTGGTTGACGTCCAGTGCCCACACTGCGGCCTTCGGACTCTCCAGACCGAGCGTGATTGCAATGGGTCCCCAACCGCAACCAAGGTCGAGCAGGGTGCCCGTTGACGGGGGAGTCGGTGCGTGCCTGAGCAGCACGGAGGTTCCCAAATCAAGTCGGTGAGCCGAAAAAACGCCGTTGGAAACCTCGACGGCCACCGCATGGCCACGCAGATTGACATTGAGATTGTGACGTATGTCTTCGGAGACAGGGGTCGGGGCGAAATATTGCCCGCCTTGCGCGCCTTGTTGCTCTTGTGCCATGGTTCCCCCTGTTGTCTGCCAAAACCATCATAATGATAGTCAATCCAAATAATACAGCGAGGTGCCTTTGACCCAACAGAAAAACGAACGTGATGCCTCCTTTAGACAAGGCGAGATCGATCAACACGAGTCCACTCCGGACGACGATGTGCTTGCCAATGAAAGCGACGTGCTTCAGGGTGCGGGCGTACAATATGCTTCGGGCTCCCACAATGTGCAGGATGAGAACGAGGAGTGGGAGGAGCGTCAGTCTCGCAATGAGCTTAGGCATGTGGCGGGCTTGGGCGAGCTTCAGGATGTCAGCGAAGTCGAATACCGTCAGGTGCGCCTCGAACGGGTCGTGCTCGTGGGGGTGTGGTCGAATCGGGTAACCACGGCAGGCAAGGCGGAGGAGTCGCTGCGCGAGCTTGCGGCGCTTGCGGCGACGGCTGGTGCACAGGTATGTGATGGTGTCTTGCAGCACCGTTTGAAGCCTGATGCGGCCACATACGTGGGCCGGGGAAAGGCCAAGGAGATAGCAGGCATCGTGGCCCGAGAGGAGGCGGACACCATCATCGTGGACGGTGAGCTTGCCCCCAGCCAACGCCGTGCGCTCGAGGATGCCACGAAAGTCAAGGTGGTGGACCGCACGGCTGTGATTCTCGACATCTTCGCCCAGCATGCCACAAGCCGTGAAGGCAAGGCCCAAGTGGAGTTGGCTCAACTGGAGTATATGCTTCCCCGACTCCGTGGTTGGGGTGCCTCGCTTTCGCGTCAGGCAGGAGGCCAGGCGGCCGGTGTCAATGGCGGCATCGGTTCCAGGGGTCCTGGAGAAACGAAAATCGAGATGGACAGGCGTGTCATCCGGACTCGTATATCTCGTCTCAAGCGTCAGATTGCGGCCATGGCTCCGGCGCGTGAGGTCAAGCGTGGCGCTCGTAGAAGGAACAGCATGCCCACGGTGGCTGTGGTTGGCTACACCAACGCCGGCAAGTCATCGCTGATCAACAGGCTCACCGGTTCCAAGGAGCTGGTGGAGAACGCGCTGTTTGCCACGCTCGATACGGCGGTGCGCGGTGCGAAGGCTGAGGACGGTAGGCTGTACACATATGTGGACACGGTTGGTTTTGTACGTCGTCTGCCCACCCAGTTGGTGGAGGCGTTCAAATCGACACTGGAGGAAGTCGGTGAGGCCGACGTGATTCTTCATGTGGTCGATGCCTCGTATCCCGATCCATTTGCGCAGATCAACGCTGTTGACAAGGTTCTGGCGGACATCCAGGGTGCAGAGGGAATACCGCGTGTGCTGGCGTTCAACAAGGCGGATTTGGTGGCTCCTGAGGTGCTGGAGCGGCTTCAAAGTCTGATGCCGGAGGCTTTTTTGGTCTCTGCAGCAACCGGCGAAGGGCTGCGTGATGTACGCGAATCCGTCGAATCTCTGCTACCCCAGCCAAGTGTCAGCGTTGAGGCCCTGCTGCCGTATACGGCAGGTTCGCTGATTTCCCAAGTGCGGGAATACGGCATCCTGGACCATTGCGAATATTTGGACGATGGGGTGAGGGTCAATGCACGTGTGGACAGCAGGCTTGCGGCCAAACTCATGGATGCCGCTATCGGATAGTGCGGGGTTGGTTCCTCTGTAATGTGATATTCCTTATATTATCAAGCCCGTTAAGTAGCGTGGTGTGGGTGTCGATTCCCTGTTGTTTCTATGCTTAGAGCGAATTTGCGGGAGAAAGATGGGGAAACGGAGAACGCCAGTTTATGACTGATTGTTGCTAATGTGGTTCATGAAAGGTTCATTGATGTGATTCATGTCTTATGACATGAATCACATGTGCAATGCGGCGCCAAGATTTATCTTGACGCCGCATTTGTTTGGATCGAAACAATGGCATTTAGGGATGAGGGATATTCCTGTGCCTGGAAGAGGATAGAGGTTTTAATTATGGCAAATGAAACTATCAAACCTACAAAACTGGCGATTATCGGTGCCGGTGCCGTCGGTTCCACGCTGGCTTTCACGGCTGCCCAGAAGGGCGTGGCGCGTCAGATCGTGCTGGAAGACATCAACAAGGAGCGTGTTGAGGCGGAGGTGCTCGACATGCAGCATGGCTCCAGCTTCTATCCTGCCGTCTCCATTGATGGGTCCGACGATGTGGAGATTTGCCGCGATGCCGACATGGTGGTCATCACTGCCGGTGCACGGCAGAAGCCGGGTCAGAGCAGATTGGATTTGGCCGGGGCCACAATCAGCATCATGAAGTCCATCATTCCTTCGGTCACCAAAGTGGCCCCGAATGCCATCTATATGCTGATTACGAACCCCGTCGACGTGGTCACCTATGTTTCGATGAAGCTTTCAGGTCTGCCGGAGAATCAGATGTTTGGTTCGGGCACCAATCTCGATACGGCTCGTCTGCGGTTCCTGCTTGCTCAGCAGACCGGTGTCAACGTCAAGAACGTCCATGCCTACATCGCCGGTGAGCATGGCGATTCCGAGGTGCCGCTGTGGGCTTCCGCCACCATCGGAGGAGTGACGATGTGCAACTGGAAGGCATTGCCGGGCCATGAGCCTCTTGACGATGCCAAGCGTGAGGAGATTCACCAAGAGGTCAAGAACGCCGCATACAAGATCATCAACGGCAAGGGCGCCACGAACTTTGCCATCGCTATGTCCGGCGTGGACATCATCGAAGCTATCCTCAATGATACGAACAGGGTTCTGCCGGTGTCTTCCTATTTGGACGATTTCCATGGCATTTCCGATGTCTGCATGTCGGTGCCGACGTTGCTGAACCGTTCCGGTGTCAACTCGCACATCAACACGCCGCTTTCCGATCACGAACTTTCTGCGTTGAAGGCTTCTGCTGAAACGTTGAAGGCTTCTGCTGCGAAGTTCGGCTTTTAGGTTGCGCGCTGTTTCGTCATGGGCCGGGAGTGCAGTCTCTGGTCGGGGTGGCATTCCCTGTTGTTGCCTGTGAGGCGGCGATTGGAAACAACCGTGGAACGCACAACCTTGTGCGTTCCACGGTTGTTCAGCTGTTAGAAGGAAGTACCACTGTTGCGGAAGGTTCCATTGGTGTATAGTCGCCATTGGAACGTGGGTCGGCGACATCATGTGAACTGATTCGATTGCATGGTTCCGTATCGTAGGTTGATTGTTATTCGAGGATGGTTATATGACCGACACCCCTGCTGCACAGGTGCAGAACAATGGATCCGATAATTCGCATCAAAGAGTCGCGGCAGATGATGGTTCAGCCGCACGTAGTCATCAGATTCGTTTGAGCATATCGCTTGGTCAGACTGTGTTTGTACTCGTGGCGGAAGTCATTGGTGCGATTCTCACAGGATCCTTGGCTCTCTTGGTTGATAGTGGACACATGCTCACTGATGTTTCTGTGCTTACAGCTTCAACCGTGACGGCCATGCTGCTCAGACGAAAGCCGGACAAAAAGCGGACTTGGGGTTGGGCAAGGCTGGAAGTCATTACAGCGGGTCTTGGCGCTTTCGTGCTGATGATCGTTGGGATCTATGCCTTTGTCGAAGCCATGATGAGGTTGTTCGGGTTTTCGGAATCGGAGGTTCAGGGCGACATCCTCCTGCTCGGATTCGGTATTCTCGGACTTGTCTCCAATGTGGTCTCCGCACTACTGCTCTCTGGCGGCCGCAAAGACAACATGAACATGAAAGCCGCATTTCTTGAGACCGTCAATGACGCTCTTGGATCGGTCGCCGTGGTGGTTTCGGCAATTGTGATGATGACGACGGGATGGACGAAGTTCGATGCCATCGCCGGTGCCGTCATCGCTGTGATGATGATTCCTCGAGCGTTCGTCCTGATGCGTGATGCCCTCAAGGTGTTGCTTGAACAGACACCGGATGATTTGGATCTCGATGAAGTCCGGCACCATTTGGAAACGGTGGATCATGTGGTCAGCGTTCATGATTTGCACGCCAACACCGTGGCCACTGGCGAGCCTACATTCACGGCTCATGTGGTTGTCGATGCTGGCCTTGATGAAGCCCAGGAAGCTGAGATTCTGCACAAGCTTCAGACATGTCTTAATGACCATTTTCCAGTCTCGGTATCCCACACCACATTCCAATTGGAGCCGGTCGGATACAAAACCGCTGTGGGAGAGCGCACGCATCGTTAGCGGCTCTCGAAAGGCAACGGTTGACATGGTGTCGGAGAGATGGTTCGTCTTGCGGCCCTACGTGTATTCAGGCAAGACTCAGATCTTACGCAGTACGGTAACGACTTTTCCCATGATTTTTGCATAGGTTCCGTCGATTGGAGAATAAGCGGGGTTGTGGGGCATGAGCCATACGTGCCCATTATCGTTTCGGAACGTCTTGACGGTTGCCTCATCGTCAAGGAGTGCTGCGACGATGTCCCCGTTGGTAGCTTCCTGCTGCTCACGAACGACCACAAAATCACCATCACAGATGGCGGCATCTACCATTGAATCGCCGTGAACCTCGAGCATGAAGAGATTGCCTTTACCTGTCAGCCGTTCGGGAAGACGCATGACGTCATCTATATGCTGCTCCGCGGTGATCGGGGTTCCAGCAGCGATTCTGCCTACGAGTGGAATGTCGTTGGATTCTGCAATGGCGCTGGCGTTGCCATAGTGGTGTGGGAAGGGCAATATGGTGGCGCTGTGTGCCGGACCGGTAGGAGAGGAGTTTCCTGTGGCCATGGGCGTTGATGTCGATCCCGCGCTCGTCGATGGAGAGTCCTCAATAAGTTCGATGGCCCTTCCTTTGTTTGCACACATTTTGATATAGCCTTTGTCTTCCAAGACCTGAAGTTGGTGCTTCACGGAAGAGGTGCTTTTGAGGCCAACCTCGTCGCCGATTTCTCTAAACGATGGGGCGAATCCACGCTGCTGGACATGACGGCGGATGGCCGTCAGGACTTTGGACTGTCGTTCGGTGAGGAAACCGCTTCTTTTGGCATCTGCGGCCGCACCTGTCATATGCCTTGAAATTTTTGCCTGTGGGTCGTTGCTTCCCGAAACCGTGGTCGTGTGGTTGGCATGTTGCTGGTCAAAGGGTATGGTGCTCACGGTAATCCTTTCGCTGGTAGTTTCAGCTTACCGTAATATTCTGAAAAAATCAAACAGATGTTCGAAACGGACTTGCCAAAATCGAACATGTGTGCGAATATAAGAACATGTATTCGATAGCACATATGTTCGAAAGGTGGTAATGATGACGTACCAAGTAGGGGCGAAGGGATTGACCTCAGTGCAGAGTGGACAATCGAACAGAAGCTGCTCTTCATGGTTTGCAACACTGCCGGCTACGTTCAAGCACGTTGTTGCAATTATGGCAACCCTTATGGCGTTGTTTGTGGGTTCTGCATGCATTTCGGGTGCCTCCGGGCATTCGCAGGCTGTGGCTGAGGAGCCGACGCAGATGGTCAGTTATACTGTTCGTCCTGGAGATACGCTCTGGTCATATGCCTCAACGTTCACACCCAAAGGTGGAGATGTGGCTGAAAATGTAGACAAGCTGATGAAAATCAACGACTTGGATTCGACATGGTTGGAACCCGGTCAGAAGATTCTTGTTCCAAAACTCCAAATAAATGGCAATCACGGGCAACAATAGGAGCAATGTGGAAAGGTACGGCCATTCAAGATGTGTTTAGTCATTAGGGATGAACCTGAATGTTCCCTTCGCAATTGACTTTTATCCGTAGCTATGAGTTATTGTTATCATTATGCATTGTCCATTTTGTCAAAATCCAGAAACCAAAGTAGCCGATACTCGTATTAGCGAGGATGGACACGCTATTAGGCGCAGACGTGAATGTCCCAACTGCGGTCGGCGTTTTACTACGTTGGAGACCACAATGATGTTGGTCACCAAACGTTCTGGCAACGTGGAATCGTTCGACCGCGAGAAGGTTATCAACGGGGTACGAAAAGCCTGTCAGGGCAGGCCAATCAAAGAAGAGGACCTTAAACGGCTGGGCCGAAGGGTCGAGGAAAGCCTAAGGGCCCAGGGACTGGCTCAGGTTGAGTCCAAGGACATAGGAAAGGCCATTTTGAAGCCTTTACGTGAATTGGATGAGGTCGCCTATCTACGGTTTGCCAGTGTGTATGAGAATTTTGAGGGACTGGACGACTTTCAACATGCAATCGATGATTTGCGTAAGGAACAGGCCTGAATAAGGTGACACAATGGCATCGATTCCTGAATGCCATTAAGGTGTTTGTGCCAGGTTCTTTGGTTTGATGCCTAGTCATGCCACAGTGTTGTCTGATCGTCTAGAAATTGCTGTTTGCTTTGTCTTCCTTGGTCTGCAAGACAACCAGGCGTTGGGTGGGCCGCGTCATGGCCACGTAGATGTCCGATGCTGCACTTTGTTGTGAAGGCGCCTCTTCCTGCATCGCTCCTGGCTGGACAAGGATGGCAGCGTCAAATTCCAGACCCTTAACGGTTTGTGCATTGCATATGACGATTCTTCGGTCCAAGATCGCAGATGGTTTCGCCAGACTTGCACGTATGCCATCAAGCATGGCTGTCGGAGCGATGACGGCTATGAGGCCAAGGCTCTCCTGAGCTGAAAGGAATTCATCTGAAAGTGCATGCACCTCATGCACCAGCGCATCCTTGAGTGTTGCGACATCTGCATATTCCAAATGCCGTACGGAGTCAGGCACATCGCGCACGGCCTGAACGGTCGATATATAGAGTCCTTCGGCATGAGCGAATTGTGACGCCAAGTCCGAGACCTGCTTGGGGTTGCGGTAGTTGATGGTTAATTCCTGCAGGTCCCAGCCATCTTCGCCGAACAATGGTGTCATGGTTCGGTCCCATCGACGAGTGCCGCCCAACGCCGTGGTTTGGGCCACGTCTCCCACGATGGTCAATGAGCGGGAAGGGCATCTGCGAAGAATCATCCGCCAGTCCATGGCGGTAAGTTCCTGCGCCTCGTCCACCACGATATGTCCGTATGCCCATTCACGGTCGGATCCGGCTTTCTCGGTGACGGCCTGGCCGTCATCGGCGTTCATGTTGTCGACAAGCATGGAGCTTGTCACTATGCCAGATCCAATGCCTGTCTGAGCAAGTGTGTCTGCGGCGAACTGTTCCTCCTGTTTACGCCGGGCGTTTGCTGCGGCCTCTTGTGCGGCTTGGCGAGGATCGGGCCCCAACAGCTCCATTGCCTCGTCGAGCAAAGGGACGTCGGAAACGGTCAGAGGAGAGCCTTTAGGGCGTGTGAGCAACTGAATTTCATCTTCGGAAAGCCAAGGAGCGAATCTTCTTAACTGCTGAGGCTTCGAGAAGAGCTGATCGATGAGCCATGTTGCCTGCATTGGCAACCAAGCCAGGTTCAACGTTGTTCGTACTGCATCGTCAAGTTTGAGCTGATTGTCTACGTCGACGATTTCATCATGATCCGGCGTGTAGTCGAGATGCTCGATATAGCGAGTTCGCATGGCATGCAAAGCACTGCTCACAAACGTGTTCCTTGCCGTGTTGTGGGGTTGGTGAGTTCGACGGGCGTCAATTCGTGCCTGTTCGATATCTGCCGCCTTCATCTGCACCCTAAAGCCGTTGATCTTGGCGGCAGGAAGGTTTGCCGGGATGCGCTCTCGACCGGCCACGGCGTTTGCTATGGCGTTCGCCATGCGCTTCTGGCCTTTGAGCTTTGCCGCATACGGGTTGTCTCGCACGGAAGTCTCGATTCCGGGCAACAACGTGCCTACCGTCCTTGAGACCACGCCCGTCTCGCCGAGGGAGGGGAGGACCTGATCGATGTATCGCAGAAATGCATTGCTCGGGCCTATGACCAGCACGCCTGAATTATTGAGTTTACGGCGATAGGTATAGAGCAGATACGCTGCCCTGTGCAGGGCGACTGCTGTCTTGCCGGTGCCGGGGCCTCCCTGAACCACCACCACGTGTTCAAGTGGGGCTCTGATGATGCGATCCTGCTCGGCTTGGATGGTGGAGACGATGTCGGTCATCTTGCCGGTTCGTTTCGAATCAAGTGAGGCCATGAGCGCACCCTCGCCGGTTAGGGTGCCCGACTGCTGCGCCTTGCCGACCTCTGAGGAATGAATGTCGAGAACCTCGTCTTCGACGCCGACCACGTCTCTGAAATGCAACGTGATATGGCGCCTCATTGCTGTATCGCCATGGTGTTTGGGTGTGGCTTCATAGAACGGGCGAGCGGCATCGGCTCTCCAGTCGGTCAGCAATGGGTTATGGTTTTCGTCGGAAAGGCCGATTCTGCCGATGTATCGCCGCTGGCCGGAAGTGCTGTCGATTCTGCCGAACACCAGTCTGTCTTCCACGGCCCTCAGCTGGGTGAGTCTGTTCTCATACATTGTTGCAAATGAATCGCGCTCGGTGCGCATTGTGGGTGAGCCGTGGGAACCGGCCGCACGCACGGTGTCGAGTCGGGTACGAGCCTCTTGGCGTTCCTCGTCGAGCCTGTTATAGGCATGCGTCACGGCTAGCTGCTCTTCATGTATCTGTGAAGGATGGTTCGGCATCAGGTTCCTTTGAGCATCAGAATTTCAAGTCAACTCAATATACTCCGTGGCCCTTACATGAATTTTAATGGTCCCCGCTTTTCTTATGAGTCTTGCGTCATTCGTGTGGGTTTGCAGCGAACCGTTCAATGGCGGAGGCAGCGACACGATTGATGTAAAAACAAAGAAACAACATCAATATTTTACATAATGTGGTAAAAAATGGGGAGAAGTGGGGTAAAGTGGAGGATTAGTTGTATGGTGTTTCTTGACATGTGCTGAAAGCTCAGGGTGGGAAAGGAGGCGGCCATGGTCCAGTCAAACCAAACGAATAACACTGGCAATCCCAATGATTTCAATGGTGCCGGCCTTCCGAACGTTCCGTCTGCCTCTGGCTCAGGGGCGCAGCCTGAGCAGAAGAATCAGGAAGAGCTCCCTCTGCTGCTGGGTACATACACCCCGAAGATCGATGCCAAGGGCCGTGTGGCCCTTCCCGCCAAGATGCGAGGTCAACTTGGTGCCGGCCTCGTTGTTGCCAGAGGGCAGGAGCGCTGCGTATACCTCTTGCCGCAAAGTGAGTTTCGTAGGATGGCAGGGCGAATTCAGCATATTTCTGTGGGCAATAAGGCGGCACGCAACTACCTTCGTGTGTTTCTTTCAGGGGCTGTGGATCAGGAGCCGGACAAACAAGGACGAGTGCTCGTTCCTCAAATGCTGCGCGACTATGCTTCACTTGACGACGACATTGTCATTATCGGAGTTGGCACCAGAGCCGAGATTTGGAACAGGCAGGCATGGGAGACCTACCTCAAGGCTCAAGAAGAAGGCTATTCCGATATTGAAGATGACGTACTCGGGCAGATGGACTGGTGAAGCTCAAATGAACATCGACAAGATTCACAACCCCGTGCTCCTCAACGAGTGCGTTTCGCTTGTGGTTCCGGCTTTGAGCAATCCCGGCAGTGTTGTGGTTGACTGCACGCTCGGCCTTGCGGGCCATGCTTCGGCTTTTCTCCAGGCGGCACCAGCTGCCAGGCTCATCGGCATCGACCGCGATGAAGAGGCACTTGGTTTGGCAAGCCAGCGCATGGAAGAACTTGGCCTCTCAGGGCGTTTCACCCCTGTGCACGCAGCGTTCGACGATCTTGATGCCGTGCTGGCTGAACGTCATATGCACGAAGTGAACGCGGTATTCATGGACCTGGGTCTTTCCAGCCTGCAGATAGATGAGACGGATCGCGGCTTCTCATATTCTCATGACGCTCCACTCGACATGCGTATGGATCAGACTCAGCAGTTGACCGCAGCACAGGTTTTGGCTCTGTACAGCGAGACTGAGCTCATCCGTGTCTTTCGCGACTTCGGTCAGGAAAGGTTCGCGCGTCTCATAGCGCACGAAATAGTCACCACTCGCGATAAACACCCTCTGGAGACCTCTAAACAATTGGATGAATTGGTGGATCGTGTGGTGCCACGTGCCCATCGAGCCAAAGGAAACCCGGCAAAACGTGTGTTTCAGGCGTTGCGCATAGAGGTCAACGGCGAACTCGATAAGCTTGCACGGACATTGCCTCAGGCCGCCAACCGTCTTGCTGTGGGGGGCAGGATCGTGGTCGAGTCGTATCACTCCCTGGAGGACAAAACAGTGAAGTCGTTTATGGCTCAAGGGTTGAATGACGATGTACCCCCGGACTTGCCGGTGGTTCCGCAGGACGCCGAGCCGTTCTTTAGAAATTTGACGCACGGGGCGCTCAAGGCGGATCAAGAGGAGACGGATCGCAATCCGCGTTCTGCATCGGTCAGGCTCCGTGGAGTGGAGCTGGTTCGTGAGATTCCCGCTCGTTGGCGATTGAGATTTGATGGTGCATCCAAGCAATTGACGCGGCATGCCTATGGGAAGCATGAGCGTGCAAGCAAGGGGAGGAAATGATGACGGTACGTGGACGGACAGTACGTTCCAGCGCAGTGCCATTGGGACGTGAAGATGGTGAGCAGGACTCATCCAAGCGGCCTGAACTTCGCGTCGTTAGGGGCGGCAGGAAATCCAGCGCTCGCAACACCCGGGGGTGGAACGGCTTTTTGGAGTGGACTCGTGGGCGTGGCGCCATGGTTGTTTGCGCAGCGATAGCTGTGACGTTCCTCGTTGCTTCGTTGTTCTGTTCCCTGTTGTTGAGGGTTCAGATGGAGCAGGACTCATTCAGTCAGGCCAAAAGCTCACAACATATTTCCGTGTTGTCTCAGGATGTTCAGGATGATCAGGCCCAGCTCGATGCCTTGGAATCGACGCTGCCTCAAAAGGCACAGGAAATGGGCATGGTGCCTCAGCAGGGATCTCTTTCGATTGACCTTCAAGGCTACCAGCCCCCTAAGGAAGCTCAGTGATGGGAAGTACACAGGCTAGTCATAAATCCAAGAGTTTCGCGAACAAATGCGTGGCGATCATGGTCGTGCTCCTGCTTGCGGCGCTTTCCTGCTTTTGGCAGCTGACGAACGTGCAGCTGTTCAATGGAAGGGCCACGGCCAACGCCGCCACCGAAGGGCGTTTGCATAAATTCATCATCTCCAGCAAGCGGGGGAAAATTCTCGACACGAATGGGGCGGTTCTGGCACAAAGCGTGGAGCGCTACACCATTGTCGGTGACCCCGAACGGGCTCAGAATTTTAAACCGGTTACCTGCACGAAAGACAACGACACCACCTGCAATGCGGTCGACGGTAAACCTGTTGGCGTCAATGGCGTTACGGCTGTGGCCAGGATTCTGGGCCCCACCCTTGGCATGAGTCCCATGGAGTTAGGATCAAAACTCAGCGTCACAGGTCATTACCAGGTGTTGAAAACGAATGTGGACCCAAAGGTCAAGCGAGCGATTGACAAGCTGAATCTCGGTGACAGCGTCTATGCCGTACTCACCGCCGATAGGGTGTATAGCGACGGAACGTTGATGGGGTCGCTCCTGGGCGGCATGAAAACCGATGACAAAGGGAAAACCGTTGGTGCTGCGGGCATCGAGCAGATGAAGAACAGCGAGCTTTCCGGTCAAGACGGGTACACGGTCAATCAGTATGGGGAAGGCGGCCAGGAGATTCCCGGCACTGCAGGAGATTCGAAGACGCCGAAGAACGGCAGCGATGTGAAGCTCACCATCGACGCCGATGTTGATTGGTTCGTCAAGAAGGTGCTGACGGAAGGCAAGGCCCAGTACCATGCTGATTGGGCGTTGGCGTGCGTGGAGGACACACAGACCCATGAGATCATAGCGCTGGATGATTCCGACGATATTCAGGCCGGCTCTGCAGATGCGAAGCTCAACGCTTCCCGAGCTGTCAGTGAAACCTTCGAGCCTGGGTCCATAGGGAAGGTGTTTTCCGTGGCTGGAATGCTGCAAGACGGGGTTCACCAGCCCACCGATAAATTCTCTGTTCCGTATCAGATCGAAAAGAATGGTCAGACATTTCATGATGCGCTTTCACACGCGGTCTCGAATTGGACGCTGGCCGGCATTCTCAAAAATTCCTCGAATGTGGGAATGGTGATGGCAGGTCAGAACTATACCGCCCAGCAGCGTTATGACAATCTTGTGAAGTTCGGTATCGGCCAGTCCGGCGGCCTCAATCTGCCTGGGGAGTCACAAGGCACACTCAGCTCGCCAGATGCATGGGACGGTCGTACAAAAGACACCATTCTATTCGGGCAGGGCTATGCCACCAACGTACTGCAGCTCACCAATGCCATAACTACCGTAGCCAATGGTGGTGTGGCGCACAATCAGTCGATGTTCAAATCCATCATCGATGAGAATGGACATGTTACCTCCGAGCAGCCGGACCAGGGCAGGAGGGTGATCGACCAGCAGGTTGCCGCCCAGACCATGAACGCCATGGAGTCAGCAACAGATGAATATGCACGGTATGTGGCGATTAACGGCTATCGCATCGCATCCAAAACGGGCACCGCAGAGGTCAGCGGTGGCAACGGTGGTCTGGGATCCATCGTGGCCAGCCTATCAGGCGTCATTCCTGCCGACAATCCAAGATTTGTGATTACCACGGTCATCAAAAATCCCGATGGAAGCTATGGTGAGTCGACTGCCGGCCCCATGTTCAAGAGAATCGCGGAATTCCTTATGCAGAAGTATCAGGTTCCATTTTCGGCACCCCGTACGGATGCCATCCCTGTAAACTGGTGACGGTGGATTCCATGCGTGAGGAAGGGGCAAGCTGATGAGCGTGGTGAACGAGGCCATCTCTAAGCGGATGACGTTGGGAGGCATTGCAAGTCGATACGGGTTTGAGCTTGATCCGCCGTTTGCGCGTGCTGTAAGCGTGACGTCCCTTGCCGACGATCCGAAGGATGTTAAGCCGGGTGCTTTGTATGTGCCGAGGGGCGATTTCGACACCGCAAAGTTCGGGCAGGCGCAATTCGCCGGCGCATATGCCGCATTGGTTCCTTCACGGTTCCAGGGCCATCAGTGGGACATCCCTGTGCTGTTGGCTGATCCCAGTGCAGCTCAGATAGGTATGCTCGCCGGTGAGATGGCAGGAGAGCCTGGGTCCGTTCTGGCGGTATTCGTGGTGTGCGGCGAGGCGCCCGATGAGTCCCAGGCTCAGGCTGTTCGTCTCGCAGGATTCCTTCACACATTGGGCAATCCTGTGGGCCGTCTCAATGCTTCTGGGTCGTTTTCATTGGAGCGTCCTTTGGACCTTTCCTACCCGCTCGGCATCTTTGACGTGCAGCGTGCATTGTCGATATGCCTGGAAGACGGGGTGAACGCGGTGGTCATCTCCGCTGACGACAAGACGCTGAGCGCCGATGCCCTGCAGTCGGTGAACGTGGACGTGTTGGGTTGCGGTCGGGTGCTCAGTGACAGCGAGGCGGCTCGGGTCCGTGAATCGGCAAAGGCACGGTATGGATTCACGGCTAAGGACGATCTTAAATTGACAACTGTGAGTGCCAACATCAGCTGGCTGGCATCATCGATGCCTAACGGGCATGCCGTAGTCAACCCCAGTGCAGAGCGTCGTCTGGCCTTTGCGGTTTCCATGGCATCTGCCGCTGGGGTAAAGCGTAGCGCATTGCACAACGCCTTGCGTGTGGAGCAAGGAATCGTGTAGTGCAGTTGACTCCGGGCTCAAGAAGGGGCGAATTTGTTTTGCCTATTGCTTGGAGCCCAAATGGTTGGTCTGAACTGCTGAGTTTGTGGAAAGGAAACCGAACATGTTGCCTATGACCGTAGAGGAAGTGGCACATAGCGTTGCAGGGTCCGTTGTGCCGCCTCAAGGAGGGTGCGTTCCTGAGGGGGCTGTGGCCACATCGGTGGTCAGCGATTCTCGTCGTATTGTCGAAGGCACGGTATTCGTGGCCATTGCCGGGGAGAAAACCGATGGACACAACTATGTCAGTGATGCCGGCTCGCACGGTGCGGTCGCGGCCATAGTCGACCATGTGGTCGATCATGCGGATGTGACGCAGATCGTCGTGGATGGGGGCTTAGGGCCAAAAGTCCCCACGGATGGCATGGAGGCTCCAGGGACGGTCAAGGCGTTGGGTCTGCTGGCCAAGCACAATATCGAGCTTCGGCGGGCATTAGGCGACGATTTTTCCGTCGTGGGCATCACCGGTTCCGTTGGGAAGACCACCACCAAGGACCTGCTCAAGGCACTGCTTTCGACAATGGGCTCCACGGTGGCTCCGGTTGGTTCCTTCAACAACAATATCGGTTTGCCGCTCACGGTGCTTAAGGTCGATGCAGGCACCCGCTACCTCATAGCTGAAATGGGGGCCAACCACATAGGTGAAATCGCCCAGCTCACCAAAATCGTGCCGCCCGACCTTGCAGTGGTGCTTAAGGTCGGCACGGCTCATTTGGGTGAGTTCGGCTCGGTGGAAGGCATTGCACAAGCCAAGAGCGAGATCGTGAAAGGATTGGCGCCGGGGGGAGTGGCCGTGCTCAACGCAGCTGACTCGCGGGTGAGCGCTATGAGCAGATTGGCGCCGGGCAAGGTCCTCTGGTTTGCCGGCCAGGGCCATCCGGGGCAGTTGCAAGCCAGTGATATTGCAATCGATGGTTCCGACAGATCCTCGTTCACACTTGCAGATGAGTCTTCGTGGGCGCATGTGCAGCTGGGCATTCCTGGCGCTCATAACGTCGTGAACGCTCTCGCGGCGGCCACTGTTGCCCGTTACTACGGCATGTCCCTGCCTCAAATCGCCTCAGTGCTCTCTGATGTGAAGAGCATCAGTCCGCACCGCATGGCCATCAGTGAGGTGCACCGTGGCAATTCGACGTTCACGTTGATTGACGATTCGTTCAATGCAAACCCTGATTCGCTCAAGGCCGGGTTGGATGCGCTTAGCGGTTGGAGGCAAAATGCTCGGCGCAAGCCTTGGCGTGTGGCCGTCGTGGGAGCCATGTTGGAGCTTGGCCATGAGGAGACTAGGTTGCATCGCGAGCTTGGCCAGTACGCGGCCGGCTGCAGAATAGATGCGATCATAGCCGTGGGCAGCAGGGGCAATGCTCATCTGGAAAGCCTGGCTTCCAGCTTTGCCGAAGGTGCACGGCACGCCGCCTCCCATATGGTCGAGCGGCTCGATGGATCCGCGCGTACCCCTGTTGTGGTGAAATTGGTTCATGATATAGAAGAGACAGACCGATTGGTGACGGATATGGCGGCTGAACATTCAGACGCTGTGGTGTTGCTCAAGGGCTCTCACGCTTCCGGCCTGAGTGGTTTGGCTGAGTTGTGGGTCAACAACAGTCGGTGATGTGTTCGGATTCGTTTTTGGGTCCGTATGGAAGAATGGAGTTAGGCGTTGATTTCCTTGATCCTTGGCGTAGTGGTTTCGCTGGTGGTGGTCATCGTTGGCACGCCGTTGCTGATACGACTGGTGCACCGGCTGCATTATGGCCAGTACATCCGTAAGGACGGGCCCAAATCGCATCAGGTCAAGCGTGGCACGGCCACGATGGGCGGTTTGGTCATTATTCTGGCTGTGTTGTTGGGTTGGGGTGCTTCGGCGCTCTACCGTTACCTGACCCGTGGCACGTTGCCCTCCTGGTCGGCTGTCCTGGTGCTGTACGCCATGGTCTCGATGGGTCTGCTCGGCTTCATCGACGACTTCGCCAAGGTGCGTAAGAAGCAGAACCTCGGTCTCTCGGTGCATGCGAAGTTTATCGGTCAATTCATCTTTGCCACCATCTATGCGGTTTTGGCCCTAATTGTCCCCACCAAGTCTGGTTTTCCAAGTGCCCAGGCGGGTATGAGCTTTATCGAAAAGCCGTTCCTCAGCTTCGAATTTGCCGGGAGAACGGTGGCCATCATCATTTTCGTGGTCTGGGTCAATTTTCTGATGACCGCGTGGACGAATGCAGTCAACCTTACCGATGGGCTGGACGGTCTGGCAAGCGGATCCTCGATGATTTCCCTGGCGGGCTATGCCCTGATAGCGTTCTGGCAGACCTACCATGTCAAGGGTTCGGGCCACCCAGGCCTTTCATACGCCGTCTCCGATCCGATGGATCTGACCATCATCGCCGCCTGCGCTGCTGTGGCGTGCTTCGGCTTCCTTTGGTATAACTCCAACCCTGCCACAATCTTCATGGGAGATACGGGATCCTTGGCGTTGGGAGGCCTGTTTGCGGCGCTTTCCATAGCCACTCACACCGAGTTCCTCGCCGTCATTCTTGGTGGTCTTTATGTGGTTGAGGCAGCCAGCGACATCATTCAGGTCGGTTGCTTCAAACTCACCCACAGGCGTGTGTTCAAAATGGCGCCGATTCACCATCATTTCGAGCTTTTGGGCTGGGGCGAGTCCAAGGTGGTGGTTCGTTTCTGGATGATCGAGTTTCTCTTCATGCTTACGGCTGTGGTGATTTTTTACGGTAACTGGATCTTGAAGTCAGGTCCGCTGTTTTAGTGCAATCTCGGTTTTGCTCAGGCGGTGTGAGGCGCGTGGCAAGAAAGTTATGAGACTCTTGGAAACAAGTGAATCAAAGGTAGGAATATGGATCGTTCTGGATTGACGGCGGTGGTCGCAGGTCTTGGTGTCTCCGGTAAGGGGGCGGCAAGCGTGCTTGCCTCGGGTGTGGTGAGCCGAGTCGTCACTGTGGACGAGCGCAACCCCGAGGCCGATTGCTCCTCATTCGACGACGTTGATTGGGGGCATGTCGATTTTGTAGTGGTGTCGCCGGTCTTCAACCCTCGCACCCCGTTCATCGTTACAGCGCGGCGGCTCGGCATACCCGTCATCAGCGAGGTTGAGCTGGCATGGCGTCTGCGTGCCGCCAATCTTCGCACAGGTGTGCCGGCGCCGTGGATTGGCATCACCGGCACCAACGGCAAGACATCCACCACGCAGATGGTCTCCTCCATGCTCATGGCCTGTGGTCTGGACGCGCCTGCTGTGGGCAACATCGGCAGGTCCGTGAGTGTGGCGGCTAGCGAAGGCAGCCATGATGCGCTGTGCGTGGAGCTCAGCAGTTTCCAGATGCATTTCACCGATTCACTTGAATTGGATTGCGCGGCCATCACCAACATCGCCGCCGATCACCTCGACTGGCACGGTGGCATGGAGCGCTATGCGGCAGACAAGGCCAAGGTGTTCCATGGGGTGAAGAAGGCGTTGGTCTACAATGCGGACGATGTGCGTGTCTCACGTCTGGCGGGTGAGGCACAGGTGAAGCCGGCCTGTAGGAAGGTGGGCTTTACCCTTCGTGAACCGTTAAGCGGCCAGATTGGGGTCATCGATGGGGCGATTGTGGATATGAGCGGCTTGGCCGGCGCAGAGCCGGGGGAGCCGCTCGTTGTGGCGCAGGTTGCTGATTTTCCCCATCTGTGTGAGCCGGACGGCACACCGTATCCGCATCTGCTCGCTGATGCCATCACGGCTTTGGCGCTGGTGCTTGGACTGGGTGCGGATCTGCAGACATGCCTCAAGGCGCTACAGGAATTCAAACCCGGTGGTCATCGCATCGAAACCGTGGCGGTGGCGCAGGTCAGGCCACAGCCCATCCGTTTCGTGGATGATTCCAAGGCAACCAACGCCAGCGCCACTGGGGCTTCGATTTCCAGTTTCCCCGACCACAAGGTGATTTGGATAGCGGGTGGGCTGGCCAAAGGCGCCACATTTGAGGAACTGGTCAGGTCGCAGGCGCGCAAGATCAAGGCCGCTGTAATCATCGGTGTGGACGCGGAACCGATGTCGCAGGCGTTTGCGGCCAGTGCCCCTGAGATTCCCTTGACCCGCATCGATCCGGCGGACAACTCGAGCGTCATGCAACGAGCCGTCGAGGCTGCCGGAAGGTATGCTCAGGCAGGCGATGTGGTGCTTATGGCGCCGGCCTGCGCATCGATGGACCAGTTCAGGTCGTATGCCGACAGGGGTAGCCAGTTCGCCCAGTGTGCCCGGCGTTGGGCGGCCGAACATGCGTAAATATAGCGTCGGAGATTCGGGCAAGGATTCATCCTCGCACTCGGGGCGAAGAACGAAAAACCGTAAGCCAAACAGCCAAAGGGGCGTCAAAGCCTGGCTCGGGGGCGCGGGAAGGCGCAGAAGCGTTGCTTCAGGCGGCAATCGCGCGTCACAAGGCAAGGATGATTCTGCAAAAAACACCGTCAAGAGCACCCAGTACTCAGGCGTTTCAGGGTTCAGGGAGGCTCTTTCAAGCCCTATCTGGTGTTATTACGGCTTTATTCTTGCAGTCATGCTGCTCACAGGCATCGGCCTTGTCATGGTCTTTTCAAGTTCGTCCGTCAAAATGATCTCAAATGGGCAGTCTCCTTGGTCTCAGGCGGTTTCCCAGATGCTGTTTTGCCTTGTGGGTCTGGTGGCGTTTGCGGTGGCGAGCCATATTCATGTGTGGATATATGAGAAGTTCGGCTTTCTGTTGTGCTGGTGCGCCATTGGGCTTCAGTTGTTGACGTTTTCTCCTATCGGTTTGGAGGTCAATGGCAACAGAAGCTGGATCCACCTTGGTTCGTTCACGCTTCAGCCGGCCGAAGTCGTCAAACTTGCCTTGTGCATATGGCTTCCTTTCGGCCTCAACCGTGCCAGGCAACGCCTGGATGACAACGATTTCGCGCCGAGCTCGTTCTTCGATGGGTTGGACGAGAGGCTTTCGGGTTTTGGTGGCGATGCGCTCAACGCCGGTCTGCACAATGTGGTTCGTGGTGCCAGAGCCTATTTCTGGCCGATCTTCATGTTCCTCGTGCCGCTGTTGTTGGTGCTCAAAGGTGATGATTTGGGCACTGCCATGATCATCATCCTCATTGCCGGTGTGGCATTCTTCATCGGTGGGTTCCCCACCAAGACATGGGTGAGCGCGGCATTGATGATGCTTGCTGTGGTGGTGTATTTCGTGGTGAGCAAGAAAAACAGGTTGGACCGCGTTCTGGCTGCCTACAAGCCATGCAAAGTGGGGGACACCACCTGCTATCAGTCGTTGCATTCGAAGTATGCGATTGCGTCAGGTGGGCTGTTCGGCGTGGGGCTGGGCAACTCGCGTGAGAAATGGAACTACTTGCCCGAGGCCCATAATGATTTCATCTTTGCGATCATTTGTGAGGAGCTTGGTTTCGTAGGGGCCGTTTTGGTTATCGTGCTCTTCGTCGCCATCGCCTGGTGCCTCATCGTTGTGGCGTTGCATAACCAAAACCACTATGCCTCCATCGTTCTGGTGTGTGCGGCGGTGTGGATCGTCGGGCAGGCGCTTATCAACATCATGGTGGTGCTGGGATTGCTGCCGGTCATGGGTGTGCCATTGCCGTTCGTGTCGGCGGGGGGCTCGTCATTGGTGATGTGTCTGGCTCTTGCGGGGGTCGCCGTGAGCATGATGCGCACCCAGGTGCAGGTGGCTGCGAGCATTTCGTCCAAGAACGCCTAGATTCGCGGGTCCGTTGCAAACGGGAGTTGGCCTATGAATGGAAGATGTCGTTGTTGATCCGTTCGTCCTGCGTCTGCTCATCGACTGTCTCCGGTTGTTCAGGCGTAGGGAGCGTGGCGGTGGGTGGCAAGGGGCCGTGCGCTTCAGTTGGCTCAGACTGGTGTTCAAACGCTGCTGCGTTGTCGGCGTTCTTTGGCATGTGTTCATATTGTTTCAAAGTGTCGGTAAGCGAGTCCAGGAATGTGTCCACCTCGTTCATATTGTAGCCTTCACTGAAGTGGGTCATGTTAAAACCAGCATCATGGACCTCGCCTGCTGTCAGTGTCCTTTCGTCATTGGTGGGTGGCTCGATGTGGTTGGCAAGGCTCAGTTCGTACGCCTTGATTGTATATTGCGCACGGTCTAGAAAGTTGTCCACGTCTTTCTCGTTATAGCCTTTTGTGAATCGGACCTTGCCGAATTCGTGG
Organism: Bifidobacterium sp. ESL1118; assembly: GCF_058505595.1. Taxonomy (NCBI): domain Bacteria; kingdom Bacillati; phylum Actinomycetota; class Actinomycetes; order Bifidobacteriales; family Bifidobacteriaceae; genus Bifidobacterium; species Bifidobacterium sp. ESL1118. Next base: position 757,584 of record NZ_CP196371.1, read on the forward strand.
TTTCCGATCTCCTTTGCACTGAGCAGTGGCATGACACATCCTCTCCTTGTAAGCCTGCATCTACAAGTATATTTAACACAGGGAAACAGCACGCAGGTGCGGTGGATGGGCGTACGTCGTGTTGTATCATAGAAAACCGTTGGATGTGGGCAAATGCCGGAAGGACATGATGAAGCATATTGTATTGGCCGGCGGTGGCACGGCCGGACATGTAAACCCGTTGTTGAGCGTTGGCACGGCCATCAGACGCATCGATTCCTCTGCGCAGGTCAGCGTCATCGGCACCTCAGTGGGTTTGGAGCATGACCTGGTGCCACAGGCCGGGTTTGAATTGGATGCCATCGAGAAGCTTCCCTTTCCCCGCCGGATCAATGCTGCGGCGTTCAGATTCCCTTTCAATTGGCACCGAGAGCAGACGCATGTACGCACGATTCTGCAAGAGCGTCAGGCTCAGGTGGTGGTCGGCTTCGGCGGCTACGCTTCGGCACCGGTTTACTCCGTAGCTCACAAGATGGGCATTCCCATCGTGATTCATGAGCAGAACGCCCGGGCTGGCATGGCCAACAAACTGGGTGCCCGCTGGGCTCAGTTCATTGGCACGGCCTATGACAATGAGGAATTGAGGGTGCGCGCCGGTGCGCACAGGAGGCGTGTGGGGCTCCCCCTGCGGCCCGCAATTGCGGATCTATGTGATTCGCTGGAACATGATTCGAAGGAAACCAGGGTGGCTGCTGCATCAGCGTTGGGCATTGACCCCGATAGGCCTGTGATCCTGGTCACCGGTGGCTCCTTGGGTGCCGTGAGCCTGAACGAAGCGGTTTCCAATGCCGCTGTTGAATTACTCAAGGTTTCGCAGGTGATTCATCTCACCGGCCGGGGAAAATCAGTGGACGTTCGCAAAGCGGTTGTGCAGCAGGCAGGCGAAGATGTATTGAACGACCTTGACCCTTCCCGTGTGGGAGCGGGAGACTATCACGTGGCGCAATACCTGGAACGTATTGACCTGGCGTTCGCCTGCGCCGACCTAGTGATATGCAGGGCCGGTGCCGGTTCCGTCAGCGAGCTTGCGGCCATAGGCTTGCCTGCGGTCTACGTGCCGCTGCCAATCGGGAACGGTGAGCAGCGGTTCAATGCCAAGCCGGTGGTGGATGCCGGCGGCGGTCTCATGGTTTCCGACAGTGATTTCACAGCAGATTGGGTGCGGCAGAACGTTCCTCAATTGCTTGCGGACACAGACCGCCTCAAGGAGATGGGCCACAAGGCCTATGCCTACGGCATTCGGGACGCTGCACAGACCATGGCCCAAGTCGTGCTGAGTATGGCCCGGTAGACACAGTCGGTTCGATGGCTCCAAGCTAAGCCGATGGTTGTGACGAAGGTAACGGTATGTGACTGTTGGGAAACAGGGTTCCAGACTTCTTTTTTCGATGTACGCCGGGAATTTGGCATGCTCACCTCCATTGCTTGCGGTACCGTTGACGGGTAAGGTTACTTGCGAGGAGAATACGCGATGCATGTTGATAATCGGCCCAGAGAGGCCTCCAAAGTGACGCTTGACCCACAACGAGCCGCGTTCGGCAACAGTGATTCGCTTGAAGCTTTGGGAAGAACGCATTTCATCGGCATCGGTGGGGCGGGCATGAGCGTGCTGGCCGAGATGCTGCACGAAAGCGGCGTTGAGGTCGATGGTTCCGATCGTGAGCCGAGTGTCAAAACCGATAGGCTTGTGGCATTGGGAATCGATGTGCAATTCGGGCAAAAGGCCGAAAACGTGGTCGGTGCGAAGACCGTGGTCTATTCCAGCGCCATCAAGCCGGACAATCCCGAAATCGTGGAAGCTGTGCGGCTTGGCCTGCGCATTGTGCATCGCAGTGACATTCTGGCGTTGCTGATGAGGACCAAGACTTCCGTCAGCGTGGCCGGTGCGCACGGAAAGACCACCACCAGCTCGTTGCTTGCGCATATCCTCGTCCATGCCGGCACAGGCGCATTGTCCGATCCGAGCTATGCCATCGGCGGCTCGATACAGAGTCCGCAGGGTGAGCCGCTCGACGGAGGGCATTCGGGCCGAGGGGAAGTGCTTGTGGCCGAGGCCGACGAATCGGACGGCAGCTTTGGCAAGTACCGGCCGCAGATCTGCATGATCGTCAATGCCGAGGCGGATCACCTTGACCATTACGGCGATGCCAGGCACTATCAGCAGGCGTTTGTGGAGTACGCCAGGCACGCCCAGGGCATTGTGGTGATGTCCGCCGACGACGAGGGGTCGAGGGCCATTCTTGCTGCGTTGCCGCAGGGTGTGGCCGCGCGAACCATCACCTATACCACCGATGCTTCGCTGACGGCAGGGGATCTGCGGGCTGGTGCTTTGGGTGATAATGCTGCCGCACGCAAGGTTGCCGATGGCACCATCGTTCCTGACGGTGCTGAAGGCGGGCAGGGTGCTACGCCGGGATTGCACGTGGTGCACATTCTTTCGGAGCATGAAGGCGCTGGCACTGGCGACGAAGGGTTCACCATCGACTTTTGCGCCAACGGTGCAGGCGGCCTTCATGCTGCCAACGACCGCGGCCACGGCCTTAAGATTCCAGTCCATCTGCAGATTCCCGGCGTTCACAATGCCCGCAATGCCACCGCTGCCATCATCTGCGCCGCGGCGCTCGGCGTCGATTCCACCCGCGCCGCCGAGGCTGCTTCCAGTTTCCTTGGCGCCTCCCGGCGTTTTGAAGTCAAAGGCAGTGTTTGTGGCGTGACCGTCGTGGACGATTATGCTCACCACCCCACGGAAATCACGGCCCTACTGAATGCTGCCAGAAGGCGATACCCCAAGGCGAAGTTGCATGTGTTGTTTCAGCCGCATCTGTTCTCGCGCACCAAATTCTTTATGAGGGATTTCGCCCAAGCGCTCTCACTGGCTGATGATGTCATCGTTACTTCGATTTATCCTGCCAGGGAGAAACAAAGCGACTTTCCGGGCATCACGGCGCAGGGCATCGTGGATGAGGCAAAACAGCTTGACCATATGCAGTCGGGTGAGCCTACCAATGGGCACGAGAGGGAACGTACATGGATACAAACGGTGCCGGACATGCGTGAAGCCGCCAAGATGCTGGCATTGCGGGCCGAACCCGGAGACGCCTTATTCACGGTCGGAGCCGGGGACGTCACTCAGATGGGAGGCGTTATGCTTGCCGCCGTTCAGGCAACGCTGAACAGTGCGGAGCAGCATGACGCCGCCAATGTTCGGCAGCATTCATCAAGCCCTAGCTCTGGGGCGGGTACTGGGTCTGGAGCCAGGTGATGGCGCGCAGAATCGTTGGCTCTTCAGGTGGCAATGCTGGCAGAGGAAAGAGGTCCATATCGTCTTCTCCGCATGATGGAGCAGGCAGGGCATCCACAAAACCAGGCACCGACGGCGGCAGCAGGGCAAAGAACGGTGGCGGGGCGAAAAGCAAGGATTCGAATCGTTTTGCCATCCATATGCCCGGAAGGTTGGGGGCTTCTGGTGGCACAGGTCGTGCCGGCAAACGGCGTAAATCCGGACGTGGCAACGCCAAGCCTCGTACCGTAGCCTCTTCACAGGTTGCGCAGAGTCGTAATTCGTTGAATTATTCAGGTTCCGAGCGATCGATAGACGTGCGTAAGCTCAGGAGCGAAGATTACGTGGCGCAGACGTTGGGGCAGACCACCAGCCCGTCGGGAGTGGCCTCAAGACCCAAGGTTGTTGATTTCAGCGCCAGGGTGAAAGAGCGCAGGCAGGCGGGGCGCAGGACGTTCGTTATACGGGCTTCGGTGGTGTTGGCCGGCATTGCTGCTGTTGCGGCACTTGTCTGGTTCCTTCTGTTTTCGCAGGTCTTCATATTGGACAATCAGCGAATCAGCGTCTCGGGCCAGAACGCCTGGGTGAGCCGTGAGACGGTGATGGGTATAGCCGGGCAGCAGAGCGGGAAATCACTGTTTTTGGTTTCTTCCGGGGAGATAAGGCAAAAGCTTGATAATATCCCCGGTGTTACAGAGTCGAAAGTGGAGAAGAAGTTTCCCAACAATCTGAATGTGACGGTGCATGCCCAAGAGCCGGCGGCCATGCTCAAGACGGCTGACGGCAAGCTTACGGCGGTCGATGGTAAGGGGCGCAAGCTCAATTCCGTTCATGGCGTTTCGGTGGAGGGGATTCCGGTCATCGAAGTGGACAACGTGGATGCCGCGCTTAGTGACAGGGCCGTGCAGCAGGCGTTGATCATCATGGACCATCTGCCAAAAGTCTTGAGGTCCAGGGTGTCCAAAGTGACGTCGAAAACGCAGGACTCGGTCACCTGTGAGCTTGACAAGGGCAATTACACTGTCATTTGGGGTGATTCATCGCAGCTCAAGCTGAAGGTGGCTGAGGTCGATAAAATTATCAACGATCCAAACGTCATAGGGGACAAACATCAGGTCGACGTATCGGCGCCTATGCGACCCATCATCAAATAATCGTTTGAGGGCAAACTGCCGCGAGTCAATTTCGTGCTTCTGCCGCGGGTTGTCGGAACGGGGTGTTTTGAGGCAGGAATCGTCACATTCTCCCGGCTGTTTTGCACCTGGCTGGCCAAGCCTGGTTCCGGTTGCACAGTGGAAGCACGTGCGATATAATGATAATTCGGCGCAGTTGAGGCGGGCTGTTTAGTTTCGGCTTCGTCGGGCTTGATAATTCAAGATTGGGGCTGATCGGTTTCGACGGTGACCTGTTCGTCGCAGGGAAGCGTGCCGAGGATGTAGAGTCCGCTCGTGATGATCTCTACAAAAAATCAAGTGCTAAATCTAATCGCACTGAGCTTGTACTCGCTGCCTGAACTTTAGTCAGGATTAACCAGCGAGCTACTGCTCCGCCCGCTCCCTTTCGTCTTCGGGGGGATGCCGGACGTCATAAGGAGAATTGCCCGAGTTGCCGCACCGCGGGGCGGCTCGGGGACTTTAACTGCGGATATGCTCGCCGTCCATTGTTCGCGAAACGGATGGGGGCAGAAAAACTGCCATACGGCCAGCGAACTACGCACGTAGAATTCTGAGGGTTCGGCCATCGGACCGGGGTTCAATCCCCCGCAGCTCCACTGATACATAGACGCCACTCCGGCAAGGGGTGGCGTTTTTCGTTGGTGCTGCAACGGTTTCGGATGAAAGTTCGGAGCCCTTTTTTCATGCCGTTTTCCGTTTCGATGGTGCGGTTTGAAGGTTTCCGTCTAGATTCCTATACTCAGTCTCAGCAGTCGTGCAGAAGTTGGTTACATTATTCGTGTGGGAGTGAGTATTTTTATGAAAATCGGTATGAGGAAGCCGAGTGTGCGCCGTTCCATCAGCGCCCGTACCGTGGGCAGGGCCAAGCGTGCCGTGAAGAAGGCTCTGATTCCCCGGCTATGGGAAGAAGGGGATGGGCTGGATTCGCAATCCCAAGAAGGCTTTATACAATAAGGTCTGCCGCAAGACCACATTCGGTTTTCGCGATCTGTTCAAGTGACTCCGGCGTTCGAGCTGCTTGCTTCTGGCGCTGTTGTGATATGCATCAATGACGAAAATCCTCAGCATGTATTATGTCTGACATGTCAAAGGCTATACGGTGTGGTGTGCCCTCGGTATCGTTGCTTGGCATTATCTGAAGTAATTCCAATGTAGGAATATTATTCGCACTGTATATGTGAAGCCTTGTATAAGTGGGAATGTATTAAAATTGGCAAACGGTAGGCATAAATTTTTCCTCGTATGGTTGAAACGGCCCATTTGGGGTGCAGAACTGCCGAGATTCCTCTTGTAATATAAAAATGATTGTTGGGCTCTTGTCGTAAAGAATGTATAAAATGATATATGTTGTATGACATTATTATGATTCTATGTAAGGGTACAATATGTTGACGAAGATTAAGAAGAGGAAAAATATATCTGGCTTCGCTCAAGGCGCATCTGCGGCCATCTCGCTGATGGCAATGATTCTCGGTTTGATCGCTTTGCCCTTTCAGGCCAGTGCTGATCAGGTGTCGGCAGCGGAGCAGACAGTCGTTGGGCAATCGGCATCGAACGGTATGGGCTCCGCTCGGACATCTATTGCCAAGAAGGCGCCTGTGGCGCTTGCGGCTCGAAACTCGGCGCCGGTGACCAGCGAGGCGGATCTCAACGCTGTCATAGCTGCTGCTGGCACCGCTCCAACACAAGTGGCGCTTGGTGACATGCCGTTGACAGGCGTTGTGGATATTCCCGCTTCAGCCGATATCACGTTGACAGGCACTGGCAAGGTGGCATTGGCCGCGTCCGCGGGATTGCGCGTGGCGGCTGGAGCCAAGCTGACGCTTGACGGCCCTACATTCGATGGCGGCAATCTGGTCCACAGCAGGCCGATGATTGCTTCCTCCGGCGATCTGACCATGAAGTCCGGTGTGGTCGAGAACTACAAGGCAGGTTCCAGTGAGAACTGGGAATGGGCCGGTGGCTCAGGTGCCGCCATTGGCATCATCGGTGGGGGCTTCACCGTCGATGGCGGTACCATCGAGCATAACGTCGGCCAAATGTTCGGCGGAGGAGTGCTGTGCGCAAACTTGGTTTTTAATGAATCTGGCACATATGTGACGATGACGATGAACGGCGGCGCAATAACCGATAATTCGGTGCCGAACGATGGTGGCATCGGTGGCGGTATCTCATTGGTGGGTGGTGTGGATTTAACCGTCAACGCTGGAACCATTGCTGATAACTCTGCCGGAGTGTCTTCTTCGCTCAGTGGGTCTGGAGGCGGCATCGGTGGATGGGGCTGGGGAAATCTCCCCGCAAAGGTCACCATGCATGGTGGTACGATCAGTGGCAACAACGTCATGGGTGGTGAAAATACGCCTGAGGGTACTGTGGCTAGCGTAGGCGGCGGTGGCATTGGTCTTGAGGGCATTACAGGTTTGGCCCAGCTCACGGTTGATGGTGGAAATATCGTCAATAACGAAAGTGCTGGTGTCGGTGGGGGGATTTGGACATCGAACACCGACGGGCCGACTCTTGCTGAGCCGAGTCGCATCTACAACGCCATCATTACCGACAACACCGCTTCCAATCTTGGAGGCGGTCTGTGGACCACAGTTGGAAGCTCCACTCAGACTCACGCCACCAACGGCGCTGCGATATTCGGCAACAAGGCTGTGTCTGCTGTCGGTTCAGCGGCAGGTGATGACGTGGTGGCCCATCAATCAGATAATCTGAGGCTTCAACTGGCAGGGCGACTTCTTGGAGGTGGGCAGAATAACTGGTACCGTGACGGCGGAATTCAGCCCAATGTTTTTTCTTCAGACACGCACCGCTACATTCCCAACCCGATTCCTGACCCCAATGTGCCTAGGTACGATGCTGCAAAAGATACTCCGATCGGATCGAGCGTAGACACCGCGGATCCCATTGCGCTGAAGAACGTCGTTAGTTCTGGAGAGGCGAGCATCGCCAAATCGTTTGCCAAGGCTGTGATCTCAGGAAACAAGGCCCGAACCGGCGGCGGCGTTGCAAGCTCCGGGCAGCTGGTGCTCGGCGGCCCGCTTGGAGGCAGCAATCCGGGAGGCGGTAATCCGGGCGGCAGCAATCAGGGCGATGTCAGTCTTTCGGTGCAGAAGCAATGGGCGTCGTCGGTGCCCAGCAGCAAGCAACAAGGTGTGACGGCCAGTCTGCGCGTCCAAGGCACATTGGCGGACCATACCGCCGTCGATCAGGAAATTGGATCGGCTACGCTTGACAAGTCCGATGGCTGGAAGGCCGATTTCACCGATTTGCCTTCTCCGGAGAGTCTGCTGCAAGGTGGCAACAACCTGACATACAAGGTCGTTGAGCCAAATGCGGCGGCTGATGGGTACGAGGTTTCCGGGGGTGAACTTTCGAAGGTGGACGACACCCACTACACGGCAACGCTGACCAACGCACTTGCCCAGGCCAAGCCCGCACCGGTGATTAGGCCCGTCATTCCAAGCAAGCCCGGTGGGCCTGTCGAGCCAAACGTTCCGGCCAAGCCCGGCCAGCCAGGCAAGCCTGTTGGCCAGAACCAGCCGAAAGCCACTGAGCTCGCCAAGACGGGTGGCAATACCGAGGTGTTGGCCTTATCCGCGTTTGCGTTTGCGTTGTTGGCGGTTTCGCTCATGCTGGCACGGGCCCGCAGGCAGCAAATGAATGAGTGCTGAGCCGGTTTGTCCGTAGTCTTCGAAAGTTCAGCAGTAATTCCGGTGGGCCTCCGTATGTTTTCTTCATCTTGGAAGGAGCGTGTGGAGGCCCGCTTTTTGTTACTTAACCCTTGTTGGATATGATGGAAGAAATGTGCTTTATGACTGGTTCATTTCAGACGTTTCTATGGCCTAGTGATTGCCGATTTATCTTTGTCTGAAGTATAGGCTGTCCTCGCCGTCGTCACACGCTCCAGGAACGCGTGGTCAGCTGGGTGGCGTGGGGTCTTGTCGGGTTCCGTGCGGCCGTTGTGCTCAACGCGCACACGGCGCATTTCCAATGCTGGTTTCCTGCGGCGGTTAGCCCTTTCCGCGCATGGGCTCTCTGCATGCCGGGTACAGCCTCGCCTTCGACGATTTCCTCTTGACCATAACGGCAAGGAACCACAGACACGGAACCCATGGAAGTCAAGTGAATCCCTGCGAACGGCTCGAATTAACGGCAAGACCATTAATCACACCACAGCACGCCCACTCGCACAAGGCCAAACCCCCAGCATAAAGCCTACGTTTTGCTATTTAACCCCGTTTTTCGTGGGTGAGGATTCCGATTTTCCCATATATCCTTGTTCTTGATTTCTATGCGCATGATGCGTATCATGAGACTATGAGGTTCAAGGATGTCGAGAAGAGGCTGCTGGCAGACGGGTGGCGGTTGTATGCGCAGGCGGGGAGCCACTGCCAATATGTGCACCCGACGAAGCCTGGCAAGGTGACCGTGCCCAAGCACAACGGCGACCTCGCGCCGTTCACGGTCAGGTCCATCTGGCGGCAGGCCGGCATCGATGAAAGGAGAATCAAATGAGGCTTGTATATCCCATCGTGCTCTATCCCTCCGGCAATCCAGGAGGCTACACCGTGCTCGCGCCGGATATGCCGGGGCTGGTCACCGAGGGTTCCGATCTGGCGGACGCGCTCACCATGGCGCAGGACGCGGCGAGCGGTTGGGTGCTCACTGAGCTTGAGGCTGGGCGTCCCGCGCCCAAGGCCACCGATGTGCATGAGGTCAGGCCGGAGGAGGCCGACGGCATCATCACGCTCGTCACCCTCGACATGGATGCGTACGCCGCGAAGTATGGTAAGAGAGCCGTACGCAAGAACGTCACTATCCCCGCCTGGCTCGACACCTATGCAGAGAAAAAGGGTATCAATTACTCGCAGGTGTTGCGCGACGGTCTCGAGTCCGATTATCGTCGCGAGCTGCAGGACGCATAGGAGGTCATTATGAAGTTTGGAATGAGGAAGCCGAGCGTGAAGCGCTCGATCAAGGCGCGCACCACCGGCAGAGCCAAGCGCGCGATAAAGAGGGCGCTGATACTTGGATATGGCAAGAAGGGCATGGGCTGGATTCGCAATCCCAAAAAGGCCGCGTACAACAAGGTCTACCACAAGACCACCTTCGGCCTGGGCGACCTGTTCAAGTGACTTGCGAGTGCAAGCTTGGTCAGTTTCATCGGGTGTGGAGCTTATTCTAAGTGGACAGATAAGTGGACAATGAATTTTAGAAAAACAGAATTGGACTTTACGCTAAGGAGAAGAGCAATATGAAGAGATACGAAGTCTTGCAAGTAGTGCTCAAGGAGAGGTTCTTGGGTGCAGATTCCAAGAACCTTAATGAGCTTGAAGATGTGCTCAATGGAGAAGCCGCCAAGGGATGGCGTCTACATACAATTTCCACAACGAGCGGTGGAAGCAAAGGTTTTGGCGGAGGCGATCGCATCCAAGCCACAATGGTCTTCGAACGGGATGAATAAGGATTTTCTGCACGGTTGCAGAGTTGGAATGGGGATGAAATAGCATTGCGACAACCTTTTAAATATATCGTCTAGAATGGCTTCATTCTGACCGGCAAGCTGGTTGAGCGTCTGGCATGGGAGACTCTTTGTGGTTTCCCGAACAGCAGCCTGAAGCTGGTTGAAGGCAGACAAGGGAAGTCTAGGGAAGAACCGAGGAGCCCTACGTCAGCCATGCCATCCACATGTCTGACTCCCAGTAGGTCCTCATTAAACGGGACAATGACCGGCAGAATGTTGGTTACCACTGGTTGGGCGTGGCGGATTTTCTCCAGTGTGCTAGTCAAATAGAAGATCATCATGAAGTTCGGAATGAGGAAGCCCAGTGTGCGCCGTTCCATCAGTGCTCGCACTACGGGCAGGGCCAAGCGCACGGTGAAGAGGGCGTTAATTTCCGGCTATGGGAAGATGAGCATGGGCTGGATTCGAAACCCTAAGAAGGCGTTATACAACAAGGTCTACCACAAAACCACATTTGGGCTTCGCAATCTGTTCAAGTAGCTGCGAGTTCCGTGCACATGGTTTTACCATTGGCTTTGTCTGCAAGATTGCGCGTCCAAAGCACATTGACGAACTACACCACCGTCGATCAGGAGATAGGATCGGCGATTTTGAACAAGTCAGATGGTTGGAAGGCCGATTTCGCCGACTTGCCTTCGCCTGAGAGCCTCAAGCAGAACGGCAACGATCTGACATACAAGGTCATCGAGCCCAACGCAGCAGCCGATGGATACGAGGTCTCCGGTGGCGAACTGTCGAAGGTGGACGATACCCACTACACGGCAACACTGACCAATGCCCTTGCTCCGGCCAAGCCTGCACCGGTGAAGCCCAGCATTCCTGCCGTGCCGGGGAAATCGGCCAAGTCGGTCAGTCAGCCGCAGCCTCAGCCGAAAGCCCCTGATCTGGCGGAGACAGGTGCTGATACTGAAGTGGTGGCTATATCGGCATTGACGCTGGCGCTGCTGGCGGCATCGCTGATTCTGGCACGGACACGCAGGCAGCGGATGAATGAGCGCTAAGCCGGTTCGTTCGTAGTCTTCGAAGTTCCAGTAATCCAGTGGGCCTCCGTACGTTTCCTTCATCTTGGAAGGGTGTGCGGAGGCCCACTGTTTGTGTGTGTAACTGAACATATTGTTTAGCGATTCGGTTATTAAAAGATAGGTTTGGTAAATCTTTGAATTTGTATAATGGTGATTTGTTTCAATTGACGCCAAATGGAATGATAAAAATAACGCGTATTCCGCAAGACAATGTTTTCTTAAGCGTATATGCAAAGGATGATGGGGCTAAGTTTACTCGACAAATTTGCTTTGATTTGAATGATGTGAGAGATACAGCAGCTTTAAATCTAAAAAAGCTAGACTATTTTGATCGTTTTCTTGGAAAACTGAAAAGAAAGAATTCTTGATACTCATGACGAATTTAGGTCGACAGCCATCTTTATTACGCTTGGGAGCAGCGTAAGTTATCGGATTATCTGTCTTTATTGAAAGATGGAACTCATGCTAGTCATAAAGAATCCGATGGACCTTATCTTTTAAGTGCGAAGAACATAAAACATAATACTATAATCATAGAATCCGATGAACGTCACATCTCAGAGATGGAATATAGGCAGATTTTTAAAAACTACGCATTAAAAGATGGAGATGTGCTCTTAACAATCGTTGGCTCAATTGGTCAAACAGCGCAATTCTCCCTATATCGGGGGAAACCCCCTATTATGGTGCAAATGGAATTCAAGATTACATCAAAGGATATACGCATAAGGGAGAATTTGTCTTAATTGCAGAAGATGGCGCATCCGATCTTTATAATTATCCTACCTTTTTTGTTGCCGGAACTATTTGGGTCAATAACCACGCACATGTTCTACAAGGTAGAGACAAAATTTTAAATAACCAGTATCTCGCTTATGCGCTAGAACAGTATAACTTTATTCCACTGTTAACTGGAGGTACTCGAGTAAAGCTCAACGCAAAGACTCTATTAGGAATTACTTTGTTGTTCCCCTCTTATGAGGAACAACAGCAAATCAGCAAATTACTCGTTTACTCTGATAATCTTATTACTTCGCAGCAAAAACAATTGAATCTGCTCAAACAAACTAAGCAATATTATCTTCAGCAACTCTTTGTCTGACGAGTTCCCGTATCCTTCGCTACGATATTGTTCGACAAAGGAACGAAGGACATAATGAACAAAAATCAAACATTTTCCGCCTACTTCCATGAGTGGATGGAGCTCTATAAACTCGGCGCAGTGCGAGATGTGACGTATCAAAAGTATGAACTCGCGTACCACAATCTGAAACGAATCTGCCCAAAACAACGGCTGTCAGGATTAACAAGGCTCAGATATCAGGAAATCATCAACGAATACGCCTGCAACCATGAACGTCAAACAGTGCTGGACTTTCACCATCTGCTCAAAGGGGCAATAGTCGATGCTGTTGAGGAAGGTATGATAGCCCATGATCCGACTCGAAAAGTTGTCATTAAAGGCGTAAAGACGCGCAGGCACAAACCAAAATATCTTAACGAGAACGAACTACGGATTTTGTTGAGTCACCTTGCGCTCGGTATGGAACCGAGTGTTGATTGGCTCTTGCTTTTGATCGCTAAAACGGGATTACGCTTTGCTGAAGCTCTGGGGGTAACTCCAGCCGATTTTGATTTCGAACGGCAGACTCTATCAATTTCAAAGACCTGGGATTATAAAACACCAAATGGAGAATTCGCTCCGACTAAGAATCCGTCATCGGTCAGGACAATAGCCATTGATTGGAAACTTGCCATGCAGTTTAGTCAATTGGTTCAGGGAAAGGACGAATCAATTCCGATTTTTGTCGGACCAAAGAAAATCTACAACGCTACAGTCAACAATCGATTGGAGAAGCTTTGCAAAGACAATGACTTACCGACAATTTCGGTGCACGGCCTCCGCCACACTCATGCCTCGCTTCTGTTATACACAGGAGTATCCATTGCTTCTGTCGCCAAACGACTTGGACATTCTAACATGTCCACAACGCAGAGCACGTACTTGCATATCATCAGAGAGCTTGAAGACAAGGACAATGATAAGGTGATGCAGGCGCTCTGCGTGCTGTGATTTTAAATAAACAATTCTTGAAGGTAGAACTGTTTTTTCTGTGACAGCAGGTTAAGTTCTGTTTTCTCTAGATTGATTGATCGCGTTAATAATTCACAAAAATCAGCAATGCTTTGTTGTTCTGATGCTTGGCCAGGGATATGCACTAATGTTTCACTAACCGATTTCCAACTAGAACGTGGCATCTTTGTGCCTGATGTAGTTAAAGCAGGTGCTAGAAAAATAGGTGATTGTATTAGTGCATACCCAAAGTTCTGTTCAATGTTACATGTTTGCAATGCCCATATCTCCCCAGATTTGACACCATCGCATGTGGCAAACCACCACTTTTTCAAGTATGGACGCAAACGTCCAAAGAGAATATCACCTTTACAAAATACGGAGATAGAAGAGCTATGTTGATGAATATCGCCTATTAATTGGCCTGTGTTTGATTCCAGATTTTCTAGTTCTATGTCAACTGAATACCGTTTAGATGCACTTTGGTTTCGGACAGTAAAAATATTGCCTAATTTTGTTTCCAGCCATGGTTCTGTGAAGCTTTTGAACCTGAGTTTCTGGGTGAAAACCTGTTGCAGATAGTAGGTTTTCTTCTGTTTAATGAGGTCGAGTTTACGCTCATGGGCAGCGATAAGGTCGTCTAGAGTCTTAAAGAACTCTAACTTACGCTGCTCCCAATTTCCAGTGAAGCCTTTGAACCTTAGTGCTGGAACGAGTTTCTTGTTATTGCTTTTCTCGGAATCACTCATTGTTCGGGTCCGTTTCTACGAGGTCAGCAACCATGCTGTCGAATTTGGCTTGGAGGTCTTCGATTTCTTTGTCGACTTCAGCGAGCTGGCGGTTCACTTTGTCGATGTCGACAGGTTCCTCTTCCTCGAATGTGTCTACGTATCGGGGGATGTTGAGGTTGTATTCGTTCTCTTTGATTTCGTCGAGCGAGGCGACGTGTGCGTATTTGTCGACATCGATACGTTGCTTGTAGGTCGAAATGATCTTGTCGATGTCCTCGTCTCGCAGGTGGTTCTGATTCTTGCCTTTCTCGAAGTCTTTGGAGGCGTCGATGAAGAGGATGTCGTTGCGTTTGCGTTGCTTGCTGAACACCAATATCACGGTTGGAATCGAGGTGGAGAAGAAGAGGTTCGCCGGCATGCCGATAACGGCATCAAGGTAGTTCTTGTCGATGATGGCTTTGCGGATGGTGCCTTCAGCGGCACCGCGGAAGAGTACGCCGTGGGGGAGAACGATTGCCATTCTTCCGGTGGGGTTCAAATGGTAGAGGCAATGCTCCACGAAGGCGAAGTCCGCTTTGGACTTAGGCGCGAGTTTTCCATAATCCTTGAAACGGGCATCCTTAAGTTTCGAATCGTTGTTGTCCCAATGCTGCGAGTATGGCGGATTGGCTACAACTGCATCGAACGAACGTGGGTGGTCAATGCCGTTGGCATCGGGGCCATCGGGCCAGTCGGATTCCAAAGTGTCGGCATTCCGCAGGTGCATATGATGGAACGGAACTCCGTGCATCATGAGATTCATGCGAGCCAGGTTGTAGGTGGTGCGGTTAAGTTCCTGGCCGTAGTATTGAATTCCGCCGAGATCGCGTCGTGTGGGAAGCTCATGGCCCACGGTGAGTAGTAGGGAACCGGAGCCCATGGTTGGGTCGTAGACTGAAAACTCATGTGCCTCATTATTATTGTGGTGCTTGTGGGCTTTGGTGCCGTCTTCATTCGCTTCCTTCAGTGTGACGAGTTTTGCCAGCACTTTGGATACCTCATGTGGTGTATAGAATTCTCCGGCCTTCTTACCTGAATTGCTGGCGAATTCAGAGATAAGATATTCGTATACGTCTCCCAGCAGATCGTGACCTGATTCGTCGATGAAATCCACTGAATCTATCTTCTCTGCGATGTTGGCTAGGCTCTTGGCTCGTGCGGCTGTTGAGTTTCCAAGGCTGGAATCGGAAAGGTTCATATCTGAGAAAATGTCTCGGAAGTCCTTTTCCGCATCTTGGTTGCCATTGTTCGAGGCAAGTTCTGCATTCTCCTTGAAGCTGTCGAACATTGCTTGGAAGTAATCGGGGCGAAGCGTGTTGTCATGAATTTTGGCGATAAGCATTGTCCAGGTGTAGTCCGGGTCGATGGCATAGCCAAGATATGAGGAAATGTCCTTGCGGTACTCCTCGATGCCGTCTTCCGCGGTCTGCCGTTTATATGCGGCATCGATGGTCTCGCCGGCTTGGATGTCGAGCAGGTTCTGGTTGCTGAGATATCGTTCCTGGCGTTCCGAAAGATAACGGTAAAAGATAAACCCTAGGATGTAATCGCGGAACTCGTCCGCAGACATCTTGCCGCGCAAATCGTTGGCCATCGACCAGAGTTGGCTGGTCAATTGTTTGGCTTCGGTTGTTTCACTCATTTTGTCTTCCTTTAGTAATTGGTGACGATGAAGTCTGCGAACTTGCGTAAGGCATCCCTAAACTGATTTCTGTACTTAACGGGGGTAAGATTTCGGATATTTTCGTCCTTTGCATCCTGTCTGTAGAGTCGATTCTTTACAGCATCGTTCATTAGCTCCGCAAGTTCGTCGCAGTCGTTCAAGTCATCGGCGTCCTTCGTGTGGCGGTCGATAAGGCGATCGATGAGAAGGCTTGCAGTTGCAATGTCGATAAGTCCCCACTTCTCCTTGAACCTGAGAATCTGTTTACGGCGTGTACTCTGCGCATGGTTCTGGACGATAGCGGCTACATCTCCTGCCTGTACCGGGTATTTATCTGTAATCGGTATGCCTTGCCGGGCATCGTCAGCTGTATTGCGCATCTGTGTGGCGAGATGGCGATCGTCAAGTTGGCCAACGGCATGGGAGAAATCTGAATAGGTGTCCTTCGTGTCTTTGCCTTGGTAGGCTTCGTTGAGTAGCTTGGCGAGCAGTTCGTCGATGTAGTCATAGTTGATGTGCACCTCGGCGATATGCTCCACCTCGAAATCAAGCATGGAAAGATCGAGATTGTTTTGTTTGTTGGTTTCGGACCAGCGCTGCAACTCATATCTGGCTGCATTGATCCACTGTTCCTGACCATTGGTGATGCCGAGCTCATTTCGTAGTTTTTCCGGTTGATCGTAGTCGTACTCAGTGCATTGCTTGAGCTCCGCTATTTTCCCGTTGAACCGGCTGATAAGGCCAGCCATCTCCTGTTTGGAGTTCTCACCGTCAGGAAGTTTGGAGAACGAGTCGGAGAATCTGCTGATTTGTTCGACGATTTCGTGGGTGTCCTCAACCATTTCCACGTAGGGCTTGGCAAGGATGTCATCGTCCACTAGATCATTGAATGGCTCTTGGGTGATGGCTGAATCCTTGTTTGCATAGACACTGAGTGCGTTGTCCATAAGTTTCTTTGAGGTCTCTGGCCAGCGGTAGTTGACGATGCGTCCCCAAGGCTTGCTGCGATTGTCCTCGATGCGGTTGGTTCGTGAATACGCCTGAATAAGGTTCGCCCCCGCCAGAGTCCTATCGACATACAATGTATTGAGTCGTGGTGCGTCGTAGCCGGTGAGCAGCTGGTCGATGACGATGACCAGATCAAGTTTCGGTCCTTCTGTTTCTCCTTTTAGCCGTTCCGTCACATCGTCGAAATATTCGTCAACGGTTGTGTCATCAAATGATGTGCCGAAAGTGTGATTGTATGCGTCTATGGCACGGCGCAATCCTTTGTTTTTAGCGAGTTGCCCTTCTGAGTTGTCAGTTGCCTGCGAGAAGGTGACGGCCACGTTCAATGGTTGCTTTCCTTCGGCTTCCAGCAAGTTGTTCTTACGTTGAAACTCATCGAAATATTGCAATGCCATGGGAGCGGAAGGCTTGCCTCCCCCTACATGTGTCGTGAGGATGGCGCTATACCGTCCTTCCTTGGAACGGTTGCGCCAATGGTCTGTGATGTCGTTGACTACTGCCTTGACATGTTCTGCATTATCATCATATATGCCAGAGTCAATGTAGCTGTCTGCCTCCTTTGGCTCCATACGCGCTATCTTTTGTTCGATGGTGTCATCGTTCCAATTCGGATGCCTCTGCTTAAGCAGTTCAGGCAGCAGGCGCTCCTTGATTTCGTCGTCCTTGAGTGTGTGCTCGAAATCGACCTTGAATCCAAGTACCGTTCCATCGGCAATGGCTTCGCGGATGGTGTAGGCATGAAGCAGGTTCCCGAACGCTTGTTGGGTGAGATCTCCATCGAAGACTGGGGTACCGGTGTAGCCCACCCAACCTGAGAAGGGAAATGCCTTTTTGATGCGTTTGAGCATATCGCCGTTCGTCGAGCGGTGGGCTTCGTCCACAATGAACAGGATGTTGCGTTTCGGTGCATTGAAACTTCTACGGCTGCAGAGTCTGTCGAGCTTCTGAATTGAGGTGACTACGATGGAGTCATTTTGGCTCGTGCTTGCAATTTTTCTCGCGAGTACGCCGGTGTTGGCTGTGTTGGAGACAATGCCGTTGTTGTTGTTCTCATCGCTGTTTGGATCATAGGCGGCGTACTTTTCGTAGGTCTGCTTGGTCAAAGCCTTACGATCTACGACGAACACCACTTTGTCGACGTTGGGGAGTCTCGAGGCAAGCCAAGCGGTTTTGAAGCTGCTGATAGTCTTACCTGAACCCGTGGTATGCCATACGTACCCGATTTCCTGTGAGTCCGTGCCGAAGACATGCTTGCGTACAGCCTCGATAACCCTTCGAGTGGCATATACCTGGTGTGGACGCATGACGATAAGATTCTTGTGTTTCGGTTCTCCATCGAGAATCATATAGCTTGTCGACATTTGGTGAGCCATCGGTATGGAAAGCATGAGGTTTGCGAATTCGCGCCAGTCCCATACTGGTTTGTTGTCATCCTCATGTTGCCAGTGGAACGCAAAATCTGTGTTGAATGACTGAGAATCTGTGTTCGCCATGTAGAGAGCTTGATGCGGTGTGATGCCGACTAGGATTTGCACCGTGGAGTAGATGCCGGTGAATGCACCTTCATCGATGTATTGGTGGATCTGATTAAGTGCTTCGCGGGCATCATGCTTATTGAATTTTTCCTCGATGTGGATTATCGGTAATCCATTGATAAGGAGCGTGGTGTCGAAGCGACGGTTTTTGTGCCCTGGCAGGACGTGCGGTCGTTCGATTTGGTTGACGATCTGATATACGGTGTTACCTGCGCCGACATTCGACTGGTCAAACACTGTCAAGTAAATGTGCTCACCAGCGCTACCATCCGGATTGTCGTCTCGATTGACCTCGACTTGAGTCACACCGTTCATGCCGTATATCCATCGTCCTGCCTCATATGGTGAGCTGAGGTTGGATATGACTGCCTGAACTTGAGAGAACTCAGCATCGCTAAGAGGCTTACCCTGCAACTTGTCGGCGTTGTTGGCCTCTAGGATGCTGCGAAAATTCGCCCAAAGTCCGTCGATGGTTTTGATGTCTGATTTATAGCTCCATTGCTTCGTCCCACCTATTGATTGGAGATATTCGATCAGATCATGTTCGAATTCCTGCTCGTTTTCCATAAGTCTCCCTTATTACAGCGCTGAACTAAGTTTACGCTGAGGTACCAGCGTAAACTTCTTTATTGATAGAAGTTATTACGCTGTCCTAGCCTTCGGCCATGATGCATAGGATTGAATTGAGCGGCCGGGGGAGTCAGAAGCCCGACTCAATAGCAAGAGGTAGGGAGTTCAACCGATGTTCGAAGTGTATGTGCATGTGCCGTTCTGCCTGCGCCGGTGTGGGTACTGCGACTTCAACACGTACACGGCCAAGGACCTCGGCGGCGGTGCCTCGCGCGGAAACTATGCCAACGTGGCCATCGGGGAGATGAGGATTATCAAGCGTTGGCAGCAGAAACACGGCATCAATGAGCCGCCAGCCTCCTCGGTGTTCTTTGGCGGAGGCACGCCTACGGTGCTGCCTGCGAAGGATCTTGGCAGCATGCTCGTCGCCATACGTGAGATCTGGGGCATCGAGCCCGGTGCGGAGATCACCACGGAGGCCAATCCCGACACCATCGACAAGCCTTACTTGCAGACGCTCAAGGACGCCGGTTTCACCCGCATCTCCATGGGCATGCAGTCCGCCGTTCCGCACGTGCTCAAAACTCTCGACCGCACGCACACCCCGCAGAACGTCACGGACAACGTCAAGGCCGCCAAGGAGGTCGGTCTCGATATCAGCGTCGACCTCATCTACGGTGCGCCGGGGGAGAGTATGGCCGACTGGCGCACGTCCGTAGAGACAGCGCTCGCGCTCGGTACCGACCATATTTCCGCGTATGCCCTGACGGTGGAGCCCACCACGAAAATGGGGCATCAGATCGCCCGCGGCGCCATCGCCAAGCCTGACGACGACGATGAAGCCGCCAAATACGAGCTGGCGGACGATCTCTTCACCAAGGCCGGCCTCAACTGGTATGAGATCTCGAACTGGGCCCGCCCCGGCCATGAGAGCCGCCACAACCTGGGTTATTGGCGCAACGTGGACTGGGCCGGCATCGGTCCGGGGGCTCACTCGCATTACCGCACCTCCAACGTGGGCGCTTGGCGTGAGATTGCTGGTGCGAGGGGAGCTGATGGGTTCCGCCGCACTGGTGAAACGGCAACGAATATTGACGCCATTACTGCTGAACCTGCCATCGACTCAGCCCAGTTCGGCATCCGCGCCTGGGACATCGCCCATCCGCACAAGTGGGCCGATGTCGTCAATACGAGTCGCGTTCCGTGGCAGGGCAGCGAGGCCATCAGTCATGCCGAGAACCTTGAGGAGACGGTGATGCTTGGCCTGCGCCTACACGAGGGCCTCGATATCACCCGAATCGATGAGGCTTCGGGGCATGTGCTTGATCGCAGGCAGCTGCGTCCACTGGTTGAGCAAGGTCTCTGCACGCTCGAAAATGACCATATAGTGGTTACGCGCCGTGGCAGGCTTCTCAACGATACGGTGATTTCAGAAGTTCTCGGTTTGTACGATATGTAACAATTGTGTTTTGTGCGGCGAATTTGGCGAGTTTCTGCGTGATTCCCTGGTAGAACGTCAAATCCCAGCATTTGGACACATGGCATATTCTGGACAAATCGCATGTTGATTAAGGCGGAAACGTTAGGCTTGTGTATCGCGTGAACAATGGTAGCGATTGTGAATCGTGAGATGAACCATAACAGAACATAACCGCATGGGCGCGTGGCTCATGCGGTCGCAGCCAATTGCAGAATTGTGGAACAGGTAAAGAGGCAACGTATGGGAAGCACCGGGTTGGATTTGACCGTTCATCGGGCTGATGGATTGTATGATCCTTCGGCAGAGCACGATGCGTGCGGTGTCGGCATGGTGGCCACGCTCAATGGGAGCGCCGAACGCAAGGTTGTGACCGATGCGCTCGAAGTCCTCGTCAACCTCAACCACCGAGGGGCCGTGGGTGCGGAGGAGAACACAGGCGATGGCGCCGGGATCCTGCTCTCCATGCCCGACGAGTTCCTGCGCTCCCAGATTGGCGAGTCCTTGCCGCCTGAAGGGCATTACGTCGCCGGCATCGCCTTTCTCAATCGTGACCTTGCCAAGGCCACCGAGGAGAAGCGTGACATTGCCGTCATCGTACAGGAGGAGGGGCTTCAGACTGTAGCCTGGCGGCCGGTGCCGATCAACCCTGACGGATTGGGGCTTCAGGCACTTTCGTCCATGCCCACGTTCCAGATGCTGGTCGTCGCGGCGCCCGACGCAGGGCTTTCCGGCATTGAGCTGGAACGCCAGGCCTACCGCGTGCGCAAGCGCGTGGAGCATGAGGTGGCTGTCTACTTCGCCTCGTTCTCGCCCAATACCATCACCTATAAGGGCATGCTCACCCCGCTGCAGCTCACGGGCTTCTTCCCGGACCTCACTGATGAGCGTATGAAGGCGCGCATTGCCGTCGTCCATTCGCGCTTCTCCACCAACACCTTCCCCAGCTGGCCGCTCGCCCAGCCATTCCGGCTCATCGCCCACAACGGCGAGATCAACACCATTCAGGCCAACCGCAACTGGCTCAAGGCCCGTGAAGGCAAGCTCAGTTCGAAGCTATTGGGAGACATGGCGCCGCTCCTGCCGGTTGATACACCCGGCTATTCGGATTCCGGCACGTTCGATGAGTGCCTGGAACTGCTGCACCTGGCCGGTCGCAGCCTGCCCCACGCCGTGCTCATGATGGTGCCGCCCGCCTGGGAGAACGACATCTCGATTGATGGGGACGTGCGCGCCTTCTATGAGTACAACAATTCGCTGATCGAGCCTTGGGACGGCCCGGCCCTCATCGTCTTCACCGACGGCACGCAGGTGGGCGCCCAACTGGACCGCAATGGCTTCCGCCCCGGTCGATGGCAGATGACGGATGACGGCTACGTGGTGCTCTCAAGCGAGGCCGGCGTGCTGCCGAACACGGATCCTGCCCATATCACACAAAAGGGTCGGATCGAACCGGGCAAGATGTTCCTCGTCGATACCGCCCAGCGGCGCATCATCCCGGATAGTGAGATCAAGCACGACCTGGCCGCGCTGCATCCATACCGTGAATGGATTGGCAACAACAGCGTGAAGCTGGATGAACTGCCGGTGCGTGAGCATGTGCGTCATTCCACGGTCTCCGTGGCGCGTCGCCAGCGCGCGTTTGGCTACACGGAGGAGGAGCTCAAGATGCTCCTGGCTCCCATGGCCAACACCGGCAAGGAGCCGCTAGGAGCCATGGGCAATGATGCCCCGCAGGCAGTGCTCTCCTCCCACAGCCGCCAGCTTTTCGACTACTTCACCCAGAAGTTCGCGCAAGTCACCAACCCTCCGCTCGACTACCAGCGCGAGTCCATCGTCACCTCCCTCAACTCCGCCATCGGCCCTGAGACCAACATCCTGGAAGACATCGAGCCTGGCGCCCGCAAGATCGTCATCGAGCAGCCGGTGGTGGATTCCGACGAGATGGCGCAGCTCAAGCGGCTTGACAAGGCGCCTATCCTCGGCGGCCATTACCGCCCGTTCGTGGTGCGTGGCCTCTATCAGGTGGCCGGCGGTGGTGCGGCGCTCGAAGCCAGGTTGGACGAGATCTTCGCGCAGGTGGATCAGGCCATCGCCGATGGCTACAATTTCATCATCCTCTCCGACCGCGATTCGAACCATACCTGGGCTCCGATCCCCTCGCTGCTGCTTACCAGCGCCGTGCAGCATCACCTGCTCGACACCCACACCCGTCCCGAGATCTCGATGGCGGTGGAGGCAGGCGACGTGCGCGAGATCCACCATGTGGCCCTGCTCATCGCCTACGGCGCGGCCTGCGTGAACCCATACCTCGCCTTCGAGTCCGTGGAGGACCTGGCCCGCACCGGCATGCTCGACGTGGACTCTTTCACCGCCGTCGACAACTTGAAGGAGGTGCTTTCCACCGGCGTTCTGAAGATCATGAGCAAGATGGGCGTCTCCACCATCATGAGCTACCGAGGTTCCCAGCTGTTCGAGGCGGTCGGCCTGAGCCAGGAGGTCATCGACAAGTACTTCACCGGCACCACCTCTCGCGTGGGCGGCATCGGCCTGAACGAAATCGCTGAGGAGGTGGCCATGCGCCACCGTGTGGCCTATCCAAACCAATGGACAGCCTCCACACCGTATAACAAGCTGCGCACCGGCGGTCAGTACAAGTGGCGGCGCACCGGCGAGGACCACCTGAACGATCCGGATGCCGTGTTCCTGCTCCAGCAGGCCACCCAGCGCGGTGACTACCAGCTGTTCAAGCGCTACAGCGCACACGTCAACGACACTTCGAACCGCATCATGACCCTGCGTGGGCTCATGAAGTTCAAGTCCGACCGCAAGCCGATCCCCATCGACGAGGTGGAGCCTGCGGGCGAGATCGTCAAGCGCTTCTCCACGGGTGCCATGAGCTACGGCTCCATCTCCAAGGAGGCCCACGAGACGCTCGCCATCGCTATGAACTCCATCGGTGCCCGCTCCAACTGCGGCGAAGGTGGTGAGGACGACGAACGGTTGACCGACCCGCTGCGGTGCAGTCGCATCAAGCAGATCGCCTCGGCGCGCTTCGGCGTGACGAGCAACTACCTGGTGCACGCCACCGACCTGCAGATCAAGCTCGCCCAAGGCGCCAAGCCCGGCGAAGGCGGCCACTTGCCCGGTGCCAAGGTGCCGCCGTGGATCGCCAAGGTGCGCCATTCCACGCCAGGCGTGGAGCTCATCAGCCCGCCGCCTCACCACGACATCTACTCCATTGAGGATCTGAAGCAGCTCATCAACGATGCGAAGATGGCCAACCCGAAGGCACGCATCCACGTCAAACTCGTCTCCGAGTTCGGCGTAGGTACTGTGGCCGCGGGCGTGGCCAAGTGCCATGCCGACGTGGTGCTCATCTCAGGCTCCGACGGTGGTACTGGCGCGGCGCCGCTCAACGCCATCAAACATGCCGGCACCCCTTGGGAGATCGGGCTTTCCGAGGCCCAGCAGACGCTGGTGTTGAACGGTCTGCGCTCGCGCGTGGTGCTCCAGTGCGACGGTGAGCTCAAGACCGGCCGCGACGTGGTCATCGCCGCGTTGCTCGGCGCCGAGGAGTTCGGTTTCGCCACAACGGCGCTTATGGCCGAAGGTTGCGTCATGATGCGTGCCTGCCACCTCAACACCTGCCCGCAGGGCATCGCCACTCAGGACCCTGAGCTGCGCGCTCGCTTCACCGGCAAGCCCGAATACGTCATCAACTTCTTTATGTACATCGCCCAGGAGGTGCGCGAGATTCTGGCGCAGCTCGGATTCCGCACGTTGGAGGACGCCGTGGGCCACGTGGAATGCCTCGAGACGGACGAGGCCATCCATCGTTGGAAGTCGGACGGCGTTGACCTGACCAACGTGCTGGCCCAGTCCGGCCCCACTCCGGGCACGGTGCTGCACCACACCACCGAGCAGAACCACGAGCTGGAGCATGTGCTCGACCGCCGCTTGATCGAACTGTGTGAACCGGCGCTGGAACGCCGTGAGCCGGTGCGCATCGACGTGCCCATCCGCAACGTGAACCGCACCGTGGGCACCATGGTGGGCTATGAGATCACCAAACGCTATGGTGGCGAAGGCCTGCCGGACGACACCATCGACATGACGCTCACCGGTTCGGGCGGCCAGTCCATCGGTGCATTCATTCCTCGCGGCGAGACCCTGCGCGTCTATGGCGAGGTCAATGACTACGCCGGCAAGGGGCTTTCCGGAGGCAGACTCATCGTGCGGCCGGACCTGAACGCCAAGTTCGACACGCATACCAACGTCATCGCAGGCAACGTCATCGGCTTCGGCGCCACTTCAGGTGAGATGTTCGTGGCCGGTCGCGCGGGGGAGCGGTTCGCCGTGCGCAACGGTGGCGCCACATTCGTGGCCGAGGGCGTGGGCGACCATGGCTGCGAGTACATGACCGGAGGCACGGTGGTGGTGCTCGGGCCAACGGGCCGCAATTTCGGCGCCGGATTCTCCGGAGGCCATGCCTACGTGCTCGACCTCGATGAGAAGGATGTCAATCCCGACGCGCTGGCCGACGGATCATTGCTTTTGGATCCGTTGACGGAAACCGAGAGCGAGATGCTGCACGATTTGGTCAAACGTCACGCCGAGGAGACCGGCTCCAAGTTTGCCGGGGAGTTGCTCAAGGACTGGGACGCGACCGCCGCAAGGTTCACCCACATTGTGCCCCGTCAATACGTGGCCATGACCGA
The DNA here is from genome assembly GCF_058505595.1 of Bifidobacterium sp. ESL1118. Classification (NCBI taxonomy): domain Bacteria; kingdom Bacillati; phylum Actinomycetota; class Actinomycetes; order Bifidobacteriales; family Bifidobacteriaceae; genus Bifidobacterium; species Bifidobacterium sp. ESL1118. Next base: position 782,448 of record NZ_CP196371.1, read on the forward strand.
GGCCATGGCGCAGGCGCAGACCGACGGTGTCGACTTCAACGAGCCCGGTGCGTGGGAGAGCACCTATGAACAGGTGATGATGGAAGGAGCGAACGCATGAGCGACCCCAGAGGATTTCTCAAAGTACGCACCCGCCACGAGTTGGCGGATAGACCGGTTGCCGAGCGTCTGCGCGATTGGGACAGCGTCCATGCCGAGGACGGATTTCAGCCCTGGACCGCCGAACAGGCGGCGCGTTGCATGGACTGTGGCACCCCGTTCTGCATGACCGGCTGCCCGCTGGGCAATCTCATCCCGGAGTTCAACGACTTGGTGAGCCGCGGTAAATGGGAAGAGGCCTACGAGCGCCTCTCGGCCACCAACAATTTCCCGGAGTTCACCGGACTGGTGTGCCCAGCGCCTTGCGAGCAGGCGTGCGTGCTTGGCATCCACCAGCCGGCCACCATGATCAAGAACGATGAGGAGACCATCATCACCGAGGCGTGGAAGCGTGGATACGTCAAGCCCATGCCACCTCAGCGCCTCACTGATATGACGGTTGCCGTGGTGGGTTCGGGCCCGGCTGGCCTGGCCTGCGCCCAGCAACTTACGCGGGCCGGGCATACCGTGGTGGTCTATGAACGTGATGAAAAAGTGGGTGGGTTGCTGCGCTATGGCATCCCGAACTTCAAGCTCGACAAGAAGCTTATCGACCGTCGCGTGGAGCAGATGGAGGCCGAGGGCACCGTGTTCCGCACTGGCATGGAGATCGGCCGTGACGTGAGTTGGAATGACTTGCGCAGCCGTTACGACGCGGTCGTGGTTGCCGTCGGCTCGCGTGTTCCAAGAGATGTGGCGGTGAAGGGCCGCAGTCTTCAAGGCATCAACTTTGCCATGGAGTACCTTCCCGACACCACCCGCCGGCTCGACGGCGAAGAGCCCAAGGTCGGCCTTGATGCAAAGGGCAAACGTGTGGTCATCATCGGAGGCGGCGACACCGGTTCCGACTGTCTGGGCACTGCTCTGCGGCAGGGGGCCAAGTCCGTCACGGTACTGCAGATCAACCCCGAGGAGCCGTCGAAACGTCCTAGCAGGGAGCCTTGGCCCACTTACGCCAGGCTGTACGAGAAAACGTCTTCCATGCAGGAAGGCGGCACGTATCTGTACAACACCGACACCATCGGTTTTGTGGAAGGTCAGGATGGGTGTGTCAGCGGCGTGCGCGTGGTGGAAGTGAGGCGGCTTGCCGACGGCTCGTTCTCACGCGTGGAAGGTACCGAGCGTGTGCTCGATGCGGACATGGTCATTATCTCCACCGGTTTTCTTCATCCTGACACCACCATGCTGATCGACCAAATGCCGGTGGATTTGGACGCTCGCGGCAATGTGGCCCGAGGTGCCGACTTCACCACCAGTCGTGACGGTGTGTTCGTCTGTGGGGATGCCGGACGAGGGCAGAGCCTCGTGGTTTGGGCCATCGCCGAAGGCCGCAGCTGCGCCTCGGCGGTTGACACGTTCCTGGGCAGGATGGCGCTCAACGGTGGTGAGACTGTTGCAGCGCAGTCTGTGAATGCCCACGGCGAGGGCGCGAGCTTGGACCTGCGCCTGGCAGACCTGCAGTCGGATTCGTTGCCGCTCCCCGCCGCTGCACGCTTCCAGAGCGAACTGCCGCAGCCCATCGCACCCACCCAGCGTCCGATGGCTCTGCCGAGGGTCTGAGCAGAGTGGAGCAGGAGCCTCCCCGGGTAGATGCCTGGGGAGGCTGCCGGTTAGCCGTTCCTCCTGTGGTCAGTCCACATCGCAACTGCTGCGTCTGACTGATGTGGTGGTGGCGCTGGGCGTTCCTGCGTTCTAGCCTGCTCGTTAGGCAGGCTGTCCGCCGCTGAAGCATTCACCGGTCTTTCGGGTGGGAGAATTCTCAAAGCTGTGCCTTTGTTGTTGGGTGGTTGGCGGGGCTTGGGCTAGACTATGACATATTGAACATGTGATATTTCATGGTAAGTATCGTGCTAGCCGCTCTCTTCGCGGGGTGCGGCTGAGAAGTTGAAAGGATGTCGGTATGCCGAATCGTGCTGAACGTAGGGCTCAGGCCAAGCGGAGCCGTAGGGGAATCGAGCCCGAGGAACGGGTTCGGGGTCGCAACGACGAGATCAATGAGTACGCACTTCAGGAACGTTCCCGCCATCTGCAGGAGTCGGGCGATGTGGAGTGGAAGCCTTCGGGTGGTTCGATTGTCAATCTCGATGATGTGGCCAGCGCGGCCAAGAAGCCGAAGTCGGTCGGTTCACCGCATTCGCTGCGTCAGTGGTTCCGCGTAGTCACATGGGCGCTCATTCTGATCTCCGCTATCGCCTTCCTCATTGTGATGTGGCTGCCCAAGCACCCGATGTGGCTCATCATGACGGTCTCCATCATCTTTGTGGTCGGTGTGCTGAGCCTCTTCTTCACCGCCGGCGATCCGAAGAACAACCCGAACCTGGATGCCAACGGCACCGCCGTGTGAGTGAGCCCAGTCGGTTCTGTAGGCCTGGGTTCAAGAACGATCTCTATTCAGAAATCCATGGTAACCGCAGTCTTACCACTGGCGTGGTTGGCAACGACTTCGTCGATGGCCTGTCTTACGTCGTGAATGGAGCAGACGCGCTCCACATAGGGCTTGACTTTGCCTTGCTTGGCGAGTTCTGCAATCTCGGGCATGTAACGTTCCTTGACGTTGCTTGCGTACAGCGTGGAGCCCAATGTCTTGCCTGACCCCAGTGCAGCCAATGGTCCCAGCAAACTCATCATGGCTTGCTTCGTACCTCCAATTGCCACATACGTCCCGTGCGGCTTCAGCAGGTGTTTGTAGACGTTCAATGGGTTATAGCCGTTCACCGCGATGATGGCGTCGTATGGACCGGTTTTAGTGAAATCATCACGTTTATAATCGATGACGCGAGCAGCGCCCATTGTTGAGGCCACATCGACGTTTCTGGTGCTACAAACGGCGGTGACATTTGCGCCGGTTGCCACGGCGAATTGCAGTGCGAACTGACCGACTCCTCCCGATGCGCCATACACAAGCACATCCTGGCCGGCACGGATATCGGCTTTTTTGACGGCACCCATCGCGGTGATACCGCCGACTGGTATAACCGCAGCCTCTTCGAACGACAGGTTCGCCGGTTTCCTGCACACGCTGACGGCGTCTGCCAATGCGAATTGTGCCCAGCCGCCGATCATGCCGGTCAAGGTCGGGGCGAAAACCTTGTCGCCTTTGCTGAAATTTTTGACATCAGGACCAACGGTTTCCACGATGCCTGCGATCTCGCCTCCTAGGGGCTGACCGATGGCTCCGGTCATCCTATCCATCAGTCTTGTTCCCAAACTGATCTTGCCATGTGCGGTGAACGATGCGAACCGGTTATAGTCGCCGATGTTGAGCGAGGATGCCGCCACTTTGATCAGCACTTGCCTTGCGGATGGGGTGGGTTTGTCTGTTTCATCTTCTCTAAGAACAGCGGTTGCGCCGGGTTGTGTATAAATCATCGCCTTCATCGGGTCTTCTCCTTTTTTTCTTTAGAACTGTCACAATTGTGACATAATATGATTTGCTAGTTTATTCAGAGGAGGCGCGCCCGGTCAATTTCCGTGACACGGTTCTAGGGGAAGTGTGACATATGAAAACCAGACGTACACGATTCTCGAGTGAGAGAAAACTGACAGCGGCATTATTTGCGTTGATGCAAGTGAAACCGTATTCGGATATCTCGATATCCGGATTGACTCAACAGGCGGGACTTTCGAGGCGAACCTTCTATCGTCATTTCTCCGGTATGGATGACGTGCTGGATCGAGCGTTTGTGGGTTTCGCCAGTGAATTTTGTAATTTTGCAATGGTGCGGCCTCATACCCATTTCGAAGATTTTGCGCTTTCTCTGTTCACGTTCTGGTCGTCAAAACTGCATGTGCTGGAACTGCTTAAACGCAATGGGTTGTTGACCCGTGAATTGCAGACGTTCATGACTGAGTTGTTCCGTCTGCTGCTGCCCGATGTGGGAGAGGGAAAGGAGGAAAACAAACGTAGTGAGGCTTATGAGTTTGGGGCGTATTTCACCGCGGGTGCCTTGGTCGGGTTGCTGACCAGGTGGGTGCAGGGTGGGGGAGTGCAGACAGCCGAGAGCATGGCCTCGCTGGTCAGGTTGATGGCGGTTCATCTCGCCACCGGTGCACGTCTGAACTGAGAATGCCGTAAAAGGTGGCGATGTAATCTCAACCTACCAAAATCGACATTTGGTGTCGCAAAAGGTAGGAGGAAGGGGCGACCGTCGTGTGACGGGACAGCTATGACCAGGGTTTGCGACACCATGGACTTCTGGAAATGTTCAGTGTGAGGATGGGAGAACATGGTCAGTCACGGTGTGCTCAAGGTGGGCGAGAAGGTGCAGTTCACGGACCGCAAGGGCAATAAGATCACGGCCCAGCTTGTCACTGGTGGCACCACGCAGACTTCGCGTGGCATCATCCTTCACGACGATGTGATCGGCAAGACCGAGGGGATTGTGGTCACCACAGTGCGCGCCAAGCGTGAGAACATAGGTGAGCGCGACCAAGCCAAGCCATGGAAGGCGGCCAAGGCCATCGGCGGATGGGATTTCGCCGTCATGAGGCCGCGGCTGGCGGACTATGTGCTTTCCATGCCACGCGGAGCCCAGATCATGTATCCCAAAGACATTGCACAGGTCGTTCAGCTTGGCGACATCCGTACAGGCATGCGAGTGCTTGAGTCCGGCGCGGGGTCGGGTGCGATGAGCATCAATCTGCTTGATGCGGTAGGCGAGGGTGGCAGCCTGACCACCATCGAGATGCGTCCGGAGTTCGCAAAAGTGGCCCAGGCCAATGCCACCTTGTATTTTGGCAAGGCTCCGGCTTGGTGGGATTTGCGTACCGGTGATTTCGACAGCGTAGCCGCAACATTGCCGGCGCATTCCTACGACCGCATTGTGCTCGACATGCTCGATCCTTGGAATCGACTTGACCAGGCTTGGCGCGTCATGGAGCCCGGCGGTGTGCTCACCGTCTACATCACCACCACCACGCAGATGAGCCGGTTGTGTGAGGCTCTGCGGTCGGCTGGAACCTGGACCGAACCGGACGTGCAGGAGACCTTCGAGCGTAACTGGAAGGCGCAGGGGTTGGCTGTGCGTCCGGACCACGAGATGATCGGGCATACCGGTTTTCTGATCATCTCGCGCGCCATGGCCGAGGGATTCGAGGCTCTGCGCAAACGGGACCACGCCACCAAGGACACGCAGACCGATATCGACTCGATGAGCGAGGAAGAGCGTGCCAAGCGCCTGAAGGACCTTGAGCTGCGTGACATCTCCGACCGCAAGCTGCGCCACGTCCTGCGCGACCTGGACGACCAGTTGGGTAATCTTCAGTAGATGCCGCTACCGATCGCGACACGTAATGACGCGATCGGTAGGGAGAGGGGGAAGGATGATGGGCGGTCGGTTTCCCTCACTCATATATTTTCCTCACCCATCTATATAACTTCAGGTTATAACGACACCTCAGCTTCTCTGATGCCGGTTTGGCGCAGTTGTTTGGTATCCTCGAAGCAGTGAATCGTCGGATTTGAAGGAAAAGGATAGAGGATATATGACCGTTACAACATCGGTATCGGGGTTCCCGCGCATCGGCCGCAACCGTGAGCTCAAGAAGTCAATCGAAGCCTATTGGAAGGGGAAGGCGACGCTTGACGACGTGCGAGCTACCGCCAAGGCCTTACGTGCCAGCCATTGGAAGATCCAGAAGGCCGCAGGCGTGGACCTTATTCCCAGTAACGATTTCAGCTATTACGACCAGATGCTCGACACAGCCATCATGCTTGGCGCGGTTCCTCAGCGCTACCAGCGTCTCGCCTTCGAGAACCCTGAGGAGACTCTGTTCGCCATGGGCCGTGGTTACCAGGGCAAGAAGGGTGATGTCACCGCACTGCCGATGAAGAAGTGGTTCACCACCAACTACCATTATCTTGTTCCCGAGATTGGGCCGGATACCCGGATCAAGCTTAATTCCACCAAACAGTTTGATGAGTTCAACGAGGCCAAGGCACTCGGCATCGTCACCAAGCCGGTGCTCATCGGACCGTACACATTCCTCAAGCTCGCGCGGAACCCTCAGGCCGAGGAACTTGAGATTGACCGTGGACTCATCAATTCCGTGGCGGCGGTCTACGCCGGAATCCTTGGCAAGTTTGCGGAGCTCGGAGCTCAATGGGTGCAATTCGACGAGCCATACCTGGTGCTTGACAAGCAAAACGGCGATGTGGAGCTCTTCAAGGCCCTCTATTCCGCCATTCTTCCTGCACGCAAGGGTGCCAACGGCAGTGTGAAGTTGCTGCTCAACACCTATTTTGGCCATATCGCCGACATCTACGAAACAGTCAACTTCCTCGGTTTCGACGGCATCGGCCTCGACTTTGTGGAGGGGCGCGACGAGAACCTGGCTGCGCTCAAGGAGTACGGTGTGGCCGAAAGCACCACCATCTTTGCCGGTGTGGTGAGTGGGCGCAACATCTGGCGCAACGACTACGCCGACAGTCTCGGCGTGCTCGACGCCATCCGCACCGTTACCCCCAATGTGGCCGTCTCCACCGCCTCCTCGCTGCTGCATGTGCCGTTCAGCACACAAGGCGAGGATGGGCTCGATTCCAAGGTGCTGCGTCACTTCGCCTTCGCCGTCGAGAAGTTGGGTGAGCTGGGTGAGATCGCCGCTCTGGCGGATGCCAATGACGGCGCTCGCAAGGCGTCGAAGGAACTCGCCGCCAACCAGGCGCTGTTTGATGGTACCCGCGTGGCCGCCGATCCCGCGGTCACGGAGCGCTTGAGCAAGCTCACCAAGGCTGATTTCACCCGCAAGCCCGCACGCGCCGAGCGCCGCAAGGCCCAGCACGAGGCACTTGGTCTGCCCGAGCTGCCGACCACCACGATTGGTTCCTTCCCTCAGACCCGGGAGATCCGTTCCGAGCGCGCCAAGCTGCGTCACGGCGAGATTTCGCAGGAGGAGTATGACAAGTTCATCGCCTCTCAGATTGACGAGGTCATCAAACACCAGGAGCAGATTGGCCTGGATGTGCTTGTCCACGGCGAGTTTGAGCGCAACGACATGGTCGAGTACTTTGGACAGCACTTGAACGGCTTCCTCTTCACCAAGAATGCATGGGTACAGTCCTATGGCACCCGTTGTGTCAAGCCCCCCATTGTCTGGGGTGACGTCTCCCGTGCCGAGCCCATCACCGTCCGCTGGAGCAAATACGCCCAGAGCCGCACGAAACATGTGGTCAAAGGCATGCTCACCGGCCCGGTGACCATTTTGAACTGGTCCTGGCCGCGCGAGGATGTGAGCCACGAGGTGCAGACCCAGCAACTGGCGCTCGCCATCCGCGACGAGGTGCTTGATCTGGAGGCAGCCGGCATCAAGGTCATCCAGATTGACGAGGCCGCGCTGCGTGAGAAGCTGCCGCTGCGCCGGTCCGACTGGCACAAGAAGTACCTCGACTGGGCCATTCCCGCCTTCCGTCTGGTGCACTCCGGCGTCAAGCCGACCACGCAGATTCACACCCACATGTGCTATTCGGAGTTCAACGACATCATCAAGGACATCGACAACATGGACGCGGACGTCATCTCGTTCGAGGCGTCCCGTGGCGATTTGGTGGTGCTTGATGCCATTCAGGAGACGCACTTCGAGACCGAGGTGGGCCCGGGTGTCTACGACATCCACTCGCCACGCATCCCCAGCACAGCCGAGCTGGTCGACCGCATTCACGCCATCCTCAAGAAGGCCGAGCCCAGCCGCGTCTGGATCAACCCCGACTGTGGGTTGAAGACCCGCGGCAACGAGGAGACCTGGCCAAGCCTGGAGCACATGGTGGAGGCCACCAAGCAGGTGCGTGCCGAACTGGCGAAGTAGCTGCGAAGACGGCTCGCGGTGCGCTGAGCTGAGCTTGCGGAACAGTTGCAAGCCGTGCCGTGCCAATAAAAATTGAACAAATGAGATAATTATTTGAGCAGCCCGATTAAACCGGGTTGCTCAAATGGTATAGGGGCCTTGGATGGCTTGATACAGTACAATGCAGACTGCTATTGTGATCCAGGCTGTAGAGCAATGGAAGTGAAGGAAGTTTACCAGCAATGCACTCGCCGATTTTTTCGCTTGAGGTCTTTCCGCCGAACACCAAGACCTCGGTCAACACCATCTACGACACGATGGACGGCCTGAAAGAGGTGAATCCCGACTTCGTCTCCGTGACGTACGGCCACGGCGCATTCAAAGACAGGACCCGCACCGCTCGCATCGCCGCAACCATTCATCGTGAGTATGGTCTGCCGGTGGTGGCGCATCTGACGGCGCTCTACAGTGATGAGGCCATTGTCGACCAAGCGCTTGAATACTTCCACGAGGCCAAGGTGGCCGGCATTCTGGCCCTGCGTGGTGACCCAGTGGAGGGCAATGAACCGTGCGGCGTGTTCGAGCACGCCAGTGATCTGGTTTCCTACATTCGGCGCACTGATCCGGATATGCCAGTCTTCGGTGCCTGCTACCCAGAGGGGCACATGGAGTGCTCATGCATCGAAGACGATATTGTGAACCTGAAGAAAAAGGTGAACGCAGGTGCCACGCATCTGCTGTCCCAATTGTTCTACAATAACGATGATTTCTATCATTTTCTGGATTTGGCTCGCGATGCTGGCATCACCGTGCCGATTGAAGCGGGCATCATGCCGGTGATCAATGCCCGCAACGTGGCCACTATGAACCAACGCAACGACACCACGGTGGCCCCTGCGTTGCAGCGCATGATCGACCGCTGGGGGAGCGACCCCAAGGCGCTGCGCCAGGCCGGCGTGGCCTATGCCTCCGAGCAGATCGCAGACCTCGTGGCCCACGGCGTGGACGGCATCCACCTCTACACCATGAACCGCCCGAGCGTGGCCCGTGGCATCTGGGAGAACGTGGAAGGGCTGTTCGAATACGAATAAAGTGCTTGCCTTCATATCTATCGACCGTTGGTGGTGCACAACAGGATGCCTTCTGACGGTATATCGGGTGTGGGGAAGCTGAGAGCTGAGGTTCGGTAGGCACAGACAGTTGCCTTTATATTAATGGTTTCGCCTGCAACGTTGGTGAGTAATGGCTATTGATATAGGGGTTATGATTAATAATCGTTATTGATTTATGATATATAGTTATCGAAAATATTTATACTATGATTGTTAATCATAAATTGATTATCGTTAAACGATATGTTATAGTCTTCTTGTTGTTGAAAATTATGTAAAGGAGACATTATGTATCGACCTTCTAAAATTGACCGATTCCTGCTCGGGCTGGCCCATGTACTTGAAATCATCAATTGGCTTGTAGCAGTGTTTGCTGTGCTTGCACTGGCTCCGACGGTTGTGCAGCGTGCATTCTTCACCGTGTTCGGTTTTCACGACTCTTGGTTTACTTCGATTTATGGATGGAGCTTGAACGCATCTGGTCTAGGTGCGGTCAATGAGGGGCAGCGTGTCGTATTCCTTCTCTGCTCGATGCTGGCAGGTGTTCTGTTTGCCATGGCCTGCCATTACACTGCGGTGCTGCTGTCGTACACTGGCCCATTGTTCAGACACGGCAGCGGCAGTAGCCCGGAGCATCACAATATCACACCGTTTACGCAGGCGAACGTACGCAATATCCGTCACATCGCCAACTATCTGTTGGCTGTTGGTATCACTCAGGCCGTATTGGAATTTTCCCTAGGTTTCTTTCAGGAGGCGATTGACGAGTCGGCACGCATTGCGCCTGCGGATGGTGCTCTTGAACTCACTCAGGACTACAATCCGTTCCCGGGCATCGAAGGAGGCAATCTGGCTATCGTATTGATTCTCGTTGCTGTGCTCGTCTTCTGCATTGCGCGTATGTTTGAATATGGTGTGAAGCTGCAGGAGGCCGACGATGAGCTTATCTGAAACGAATGAAACGGCGCCAGGGGCTTCGGAAGGTCGTATCGAGCTAAAGCTGGATCTCCTCATGGTGGAACGACATATCAGTCTGAAGGATTTGGCCGAACAAGTCGGCATCTCGAACGTCAATCTTTCCAAGATTAAGAACAACCGCGTTGCCGCCATACGTTTTTCCACCCTTGCCGGCATCTGCAAGGTGCTTGGCTGCCAGCCCGGTGACCTATTGGAATACGTGCCTGGAGAAGCTTCGGACAGCGGCGAGTATGGTACGGAGTAATTTGGGTATATGGAAGTAACGTCGGAGAAAGCACCTGCCCGTGAGCTCATACGGGCAGGTTTGCATGACTTGGACATGGCGCGCTCATGTTTTGCCCAATTGCGGCACATTGGATTTGTGGATGCCGATTTAGCGGTGCTGCTGGATGCATTGGAAGACTCATGTGAGCCTGACACAGCCCTGCGTAATCTGACAGGAATCATAGAGGCAGCACAACATGATTGCAAGTCGGCCGGGGAAGGCAAAACTCGTTCAGTGCATCTTACAGATGATGTCAACGCTGTCCGACGGCTGGTTCGTGTGCTTGGGGCATCCGATGCCATGGGCAGACTCATGGGTACTCGGCCGGAATTGGTTACCGCGGCCACGCGTGACCCTTGTGGCAGCGTACAGTGGAGTAAGCCGAAACGTATTGAGTGCCTGCTCGCTGCTATAGGTTTGTGCGGCGAGCATTCGCCTGATGGGCAAGACGATGATATGGGCATTAAACCCTTTGATGATGCGGTTTCGGCGCTAAGAAGCTCATATTATGATCAGTTGGCGGCGATCATGGCGTTCGATCTCGATGCCGATGACCAGTTGAAGGTTCAGCCGGACGTGAGCCGCAGGCTCTCCGACTTGGCCGATGCCACGCTCGAGGCGGCGCTCGCCATTGCGCGCTCGCAGGTCAAGGGCAGTGAGCATTGCCGGCTCGCCGTCATCGCGATGGGCAAGCTCGGGGCGCAGGAACTCAACTACGTCTCAGATGTTGATCTCATGTATGTGGTGGAGCCGACTGAATTGCCTGAACAATCCCAACAGGCTGGAGCAGAGCAGATTGAGCCATCGCAACGAGCCGATGCTCAATCGGGGAACGGACCCTCACTGAACGACTCTTCTTCCCTTGAAACGTCATTTTCTAGGCAGATCAGCACCGCCGAGCTCACGCGCATCGGCACGCAGATGGTCAAGTGCCTTCAGAATGTGTGCCAAGGTACCATCCCCGGTGTCACTGAACCTCCGCTGTGGCAGGTCGATGCCAACCTACGGCCTGAGGGCAAAGATGGAGTTCTGGTGCGTAGGCTCGACGGCTATCGTAGCTATTACGAGAAATGGGCGAAGAACTGGGAGTTCCAGGCGCTGCTCAAGGCCCGCGCTGCGGCTGGTGACGCGGAACTTGGCGCGCAGTTCGAGGCAATGACCCAGCCCATGGTATGGCAGGCCTCCAGGCGCAAGAACTTCGTATACGACTGCCAGAAAATGCGTATGCGTGTCGAGGCCAACATCGATCCGAACCTCAAAGACAGGGAGATCAAACTTGGTAAAGGCGGGCTGCGCGATGTGGAATTCACCGTGCAGATGCTCCAGTTGGTGCATGGCCGCGTCGACGGGACGCTGAGGAGGCGCGCCACGTTGGATGCGCTTGCCGCGCTCACGGATGGCGGTTACGTCTCGCGCAAGCAGGCCGAGCGGCTGGGCCAGGACTATCGTTTCGAGCGGGTCATGGAGCATCGTCAGCAGATGTGGCAGCTCAAGCGGACGCATCTGTTTCCTGACTTGGGTAACGAAAACGGTTTTGGCGGTCAAGGTTCGCGTCGTAAGGCCAGTGCGGAGCAGATAGCAGGCAATGCCGATCTGCGTCGCCTGGGACGTGCGTTCGGTCTGTTGCCGGACCAGATGCTGCAGCGCTACGACGAGGTGCGGCGTGAGGTGAGGCATCTGCACACTGACATCTACTACCGCCCGATGCTGCCCATCAGCGCCCAGCTCAGTGACGACGTGGTGAACCTTGACGAGCGTGCCACGCGTGAGCGTTTTGAGTCTATAGGTTTTCAGGATCCTGAGGCTGCCATGCGGCACGTTCGTGCGCTCACTGACGGGGTTTCACGGGCTGCTCGTATCAATCGCATCCTTTTGCCGGCAGTGCTCGGTTGGTTGGCGAACGGGCAGGATCCGGATATGGGTTTGCTTGGTTGGCGCAAACTTGAGGAGAACTTCGGTGATGGCAGTCCATACTTGGGCTTTCTGCGTGACTCGCCGCAGGCTGCGGAGCGGCTATGCCACGTGCTTTCGAATTCTCGGGTTTTGAGCGATGCGCTCTGCAAATCAGTGGAATCGGTGACCTGGCTGGGAGACGATGAGAAACTGAAGGCACAGAGCCGGGAAAGCCTCGATGTGCGTTGCCGGTCCGCTGCAGCACGGTATGCCGGAGCCGATCACATGGGAGACTTTGCCACGTCGATTCGTGCGATGCGGCGCCGGGAGATCGAACGCATCGGCTTGGGGTGGATGAGCGGTGTGATGACTGACGACGAGTGTCTTGAAGGCATGACTGATGTGGTCGATGCCATGGTGAATTCCGCACTCCAGTGGGCAATAGACAGGCAGGTTACTGAGCGCGGATTGGCTGGCGCTCCGGCTGATATCGCCGTCATTGCCATGGGTCGCTACGGCGGGCGAGAGGTCAACTTCTGCTCCGATGCGGACATGATACTGGTCTACCGGCCGAGCGAAGCATGCCGGATGGGTGGTGCCGCTGATGCTTCCGATGCCGCCAGTGTCGGTTCGGACGCTGCATCCTTCGCGAACGCCGTGGTCGCTGACTTCCGCACCATCCTAGAAGGGCCGGTCAGCCGCGAAACCGACGTTGAATTGGATTTCGATTTGCGTCCTGAAGGCAAGAACGGGCCGATCATCCGTTCCTACGACTCCTGCAAGACGTATTACACGCAGTGGTACAGCACGTGGGAGCGTCAGGCGTTGCTGCGGGCCCGTCGCGTTGCTGGCAGTCGGGCCTTGGGAGAGGACTTCCTCCATGAACTCGCCGACCCGCTGCGGTACCCGGAAAAACCGTTGAGTGCCGAGCAGGTGGCAGAGATCCGCAAGCTCAAGGCTCGTATGGAGGCTGAGCGTTTGCCTCGAGGAGTGAGTCGGGCAAGCCACATCAAGCTCGGCGCGGGAGGCTTGAGCGATGTGGAGTGGACGGTGCAGCTTTTGCAGTTGCAGCACGCCGCGGCAGATGCTGCATTGCGCACTACTTCCACGTTGCAGGCACTGGATGAGCTTGAGACGAGTGGTGTCATCGGGCGCGCCGATGCCGAAACATTGCGTAATGCGTGGCGCATGTGCACCGCCACCCGCAATGGAAACTATCTCTATAGTGGCCGTGTGACCCAGGCCGACATCATTGCCTCCAATCACAGTGCACTCGGTGCCGTGGCCGTGTTCCTTGGCTACGACGCGCACCGGGGGCAGCATTTCGAGAACGATTTGCGTTCTGTTATGCGGCATTGCCGCGTTGTCACCGAGCGCCTGTTCTATGGATTGTAAATGTATCGTAAGTGCCAACAGGTGTCTCGTAAGGTTGGATATCTAATTTGCACTGAATGGTTTCACAATGTTTGGCATTGTTCAACCGCTGTCGAACGATGTCGCTATCGTTATTTAGGTCACGCGAAGTGGCCGCCTTAAGCGAAAGGTGGGCCGTTGTCAGGCAATCAGCAGGCATCAATTCGTAATTCATTTATTTCTCAATCTTCAGTTGGTTCCGGGTCAGGTTCCAGCGGGGGAGCCGGTGATTCCTCCTCGGCTTCATTGATCGGGCACAGCGTGGTGACGTTGGACGACGTTTCCACCGGTCAGATATTGGAATTGATCCACAAAGCGCGATACATCGATTCCAATCGTAGGAAAGTGGCAGGCACCTGCAGTGGCAGAGTGCTTGCCACTTTGTTTTATGAGCCGAGCACTCGTACGCGCCTGAGCTTCGAGACCGCCATGCTGCGCCTGGGCGGGCACGTGGTCGGCTTCCCAAGTGACAAGCTCTCTTCGGCAAGCAAGGGCGAGACCGTCTACGACACGCTCAATGTGGTCTCCAACTATGCCGACGTGGTGGCCATGCGCCACCCGAAGGAAGGTGCGGCGCTGGTGGCTGCCGATGCGTCAAGCGTTCCTGTGATCAACGCAGGGGATGGCGGGCACATGCACCCCACACAGACACTGGCCGACCTTGCCACACTCGAATCGCGTCTTGGCCGTTTCACCGATATGACGGTTGGCTTGTGCGGAGATCTCAAGTTCGGCCGCACCGTGCACTCACTCATTGAGACCCTCTGCCGATTCGGCAATGTCCGGTTCGTGCTCATCAGTCCAAGTGAACTCAAGACTCCTCGCTATGTGCTTGACTTCATTGATGCCAGCCCGACTTGCTCATATGTCGAAACGGCAAGCCTGACAGACGCTATAGGTGATTTGGATGCGCTCTACATGACGCGTGTGCAGCAGGAACGCTTCGAAAACGAGTCTGACTATTTGCGCCTGCGCGACACGTATGTGCTTGATGCGGAGAAGATGGCGCTGGCCAAGCCGCAGATGGCGGTTCTGCACCCGTTGCCTCGAGTCAATGAGATTGCCAAGGAAGTGGATCGCGACCCTCGCGCCGCCTATTTCGAGCAGACCAAACAGGGCATGCTCATGCGCATGGCGCTGGAGAGCTCGGTGCTCGGCGACGAGTTGGAAGACTACGAACCGCTGGACGGCTCGAACGATAAGACGGTGCGTGACGACAACATTGGAATCGAGGAAGCTGAATTCCCTGGATATAGCGTCGAGAATTCGCAGATGCGATTGGCGAGGTCCAAGCCTCTGCAAGGGTCACACTGCCCCAACCCCCGCTGCATCACGACGATCGAGATTGGTTTGGAGCAACAGTATTATGTTGCCGCCACCGCGCATGGCGAGCGGCGTTGCGTCTACTGTGATACTCAGTTGGGCTAATCGAGGTCTTGGCAATGTCCATGTCGATATTGTGGAATGCCAACTCGCGCAATGTGTCTGAGTTGCAACTCGGCTGACGTATATGACGTATAGGAAGGCGAAAGGAGGGGCGAACATGCTCAAGTTATGTGGCGTCCACATCTGGGATACCGGTGAGGCAATCGACTGCATCATAGACGGTCCCGACGCAAAGCGTTCCCTCGTGGAGCCCGGCTCGGTGAGCGTCGGCGGCGTCGATGCTTCGGGCCTTACTCTTGCTCCAGGTTTGACTGACCCCCACGTCCACTTCCGTGACCCCGGGCAGACTGAGAAGGAAACGATGGTGACCGGTGCTCAGGCGGCGGCCTCGGGCGGATACACCGATGTGCTCATCATGCCCAACACCGAGCCGGCTGCGGACGGTGAACGTGTGTTGAAGGTCGAATCGCCTGGTGCATATGAGGTCAAGGCGGCTGGAGTCGGTTCGGTGCTGGAATACCTTGATGCCTATGAGGCTGAGCGCGGTGTGAAGCTTCCCGTTCGTTATGCCCTGTCGATTTGTGCAACGGTCGGCCGCAGGGGGAGACGAGCCACAAGTGCCGCAGATATTGCCGGGTTTGGTGGATTGCGGCACCGGCTTGCCGCCATCACGGATGATGGTTCCGCCATCTCTTCGGAAACACTGAGCCAAGTGCTGGCCACTTCGAAAGCCACAGGCCTGCCCGTCTTGGAGCATTGCGAACACCACGAAAACGGTGTGATGAACGAAGGCGCGGTGAACCGAGATCTAGGGGTTCCAGGGGTGCCGGCCTCCACCGAGTTGGCCATTGTGGAACGAGACATCGACGCGACAAGACGAACCGGCGTCCATATTCACTTCCAGCATGTGAGCACTGCTGCAGCGTTCGATGCCATACGCAAGGCCAAGGCTGCAGGGTTGCCGGTTACTTGTGAGACCGCGCCACACTATTTGGCGCTCTGCGACGAGGATGTGCAGCGCTATGGCGCGATGGCGAAGATGAATCCGCCGCTGCGCTCGCGGGCTGACCGTGAGGCCACGCTTCAAGCCGTGTCCGATGGCACGGTCGATATGATTGCCACTGATCATGCGCCGCACACTGATGCCGATAAGGCAGGAGGGCTGCTTGACGCCCCGAACGGCATCATCGGGCTGGAAACCGCCTATGGGGTGTGCCATGCGGCATTGGTCGATGCCGGAATCATCAGTGAGCGCCGGCTTGTTGAACTCATGTCCATTGCCCCTGTGCGGTTGATGGGCAGCGAACCTACGGATATCAGGGCTTTGCTTGATGAGGTGACCCGGCATTCGCCGGGTGGCGTCGACAGGAACGCCACCCGTGTACTTGACCTTCGAACAGTGGAACATCCCGAGGGTGTGAACTTAGTCCTCCTTGACAATTCCCGAAGCTGGACTATCGACCCGAGTCGCTTTCATTCGAAGGCGCGTAACACCCCGTTCGCCGGTTGGTCAGTAACTGGGCTGCCGTTGGCCACAGTTCTCGGCGGAAAGCTGTGCATGAGCCGTATTCCCTGCACACTGGTGGAAGCAGGATCTGGCTGAAAAATGTACCCACTAAGGAAAGTATTGATCAAACCGGGTACGTTTCAGTCGAAATTGAGCTGTTTCGTGACTGAACCGTACACGGTTGAGAGAGGAACCACTGTACTGGGTACGTTACAGTCGATGATGTTGAGCTTGCCTGCGACCGAAATGTGCATGACTCGAAGAAGGAAGGAACATCTTGGACAGACTGATTGAGGCCATCGCAGCCAAAGACAACCCCAGCATCGTGGGGCTAGACCCCACTGAATCCGTCGTGCCGCCGCAAGTCATCAGCGGGCTTGGCGAACAGATGGGTGAGTGCGAAACGAGTGCACTGGTTAAGAAGTCTGGTGCTCTTAAGGCTCATGGCGTTGATGTCCCACATGCTCCAGATGCCGGCGATGTGGACGATGCAGTGGGGCCAAGCCCCGCTTACCCCGTAGCCCAAGTGGTGTCCGCGTTCTATGACTTCAATCGTGCCATCATCGATGCGGTGAAGGATGTGGTCCCAGCCGTGAAACCTCAGATCGCCATGTATGAGGCTTATGGCTCGATTGGCATCGACATCTACCGCCTGACGTGTGAGTATGCGCGGAAGGCAGGCCTGTATGTCCTCGGTGACATCAAACGCGGCGACATCGGTTCCACTGCAGCTGCCTACGCCAAACACCTGACCGGCATCAACCATCGAAAAGACGACTATAACGGCCAGCCGTGGGCTGAGGATGCCGTCACCGTCAACCCATACTTCGGAACGGATGGCATCACGCCATTCATCGACGCAGCAGCCGAAGCGGACAAGGACGTGTTTGCGCTGGTGCGCACCTCGAACCCCTCCAGCAAGGAAATCCAGGAACTCGAGCTCGCGCGTGGTGGGCGATTGTACGAGCATGTGGCCGACCTAGTGGAAGGCTGGGGCTCTTCGAGCATCGGCTCGCATGGCTATTCGTGCCTGGCGGCGGTGGTGGGTGCCACGCACCCCAAGCAAGGGCGTGAACTCCGAAGGCGCATGCCGCACACGTTCTTCCTGGTTCCCGGCTATGGCGCTCAAGGCGGAACTGCAGCGGATGTTGCGGGCATGTTCGACTCGCATGCTTCCGGAGCAGTCGTCAATTCATCGCGCGGCATCATCGGCGCCTGGCGCAAGTCCGGAGAGTTCAGCCCCGATATGAACAGGGAAGAAGCCCTTGATCTGGCGGGTCGATCCGCTCGCGCAGCTGCCATTGCCATGCGAGATGCCCTCAATGAGACCTTGAGGGGGTAAGAATGTACATTAGCGAAGAGAAAACCAGCGAAAACGAGTTCAAATCATGTGTCTATGAAGATTGGAAGCGCAGTTTTTGACATAGTTGTGTGACTGAACAACAGGAATGGCGGAATTCCAACATTTCTAAACATGGGACTTAGGTTGGTGAAACAGCAATCTTCCTAAACAACAATCATGCAGTCCTTTTGAGAGCAAACAATGGAGGAAACAGTGGCGAATGCATCATTCACTCATACACGGAGCGCAGCGGTGATCGCGCGTGGCGGGTCGAGCGGTACGACGCAGGCCTCAAACCCTGCCGATGTGCAGACATTGCCGATCGGCAGAAAACCCGGCCGCCGCACGGTGCCCGTCGTCAGGCAACGGGTGCTTGAGCCTGTGCAGGGCATCTACGAGTTGATTGTTCGTGATGGCTACACAGCCAGCCACGCCAAGCCGGCCCAATTCGTCAACCTCTACCCGCATAGCGAGTTCAATCTGCTTCCCAGGCCCATGGGCGTTGCCGGAGTCGATGGTGATGATGTGACGCTGATCTACCAGATTGTGGGAGAAGGCACCCAGGAGTTTAGTGAGCTGCGTGCGGGCGATGCCATCGACATGCTTGGCCCCTTGGGCGGCAGTGTTTTCGATACCGGAGCGAACGCCAACTACGTACTGGTCGGTGGCGGCTTGGGCATCCCTCCGCTGCTTTACACCGCACAATGGCTGAGCGGGCTTTCAGGGGTGGAGGTCACTACTGCCTTCGGGTACCGTGACGAGCATTTCGCCGAGGGTTTAGCTGCACGATATATGCCGGAGAGCCGTATGCATGCCATCAGCAATTCGGAAGGCAATGTGGTCGATTTGCTGACCAGCATCGAGCCGAAGCTCAAAGATGATGCGCTGACATCCGTGATCCTCAGCTGTGGGCCCATGGCGATGATGCAAGCCGTGGCGAAATGGGCTGGGAGGCATGATATTCCTTGTCAGCTGAGTCTTGAGGCCCGCATGGGGTGTGGTTACGGCGCATGCGTGGCTTGCATCGTCGATACTCCAGAGGGCAGGCTCAAGGTATGCAAGGAAGGCCCAGTATTTACCGCCGGTCGGTTGGGCTGGGCACAATAGCCGCTTTGCGCTACCAACAGCGACATAATGTGACTGAATAGGTAGTGCGATCCTTGGTTGCTACCAAAAGCGACATGATACGTCCGAAAAGGTAGTGGAATTGATTGGTTGGGCAGTGTGAAGGAGTGCACAAGTGACAATGGGAGTGGAAATGAGCGAAATCCAAGATAGGAATGTACCAGAGTTACATACTTGGCGTCACCCCACGGTGGTGGCTGGCGTGCCGTGGAAGAACCCGGTGGGCACGGCCTCCGGCACCTTCCAGCTGGATGCTTGCGGCGATTTCTACGATGTCAGCCAGCTTGGCGCCATCTGTACCAAAGGGGTCTCCCCGGTGCCTTGGCAGGGAAACCCAGGCCCACGTACTGCAGAGTCTCCGGCAGGCATGGTCAACTCTGTGGGCTTGCAGAATCCTGGGGTCGATCATTACCTTGTCGATGAGCTGCCTCGCCTCAAGGGGCTTGGCGCCATGGTAGTCACCAATGTGGCGGGCCACAGTGACGACGACTACGCGCAGGTGGTGGAGCGATTGGCGGACAGTGATGCCGATATGCTCGAAATCAATGTGAGTTGCCCGAATGTGAGCCACGGCGGCATGAGCGTGGGCACCGATCCGGTGGCTCTGGGGCATCTGATAACTCGCTTGCGTAAGTTGACGGACAAACCGATGATCGTCAAGCTCACGCCGAACGTCACCGACATCGTGGCTCCGGCGCGGGCCGCGGTCGACGCTGGTGCCGATGCCCTGAGCCTCATTAACACGCTCGTCGGCATGCGCATCGACATCAATACGGGTGAGCCGATTCTGGCGAACAAGACTGGTGGTGTTTCTGGTCCGGCCATCTTTCCTATTGCACTGAGCTTCGTCTGGCGGGTACGGCAGGTGTTGCCACAGATTCCAATCATCGGCATCGGTGGCATCGACTCGGGCCAGAAGGCGTTGGAATACCTGTACGCCGGAGCGAACGCCGTGGAGGTGGGGGCCGCTGCGCTGTATGACCCAACGAAGCCGATGCAAGTGGCAAAGGAACTTGACGATTTGCTCGACTCCCGGCCAGAACTGGCAGATAACCTTGCCCAAGGCAAAACCTGGCGGTAAATACTGAGTCAATCAAGGCATTGAACCATAACTAATATATACAGAGGAAGACAATGAACAATCAAAAGCATGCCGGTACCATCCAGACCCCACTCGATCAGCGGTTCACCGAGTTCATGTTGCAGTCAGGAGGGCTGAAATTCGGTGATTTCACCTTGAAATCTGGTCGCAGGTCACCATACTTCATCAATGCCGGAGCATTTAATGACGGCCGCAAGATTGCTACGCTCGGTGCGTTCTATGCCGAGAAGATCGCGCAAGGCATCGCCGACGGTCAGCTTCCGCAGCGCATCGACACCGTGTTCGGCCCAGCATACAAGGGCATCCCGCTGGCAGTCTCCACGGCCATCGCCCTCACCAGTGCCCATAGGATGGAAGTGGGCTATACCTTCGACCGCAAGGAGCGCAAGGACCATGGTGACGGCGGCATTATGGTGGGCACGCCGCTCAAGGAAGGCATGAAGGTGCTCCTTGTCGACGATGTGATGACCGCTGGCACCGCGATTCATGAGGTGGTGCCGAAGATCAAGGCCGAAGCAGACGTGGAAATCGTTGGTCTAGTGCTGTCGGTCGATCGCATGGAGAAGACCAAGGATTCGGACGTGTCCGCGGTCGCTGCGGTGGAGCAGGAGTTTGGCTTCCCAGTGCTGGCCATCGCCAACGTTCGTGAGATCTTCGCCGCTGCCAAGCGTATGGTCACATTGAACGGCAAACCGCTGCTCACCGATGAGATTGTAGCGGCGGCCGACGATTACCTGGCGAAATACGGTGCCTGAGCGCATCAATATCACCTCGTTTTCATTCAGAGGGGACTTTTTTGCGCGTCAATGTTCGAGGGCTGAATCAGGAATGACGAAATTTCGGGGTTTGCAAATCAGTCTTGGAAAATTCGTATATAGAAGTCCCCTCTGAATGTGGGTTTCCCGTTCAGTGGGTACTTTTTTGGGGAAAATTCGGAAGACTAAAATCAGAAACCTTGAAATTCCGCCATTCTTGAAAATCGGTTTTTCTGGTTTCATGTCAAAAGTGCACACTGAATGAATTGCGCCGCATATATGGCTGATTTTGACTTCAAGTACTTTAAGTTCATAGACTATTCAGCTATATGTCTGCAACAGTGAAAGAGGCTTTGGGCATGACAGTGTATGACAATCAGTATTTCGAGGGCGAACGTCCGCTGTTCGCCGAGCATGACGCCGAACTCAGCGGCGTGACGTTCGGCCACGGCGAATCACCGCTCAAGGAAGGGCGCAACTTGAAGCTCGACCGTGTGGTGTTCAAATGGAAGTATCCGCTGTGGTACTGCAAACATGTGGATGCCACAAACATGATGTTCGAGGACATGTCACGCTCCGGCATCTGGTACACCGATGACATCAGCGTGACCGACAGCACCATCCAGGCGCCTAAGCAATTCCGCCGCTGTGACGGGGTGACGCTTAAAAACGACCACTTCTCAGATGCGGAGGAGACGCTGTGGACCTGTCGCAACGTCGACATTGAGAACGTCACCGTGCGTGGCGACTACTTCGGCAAGGACAGCAGCGACATCAAGGTGAGTCATCTCGACATCATCGGCAACTACGTGTTCGACGGAGGGCGCAACATCGAAGTCACGGATTCCAAGCTCATGAGCAAGGACGCCTTCTGGAACTGCGAAAACGTCGTGCTCCGCAACTGCTTGCTCGACGGCGAATACCTGGCTTGGAACACCAGGAACCTCACCATTGAGAACTGTGTGATCGAAAGCGATCAGGGGTTGTGCTACATCGATGGGTTGAAGATGCGAAACTGCAAGCTCATCCACACCGATCTGGCGTTTGAATACTGCTCGAACGTCGATGCGGACATCCGCTCAAATGTGGAAAGCATCAAGAATCCGATCAGCGGTGCCATTCGCGTGGACAGCGTGGATGAGCTCATCATGGACAAGACCAAGATTGACCCTGCGAAGACCGCCATTGAAATTCGCAATGGGAAGTGACTGCCATGGCAACGTATGATTTCGAAACTGCTCCGGATCGGCGTGGCACCGACTCGGTCAAATGGGACGTGAAGCCGGGGGAGTTGCCCATGTGGATCGCCGACATGGACTTCCGTACGGCGCCCGAAATCGTTGAGGCCATGCAGTGCAAGGTGGCCACCGGAGTCTTTGGGTATGAGGAGCCGCATCGGAATTATTTCGATACCGTCTCTGGATGGTATCGAACTATCCATCACGCCCAGGCGCAGGCCGACTGGATGGTGTTGTGCACCGGAGTGGTGCCGGCCATATCGTCGATTGTGCGGCGTGTGAGCCACGTGGGAGACAACGTGCTCATCCAGTCGCCGGTCTACAACATCTTCACCAATTCCATTGTCAACAACGGCCGGCACCTGCTCTCCAGCGATCTGTCCTACGACAGGGAGGCGCGCGAATATCACGTGGATTGGGAGGATTTGGAGCGAAAACTCGCCGACCCGCTCACCACCCTCATGATTCTGTGTAATCCGCACAACCCCACTGGTCATGTGTGGACACCGGATGAGTTGGGGCGTATCGCGCAGCTGTGCGTGGAGCATCATGTGGTGCTGTTGAGCGATGAGATCCATGGCGATCTGGTGTTGGATGGTCCGGACTACACCCCGGTGTTCAGCCTGCCCGAGCCGTTGAGGGACAATGTCATCGTCCTTGTCTCTCCAAGCAAGACCTTCAACTTGGCGGCTCTGCATTCAGCTACCGCCATTGTGCCGAATGAGAATCTGCGCGATTCCGTCTCCCGCGGCTTCAACAGCGAGGAACTTGCCGAGCCGAATCTGCTTGCCATCCCCGCCACCATCGCCGCCTACACTAAAGGTGAGCCATGGCTGATGGCACTCAAAGAGCAGCTGAGGAAGAACCGAGCCATGGTATCGAAGTTTTTGGAGCGAGAGCCCTTGGGTGTGAAGTTGGTGCCCGGCCACGCCACATATCTGCTGTGGCTTGACTGCTCTGAGGCCATTAAGCGTTCTGCCGGAGCTCTCGCTGATGCCGATGGACTTGCTGCATCGATACGAAACCGCACTGGCCTCTATTGTTCCTCCGGGTCCATCTACGGCGGCAACGGCTCTTCGTTCCTGCGTATGAACATCGCCTGTCCAGCGGCCATGGTCGAGGATGGGTTGCAACGGCTGAAGAAGGCATTATGTTCGTAGAGTCTGGTTGGTGATGGTATGCATGTCATCACCATTGCATATGACTGATGTCCGAGTCGGATTGCCGGTTGTCTGGAGCAGTGCTTCAGGCTCTGAAGTGAGTAAGCCATGCCTGCCTTTGCCGGTTTCCCGAATAGCAAGAGTTTTATCAACAATGAATTGAAAGGATCGAGAATTTTACTATGAATACGACTGTGTTATTGTTCCATCCAGATTCTGAGCATTCGCGCGTCAACCATGCATTGGCCGATGCCGTCGACAGGACGGTCGAGGTGCGCGATATGTACCGTCTGTACCCTGATTTCAACATCGATGACGAGGCCGAGCACGCCGTGATAGAGGCCGCTGACCGCATTGTGCTCCAATTCCCGATCTACTGGTATTCCAGCCCTGCTCTTCTCAAGCAGTGGGAGGATGAACTGATGCATAAGGGCGAGTGGAACGGCAAGGAGATGCTGGTGGCCGCCACCTTCGGCGCGGACAACTATGGCAGGGATGATTTCGTGAAGTACACGCCCACTGAGTTGCTTCGTCCGTTCCAGGCCACCGCGAGGCTGACGCAGATGAGGTATCTGAAGCCGTTCACGCTCATGGGCGCCAGCAGCATCGGAGATGCCGAACTGAGGGAAAAGGCCAAGAAATACCGCCAGTATGTCGTCGGTCAAGATGTGCCGGCGTTTGGTGATTTCGAGTGACATTCATGCATTGGCTACCAATGCGGTCGGTCATGATTGAATGAAAGTGGGAGATATCATGAAATATGCAAAATTAGGCAACAGTGACATCACGGTCTCGAAACTGGCCGTGGGCTGCATGAGCTTCGGCAAGCCGGGCACCATGCACGACTGGACGCTGCCGTACCCCGAGACCAAGGAGACCGTCAAGCACGCACTCGACCTGGGCATCAACTTCTTCGACACCGCCAACGGCTACTCCAAGGGCACCAGTGAGGAATACATCGGCAAGGCGTTCAAAGAGCTCGGCATCCCACGCGACAAAGTGGTCATCGCCTCGAAGGTCTACTTCAACCCAGGCAGGCTCTCCAGCGAGGCCATCCATCGCGAGATCGACGGCACCTTGAAGCGGCTTGGCACCGACTATCTCGACCTCTACATGATCCATCGCTTCGACTATGAGCATCCCATCGAGGAGACCATGGAGGCGCTGAACGACCTGGTGAAGCAGGGCAAGGTGCGGGCGCTCGGAGCCTCCGCCATGTATGGCTACCAGTTCCAGAACATGCAGCAGGCGGCCAAGGACAACGGATGGGCGCGGTTCGACGCCATGGAGGACCATTACAACCTCATGTACCGCGAGGACGAGCACGAGCTCATCCCCATCTGCAAGCAGGAGAACGTCTCGCTCATGCCCTACAGCCCTCTGGCCGGCGGGCATCTGGCCCACACCGGCTGGACCGTCGACACGAAGCGCAGCGAGACCGACAACGTGCTCAAGGGCAAGTACGACCGCATGGAGGAGCAGGATTTGCGCATTGTCGGGCGCGTACATGACGTGGCCGAGGCCCACAATGTCTCCATGACCGAGATTGCGCTGGCCTGGCAGTGGGCCAAAGGCATCACGGCGCCCATCATCGGCGCCACCAAGGCCAGTCACTTCGACAGCGCAGCAGCGGCGTTGGACGTGAAGCTGTCCGATGAGGAGATCGCCTCGCTGGAGGAGTTCTATCTTCCGCATCCCATCGTCGGCGCTATCGACCACAATCCACCGGAAGGCACCATTCTTCTTGACGAAAAGAAGTGAAATCGGTGTCTGATTCGTTCGGAGGGGCTTTTCACGAAAAATCGTTGAGACTGAAATCAAGAATGGCGGAATTATGCTGTTCTTGAGCATTAGCTTTTCTGATTTCACTTTGCAAGTGCTCACTGAATGAATTGACCATGAAAAATGGTGTGGAAACAGCCTCAAGATTGCTGTTTCCACACTATTTCCTGTTCTTTTCAATTACTCGGCTGCCGATATGTGGGCAACGTCGGTCGGTTTTCTGTGTAAAACGCAGATTACTTGCCGCTGTAGACAGGGAAGCTGCTGTACTTGCCATAGTCAATCGGCTTCATGGCTCTGAGCGTGGCCATGTCTGCCTCGGAGATTTCGAAGTTCACGTCCGCATTGGTGCGCATGTGCTCGGGGTTGCCGGTCTTCGGCAATGCCACCGTGCCCAGCTGCAGATCGTAGCGGATGCATAGCTGCGGCACGCCCACGTTGTACTTCTTCGCCATTGCAGCGATGTCGGCGTTATCCAGAATAGCGCCATGAGCCACGGGGGAGTAACCCTCCACCACGATGCCCTGTTCCTTGCAATAATCCATGAGCTCGGAAGGCGTGTTCGAGACGTGCACGAGCAGCTGGTTGACCATAGGCTTCACTTCACAGTGTGCAAGGATGTTGTCGATGTCCGCCTTCTTGAAGTTGGAGATGCCGATGGCGCGGATTTTGCCGGCCTTATAGGCCTCTTCCAGGGCGCGCCAGGCTTCGCGGTTGCCCTCGTCGTAGTTGCCGCCGCGGAAGTCATCCCAGGGCTCCGGGCTGTGGATGAGCATCAAGTCGATGTAGTCGATGTCGAGCTTGGCCAGCGACTCGTCGATGGCCTTCTTGGCGCTTTCGTAGGTCTTGGCCTCGGCGGCGAGCTTGGTGCCCACGAAGATCTCCTCGCGCTTGAGTCCGCAGCTGCGCACTCCCTCGCCCACACCTCGTTCATTGCCATAGGCCTCAGCGGTGTCGATGAGCCTGTAACCGATCTTCACTGCGTCTCGCACAGCTTGTGCCACCTTGTCATCGTCGATGAACCAGGTGCCTAGCCCGAGCTTGGGAATCCTGACCCCATTGCCCAATGTGTATGTCTCGTTTAGAATATTACCGTTTTCACTCATACGTTTCCCTCAGTTGTAGTGTTTCCGTCGTCTGCATGTAGGTGCAGCGATCTTGTACACCAATATGATAAAACTTCAAGCGCTCTTGAAGTCAAGGTCGTTTTCGGCCAACTTCCAGATAGCTGTTATCGTTGAGTGATTTGTTTGTTTCGGGATGATATGAATTGTGGGGTTTGGCTTCCAGCCGTCTTGAAGTTGTACATTGACGTGACAACTGAATTTAGGAATGAAATTTATGAGTTAAGGAGCACAATGCTGAAACTAAAAATCAACGGAGCAACCTATGAGGCCACGTTGGAAAGTAATTCGTCTGCGCAGGCTTTGGCGAAGTGGATCGGTACCGGGAAACGGACCGTGCACTTGAAGGATTTCGCTGGCATGGAGAAAACGGGTCCCCTTGGTGTCGACCTGCCGACAAATGATCGTCAGACCACAACGAAGGCCGGCGACCTCATCCTCTACCAAGGCAACAAGTTCGTGCTCTATTATGGACGCAATGATTGGAGTTTCACGTGCCTTGGGCACGTCGACAATGTCGATGCCAGCGAGCTGAAGCGTATATTGGGAAGAGGAGACGTTGATGTCACCTTGTCAATGGAATAAGTGAACCAGCCAAATATGGAAATGATACAGAAGAATGATACAAGAATCAGAAGAGACAAACCGGAGGCAATGATGGGTGTGCAGGGCAAGGTAGTCATGGTCACGGGTGCGTCGAGCGGCATAGGCGAGGCCACGGCGCGAATGATGGCGGATCAAGGTGCCGACGTCGTATTGATTGCGCGACGTGCCGACAGGCTTGATTCCATCGCCGAGCAGTACGAACCAGACCGGATGCTGGTGGAGCCGTTCGATGTCGTGCAAGCGGAGGGCTGGGAGCAAGCGGTTGATGAGACCATGAAGGTGTACGGGCGTGTCGACGCATTGTTCAACAATGCCGGAATCATGCCGAATAGTCCGTTGG
This sequence comes from Bifidobacterium sp. ESL1118, assembly GCF_058505595.1. NCBI lineage: Bacteria > Bacillati > Actinomycetota > Actinomycetes > Bifidobacteriales > Bifidobacteriaceae > Bifidobacterium > Bifidobacterium sp. ESL1118. The sequence continues at coordinate 809,493 of NZ_CP196371.1, forward strand.
CCGAGGGAAGGCTCGAGGATTGGAGAGAGGTGCTTGATGTCAACATCATGGGAGTGCTCAACGGTATAGCGGCGGTGCTCCCATTGATGAGAAAACAGGGGTACGGGCACATCCTGACCACCGATTCGACGGCAGGTACGAAGGTGTTTCCCGGATTCGCAGTCTACAGTGCATCGAAATACGCCGTTCGTGCCATCATGGACGGTCTGCGCCAGGAGGAGGCCGCTCACCACATCAAGTCTACGCTGATCACTCCGGGGACGGTCACCACCGATCTGTACAAGACCATTCCCGATAAAAAAACACGTGATGCCGAGGCGGTGTTACATGAGAACGCATACCGCTCGCTGTCTGCCGACGATGTGGCCGCCGAGGTGGTGCACGCCATCGGGGCTCCGGACAACGTGTCCATCAGCGAAATCAACATACGCCCAATCGAGCAGGAGGTCTGAACGGTTTTGGCGGTTGAGATCCCATGGTAAGGAAGGGATTTATGACATTGATACGGCCCAAGGTGACGTTGTTCATCAGTTCGTCTCTCGATGGGCGCATAACCGGCGATTATGGTGCCGCATTGCGTGACAACGGTTATTCGTCACGAGTTTTTCAACGGATCGGTTTCGAACGTGGCAGTGATTCGGCCTATGATTTCCAAGCATGGATCTATGGTGCCAACACGTCCCGTTCGTATTTTGCCAAAGGTGTGCCACAAATCGATGCATCGGCACCAACTGTTGCCGCAGGCGATTACATCGACCCAAATTCCCACGAAACGTATTACGTTGCGTTCGATAGACATGGTGAACTCAACTGGGAATCGGATACAACATCATATGGCGGCCATCAAGCTGGTGTCATTGAGGTGCTTACACCACAGGCATCGAATGGGTACAAGGCCTTTCTGCGTGAACGTGGAATCTCCTATATCATCGCTGGGAAATCTGATATCGACATTCCGGTGGTGCTTACCAAGTTGGCGACGATTTGGCATATGACCAACGTATTGTTGGGCGGTGGAGGCATACTCAACTGGAGTTTTGTTGCTGCCGGATTATGCGATGAGATCGGCATGATTGTGGTGCCGGCCATCGATGGGCGACGCGACACCGCGCGACTGTTCGATTCTGGGTTCGCCGACAATCCCAAACCGGTCGGCTTCACGCTCAAATCCTGCAAGGTGCTGGAGAACAGCACACTGTGGCTACAGTACATTGTGAACAACGCACAGGATTTCCGTCTTGCTGACCAATGCTCAAAAACGTGAATCAGTATAGTCGGAAGCTAGAAATGGTATTCAGGTTCGTCGAGGTATGTTCTCATTGCTGTGACTGTGACATTATGTTTGTGGTTTTGGCGGTCTTGACTTCGAGCATGCTCGAAGCGATATGCTCGTTCTGTTTGAAGATATGAACAACGACAGAAAAGCAAAGGAAAGGTGCAGTTCATGGAACGTAGCGAGGTGGTCATCCACATGTATGTCTCAATCGATGGCAAGATTGACGGGGAGTACGGCAGCGGGCCTTCGGGCCAGTACTACAACGACGAGCTGTTCCGTATGAGCAACGCCGATGCCAACGGGCGCAAAACCATCCAGATGTATGCCGCTCCCGCCAAGCTGTTCCTCGACCGCTACGACGCCACCGGCATCGGTTACGAGGACTGGCTGCCGGACGACATCCAGTCGGAGACTTGGTCCGTCTCGTTCGACCGCAAGGGTGTCTGTGGCTGGACGACCAATTACTTCGATTACAGCGGTCACCGGATGCGTGCCATCGAGGTGGTCACCAAACAGGCGGACAGGCGCTATCTGGCCTTCCTGCGTTCGATGGGCATTCCCTACATCGTTGGCGGCGAGAAGGAGTTCAATCTCGACGAGGTGCTGGTCAAGCTCAAGAGCCGCTTCGGCATTGACACGCTCGCCGTGTGCGGTGGTTCCAGAATCGACGGCGTGTTCCTTGAGTCCCATCTGGTTGACAGGATTTCGCTGGTGCTCGCTCCGCATGTCAACGGGGATCCGCAGGAGAAATCCGCATTCGACACCGCTGGGCAATTCGTGCCGGACACGTTCGCCTTCGAGAGCGCAAAGAAGCTCTCGGACGGTGGCGTGCATCTCGTGTTCAAGAAGGTCAATGACTAAAATTAACTGACGTAGTTGTTAAAAGAGAGTCGCTGCCTGCAACACCTGCTGTCCACAACCTTCGGATGTCGTAGTTGAAGCACTCATCGTAAGCACTCATCGTAAATCTCGGGAGCGTTCATCCTTCGATGACGGTGTACCCGTGGCTGGCGATGACCTCGCGGAGTTTGCTCAGATAGGCTTCGGCGGCCTTCGTCATCTTCACGCGCTCGTTGCCGATCCAGCCGACCAGCATGCTCTCGTCGCTTTCCAACGGCACGGTGACGATCTTCTCGTTGTTGAGGTCGCCGTTGTCGATGCCGGTGCACACCGTGTAACCGTTGAGGCCGATGATGAAGTTGAGGATCGTGGCACGGTCGGTCACGTTGATTTTCTTGGGGGAGTCCTCGGGCCGCACTGCTTCCTCCGCGAAGTAGAAGCTGTCGTCGTCACCCTGTTCGTACTGAATGAATGGGTAGGGCTTGAGGTCGTCCATGGTCACCTTGCTCCGTGTGGCCAGCGGGTTGGTGCGGGCAATGAACACGTGCAGCGGGGCTCGGAAGAGTGGGTGGAACTCCACGCGTTTGGCGCGCAGGAACTTGCCGATGACATCTCGGTTGAAGTCGGAAAGATAGAGAATCCCCACCTCGGAACGCATGTCGGCCACGCGGTCGATGATGTCCCGCGTGCCTGTCTCGCGCAGTGTGAATTCGTATTCGTCGGCCTTGATGGAATGCATCATCTCCACGAATGCCTCCACGGCGAACATGTAATGCTGGGTGGAGACGCTGCACAGCTGCTTGTGCGGCTTGGTGTGCTTGTATCGCTCATCGAGCAGCGCCGCCTGGTCGAGCACTTGGCGTGCGTATGTCAGGAATTCGGCACCGTCTTCGGTGAGGGCGATGCCCTGCGATGAGCGTGTGAATATCTCGATGCCCATCTCATGTTCAAGCTCGTGCACCGACGAGCTCAGCGCCGGCTGCGAGACGTACAGCTCATGCGAAGCCTCGTTCATCGAGCCGCACTCGGCTATCTTGACGATGTATTTCAGTTGCAGAAGAGTCATGCTGCCAAGTCTAGTGCATGATTTCTTCTGGCTCTTTCGGAATTTCGTAGCACGTCACACAAACAGAGGAAACGCATGCAATCGACATATCCGGTGTAAAAATCCCATGCAAATAGGTTTATGTCGATATTCACTGAATGATGAACGTACGTCACGCTTATGACAGGCACCGCACCGCCGAATCCTACAGTGGATGCTAAAGTGCCAGCCCTTGTTTCTTCAAGAACTCACGTGCGCCGGGTTCGCCTTTGAACAGGTGGGCGTGGATGCCCAGGGCGTTCGCGGCGGCGATGTTGTTGGGGTTGTCGTCGATGAATGCGGCATCGTCTGTGTTGATATCCCAGCGGTTCAGAGCTAGGTTGAAAAACGATGCGTCTGGTTTCTGCTGCTTTTCGAATCCTGATACCACGATGCCGTCGAGCATGCGCGAAACCTGTGGAAATTTCTCGCCGACGAAATGATAGGTTTCGTCCGACCAATTGGTGAGCCCCCACACCTTGCAGCCCGTGACCTTCACGTCGAGCACCAGCCGCTCCATGCCGCTCACCATGCCGGTCATACCCTCGTCGTAGTGCTCCACATAGTAGCGAAAGACCTCGGCCATTTCGGCACCGAACTCGCGCCGATAGTCGGGCAGCACGTCGACCAGCTCGGCTCCGGCGTCGAGTCTGTCCTCGTAGTCCCAGAACCCGTAGGCATTGTGTTTGGTGCAAATCTCTTCAAGCGCTTCGGGCGGGCAGTGGCCGGTGAGGCATGCGCGGTAGTCGCCGGTGCGGATGAGCACTCCACCGAAGTCGAAGATGACATTGTGGATGAGCGGCGTTTGAGGTGTCTGTGCCTTGCCTTGGCTGTGGATTGGCTGCAATGTCGTTCCTTCCGTTCGATATGGGTGAATGTACGACTGCTGTTTGTCTGCAATGGCTCAGTGTGGATGAACCTAGGCTGGGAGGGCGGGCGGAACTCCTGAAATGAGGACTCCGATGCCCAGCGCAGCCACAGTCGTGATGACGGCGTATAGCACGGTGAGGCAGTCAAGTACGATTTTCATGCTGATTTCCCTCTTGACAGCAGCTGGTTGATGGCGGCCGGTATGGCATCGATGATATCCGAGGCCACAATGGGATGGCCCATATCATCGTTCTTCCCGGGTTCGTCGGATTCGAAGATCTGCGGCGGCTGCCATCCGCAGGCGCCTGTACCAGAGGCTATCTGGCCTGCCAACCCATGAAGATATGCCGCACAGGCGGCGACTTTGGTGACTTTCTCAGGGTTGTGCTGCAGCATGCCTTCGTTCTGCTGGGCGAGCAGCGCCCCGACAATACCTGCCAGCACGTCCCCGGACCCCGCTGTGGCCAGCCACGCTGGGCCGCTGCTTGAAATGAGATTCGTGCGGACCCCGGTTTTTCTGTCGTCATCGTTGCAATCATTCCCCTGCACAACGGTCACCGCTCCTTTAAGCAGCACCGTGGCTCCAGTCAGTTCGTGTGCCTTCCTGGCCCAGCTTTGGGGGTCGGCTTCCACGCCGTTGCGCGAGATGCTTTCACCACGCCGTTGCAAAAGCTGCGCCAGTTCACCGGCATGGGGGGTCAGCACCACTTGTGGCGGCACGAGTCCGGGCAGAAGGTCAAGGGCTCCGGCATCCACGCAGATAGGAGGCATGTTGCTGGCATCATTTGCGCTACTCGCCATGTCGTAGTGGGCAAGCAATGCCTTGATCGCGGCTCGCTGTGGATCGTCGGGCTGGGCGTGGTTGGCATCGGGGATTCCGGAGCCCACCACCCAGGCTTGGACATGGCCCTTGCCGATCACCGCCTCCGGCAAGGTGCTGACAACGTTTCCGGCTACATCCGCCGGCCCGATGTAACGAATCATGCCGACGTTGGCGTGTGCGGCTGCACGGCTGCTCAGCAGCGCCGCACCTGGGTACCGCGATGAACCGGTGATCAGCCCGACCACGCCGCGGTTGTATTTTCCATCCGTGGTTTTCGGCCTGCGTATGGCTTGCGAGGCCACGTTTTGCACGGATTGTACGACTGGTGCATGGTTTTGTGTGTCGAAACCGAAGTCCACCAGCACCACTTTTCCGCAGATGTATGCCGCTGGAGGCAGCATGGCGCAAGGCTTCATTGCGCCAAACATCATCGTCACGTCGGCCGGGATGTAAGGGCCAGGCAATGTGCCGTCGTCCACGCCTACGCCGGAGGGAGTGTCCACGGCGACGACCAAGGGGGAGTGGCCCGTTGAGTTACCGTTGTCTGCTTTTTCCGCTGTTGCGACGTGTTGAGTGGAATCCGATGTGGGTTGAGCGCCATCAGCGTCATTGTCGGGTGCACCATGCGAAGCGTCGTATCTGCGTCCCAAGGCGCTTGCAATGGTGGCCGCCAAGCCCCGTAATGCGCCTTTGATGCCGATGCCTGTCATGGCATCGAGCACGAGGTCGGCCTCGCGGGCGATATCGAGTGCGGCCTCAAGGCGTTCTCCCGCCTCGCCTGGCCCGAATCCACTGGATGCGCCGGGAATCTGCGAGTCGGCGTTGAGCACCAATAGTTTGCCGCCGGCATGAGTCAGCGCGATGAGTCCTGCCGGGTGCAGCGTCTTGCCGACGGCCACTACCGTCACGGTGGCGCCTGCGCGCGCCAGATGGGCAGCGGCGAAGAGCCCGTCACCGCCGTTGTCTCCTGCACCGGCGAGCAGCACCACGTTTGCATCAGCGACCGATATGCCACGTTGCTCCAAGAGTTCTGCTGCCTCCTGTGCTGTGGCCCGTGCCGCCATGCGCATCAGTGGCACGCCGCGTTCCAGCAACGGCCGTTCCATGGCGCGCACTGTCTGGACGTTGTATGCTGCCAGTTTCAGATCAGTGCGGTCATTCAGCTGTTCCTGTGCATTTCGTTCCATACCAAGCCTCCTGTGGTGCCGATGATGTTTCAAAGTCTGATTCTAGTTCAACCGTCTGAGGCTGTGGCGGAGAATCAGCATAGATTCCCGAGTAGGCACATGTCGATGGCGCTATTTGCCGCGATGCGTGGTATACGATACTGTTTCCGACAAATTATGCCGTTAAGTGGCATGATCTGTCGGGAGAATAGATTATGCCGACAAAAGGTGCCGTTAAACGACATGATTTGTCGGGGGAAATCACAGTGCCGACAAATCATGCCATTATTCGGCACAAGTTGTCGGCACTGTTTGTCAATGCCACGAATCGTGGTGGCTTGGAATTATTCCTCGGCCACCAAATCAAGGTAGTCGTCGTTCCACATGTCCTCGTCACCGTCGGGCATAAGCAGCACCCGCTCGGGGTTCAGCGCCTGGACCGCACCCTCGTCGTGGGTCACGAGCACAATGGCGCCCTCGTATTTGGCGATGGCCTTCAAAATCTCGACGCGTGAGGCGGGGTCCAGGTTGTTGGTGGGCTCATCGAGCAGCAGCACGTTGGCTCGACTTGTCACCAGTGTGGCCAGAGCGAGCCTGGTCTTCTCACCTCCGGAAAGCACCTTCGCCGGTTTCATGGCGTCGTCTCCGGAGAAAAGGAAGCTGCCGAGGATCGATCGTGCGTGGGTGTCGTCAAGTTCCGGCGCCACGTGCTGAAGGTTCTCAAGCACGGTGGAGTCAAGCTCCAACGTATCGTGTTCCTGAGCAAAGTACCCGATCTTGCAGCCGTGCCCATAGACCACTTCGCCGGTGTCGGCAGTCTCCTCGCCGGCGAGGATGCGCAGCGTGGTGGTCTTTCCTGCGCCGTTGTAGCCCAAAATCACCACGCGTGAGCCTTTGTCGATCGCCAGGTTGATGCCGGCGAAGACGATGTTGGAGCCGAATGCCTTGGAGATCTCCTTGGCCATGATTGGCGTGCGGCCGCATGGGGCGGGTTCGGGGAAGCGGATGTCGGCCACCTTCTCCTTGGCCTCGGCCTCACTGGTGTTCGCCAGAAGGCGTTCAGCACGTCGCATCATGTTCTGCGCGGCGACGGCCTTGGTGGCCTTGGCATGCAGCCTGATACCTTGCTTCATAAGCCGGTCGGCCTTCTTCTCGGCCACCTCGCGCTCGCGGCGGCGGCGCTCCTCGTCCACCACACGCTGCTTGAGGTAGGCTTTCCAACCAAGGGAATACATATCGATTTGGGCTGTCTGCGCGTCCAGGTGCCAGACCTTGTTCACCACTTCATCGAGCAGTTCGGTGGAGTGGGAGATTACAAGGAATCCGCCCTCGAAGCGTTTCAGATAGCCGCGCAGCCACTCGATGGAGTCGGCGTCCAAGTGGTTGGTCGGCTCGTCCAGGATCAGGGTGTCCGCGTCCGAGAACAGGATGCGCGCCAGCTCGATGCGTCGCCGCTGACCTCCGGAGAGGGTGCCGAGCTGCTGCTGCATCACGTCCTGCGGCATCCCCAGGCTCGCCGCCATGGTGATGGCCTCGCTCTGCGCCGCGTAGCCGCCCGCTTTGTCGAAGGCCTGCATGGCCTTGTCGTATTTGTCCATTGCCCGCTCCATGACCTTCGGGTCCTCGCTGGTCATGTCCTTCTCGGCCTTACGCATACGTTTGATGATGGCGGCGATGTCGCGTGCGCTCATCATGCGGTCGAGTGCGCTCTGCGTCGGGTCGTCGGCGTGGGTGTCCTGCGGTAGGTAGCCGAGCTTGCCAGTGACGCGCACCTTGCCGCCTGCGGGCAACGTCTCGCCGGTGATGACTTTCGTCAGCGTGGTCTTGCCTGCGCCGTTGCGGCCGACGAGACCTATTTTGTCGCCCTTGGAAACGTGGAAGTCGGTGGGATTGAGCAATGTCCTCGCGCCGATCTGAATTTCCAGCTGCTGCCCCTCGATTGCCATGCCCCTGCCTTTGCTGTCTAACCTGTTTTATCGCTTAGCGCTCGTCGTGTTTCCAGTATTGCTGCCCACTGGTCGCCGAATGAACCTTGAGATACTCAATATACTTGTGTCATCATAGCGACATGGGTGCCAAATCGAACACATGTTCGAACCGTACCGTATACTATAATTCTTGGTTTACGAGACGACAATGCGGAGGCAGCAGTGGCAGGGAACATGGCAGAACCGACGAAAGACACTATGGGGAACGCAGTCGGCTTGCAGAACGTTGGCGGTGTGATGGCCCAAAAATTGGAGGACAGTGACACTTTTCTTTCCAAAGCCATCGATGCCGCTCCGCTGCGTGAGCAACATGGTTCGCTTGTAGCTGACATTTCGAACATCCCCAGCGATTTAAAGATTACCATCCAGGGCGCTCGCGAGCACAATCTCAAGAACGTGAACATTTCCATACCTCGCAGCCGCATGGTCGTGTTCACAGGGTTGTCGGGTTCCGGTAAGTCCTCTCTTGCGTTCGATACGTTGTTCGCGGAGGGCCAGCGTAGGTATGTGGAGTCGCTTTCCGCTTATGCCCGGCAGTTCCTGGGGCAGATGGACAAGCCCGATGTGGACTTCATCGAAGGCTTGAGTCCTGCGGTCTCCATCGATCAGAAGACCACCAATCGCAATCCGCGCTCCACTGTGGGCACCATCACAGAGATCTACGACTACCTGCGCCTGCTGTTCGCCCGTGTGGGAGTGCCTCATTGCCCAGTGTGCGGCGCGTTGGTGAGTGCCCAGACCCCGCAGCAGATGGTCGATACGTTGATGAGGAACGAACCGGGCACCCGATTCCAAGTGCTGGCGCCAGTGGCGCGAGGCCGTAAGGGCGAGTTTGAGGATCTGCTTGACCTGCTGCGGGGCGACGGCTATTCCCGTGCGCTCATCGACGGCAAGATGGTGCAGCTTTCCGATGAAATCAAGCTCACCAAGCAGAAGAAGCACACCATCGAAGTGGTGGTCGACCGCCTCGTCATTAAGGATGGCATGCGTCAGCGCCTTACCGACTCCATCGAGACCGCACTTAAGCTGGCCAAGGGCATTGTGGTCATCGATTATGTGGACAGGGACGAAAAGGACCCGAACCGTCGTCAGCCGTTCAGTGAGAAACGTTCTTGCCCCAACGGTCATCAGCTCGAGCTCGATGAGATCGAGCCCCGTACGTTCTCGTTCAATGCCCCCTATGGTGCCTGCCCAGAGTGCACCGGCATCGGCTATAAGCTTGAGATCGACCCCGAGCTCGTCATTCCGGATCCCAGCAAGTCATTGAACGAGAATGCCATCGAGCCTTGGGGTATGACCAAGGGGACGGGTGAGTATTACCATCATGTGCTCGAAGGTCTGGCCAAGGAGATGGACTTCAGCCTCGACACTCCTTGGGGCAAGCTGCCCAAGAAGATTCAGCAGGCGGTCATGTACGGCCACGACTTCAAGGTTGAGGTCAAGTACCGCAACCGTTGGGGCCGTATGCGTGAATACACCACCGGTTTCGAGGGCGTGGTGCGCACGCTCATGCGCAGGCATGACGAGACCGATTCCGACCAGATGAAGCTCTACTATGAGTCCTATATGCGCGAGGTGCCCTGTCAGGCCTGCCATGGCAAGCGTCTGCGTCCCGAGGTGCTGGCGGTGACCGTCAATGATAAGTCCATCGCCGACGTGTGCGACATGGCTGCCTCCGAAAGCCTCGAATGGATCAATGGCTTGAAGCTGGAAGGTTCCGCATTGAAGATCGCCGGCGAGGTCTTGAAGGAGATTCGCGCCCGTCTCGGCTTCCTCAATGACGTCGGCCTCAACTATCTGACGCTCTCACGCGCCGCCAAGACGCTCTCGGGCGGCGAGGCCCAGCGCATCAGGCTCGCCACGCAGATTGGCTCTGGTCTGGTCGGCGTCATGTACGTGCTTGACGAACCATCCATCGGTCTGCACCAGCGAGACAATGAGCGGCTCATCAAGACCCTGCATCACCTGCGTGACCTCGGTAATACGCTCATCGTGGTGGAGCACGACGAGGACACCATCAGGCGGGCGGACTGGCTGGTCGACATAGGCCCAGGTGCCGGCGAACAGGGCGGCGAGGTGATTTACTCCGGTCCCGCAGGCGGCATTACCCGTGCCAAGCGTTCCATCACCGGCGACTACATCGCCGGTCGCAGACAGATTGAGACACCGAAGAAGCGCCGCAGGATCTACAAGACCAAGCAGCTCAAGGTTGTTGGTGCTCGTGAGAACAACCTCAAGAACATCGATGTTTCGATTCCTTTGGGCGTCATGACCTGCATCACCGGCGTCTCTGGATCCGGCAAATCCACCCTCATCAACCAGATCCTCTATCCCTCGCTTGCAGACAAGCTCAACGGTGCCCGCATCGTGCCGGGAAAGCACACCCGCATCGAGGGTGTCGACCAGTGTGACAAGGTGATCCATGTCGACCAGAATCCCATAGGCCGTACCCCGCGCTCCAACCCTGCCACCTACACCGGTGTGTGGGACAAGATTCGTCAGCTGTTCGCCAAGACCCCGGAGGCCCAGGTGCGTGGTTATGGTCCAGGCCGTTTCTCGTTCAACGTCAAGGGTGGGCGTTGTGAGGCGTGCCATGGTGACGGCACCATCAAGATTGAGATGAACTTCCTGCCAGACGTCTATGTGCAGTGTGAGGAGTGCCACGGCCAGCGGTACAACCGTGAGACGCTCGAGGTGAAATACAACGGCAAGTCCGTGGCCGACGTGCTGAACATGCCAATTTCCAAGGCGGCGGAGTTCTTCAAAGCCTATACAGGCATCTCCCGCTACCTGGATACGTTGGTGGATGTCGGCTTGGGTTACATTCGTCTTGGTCAGCCGGCCACGACACTTTCCGGCGGTGAATCCCAGCGTGTCAAGCTCGCCACTGAGCTGCAGCGTCGTTCGACCGGCAAGACGGTCTACATCCTCGACGAGCCGACCACCGGTCTGCACTTCGAAGACGTGCGCAAACTGCTGCAAGTGCTTCAAAGTCTGGTGGACAAAGGCAACACCGTCATTGTCATCGAGCACAACCTCGACGTTGTCAAATCCGCCGACTGGATCATCGACTTGGGGCCCGAGGGTGGCGAAGGCGGTGGCACGATTGTGGCCCAAGGCACGCCGGAGCACGTGGCCAAGGTCCCTGAAAGCTGGACGGGCAAATTCCTCAGGCCAATGTTGGAATAGGCCGATTGCTATCGTGGCTTCGCTGGAAGCACAAAACCGCATGAATGACTGTGCGGGTGTCATGAGATGGTAAGGCGCCAATAAAGATGTCCGCGGGAATGCAGGAGCAAACAGGAAGGGGGAGAATGATGACAGATGGGCATGGGGATGCCGAGCGCTGGCGCAAAACAGGGCACAAGCTGGGGGATACCCGTGACCTGTTCCGGCCTCCTACCAGTGACATCCCTACGGATCCGGGCGTCTATAAATGGCGTGACGGCGAGGGTCGGGTCATTTATGTGGGTAAGGCAAAGAATCTGCGAAGCCGGCTTACGTCATATTTCCAGCCACTGAGCCAACTCCATCCGCGTACTCAGAACATGGTGCTCACCGCCCGCAGTCTCGAGTGGACGGTGGTGGGCACCGAGCTTGAGGCACTCACTCTCGAATATACGTGGATCAAGGAGTTTGACCCGCGCTTCAACGTGGTCTTCAAAGACGATAAGACATACCCTTATCTGGCCATCTCGCTTGGTGAACAAGTTCCCCGCGTGTGGGTGACCCGTAACCGCAAACGGCGTGACACCAGGTATTTCGGCCCCTATGCACAGGTCTGGCCGCTGCGTAAGAGCCTTGATAAACTGCTCAAGAATTTTCCGGTGCGTACGTGCACGAAGAACGTGTTTCATCGTGCCCAGATGACGAATCGTCCATGTCTGTTGGCGTCCATCGGCAAGTGTTCGGCGCCGTGTGTCGACAGAATCGGTGTCAAGGAGCATCGCCATATGGCAGAACAGCTTGTCGGTGTTCTGACGGGCAGAATTGGGAAGTCCTACATAGCCGGTCTCACCCAGGAGATGAAGGAGTCAAGTGACAATATGGAGTTTGAAAAGGCCGCTCGATTGCGCGACCAGATCTCCATGCTCAAAACCGTGGGCGAGCAGAACGCCGTGGTGTTCGACAGCGACGTGGATGCCGACGTGTTCGGCCTGGCTTCCGATGAGCTTGAGGCATCGGTGCATTCCTTCTTCGTGCGGGCCGGTTCCATACGTGGTGAACGCAACTGGAGCGTGGAACGTGTCGAAGACATTGACGATGCGGCGTTGATGAGCGACTTTATCGTGCAGGCCTATTCCGACGTAATGAAGCAGTCGAATGACGAACAGAACCAGGTTCGACGTATCGAGGACAAATACGGCTCTGAAACGAATATCTACGATGATCTGAACGATGGCAACAACCAAGGGAAACGTTCGAATGTGAATGCTTCAGATCGTTCACTAGATGAAGGCGCAGCCAAGTCTACGGTCTTGGTTGCCATCGAGGAGCGTCGTGATGCCATCGCCCATACACAGAGCATGACTGCCACGAACGCTGTTTCGCGTGCCCAGGCTACGCGAGCGCGCAGGGAACGTCGAGAGCAGACGGGTCGCAGCGATTTTCTCGATCCGATTTCCCCGGTTCCGCGAGAGGTGTTGGTGCCGATAGAACCGGACCGGCGTGAGGAACTGGAGGGCTGGCTCACCGGGCTTCGGGGGGCGGCGGTGACCATTCGCGTGCCGGGTCGTGGAGAGAAGCGAGCTCTGATGGACCGCGCCAATGAGAACGCTCAATTGGCGCTTAAGCGAAGTAAGTTGGGCCGTATCCGCGATATTGGCTCGCGAACAGAGGCCATGAACGATGTCGCAAAGGCATTGGGGCTCTCACAGGCACCGCTGCGTATCGAAGGCTACGATATTTCCAACACCATCGGTGGCATCTTCCAGGTGGCATCCATGGTGGTGTTCGAGGACGGCTTGGCCAAGAAATCGGAGTATCGGCGCTTCGCCATCAGAGGCAAGAATGGCAAAGGCGCACTCGACGATTTGAGCGCGGTATATGAAACGATCACACGCAGGTTCAGGCACGGCAACATCGCAGGAGACACCGGCGAGAGCATGGACAATGAGAATCGTGTAAAGCATGCACAGGCCGGCGATAAGGGGCCGGGGGTGGCTCAGGCTGAAGGCCATGAGCCCATTGTCCAGCAAGACACCAATCTGCGCCATTTCGCATACAAACCCAACCTCATCGTGGTCGATGGCGGCAAGCCTCAGGTGGAAGCCGTCATGCGCGCGCTGGATGACTGCGATGTCCATGATGTGGCGGTGTGCGGCCTGGCCAAGCGGCTTGAAGAGGTCTGGGTGCCGGACGACGACTACCCAATCATTCTGAAACGTCAGTCCGAGGGCATGTATCTGCTTCAACGCGTGCGTGATGAGTCCCATCGTTTCGCCGTCACCTATCACCGCCAGACGCGACGCAAGGGCGCCCTTCGTTCCGAACTTGATGCCATTCCTGGTATAGGTGAGGCCTACCAGAAGCGTCTGCTGAGCAAATTCGGTTCCGTCAAGGCCATGCGCGCGGCGAGTGTGGATCAGCTACAGCAGGTCAAGGGAGTCGGTCAGGCCAAGGCTGAGGCCATATTTGCTGCGTTGCACAACACCGATGTCAACAACGCCGGCAGTTCGAAGAGTGGTGACCCTGATGGAGCGAGCGGTGATTAAACCGCCAAATTTCTCAATGGATTCACCTAAGATGTTTTGCAGAGACTGAAGGAGCGTGGATGGCAGCAGTAAATCATCGTTGTGCCGTACTGGGCAAGCCCATTGCGCATTCGCTTTCCCCTGTGTTGCACAATGCAGCATACGCCGCGTTGGGGCTCGATGATTGGCGATATTCACGTGAGGAAGTTGCGCAAGACGATCTTCCTGACTTTTTGGGAGGCCTGGATTCCTCTTGGGCAGGCTTAAGTCTCACAATGCCCCTCAAACGTGGCATACAGCCATATGGAATGCCTTGCGATGATTGGTCCAAAATGCTTGGGGTGTCCAATACCGCCATTATTGATTGGAACAGTGCTTCCTCGAAACCTGCCTTTCGTCTATACAACACCGACGTGGAAGGCATTGTACAGGCATTCAATCACGCGTGGTCAGCTCGCGATGTGTTCGGCGCTGCACCAAACAACGATGCATCTTGGCCTGAGGATCTGCAGAACGATAACGATATAAGCATAGGGGCTGTGGATGCGGCCTATGATGGTGCCCGTGCGGTCATTCTTGGCAACGGCAACACAGGACTTTCCGCGTTGGCGGCGTTGACTCGGATGACTGTTCCGCACAAGGGGCGTGTACGTAGTGTCGTCATTTGTGCGCGGCATTGTCAGCGCAATGAGGCATTTGAACGGTTGCTTGGGCAACTCGGTCATGATGTCACACTGTCTTTCGCTCCGCTGGACGGCGCCGCCATGCAGATACTCCATGCCGATATTGTCGTGAGCACCCTGCCCGCCTATGTGGCTGATGATGTTGCCGGGGCTGTTGCTGCTGCCGGCGAATGCCCCTATGGCCTTGAAGCCTCCACGCTGCTTGATGTGGTCTATGCCCCCCATCCCAGTGCTCTGTTGCGTGCCTGGACGAGTTCGGGGAGGTTGGGCATAGGGGGTGAGGAGATGCTGCTGTACCAAGCCATTGCGCAAGTACGGCTCATGACGGAGCGGTATGTTCACGGCGAAGGTGCCGATTTGGCCGACACCGATGGCGACTCGTCACTTGAACAAACGATGAGACAAGCTCTTCGGGAGAAGATATGAGCAGAAACGATAAGGACAGGCAACCCGTTACACAGCTGGATGGCAGGTCAATCAACGGCGTTGATGGCGGCATTGCCCCCAATGCTGGTGCCGACAATGGGACAGGTGTGGGCGAATTCGAAGTTCTGCTCATCACCGGCATGAGCGGCGCGGGCCGTTCCCGTGCGGCCGACTGTGTGGAGGACATGGGTTGGTATGTGATCGACAATCTACCACCCAAGTTACTTGTGCCGCTTGTGGACATGATGACATCCTCGGGATCCAAGGTGCATCGACTTGCAGCCGTCATCGATGTACGTTCGAGGAGTTATTTCGATGATCTCGCTGCGGTGCTGAGTCATTTGGACGATCTTGCGGTCAAGACGCGCATATTGTTTCTGGACGCCAGCAACGAGGTGCTTGTCAAACGGTATGAATCCGTTCGGCGGCCTCACCCCCTGCAGCACGGCAATAGGCTTATCGACGGCATCAAGGAGGAGCGTGAGCTTCTTGTAGATCTCAAACGCAGGGCCGATACGGTCATCGACACATCCGACTTGAGCATCCACCAGCTTTCCACGAAGCTCTATGATGCCATGCTCGGATCGGGCCCCAAGACGGTGGCTGTACACATTTTCAGTTTTGGTTTCAAATATGGCATGCCATTGGATGCTGATTTCGTGGCGGATGTTCGCTTTCTGCCAAACCCCTATTGGGTCCCGAGCCTGAAGGAACTCAACGGCATGGATGCACCGGTGAGCAAATATGTGCTTTCCAGCCCGGGGGCGACAGACTTCCTGAATGCCTTTGAGAAGGCGGTATGCATTGCGATCCAAGGGTATGCCCAAGAGGACAAGCATTTTGTGACCATTGCCATAGGCTGCACAGGTGGTCAGCATCGCTCGGTGGCGATGAGCGAGGAACTCGCCAGGCGTCTGCGTAAGCGTGGGCTTACGGTGTCTGTTTCAGCCAGAGAGATGCAGAGGCACGCGCGTTAGGTCCATGTGGGGTTCGTTCCACGGACATTATGTGCGCACATAGACAAGTTTGAATGACGATGTAGGGAAGATGATTGGATATATATTGCTTAACCAGTAGAGTGGTTGAAGGTGAGCCGAGGCTGTGTCAAAACTCGTATATGCCGAGCATGATGATGTTTGATAGCGTAATTTTGTCCAAGTCCTTCGGTATCACAGAAAGTCGTTCCGGTATGGGATTTCACTCGTCGACTAGCCGGATTATTGATGCTTTAATGAGAAGAAGGAGGTTGGACTGTGGCTCTTCTCACTGATGTCAAAACGGAGTTGGCGTCGATTGATTCGGATATGGCAACGGCGAAAATTGCACAGGTGGCGGCCATGATACGCTTTGGTGGCGGTTTACGACCAGTCAACAACAAGGCCATTATCCACGCGCAATTCGATTCACTGGAGGCTGTGGAATGGCTGCGCAATGTCATTGTCCGTTACTTCGGTCGTGAGGTCAAGGTCAGCCGGGTTTTCCGTCAGACGCCCAAGGGACGTGTACAACGCTATGACCTTGTGGTGGAACGAGGTGCCACCGCTCTGGCCCTGCAAACCGGACTGCTTGATAGGCGCATGCATATTGTCAATGGTCTGCCCGCTGAAGTGATCAGCGGTAATATCGCTCAGATCAAAGCGGCTTGGCGTGGGGCTTTTCTGGCGCGCGGAACCATCTCGGACCCGGGGCGTGCCAGCTATCTGGAGATTGTGTGCCCGACGCATGAAGCCGCGAAGGCGTTGCAGGGAACCGCGAGGCGTCTCGGCATCACCGCTCAGACTCGTAAGGTGCGTAGTTCCGAGCGTGTGACGTTGCGGGATTCGGATTCCATTGAGCGCATGCTCAACCTCATGGGAGCTCCGAAATCCGCGCGCGAATGGACTGGCAAACGTTCTGAGGGCGAGGCTCGGGGCAAGGCCAATAGGCTTGCAAACTTTGATGATGCCAATATGCGTCGAAGTGCTAAGGCGGCTGCAGAGGCCACGCAGAAGGTCAATCACGCCTTCGAGGTTCTTGGTGACGATATTCCTGAGAATCTTAGGGCGGCGGGTCAACTTCGTTTGGACCATGACGATGCCAGTCTGGAGGAACTGGGCCGTTTGGCCAATCCGCCGATTACGAAGGATGCCATTGCCGGCCGTATAAGACGTTTGCTCCAGCTCTCGATGAAGGTGGAGAAGTCAAGGCTCAGATAGTTACTGGCGCTTGAGACCCCTGTGCATTGGTTCTGCTGATGCCAGGGGTTTCTGTGTGTGGTTGTGCATATGCCGTACCCTAAGTCGGTTGATGGTTTCCAATGCGATGACTAAGTAGCTGAATGTCGTCTGGATATGCTCTTTAAGATCGTTATGGTATACGCTTGTTGTTAGCGTTCACATTTCTTGTTCGTTCCCTTTTGTAAAATGAAGACGATTGTGCTGTATATTGCACACTGGTACGGGTTCCTCTGTTTGAGAACCCGGGTAGCAGGGAAGGAAATACATGAAGACACTCAAGGATTTGGGAGATCTAAAAGGCAAGAAGGTTTTGGTTCGTGCCGATTTTAATGTTCCGCTGAATGGTACCGAAATCACAGATGACGGACGTATTAGGGCGGCTTTGCCAACGCTGAAGGAACTGTGTGCCGACGGTGCCAAGGTCATCGTCATGGCTCATTTGGGCCGTCCGAAGGGCAAGGTCGTTCCTGAGCTTTCGCTCGCGCCCGTTGCAAAGCGCCTTGGCGAGCTCCTTGGCTGCGATGTCACGCTTGCAGAAGACACCTATGGTGCCGATGCGCAGGCAAAAGTGGCCGCAATGAACGATGGCGACGTGGTGCTGCTGCAGAACGTGCGTTACAACCCCGAGGAGACCAGCAAGGACGAGGCCGAGCGTTCGGCCTATGCCAAGAAGATCGCAGCGCTGGCTGACGTCTTCGTCTCCGATGGTTTCGGCGTGGTGCACCGCGCCCAAGGTTCGGATTATGATGTGGCCAAGGTGCTGCCCAGCGCTGCAGGTAAGCTCATCGAAAAGGAAGTCAAGGCACTTTCTCGCGCCACCGAAAATCCTGAGCGTCCATTCACCGTGGTGCTCGGCGGATCGAAGGTCTCCGACAAGCTCGGCGTCATCGAGAACCTGCTTTCCAAGGCCGACCGTCTCGTCATCGGCGGCGGCATGGTCTTCACCTTCCTCAAGGCCGAGGGCTACGAGGTCGGCACCTCATTGCTTGAGGAAGACCAGCTCGACACGGTCAAGGGTTACATCAAGACCGCCAAGGAGCGCGGTGTCGAGCTCGTGTTGCCCACGGACATCGTGGTGAACCCAGGGTTCCCGTCCGAGGGCACTCCGGTTGATCCGAAGGTCGTTCCTGCGGATGCCATTCCTTCCGACATGATGGGCCTCGACATCGGGCCCGAATCCGGCAAGCTCTTCCATGACAAGATCGTCGATTCCAAGACCGTCGTCTGGAACGGGCCCATGGGCGTGTTCGAGGTCAAGGAGTTCCAGGCCGGCACCAAGGCCGTGGCCCAAGGCCTCGTGGATGCCACGAAGGCCGGTGCGTTCACCATCGTCGGCGGCGGCGATTCCGCTTCAGCAGTGCGGCACCTCGGTTTCAAGGACGAGGACTTCTCGCACATCTCGACAGGCGGCGGTGCCTCGCTCGAGTTCCTCGAAGGCAAGACGCTTCCGGGGCTGGCGGTGCTTGAGTAGGTTCCGGCTGAGTGGACTGTGGCAAGTGCGGTCGCAAACGCGCGGTAGACTTATCGCACACCTGGCGGCCTGCATTATAGGTTGCTAACAGACAGTTCGTGGGCATGTCTTTGGGCATGCCCACGTTTGTTGTATCGGGTGTCTATGGCGTGGATTCATGGCGATGGCGTGCGGGCTTTCAAGCTTAGGCTGGGCCGCATGCGGAAAGAAGCGATATGGCGGCTGTACGTACCCCCTTGGTTGTGGGGAACTGGAAGATGAACTTCGATCACCTCGAGGCCACATATGTTGTGCAGAAGCTCGCCTGGCTGCTGCGTGACGTCCACTTCGACTATAAGCGTTGTGAGGTGGCGCTCATGCCGTCCTTCACTTCGTTGCGCAGCGTGCAGGTTCTGGTCGAGGCAGACAAGCTCAATATCAAATACGGTGCCCAGACTGTGTCGGTCACCAATCAGGGGGCGTTCACCGGTGATGTCTCCGCCGATATGCTCGCGAGACTGGGTTGCTCGTACGTCATCATCGGGCATTCCGAACGGCGTAAGTATCATCCCGTGGACGACGCCAACATCGTCGATCAGGTCCGTGCCGTGCTGACTGCAGGCATGAAGCCGATCCTGTGTGTGGGAGAGGGGCTGGAGGAGCGCCGTGAGGGCATTGAGCTTGAGTATGCCGTAGGTCAGGTTCACGATGTGACGCGTGATCTTTCGAACGAGCAGGCGGCGAAGATGGTCATCGCCTACGAGCCTGTCTGGGCCATTGGCACCGGCATGGTGGCCACGGCTGCTTCAGCCCAAGAGGCGGCAAAGGCCATACGTGACGATTTGGGAAAAACCTTCAATGCCGAGGTGGCACAGTCCGTGCGTATTCTCTACGGCGGCTCGGTCACGTCGAAAAACGCCGTGGAGACCATTGACCAAAACGATGTGGATGGTTTCCTCATCGGCGGTGCCTCGCTGGACCCCGACGAGTTTTCCTTGATTTGCCGGCTTGCCGAAAAAACTTCTGAGGGCAAATGATTCGCAGTCGCGATATGTTGCACTCATGGGGTATCATACAATTATTCATAGTACGTATTTGGAGGTTTATCCGTGTCAGCCACAGCTATTCTCGTGATATCACGCGCGCTTAAGATTATTCTCGCCATCCTGAGCTTCTTCCTGATCATGACGATTCTTATGCATCGCGGCAAGGGCGGTGGTCTTTCCGATATGTTCGGCGGAGGCTTGACCAAGAACGCAGGCACCTCCGGTGTGGCTGAGAAGAACCTCAACAGGATCACTGTGGGCATCGCCATTGTGTGGGTCGCCATCATCATTGCTTTGGGACTCATGTATAAGTTTAAGCTTATCTGATTCTGCCTTAGTGACGGCCGCCGAGCTGTAGTGCCGGCTGTGTCGGCTGTTCCGCTGTTGGTTGGATGTTCGGATGGTTCAGGCGAAGCTGCTTCTGACGTAGTTCAGATGCAGCTTCTTTTGTTGAATTTTGGTTCAGTTGTTACGACGCTGGTCGCCGTATCGAGTCGGATTGGATGTGCGGATGTCGGTTGTACCGAAGCCTTATGTCGCCAAGCAAGGTGAGAGTTTGCCAGTGGTCATGCTGCACGGCATGGGCATGGACCATCGGGGCCTTATGATGCTTGATTCGGCATTTCCTGAGGGCATGCAGCGCATCTACATCGACTTGCCCGGCCACGGTCATACTCCAGCGCTTGCCGCCCCCGGCGGTCTGCAGGAGATGGCGCAATGGACCCTCGAAGCCATCGACGAGATCGTGGGTGATCAGCCGTTTGCCTTGGTGGGCAACTCCATGGGTGGGGCGTTCGCGCGATACGTGTTGTCGAAAGATCCGCAGCGTGTCAAAGGTGTAGCCCTGATCGCCTCGGTGGTTGATCCTGTGCGCTCCCACCGCAACGTCGCCCGGCACGTGGTGGCGAACCCCAATCCTGCACTCACCAACAAAGTCGACCAGAGCCAGCTCCTTGAGTTTCTTCAGATGGGGGTCAACCAGTCCTTCGAGTCGTGGCGCCTTTACCAGCGCTACATTCTGCCTGGCACCAAACTTTACGATCAGGATGCCGGCGCTCGTTTGAGCAGCCGATATTGGCTGAGCGAGGTTCCTGAGTCGCGGTTTGGCACCTATGATGGACCCGTGCTCATTGTCTGTGGCAAGCAGGATCAGGTCGTGGGCTATGAAGACCAAAAGAACGTGCTGTTACGGCACTATCCGAACGCGGTCTACAAGGTCATCGATCCGGCAGGCCACAACATCCACGTCGATCAACCCGAAGCGGTGAGGGAGCTGCTGGCAGTATGGGCCCAGCGAGTGCTCGCCAGCTAGGGCCGAACAGAATGGAGGCGGTATGGTGGGTAATGGTACGAGAAAACGCAGGAGCTTGGTCGGGGGCTTCTTTCACGTAGTGCTCTCGATGCTTGCCATTGTGCTCGTTTTGCTGGCTTTGATTGGTGTCGTTGTTCGTAGCTTGCCCGAAGAGATCCAGTCGTTGCCATATTTGCCTGCGGCGGCTGCACTCATGCCGGTGTTTGCATTAGTTGCCGTTGTGGCCCTCATCTGTGCCCTTGCCTCCAAATGTTGGATTGCCGCGCTGCTAGCGTTGCTCTGCGTCTGCGCTCAGGCTTGGTACCAGTACCCGTTCTTTGCCCCCTCTGCCGATCTGCCGGTCGCCGCTGTCCATGCAGTGGGGGAGCGTGTGCCCGATACGACTGACAATTACGCCAGAGTGATGACCGCGAACGTGTACATGGGACAGGCCGATCCGCAGGCCATCGTCGATCTGGTCCGTGACCAGCGCGTGGAGGTGTTGGCGCTGCAAGAGACCACGAGGAGTTTCGTCAAGGCGCTTGAAGGAGCGGGCATCGACGATTACCTGCCGTATTCCCAAGTGTCCTCTGCCGACGGAAAGTATGGCAATGGTCTGTGGAGTGCAACACCGCTTGATTCGCCTTCCGACGATGACGTCCATTCCGCCTCGTCGTTCATGCCGGGCGGCACGGTGAGCTTCGGCGGCGGCAAGACAGATGTGCGCTTCGTCAGTGTGCACACCACTTCACCCAAGTCGGGCAGATGGAGCCGTTGGGAGCGTTCGCTTGGTGATTTGGCGGCCATGCGTTCTCACACGCAGACCCGTTACGTGTTCATGGGGGACTTCAACGCGAGCTATGATCACACGGCGTTCCGCAATTTCCTGGGCGACCGTTTCACTGATGCCGCCCGTCAGTCGGGGCATGGGCTGGTCTTGACTTGGCCTGCGAATATCCATGGTGTTCCCAAATTCGTTGGCATCGACCACGTGGTGCTCGACCGTGGCATGAGCGCCGGCCAAGTGGAATCAAAGCGCATTCCCGGTTCTGACCATGCAGCGTTGCTGGCCACCATTGCCGTGTGAGGCCTGCCAAGGGCATGATCATGGGAATCACGGTATGGGCTCCCATGATCATTGACAAAAATGCCACTTTTTACGGGAGTAAGAAATGGTTCCCCTGAACAGTGCCGTTTTATATCAATAATCAGGGGAATTGAAATAATTTCCTTTGAAAAGGGCCATTTCGCGTTATGAATCGCGGGAATCGAAATGATCTACCGTGAAAGGTGACTGTGTCACTCGAGGTTGGACTGGGTGCCAGCTGTGGCTGCGGTGGATTCCTGTGCGCTTTGTGCTGCCTCCAGCTTTGCGCGCACGTTAGCCAAGAGCGATTGCGCCCGCTTGGCCAAGGCCTCGCCCACTTCCCACTGGCGCATGGACTGGTCTAGGTTCAAGCCTCCGGCCTCCAGCGCCTGCACGGCCTTGATGAGCCTGTCGCGCGCCTCCTCGTAAGGGAGAGCGGCAATCTCCGCGCGTTCCTTGTCTGTGAGGCTTGATGCCGGTGCCTCGGTTTCGGTTTGTTTCTTGTCGTCGCTCATGTTGCTCCTAGATGTTGTTGGTTATGCCATTGTATGGAATATGTGCAGATAAATAAGGATCGGCTTATTCGTCAGGTTCGACCGCGGATACCTCGCTCACCACACTCCCGTGCTTGAGCGTCAGCGTCAGAGTCTCGCCCACATCGGTCTGTGATGCGTCATCAATCACCTGTCCGCCGGCATTCTGTACCACTGCATAGCCACGGTCGAGCGTGGATTGTGGGCTCAGGGCGGTCAAGCTGGCGTGCAGTTTCTCGATTGTCATGTCTGAGTCGTCGATAATCCTGGTCAATCCGAGCCTCATGTGCTGACGGGCCTCGTCCACGAAGCGTTCGTGCGGTTCCAGCATGGTTTCCGGATGGGTCAGGCTAGGCCGACTGGCATATCCCTCAATCAACCGGGTTTCGTTCTCCACCGTGCCTTGCGCGCGCATACGCATTTGGGTGATGGAGTTTTGCACCAACTGCCATTGCTCGCGTACATCGGGCACCACTTTCTTGGCTGCGTCGGTGGGGGTGGAGGCCCGCAGGTCGGCGGCGAGGTCGATGAGCGTCCAATCGTCCTCGTGGCCCACAGCAGAGACGATTGGGGTCACGCAGGCTGCAGTGGCTCTCACCACGCCTTCGTCGGAAAAGCCGATGAGGTCCTCAAAGCTACCTCCGCCACGGGCCACAATGATGACATCCACATCCGGGTCGGCATCGAGCTTACGGATGGCGGCAATCACGTCGCCAGGGCAGTTGGCTCCCTGCACGTGGGCGTGCACCACCTTGAAGGTCACCGCGGGCCATCGCAGGTTCACGTTGGTGATGACGTCTCCTTCGGCTCGTGCCTGCGGGGCGCAGATGAGGCCGATGCACTTGGGAAACTCGGGCAGCTCCACCTTGTTTTCGATGTCGAAGAGCCCCTCACCCTTAAGCTTCTTGCGTAGTTCGTCGATCTGTGCCTTGAGGTCGCCGGCGCCTATACGCCGAATGTCGTCGGCCACGAAGCTCAGCCTGGTCGCCTTCACCCAGATGTCAGGTCTGCCGTGGATTACCACCCTGTCGCCCTGCCTGAATTGTCGGGCCATGGCCACGAAACGGCTGAAGCCCATCACGGAGATTGATATCTCTTCGAAATTGTCGCGTAGGGTGATGTATCCGGAGCTTGATCTGCGCATGTTGATTTCTACGATCTGGCCCTCAATCCAAGTGCTTGGCCATCTGGTGACCGCATTGTGGTATTTCTGGCTCAGAACGCTCACTGGCCAGGGGTTTTCGGCCGTGGTGTCCCGTGCAAGCCGTGGCAGCTGGTCGAGTGGTTTGGGCGCATTCGCAATGCCTGACCCAGATTCGTGCCGGTCAAAGGGTGAGTTCGTGTCAATCATGCCTCTAAGGTTCCTCGGGTGAACGGACAAAACCGTGAGTGCGAAGCCGATTAGGTTGAGTATGGATGATGCCCAATGAATATGGAGTCATGTGGTCTGAAGCAATGATTTGCGACACTCCGATGGTTTTCAGGCGTTCCTCAACGTCGATTTTTTCCGGTCCGAACAGTTGGGATGAAGAACGGCGATATTGCGCCAAAATACTAGATGTAGGGTCTTGCGGCTGTTTGAGTCCCTAAATATCGTGTTTATGGTGCGTTATACAGTGATGTAAGTCATCAAGCTACACGTATGTAGTTTGCACTTGCCAAAGTGGTTTGAGGCAGGAAGCCGAGCAAAGAGGGAGACGGACAAGATGGATGCCACGGTCATGGACAGGACTGCAGTTTCCGATTCGAGGACAAAGACGGTGTTTGTAGAGAAACGCGATGGGCGTGTGGTCGATTTTGACCCGCTGAACATCATCACCGCCGTCAAGTCGGCGTATAAGGATCTCGAAAAGGAGGTCGGCCCCCAGGAAGAGCAGCTCATTCGTAATCTGGCCAATCAGGTTGAGGGCGAGGTCAAAGCCCGTTACAACGGACCGGCGAAGATTGAGGACATCCAGAGTCTGGTGGAGCACGGGCTGGTGGAAGACCACGAGTACGATGTGGCCCGTTGCTACACCAACTATCGCCTCAACAAGGATATCGAACGTGCCAAGGCCACTGACATCAATGAGGCCGTCAACCGCCTGGTCAGTCGGGATCCTCAGATCGTCAAGGAGAACGCCAACAAGGATTCCAACGTCTATGCCACTCAGCGTGACCTATTGGCTGGTGCCGTCTCCAAGGCATCCGCGTTTAGCATGTTGCCCAAGGACGTCTCCAACGCCCACATGAAGGGCGACATCCACTTCCACGACGCGGATTATTCGCCCTTTACCGCCATGACCAACTGCTCACTGCCCGATTTTGGTGACATGCTCAGGAATGGCTTCGAGCTGGGCAACGCCATGATGGACTCGCCAAAGTCCATCGGCACTGCCGCCACGCAGATCACTCAGATCATCAAGGATATCGCCGGTGACCAGTATGGCGGCCAGACGGTCAATCGTGCCGACGAGATGCTCGCCGAGTATGCGAAGAAAGATTATGATAAGCACTTGAGGATGGCACACGCTCTCATTCCGGTCTCCATGTCCGTCGAAGTGGCACAGGATATGGTCGACGGTCTCAAAAAGCAAGAGCCCGATACGCTGCACTTCGAGGGCCGTGAACCGCTGCCGCAGGACGAGCCGTTCCATAAGGATGCCCCACGCCTTGAGCAGATTCGCGAGATCTACGCCAAGATCATGACCCGCAAGGCCATCTACGATGCCATGCAGACCATGGAATACCAGATTAACTCCAACCGCGTCTCAAATGGCCAGACTCCGTTCGTGACCGTCGGCTTCGGTCTGGGCACCGACTGGTTTGCCCGTGAGATTACTCGCGCCATCTTTTTGAACCGTATCCGCGGTCTCGGCAAGGATCGTCATACAGCCATCTTCCCGAAGCTCACCTACACCATCAAGCACGGCATCAACGCCGACCCCGGCGACCCGAACTACGACATGAAGCAGCTTGCGTTGGAGTGCAGCACCAAACGCATGTATCCCGATATCCTCTTCTATGAGAACATCGTGAAGATTACTGGGTCCTTCAAGGCGCCGATGGGCTGCCGTTCCTTCCTGCAGGGCTGGATCAATCCAGACACCGGCAAGGACGAGGAGGAAGGCCGCATGAATCTCGGCGTGGTCACGGTCAACATCCCGCGCATCGCATTGGAGTCCCGCGGCGACAAAGACCGGTTCTGGAAGATCTTTGGGGAGCGTATGAACGTGGCACACGAGGCGCTCCAGTTCCGCATCATGCGTTGCAAGCAGGCAACGCCGGTGAATGCCCCCACGCTGTATCGTTATGGCGCGTTCGGCAGACTCGATGCCACTGACAACGTGGACCAGCTCTTCAACCGTTCGCGTTCCACCGTCTCATTGGGCTACATCGGTCTATATGAGGCCACAAGCGTGTTCTACGGCAAGGATTGGATGACCGACCACAGCTGGGATCCGGAAGGCAAGGAATTCGCACTTTCCATCGTGCGCCGCATGAACGAGCTGTGCAAGGAATGGGAGAAGGCCGAGGGCTATCATTACTCCGTCTATTCCACACCTGCTGAGAGCCTTACGGACAAGTTCAACCGGCTTGACCGTGAGAAGTTTGGTCGTGTGCCAGGCGTCACCGACCATGACTTCTACACCAATTCCTTCCATTACCCGGTCTGGCTTTCGCCCACTCCGATGGAGAAGCTCGACTACGAGAAGGACTTCCCGTACTATGCCGCAGGCGGGTTCATCAACTACTGCGAGTTCCCGTGCCTGCAGTCCAATCCAAAGGCGTTGGAGGCTGTGTGGGACTATGCCTACAACATCGGCATCGGTTACCTCGGCACCAACACGCCGATCGACCACTGCTTCGTCTGCGGCTTCGAAGGCGACTTTGAGCCCACTGAGGAAGGCTATAAGTGCCCGGAATGCGGCAATTCCGACCCTGATAAGTGCAACGTGACCAAGCGCACCTGTGGATACCTGGGCAATCCGGTGCAGCGACCGATGGTCCATGGCCGTCACGAGGAACTCGCGCATCGCGCCAAGCACATGAGCGGCGAGACCGGCCATGTGACCCTGAAGGACGGCAGCACACGCGAGTGGTACGCGGAGACCAAATAGGGTCCGCTGATCCTTTAAACTTGATGCGCTGAGGAGTCCATGATTGCGTTGCAATGGGCTCCTCAGCGCGTATCAACTCCGCAGTTGACCACAAGTGCGTGTTGTTCTGGACACTCAAGGCCATTCGGCCAAGCCTATGCCAGAACAACACACACTTGTGGACAGCTGCTCATGTGTGGGGCAGTTCCGTTCGTCGCAACGCAATCACGAACTCATCAACATTCGCGTAAAGGTGCTTGGTGCTAGCGCATAGATGAAGCGTGAAAATTTGTATTCTATTAGTTTACTGGTGGGAGAAGTTGTCCACAGGTATGTGTTGGGCTGACATAAGACCGGCCGAGCGGCCTTGGAGCGTCCAGTGCAACGCGCATCTGTGGGGAACCTCGAGATTTAATCAACGAGGAAGCATCAATGACCCTTCATGATTTTGCAAAGACGGAGACCGGTCGTGGGCCTTCGATTCCTACGTCGCTGGCCAACAACCCCAAGGCGGGGCAGTGGACGAGCGATGCCATGAGCCACGATATGATCGCCGACTACAAGCGTTTCCTTATGACGGACGGCGAGGGCATCCGCTGCTCGGTGTATGTGTCAGGCTGCCCGTTCCATTGCGAGGAGTGCTTCAACGAGTCCATCTGGGACTTTCAGGCTGGCCATCCCTATACGCAGGATTTCGAGGACACGGTCATCGATGATCTTTCCAACGATTTCGTGCAGGGGGTGACTTTCCTCGGTGGAGAGCCGCTGCTCAACACAGGGGTGCTACTCAGGCTAACCAATCGCATACGCCAGGAATTCGGTCGCACCAAGGACATTTGGAGTTGGACGGGTTACACATGGGAGGAGCTCATGCGTCCGGGGGAGAGTCAAGACAAGCTCGACCTGCTGCATGGGATCGATGTGCTTGTGGATGGTCGATATCTCAAGGATCAACATGACTCTCTGTTGCAATTTCGCGGCTCGAAGAATCAGCGCATCATCGACGTGCGGCAATCGTTTGCCGAGGGTAAGCCGGTGATCTGGGGCAAACTGCACGATCAGGAGCGGTTTATACCGGAGGTCTATGGCAAGGACCGTGCTGCCGGCGAGGGTGCCGCAAGCTGAGCGATCACTGCAATTGGTTGGGTCGTTCACGCAAATTACAGCGTTCGCGTGCCTACACAAAATTGCGGTGTGTGGCTGGTATCAGTGCGGAGAAGCTCGTTGAACGGATAGCCTGTCTGGAGCTGCGTGACCGGCGTCATCAGGGCCGGTAAAATGCCGATGAACATCATAAAACATACAGATTTGCTTAAATTGTCAAGAGATGTATCGCACATTTTCTGTGTCTGTGAGCTGAATCACTGCGTTGTGGTCTATATAAGACGGGTCTGCGGACTATCCTAGCTATATATGATTTTGTACATATCGGCTTTGCGAGAATTCGCTGGACAAACGTCTCAGGCCGATTGCAAAGAGGTGAATGTATGGCTGAAGCGTTGAACGCCATGGCGGCAAACGATAAATCGGCACTCCCGCAGAATCCACCGAAGGCTCCTTTGAGAGTCGGGCTTGACATCGGTTCCACCACAGTCAAGGCAGTGGTGCTTGATGCCGACGATGACCTCAAGGACACAATATTCTCTGACTACCGTCGCCACAATGCCAACGTACGTGCCACGGTGGCGGGGCTGCTGCGCGACATCCAGAGCCAGTTGCAACAACAGGGTGAGGATGGCCGGCCTATACGGCTGGCTATCACCGGTTCCGGAGGTCTGGGGCTCGCCGATGACCTGAGCGTGCCATTTGTACAGGAGGTCATTGCAGAGACCCGTGCCATCGATCAGGTGTACCCCGATGCTGACGTCATCATCGAGCTGGGTGGCGAAGACGCGAAGATTACGTATTTGAAACCCACCCCCGAGCAACGCATGAATGGTTCGTGCGCCGGTGGCACAGGGGCGTTCATCGACCAGATGGCGACGCTTCTCGATACGGATGCCTCCGGCCTCAACGAGATGAGCAAAAACTATAAGATTCTGTATCCAATCGCTTCGCGTTGTGGCGTGTTTGCCAAGTCAGACCTGCAACCACTCATTAATGATGGTGCTGACAAGCCTGATCTTGCAGCCTCCATTTTCACTGCTGTAGCCACGCAGACCATTGGCGGCTTGGCCTCGGGCCGTCCCATCCACGGTAATGTGATTTTTCTGGGCGGTCCGCTCTTCTTCCTTTCCGGATTGCGAGACGCGTTTGCCAGGGCGCTTGACGGTAAAGTCGATAAGTTCATCCTTCCAGAGAACGCCCACCTGTATGTAGCCTATGGTTCGGCGCTCATTGCCGGTGACGACGATTCCGATGAGAGTAAGGCTTTCGCTCCACGCACCTGTGCTGACATTTTGGAAGACCTGGAGTCGCTCAAGAACCGACCGATCAACACGGCCACAATGCCGCCCTTGTTCGAAACCGAGGAGGACCGCAGGGCCTTCAACGAACGACATCACAAAGAGCGCATCAAGGTCAAGACGCTTGAAGGTGCCAAAGGTCCCCATTTCCTAGGTATCGACGCTGGAAGCACCACCATCAAGGCCACACTCGTCAACGACGACCGAGAGATTGTATGGTCGTCCTATGCCACCAATGATGGCAGTCCGTTGGATGCAGCCATTGAAATCGTCAAGAAGATCGAGAAGGAGCTTCCCCCGGAGGCATACATCGCCCGCAGCTGCTCCACCGGCTACGGTGAGGGGCTTATCTCTACCGGTCTGCACCTCGACGAAGGTGTGGTGGAGACCATGGCCCATTATCGTGGTGCCGAAATGGTGAGTCCAGGTGTCACTTCCGTCATCGACATCGGCGGTCAGGACATGAAATATCTGGCCATCTCCGACGGCGTGATCGATTCGATCTCCGTCAATGAGGCGTGTTCCTCAGGCTGTGGCTCCTTCCTGCAGACCTTCGCCCAGTCCATGGGGCTTTCCATCGAGGAATTCACCAAGGCGGCGCTGGCCTCCGACCACCCGGTGGACCTGGGTTCGCGCTGCACTGTGTTCATGAACTCCTCGGTCAAGCAGGCGCAGAAGGAAGGCGCCACCGTGGAGAACATCGCTGCAGGCCTGTGCTACTCCGTGGTGCGCAACGCGCTCTATAAGGTCATCAAGTTGCGCGATGCCGGCCAGCTGGGCGACACGGTGGAGGTGCAGGGCGGTACGTTCCTCAACGACGCGGTGCTCCGTGCCTTCGAGCTGCTCACCGGCCGCGAGGTCACGCGTCCCAACATCGCCGGTCTCATGGGTGCCTACGGGGCGGCCCTGACCGCCAGAATGCACTATGAGGATGCGCATGAGACCGACGAATCGGCACCGCACACCCGCTCGGGCATCATCCTGGGCGATGCGCTCGATAGTCTGTCGATGACGAGCAGCCGCGACGTGTGCAACCGTTGCCAGAACAAGTGCAAACTCACCATCACCACATTCCAGGATGGTTCCCGGTATGTGACGGGCAACCGCTGCGAGCGTGGTGCAGACGCCAAGGCCGAGAGAAGCGACAGGCCGAACCTCTACGATTACAAGTACAAGCGGGTCTTCGCCTACCGCAGGCTCACCGACAAAAAGGCCTACCGCGGCGAGATCGGCATCCCGCGCGTGCTCAACATGTACGAGAACTATCCTTTCTGGTTCACACTGCTCACCAACCTCGGCTTCAAGGTCCGTCTCTCCGGCCGGTCCAGCCATGAGCTCTTCCAGAGCGGCATCGAGTCCATAGCTTCCGACAACATCTGCTACCCGGCCAAGATGGTGCATGGCCATATCAAGTGGCTGCTTTCTCGCGGGATCAAAACCATTTTCTACCCGTGCGTCTCCTATGAGGAGAACCTCGTCGAAGGTGACACGGACAACCATTACAATTGCCCGGTTGTGGCGAACTACCCCGTGGTCATCGAGGCGAACATGCCTGAGCTGCGCCAGGAGGGCGTCCGCTACATGCGCCCTTACTTCAACTTGGCGGATCATGACCTCATGGTCGACCGCATCGTCGAGGAGTTCGCCTGGACGAACGTCACCCGTGAGGAGGCCGAGAAGGCCGTCAAGGCTGCGTACGCTGAAGACAAGATCTTCAAGCACGATGTGCAGCAGGAGGGTCTGCGTGCCCTGGCCTACATGAAGGAGCACAACTGCCGTGGCATTGTGTTGGCCGGCCGCCCCTACCACATCGACCCTGAGATCAACCACGGCATCCCCGAGACCATCTGCTCGCTGGGTATGGTGGTGCTCTCCGAAGACTCCATCTGTGAGCTACAGCCGGGAGAGAATCTTCATCTGAGCGAGTATCTTGCCGAAGGTGAGCAGGACCCACGGGCCAAGGACAAGGGCGGTTTCCGCAAGGTGGGTGACCGGAAGGTCACCAAGATGCCGCTTCGCGTGGCCAACCAGTGGGCCTACCACAGCCGCTTGTATGCTGCGGCGAATTTCGTGGCGAGCTATCCGGGGCTGGAATTGGTACAGCTCAATTCCTTCGGTTGCGGCATCGATGCCATCACCACCGACCAGGTCAGCGAGATTCTTGCAGAGAAAGCCGACGTGTACACGTTGCTCAAGATCGACGAGGTGAGCAATCTCGGAGCGGCAAAGATTCGTCTGCGTTCCCTCAAGGCTGCGGTGGAGGAACGCGAGGCCAACAAGGCCCGCCTTGCCAAGGCAGCTGAAGCTATTGATGCCAAGGGTGGTGCCGGTGACAGCTCAGCTGTGGGTCTCGAATCCGCTGAGAAGGCAACCGAGGCAACCCCGGCACAGGATGAAGCCGTTGCCAAGGCGGCCCAAGAAGAGCAAGCCCAGCGTCAGGAGGAACTTAGTGCTGCCGAGGCCAAGCTCAAGGCTGCCAAGGATGAGCTGGCTCGTGCCCAGGCTGCCGTCGATGCCGCGCAGAGCAGAGCTGACGCCATACAGAAAGACACCATTGAAACTTCTGACACAGCTCAGGGCAATGACGGTGCTGCCGCAGCCAATGTAGCCGATGGCGATTCGGCGGTCGCAGCAAAGACCGGCGAATTCCGCAAGACCGGTTCGGCTGCCCCCACACCTGGTCGTCAGGTGCTGCTCGACACCGTCATGAAGGCCAATCCCAATCTCACTGAGGCGGTTAAAGAAGCCTCCCGTCGCGCCAACGCCAAGGGTGGTGCCAGTGGTTCGCATGCTTCATCATCAAATGGTCAGTCTGCCTCTGATCCGGCTGCCACGGCCCAGACCGTCGATGCCAAGCCCAAAAAGCGCAAGGGTACACTGAGCGCCTACGCCAAGAAGGTGAAGTTCCAGAAGGAGATGCGTCGCGACTACACCATCATCTGCCCGCAGATGAGCCCGGTGCACATGAGTTTGGTTGAGGCTGTGATTCGCTCCGGTGGCTACAAGTTCGACATCCTGAAGACCGCAGACCGGCAGGACGTGGAGACCGGCCTCAAATATGTGAACAACGATGCCTGCTACCCGGCCATCATGGTGGTCGGCCAGTTGGTGGATGCCATCGTCAAGGGCAAGTATGACCCCAACAAGGTGTGCCTGGCCATCTCGCAGACCGGCGGCATGTGTCGAGCCACAAACTATTATGGTCTCATCCGCAAGGCTCTGGTGGACGCCGGCTACCCTCAGGTGCCGGTCATCGCCATCTCCACACAGGGCATCGAAGACAACCCCGGTTTCACCGCCACCCCTCAGCTGCTTTGGCGTGCGTTGAAAGCGCTCGTCATAGGCGATTTGCTTATGAAATGTCACTACCGTGTGCGTCCTTACGAAAAGGTGAAGGGCAGCGCCAACGCGCTCTACGAAATGTGGGACACCATCGTGCGCGAGACCATCGAGCACCACGGCTATTCCAAGACCGCCAAGAAGAAGATCGGCAAAGGCTATCTACCCTACCAGCAGTTGCTCAAGGAAATTGTCAAGAGCTTCGATGCACTGCCGTTGAGGAACATCCCGCGCAAGCCTCGTGTCGGCGTTGTGGGAGAGATTCTGGTGAAATACCATCCGGATGCCAACAATCACTTGGTCGACCAGCTTGAGGAGCAGGGTTGTGAGGCCGTGGTGCCCGGCATCATGGAGTTCATGACCACCGGCCCCTACATCACCGATTGGCGCGAGAAATACCTTGGTACCGGTGGCAGCAAGAACGCATACGCCGTCATGCGCTGGGGGCTCGATCGCATCCTCAATCCCGTGCGCCGTGCCATCGATTTGGCTCATGGTAAGTTCAGTCAGGACACCCCGATGCCTGAGCTGGTCAAGCTGGCCAGCACTGTCACCTCCATCGGTGTCCAGGCCGGTGAGGGCTGGTTGCTTACAGGCGAGATTCTTGAGCTTATCCAGTCTGGCTGTCCCAATGTGGTGTGCGCCCAGCCGTTCGCCTGCCTGCCTAACCATGTGACAGGTCGTGGCATGTTCGGCAAGATTCGTAGGCTTCACCCCGAGGCCAATATCGTCTCCATAGACTATGACCCTGGTGCTTCGCAGGCCAATCAGCTCAACCGCATCAAGCTCATGGTCTCCACTGCCAAGAAGAACCATCAGAAAATTACGTCCGCCGACTGATTGACCGGGGTCTGTTCAGTGAGCGGAGGTTTGATTATCGAGTGAATGCCCGAAGTAACATGAAGTCTTTGTTGCCTCACTTTTGTATGTTGCAAAGCATCAACACTCGGGAGATTCTAAGATTGTCATGTTGTCAGGCAGACTGGAAACAAACGAATTCAAGCGTTGCCTTGCTGGTTTTCATGGTGATATGTGAATTTCGTGTTCAAAAGCTACAATGAATTGGTTGAATACTGCGGTGGAGGCTCTGCAGTAATGATGATGCACTGAATGCTGAGGGTGAAGGGACTGCAATGACTGTGACTGCCGATGAACAAGATGAGGTGCAGCCCGGTGGATTACCCTCTGTATCTCATGCAGGGCAAAACGGTTCCAAGGTCAAGACGGATTCGAAGGATGCCTCGTTTACAGGTTCCCAGCATATAGCCTTTGACACGGAGCCTGATTCTTCCTCAAATTCTGCGCAATCCGTCCAAGAG
Organism: Bifidobacterium sp. ESL1118; assembly: GCF_058505595.1. Classification (NCBI taxonomy): domain Bacteria; kingdom Bacillati; phylum Actinomycetota; class Actinomycetes; order Bifidobacteriales; family Bifidobacteriaceae; genus Bifidobacterium; species Bifidobacterium sp. ESL1118. The sequence goes on from NZ_CP196371.1 coordinate 843,107, forward strand.
CCTGTGTCAGGTATGGGTGGTCATCGGTGCAGACCTGCACATGCCAAGTCACATGGCCAGGATGATAGAGAAAGCGGCTGGTCTTTCGCCAGGGACACCTTGCTGTATTTCGTTTTAATGTTCATTGTCCTGTTTCTGCTGTTTGCCACCTATAGAGTTCCCTCTGGCTCGATGATGGATACCATTGAGATCGGTGACCGGATCTTTGTCACCAAACTCACCCCGAATATCATCAAACCCAAGCGTGGGGATGTGGTGGTGTTCAAGGATCCCGCGAACTGGCTTGGTGCCAGAGACAACAGTCCGTTGACCGATACATTGGTCAAACGACTTATCGGTTTGCCCGGTGACACTGTGGAGTGTGAAGGCAAAGGCTATCCGGTTACGGTCAATGGTGTGGCGATAGACGAAAGCTCGTATATCAAACAGGGCGTTAATCCGAGTGATTTTGCGTTTAGCGTCAAGGTGAAGCCGGGGAATGTGTTTGTTTTAGGAGACAACCGTGCGAACTCGGCAGATTCCAGATGGCATGCCAATGATGGGAACGATGGTTTGGTGCCAATGCGCAATATCAGAGGCAAGGCACTGTTCACATTCCTGCCGATTCGCCGTTTCGGAACGATGAAGTCGCATCATGAGGTGTTCGACCGCGTCCCAGCCGCGGCACAATCATGAACAGCGATAATACCGAGCGCGTGGTGAAGCATATTGGATCCAGCTCAAATCTTGTGAAGAGGCAGTCGACTCATATGGTGCCCGATTTGCGTCTCGAACGTGATTTGGCCTCTTGCGGGTTTGATCTCATCGTCGGTTTCGACGAGGTGGGTCGGGGTGCCTTGGCAGGGCCCGTGATGGTGGGCGCATCGGCGATGTGGGCACGCGATGTGGCGTCTGCACAGGTGCCCACGGGCCTTGCCGATTCGAAACTACTCACCCCGCATCAACGTGAGGTGCTGTACAAGCCTCTGCAGGATTGGTGTTCGGCAAGTGCCGTCGGCCGGGCGAGCAACAGGGAGATCGATGAGTGGGGCATCAGCCATGCCCTTGGTGTCGCAGCGTTGCGTGCGCTCGACGATCTGGAGCGTGGGTTTGGCATGGGATGTCATGATGTGGATGTCAATGACGGAGCAAACGGTTCCGGCAGAATTGCGGGTTCCGTAACGATCGGTGCCATTCTCGATGGCCCGAACGACTACATATCGAAGGCATCGGGTACCTTCGACGCTCCTGAAGTGCCGAGGCTGCCGCATGTCACTACACGGGTGAAGGCCGACCAAAGCTGTGCCTTGGTCTCTGCTGCCTCGGTCATTGCCAAGGTGACTCGTGACCGTCTCATGACGTCTCTCGCGCTCAGCGACCCGAAATACGCCCCATACGCGTGGGAACGCAACAAGGGTTATGGATCCGCTGCCCATCGCCGGGCGATACGGGAGTTTGGCCCCAGTGACCTCCATCGGGTCACCTGGCATTTGGTTTGATGCTGGTTGCGTGTAGGATGGGTAAACTTTCTCACGTGTTTGTCGGTCGTATGCGAATTTGCAGGGCGAGGGCAGTATTTCCGGCCGATTGTCAGGATGGATTGCCGTTTGGCGGCGAGTCGAAATGAGCAGGGGAAGCCATATCATATATAGTCGTATGTGTCTTCATTCGCGCATTTCGCGAAAGGTTTGAAATGGCTGGCAAGCGTTTACGTTCTCTCGTTCCACACACAGGATTGCTGATGGCGGCGAAAACTCTGTCATTGTGGACTACGTTTCTTGCCGCCATTGGCTTCATTTTCACGCTTGTGGCCTATCTTGCCGTTCCGCTTTCCCGGATGGACGTAAAGATGGGGCATCCTGCGCTCAAGGTGGTCTCTGCTCACGACGGTCACGGTGGCAAGGTCAGAACCTCGGCTCAACCGCAAACGGCTCCTGTCGTGGCCGGCAGTTTTGCCGTCTTCATCGAATTGCTGGTTGTCGTTGCGATTGTGGGCTATATTGCATACCGATTGTCATGTTATTTTGGCAACAAAATCGATGAGCGTATCGATCTCTATCTTCATGAGCAGTTGTACGGCAAGATGCTTGATCTCGGTGTGGCCGGTTGTGGGCGAGAGCATGAGGGAGAATTCGCCTTCGCTCTGTCGGAAGGCCTGACGCGGGTACGGGTCTTTATGGCGATGTCGATTCCAGAACTGGCCTTTTCTGCCTTGGCATTGCTGACGCTTGGCATCACTGTGGCGGCCCTCGACATTGATGCAATGTGGCCATTGCTGGTCTGCCTTCTGTTGATTGGAGTCGTTGCGTCTGTCTGTACCCGCCACAAAAGCCATGCGATTGTTCCGATAAGCACGATGGTGGTTGGGTTGGTGTTGTGCGCCACATTTTCAGCGGTTGTCCTGATTGTCGTTTCACACTATGCTGCCGGTGTCTTGTCCATTTCCAAGGCTGTAACCGTCGTTCTGCTCAGTGCTTGTCTGCTGATTCCCATGCATCGTCTCTTAGGTGGTGTCGTAGCGGATGAGAGTGGTGTTCATGCCTGTGTTCGCATTGCACGGCTTCTTGACATCACGGCCCCTGTGCGTAGCGATGAGCGTTTACGTTTGGGACTGGATGCTTATTCGTTGTCGTTCGACGGTGTCAGTTCCACTGCCGTCGGTGATGCGAACGGTATCAAGGACTTGAGCTTTACCGCAGAACCCGGCCAATTGACGGTGGTTGCGGGTAGTGAGGGGTCTGGTGTGGAGGTCATCTCCGCATTATTGGCTGGCACAGTCAATGACTATGAAGGATCGATTCAACTCAGGCCGAAGCTTTCCGAAGGCTTGGAAAATATTGAACTGCGGCAGCTGACACTGCCTTCATTGGCCACTGCCGTGGCCATTATCGGCAACGGCAGTCTGTTCTTTGAGGGAACATTGCGCAGCAATTTGGCTGCGGCGGCACCGCAGGCCAGTGTAGACGATATGTGGCTGGCACTCAATCGTGCCCGGATCGATGGCTTTGTCTACACTCAGCCTGAAGGCCTCGACACACCGATTCATCCCGATGGCGGCGGCTTGAGCGAAGGACAGCGGCTGAGGCTCATCTTGGCACGAGCGCTGCTGTGCGATTGTTCGGTGTATGTGTTCGAGCACGCTTTGGATGGCGTGGATTCCCAGAGCGCACAGGCCATCAGCTCTGCGATCCATGAACTGGCACGGACAAAAACGGTTCTTTTGATTACCACAGACTTCCATGACGCTGCTCAAGGTGACAACGTGGTGCTCATGGATGCCGGACAGGCGGCATTCATTGGGACACCGCAAGAATTGGAGACCGGCACCAACGGGAATTCGGATTCCTTGCTTTCTGGGCAGACCTTTGCAACCAAAGCTGAGGCCGGAGCCGGTGCATTGCCGTCTCATGGTTCGGCTTGCGAGATTTCTGAGCGCTCCGACATTCATGAAGCCGAGGCAATCACCCGATCGCATGGGCCCGCAGCCAATATGATTGGGCATTGGCCACAGCAAGCCCCAGGAACCGCGCAAGTGGTGGGTTCGTGTATTAGTCGCGTTGTCGAGCGCCTTGCAGGCATATTCGCGCCTGTCTGCGCCGTTCTGGCACTTGCAGCCGAGGGTGGGCATGGCCTTTGGGGATTGGATGCATTTAGGTCGTGCATCGGCGTTGTGGTGTCCGCATTGCTATGGTTTGCGTTCGGTTGCATTGGGCAATGGCTCGACTCTGGCGTGATTGGGCACTCGAAATCGAATGATTTGAGCCGAATGGTCTCAACGTCCTCATCGCATGACCTGCTCCAGGTCGAAGAGAACCAGCAGACACAGACGCGAAAACCCAGTAGCAGCACGACTGCAGAGGCCATGAACCCGTATTGGCTCAAGGTATCGCAACATCAAACCAACTGCACGGCCATTGTTGCGGCGGCGGTGTGTGCAGTATGCGTGGCTGTTTCGGTCCTTCTTGAACCCTACTATGCGGTGGTTCTGGTTGTGGCTTACATTGTGATTGCAGTGGCTTTGGGGTTGCTCCTGCTACGCAGCATCCGTTCGCTCGCATCCGTCATCGTCTCCGATGAAACAGCGATCGACGAACGGACCGCAAATGATGTCCGTGGACTCAACGAGATGATCAGGTTCGGTCAAAGTTCACAGCGTATGCATATGAACATATCCAGGACGCAAAAACTATGCCTTGAACGTCGACGTCTACGCCGTAAGGGGAGTGTCTGCATGGCCATGAGCATGGTGGCGGCCATTGCTGCGATTTCGGTTTCTGTGATGCTGCTGCTCACCAAGGCGTTGGCACCCGTGCCCGGTGTGACGGCAGTGGTCCTGGCATTGTGCTCATTCGCCCCTACGCTGGACGTCGTACGGTTAGTGCCCTTCGGTGCCGTCACTCAAGCTCGTATCTCCTATAATCACGAGAACGGTCAGTGAATTCCAGGAGAGTGGGGAGTGTGGCGTGAAGGGCAGCGATCGGCATACAACGGGGGATGCAGGTCATCGGGCTTGCAAGCATCATATTCAAAGACATCAGAAGAAGACCCGGATCCCAGTACGATGGGTGCTGACACAGGTTTCAAGGCATCGTGAACGGCACAACGGTGCCCATTTCTCTAGGCATCCAGGGGGTTCGGGTGCTTTGCACTGCAGGGTGAGCATTATGGCTGCTGCTGCTGTTGTGCTTGGCATTCTTCTGGGATTGTTGCTACCCCAGGTAAGCCGTCCTTTTGCACAGATTACCGGAAGATTCATCGCGTCCGGGCCCGCTGCCGAGGTTCTACGGACGCTTCGTGTGGATGATGCTCCAAAGGCTTCATCATACGACCGTGACGCATTCCTATACAACAGTGTCGATACCGATGGCAACGGTTGCACTGTGCGTGACGATGTGCTGCAGCGTGATATGAGTCGTGTGACCCATACGGGCGCAGTTGCATGCCAGGTGAGTTCGGGCAGGCTTCATGACCCATACACCGGCAATGACATTCAGTTCGTGCGTGGGCGGCAGACGAGTGCAGCAGTGCAGATAGACCATGTTGTCGCATTGGAGAACGCTTGGCAGTCTGGGGCCAGAAACTGGGATGCCGCTGAACTTGAGCGGTATGGCAACGATATGTACAACCTGTTGGCGGTGGACGGGCCTTCCAACCAAGAGAAGGGGTCGGCTTCGGCCGCCTATTGGCTCCCGAAGGACCCCAGTTACCGCTGTGCGTATGTGGCTAGGCAAATCGGGGTCAAGGAACAATATGATCTTTCGATGACGACCAAGGAGAAGCAGGCCATCGGCGGTGTGCTCAGGTCATGTCCGTCGCAATCCGTGCCGGAGAGCTGACGGAAAGTGACGTTTCAGCGGTTCAATTCGTCACTTTCTGCCAGCCTTTACACCAGTTTGACCAGAGTTTGTCTTGAATGTTAGTCGTTGGTGCCTATGTGCGTCTGCATGGCGTGGATGGCACGCTGGGTCATATCTCTCGTGGAGCCGGCGCCTTTGCCTTTCACCCCCAGGAACACTGTGGCCACCATGGCGAAGGCGATGACTGCGCTGATGCACAACGACATGCGTACGCCGAAGATGCTTGATGCGATGGCTGCGGTGTGGCTTGTGCCCAGCGACTGTTCACGTAGTGAGGTGAACGTCTCCATAAGAATGACCAGTACAGGCGATCCTATAGCACCGGAGACTTGCCTTATGGTGTTCGTGACAGCCGATCCTGCCGACACGTCCTTTGGATCCAGGCAGTTGAGGGACCATGTGGTGCAAGGCATCAGTACGAATCCCATGCCCACTTGACGAATAAACTGGCAAATGGAAACCCACCAAATAACAGTTCCTCCGCCGATGAAACTCATCATAAGGGTACCGATGAATAGAATGCTTGAACCTATGAGGGCTGTAGGACGCGCACCGAATTTATCGAGCATGCGTCCGCCACCAAATTGGGAGATGCATTGACCCAAGGCTCCGGGAAGCATCACCAATCCAGATATCGTCGCCATATATCCACGATCTGTTTGAATATAGAGTGGCAAGATTACGTTGATGGAACTGAAGGCGAAAAAGCTCAGTGCGGCTACAAGCGTGCCCACCATGAAGTTGCGGTTCCTAAGTACCGTTAAATCAAGCAGTGGCGGCTGGACGTTTTTCAGTTCTTCTGCATATGTGCCCTCGTGCGTTTTACGGCGGCCAAAGTGAAGATTGACCACAGGTTCGTCATCCCAGTTTTCATAAGGTCTGGGAATCGGCTTGTCTTTTCCTTCGATGTTACGTAGTTCGATAAGTTCAGTGCGAGCAGAGTCAAATGCCTTTGCATTTTTGACTTGTCTGACAACGAACCAGACGATTCCAAGGAATCCCACGAGCATCATCAGCCAGACCATTGGACTTGAGAATGGATATGACTCAATATTGGTGAAGCCATAGAGCAGACTACCAAAGCCGATGACCGAAAGGCATACTGAGAAGAAGTCTGCTTTAGCCATCTTGTCTTTTTGGTTGAAATTATGCAGTCCGAATATGGCCAGGAGCAGAGCGATGCAGCCAGCGATGCTCAACGTCAGGAAGATGGAGCGCCACCCAGTGGCATCGGTCTGCCAACCGCCGAACGTAGGACCGATGGCCGGGGCAACGCTCATGGCCATGCCAACAGTGCCCATAGCCAGTCCTCGTTTGGCGAGCGGATAGATTGAGAATACGGTGATTTGCAGCACTGGCCACATCACCCCCGAGCCGATGGCCTCCAGTGTGCGTCCCAAGAGGACAATCGCAAAGATATGGCTTTGCCAGGCCAACAGAGAGCCGATGGTGAAGACACCCATTGAGGTGATGGCTATCTGACGTGTGGAGAACCGGCGTGTCAGATAGGCTGTGAGTGGCACCATGACGCCCTGCACTAGCTGGATGATGGAGGTGAGCCACTGGCCGGTGGTCACGCTGATGTGGAACTCGGAGACAATGGTGGGCAGTGCCGCGCTTAGCTGCAACTGTGTGAAATTGCCCAGAAAGGTAATGAAAGTGAGCACTGCAATGGATATGAACGCAGCATGCGTGAGGTGTCCGTCCACATACGTTTGGCCCTTTTGCAAGGGGGTTGATAAATCGCGTTTGCGGCCTTTCTGAACTGTTTCCTGCACGGCTCAATGACTCCTTTTTCACTGTTTGTGTCTCGTGGTACTTGTTTTCGTACTTGCGTCACAGTTTGGATTTATTGCGTGATTGACGCCGATGAATCAGTTGCGATCGAGCTTCACTCAAAGAATGTGATGAGTACAGACAAAGATACATTATACACACGCATTTGATGTGCGTGTATAAGTGAACACCGGAATTTTTTGCCGCTTTCGGTAGAACGTACAATTGAGCCGCAGGACGCAATCAATCCTGCGGCTCAATGATATATTCCGACCGATGGCCAAACGATGTATTAGTAGTTACCGTTGGCCTGCCAATGACGATAGGCACCCTGAATACCTCCATACCGTTGGCAATAACCCCAGAACCACTTCAATTGGGTCTGGTAATTATCGTGCCAATCGGATCCGGCACTCACCATTTTGCTTCCGGGTAGAGCCTGGGGGAGACCATATGCACCAGATGGATTCATGGCATGAACATTCCAACCTGATTCATGCGAGATGATGAACACCGTTGCCGTGAAGTCCTCTTCGCTGTATCCGTTGGACAGCAGATAGTCATGAGCCCATTGTTGCATCTCACCGACGGGTACTGTAGTGCCGATTCCGCTGTCGGTGACTTCTGAGCCGGAACCTGTGCCGACGAGTATGACTTTATCCACAGGAGCGGTTTTTACGTATGATGTAAACACGTTACTTGAAATGGTCTTTCCACCTGCAAGTGTAACAAGACTGGTGGTTTCCATGACACCCTCGACACCTTCGGTTTGTGTCTTTTCCTGACCTTTCGGCAGCGCTGCCGTTTCCTTGCGGATTGTATTGAAGGCGATTGGTTGATCTGACGTCTTGAGCTTCGAACCTGCACGTGAAATAGTGATTACAGTCGACTCTTTGACTTTTGAACTCAGCGATGGACTAACATCGTCGCCAGGTTCCAAGGTGATGTCTCCCTGCTCAAGCACTGATTTTACCGTGGTGAAGTTTTTGCCCACAACAGTGCGAGACTTGTCATCCACCTTAACGGTCACGTATGTGGTGCCGTGGGTGCCATGCAAGGCCTCGCGTGCATTGCCACGCGACACTCCCAATGCACTGGGGTCGGTGGCTGAGTATGCTGCGATTGATTGGCGCCTAGTCTGTCGGTTCTCATGCGCATTGAACCCTATTACTCCACTGATGAGTAAGACAAACGCCACAAAAGAGGCCAGTATTTTAAGCCATTGGCGCTTACTCAGCGAGCTAAGAGTTTTTACTTCCTTGCGATGGTTTGCCATCCTGCTCCTTGAATTCGTCTACGGTGACCATCATCATAGACTTTTTCTGCTGACCTAGGCAAGTATAGCCATCGGTGCGGAAAACAAATTCAATATATAATAAATTGTCCAAATATGCCTTGAATGCAACAGTCCCAACATGAATGAAGATTTCCAAGGCTCACACGTGTGTTTGATGTCAGATTCCAATTTGACATCAAACACGACGGTTGATGGCGCCTTGTCTAGTTGGCTTGTGCCGCGGCTTTCGCAGCCTTGACATCCAGCTTGCGAGCCTGGGCAATGAGGTCATCAAGGTCAGAGGCACGAAGGGCGCCGGCCTGCTTAAAAACGACCTCTCCTTGTTTGGCGATCAACAAGGTGGGTACGGCTTGTATTTCTGCCGCCTGCGCCAGATCTTGGTTCTGGTCGATGTCGACCTTGCCGAAGACGATGTCTGTGTTCTTTTCGCTGGCCTTTTCATAGATGGGGCCGAATGCCTTGCATGGTCCGCACCAAGTGGCCCAGAAATCCACGAGCACCAGTTCGTTGCCGGTGATGGTCTGTTCAAAATTTGCCGAAGTGAGGGTTTGCGTTGCCATAGTGGCTCCTTTCGCATGTTTGTCTCATAATAACGCTTGATGAGGTCTTTGCATCGGTATTTCGTTACCAGCGTTGATTGTGTGTTGCCGGCGGGTGCCGAATGCAGCGTCGGCGTGAAATATGTGAAACAATGGACTCTTATGAATGTTGAGGATCGATGTTGCATTTGCCAGTGGCGTTTACCCGCCGTTGGGTGGATAATGGGAGCATGCCAGTATTGAATGATGAAGTGCCGGATGACGATGATTTTGATGCCGACCGTCCCAGAGGTGAGTTCGACGGCATTACCCCCGATGATTTTGTGCGTGGGTCGGGCAATGGCAATCCTCCAGGTTGGCTTTCCCCAGAGCGAATCGACGAGGTGCGCCGGGAAGTGCCGATACTCTACGTGGAAGTTGTACCCGTACGTTGTGGCGAATTGGGGCAGGTCCGTGAGGTCGGCTCTCTGGTGCGCGTGCGAGACAATGGTTCGGTGGAGCGAACCATGATTACCGGTCGTGTGCTGTTCCACGAGACATTGCGTGAGGCGATGGCGCGCAACATCGCCAAGGATCTTGGAGACATTGCGCTCCCGAGCATTCCAGTGAGCCTGCAGCCCTGTACCATTGCAGAGTTCTTCCCCACGCCTGGCATCTCTAGGTTCTACGATTCTCGGCAGCATGCAGTGGCATTGTGCTATGTTGTGCCTATTTCAGGCGATTGCCATCCGCAGGATTCTTCATTGGATGTGCAGTGGTGTGCAGTGGAAAGCAAAGAATTCGCTACGTTCCTCGATCAGATGGATGGCGGGCAGGCGGACATCGTGCGTCGGGCCTTGGGCTGGGCAAGCGCCGAAGGGTAACAGGGTAAAAGTGGTGCGTTGGGAAACCCCGATTCGCCATAGACCCATACAGGTCATCAGGATGGCATTGGTGACATTGCTTGGCAAGCCTGCTCGGGGCTTTATATATGTTGGATGTGTGCAATCCCAAGACAGCTGTATGGTTGGGCGCATCATGCTTTGGACTCATATACTGTGCTTGTCTATAATCGAAGTGTCGGTGGCTGTGTGCATAAGCCGGCAGGAAAAGAGGATTGGCACAGATTATGGTGCAGGAGCATACGATGCAGAACAAAACAAACGTCGAACGTGAACAGAACACACAGGGCAAGCCCATTGAGGTGGCCAATCATATCTATCGAGCGGGCAATGGTACGCCGCTGGTACTCATCAATGCCTTTCCCGTGGATCATCGCATGTGGGATGCGTGCGCGTCGCGAATCATCGCTCTCAGTGAGGCCGATGGGATGGAGTCCTTCCCCGTTTGGGAGCCGGATATGCCTGGCTGCGGAGTGAGTCCGGTGCCACAGACCGGTCAGTATGGTCCCGTAGATCCGAATGGGGCGTATCCTCAGGCGCTGGATGCAGTTACTGAAGGCTATGCCCGCATGCTTGAGAACGAAGGCTATGACAAGGCCGTATGGGTCGGGCTTTCGATGGGAGGCTACGTGGCGGCCGATATGCAGCGCTTGCATCCTGAATGTGTGGCGGGCATAGCGTTCTGCGACACCACCGCCGGGCGTGATGCAGATGGCGGAGCCGGAAGGCTCACTGTGGCCGACAAGGCCTTGGAGGGAAGCACTGTGGCTCCCGTACTGCACTTCGCCCAGCCCCAGGATGGTGATTCCAGCGTGAAGAAGTCATCTGCATTCATCAGCACCATGACGCAATGGATCGAAGAGCAGTCACCGGCGGGAGTTGCCTTCCGGCAGCGTATGGCGGCGGGTCGCCCGGACCTGAACGATCAATTAGGCAAGATCGCAGTGCCTGCCCTGACGTTGGGAGGTACGTGTGATCCGGCGAGCAGCCCGGAGCATATGCGCGATATGGCGCAACGTATGACTTCGACCGAGGCCCAGACGGTCATTGTCGAGGATTGCGGCCACTTCAGCGCTGTGGAGCATCCTGAGGAAGTGGCCAAGGCACTGGTCTCCCTCATGGCTCGTGTCCAAGCGTGAGTATGCTGCTTGCCCCTTTGCCTTCCGCGCGTTAGTCTTGTTGCATGAGTGACGATGATACCGATAAAAACGACGGGCGTGATGGCAACGCTGGTGTGGACCTTGCAGTCCCGGGAAACCTGAGGTATTCCGATGAGCACGTTTGGGTGGAAGACCTCGATGGCTTGTTTGCAATAGGCATTACGGAATATGCCACCGAACGGATGGGCGCGTTGGTCTTTGCGGACCTTCCTGAAGTAGGAGCGAGGCTTGAGGCTGGCGATGAGGCTGTGGAGCTCGAATCCGCCAAAGCCGTGCAGCCCATAATCTCTCCGGTGGCTGGCGTGATTCGTCATGTCAACCAGGCTGTGGCAGAGGATCCTGAGATCATCAACAACGATCCGTATGGGGAAGGTTGGGTGCTGAAACTGGAACCTGATGATGACCAGCCCGAACTCTTGGATGCCGATCAATATGCGGAGTTGCTGAGAACCCTGCAATAAGGTGGTGAATATCAGTTGTGTATTGGGTGAAATGGCTGTCATAGGTCCATCTGCGCCATCCCGAAGGCAGGTTCGTCCGCGGTGCAGGGTTTTGTTTCTCCGCCACAGGTTGGCGTGGATCTTCGTATAATTTTGTCTCATGAACACAAACGTCACACATGGGCACACCGACGGTGAGGATTATGGATTGCGGCCTGGCAAGGCTTTCGAAGAGCCTCATGTTCGTGAGGTGCACGGGAAGGTCTTCGTTGACCCGTACGAATGGATGAGGAACAAGGAATCCCCTCGTCTGCGCAGTTATGTGCATGGGCAAAACGAGTATTTCGAGCGTCGAATGGTTCCGCTATCGGGTTTGAAGCAGACGCTGTTTCAAGAACTCAAGACGCGGGTGCAGGAAACCGATATGTCGGTGCCCACACGCATCGACAATTACTGGTATTTTGCGCGTACACGGCAGGGCAGCCAGTATGGCGTGCAATGCCGTATACCGATAGCGGGTCCGGACGACTGGCGGCCTCCTCGCATCAATGTGCTCGACGAGCCTGGGTCGCAGGCGGCCGAGGAGATTGTCTTCGATGCCAATGCCGAGGCACAGGGTCATGATTTCTTCCAGATTGGAGGACTCGACCTGAGCCGCGATGGAAGATTCCTTCTCTACGGTGCCGATACCTCAGGCGATGAACGCTACGACTACCGCATACGGGATTTGAAGACAGGCCAGGACTTGCCCGATGTGATCAATGGCGTGGGTGGGGCTTGCTTCACCCCGGACGGCCGGTGGGTGTTCTATACGAAGCTTGACGAGGCATGGCGTCCCTGTGCCGTCGTACGTCATCGGGTCGGTGCCGACCCTGAGGGGGACGCAGAAGTGTTTCATGAGAGTGATGAACGGTTCTGGGTCGGAGTCGCTTTGAGTTTTGACGAGCGGAATTTGGTAATTTGCACCGGCTCCAAGACCACTAGCGAAGTGTGGCTTTTGCCAGTGGATGATCCAGAGGGGCAGTTTCACATCTTTCTGCCCCGTAAAGAGGGCGTTGAATACGATGTCAGCTTCGCCCGCTTCGAAGAGGCTGGGCCCGATGGCAGCGACATTCCGCTGGCACTGGTCTATCATAACGCGTTCAACCCCAATTTCGAGATCGACGTGGTCGACATGCGCACTCATCAGGCTCCCTTTGCTCTGGGCGAGGGGGTATGCATTGCGCAGGGTTCTCCCTACGGGTGCGAGCGCGGTGACGAAGTCGAGCCCGGGGCACGAGCAAGGCGGGTCAGCGAGCCTTACTACAACTCAGGAAACCCTGGGGTCCTACAAGGGGCAAGAGGGTTGAGTATCGACGGCATCGCCATGCACCGGAATTTTGTACAACTGGGTTATCAGGCAGATGGATTGCCCCATGTGGCAGTGATGGATAAGCAGCGCGCCCTTGCGGATTTTCTTGCCGGCAGGCCGTGGGAGTTCGCCGAGTTGGTGCCTCACAGGGGCTTGGTCGCGACTTGCGATTCCCGTTCTTGCGCCTCTTCAGGCTTCGTCATGTCCAATGCCGAAGCCGCTTCGGTGAAGGCCTTCGATCTGCATGATCCGGATGTCAGGGGCAGTCGACTCTATTCCATAGGAACGGGAGGCAACCCTTCCTATGACGCGCCCAGATTGCGTTATTCCTTCTCGAGCTATGCAACGATTGGCGAATTGCATGAGATTGACGTGCTGAACGGTCACGACGTGTTGCTTAAACAGGCTAAGGTGCTTGGGGGGTTCGATCAGAGTCTCTACCGTGAGCAACGCGTATGGGTTGCCTCGCGCGATGGTGAGCAGGTGCCGGTCTCCTTGGTCTGGCGGCCGGACCGCTGCAAGAATGCGGCTCCCATGTTCATCACCGGCTACGGTGCCTACGAAATCAACAGTGATCCTGGGTTCTCCGTTTCCCGGCTCAGCATGCTCGATCGCGGTGTGCTGTATGCGGTTGCGCATATACGTGGCGGCGGTGAGATGGGCCGGGCGTGGTACGAGCAAGGTCGCAGGCTTCATAAAAAACACACATTCGAGGATTTCATCGACGTCACCCAGGCCCTGCAAAGTGCTGGTCTGGCCGATTCTGGTCGTACCGTGGCTAACGGAGGCTCTGCAGGTGGCCTGCTCATGGGCGCGGTGGCCAACATGGCCCCGGAATGTTATGCGGGAGTAGAGGCTGACGTGCCGTTCGTCGACGCGCTGAACACGATTCTCGATCCATCGTTGCCGCTTACGGTCACGGAGTGGGACGAGTGGGGCGATCCGTTGCACGATGGGAAGGTCTATGACTACATGAAGTCGTACACGCCGTATGAGAATGCGCCGTTCGGTCCATGGCAGTATGTTGAAGGAACTGTTAACCAGGGCGTTGATGGTCTCAATGGCGCTGGGAAGGTGTCTGCTGCACGTTATTTCCCTAGGGTTCTGGCCACCACATCCATGAATGACACCCGTGTGCTTTATGTGGAACCGCTTAAATGGGTGGCGCGTCTTCAGTCGCAAGGTGTGGATGCCATGGTGCGAGTGCAAACCGAGGCGGGGCACGCGGGAGTCTCCGGGCGGTATGAGCAATGGCGTGAAGTGTGTGAGGAGAACGCCTGGTGCTTGGACGCGATGGGGATTGACGAGTGATTTCGAGGTCGTCCTATTTACAGCCATGTCCACAATGCGGACTGAAAATGGTCACTCTGTGTCCATGTCGTTAGGCTCCAGAGCATGGGCACAGAACATACATATGACATAGCGGTTATTCCAGGCGACGGCATTGGCAAGGAGATTGTGCCGGTGGCTCAACAGGTGATGGAAAAGGCCACGCAAGGCGTGGCCGATTTCAGATATGAGGATTTTGATCTCGGCGCAGATCGCTATCTGAGGGATGGCGCGATCCTTCCTGATGAAGAGCTTGACCGCATCAAGAAGAACGATGCCATTCTGCTGGGAGCCATAGGTGACCCTCGGGTGAAGTCGGGAATCCTCGAACGTGGGCTGCTCTTGAAGATGCGTTTCGATCTTGACCAATATGTGAATCTGCGTCCTTCCAAGCTGTATAAGGGCGTGGCTTCGCCTCTTGCGAATCCTGGAGACATCGATTTTGTGGTGGTGCGTGAGGGTACCGAAGGTCTCTATTGCGGCGCCGGCGGTGCGGTGCGTCGTGGCACACCCCAGGAGGTGTCCACTGAGGTCTCCATCAACACCGCCTATGGTGTCGAGCGGTTGGTGCGGTATGCCTTTGATTTGGCGATGAAGCGGCGCAGGCACGTCACACTGGTGCACAAGAAGAACGTGCTTATCAATGCAGGGGATATGTGGCAGCGTATTGTCGAGCGTGTAGGGAAGGAATATCCAGAAGTCACACACGATTACCAGCATGTCGATGCAGCCACCATCTTCTTGGTGACCGATCCATCACGTTTCGATGTCATTGTCACGGATAATCTGTTCGGCGACATCATCACCGATGAGGCCGGTGCGGTTGTGGGAGGCGTGGGTTACTCCGCCTCGGGGTGCATCAATGCCACGAATGAATACCCCTCGATGTTCGAGCCTATTCACGGATCAGCGCCCGACATTGCAGGGCAAGGCGTCGCCAATCCGACCGCAGCCGTGCTCTCGGCAGCGATGCTGTTGCATCATCTGAACTTGGACGAGCCTGCCTCTCGAATCGAAACCGCTGTCCAGGATGACATTGAGGTCAATGCCTCGTCGAACAGAACCACGGATGAGGTGGGCCGCGACATTCTTGCTCGTCTGTGACGACGATGAACGGTTATTATCGACGGATGCTCTCGTAGAAGAAATCGCGTGAAGGGTAGTCGATGTCTTCTGGTGTACTTGGTATATGTATACGAATGATGCTGGTAATCGTCGGGAACAGGGCCCAATTCCCTCAGGTGTGCCGGATTCAGAGCGTCCGTTGCCTCCTATGAACGGAGCTCAACCTGCACAGCCCTACCAGTCCCAGCCATATGGAGTTGATGCGCAGGGCGGTAACGGTCAGATGCAGGGCTCGCAGCAAGGCATGCCTCACCCAGATGCGTATGGACAAGAGACCGGTCAGGACCAATATGCGTATGGCTATCCGAACCAGGGACGCAACCAGGAACAGCCATACAACCCGAATCGGCAGCCGTATAACCAAGGTCAACAACCATATAGTCTCAATCAGCAACCGTACAACCCGAACCAACAACAGTATGGTTATTCGTATCAACCATACAACCAGCCCTATGGTTTTCCTAGGTATCAGCAGTCATACAGTCAGAAGTCCAAATTGGCTGCTGGCGTGCTCGGCATCCTTCTAGGCGGGCTCGGCATCCACAATTTCTATCTGGGAAACACGGTGAAGGCAGTCGCCCAGCTGTTGCTCACTGTTCTGGGGGGTTTGCTGACTTTTGGTATAGCCTCTGTTGCCTCGTATATCTGGGGATTGGTGGAAGGCATCTTGATTTTGTGCTCCCAATATGGTTCGCCGTGGCATCGTGATGCCCAAGGTATGGAATTGCGGGACTGATTGCGTGGCGAATGCAAGACTCCTGGCGGTAAGCTCGTGGGGGTCTGTGTTGACCTTGGATCGGATGGCCAGATAGTCAGTTGTGCCATCGATGGCGATTTCTTCATTGAGGGCAGCGATGCCCGGGCAACATTATTGCTGAGGGATGTTGCACAGGCTTTGGTGCATGGGGCGGACATCTCCCAGGTCATTTCCAGTTATGACGATGTCAAGCTTGTCGGCACTGATGCGCGGTCCATTGAAACTGCGTTTAGGCGGTCATTGGAAACACAAACACATGGTTTCCCCGGCTACTCGCTGCGCAGTGAGGAGCCGGTGGCTCAATGCACCGGGCTCGACCTTAAAATGGGTGATTCCGCTCTGTCGCATCAAAGTGTTGCCGAATCCGTTGAAGATAGTGCTGTTGGTGTGCAATCCGCGGGAGTGAGTGTATGGCATCCGCAGGTCGTTTTCGATGTGGTGAGAAGCCCGGAAGAGCAAATGCGGATCGATGAGGAGTGGGCCAGGCAAGTAGCTCGTGGGTCCAGACCTGCCACCTTGCGTTTTTGGCATTGGTCGTCTCCCGCAATCGTCGTCGGTAGGTATCAGAACGTACATAATGAGGTCAATGAATCGTTGGCTGCTGCAGCCGGGTTCGTTGTGGTTCGTCGCTGCACCGGCGGTGGGGTCATGTTCGTCGAACCCGCAGACGTCATCACCTATTCGTTGTACGTGCCCTCCGATTACCTCAAAACCATGGACGTGTCAGCATCCTACAGGTTTTGCAATCAATGGGTTGTGGACGCGTTGCGCGCCCGGGGTTTTGACATAGGCTTTGGCGGATTGAACGACTTGGTGACGGCAAAAGGGAAAGTCGCAGGTTCGGCACAGCGTCGCTTTGCGCCGACTGGAGAAGGCCCGGGTGCCGTACTGCATCATATGACATTGTCATATGATATCGATCAGGTGCTTATGGGCCGGTTGCTTAATGTATCGCATGAGAAAATGAGTGATAAGGCTGTACAGTCGGCTTCGAAGCGAGTCGATCCGCTTTGCAGACAGACAAGCTTGGGCCGCGATGCTGTGGAGGAGATGCTTCAGGATTATTCGCTCAGAGGGATATGATGCAGAGTACAGTAGAATCAGTTAATTATTGTTGGTGTAGGTGCCATCAGTTATATTTTTGTCGCAACCACTGCAATAGGTTGTGGTTTTTGGAGGCGTGAGTATGGGGGGAACACCCAACCAAATCGAGGAAGAACACAACAAACTACTGGAGACCGCGTTATTCAAGCATGTTCCACCGGACGAGGCTGAAGAGCTTATGCCCTTCATGAGTCACGCCGAATTCCAAAAGGGAGACTACATCTTCCATGAAGGCAGCACTGATAAGCGTATGTACTTGCTGGAAGATGGTAAAGTCAAGCTGATGCATGAATCCGAGGATGACCGAGTGCAGTTGCTGAGCATTCATTCACGTGGCGAGATTTTGGGTGAGATTCCTGTTTTTGACCCGGACGGCGGTTCTCGTACCGCCTCGGCTGTTGCGATGGTCAATGGTACTGCGATAGGGTGGCTTGATCGGGAGGTTCTATTCAATTGGCTTCACAAGCACCCTTTTGCGGCTGTCAACATGCTTCAGGTCATGGCTGCGCGTATGCGCGCGAACAATGAAAGAATATCCGACCTTGTGTTCAAGGACGTGCCCGCTCGTTTGGCAAAGACGCTGCTCGATCTGGCGACTCGTTTCGGCCAGCCCGTGGAAGCCGGGGTCAAGGTTCCTCATGATTTGACCCAAGAGGAGTTGGCCCAGCTTGTAGGCTCCTCTCGCGAGACGGTGAACAAGGCTTTGATGGATTTCTCAGATCGCGGATGGATAGCTCGTGATGGACGTGCCATCATCATCTATCAGCCAGGCATGCTCATTCGTAGATCCCGTCGGTGAATTCAGGCATAATTGAGGTCTGGCCAGCCTGCGAAAGTTGATTGGACATCGTGTTTCAACGTCGTGTTGTTTCCCGGCGGTTAGCGTTTTCAGCATATTCCTAGTGTTTTTTGTTCGAATTCTCGTACACGCTATGAAAGACGGTGCTCTTGGGGAAAACACATGCCAGTAGGCACGATGCTTTAGAATGAGTCTCATGTCTTCCAAGAGAAATCTTACAGTCTGGCGTGTGCTGGCATTATTGCTCGCTTATGTGATGTTATGTGTTGCAGGAGGAGTCGTAGGAAGCGTCTTCTTCTCTCCTGTGGTTTTTGGCATCAATAGTGCGACTCGCGCGATCATGCCTTCTCTGAAGGTTGAGGGGATAGATTTCGACGTGTCCAGCCTTCCCCAAAAGTCACGGATGTTCGCTTCGGATGGGCAAACGGTCATTGCTTCGTTCTATGCGCAAAACCGCACTGTGGTGCCGCTCAAGGACATTTCTGAACCTATGCAGCAGGCGGTCGTGGCTCGTGAGGACAAGCGGTTCTTCAAACACGCTGGAGTCGATGTGCAGGGAGTCATGCGTGCGTTCATTCAGACGTTTATCAAGAAGGGTGATACGCAGGGTGGTTCTTCTTTGACACAGCAGTATGTCAAGAATGTTCTGATGACCAAGGCACATGAGAACAATGACCCCATTTCCGAGTATCACGCCTCGGAGGAGAGCATAGCGCGAAAGATTCGTGAGATGCTTATTGCAGTGCAGATGGAGAAACAGTATTCCAAGGCGGAGATCCTGCAAGGATATCTCAACATCGCACAGTTCGGAAGTAACAATATCTATGGCGTTGAAGCCGCAGCGAGGCGATATTTCAACGTTTCCGCCAAAGATCTCAATATTGGGCAGGCGGCTACCATAGCAGCCATCACGAAGAACCCTTCGAAATATGATCCGTCAATTCCCGAAAACCTGAAAGCCTCGCAGGAACAACGTAATATCGTGCTTTCGCTGATGCAGCAGCAAGGGTACATCACCAATCAGCAGTGCGATGAGGAGAAGGCGAAGCCTATCCAGGACACGCTCAACCTTCAGGACAGCAGCATGCAGGTGGGTTGTCAGGCCGCAGGTGAGGCGG
Source organism: Bifidobacterium sp. ESL1118 (assembly GCF_058505595.1). Classification (NCBI taxonomy): domain Bacteria; kingdom Bacillati; phylum Actinomycetota; class Actinomycetes; order Bifidobacteriales; family Bifidobacteriaceae; genus Bifidobacterium; species Bifidobacterium sp. ESL1118. Next base: position 862,119 of record NZ_CP196371.1, read on the forward strand.
GGTTCTTCTGCGACTACGTGACGAAGCAGATTCTCAATTCAACGGAGTTTGGCAAGACGGAATTGCAGCGGCAGAAGCTGCTCAACGAAGGTGGGCTCGATATCTATACCACCATGGATGTCAAGGCCAACACCATAGCCATGCAGACGGCTCGGAACACCATTCCGCTCAACGACCCCAGCGGTTTTGAGGTGTCGATGGCCGTCATCAGACCGGGAACCGGCGAAGTGCTCGGTTTTGGCAACAACAGAACATACGACGCCACGGATGCGGCGAAGAACGACCCCACCCACACCGCCATTAACTATGCAGTCGATGCCAAAGACGGCGGTGGCGGTGGCTGGCAGATCGGGTCTTCCTGGAAGCCGATCAACCTGGTGGCCTGGATGCAGAAGGGCAGATCGATAACCGAGCCGTTACGCACATCCACGTACTATCCCAACAGTGCCTTCAATTGTGCCAAATATACCGACAACACAGGTGGGTGGCCTGTGACCAACGCCACTGGCGGAACGGTCAGCCCCGAATCGCCGTTGCTTGGTCTTGTGCATTCGCACAACACGGTGCAGGCTGCGATGGAATCGCAGATAGGTCTGTGCTCCATCGTCGATACGGCCAAGACGCTTGGGTACCATAATGCGCCACTTGGCAAGGAGGACGTGTATTCTCCGGGTTTGCCGATACACCCTTCAATGGCCATCGGCGCAGTTCAGGTCTCGCCACTGACCATGGCCAATGTCTATGCGACCATCGCCGCAAACGGTGTGGAATGCACTCCGATCGCCATCAAGAAAGTCATCAGCAAGGAAGGCGAGAACCTTAAGGTGCCGAGCGCCAACTGCCATCAGGCCATACCTGCTGAGATAGCTCAGACCACAGCCTATGCCATGAACCAAGGTGTTGTACGTCCTGATGGTGTGGCCGCGGTCACTCGATTGGATGGCGGGCGTAAGACATTTGCCAAGACAGGAACCAATGAGGACTCGTATATGTCCACAGGAGGATTTGTGCCGCAGGCCTCAGCCTTTGTATCCGTTGGCAATGCCGAGGGCACGGTCAGCTTCAACAACAAGACCATCAACGGGAAGTATCATTCCATTTGGTATGGCGAAGACATTGCGGCACCTGCCTGGCGTGATTTCATGAACAACTATCTGGCACAGGCGAACATACCCCAAGACAACAATTACGGAACCCCCGATCCAAAGTACATGGGTCAGACGGTGGCAAGCCAGCAAAATACACAGTCTCAGCAGTCCCAAAATAGGCAAAGTCAGCAGAATCAGTTGCCACAACAACGCTAGGTCAGGTGGATTTGCTGCGGGATTGGGATAATGCAAACCACGCAATGGTCGAGTTCCCAACAACCTGGAATTGATGGTCCGTCTACTGATGGGTGCCTTTGTCCGGGTGCGTTGCTACGGCGTGTCTGTTTTTGGGCCTTTAGCAATGGTGGTACCTATGCCTTTGGCGCTTGTACGATATACGTCTTCCAGAGGTCTGCTTTTGTCGCTAATCATTGCGCCTCCGATTGCGGAAATGTTCTGTTCTGTGTGCTTTAAACACGGAATTGTTTCATTTAAGCGCGAGACTTTCCGTTTAGTTTGCTTTTTTGCTAGTATTTGTGCGATAATGTTCATATGATTTCTTCTCAGAGACAGCATGTCATTTTGAGTAGACTGCGTACCAGAGGTGCGGTCCGCATCACCGCGCTCTCAAAAGAGCTCGGTGTTTCGGCTATGACGGTTCGTCGAGACATATCCGATCTGGCCGATAAAGGTCTGCTCAAGCGTGTCCATGGCGGGGCGGTGACAACCAGCACGCTGCTGAGCGAGCCCCTCTTTTCTGTCAAATCGCAGATGGACATAGGGCTGAAGGACGCCATCGCACAGGAGGCTGTGAAATACGTCTCTCCAGGCGATGTCATCGCCATCGGCGGTGGCACGACGGCGTATGTCTTCGCCCAACATCTGCTTGAGTCACAGCAGGCCAGCGGCATCACCATCCTCACGAACTCCATTCCAGTGGCCGAGCTGGTTCAGGCCATGGAATCCAAGGACATCGAAGTGATCGTCACCGGTGGGGTCATCACGCGTTCGAATTCGTTGGTGGGACCCATTGCGGATAAGGTCATCGAGTCGCTGCGCGTCAACACTGTGTTTCTGGGCACGCACTCAGTGTCTGTGCCCCGTGGTTTCCTCATGCCCAATTCCCTTGAGGCGGCTACGGACATGGCCATGATGGGCATTGCGGATAAGACCATCATCCTCACCGACCACACTAAGTGGAGCTGCACATCGCTTTCGTTGTTCGCGCGCTTCGATCAGGTGGATACGCTGATTACTGATGACGAGCTTGACAAGGATTCCGTGGAGGAGACGCGCAGCTTGGTGAACAGTTTGGTGCTGACACATAACAACAGCTGAATGACCTAATTGAATATTCACATAACGCAAGAAGTATTCAACCTATACGGTTGGGAAGGAAGACCACTATGACCGATTTCCGTTATTATGAGCCGGGCCCCTATGCAAGGCAGCATATTCGCATCACATCTACGAAGCTCGCTGATGGTCGTGATTTTTTCTATCTGGATGATGAGCCCGATTATGTCAGTGGCAGGAAGACCAGGGAGCTTAACGATCCTCGCGCGCTGGCTGATCGTTTTGCGCCTCATAGCGATGCGGACGGAAACAGTGTGCCCTATGCCGCGCCGCAGATGCGCCGTGACCCGCTCACCGGCGATTGGATTCCCATGGCCATAGCCCGTATGAATCGGCCGATCACCACCGGACCCAAGCAGACGGCCTCCGGCAACCCTCTTGCCGCCCGCATTCCTGGTGGCGACTATCAGGACGGCGAAGTGCCGGACACTGATTACGATGTTGTCGTCTTTGAAAACAGGTTCCCCTCGATGGTGCAGGTGCCGGGGGTGTCGGATGCGGTGAGCTATGTGGATGGCAACAAACTGTGGCAGAGCAGGCCTGCAGCAGGTCGTTGTGAGGTGATCTGCTTCGACCCCAACGAGTCCGGTCTGCCGGCCGACCTGCCTGTGAGCCGTCTGCGTACCGTGGTGGAGGCTTGGGCTTTCAGAACAGCTGAATTGAGCCATATCGATGGCATCGAGCAGATCTTCCCATTTGAGAACCACGGTCAGGAGATCGGCGTCTCTCTGGCCCACCCGCACGGTCAGGTGTATTGCTACCCGTTCATACCTGCGAAGATGGAATCCGAGCTTTCGCACACCGAGGCGTATTTCGAACGAACCGGTGGCAACCTTCTGCGCGACCTGATGAATGCCGAGATTGATGCCAAGGAACGGCTCGTCATGCGTAACCATAGCTGGGTGGCGTATGTGCCAGCGGCTGCCCGTTGGCCGTTGGAGGTCCATGTGGCTCCGGTGCGAGATGTGCTGACAATCGATGAATTGAACGATCAGGAACGCTGGGACCTGGCTCAGATGTACTCTGCGCTGCTGAAGAGAGGCAATGCGTTCTTTGACACTGGCGATGGCAAGGGGATGGATCTGCCCTACATCTCGGCTTGGCACCAGGCCCCGGTCAACGATTCTCGCCGCGACCATTACCGGTTGAACCTTCAGTTCTTCTCCTTCAGGCGTGCCGCGAACAAAATCAAGTATCTGGCCGGTTCGGAGTCAGGCATGGGCGCATGGGTTTCGGATACCACGCCTGAACTCATTGCCCAGCGATTCCATGAACTGGGACCGATTGACATTGACTAGTCACAATTGATTTTCGATTGATTGTTGATTGGTGGCCTCGCCAGATCGGTGTCAGGGGAACCGATTTATGGGCCAGCTCGCAATTCCTTAATTGCAACAGTCCGCATACAATCCGCATATATATTGACAAGTAACCGTACAGGAGCAGAAATGAGCGATATAGAATTTCTCGATGCCATAAACGACGAGGATGGGGCCCGACAGGCGCAAGACCTGTTTCGCAGCACGTTTGACGAGTCGTCGCAAGGGGTTTGGGCGGCTCCTGGCCGTGTGAACCTCATTGGTGAACATACGGATTACAATGCCGGTCTCTGCTTGCCGATTGCGTTACCGCACCGTACATATGTGGCTGTCAGCCCACGTAACGACACCACGGTGCGTCTGGTGTCGAGTGTGAACGCCAACGATGTGACAAAAGCCGATTTGGAAGGACTTGAGTCAGGAGGAGTCACCGGTTGGTCGGCATATCCGGTAGGTGTGGCGTGGGCGCTACGTGGGGCGGGATTAGCGGTGAAGGGTTTCGACGCCGCGTTCGTCACATGCGTGCCGTTTGCTTCGGGCCTGAGCTCTTCGGCAGCCATGACGTGCTCCACGGCATTGGCTTTGGATGGTGTATTCAGTCTTGGCTTCGCAGGCAGTGATGAGGGTAGGCTCACCCTGATTGACGCCGCCGTCAAAGCGGAAAACGACATGGCAGGAGCCTCCACTGGTGGCCTTGACCAGAGCGCTTCCATGCGGTGCACGGCGGGGCACGCACTGCGTCTCGATTTTCGGCCGGGGCTTAGCGCCTTGGACTCCGCAAAGCAAGTGCCCTTCGATTTAGAGTCGCTTGGTCTCGAGCTGTTGGTGGTCGATACACAGGCGCATCATCAGCTCAACGACGGGCAGTATGGTCAGCGTCGTTCCAGTTGTGAGAGCGCTGCTGCCGCTTTTGGCGTGACGAACCTTCGTGAAGTCTCGGACGCTGTATCCGGTGTACGTCCCACGACCGATGGTGTGAGCCCGGATCTTTGCCGGATTGCCGATGATGTGGCCGCAGGCAAATATGAAACGCCCCAGGCCATAGATCTGGCCCTCAAACTGCTCAATGACGAGATGTCCCGCAAAAGAGTGCGCCATGTGGTCACTGAGATCGGTCGTGTAGATGAGTTCATCGCCGCGTTTGCCGCAGGGGACGTACGCCGTGCCGGCAAGCTGATGGACGCATCCCATGCCTCGCTTCGTGACGATTATGAGGTCACCGTTCCTGAACTCGATGTTGCTGTGGAAGCCGCCCGGCAGGCGGGGGCTCTGGGCGCTCGCATGACTGGCGGCGGCTTCGGCGGATCCATCATCGCGCTGGTGGGCAAAGGCGAGGGACGTGGCATCGCTCAGTATGTGGCTGATGAGTTTGCTCGGCATGGTTTTCATGCGCCCCGTGCGTTGGTTGCGGTGGCTTCGCGTTCTGCGCATAGGGTGGATTGAACAGTCCGGTTGGGTGAATTGGGAGTGCGAACACCTTGTTCGGATAGTGAGATTACAACATAACGATACCTTCTGCCTGGTTATTCTGAAAGCTGAAATAATTTCGAATTACTGAGAAGAGGAAACAGTGAAGAACGGATTAGTGCGTAAATGCGCATATGCCGCTGTGGGTATGGCAGCCACGTTGGCGATGATGGCACCGGGTGTCGCCGTAGCCAGCGAGGGAACCAGTGCCACGCCGGATCATCATACGACGGTATCCAGCTCGTCCTCCCATGTCTGGGGGCTTGGGGTGAAGGACGGATCGAAGAATGCCGGCATCAGGGGGCGTCTACAGGCCATCAAGGCCGGGCACGCTGAAGTGATGTCTCGTTTTCGGCATGCACAGGCCGATCGTCCCTCTGACGGAGATGTTGCCGACTGTTCGGCATCGAGTTCCGAAGGCGAGGACGGGGGCTTGGCCTGGACAGTGGCGAAAACGGGGGACGATTGCGTGCTCACCATCGATGGCGCCAGTCCTGCGGCCTCCGGTTCGACCTCGGACCATCCTTTTCACGTCAAGGCGACATGGACCGATTATGTGGATGCCATCACCAAGGTTGTGGTGAGGTCCATTCCATCCAATGTCGACATCTCCGACCAAGCCGATCAGTTCGGCAATGAGTCAGGACTGTTCTCCGAGCTGCACGCGGCAACCGACATCACCGGACTTGACAACATCGACACTCATGCGGTCGGCAGCGTGGACGGTCTGTTCAGCTATGACTATGCAGTAAAGAATCTCGATCTGAGCGGTTTCGACACCAGCCACATCACCTCCATGGTCGCCATGTTCGCCGACGACTACGCGCTTGAGAAGGTGGATGTGTCCCGTTTCGACACGTCGAAGGTCACGAACATGAGCGGCATGTTCGCCGACGACTACGCGCTTGAGAACTTCAATGTCAGTGGTTTCGACACGTCGAAGGTCACGAACATGAGCGGCATGTTCTCGGGCAATTACGCTATGGCGCATGTGGATGTGTCCGGTTTCGACACGTCCAATGTCACGGATATGAAGATGATGTTCTCCGAGGATTCGGCGTTGACCGAACTTGATCTGGGTGGTTTCGACACATCGAAGGTCACCACGATGAACATGATGTTCTCCGAGGATTCGGCACTCAAGTCCATCACCTTCGGCGAGCATTTCGACACGTCGAAGGTCACGGACATGAATGGCATGTTCTCGGATTCGGATCTGGCATCGCTTGATGTGTCCGGTTTCGACACGTCGAAGGTCACGGATATGGGAGGCATGTTCGCAGGGAACGCGCCGCTGAAGAACCTCGATGTGTCCCGCTTCGACACGGGTAACGTGATGGATATGAGCGTCATGTTCTCCGATGACACCGCGCTTGCCGCGCTCAATCTGAGTGGTTTCGACACGTCGAAGGTCACGACCATGTACATGATGGTATCCCACGACCCAGCGTTGACGGATCTTGATCTGAGTGGTTTCGACACGTCGAAGGTCACGGACATGTGCAATATGTTCTCTGCGGATTCGGCCCTCAAGTCCATCACCTTCGGCACGCGTTTCGACACGTCGAAGGTCACGAACATGAGCGGCATGTTCGCCGAAAACACGGCGTTGACGGATCTTGATCTGAGTGGTTTCGACACGTCGAAGGTCACGGTCATGAGCGGTATGTTCTCGGGTGATACCGCGTTGACGGATCTTGATTTGAGCGGTTTCGACACCAAGTCCGTCACGGCGATGGATGATATGTTCGCCAATGACATAGCGCTGAAACGACTTGACTTAGGCAGCTTCGATATGGGAGCCGCCGCAGACCTGTACGAGATGTTCGCGGACGATACCGCGCTCGAGACCATCAATCTGGGGCCAAAGACCTATGTGGCCGAAGGGGCTGACCAGACCGATACCTTCAAAGGTCTTGATGCTTCGGCCCTGTGGCGTCAGAGCGTGCCGAAGGGCGATTGGAAGGGTGCGTTCCCGGAACTGTTCGGCAGTGAGCCGGCTACCGCAGCGCGACTCGCGTCCAATACGCCTCTGCGCAATACCTCCACGAGCTATACCTCACTTCCTGAATCCGATCCGAACCCCAACCCGAATCCTGGTCAAGAGCCGGGCGGCACGCCTATCACACCGGTCACGCCGTCTGTGCCTGGGCAATCAGATACCGTCACAGATCCTGGGAAGTCTCCGGCATCATCCACATCTGCCAATGCCGACAGCTCCAAACGGCACCTTGCCATGACGGGCGGTGAGGTCGCTCTGCTGATGGCAGCAGTAGTGGCATTGGCTGTTGCCGGATGCATGGTTATGCGTATGCGTCGTAGAAATATGCATGGGAGCCCATCGCTCCGCCATGCTTTCGGCCATGATGCATAGATCGGCGAAGGATCTTCGGCTCGATGCGTCCGTCCAGCGGCGTTTCGGGCCGAAGAGCCAATGTGGGAAAGCCTTGGCCGTCCAGCCGTACGCATTCTGGTCTTGGTCTCCTCATGCTCCGCAGACTGTTCTACACTGGTCATGGTGGTTGGCCGCGGGTGTATGGGTTCATACATTGTCCCGGCGCTGTCGTGTTTCGCAAGCTGACCTTTATATGGGGGGGTTCATGGACAAGGCGATTATCACCGTCGTTGGCAAGGACACCGTGGGTATCATCGCCCAGGTGTGCACGTATCTTGCTGAACGACGGATCAATGTGCTTGACATTTCACAGACCATCATCGACGGATTCTTCAATATGATGATGATTGTCGATTATTCCCGGCAGACCGGAGATTTCAACTCCCTGGTCGATGGTCTGGAGACGCTTGGAGACGGAATCGGCGTGCGCATCCGTTGCCAGCGTGAGGAAATCTTCACCAAGATGCACCGTGTGTAAGAGGGGTCCCTATGATCAACATCGCTGAGGTCGGCGAGACCAATGAGATGATCGAGCAGGAGAAGCTCGATGTGCGCACCATCACCATGGGCATTTCCCTGCTCGACTGCGTGGGTGTGGATGTGGATGCCACCTGTGAGAACATCTATAACAAAATCTGTTCGAAAGCCGGGGATTTGGTCGCTGTCGGCAAGGCCATCAGCCGGGAATACGGCATTCCCATTGTCAACAAACGCATAACCGTCACTCCTATTGCGTTGGTTGGCGCCAGTGTGTGCAAGACATCCGATGACTTCGTGCGGATCGCCCATGCCCTCGACCGCGCGGCCAAGGAGGTCGGTGTCGATCTCATCGGCGGTTACACGGCGTTGGTCTCCAAATCAATGACCTCTGCCGACGAACTGCTGATTCGTTCATTGCCGCAGGCTTTGAGTCAGACCGACATCGTCTGTTCTTCGGTCAACGTGGGATCCACAAAGACCGGCATCGACATGGATGCTGTCAAATTGCTCGGTGCCATGGTCAAGGATATAGCGTATGCCACACGTGAGCATGATAGCGACGGTTGCACCAAGTTTGTGGTGTTTTGCAATGCACCGGACGATAACCCATTCATGGCGGGCGGTTTCCACGGGGTCACTGAGGGCGATGCGGTTATCAATGTCGGGGTTTCAGGCCCAGGCGTGGTCTCAAAGGCATTGGATGCAGCCAAGGGGAGCGACTTCGAATTCCTGTGCGAGACCATCAAACGCACCGCCTTCAAGATTACCCGTGTGGGCCAGCTGGTGGCTCAGGAAGCCTCACATAGGCTCGGTGTGCCGTTTGGCATCATCGATTTGTCCCTTGCCCCTACGGCCGCAGCTGGCGACTCAGTGGGCGAGGTGCTGGAGAAGATGGGGTTGGCTCAGGTGGGTGCCCCGGGGACCACGGCGGCGCTTGCCATGCTCAACGACCAGGTGAAAAAGGGCGGCATCATGGCATCTTCCTATGTGGGTGGGCTTTCCGGAGCGTTCATTCCTGTCTCCGAAGACCAAGCCATGATTGACTCGGCGGCTTCCGGGTGCCTCACCATCGAGAAGCTTGAGGCCATGACCTGCGTCTGCTCCGTTGGACTTGACATGATAGCCATTCCGGGCAGTACCACAGCTGCCACCATCTCCGGTATGATTGCGGATGAGGCGGCCATAGGTATGGTGAACCAAAAAACGACGGCTGTACGCGTCATACCGGTGTATGGCAAGGGCGTGGGGGAGCAGGCCAACTTCGGTGGCCTGATGGGCTATGCCCCCATCATACCGGTCAATCAGACCTCTTGCGACGCGTTCGTGAATCGAAGCGGCCGGATTCCCGCTCCCATCCACAGCTTCAAGAACTGAGTTAATTCGTATCGTTGGGATACCGTGCTGTTCCTACCTTTTGCGACATTGAACGTCCTAAAAGGTAGGAGGATTGATGACTATGGACTGCATTCGGAGTCTATTCGAAGGGGTATTTCAGACCCCAGTCACCGCGGATGGTGTCCATGAGCTTCATGATGTGCAGTGTGTCGGAGTGGGGCATCTCTCCGCACTCCGTCTTGCCGTCGAGGATGGCGTTTGCGGCGCTGGCCACCTCGTACTCATAACCGGTAAGTTGTTTCGGCACATCGTGGTGTTCCTTGAGGTTGTGGTCCATGTCATACACATCGACGGCCTCGGGGTTGTTCACGTTCTGACACATCAGATAGCCTTTCGTGCCCCACACCGTGCCTGTGCGGTCGGAGACGGCAAGCATGGATGCACCATTGGTGGCCATCACGCCGTCGTCATAATACAGAGCGATGGAGTCCTGCGCATCCACGCCGGTTTGATACGGCTGCATGGAGGTCTCGATGCGCTCGATGTGTCGGTTCGAACGGTCGCCAAGTGCCATGTCCACAAAGTTCAGTGTGTACACACCCACGTCGAGCAAGGCTCCACCGGCGAGGTTCGGGTCAGTCATACGCGGCTTGGCTGTGGTCGGGTATCCTAGGTTGGCGCTCGCGGCCTTCACTTGGCCGATTGCTCCAGATTCGATGATGTCATCGATGAGGAAGCGGGAAGGCATGTAGCGTGGCCAGATGGCCTCGGTGCAGAGTAGTCCGGCCTCTTCGGCTGTGTTCAACAGTTTCTTGGCCTGATTTGCATTGACGGTGAAGGACTTCTCCACAAGGATGTTCTTGCCTGCCTCAATGCAAGCCAGTCCCTGCTCAAGGTGAAGACTATGAGGTGTGGCTATGTAGACCAGATCCACTTGAGGATCCGCCAGCAGCTCATCGTAGGAGCCATACGAAACAGGCAGGTTGTATTCCCTGGCGAAGGCCGCTGCTCGTTCGCCGTCCCGCGCAGCCACGGCATATGGCGAGATCAGTTCGTTGAAACGTGGATCCTTGGCCATCTTGTTCAATGTGTCCGCCATGGCTTTGGCGATGCCGCCTGCTCCGAGGATGGCGACGTTGATTCTTTTTCCTCGTTGTTCCGCTTCGGCGCGTTTGCCGTTCGCTGCACTCATTTTCACTCCTTGGCTCCATTGTTGGTTCGGCTGCCTCATAGGTGGCCTGGTCTTTCATTTTATATGCAGGTCTACATAGGCTTGGGCGAGCCGAACGGTGAAGGGGCGTTGTATCCGGCTTGAGCTGTGGTAGGGTGCGGCGGCAAACGGATTGTGTGCCGGCATCGTCGTTTGTGACATGTTGTTTTGGTTGGGGTCAATATATCCCCGCTTTTCGGCTGCCGGCGCTTTGGGCGGGCATAGGTTGGGTCATGCCAACCACAAGTGGCGTCAACATGCGCTATTGAAAGGCGGTCCCAGCAGCGTGTAGAATACGATATGTTGCCCGGGTAGCTCAGGGGATAGAGCACCGCTCTCCTAAAGCGGGTGTCGTCAGTTCGAATCTGATTCCGGGCACGAATCCTTGATTGTTGCCTTTTTTAGAGGCAGAATCGGTGCATTGGGCTGGGTTTGTGTTCAGAAAGGCTCTGTCAAGGCAGTGTAAATAAGTCTGGACCAGCGTTGATATTGAGCCATTCTTGTTTGCTGTGAAATGGAACATGGCAGGGAAAATCCACTCTGAATGGTGTCGGGGGATGTTCCCTGCCGATGTATGTCTGATTCAGACTTGCATGAAACTGTCAGAGGAGTCTTTCCAACCACAGTTCATCATCTCACTGTTGAAGGCGATGATGCCTTACCTCACCATCGCCATCCATCCGACAAACATCCATGCGTGCCAGGGCATCGCTGGTGAGTGCGGCGCCTCGCCCTGCATTGAATTCAGGAGCATCCTCCATGACGTGAATGGCGGCTACCATTGCCGATTCGGTGGTGTAGCCATCCCCAAGTCTCTCGCATCCGGCATAAGGCGCTCGTTTGAGTTGCGTTTCCACCTGAGCTCTGCGTTCGGGGTGTACTTGATGCCACGGCTGCCGGCACCGCCATGAATGACGAGTAGCAACCGTGTTCGCAGCCTGCCTCAATGCTGGTGACTTGGTTTGATGGTCCTTCCTGTTCCAGGGATTCTCCTTCAAGGGGTAGTAGCACATGCTCGGCTCAATACGGAGTATGACCGGCAATATGGATTTGCCCAGTTCGTCAAATTAGGTCGGCGGTCAGGCTTTCGGCTTTCCCGTACTTCCGATGGACGGTAGCGTGCCGGACTGACCGATGGCGCCCGCATTCATGCCCAGCGCCTTGTTGAAGGCGTCGGGCAGTGACGTACCGTCGTAAGTGACCTTGGAGTAGTCCCAATAGTTGCCATTGATGGTGACGGTGGGTGTTGTCATCTCTCCCTTGTTGGCACCGTCGGGATGTTGTAGGGCGGGGCGCATTGGGGTGTATGTCGCCAACGCCTTGATCCACTTGGTGTAATCGCCTTTGACGGCCTGACTTGCCACTTCCTGACTGACCCCTGCCTTCACTGCCTGTGCCTTGATGTCGTCGTTGGATACCGGCTTGTATTCGGTGCTTTCCTTAGGCTGGAACGACTGATCGTACAGATTCTGGATGAAGGCCAAGACGTGGTCTGGATCGTTGTCGGCCACGTAGGCCACAGCGGCTGCCGAACGAGTCGAATAGTTATCGGAACTGTAGGCATCGAGGAAACCATTGGGGTGAATCTCCAGGTTGATTTGGCCCGCGCTCACCATCTTGGCCCAGGTGGGGGCCAGCTGCCGGTCCATGTTGCCACAGCCCGGGCACATGAAGTCCATGTATACCGCGACCGTCGGTACATTCTTGATGGGCTTCTTCAGCCCGTCCTTGGATAGCAGGAAACCGCCTTCGGAGTTCGAGTTCTTGGGAATGGGCGTCGCCGCGCCCACGTTCGTGCGCGCCTGGCGAAGGCTCACAGTGGTTGAGGAGTCATCATCCTTTTGGCTTTTCCCGGCATTGTTCGCATCGTTGGACTGGCTGGTTGTGTTGCTGTTTGATGCATTGCTCTGTTTGGCAGGGCGGTTCAGTGCCCACACCACTGCCACAATGGCGACGATGATGGCTATGATGGCGGCGCACACGGCGATTCCGATGATGGTTGTTTGTTTTCGTTCTCTTGCCGCGGCCTGTGCCGCTTGTCTGGCCAGCTCCTCACGTTCTCGCGCTCTTTTTCTGTTTGTCCGAGCTGATGCCTTGCGCTTGGCTGAAGAGGGGCTTGAGGATGGTGAGGTCGTTGACGGATGCGTGTTTTTCGTTTCAGCGGTGGTCTGTTTCGCTGTTCGGGCTTGGTTTGGTGCGTTGCCTGAACCTGGAGTGTTGCTCGTTGGCCGGTTGTTGCGACGTTTTGACGACATATGCATCATCCTCATGTGTGGTAGACAAGTAAAAGACTTAACAATACAGAGACTTGAAATTACCTGTTATTTTTCATTGCGGTTCGACGAAATCCGCTTCGTCTCACAGCGTGGATGTAAGCATTGTATGGCAGGGGCGCGAAATATGGTACACATCAATAGGAGATTGACCGTTTCCAACATTACGTCAGGATGTGCCGTTGCCCACGGCAAATACAACTTATTTCCGCAAAGTTAGTCATGCCTGGCTAATGGCGCCGGATTCGTTCCACGCAGTCCCGCACAATCGATGGGTCCGTATGCTCCACGATGGTGTCTGTTCCGCCGCCACCTGGGCCTCCATCGGATTTGGTGACGCGGCGCGCGGAAAGATGGATCGCATCCACTCCGGTGGCCATAATAGCGTGGAACCGTTCGGGGGTGCAACCTCCACCAGCCATGATTTGTATGCGTCCGTCGGCTTGCCGTACAAGTTCTTCCAATGCATCAAGCCCCTCTGGCACACTGGGTGCCCCGCCTGAAGTGAGTATACGGGTATACCCAAGGGAGATCAGTTCCTCCAAAGCGGTTGACTGGTCTGAAGCCATATCGAACGCCCGATGGAAGGTCACATCCACCGATGTTCCGATTTTCCCGGCTTGTTCCTGCGCCTCGTTCAAGAGGTCTCGGGCAAAAGGAATGTCGATGTCTCCGTTGTCCGTCAGGCCTCCAACAACCACACCGCTGGCACCAGCCTGTAGTGCAGGGCCTATCTCGGCCAGTTGCATCGCCTTGTCGTCTGCATCGAAGACGAAACTGCCGCCTCTGGGTCTGATGAGCACTTGCACGCCGGATGGCACTCTGCATTTTGTGCAAAGCGAGATGATGCCGTACCCCGGGGTGATGCCGCCGGTCGAAGCCAATGCCGCGCAGAGCTCCACCCTGTCTGCGCCGCATGTCGCCGCCGTCCGTGCTCCCTGTACATCCTGCACGGCTATTTCGAGTTTTTGGCGAGGGCGCGTTCCGAGGTTTCGCTCTTGTGACGAGTCGGTTGTGCTCTTGGTCATCGTATGCTCCTTTTTGTCGCGACTGGAATAAACACCATCGTATCTTGGGTGACGGCGGTTTACGCATATTGCCCTGCGTTTTTCAAGGATTTATTACCAATTGAATAAGACACACCTGCTGTGTCAAGATAATGAAGATGCATTAGTCTCAAACTTGTTGTGGGTAATTGGGCAACTGGGAAAGGATTGTGCAATGGCGCAAATTGATCATTACAGGCGGCTGTGTGGTGATGGCACCGGCCTTGAACTCGTCTATGGTGAAAGCCGAGCCTCCAAAGTGGCGTTTGCCCTCTTGTTTGTAGGAAATGATCTACCATATTTTGTTCATTGGGGTAGGCCATTGGCCCATCCTGGTTCCTTGCTCAATGAGTACGTAGCCCTTCATCCGCAACGAGTTTCCGGGGCCTTGGACGACACCGCATGGCCAAGCATTCTCCCATTGCAATCTCAAGCCTGGAGCGGCATCACTCGGTTCAAGGTCAGCCGGGGAGGCAGAGAGCTGTTCTGCAAATTCAGTGTCGAGAGTGTTCGGATCAATGAACATGAGCGAGCCGCTGGGGTCAAGGTTCCGGCTGTGGAGGTTCAGGCGAGTGATGCCGCCCAAGGCGTCTGGCTGACGTGGGTCTGCGAGATTGACGAGGGCGGGTTGCTGCGCCAGCGGATGAGCGTGCGGAATACAGGCAACGGAAATCTGGCTGTCGGAACAGTGGAATTGGGCTTTCCTGTACCCGATATCGCCTCTGAGGTGCTTACCACCACGGGCCATCATCTGCGTGAGCATTCGCCGCAACGCCAACCGCTGACGGTGGGAAGGTTCCAAAAGGCATCTGTCGTCGGCCGCCCCGATTACGACGCTTCTCTTCTGTTGGTGCTCGGTACTCCCGGCTTCGGTTTCGAACATGGTGAGGTGTATTGCAGTCATGTTGGTTGGAGCGGCAATAGCGTGCTTTCTGCCGAACGAACGCCGTACACCCAGGGTCTGCTAGGAGGAGGGGAATTCCTCTTCGACGGTGAGATTGAAGTTCCGCCCTCGGCGTCGAGGCCGATATTAGACAACCAGTGCAATGACGGTTTGCAAAGCATTGAAGGGGTGGATTCATACACCACTCCTTGGGTCTATGGATCCTATGGATTCGGTCTTGATGAGGCTTCTCGAAGGTTTCACGCATACGTGCGCTCGTGCCATCCGCGTTGTTCCAATCGGCCTCGTCCGGTGATCTTGAATACATGGGAGGCCGTCTATTTCAATCAAAGTTATGAAAAGCTGGCTGCGCTTGGCGATGTGGCTGCCCAGATCGGTGTGGAACGGTTTGTTGTGGACGATGGCTGGTTCGGCGACCGCCGTGACGATTCCAAGGGGCTTGGTGATTGGAGCACATCCCAAGATGTTTGGCCTGACGGCCCACACAGCCTTGCATCATTGTCGCGGTATGTGCACGGCAAGGGCATGGAATTCGGTCTGTGGTTCGAACCGGAAATGGTCAATCCGGACTCGGATATGGCTCGATTGCATTCCGACTGGATTCTTGCGGCTCGAACCGGCAGACTCCCGATGCAGGGGAGGAACCAGCAGGTTGTGGATTTGAGCAATCCACAGGCGTACGATTATATATACGGTGCGATCAGTTCTTTGGTGGACCAGCTGGACATCGACTACATCAAATGGGATCATAACAAGTGGGTCATCGAGGCTGTTTCCCCGTGTTCCGGGCGACCCGCCATTCATGCCCAGACATTGGCGCTCTATCGGATGCTGAGCGATTTGAAGTCCTCACATCCCAGGCTTGAAATCGAAAGTTGTTCGTCTGGCGGAGGACGTGTGGATTTGGGAATTTTGGAATTCGCCGATCGCATCTGGGCTTCCGACTGTGTTGATCCAGTGGAACGTACGGACATTCAGCGCTATACGTCGCTCGTTGTGCCTCCTGAATTCATAGGCGAGCATATTGGTGACAGCCCGGCCCACTCCACTGGTCGTGCAACCAGTCAGCGTATGCGTATGGCGACGGCGTTCTTTGGGTCGTTGGGAGTCGAATGGAATTTGCTGAAACAAAGCGAGGAATCGTTGGAAGAATTGAAGTCTTGGATTTCCGCCTACAAACAGCATCGTGGGGAATTTCGTCGGGGGGTGTGCGTTCACGGGGATGATTCGGACCCATCGGTTCGTCTTGACGGCATTGTCAGTGTTGATCGTCGCCATGCCACATACCGCTTCACCCAGTTGACCACTTCGCAGACGTATCCTGCGGCTCCTGTGCGACTACCGGGGCTTGATCCGCAGGCCGCATACAACGTCCACCCACTTGAGGTGAATCTTGATTTGGATGTAGAGCATGTGTCCAATGCACAATCTCCATGCCTATGGTGGAACAACGAGGGTGTGACCTTAGATGGTGGAGCGTTGAACAGCTATGGAATTCGTCCTCCAAGTCTCAATCCTCAACAGGCCGTGGTTTTTGAGGCAACACGGATCACGGACTAGTCGTTCGTAGTGAGTGCTTCCTGTT
Source organism: Bifidobacterium sp. ESL1118 (assembly GCF_058505595.1). Classification (NCBI taxonomy): domain Bacteria; kingdom Bacillati; phylum Actinomycetota; class Actinomycetes; order Bifidobacteriales; family Bifidobacteriaceae; genus Bifidobacterium; species Bifidobacterium sp. ESL1118. Next base: position 878,577 of record NZ_CP196371.1, read on the forward strand.
TGTTGCTGTGATTGCAAGCCTAGAAGGAAGGAATGCTATGACGACACAGGTCAACAATAAGGATGTGGCAGGTGAGCCGGTGAGTCAGGCACTCACCTGCTGTGATTGGATTTATGCCAGTAACACGTCGAGGGCGGCATCAAGATGCCATTGACCTATTGCTGCTGGCAAACCGCGACCTCGATATCGACAACGTAAAAATATGTCGCCACCGATGCCATTTGCTACTCAATATACTCTGCTATCGCCGCTGCCGCTGCGCTTGTGGCCCAAGAATCCCAAGAAAAGTCAGGTATAGTGAAGTCGATTTTTGATGACTGGGTGGGTCGATATGAGTTGATGCCGCTACGAATTGATTCGGTGTTGCGTCGATAGAGCGAAGATGTCTCCCCATTGATGACGACTTTGTCGGGCATGGCGAAGTCGGTCATCACGGCAATGAAGATTCCCAATCGGTAGCAAGCGCGATCGAGTAGGCGATGGGACTGTGGCTTGCCGTCGTCGATGTCCCGAATGAAATCCTCTGTGGTGCATGGGCTGCCGATGATCGAGGCATACTCGGAGACGATGGAATCCGTGGTCAGGCATTGCGAGCATCCTGTGTGGCCTGCGTAGCATACTGGGCCTTTGGGGTCCAATGGGATGTGCTCGACCAAGCCGTAGCTGCGATCGGGATGGTTGACTGCTTCACCGGCTTCGCTTAGGGCATATCCGACACCCGAGCCTATGGTGACCAATGCGAAACGAGGCACGCCTACAGCGGTTCCAAACCAATTCTCTTTGAGAAGCAACGCGTCCAGATCGTTGACGACCAAGGTTGGAAGGGAGCAGCGTTCTTCGACAAGATCGGCCAAATGCACCTCGTCGTTCCAATGCAGAAACGGGGCATAGGTGACGGTCCTGCCATCCACGACGTGGCCTCCAAGACTGATGCCAAGCAGGGAGGGTTGGACGTTGAGCCCTTGTGAGCATCGTGCAGCCAGAATGCCGATCTGCTGGACGATATTGAGAAGATCCGTTCCCTTCAAGGGCTCGCTGAAGCTTGGTCCTTGGGCCTTGCATAAGGCGTTCACGGCAACTGCAGTCATACCGTCGGCATGAATGTTGATGCCGATGAATGTTTTTGTATCCGCGCATAGGCATAGAGAGGTTTTTGGCCTCCCTCTGCGAGTTTGCTCGTTTCCGCCATCGAAGTTTTGGCTATTGGAATGTGCAGTGCGGTCGTCGTCTGCCTCAGTGTCCTGTATTTCGCGAGCCACACCCCAGTAGATGAGGTCGCTGGTGATTCGCGAGAGGGCTCCCTGAGTAAGGTTCAGTTTATCGGAGAGTTCGATGCGAGCTATCGGACCATATTGTGCTATGGTCTTTGCCGTTCGGTGTGTGGAAGCCGAACCGTCGAACCAGTGCCATCTGGAAACATTTGTTTTCATGATTCTTCCTTGCCGACATCGAATTACTTTACCTGATAATATAAAAATACCCTTTTGGGTTGCCGTCCACAACAGACATACATGGACTGGGAAACTAAACCATGTCAGGTTTACACTGGACAAAGTCGTTGCGGTACAGCTGCCGCAGCTCTAAATGTCAAAGGAGCCTTGGAATGGAAGCGAAACTTCATCGAACGATATCAAGGAAGCGGCATGCGCACAAACCGTTGGTTGCAGCGGTGTGCACGTTGGCCATGGGAATTGGTCTGGCTGGTTGCGGCAATGCGCACGCCGGCCAGGTGACCCTCGATTTCTTCCAATTCAAATCCGAGGCCGCCGATCAGTTCAAGGCCATGTCCCGCGAATTCGAAGAGCAGAACCCGGACATCCACATCAACATCAATAATTCTGCGAACGCGCAGACCGATTTGCGTACGCGATTCGTCAAAAACCGTGTGCCCGATGTCATCACATTCAATGGCGACATCAGTTTTGGCATGTTCGCGGCGTCGGGTGTGTTCCACGACTTCACGGATGATCCGATTGTCAAGACGCTCAATCCCGGCATGGTGAAGATCGCCAAGAATCTTGTACAGACCACCGACCCTGCCAAGAAGAGGTTGTATGGCCTTCCATTCGCAGGCAATGCCTCGGGGTACATCTATAACAAGGTTCTCTGGCGCAAAGCAGGTGTGGACCCCGAGAGGCCGCCGCAGACATGGACGGCATTCAACGCGATGCTCGACAAATTCAAGGCCGCCGGCATCAACCCCGTACAGGCCTCGTTGGCCGACTCATGGACTGCCCAGGCGCCGTTGGCATCATTGGCTGGCACGTTGGTGCCTGAGAGCAAATACGTTCAGTTGAAGAAGGGCGAGACGAACTTCAAGGAGCTGTGGACCGCCCCGGCGCGCAAGGAAGTCCAGATGTACGCTCACTCTACAACCGACAAAGGGGTCACATACCAGCAGGGCACGCAGAACTTCGCCAAAGGCGAGGCCGCCATCATTCCGCTGGGCACCTACGCCATTCCACAGATCACCACCATCAACAAGAGCATGGATCTCGGTTTTGCCCAGATGCCAGCCACGGATAATCCCAATAACCAGATTCTGACCGCCGGCGATGACGTGATGCTTACGATGGGTGCGAAGACCAAGCATCCCGAGGAAGCCCGAAAATTTATAACGTTTCTGATGCAGAAAAAGCAGCTCGATGAATATGCGGATGCGCAGTCTGCCATCACGCCGCTGAAGAAAACGCACTACGGCAATCCCGCGTTGAAGACGGTGAACAGATTCTTCAAACAGAACAGGCTTGCCGATTTCTGTGATCATTACATTCCCTCGTCCATCAACATCGGTGGCTATCTGCAGGCGATGGTGACCAGCGGCAACGTGGGCAACTTCACCGATTCGATGCAGACCGAATGGGACAAGGTCCAGGCGCGGACCTTCGAGTGAAACTTCAATCGAATAGCAAGGCAAGGAGACTGTAATGTCCGATGCAATGTCAAAGCCAGTTCGGCATCCAGCAGGTACTGGGCCGGACAAATCACAAACGCGAACCGCTTCCGCGAAACAACGAGTCTCACGATTCTCAAAGCGAAAAGCCGAACCGGCCTATTACTGGATGGTGGTGCCCGCCGTCACCGTCTTCGCCATCTTTCTATATCTGCCCTTCGCCAGAGGTATAGGATATTCCTTTACGAACTCCCAAGGGTACGGCAACTACAAATGGATAGGCTTCAAAAACTATGAGGCGTTGTTCAGGGACGGCCGTGTGGGTCATGCGTACCTGTTCACCATCTTTATAGCCATTCTCATCACACTGCTCATCAACATATTCGCGCTGTTTCTCGCTGTGGCGCTCAACAGCCACATCGCATTCAAGAACGGCTTCCGGGCCATCTACTTCATTCCCTACACCTTGGGCGTGCTGGTGATCGGCTATGTGTTCAAATACATCTTCATGTCGCCGTTGCCGGCCTTGGGCAAGGCGTTGCACATTAGCTGGCTTTCGCAGTCGTTGCTCACCAGCGAACAGTATTCTTGGGTTCCGATCGTCTTCCTCGCGGTCTGGCAGGGGACGGCGTATTCGGTGCTGCTCTATTTGGCGGGGCTGCAGACCATTGACGACGAGATCTATGAGGCCGCGGTCATCGACGGAGTCAATGCCTGGCAGAAGTTCTGGAAAATCACCTTCCCTCTCATCAGTCCATTCCTCACCATCAATTTGGTACTCTCGCTGAAGAACGCGCTCAACACCTTCGACCAAGTGGTGGCGCTGACGGATGGCGGGCCGGATTCCAAGACGGAGACGGTAACGTACCTCATCTGGAAGGGTGGCTTGACCGGTGGCGAATATGCGTATCAAACGGCCAATGCCGTGCTCTTCTTCGTTTTGCTGGCGGTTATGGCATTCGTCCAGCTCAAGGTCTCCAGCAGCCAGGAAAAGGTCTGAAAGGAGGAGACGATGCAGCAAACAACAATGTCGAAAACTTCAAAGACTGGAACGGCAATGGCACAGACAACAATCGCAGCACAGACATCAGGCTCGAGTGTAAAGGTGGCAGGTCCATCGGATCACGGCGGTAGGAAGAAGGCGTATAGACGGGACCACAACATCAACTGGTGGCTCACCGCCGTCATCGCGGTACTTTCGCTCATCGTGCTGGTGCCGCTGTACTTCACCATCGTCACTGCGCTCAAGACCCCTGCGCAGGCAGGTACGTTCAGTCTGCCGACAACGTGGGAATGGCACAATTTCGCCGACGCTTCGGCCAAGGTGAACTTCCCCAAGGCGGCGCTCAACTCTGCCATCATCACAGTGGTCGCTGTGCTGCTCACCTTGCTGACCAACACCTTTGTGGCCTATGCCGTGGCGCGAAACATGGACAAGCGGTTCTTCCGCTTCGTCTACTATTTCTTCATCGCGGCCATGTTCGTGCCATTCCCTGTCATCATGCTGCCGCTCGCCAAGCAGATGGGCTCCCTGCACCTTGACAACACGGTGGGGCTCATCATCCTGTACACCGTGCTTGGATTGGGTACGAACCTCTTCATCGCCACCGGGTTCATCCGCTCGATTCCGATCTCGCTCGAGGAGGCGGCCCGCATCGATGGTGCCAGCACATGGACCATTTTCTGGAAGATCATCTTCCCGCTCATGGGTCCCATCAATGCCACCATCGCCATTTTGACGGCGCTATGGGCTTGGAACGACTTCCTCATGCCGCTCATCGTGCTCACCGACCAGAGCAACCAGACCATTCCGCTGGCACAGTATGTGTTCAGCTCGCAGTTCGCCACGAACTATCCGATGGCGTTTGCAAGCTACCTGATGGCCATGGCACCAATCATCATCGTCTACATCTTCGCCCAGAAGTGGGTCGTGGGTGGGGTGATGCGCGGCGCGGTCAAGTAGCGGGGAACCCTATGGGCTTTTCGCTGGAGGCGCCGCGCGGCTTTCCAAAAGTCGCACGAAAATGTTGGGTTCGGCGGGAAGCCGTTCAATAATTGCTGGACGCGGTGAAGTGAATGGTCCTGCGGATTTTTTGCCACCCGCAGTTATGGACGGAAACGTCGTTGGCTGCTTCTTGCTCACGTAGTCAACGACACTTAACGTCGGTTTTTGCAGGTGCCGTCTCTGGGATTCGATTTAGCTGTCGTGAAACTTATTCAAAGGGGTATTCCAATCCCCAGATTCCGCGGATGCTATCCATGAGATTCATCATGCGAATAGTGTCGGCATGTGGCATCTGTGCACATTCCGTTTTCCCTTCGAGTATGGCTCTTGCAGCACTCGCCACCTCATATTCGTAGCCGGTGAGTTGACTGGGGGCATCATAGTGTTTGATGAGACGATGGCTGTTGTCGTATACGTCGATTGCCTTGGGGTTGTCGATGGTTTGGCATGTGAGATATCCTTCGTCCCCTCTGACGATGCCCATGTTGTCGCAGGTTGCAACCATGGATGAGAAGTTAGTCGCCATCACGCCGTCGTCGTAGCAGACTGTGATGGAATCCTGCGCGTCCACACCCGTTTGATATGGCACCATCGTTGTTGTGATGGAGCTGATTTCACGTGATGACCTATCGCGAAGTGCCATGTCCATGAAGTTCAACGTATAAATGCCAACATCCAAGAGCGCGCCTCCTGCGAGATTTGGATCAATGAGGCGTTGCACATGCGTTCCAGACCCGCCCATGGTTGCGCTGACGGCTTTGACGTCTCCGATGGCGCCGGAACCTATGATGTCATCGATGAGCGTGCGTGAAGGCATGTACCGAGGCCAAATCGCCTCCGCACAAAGGATGTTGGCTTTTTGAGCTGTGGAAAGCAATGTTGTTGCCTGTTTGCCTTGACGCAGGCGATGCCTTGTTCGGCGTGCAGACTATGCTGGGTCGCTATATAGATGAGGTCCACATGCGGGTCGTCGAGCAGCTCATCATAGGATCCATACCAGGTTGTAAGCCCGTGCTGGTTCGCAAATGCCTCAGCCCTGTGCGCGTCTCGCGCGGCGACGGCGTAAGGGCGGATCAATGAGTTGTATCGTGGGTCCCTGGCCATCATCGTCAACGTCTTTGCCATGGTGTGTGCGATGGCACCTGCTCCCAAAATCCCCACATTCACCCTGTGGCCATCATGTTCAATGTCTATTCCTGAACTGCAGACTTCGCTCACTCTCACTCCTTCGTAATGTGCAATGTGTGATTTCAACCGATATTAGTATGGTAGTTGGTCGTTTATGGGCTTGTAGGCTTGCAGTGGCACTCTGGTTTCACTATGTTGAAAGCGGTTTAGGCGTGGAGGGGGGGATGGCAATGGGTGAAGATGTAAAGGTAAAACGGGTTACGGCGGGCGTTCTGGCGCACGTGGATGCAGGCAAGACCACATTGTGCGAAGCTTTGCTGTACCGAAGCGGCGAAATACGACGACTTGGCCGAGTCGATGATGGTGATGCGTTTCTTGACACCGACAACATGGAGCGTGAACGCGGCATCACGATTGTCTCCAAAGAGGCCATGGTGCGCCATGGCGGCTTGGAACTGACGTTGCTTGACACACCCGGTCATGTTGACTTTGCAGCACAGACCGAGCAAACCTTAGCCGTGTTGGATTACGCCATACTGGTCATCTCAGCCGCGGACGGAGTGCAAGGCCACACTCGCACGCTTTGGCGGCTCTTAAAGCATCACCATATTCCTGTGTTCATTTTCATCAACAAGATGGATGCCGCAGGCGCCGATAGAGCATGGGTGCTGGAGGAACTTCGGCGTAGTCTTGACCAAGGTTGCATCGATTTCAGCGATGCGTCCTTGCCTCGCCCGGAGAAGCGCGAGGAGGTGCCTTTGCTCGATGACGATGAGGCCACTGCAGAGAGCACGATCAATGAGTTCCTGCACGCTGGCAGGCTTTCTCCAAATACGATGCGCTCGCTTGTAGCTCGTCGTAAGATGTTTCCCTGCTATTTCGGTTCGGCACTCAAACTGGATGGCATCGACGGTTTTCTCGACGGACTTGAGGCATATACAGAAGAGCGAACATATGGGGAAACGTTTGGTGCACGTGTCTTTAAGGTCTCCCATGATGGACAGGGCTCGAGACTGACTTGGGTCAAGGTGACTGGGGGCAGCCTTGCCGTCAAATCCACACTCAATCTCCATCACCGTGGCAGCGGCATGGTTCATTTGGAAGACGGTAGGTCCCAGGGTGACGATTGGCATGAGAAAATCGATCAGATTCGTCGCTACGATGGTGCAAAGTTCGATTTGGTGGCTCGGGCTGAAGCAGCTATGGTGTGTGCCTTGACTGGGCTTGACCACACATATCCGGGAGAGGGTCTGGGTTTTGAACAGGACAGTGGCGCCAGCGAATTGCAGCCGGTGCTGAGCTATCAGGCTGTGCCGCAGGTCGAAGCTGACACCCATAAGGTCCTTGCGGCGTTGCGTGTGCTTGAGGATGAGGATCCATTGCTCCACGTCCGTTGGGTGAGCAGGCTGCAGGAGATTCATGTGCAATTGATGGGCGCCGTGCAGCTCGAGGTGATCGTCCAGATGCTTCGTGACCGTTTTGGCCTTGAAGTGACGTTCGCCAAAGGTGGAGTGCTCTATCGCGAGACCATCACTGCCTCGATTGAGGGTATCGGTCATTTTGAGCCCTTGCGGCACTATGCCGAAGTCCACCTTGCCCTGCGTCCAGGCGCTCGCGGCAGTGGTTTGGTGTTCGATTCGCAGTGCAGCACCGATGCGTTGGCGGCTAACTGGCAGCACTTGGTGCTTACCAACTTAGGCGAGAAGGAGCACTTGGGCGTGCTCATCGGCGCTCCTATTACCGACATCCATATCTCGCTGGTGGCCGGCCGTGGACACGAGAAACACACCGAAGGTGGGGATTTTCGTGAGGCCACGTACCGCGCGGTTCGTCAGGGGCTCATGGAGCTCAAAGCGCAGGGTCAGTGCCAGCTGCTGGAACCGTGGTATCGTTTTTCGCTCATCGTGCCGCAGGTCTCGCTCGGCCGTGCCATGGCCGATGTGGAGCGCATGGGCGGTCGATACGAGGCACCGCAAAGCGATGGCGTAGAAGCCGCGCTCGAGGGCAACGCCCCTGTGGAGCAGATGCGTGACTATGCCATGGAAGTCAATGTCTATACGCACGGTATGGGTAGTCTCAACTGCATGTTCTCGGGTTATGAACCCTGTCATGATGCCGAAGCGGTCATTGCCGCTGCAGCGTACGACCCCGCGCAGGATATGGAGAACACGCCTGATTCCGTGTTCTGCGCCCACGGCGCCGGATACGTGGTCAAATGGAATCGTGTTCCGGATTTTGCGCATGTCGGCAGCATACGAATCTGAGTGCCGGTCCTTGTCTGCCTGCAGGGGAACGGTATGCCATGTTCTGTTACAATGTTTGAAATAGACAACGAGCAGATTGGGGCGGGAATGCTTCGTATGGAAAACATCAGCAAACAGTACAAAACGGGCGACTTTGTGCAAAAAGCCCTCGACGGGGTGAGCCTCAATCTCCGCGACAACGAGTTCGTGGCCATCTTGGGGCCGTCCGGCTCAGGCAAGACCACTCTGCTTAACATCATCGGCGGCCTCGACCGCTACGACAGCGGCGATCTCATCATCAACGGTACCTCCACCAAAAAATACAATGACCGTGACTGGGACTCCTATCGCAACCATACGGTCGGTTTCGTCTTCCAGAGCTATAACCTCATCGGTCACCAGACCATCCTTTCCAATGTGGAGTTGGCGCTCACCATTTCCGGCGTGGGTCGCAAGGAACGGCGCGAACGTGCGGTCAAGGCTCTGCAACAGGTCGGACTTGGCGACCATATCAACAAGCTGCCCAACCAGCTTTCCGGAGGCCAGATGCAGCGCGTGGCTATCGCGCGCGCCCTGGTCAACGACCCCGACATCGTGCTGGCTGACGAACCCACCGGCGCCTTGGACTCCGAGACCAGTGTGCAGGTCATGGACATCCTGAAGTCAGTGGCCAAGGACCGCCTCGTGGTGATGGTGACCCACAACCCCGAGCTTGCAGAGGAATACGCCACACGCATCGTCAAGCTGCAGGACGGTACGATCCGCGGCGATTCCGATCCGTATGAGCTGGAGGATGGCGCAGACTCAGAGCCGGCAAAACACCGGAACCTCGGCCATGCCTCCATGTCGTTGGCCACGTCCATCGCCCTGAGCTTCAACAACTTGAGGACCAAGAAGGGCCGCACCTTCCTTACCGCCTTCGCCGGTTCCATCGGCATCATCGGCATCGCGCTGATTTTGTCGGTCTCCACAGGCGTGAACCGCTACATCACTGACATTCAGAAGGAGACGCTGACTGAGTACCCCATCGAGATCAGCGAGCAGACCTTCGACATGAACAAGATCATGGACACCGCCCAGAACGCCTTGGACCCCAAGAAGACCAAGAATGCGCGCAACGGCATCTATCCTGATGATTCGTCAGTCATGGGTGCCTCAAGCGTTACAGGAGGCATCACCGAGAACAATCTCAGTCCCTTCAAGAAATACCTCGATTCGCCAAACAACGAAGTGCGCCAGTATGTGGGAGACGTTGGTGTGCAGTACTCCTACTCACCGCGGTTCTCCGTATTTACCCATGACAAGGCGGGAAAGCTCGTCGATGTGGATGGTGTCAAGCTCGGCGGATCCTCGTCCCAGAGTGTGGCCGGCACCATTGCGGGCCTCAATACTTCGTCAACGGATATATCGGGCATGCAGTCCAAGCAAATGGCTCTGTTCACTGGCAAGAGCCAGGCGAATACGGCGCCCGAGGCCTTCGCCGAGATCATGCCGGGCGAGCATGCCTCCAAGCAGCCCATCAGCTCGGTGATTACCGACAACTACAACGTGGTCAAGGGACATTGGCCCAAGAGCGCCGATCAGGTAGTCCTGGTGCTCGATAGGAACAACCAGATTCCGCTCACCCAGCTCTACGAATTGGGAATGTTGCCGAGCGCGGACTATGACACCATGATGAACGATCTGAACAGTGGCAAGAAGGTGAAGACTGACACCAAGCGCATCGACTACTCGAAGGCGTTGGAACAGAAGCTCACTCTGTTGCCGGCATCCGATCAGTATGTGCGCGGAGCTGATGGCACATACCAATACGTCGGTGGCGATGCCGACCAGGTCAACAAGCTCATCGGCTCATCGTCGGCAATGAAGCTCAAGGTGGTCGGCGTGGTCCGTTCGAATCGGGATGCGAAGACCACACCGCTGGCTCCGGGCATCGGCTATACGCGCATGCTCACCAACCGGATCATCGACCATGCGAACTCCAGTGCCATCGTGGCCGATCAGAAGGCCAATCGCACCAAGAACGTGTTGAACGGCATGGAGTTTGCTCCGTCCGGCGATGCTGCCAAGGCAGCTGATGCCAAGGCCTATGTGGCATCGCTCGGTGTCTCCGACAAGGCGAACATGGCCAAGTCGCTCATGGTCTCGGCTCCAGGCGGGCTCGGCGGTGCGGCGACAGGCGGCCAGTCCGGAGTATCGGCGGGCCAAGCCTCTGAGCAACGCGATGCTGCAGCCCAAGCAGCGGGCAATCCAGCGGCCGCAGCCAACCCTGAGGCTGCCTTGGGTCAGATGGATGAGCAGCAGGTGGCGCAGAGTTTCGACAGCTACATCGCCACTGCTTCTCAGGACGTGTTGGTCTCCATCTACAACCGATATGTCTCAGCGGGGACGTACAACGACAACCTCTCCGATTTCGGCGTCATCGGCCGCAACGCCCCCAGCTCGATCAAGATCTATGCCGACAGCTTCAAGGCCAAGAACAACATCGAGGACGCCATCAAGCGCTACAACGACGGTGCCAAGAAGAAGGACCGCATCGTCTATACGGACTATGCAGGGCTCATGATGAACTCGGTGACCACCATCATCAACGTCATCACCTATGTGCTCATCGCCTTCGTCGGCGTGTCCCTGGTGGTCTCGTCGATCATGATTGGCATCATCACCTACATCTCGGTGCTTGAGCGCACCAAGGAGATCGGCATCCTGCGCGCTATGGGAGCCTCCAAGCACAACGTCTCCACCGTGTTCAACGCCGAGACGGGCATTATAGGCCTGTGTTCTGGGGTGCTGGGCATCGTGGTCACGCTTATTCTGTTGGTGCCTGGCAACGCCATCCTTCACCATTTCATGGGCACCACTCGTGTCTCAGGCGTGCTGCCGTTCGGTGGGGCAGTGGCGTTGATTCTGCTTTCTGTGGTGCTGACGTTGATAGGTGGCATCATCCCATCGCGCAAGGCCGCCAAGCAGGATCCTGCCACTGCGTTGCGTACGGAATAATGGTTGTGTGCGGCCAGATGACGAGGTGCATGCGAATGGGCCTGAGAATCTGACCGCGGTCATAGCGCACGTATGTCTGTATTACATAAGTTGTAACAGGCATATGTGCCAACATGGCATCAATGTGCAATGCCGGCAATCCGCAGTGTCGGCAATATTGCCCGTTTGTCACACAGTTCGGATCGCGTTTTCAATACGGTTAGCTGTGCGAGTTCTGCATTACTGATTCATTTGTTTTATTTATACTGTGCCACTGCCTCTTGTGCAACTTGGGTGATGAAATTGAGCGGTCTGGCGAAATTAGGCTGATACAGCTGGTCGATTTCCGCCAACTGGTCGATGGTGAACTTGGCTTGGATCGCCACGGAAATGAGATTGGCAGCCATGGAAATGTCGTGTTTGGCTGCGAACTGCGCACCCAGCACCTTTCTTGTGCCCTTGTTCCACACCAACGTCGCCGTCACGGGGGTGTTGGTCGGCATGAACTTTGAACGATAGTCCGTGGTGATGGTGAGTGACGTTGCATCGATATGGCGGCGTAGCGCTCGTTCCAACGTCACGCCACTGGAAGCCAGACACATGTCATACAGCTGCACCCCTGTCGTGCACTGAGTCCCCAAGTAGGCATCAACTGGCTTTGCTATGTTCTTTCCGATGAGCTGTCCTTGACGTATGGCACTTGAAACCAAGGGACGATATTCTTCACTGTCGGTTGGGTTGAAGTGTACAGTGGCGCAGTCGCCGGCGGCAAAGACATTGTTCAGAACCTCACCATCGGGGTTCGATGCCCGCATGAAATCATCCACGATGATGGCTCCGTAGCCAAGTGTGTGTAGCTGTGACGAGACAAATTCAGTATTGGGTATAAAGCCAACACCCATCACGACAAGTCCGGCATTGTATGATCCTAGTTCAGTGACCGCGGTTATGGCGTTGTCGGGGGAGTCCTTGCCTCCGGCACCTGGTCGGAACGCCACCACTTTTTGTTTGAGAGCCAGACTGACACCATGTTGTTGCAATTCCTGTTCCGCCTTGATTGTGACATCCGGGTCATACTCATTGCCAAGAATGTGTGGAAGAGCGTCTATTAGTGTGGTCTTGATACCTTTGAGACTGAACTGTTCGGCCAGTTCGGATCCTACATAACCGGCGCCCACGATAATGACCGATGTAATGTGTGGCACCTTTTCGACGATTGTTTTCGCATCATCGAAGTTCTTACAGGGTAGGATCGTACCGTTGCTTTCACCCTCATCAACGCCTTGTATCGCCGGAATCGAAGGTTTGGAGCCTGTTGCAATAACTAATTTGTCGTAATCGAAGTGCTCGATCCTGCCTGTTGAGATGTTTTTCGCCTCAAGGGTCCCATCTTCAACGCTGATGTCGACGACGTCATATTTCATATGCATATTCGCTCCGAGCCGTTCCAGTTGCTCGGGGGAAGAATAGAACATGTCCTTTGTATCGTTGACATGCCCACCAACCCATGGCGCGATGGCCGCCGACACAAACGACACAGTGTCGTTGCGCTCGAAAACGTCAACTGTCCAGTCAGGGTGTTCCTTAAGGATTGAAGTAGCCGCCTGTGTGCCCGCATGCGTGCAACCTATTATCGCAACTCTTGTCATGGAAACTCCTCTTATTTTTTCTGCAGTATTCGGGTGGACACGATACTCCAATCATCAGCAAAATCGTACGGTACATGCCATGCCGACCTCGTCTTCCACCACTCTAGTCCCATCGGTAGAAGTGGCATCTAGCATATAACGTTTTATGCATAATAATTAAATCAAAAAAACGTACGTTTATTGTTCCATGCTTTTGAGTGCGGATCGTTGCAATGTACAAACAAATCATCGCCAACAATGCGATTTGAGTATTTGGCGGATAACGTATTTTGGTATTATCAATCTTCCATTAGACGCACGAATATGTTGGTATACTTGTTGAACGGTCTGCGGTAGCGGCTGTCTGTTAATGATACGGGGAAATGGAAGGAAGTATGTTTGAAATGGTTCTGTTTGGGTCTACTGTAATCTTGCTCATTGTTGTTGTCATTGCTGCAGTTGCATTGGGCTTATCGCTATTCGTTGTTCCGCAGCAGCAGGCGTATATTGTTGAGAGGTTTGGCAAGTTCAAGGATGTGCAGTTCGCGGGCATCCACGCCAAGGTTCCATTTGTGGACCGCATCGCAACGAAGACGAACATGCGCGTCAACCAGCTCAATGTCAAGCTCGAAACAAAAACGCTCGATAATGTTTTCGTCACTGTGGTGGCATCAGTGCAGTTTCGGGTGGACCAAAACAACGTTGCCACCGCCTATTACGAGCTTGGCGATCCAGCAGGCCAGTTGCGCAGCTATGTTGAGGACGCGTTGCGTAGTGCCATTCCGGCCCTCTCCCTTGATGATGCTTTCGCAAGGAAGGATGATGTGGCCGCTGACGTGCAGAAGACGGTCGGGGGAGAGATGTCCAAGTTTGGCTTCACAGTCGTCAAGACACTGATCACGGCCATCGACCCTAGCCCGGCAGTCAAGACGGCCATGGACTCGATCAATGCCGCACAGCGTGAAAAAGAGGCTACCCGTCAGCGTGCCGAGGCTCAGCGCATCCAAATCGAAACGCAGGCGACTGCAGATGCGGAAAAGACGCGTCTGCAAGGTGAAGGTCAGGCAAATTACCGCCGTGAAATCGCCAATGGTATCGTGGACCAGATTAAGAGTCTGCAGGCTGTGGGTATGGATATCGACTCCGTGAACAACGTGGTGTTGTTCAACCAATACCTGGACGTGATGCGCTCGTTGAGTGAGTCCAATAATGCAAAGACCGTCGTGCTCCCATCCTCCACACCCGGGGGATACAATGAATTGTTCGACGAGATGACGAAGGCTACCATTGCCTCTGATTCTGCGAAGTAGGCATCCGTCGTGGTGAGGAACGCCTAGGAACAAATATCGAAACCGCTGTGCAACGGGGTCAACGATTGTTGATTCCCGACACAACGGTTTGCGTTCATTTCTCACTTTGGTTTGAATCAGCGTTCAAGGAACTCGGTTATTTTTTGGGCATCGTCATAGCCTTCTTTATACATTTTCTTCAACGAGTCAAGGTCCTTGGAAAGCGTATTGAGTCCGTAGAGGTTCTTGGGGGCCAGAATGAGTATCTTGCCTTCCGCCTCGTATTGTTTGGCCAAGGTGACCTCATCATTGTATGTCTTGTAGCGCATCTTCAAGCCGTGCGCCGCAGCTGGGTAGGAGCGGTGGAGCAGCGATGCCGGAATGATGTCTTTCTTGGCTTGGCGGATGAAGTCGTATTCATGCGTAAGGATGAGGATGATGCGGTCTGCGCCATCGTCGAACGCTTTGCGAACCGGTACCGGATCGGCGAGGCCTCCGTCGAAGTATGGAACCCCTTTAATCATGTAAGGCTGGCCCGCCACAGGAAGCGCTGACGACGCCTTCATGACATCATAGTTATCTTGGGCTATGCTGTCCTTACCAAAGTATGTGGGATGGCCGGTGTACCCATTGCAGGCCACAACGGTGAAGTCTGTGGGGTTGGCCTTGAACGTCTTATAGTTGCAGGGATATTCTCCATCGTGGTCGGACAGTGTGCCATACACGTAGTCAAGATCGACGAAATTGTGCTTTTTGAAGAAGTTGGAGGCACTGGCATATTCCTTGCGGAATGCATACTCGGTGTAGAATTTGTACGTGCGCCCGCGCTGGCCGCATAGGAATGAGAACAGGTCGGCGCTACCTGCCGAAATGCCATAGGCATGGTCAATGCTAATGTCATTGTCAAGCATCCAATCGGTGACTCCGGCTCCGTAGATTGCTCGGTACCCGCCTCCTACATCAATGATTGCCGTCTTTTCTGCCATCGGTGTTCCTTTCATGAAGGACTGATTCGTTTTGTGATGGACATAAGATTACGCCGCTCCAAAGGACAATTCTGAAGGTCGTCTCTTAATGCCGGCAAAAGGGACTGTGAAAAACTATACCCAACAACCGTGGTCATGTAAGCTGACAAGACCAACCGATTGTTGCTGCAATGATGAGTGCAGTGTTCAATTTCCGCTGCGTTCGAGCATCGCCTGCGCCAATTTTGTCATATGTGGACTGGTGTCTGAATTCTGTAATGTCACACTGCCCAGGGCGTCGCATGCCGCAAGGCTCTGTGTTTCTCGAAGCAGCTCCTTCAGATGGCGCACCGTGCCTTCGTTGCCATCGATGATGGCGATTGCCTTGGGCAGAAGCCGGCGGAAATAATCACGGTAGAATACAAAGTGCGTGCAACCCAGCACCACCGAATCGATGGAATTGAGGTCATAACTGTCGAAGTAGCTGTGGAGCGTCTTCATCACCAGGTCTTGGTCGTCCAAACGTCCCTGCTCCACAATCTCCACAAGGTCTGGGCATGGTTGGCGGTAGATGGTGTTGCCACTGTCGAAGCGATGCATCAGATTGGCGAATTTACGCTCTTTAAGTGTGAGGTTTGTCGCCGCAACGATGATGCGTTGCGGTTTGCCGTTGCCTCTGTCGCAGGCCAGCTTCAATGCAGGTTCCATGCTGACGATGGGGAAATCATATGTGTCGCGAAGGGCATTGACGGCAGCGGATGTGGCCGTGTTGCACGCTATGACGACGGCCTTGACGTGCTCCTTGGCGAATCTGTCTACAATGGAAAAGGAGAGGGCACGTACCTGTTCAGGCGTTTTGGTGCCGTACGGCGCATTGGCGGAGTCACCGAAATACAGAATGCGTTCGTTCGGCATGGCTGAACGCATCTGCCGTACCACCGAGATACCGCCGAGTCCAGAGTCAAAGACACCGATGGGAGCGTTTGAAACCATGTCTTTTTGCCTCCTGAACAGATTGCCATGGAATATGCCTTCATGCTGATTCCACTGTACCCGTTGGGCATCATGTTGGCCTGTCGCTGAAGTTTCAGGCTGCATTTACACTAGTGGCATGACTCTTCCGCGGTTTGTATACAAAGCCCAGGCCACTGGGAATGATTTCGTCCTGTATATCGATGACCAGGGCGCCTTTGAACCCACGGCCCAGGAAGTACGGCACTTGTGCGACAGGCGTTTCGGCATCGGAGCCGACGGACTTATTCGTTTGACCCATCCAAACGCCGTTTCGGATCTGGCTGATTCGCGGATTCATGGCTGTGAAGATGCTGGTGCTGGTTGGTTTATGGATTACCGCAATGCCGATGGATCGATCGCCGAGATGTGCGGCAACGGTACCAGGGCGGTCACATTGCTGGCTCAACGTGAGGGATTGGCGTCGGCGGTAGGAGGTGACCCCTTCATCTTGGGAACAAGAGCGGGAGTGAAGACGTTGCGTTCGCTGGGGGCTATTGATCCCTATGGCAGTGATGTTTTCGAGGTCTCGCTGGGAACTTGGCGGTTAGGGGACGAAGGCTCGTACATGGTGACACTGCCAGGGCATGATGGTTCGTGGCGAGGTACGTTTGTGGACATGGGCAATCCCCACGTGGTAGTGGTGGGCAACATGCAGGGCGGAAGCCTAGGCCAGTCTTCAGAGTCTATTCCATTCGTTGTTGGACAGCTTGATCTAACGAGAAAACCTCTGGTGAAGCCGGCGATCGAGTCAGGTCAGAACGTAGAGTTCGTCCGTATCGACAGTTTGGACGAGGCTGGTGACGTTGGCAGGGCAATCATGCGGGTGTATGAGAGGGGGGCGGGTGAGACGTTTTCCTGTGGCACTGGACTGGGTGCCACAGCAGTGGTGCTCAGAGCGAAGACGGGTGTGAGCCGGTGGGATATCCGTGTACGTGGTGGACTGCTGCACCTGAAGGTCAGCGACAAAAACGTGAAACTCACCGGGAACGCCACCATTGTAGGTCGGGTAGAATTGTTGTGAAAACTACAGTGTATGTAAAACCACAACGTATGAATTGCCCGGCGGTGTGAATCTGACGACGGCAGGTGAATCAGCACATTCCCGCATAAACCAGATACGCCAGGCAGTTCGTCCTCCGGCGTATATCATAGAGAAAACAGTGCTGAGCCTTCCTTGAATATGATCACGGCAGCGATGGCAAGAATCCAGATCAAGTCCACCATGAGGTCATAATGCAGACGGTAATAAGTTTGAAAGGGCTTGTTGTCGCGCGGAATATTCTGCACCGTCACAGTGGCATGGCTGAGAGCCATGAAGAGTACCGTGGTCGAGAACATCATGAACATGCACCATGGGCAAAGCGCCTTTATGACAAAAACGGACTGGTATGAAAGCCAGTAGGCATACAACAGGGCTGCCAGACCCCCCAGCCAAGTGCATGTGGCGAACCATCTGGGCACCACCACGCCGGCCAACCCGATCACGGCAATGGTGACGAACACACTATAGGCGGCGATGCCGAAGAATGCGTTGGGAAAACTGACTCCTGCAAATTTGATTATTTCAGCCTGATGCGATTGTGCAACAGTTGTGCATGACAGCACTGAATTGACATCGCAGCTTAATCTTGCATTCGGATGTCTGGCGAGTTGCAGCGTTTCGGCAGAAAGCATCAAGGACGCAAACAAGCCGCATGCCGAAGCAATGAGCATGATGAGATACGTCCAGACATTGCTGTGGAGGAATCCAGTCGGTCTCCTGCTGGACCCAGGTTGTAAGTCGGCAAGGTCGGCTGAAGTTGCAAGTGTCTCGAGCAATGCGTCGTCGTGAACCTTATTGTGGCCACAATCGTCACGGTCCATGTCGGCGTTCACCCGTGCAGTGCCTTCTTTGGTTTGATTGGGAATGTTCCTGTGTTTGGCACCGGGCTTGTTTGATATCATGCACCATCTTTCCTCATAGTTACTTCAAGGCAGTGGCTTGGCCTACGATAGTAGTATGACCGAATCATCAGGATCTACACAACGTACGACCATTGGTTGGGATCTTCATTGCCATACAGTATATTCTGATGGTACCAAAACCCCTACCGAATTGATGGCAGATGCTCAATTATCAGGCCTTCACGGCGTTGCCATCACTGATCACGATACGACTGAAGGATGGGACGAAGCCTTGGAGGCATCCAAGGCCTCAGATATGCCGTTGATCCTCGGTACTGAGGTGACTGCAGAGTTCGGCACCGTTTCGGTTCACGTTCTTGGATTTAACTATGACCGTACGAATCGACGGTTGATGGACCTATTTGAAAAAACGCGGCAAAAACGTATACAGCGTGCGAAATCCATGGTTTCGTTGTTGAGTGAGGATTTTCCCATTACGTGGGAAAGCGTGTTGCTCCAGATCAAAAAAGGGAGTAAGACCACGGTGGGCAGGCCGCACATGGCTGATGCCCTTGTTGCTGCAGGTGTATATCCCAACCGTTCCGAGGCTTTTGCCGGGGCAGTGTCAGCATCAAGCAAATACTACATTCCTACTGCCTCGCCAAGCGCTATGGAAGTTGTGGATGCCATCCGCGAAGCCGGTGGCATCAGCGTCATAGCCCATCCGGCAGACCGTGGCCGTAATGCCATACTGCTTTCGGACCGTCAAATAGAGTTGCTGGTGCGTGAGGGGCTCGGCGGGCTTGAAGTATGGAATCGGGGCAACGACGATGCCGAACATGCGCGCCTTTTGCGGCTGGCCTGTAGATTCGATCTTCTGGTAACGGGAGGCTCCGATTGGCATGGGGATGGAAAGCCCAACCGTTTGGGTGAGAATGTTACTCAGGATGCTGTGGCTCATGAAATCATCCGTAGGGGAGTGCATAAAAATGTGTCGGTCAGCTAATGGAAAGCTGACCGACACATGATAGACCCGTTCAGGTCTGGCGAATGCTCAACACCGGTCGCATGTCATTGACCGAAGCCCACTGCATGTTTTGTCTCTGACCCCACTATGGCATATCCCAATGCGTTTGCGGGCACAATGATGCGGCGTCCTTTGCTGTCAGTCACCTGTATCGATGTATGTGCGCTCAACGCCTCGTCTATTGTCTTGGCAATGGAATCTTCACTGTCTGAAGTGGTGAAGTTGACTGGTCTAGAAACATTTTGAATGCCGAATTCGACGTCCATGGATCCTCTTTCCGTTTTCTGCGTGCGGCAGGTCATTGATTGGCCCAGCTGTGCTTGGCTGAATACATCCCATTGTCTCTCATGTGCAGGCACAGCAGGTTACAATGTTCGCTTTCGGCTTTCATTGTATTCGTTTTCCTGTTTTTTGCTTCAGGCTGTGTCTTCTCTTCGTCAAGCTTTGAAATCGATATTGTCTCAACTTGGTTTGCATCGTCATCGGTCGGTGACTGAGAAGAGTCCTCCGATAGCTCAGGCACGGCCATGGCGATGGTCACAGATGAAGACGGACGAGGCATGGGCGGGTAAGTCGACGGACCGTTGCCGTGTTTTGTGCTCTTTGCCTCGTCGCTCATATTTTCGTTGGCGTCAGTGTGTGTCACTGCGGAATATGGTTTTGATGGCTCAAAATTGACAGGGGAGTCTGCCGTTTCGTCTTGATCAGACTCATGCTTGGCTTTGGACTGTGTGACTGCCTGCTTGTTGCCGGTGGTGTCTGGATCGTCTTTCAGTGTCTCCTCAACATCCTCCACGCTGAATACCTCGGTGGGGGCGGAGCGCAGTGAGGTGTGTATCGAGATGGAATTGGTCTTGTCATCTTCTTCGCCGGAATTTTTGACCTCAACGTCTTGCTCGGGCGGATTCAATGGTGCGCCGCCTGTTTCCGCTGTGCCATGCACAGCTGATTTCGGATTGTTCTCACGTGAATCGACGACTTGAACTGTGTTCCTCGGCCTCTCGCTTGCTTTGGCGTTTTCCCTGTTGGTGATGACGGTGAGTTCGTGGGCCAGTTTTTCCACCTGTGCCTTGAACTTGACGATCTGAGCGTGGTCTCCTTGGTGCATGGACTCCATGAATTCGCCCACTTGCTCCATCTGCAGCCAGAGGTTGGCCCGAATCATGATAAGGTCATCGAGTTTGGAACCCATCATGGTTCCGTATGAGCTCAGCACTTGGTTGCGGTGCTCGCTATCAAGTTTCAGGAAGGTCCAGGCAAGATCTCGCGCCGGGTCGTTGACCTGCATGTTCTGCCAATTGGTCACTGCATTGATGGTGGAATCCGAAAAGACAAAGTCCCCGTCTTCAAAACCGCCATGTGTGAAACAGGTTGAAAAACGCCAGATGTCATCGGTGTTTATGATGTTGGACCAGCTTGTTGTGATAGCCGATGGTACATGGCCGGCGCGTTGCAGACGCTCAATCCAACGGGCCAGCTGCTGGCGGATTTGGGTGCTGGTGAAGGAAGGGTATTCGGCTTTTGCCACAAAATCCGGACTGAGCATGTGCAAGGCGCCGATGGCCGTCCCCGCGCTGGAACAGTCCTCCAACGTGAACAAATCAAGAGGACGGCATTCACCGTTGATATGTGGGGTGACCAATACCGCCTTACGGCTTTTGCCTGGTTCGTTCGATGCAGGCTTGAATGCTGTGAACGCATCCATGAGGAACCCCAACCCGTTCGCACCTCTGACGCCTGCCAAGGTTTTTGCTGCTGCTGCGCGGCTGCTTAGACGCTCGCACCCTTCCTTGCTTTCAGCGGCATACACGTCGTACAGTGCCCCAGAGATATCCTGTACAACGGCATAGGATATGCCGGCTCCCTTGTCGGTTTCATTCGTCTGTTGTACGTCGCGTACTGCGGCGACAGCTATCGAGGGCATCGTATCTGAGGCAAGTGCTGCCAGAGTAAGGTTGCTATGTAAAGTCACACTGCCATTTTACTGCAACGCATGTCATTGCCGTTTTTGACGTGCACCGTTTGGTCGGTGTTTCATTGGATTGGGGCAGTGGGGCTGTAACAATAGTGATATGGGAACTGATACGGACTCCATTTTGGATGGTTTGGATGAATCGCAGCGTCTGGCGGCCACCACGTTTGGTGGGCCTGTACGCATCGTCGCAGGGGCAGGGTCTGGCAAGACACGTACGGTCACGCGCCGCATCGCCTATGGTTGCGCCACAGGGCAAATGGACCAAAGCAGAGTACTGGCCGTCACTTTTTCGGTCAAGGCCGCATCCGAAATGCGTGGTCGGCTGCAGACTCTGGGTGTGGGCGATTCCGTGCGGTCCGCCACATTCCATTCGGAAGCTTTGCGGCAACTGAGAATGGTGTGGTCGGATATCAGTGAGGCGCCGTTCCCTCAGATTGCTGCAAACGTGGAACCCATCATCTCCCAGGCGTTGCAACGATTTGACAATTCGGAGCGGTTCGGTCTTTCTGATATCCATGGTCTCATTGACGAGATCAATTGGGCGAAAGTCAATTTGGTGGCTCCCGATGACTATCCGAAGCTGTGTGCCGTCTCACACCGACTACCTCCGGCAGGCATTGAGCCGCAACGTTTCGCAGAGATGTATACGGCGTATGAGGCCGAGAAAAGCGCCAAGGGAGTCATGGACTTCAACGACATCCTTTTGATGGTCTGCCATGTGCTCACGGATTTTCCCGAGGCAGCTGCTTCCATTCGTACGTCTATAGGATGGTTGACTGTTGATGAGTATCAGGACGTCTCTCCATTGCAACACAGGTTGATGAAACTTTGGCTGGATGGAAACCGTAATGTATGTGTTGTCGGCGACCCCGCACAGACCATCTATTCGTTTGCAGGTGCCAGCAGTTATGATTTGCTGCACTTCTCGGAGGAATTCGCGCCTTTGGCCGCCGACGTCGGTCTTGATACCGATTACCGTTCCACCGCCCAGATTGTGGGGGTGGCAAACGCGGTGCTCTCACGTTCGCCGGTGCGTTGTGATTATCTGAAACTCTCCGCATCAGGGAAAACAGGACCTAGAGTCACGCGCACGGTGTACGAAGACGATGAGGAAGAGGCTGTTGCCGTGGCAAAAGGCATCTCAAACCTTGTCAGAGCTGGAGCTGATATTTCCGATTGCGCCGTGCTGATGAGGGTCAATGCCCAGGCATCCTTGATATGCAGAGCCCTCAAAGCCGAGGGGCTTGACTATCGGCTCAGGCGCGATTCAGGTGCCGGGCAGAGCGCTACAGTGCTTGAAGAAGAAAACGGATCGAGACGCAATGCATTGGAATCGTTGGGGCTCAGAGCTGCAGGTGCGGTGAATGTATCGACCATTCATGCGTCCAAAGGCTTGGAATTTGGTCATGTGTTTCTCATTGGATGTTCGGAGGGGCTTCTGCCATATGGTTCGCCCGCCCCGGGCGATGAGCTGGAAGAGGAACGCCGTCTGATGTATGTGGCCATCACCCGCGCAGAAGAAACCCTCCATGTCTCTTATGCACGAACCAAGGAGGGTTCCGGTGCCTTTCATCGTTCACCGAGTCGCTTTCTGTAGAAACGGCCTGCTGGAGCGATTATTTGCTGCTTTGGCCATTGCCTTTGTCGTCTTCGGATTGGTCGTGGTCTGTGCCGTTGTCACCGTTTTCCTCATCCAGCAGTTTTGCCAATTCGGCATCCCAGTCAATGCCGGTCGGGTGAGCTTGAGCCGATTGACGGTCCTGTGCACTTGAAGAGGCAGAACCCGTAGAATCCACGGGGGCTTCTGTTTGCGATGAGTTTCCTTGATCGCCAACTGTTGAACCGTCGGCAGATGTTGACGGATTTGCTCCGCTGTCGGCGACAGGAGTCGCTCCCGTGATGTCTGTCGGTTTCGGAAGCTGCGGCAGATAATCGGGGTGGTTCCATCTTGCGTCCCTTGCCTCGAATCCTTCCTCAGCACCCAAGCGCTCCCAGACAGCCGAGGCCTCACGCATACGACGCGGTCGCATTTCCAAGCCGATCAGCATCTTGAACGTATGCTCGGCAGGCCCTCCCGTGGCCCATTGACGCCGTGTCATCTCGCGGAGCTGCTCAATATGCGGTATGTGCGCCATCCCCGATCTCCACGTCACGGCGTCGACCCATCCTTCGACCAGGGCAAGCAACGTTTCGAGTGCCTCCAGCGCCTCCTTTTGTTCCGGAGTGTCGGGTATGGCGACCTTCGTCATGTCTATGGCTCCGGAAATGGATTCGGGATCCATGCTTGTGCTATCGCGTAGTTGTTCCTCAACGGCATCAAGATCAATATTCACGCCTCTGGCATATTTACCGATAAGGGCCTCGAAACGTGGCATGAGCCAAGGTACATTGGCAAACAGACGGGCATGAGCAACTTCTTGCAGCGCAAGATAGGCCAACACTTCTTCGCGCTGCATTTCGAGTGATTTGGCATATTCCATGGAATTTTGAGCCACAAGACCGCCTGCAGGGTTCTTGCCGAAGGCTATGCCTTGATCAAAGCTGCCGCGAACCTCGTGGGAAAGCGTTCCGGCGGCGTGTCCCAACTGCATCGAGAAAGCCATGTTCCCCAGCAGTTTGATGATGCTGGCTGGGTCGTTCATTCCGTCCGGAAGGGAGATCGGTATTGGTCCAGCGAAGATTCCCGAAATCTCGGTGTCGCCGAAGCGTTCTGAAAGCACGGATGCCAATGCGTCGTTGGTGGATTGGGCCACGGGCGCAGCGAACTTAGCCCACGACTCGAGTGTGTCGTTGACCCAATCGGCGCGAGTCAGTACCTTTGGTTCCCCGGGCGCAGGGTCGATGTTGCAGGCAGAATCCAACCAAAGATTTGCCTCGGTCATCGCCTGCCGCACGGCCTGGCCATCTGTTGCACTCACCGTGCCCTGGCTTGATTCGTCCTTTGCCTGTGCGAGGGCCATGGACGAGGCCAGATTCAGGTTGATGGGCCCGTCCTGAGAACCCGTTGCCTGTGACTGGTTCATCGCACCGGAGGTAAAGGCCTGCATCATGGCCTGCACTTCGGCAGGATTTGGAAGTTGGGAAGCATCACCGCTCAGGAGCTGGTCCTTTACTGCGTCGGGCATGGACTGAATCTGATTCCACGCCATCTCACCCTGCATTTGGCCAAAGCAATCAATCAGCCATTGGTGTATCGCGTTTTCATCCATCATGTCAACCTTCCGGTTTTGTTCCTACTCCATCTGCATTCTGAATCTTGTACGGTTCAGGTGTTTTTGGGTTTCCTTACCAGACAATAGTATTAGTTTCCATAGTCTTCGCCTGCTCTTTCGCACTTGGCGCATAGTATGAGTGGTATGAGTAATGAGCAGGTGAACCATCAGGAAGATCCGAATCGGGAGTTTGTGCAGGCTTCTCCTTCCAATCCGAAGACTGGAGGCGGGTCACGTGCATCGCGTCCGAGGATCAGGGCGTTTCGCAACCATATCGGTTCGCTTTGTGTGTTCTTGTGTTTGCTTGCCCTGCTGCTTCCTAGTCCATTTGTCATAGAGACCCCTGGTCCCACGCAAGATGTGCTCGGCAACAATGATGGGCAACCAGTCATCGCTATATCAGGGGTGCCGCAGTATAGAAGTGGCGGAAAGTTGTTGATGCTCACCGTCAACGCCGAGGGTGTGCCAGGGTATATGACTCCCGTGGCTCGTGTGATTCCGGCATTGTTTGATCCTCATCAGGAAGTGCTCCCCAGTGAGGCCGTGTTCACGCCGGGGCAGAGCGCGGAGCAATATGCCAAGAAGTCCAGCGTGCAGATGAGCTCATCCCAGGATTCATCCTCGGTCGCTGCTCTGACATATGCCCGCACGCTTGGCATCGACACATCGAAAGCCAAGGTCACCATGCATATTGATCAAGTCGGTGGACCTTCTGCGGGTATGATGTATTCGCTCGGTGTCATCAACAAACTCACGAAGGCTGATGAGACTGGTGGAAAGACCATTGCCGGGACGGGCACGATGGGTAATGATGGCAGAGTCGGATCGATAGGTGGCATCCGGCTTAAGATGATCGCCGCCAAGAGGGACGGTGCCACTTGGTTCCTGGCCCCTAAGGATAATTGCGATGAGGTCGCGGGGCATGTGCCCCAGGGTTTGCGTGATGTTGAAGTAGGCACATTGAATGAAGCGTATGAGGCCCTCACCGCCATAGGGAAGGGCAACTCTGACTCATTGCCTCATTGCAAGGTGTGAGGGATCCAAATAGGATGTTGCGCCGTGTTTTGCTGCTGTTCGTACGATTTGATATAGTGTGATTGTGAATGAAACGGCATCTCAAAACGCTGAAGAATTCGGTTTTCGCTCAGGCGACATCGTACAAGAATGGTTGTGGGACAACGATGTGGATGATTCGGTGCGTACAAAAATCGAGGATTTAACCGGCGAAGAGCTCGTTGACGAGGATTATGATTCGGCAATCGACGGAGTCATCATTTGGTGGCGCGATGGGGACGACGAAGATGCTTTGGCAGATACGATTGTCGATGCCTCTGGCATGGTCGAAGGTGAAGCTCCTGTTTGGGTAATCACTCCCAAGCCTGGCCGCACCGGTGCAGCCAGTCCTAACGTAATTCCATCAGCCGCCAAGACGGCGGGGATGAACGCCGCCACACCCTTGACAGTGGATACTGATTGGAATGGTGTACGACTTCGTCCGTTTGGTAAGGGACGCTGACAGGGTACGGCGTGACTGTGGGCGATGAGGGACTCGAACCCCCGACATCCACCGTGTAAAGGTGGCGCTCTAACCAGCTGAGCTAATCGCCCGTATGAGGACAGTCATTCACTGTAGCGCATCGTACGGCCAATGGAAAGAGCATGGTGTCGTGCGTGCGTGTCAATGGTCAAATCAAATATGAAGCTGAGTCGTAACGCTCGCGTAGTCTTGTACGCAAGCGTTAACAGCACAAGGAGCATGAACCATGGCCAAGGAAACGCAGGAAAGTCAGCAGAATCAAGGTATCGGACATGTCGGCAAGCATAAGCGAGGGTATGATGCCAAGCAGGTTGACGACTTTCTTGAGACCGCGCATGCCAAGTATGATGCCCAGGATGTGTCATTGACTGTTGCGGATATACAGAATGCAGCTTTTCGTTTGGTCAAAGGCGGGTACGTCATCGGTCAGGTCGATGCGGCACTCTCGCGGTTGGGACGTGCCGTGGCCGATCGTCAGACCTTATTCGAACTCAATGGTGACGGATCGAAGGCGTGGAAGAAACATACTGAGTCAATGTACCGTTTGCTGGCGGCGCATGCCAGTCGCGAGCCACAGGAGCGCTTTGCTCGGGGCAAGGCAAAGAAGCCTTCCTATTCGGTGAAACAGGTCGACCAGCTTGTGGATATGATTTTGAATAAAGCGGGGATGGAACTTGGCGTGCTGACGCCAAGCGATAAAGAGACCAAAAAATTGGCCGATGTCAATTCCGTGAGGGTCGCCAATGCGATTTTTACACAGCGCAAAGGCAAAAAGGGCTATGATGAGCGTCAGGTGGATTACTATCTTGCCACATGTTGCGATTTGCTGAATCGGTTGGAATCCTATGAACGACTTAAAGGAACGGTTGTAGAACGTGATGCGGCAGATTCAGCGACTGAGGAGACCAGGGTGGTGCCGCCCATCACCTCAGGCGTGACGCAGAATAGCCAAACATATGCCTCTCAGACAGCAGTTTCCGGGGTTCCGGTTCCCCCGTTGTTCGCCGAACATCCTGCGCCCTCGTATGCTTCAGGCAATGGCGATGACGATGACCGTCGTATGTCTTTTGTGCGAAAATCCACCTCAGGTAATGGGAGATCGCAATCCACTGCAGATGATTCCAAGGCATCATTCGAAGATATGCAACGACAGGAAGAGGAGATTTTCAAATCTCCGCAAGCCCAAGGTTTTCCAGTAAATCCGGTTTCCGCTGGTTCAGAACGTGGTTCTTTGAGTGGTTCAGCTTCGAGCACACCTGCTTCACCCTCCCAGTACCCTGTCTCCTCAGATACAGCATCTTCGGTTACAGGCCAACGTGGTCAAGGTGCAGAACATAGGCAACATGCTAATGATGGGCATGTTCACAATGATCTACCTGCTGGCATTGCCGACGATGGGAACTCATCGCTGGCAGCCCTTGAACATGCGTCCAAGCAGAAGACGGATCCGGTGAATGCAAGTGAAAACCAGGGAGACCATAACGAAAATGTGGACACTATGGTGATCAGTCCCACTGTCCCTACGCTCGGTGTTCCTGCAAAGGATGAGCATGATGATGTTCAGGCAGCACGGCAATCTGGGGAGTCAAGCCGAAAGCAACCGGAGGTTGCAGCGGATGACTGGTTGTTTGTGCCCCATGACGACGAGTTCGAAATCCCGAATCTTATTTTTCCCGATATTGCCAGTGGCGATGACCATGGTAACGACGATGGCACCGAAGGGAACAGCTGATGCGGATCTCTGTCCAGCTATGGCAGGAGGGCCATATCTGTGATATGGTTTCAGGTTCGTCAGTGACTTGAACATGTTCCGATTTCAGCGAATGGTACATAGGTAATTGTTAATGGATACGACTCAGCATGATGGGCAGGCTGCACAGCAGACCGATGATTCGACCTCTAAACCCCCGAGGGTTGGACGCTCGTTTCTTCGGACCATACCGATATTCGTCATATTATTGGGTTTAGTGGTTTCCATCTCGGGTTTGACTATTGTTCCTTGGAGGAAAGACCCCACCGGGCAGCGCATTGAGACTCTGTCGCAAGACAAGGCAATCACGTTCAGCAATCCCAGTGGTCTTGACCTTCCGAAGATTGGTGCGTATCGTGTGGCCAGCAGACATGTCACCATTGATGCTAAGCGCCCATCGACGGGCGAAGTACAGCATATTCGTGTCAACATTCGCCAGCCGGAAGGTGTGTCCACGCAAAGTTCAAGCCCAA
This sequence comes from Bifidobacterium sp. ESL1118, assembly GCF_058505595.1. NCBI lineage: Bacteria > Bacillati > Actinomycetota > Actinomycetes > Bifidobacteriales > Bifidobacteriaceae > Bifidobacterium > Bifidobacterium sp. ESL1118. The sequence continues at coordinate 906,579 of NZ_CP196371.1, forward strand.
GCGGGTCTGCTTCTCATGTTGCCAACGGCAAGGCATTGCCTGCAATCGTCTTCATGCACGGAGCAGGATACGGCACGTGCGACAATTCGTTTGGCGATGTGGCGGATGATTTTGCATCCGCTGGCTTTGTGACAGCGGTGCTTGACAAACCTGTGTGGTCCACGAATGATGTCACACGTGATTACCCTGCCTCGGCCCGAGCCTATGACAAAGTGGTGAAGTACCTGCGGGGCATGTCCCAGGTGAATGCCGACAATGTCGGACTCTACGCCACGTCGGAGAGCACGTGGATAGCGCCGTATGTCATCAAATACGACAAGCGTATCGCGTTCCAACTTCTTTTGAGCCCCTTGGTCTACAAACCCCGTCTGTCATTAGGATTCTTTGTGGCGCAGGATTTCTCGTTGGTCGGTGCAAACTCCGGCTATCAATCCATTGTGCGCAGACTGTTCCATGTTGACAGCGATATGTTCGGGTTGCACAATCTCGATGTACCTGTGAATCTGCCACAGGCCTACAGTGTGCCGACAATGGTGCTCTATGGGTCCAAGGACGTGATGACCGCACAGGTTGAGGGCGCACGCCATGTCTTTGCTTCCGCCCACCAAGCCGGCAACGACAACGTCACGCTGCGCAGCTACCCTGTGGCCAATCATGTGTTGCGGCTCGGGGACGAGGCCGATACCGGCACGCCGCTTGCAGACCAATATGAACGAGACATCACAGATTGGGCTGTGGGCACGGCGGCTGGGCTGAAGCAAAGCAGTGAGATGGTGGCTGGACCGGCGCTCAATCAAAGCATCGCTGTTCCCACGGAGCTGGCTCCCGACAGGCCGCTGACCGTGTATGGTGCAATTCTGCATATCTGTATGCTGCTCACGCTGATTGTCGGGCTGATTCTGGCCGCGAGCGCGCTTGTGTTGAAGGCAGTACGCCTGGTGCGTGGGGACAGGCGACCCGTCTTGGGGCTGCTCAACGGTTTCGGAGGTGAGCTGTTCGCCATCTCGATTACGACGATTTCCACGCTGGTGCTGCTCGTTGCGGGGTTGGGGCAAGTCATCATCGCCATGGTCAAATTAATCTGGGGCAGTGCTCCCGACGAGGATCCGGGGGTCATGAACTGGAGCTGGCCGGTGATACAGGTTGCCGGCACGCTTATAGTTTGGGCCTGGGCCCGGGTGGTGGTTCGTCTTATTGACCTGACACGTTCCAAACGGATACATTTGCCAAATCTCACAGCCCATAACAGGACCGACAATGAGAGGCGGGCGTTTGCCCAGAAACCACGTCGGGAACCGGTACTGGCTTCGACGCGCTTCGGATGCGTTGTTTTCTGGGTGGTGGCGGCAGCTATGTTCCAGGTATTGCTGTTTTTTGCATTCTGGGGCATTTTTGTGTATTGATGTTGTATAGGCGGCGTGGTTCTACAGTGATTAGAAGAGAATGATATGGCGTTGTTTCGTGATGAGGGAGTGGTGCTCCGTACTGTCAAACTCGGTGAGGCAGACCGCATTGTCACTGTCCTGACAAAGGAGCACGGCAAGGTGAGAGCGGTCGCCAAGGGCGTTCGACGTGTAAAATCCCGTTTTGGAAGTCGACTTGAGCCTTTTATGCGTTGTGATTTGCTTATCGCCGAGGGGCGTTCCTTGGATGTCATTTCGCAGGCGGATCTCATCGGTGCCTATGCAGGCTCCATTATCACAGACTATGAAGCCTACGAGGCGGCGAACGTTATGGTGGAGACCATCGATAAATTGGTTTCTACCGAGAACGAGCCTGTGAGAGGGCAATACATGCTGTTGATATCTGCGTTGCATGCGTTGGCTCGAAAGAGGCATCTGTCACCTGCTATCAGTGATTCGTATGTCATGCGGGCACTGGCGATTGCAGGTTGGAGTCCTCGCGTCGATTCGTGCGTGGTATGTATGGGACGCGATGGGCTCGATTTCGTTTCGGTCATCTCCGGCGGAGTGATGTGTGGGAAGGACCACACACCGGATGCAAGAAGAATCACCCTCCAAGAGCGCGAACAGATTCAGGCGTTGATTGACGGGGATTGGGGGGTACTCGATGAACGCTCCCTATTGACATCCACGCGGCGCTTTGTGGAGGAATGGTGTGAATATTATCTGGAGCGTCCAATTCGCTCCATGAAGCTGGAGGACTCATAGTACAGTGTGATGTATGGCTTTTGAACATGTGGACTATACGTCATTGGATATTCCCTCCGCACCATTCTCCAATCCCTCGGCAATTCCGACTTTTCCCGCTGGAAAAGTGCCCCGACATGTGGGTATCATCATGGACGGCAATGGACGTTGGGCGCAAAATCGCGGACTAGTGAGAACAGAGGGGCATAAGGCCGCCGAACCTGTTGTTTTCGACACCATAGCAGGCGCCATAGAGGCTGGCGTGCGCTACTTGAGCCTATACACCTTCTCCACCGAGAATTGGAAACGCAGTCCGCAAGAGGTACGCTTCCTTATGGGGTTCTCTCGCGACATCATCCATCGACGGGTCGCGCAGATGGATGAGTGGGGAGTGAGAGTGAGATGGTCGGGGCGTAGGCCGAGGTTGTGGAAATCCGTCATCGACGAGCTGGAAGTGGCTATGGAACGTACCAAGCACAATTCCACGATCGATGTGGTGTTCTGCATCAACTACGGCGGTCGCTCGGAGATTGCCGACGCGTGCGCCGCCATTGCCAGGCAGGTTAGGGACGGTGACATCAGCGGGGATCGGGTGACGGAAAAAATGATTGCCGAGAATCTGTATAATCCCGATATTCCCGATTGTGATTTGGTGATACGGACCTCTGGGGAGCAACGAACATCCAACTTTTTGCCTTGGGAGGCTGCTTATGCGGAACTCGATTTTGCACCCGAGCTGTTTCCCGATTACGGCAGGGAATCACTATGGCGCTCGATTGACCACTATGTGCACCGTGACCGCAGATTTGGTGGGGTAACAAAATAGGCACCCTCTTAAGGTGCCTATTGATAGCCATCCGATCGATAGCCAAACCATGGGTGGGGTCAGGAAACAACCGAAGCGTTCTCGATCATCTTGCAATGAATTCGTGCGGGTATCGGGGAATTCAACGGTGGAAGCGGCATAAGATTGGCCGGAAACTCCTTTTGATCTTCATTCTTTTCGATGAGAGAGACCAGTTTGCAAACAGCCCAATATCCCATTTTGTAATATGGCAGTTCGATTGTGGTGAGTTTCGGTGTGAACGTTCCGGATATGGTGGCATCGTCGCCAACTCCAACGACGGAAATGTCCTTGCCGATGGCCAGCCCCATTCTTGCCGCGCATTCGTAGACATACCACGCCCTGGCATCGTCATAGCAGAAGAACGCATCCGGATGCTCTCGTTCAATCAGCTGTTCCACTGCGGCCAGGGCTTCGCCATTGTGGGAGACGTTGGCCAAGAGATTGTCATCTAATGGGATATGCGCCTCTGACAGCATCTCTCGATAGCCTTCCAACCGTGTTGCCTGTGCAATGGTGGGGGTGGCATTGCCAATATATGCGATGCGTTTGGCACCTGAATCGACAAGTCGTTTTGTGGCATCATGGCCAATGTCAAATTCACTTGATTCGATGATCGGGAAACGGTTGTCTACGGTGTTTGTCGCGATGAGCACCAGGGGATAGTGAACTAGGTCGTCGGGTACTTCTGTGACCTGGCTGGAGGGACGGGAGTACAGAAAACCGTCCATGCCGTAACGCTGCAAGGCTGCGGTCTGATCCTCTTGGGTGGTCGATCCGTCCGACGTCACAAATAAAACAACATAGCCAAGCTCGCTGCCGGCATCTTGAGCGCCTTGAAGCATGTGGGAGACGTATGGGAATGAAGAAATCTGCTCGGCGACAAAACCAAGGATCCCCGTTTTGCTCGTGCGTAGAGAACGTGCCATGGGATTAGGCCGATAACCCAATTCATTAGCGATTTTTCTCACCCGTGCCGCAATCTCAGTTTTAACACGACCAGCGTCATGGTTGTTCATGACCAGTGAGACCGTTGAGATAGAGACTCCGGCTTTTTCGGCCACGTTCTTCATCGTTATCATAGTTACACGTTATACCCATAAACGGATAAACCCCCGGAATTTGGACTCTTGGTTTGTTTTGATGAGTTTTATGTATTCGGAATTTTGACAGTCGACGATTGCCGTTGCTTTTCTCGGTACCAACATATTTGTTGGCTGGCATGCCGTGGTGTGTCACGCTCATTCAGTAGAATTGAATATCAGGTATTTCAATCTCATGTGTTCGCTCGGAAGGTGCATATTGGCTGTTTCCAAATTAGATGAGGTAGTGTCTCTGGCCAAGAGGCGGGGCTTTGTGTTTCCCGCGGGGGAGATCTATGGCGGGACTCGTTCGGCTTGGGATTATGGCCCGCTGGGTGTGGCGCTTAAGGACAACATCAAGCGCGAGTGGTGGCGCAGCATGGTCGTCACCCGCGGCGATGTGCTGGGCGTGGACACCTCGGTGATTCTTCCCACAGAGGTGTGGGAGGCCTCAGGGCATGTCAAGGTGTTTAACGATCCGCTCATCGAATGCCTTAACTGTCACAAACGTCAGCGTGCCGACAAGCTTCAGGAGTCGTACGCCGAGAAACATGGCGATAAGATGCCCGAGGACGGCCTCAAGTCCATCGTATGCCCTGAGTGCGGCACGCGAGGCCAGTGGACTGAGCCTCGTGACTTCAACATGATGCTACGCACGCATCTTGGGCCGGTGGATGACGAAAACTCGTTGCACTATCTGCGTCCGGAGACGGCCCAGGGCATTTTCGTGGACTTCAAGAATGTCATGACCGCCTCGCGTTCCAAGCCGCCGTTCGGCATTGCCAACATCGGCAAGTCGTTCAGAAACGAGATCACTCCTGGCAACTTCATCTTCCGCACGCGCGAGTTCGAACAGATGGAGATGGAGTTCTTCGTCCAGCCGGGCACTGATGAGGACTGGCACCAGTACTGGATCGACACCCGCACCCGCTGGTACACCGATCTCGGCATCAACCCGGAGAACCTGCGCCATTACGAACACCCCAAGGAGAAGCTGGCACACTATTCCAAGCGCACGGTCGACATCGAGTACAAGTTCGGGTTCAAGGGCTCCGACTGGGGCGAGCTTGAAGGAGTGGCCAATCGCACGGATTTCGATCTTTCGGCCCATGCCGAGCACTCGGGTGAGGATCTTTCCTACTTCAATCAGGCCACCGGTGAGAAATACATTCCCTACGTCATCGAGCCTGCAGCGGGGCTTACCCGTTCACTGATGGCCTTCCTAGTGGATGCCTACGCAGTGGACGAGGCACCGAACACCAAGGGTGGCGTGGATCGTCGTACCGTGTTGCGTCTGGACCCGAGGCTCGCTCCCGTAAAGGCCGCGGTGTTCCCACTGAGCAAGAAGCCGCAGTTGCAGGGTGTGGCCCATGATCTCGCAGCGGAGCTGCGTCAGCACGACCTCATGGTCGACTACGACGAGGCCGGTGCCATCGGCCGCCGTTATCGCCGCCAGGATGAGATCGGCACGCCGCTGTGCGTCACGGTCGATTTCGACACCATCGACGATCATGCCGTCACCATTCGTGAACGTGACACCATGACCCAGGAGCGTGTGTCGCTTGACAATGTGGCAGATTACGTGATGAGCCGTGTTGGGGAGAAACGTATTCGCTACCCCGAGGGGCCGGTTTCCGTCGTGGGGTCCAAGGCCGCCGACGGTGGGTTGGACGTGTCCAAGGAGAGCGGCGAGGACGAAGGCGCGCCGGTGAAGATAGCCGAAGCCGGGGGATTATACTAAGTCCACAGGCTTCAATGATGGATTGAGGAATTTGCAGGTTCGTCGTGGCTGACCGGACGCACTCCGGTAGCCACGACGTTTTCTATTTACTGTATTCAAGTGAGGTTCATGACAGCAATGGTCAATGCCAAGAGTGGAACGCAAACAATTGCAGGCGGCGCAGGATCCGGCGCTGTTTGCGGCACCGATCATGTCGGGGATGCCGGTTCTCCTGACAATCTGCCGGAGATGCCCCCTGTTGACCTGGGACCGGTTCATGTTGAGACCCCGGTTATTCTTTCGCCCATGGCCGGGGTGACGAACTGGCCGTTCCGTGTGTTGTGTGAATCGTATGGGCCTGATGGACTCTACGTGGCCGAGATGATTACCGCGCGGGCGCTGGTGGCGAGGAATCCTAAGGCGTTTCGCCTTTGTCGATTCGATTCGAGCGAGAAGATTCGTTCCCTGCAACTCTACGGTGTCGATCCTACGATTGTCGAGCAGGCGGCGCAGATGGTGGTCGACGGGAAGATGGCCGACCATGTGGACCTCAACTTCGGCTGCCCCGTACCGAAAGTGACCCGCAGAGGCGGCGGTTCGGCCCTGCCTTGGAAAACGGATCTGTTCCGGGAACTGATTCATCGTGTGGTCGCTGTCTGCAGGCCTGCCGGCATTCCGGTTACCGCAAAGATCCGTGTCGGCATCGATCATGATCACGAGACGTTTCTCGATGCCGGACGTATCGCCGAGGATGAGGGTTGCGCCGCAGTTACCTTGCATGCCCGCACCACCGCGGAATATTACGGCGGTCATTCCGATTGGAGCAAAATCAAAGAGTTGGTTGAGGCAATCGATATCCCTGTGTTCGGCAATGGCGACATATGGGGAGCCGACGATGCGCTCGATATGGTGCGTCAGACGGGTTGCGCAGGTGTAGCCATTGGACGCGGCTGTCAGGGCAGGCCTTGGATTTTTTCGGATATCAAGCACGCCTTTGCGGGAAATCCTGAGCGCCTCGACCCTACGTTGAATGAGGTGTGCGAAGTGATACTCCACCATGCCAATCTGCTCATCCAATTCTACGATGACGATGAACGTATGGCGATTCACGACCTACGTAAACACATCGCTTGGTATTTGAAGGGGTTCCCTGTGGGAGGCAAGGCGCGGCGAGCCCTGATGGAGTGTGAGACACTCGATGATGTGAAACGTGAATTGAACGGTCTTGATGGTTCGGCTAAACTTCCTGATCGTTTGCTCGATACGCCGCGTGGTCGTGTTCGTTATGCCAAAAAAGTCCATCTGCCATATGGTTGGCTTGAGACACGCACGACGACCCATGAACAGCGTCAGCAGCTGTTCGGGGATGACCCCATGGACGCAGGTTACTGACGGTTATGGAAGAACAATTATGTAATTTAATGGTACATACCCGGAAATATCCTTATTCCAGGTGAGTTTTGCGATAGAGTAGAGGTATGACCCAAAGTGACAGGAGACTATGGTGAGTGAGATTGCCCAGAATGACAATTTCAACGACAAGACCAGCATCAAAGTGGTTGGTGTCGGTGGTGCAGGGGGTAACGCCGTCAACCGAATGATTGCTGAAGGTCTGCAGAACGTTGAATTTGTAGCCATCAATACTGATGCCAAAGACTTGCTGCGTAGCGACGCGGATGTGAAGATTTCGCTGAGCGACAACAGCAGTAGAGGGTTGGGGGCTGGTGCGGACCCGGAAAAGGGAGCCAAGGCTGCCCAGGACCATCAATCCGACATCGAAGAGGCGGTAAAAGGTGCTGACATGGTATTCGTCACTTGTGGCGAAGGCGGAGGCACGGGTACCGGTGCGAGTCCGATTGTAGCCCGAGCTGCGCATCAGCAGGGCGCGTTGACGGTTGCCGTGGTCACGAGACCGTTTGCATTCGAGGGTCCGCAGCGTGCGGCTTCTGCAAAGCTCGGCATTGAGAATCTTCGCAAGGAAGTGGATGCCCTCATCGTGATTCCCAACGACAGGCTTTTGGAGCTTTCCGATCGGACCATTGGCATCATGGACGCCTTCAAGACGGCTGATAGTGCACTGTTGGCCGGCGTGCAAGGCATCACCGATCTGATCACCATGAATTCTTATATTCATGTAGATTTTTCCGATGTCACCGCAATTTTGAAGGGTGCGGGCACGGCGCTGTTCGGAATCGGCTCGGCGCGCGGGGAAGACAGGGCCACGCAGGCGGCGGAGATCGCCATCAGCTCGCCGCTGCTTGAGGAAAGCGTCGAAGGTGCCCATGGTGCCTTGATCAACATTGCCGGTCCCACGGATCTCAAGATGCAGGAGGTCAGTGCTGCCACTGAGCTTGTGCGAAAGGCCATTCATCCCGAAGCCCAGATTATCTGGGGCTTGGCTATGGATGATGCATATGGTGATGAAGTGCGTGTGACGGTCATTGCCGCTGGTTTCGATGCCAATTCTCAAAAGACCCAGAATTCCGAGAATGTGTCGGATTTGCAGAATTATACTGAGATGAATGATTCGGCACAGACTGATGAGCAGCCTGATAAGAATAGGGATGGTCAGGAGGGTTCGATATTCGGAGCCCACGATTCTGATGGCAATCATGCGACGGGAGATGCCCAGGTGCCGTCGGTGCCGGGCAATAGTTCGGATCGAGGCAATGACCCATTGATTGATTCGCAGGATTCCTCTGATGGTCCGGATGATTTAGGGGATCTCGACCTTCCGGACTTTCTAAGATAAGAACACGAGCAAAGGAATTCAGATGGCGGGATTTATGAAGCACGCAATGTCGTATCTAGGTATGGCAGATGTGGTTGACGATGATGATTTGGATGAGGACGTCGAAGACAGTGACTCCCATGACGAAGTTGATTTCGACACGGATCGCTCGGTGACCCCGATCATGAACTCCTCTGATGACACGACTGGCGAAGGCGGTGCGTCGGCAAATCCTTTTACCGGCAAGCTCAATCGTATTACCACCATTCATCCAAAGACATATGAGGATGCGGAGTCAGTCGGTAGGGCCATTCGAGATGGTATTCCTGTTGTGCTCAATCTCACGGGAGTCTCGCAGGCGTTGGCATATCGCATCATTGATTTTTCACTGGGGCTCATTTTCGGACTGCGCGGATCTGTTGAGCGTGTTACGCCAAGAGTGTTTTTGCTTAGTCCTGCACAGGTCAATATCAAAGTTGAGCAGTCTGATTCTGTGGGATCGGGCGAGCATCTTTTTTAAACCATACGCCCATATTCCCTCAACGTATGGAGTAATTTTCCATGATATTTATACTGTTTTCCATTCTCAGCTGGATTGTCGGGCTGTATGCTGACGTCCTTTTGATACGGGTGATCATTGACTGGGTGCTGTTTTTGGTGCCACGCTTCAGACCTGGACCGATACTCGGCAGCATCATCAATGTTTTCTATGTTCTGACAGATCCACCATTGAGATGGCTTCGTCGGTACGTTCCACCAATTCGTCTCGGCAGTTTGGGGCTGGATATTACACCCATTTTGCTCTGGTTCATCATCTACATCATCATCATGGCGATTCGCTTTATCATCTAGGCTTCGGTGTTCTCTCATGGATGCATACATCCATTTTTTGAAGAGGGGCTTTTTGCATGGGCGAAGCCGATGGATAACTGACTACAATGTCTCTATCAAGGTGTCTGCAATGTTGCAAATCAACGAAGATGATGCCTCAGGTATCCGTGGGCGAGCTGTTTGACTCACTAATGATTTTACATTGTTGAGGTGCTTCCTGGCCTCATCTTTGCTGCTCTGTATGTATTGCGGATGAGCATTGAGGTAATCAACGGTCAGTTGTGTGTCGTTGTGCTGCAGCAACGCCGCGAAGTCGGGATCGTCTTTTAGCGCCAAAACGACAGGCAGCGTGTAAATACCTGCTGAAATATCTTCCAGCTTGGGCTTCCCACTTTGTTTGGAAACGTCAAAATCTCCGATATCATCGATGATCTGGAAGGCGATACCCAATTCCTGCCCAATCTCTAACGCTTGATTGATTTCCTCCTCACACGGTTCCTTGACGGACAGTTCGATTCCGGTAACGCAGGCCATGCGAAACAACGTTGCCGTTTTTCCGGTGATGACACGGTCATAGTCATCTTTCGTCACAGCTGTGTTGTGTCTCAGGGATTCCTGAAGGAGGTCTCCGGATACGATCTCATTGATGTTTCGCGCCTGGTGAGACACAAATGCGGTATTGGGGGCTACGGATGCCATAATTTCCATGTATCGGCTGAGCAGCAAATCACCAAGATAGATGGCCGTCTTATTGCCACGGAGTGTATGGACTGTGGGTTTACCACGACGTATTGGTGCATTGTCCAGAACATCGTCATGCACCAGTGTCGCCAAATGCAGCATTTCGATTGCTGTTGCACCGATAATTACCTTTTGGCGGACGGCATGCTGATTGCCTTCGTCGTCCGCCGTAGAAATGCTGCCTGCCCCGTCAAGCCACACATGAGACCAATCGATGTCTGAATCAGGGTTGTCAGTAAAGGTGACTATGAAATGAGACTCTTGTTGTGACCCACGTGAAAGTATATCGATTGATGTTCCCCGGCGAAGGCTACTGGCATACCAAAAAATAAGAGTCAAAGCAGAACGTACCATTTTCCCATGATTGCTGAGAAGATTTCGATAGTCTCCGCTATAGGGGCCCACGTTGTTTCCTTCGGATTGAAGGAGTTTGACGACGCTGGCTAAATCACGTTGTAGCATTCGCTGCTGTTGATTTGGCATGCAAAACCTTATCTCTTAAAAACTGATTGAAGTCTCCCAATAATATATCATCTGCCGATAACCAAATAAGTTCAAACGTTTTATTACCGCTTGATTCATTCTGTGTTGCTGATTCTCGTTGCAGAGACGACACCTTCCAAATCCGAAAGGTCGCTGATAAGCTCCGCCGAATCCCTTCCACGGATTTCCAGATCCGCTGTGACAATGTGCTCCGTATGGGTGTTTTGCCCCGATCTTTCTCCATCGTCGCCATCGGCACTTCTATGTGTATTTCTTTTATGAGTCGAGAAACCCTCCACTGATACGCCATGTGAAGCACATACTGCAAGAATCGAACGTAATGTTCCATGCCCATCGGTATAGCGCAGTCGAAGAATGTCTTCGGTTTCGAGCCCCGGAATCACCTTTTTACTGATGAAGGGTATTAGCATGACTGTCACAAAGTAGATAAGCGTGCACAAAGCGGCGGGAATGATCATTCCCGCCCCGCAAGCAGTGCCTATTGCGGCAGTCAGCCAGATTGAGGCGGCCGTGGTGAGACCACGGACGTGGGAACGCTGGGTGAACACCAGCCCCGCGCCGATAAAGCCAATGCCAGACACAATCTGGGCGGCGATGCGGGACGGATCCAACCGTATATCTGAGCCGATCACATCCATGAACCCATATTTGCTGATGATGACAAACAATGCGGAGCCCACTCCCACCAAGGCGTGGGTTCTTGTACCGGCATCTTTGTGGCGGAACTGTCTCTCGGTTCCGATGGCCATGGAGAACAGAAAGGCCATGAACAGCCAAAGGGTTTGTTCTCCAAGCAGATGCATATCAATATTCATGTTTTTGGGTAACTTCCTGAGTGGAGCGTTTGTGTATTCTGGCCTGCTCCTTTCGCCAGATGCGTTTTGCGGGGTCGATTCCGCGTGCGTCAAGGAACTTTTGATAAACCGGGTAGAAGGCGCACAACACCGGGTAGAGCATATACAGCGTACGTTCTGTATTGCCTTTGCGGGAATGTTCCGGGTGGGCCTTGAAGGTGTTCTCGAAACGATCCATATACTTGCGGAACGACGACAGGGAGGTGTGCATGCGCCTTGCGGAGACGCCGGTAATCATACGGTCGCAGTACACCGTCTTGAGATGTTGGTCAATCAGATGCAGTGAGATATCGATGTCCTCGTGCATGATGTCGGCTTTGTCTCGACACACGCTACCCGCGATTTTCTTCCAGGCACTGGCTCGCACGGCCATATTCGAGCCGAACAGCAGTACTTTGTCATCATCCACTCTGTAGGTGGACTTGCGTACGGAGTCGTCTCCCTTGAGACCAATGCGTTTTGCCGGCATGTCATAGTAGACGGCGGGGCCTGTGGCGCCCATGGCCTCGGAATCATCGGTGAAAATGGAGGTGACCACCTTCACCCAGTCGGGCTTGAGCATGCAATCGGCGTCTATTCTACCTAGAACGTCGCCGTGTGCCTTTAAAAAGCCGTAGTTTCGGGTGGGGATGAGACCTTGTTCGGTATCCTGATGTTCAAGTCGTACCGGGTCGTCCGGGTGGTCGACGATGAACTGCTCCACAAGTTGCACTGTGGAATCGGTGGAACGATTGTCGACCACGATGACCTCGTAGGGCATGACGTCCTGTCTGGTGGCATTCACCAGACAGTCGACGATATGCTCCCGCTCGTTGTACGCGGGGATGACAATCGAAACCTTCAGCATGGTTTACTAGAGTAGTGCAACAGCCATACACCATGTATCGTTGCCCATTGAGTGCGCATGCCCGACCCATTGCTAGTATGGAACGTATGAGCGAAAAAGACGATGGCAAATTTGACTTTGCTGCGGTGTTTCCAGGCAAAGGGGATTCGCGCCGGCCGCCGGATTGGTGGGGGCGCGCCTTGCTGTATGCGGTTATCGCCGTGTTCCTTGCCATCTTTGTTTGGCAGTCTTGGAGCAAGGTCTCGGGCATCGTGCTCGACCTTATCGTCTCCATGTTCATTGCCCTGGCTTTGGAGCCACTCGTGATGCGTTTGGTGCGGCACGGTTGGAAGCGCGGAGCCGCGTCGGCCTTATGCCTGGTGGGTTTCATTGTGGTGGCCGTGGCGTTGCTCGCATTGTTTGGCAAGCTGTTTGTCGATCAGGTGGTGTCCATGATCAAGGGCATTCCAACGCTGTACGACCAGATACGCCAGCTTGTGTCGCAGTACAGTGATTTCAAGTTGCCTGAGATGAACAGCCTGGGCAGTGAGATCTTGCGTAATCTGCAAACCTCGTGGGTCACTGATTTTGCGGGGCAGGCGCTCAGCACCACCATGGGTTTCTTTAGTTTCATCCTCAACCTGCTCACGGTGGTAATGGTGACGTACTATATTTCAGCTGCGGGGCCGAAAATGCGCAGAAGCCTTTGCCAGTGGTTGGCCCCCAAGGCTCAGCGCCGCTTTTTGCTTATCTGGACCGTGGTGCAGGACCAAATTTCGGGGTTCCTCTTCTCCAGAACGATCCTGGCGGTTCTCAATGCATTCTTCACATCCATCTTCCTGGTATTTGCGCAAGTGCCGTATTGGCTTCCGCTTGGTCTCTTTTGCGGCATAGTCTCGCAGTTCGTTCCCACCGTCGGCACTTATATTGGCGGAGCCTTGCCGGTCATCTTTGCCTGGAGCTCGCGGGGATGGGTTTGGGCATTGGCCGTTGTGGCGTTCATTGTGGTGTACCAGCAAATTGAGAATCTGATCTTCCTGCCAAAGGTGTCCCAGCGCACCATGGATTTGAACCCGGCCATCGCCTTCCTGTGCGTGTTGGTGATGGGTTCGCTGTTCGGTGCATTGGGCGCGTTCCTTGCGCTCCCTGTCACGGCAAGCCTGCAGGCTCTGTTCAAAGTGTATACAAGAAGATACGATTTGGTTGAGTCTCCTCTGATGAACGATCCGGCTCCCATTTCCAAATCGAAGGTCGTGGAAGGTGCCGAAGCATTCAATGAGCATGTCGTCAAACCCGTTGCCGATCGTATGCCGCGTGCGGCCAAAGGCAGCACGGCAAGAGTGCCGATGAGTGATGAGATGCGTGCATTGCAGGAGGAGGTCTACCATCTTGCGAATGATGAGGACCAAAGCCATGATGGTGGCAGTGGCGAATCGCTGACTGTGGCGATCCCCAAAGGCGTCTTACATGGACAAGAGACAGGGGAAAGCGGTACTAGTCGGAAAAACCACACCGACGAGAGCAACCCAAGGAGTGAATGGCGCTGATGTTTCTGCTGAATGTACTTGATGTCTTGATTTTTATTTTGGGCGCTGCAGGAGTGATATACCAGGGCGTTCAGATTGTGGCCTCGCTATTTCATCGCACGATAGTGTTCCCTGACGCCCCTATGGACAAACGATATGCAGTGCTGATCTCCGCGCGCAACGAAGAGAACGTCATTGGTGAGCTTATTGCTTCGATCCGTGCCCAGACGTACCCGGTCTCACTCGTCGATATCTGGATTGTAGCGGACAACTGTACGGATCATACGGCTGACTTGGTGCAATCACTTGGCTGCAATGTAGTGGAACGTCATGATATGGAGCACATCGGCAAAGGGTACGCGCTCACCTATCTGCTCGATGAAATGATTGAGCGTAAGGTGGCCAAGGATTACGATGCGTTCTTCGTCTTCGATGCGGATAATCTGTTGGACAAACATTACATTGCAGAGATGAACAAGGCGTTCCAATCGGGGTTCAGGATTCTTACCAGCTACCGGAATTCTGTGAATCTATCGGAAAACTGGGTTTCATCAGGATCCGCACTATGGTTCATCCGCGAATCCAGATTTGTCAACAACTCACGCATGCTTTTGGGCTCCAGTTGCCACGTGGGTGGGACAGGATTCATGTTTTCCCAAGAGATCATGCAACGCAACAATGGCTGGAAGTTCCACCTGCTGACCGAAGATCTGGAATTCACCATGGATTCGGTCTTGCATGGCGACCGAATCGGGTACTGTGGCACTGCCATCCTCTACGATGAACAGCCGGTGACGTTCAAGCAGAGTTGGAGGCAACGGCTGCGCTGGAGCAAAGGTTTTCTGCAGGTCTTCCGTTACTACGGACCGCGTCTTATCGTCCGTGCAGTCAAGGAGCGCGATTTCTCCGCCGTGGACTTCACATTGTTGATCTGTCCGTTCATGGTGATCAGCGTCATTCGGTATGCGTTGGGGATTCTCTTTGCCATCTTCGGGTTCATATCCTGGACATCGTTGCTTACCTCCTTCGAAGGTCTGCTGGTTGGTGCAGCACTCGGCATTTTGGCCCTCATGGGATTGGCTGCGCTCACCGTATTCGCCGAACGTGGGAAAATCGGTGCCACAAACAAGGAGCTGTTTGCATATGTGCTGAGTTTCCCTATATATATGCTCAGTTATGTGCCGATTTCATTCCAGGCCATTTTCGCAAAACCGGATTGGAAACCCATCGAACACCGTAATGCGGAAGCCGAAGAGAAGATTGAGCCGAAGGTTGCCGTTGGCAGCGGCAAAAGGGATGAGGAATCGGCACAATAGCGATTTGAGACAGAGGTGAATGACCATGGTGTACTCAGCCGGATTGAGGCAAGCCGTTGGAGCGGTTCGGGCTTGCTTTGAAGCCAACGGGCTTGTACAACAGGGTACCCGGTTTTCTCAGCACGGTGAGCATATTGCATCCTGCGACGCGCCTCTTGTGTTGGTGGCTTGCTCAGGCGGAAGAGACTCCCTTGCATTGGCCGGTGTCGCTAAAACGGTCTGTGCGAGTCTGGGTCTGCGTTGTGGTGCCGTCATTGTTGATCATCAGCTTCAGCGCGGTTCCTCGCTGGCGGCGCGAACGGCATCGGCACAGTGCGCAGGCTTTGGTCTTACTCCAGTGGCTCAGGTTGAGATTACTGTGGGCCCAGGCGCCTTTGGAGAGGAGGCGGCGGCTAGGGAGGCACGGTACCGGTCGCTGAGTGATGCGGCCAGATGGTTCGGGGCTTCCGCGGTGCTTCTGGCGCATACCCTCGACGATCAGGCGGAAACGATACTGATCGATTCCATGCGTTCCGTAGGAGCGTCGGCTTTGGCCGGCATGCCGGATAGGGCGTGTTGGCACGGTGTGGTCTTTTTGCGGCCATTCCTTGGCCTGACCCGTGCACAGACGACATCGATCTGCCAAGACCTGCATCTGGACTGGTGGGACGATCCCACCAACGGTGATGATGTGGACCCGGATACGCCGTTGCCGAAGGACTTTCCCTTGCGCTCGCGTGTCAGACACACGCTGATGCCTTTTCTGGAACAGTTCGCTGGTGGGGGAGTTGCGCGTCATTTGGCATCTGGGGCGAAGATTGCGCGTCAGGACGAGGACTATTTGAATATCTGTGCGGAGAGCGTCTATTCGCGCATTGTCCGTCGAGAGGGAAACGGGGAGGTACGCATCGATGCCACTGCCTTGCGGTCAGAGCATCCTGCTATTCGTTCGCGAATCGTACTTAAGGCATTGAATAGTCTGGAAATTCAATGCTCATCGAATCAAATCAACGCCATTGAGCATCTTGCCACGCATTGGCATGGTCAGGGAGCGGTCAGTCTTCCCAGCGGATATTCAGCAAATCGGAAGAAACACGTCATTCGCGTGTGCAAAAATAGAGTCCATGCGAATCGCTGATGTGCAAGACAAGATTGACCATGAACTCATATCTCATGAACGGATAACGGAACGTATACAGACGGTGGCCGCTCAGGTGAGTAAAGAATACCGAGGGCATAACCTTTTGCTTGTGGGGGTACTCAAGGGCGCCGTAAATGTTATGGTTGCCTTTTCGCAGGCATTAAGCATTCCTGTAGAGATGGATTTTATGAGTCTTTCAAGTTACGGGAATGGTACAGAAAGCCAAAATATAATTACAGTTCGTCAGGATCTTTCAAGTGATGTCAAGGGCAGAAACGTACTTATTGTGGAGGATATCATCGATTCAGGCCGTACTTTGGATTGGCTGACAAAAGAGCTTAAGGCCAGGGGGGCAGCGTCAGTTGAGGTGTTTGCGCTATTGGAAAAACCGGAGCGGCGAGAGGTGAGCGTTGATGTTAAATACAAAGGTTTTGAAGTACCTGACGTGTTTGTAGTAGGGTTCGGGCTGGATTATGCCGAACAATTTAGAAATCTTGATTCCATTGCCGTTTTAAAGGCGGCTGTCTACGAAGGAGAGCAGGCATGAGCTATACTCAATCTCCTATGAGCTCACCAAATGGGGGAAATCCGCCATCTAATGGCAATTCCAATAATTCAGGTCGCAATGGTGGCGGTCAACGACCTGGAAATAATCCGTTCGGTCGTAATGGCAGTAGCGGCAATTCCAATAACAATAATGACAGACAGGGGAAACGTCCTTGGTGGCAGTCGCCTTGGGTTTGGGTTGTGGCGCTTGTAGTACTCGCGTTGCTGGGTATGCAGATGTTCATGGGGTCGGGTACTCAAACCATTGACACACGAGACGGCATGAATCTCCTGTACGGAGCCGTGAAAACCGACGGGACCGTGGACAGCAGCAGGGCCGATAAAAGCGTTTTGCCCTATCGTGGCGTGTTTGCCAACCCTTCGACCGGCGGGACTTCCGGAAAATCCGGTTCGACTGGATCGAACAAGGGAAAGTCTGATTCCAACTCGGGTAAATCCAATGGTTCAGATGGGTCGAACGACTCCAATCAATCAGGCAAGTCGAATGGACAAGATTCCCAGAATGGGCAATCCGGAGAAGGTTCCTCGACTGGTGCCCAGTCCAGCAAAGCGAATCAAGGTTCGAATGCCGGGGCAAGCACAAGCAACACTGCTACCAGGAACATGAATGGCTACATCTCCATTGAGCGTGCCACCATCGTTGATAACGGTCAGCAGGTCAAGCTCAAGTTGAGCAGCGACTTTTCGAAGGCCGATCCGAAAACCGGCAGAAATCGTGATTATGGGCGTGATGTTCAGTTCTACTACACCCAAGCCCAGGAGCCGCAGGTGGTCGAGGCGATACGCATGGCGCAGCCCAAGGATGGGTGGACCACTGATATGGCTTCTGACAACATCTGGACAACGCTCCTCATCCAGTTCCTGCCCCTTGTTCTGTTCATTGTGCTGCTGTACTGGATGTTCAGCAAGACCATGAATGCCGGCGGTGGTATGTTCGGTGTGGGCGGCAACAAGAACAATGGCAAGCTGTTGGAAGGCGAGACGCCCACCACCAAGTTCTCCGATGTCGCAGGTGAGCAGTCTGCGGTCGAGGAGGTGGAGGAGATCAAGGACTTCCTCAAGGATCCCTCGAAATACAACGCCCTCGGCGCCCGCATCCCGCGTGGTGTGCTGCTCTATGGTCCTCCTGGAACCGGTAAGACCCTGCTGGCGCGAGCCATAGCTGGCGAGGCCGGTGTGCCGTTCTACGCCATGGCGGGCTCCGACTTCGTGGAGATGTTCGTCGGTTTGGGTGCATCGCGTGTACGCGATTTGTTCGAAGAAGCGAAGAAGAATGCTCCTGCCATCATCTTCATCGATGAAATCGACGCCGTAGGCCGCAAGCGTGGTTCCGGCATGAACGGGGGACACGACGAACGCGAACAGACGTTGAACCAGCTGTTGGTGGAGATGGACGGTTTCGACAACAATACGAACCTCATCATCATCGCCGCCACGAACAGGCCTGATGTGCTTGATTCCGCACTGCTGCGCCCAGGGCGCTTCGATAGGCAGGTGGCTGTTGAGGCACCAGACTTGGAGGGCCGTGAGGCGATTCTGAAGGTGCATGCCAAGGGCAAGCCGTTCGTGCCCGACGTGGATTTGCACACTGTGGCTGTGCGCACGCCCGGTTTCACCGGTGCCGACCTGGCGAACGTCCTGAATGAGGCGGCACTGCTTTGCGCCCGTGCCGGCGCACAGCTCATCGATAACCGTGCCATCGACGAGGCCATCGACCGCGTGCAGGCAGGACCGCGCCGTAAATCACGGGGAATGGCTGCTGACGAGATGCGCAACACCGCCTACCATGAGGGAGGGCACGCCATGGTGGCGGCGGCGCTGCACCATACCGACCCAGTGACCAAGGTGACGATCCTGCCCAGAGGGCATGCACTTGGCTACACTGCAGTATTGCCCACATCCGACCGCTATTCTCAATCACGTGATGAGTTGTTGGACCAGATGGCATATGCGATGGGCGGACGTACCGCTGAGGAGGTTGTGTTCCACGACCCGACCACTGGAGCATCCAATGACATTGAAAAGGCCACGCAGATTGCGCGCACCATGGTTATGGAATATGGCCTTTCATCCAAGTTGGGTGCCGTCAAATGGGGTGTCGCTGAGCCCGACGGAGAGTCCGTGGATGCTTTCTCCCACAAGTACTCCGAGAAGACCGGCGAGGTCATTGATGAGGAGGTCCACAAGCTCATCGAGACGGCTCACACTGAGGCTTGGAGGATCATCACAGAAAACCGTGATGTGCTCGATGAGCTTGTTCGTCAGCTCTTGGTCAAGGAGACCCTGAACGAGAAGGAACTGGCTGAAATCTTCAAGAACCTTCGAAAGGCGCCTGAACGTGATTTGTGGCTTTCCGATTCCGAACGTGTCGATTCCGATGTACCGCCGGTCGAGGTTCCCGAGTCACTGCGCAAGTCCTTGGGCGGGGAAGACGGGCAGTAAGCCATGACTACACTCAGTGGCGTGCAGGTACAGCTCGACTCAAGTTACGGTGCGGCATCCGATGTGAGCGCCGACGTGACATTGTACTTCAACGATGGCCGGCCTGAGACCACTGTGTGTGACGTCCCGGTCTCAATCGAAGAACATGGCCACACAACTCAGGTCTACACGGCCGTTGTGGCGATGAACAGTCTGGCGCGAGATGCCGAACGGCGTTTCCAGCGCGTGGTGGTTTCCTTGGATGCGGTGCCGGGCAACCAAGTGGAAGGAGTCTCTCCGCTTTACCATGTCATCAACGTGGACAAGGCGGATGGCATGAGTGCCGTGGTGCTACTCAGTTGCCATCTTGATGCCGAAGGCCTCGAAGATGTGCTTAATACGCTGAGCGAGGGACAGGAACGTGCCGTCAACCTAAAGATTGTTGATATGCGTGGGTCCGATGGTGCCAGCGTTGACCTCGGTTACACTGACACTGCTGATAGTTTGAGTGTGAGCCAGGACGCATCGGTGCTGGCGCCCTGGCTTGACATGGACCCTGATGCCAAACTGGGACGCGACCCGGTGTCGTATCTGCTTGCTTTTTCGCCGAATTCGGCACAGGTCGGTATGCTTTCTGAACAATGGATACTGGGAGACGTACTATGAAAGCTCAACGCACCCCCTGGTGGTATTTCCTGATATCCGTTGTCATCGGACTGTTTTTCGGGATGGCCGCAGTGCTGACAGCTGAGAAGACCGATGTCTCACTCATCGGAGCACCTTGGACAATTGCAGTGGCGCTCGGGGCCGTAGGATTGGTCACCTTCTATTTGGCATGGCAGGTCCATCAGTATGTCACGGCTGACAAGGACAAACGAAAAAGCTGGTTCGACCCGAACAAGGCAGTCCTTGCGCTGGTGCTTTCCAAGACACTCGGCATCGGTGGGGCGTTGCTCGGAGGTTGGTATTTGGGCCAGCTGGTGCTGGTGGCTTCGCATTTTGAGGCTCCGTTCTACCGTAACATCATCATTCAATGCGGTGTTACCGGACTGGTTGCCTTGGCCGACATGGTGGTGGGCGTTGTTGGAGAGTGGATGTGCCAGATTCCTCCGGTCGATGGGCCCGAGAACCCGAATGTCAAACGGAAGAAAAAGAGGCGCAGCATCATTCAGCCGGTGACGCAGAAGCGGCGGTAGGTGTGACTTGTGGTGAAGGTTGATTTCCCCTGCACCGTTGGGGCAGACCAATGCTGTGATTAGACCGCTGCAGAGCTTCATGCCCACGTTCGTGAAGCTCTGCCTTTTTGGGTTCGCTCGACGCGCGGAGGAATGATGTTCGAGGAGACGATACTCCATTGCAAGAGGCTCGCCCCAATGCCCACCTGACCCGATATCCAGCGGCGTGTAGTGAAGACCGCGATGGCGCGGGTGTTCAAAGCTCGAATCGGCCCATGCGGCTGACTTACTTAGTCACAGATGAACGACCGAGTTGGCCATGGTGATGGCTGATGTGTCCGGGGTGCACCGCCTTGCCGTTGATTTCGGCATGCCGAAATCGTGCGGACGATGGCAGCTGCTATTGGTTGGCTGCTTGATATTGTGATTTCCTGTGATTTCTGACGGTTTCGGTAGTAATGAAGGAAAATATGATGCGGTCTTGATTTGCTATGATATATAGCATAAATGAAGAGAAAATCAATTGTCTCCCGTGGTTTATGCCATAAACTGGCAATAATTACGGGAGACAGGATTGTTAATAATTTAGCTCTACTTGGTCTTGGGCACGCGCATCATGGCGTCCTGTGTCATCATGGCGACCAGTTCGCCATCCTTTGTGTAGACCTTAGCAGTGCCTAGGGCGCGTCCGTGGCTCGCAACCGGCGCGTCTTGGACGAACAGATGCCATTGATTCATGTCAATGTCACCGTACCACCACATGGCGTGGTCGATGGAGGCGTAGAAGATGCCTGGGGTCGCCGTGGAGTAGCCAGCCCGACGCAGGTCGGGCTCCATCATGAGCTGGTCGCATTCGAAGGCCAGCAACGCACGATGCATGGTCTGGGAAACGTCCACCGGATGCAGCAGACGCGCCCATACCATCTGCTTGCCGGAGTCGGCTGCGTGGCTCGCCTCGTCAGGTGCGAGCATGACCGTGGAGCCGATATGGCGCAAATCGAAGGGGGAGCGCTCGGCATAATACTTGGCGAATGCGGCCTTTGCGGCGTATGGGCTCATCAGTGTCTGCGCGCTGGTGAGGCTCTCGGGGTCGGGCAGGTCCTGCATCATGTGATCGTGGAACTCCACTCCGGTCTGGCCCTTCTTCTGGAAGCTGGCGAGCGCGGTAAAGAGGGTGGCATCAGGCTGGGTCGCGATGATCTGACGTGTGGAGAAGGAGCGGCCGTCTCGCAGTGTCTTGACGTCGTAGAGCGTGCTTTCGTCGAGCGAGCCCACGGTGAGGAAGTATTCGTGGATGGAGTCGGGCACCTTGTCGTCATCGACGGTGGCCGCGGCAGCCATGATGGCCTGGGCTGAGAGCTGGCCTCCGTATATGCGTTCGGTGGGGTAGTAGAGGTTCGGCCCGGTGACGTACGTGTGGTCACGGTCGGTGTGCAGTTCGCCCAACGTCAGTGCCTTCACCAGCTCGTCTACTACATCCTTTGTCTCCTCGACCGCCATATTGAACCTCTATTCATCGTTACAAATTTGCCTTCAACTTAGCAGAGTCTAACAGCACAGCGCCACCAAACTGTTATAAATCCGATTTTGTGGACATCGCTACACAGCGAAGTAAGGTATGTCTAATTTGACATTCCGTCTTGTTCTGTGAGTTTGAAAAATTATTAAAATGTGCCGCTCCCCCAACACGAGTGGGGAGCGGCACATCAGTCAATCCGAATCGTGGAGACTTACCGCGTAAGCTTGCGGTGGATGCGGTGGGGGCGGCTGGCCTCTTCACCAAGGCGCTTGACCTTGTCTTCCTGATAGGCCTGGAAGTTGCCCTCGAACCAGTGCCATTTGGCCGGGTTCTCGTCGTCGCCCTCCCAGGCGAGGATATGCGTGGCGATGCGGTCGAGGAACCAGCGGTCGTGGCTGATCACCACAGCGCAGCCGGGGAACTCGATGAGTGCGTTCTCCAGGCTCTCCAGCGTCTCCACATCCAGGTCGTTGGTCGGTTCGTCGAGCAGGAGCAGATTGCCGCCCTGCTTCAATGTCAAGGCAAGGTTCAAACGGTTGCGTTCACCACCGGAAAGCACGCCGGTGAGCTTCTGCTGGTCGGCGCCTTTGAAACCGAAGCTGGCCACGTAGGCGCGGGTGGGCACCTCCACGCCTGCCACCTCGATGAAATCGTTGCCGCCGGAGACCGCCTCCCAAAGATTCTTGTTCGGGTCGAGGCCCTCACGTCCTTGGTCCACATATGAGATCTTCACGGTCTCGCCGATCTTGAGCTCGCCACTCGTGAGCTTCTCCTGGCCCACGATGGTCTTGAAGAGCGTGGACTTGCCCACGCCATTGGGGCCAATGATGCCCACAATGCCATTGCGCGGCAGGGTGAAGGAGAGGTCGTCGATCAGCACGCGGTCGCCGAAGGCCTTGTGGATGTGCTTGGCCTCCAGCACGTCGGAACCCAGACGCGGGCCCGGCGGGATGACGATCTCGGAGAAGTCGAGCTTCTTGTTGTTCCTTGCCTCGGTCTCCATCTGGTCGTAACGCTCCAGACGTGCCTTGTTTTTGGCCTGACGGGCCTTGGGGGAGCTCTTGACCCAGTCCAGCTCGTTCTTGAGCCTTTTGGCCAGTTTGGCATCCTTGGCGCCTTGGATTTCCAGTCGCTTCTCCTTGGTGGCCAGGTACGTGGAGTAGTTTCCCTTGTACGGGTAGAGCTGGCCGCGATCCACCTCGCAGATCCACTCGGCCACGTTGTCCATGAAGTAGCGGTCGTGGGTGACGGCGATGACGGCGCCTTTGTAGTTGTGCAAAAATTGTTCCAGCCACAAAATTGACTCGGCATCCAGGTGGTTGGTGGGCTCATCGAGCAGCAGCAGGTCGGGGGCCTCAAGCAATAGTTTGCATAGGGCCACGCGGCGTTTCTCGCCACCCGAGCATACCTTCACTGGCGTATCAGGGTCAGGGCATTGCAGCGCATCCATCGCCTGGTCGAGCTGAGAGTCAAGATCCCAGCCGTCAGCTGCGTCGATCTCTTCCTGCAGCGTACCCATCTCAGCCATAAGCGCGTCATAATCGGCATCCGGGTTGGCCATCTCCTCGCCGATCTGGTTGAAGCGGGTCACCTTGTCGGCAATCTCGCCGAAGGCCATCTTGATGTTCTCACCCACGGTCTTGGTCTCGTCCAATGGCGGTTCCTGTTCAAGGATGCCAACGGAATAGCCAGGTGTCAGTTTCGCCTCTCCGTTGGAGACGGTTTCCTGGCCGGCCATGATTTTGAGCAGCGTGGACTTTCCCATGCCATTGGGACCCACCACGCCGATTTTTGCCCCAGGCAGAAAGCTCAAGGTGACGTTGTCGAGAATGACGCGGTCGCCGTACGCCTTGCGTGCGTTGATCATCTGAAAAATAAAATCAGCCAACTGTATGTTCCTTATGTATTATGTTTACTCTTGCCTGTTATAAGGCATATAGTATTATTTTCACATGTCTAGCCGACAGTAGATTTGGAGTTTCACCCATCGTATACAGGCGGCATTTCACTAACCGATGCTTGAATGCGGTGCCTTTCGCCCAGTTGGCGTTATGAGCATTTGCAGGTCAGGCCCATCCGGTGAACACATCGGTAGTTTCGGGCCTGGCCGGTGAACACGGCAACCCGATGTCGCGAACGGTGTTTCACTTCTGCGTTGCATCGGAAGACTCGAGTGTGTTGCATATGTTGTGGTGCACATGTTGGGAATACCGGCATGTGATGCTATGTTGAAGGTGCATTGGTTGTAAGGTGTTCTGATTCCAAGACGGGTTCAGCGGTTGCGTTACCTGTTGTACGGCAGAGGGGAGCAGCGTGATGGAGAAGAACTTTGGTATGGCAGGTCGGTCGGATGAGGCGTTGGCCATCGAGAACCCGTTGGGCTCCACGTTGGCTCGTGTGCCCGAAGGCATCGAGCGGGTCTCTGGTGTCGTCTTGCAGGGTAGGAGGTTGCGTTCCTTCGCGTACAGCACCGATGCCGCCGTGATTCGCAACACCAATGCGGATGCCATCCTCGCGGTGTACCCGTTCACAGGCCAGCCTGTCATCACACAGGCGCTCATCACCGTGGCTCAGGCTCCTCTGTTTGTAGGCGTGGGCGGTGGGACCACCACCGGTGGCCGTGTGATTGAGCTGGCTGTATTCGCGGAGATGCAGGGTGTTGCTGGTGTGGTACTCAACGCTCCTGCACCAGCGCAGACTGTTCAGGATGTGGCGATGTCTGTGAATGTTCCTGTCATGGCCACGGTCGTGACCTACGACGATGAGGTGAAGAGAAAAATCGAAGCCGGCGCCCGCATCATCAACGTGGCGGCTGGAAAGCGCACTGCGGAAGTGGTGTACGAGGTCAAGCAGCACTACAACGAGGTTCCTGTTGTGGCGAGCTCGGGCGGTTCTGAGGACTCCATTCGAGAAACCATCGCCGCAGGTGCCAATGCGCTTTCATGGACACCTCCCAGCGCGCAGGATCTTCAAAAGTCGATGATGGCGAGTTATCGGGCCGGTGAAACAGGACACGCGTCGACTCCTTCCGGATCCGTCGATGACGGACATTCACCAACAGAGCCTGCTCAAAGGCAGCAAAGCATGCCTCATCAACCGCGGCATAAGAAGGTTGTACCGCCGATGCTTACGGATGAGGAGAGCTGAGAGGGGCAGGATGGGTCATCAAGACCATTTGGGTTTGGATATTCGTATTTGGGCGAATAGACCATAGGTTGGTTGTGTGTGCCACCTGATACAATTGGATTTCCATTGTGAAGCCAGAACATTCCAGCATTCGTGGCTTCGTTTTTTGAAAGGCTATCGTGCCGAATTTTCATTCGCATAGGCAGAACTCTGCCGATATTTCTGGTAATGGTGAACAGAATCGCAAACGGGAACACCATGACAAGCACAACGAAAAGGCTGAGGATGCGGCACTCTACGCCGCGTCCGGCCAAGGCCCTGAGCGCACCTTCGCACAGCTTGGTGTGCCCGGTCCAATCGTCTCGGTGCTTGCACGCGACGGGAAGGTGACAGCTTTCCCCATTCAGGCGGAGACGTTGCCGGATTCGCTTGTCGGCAAGGACATCCTAGGCCGAGGGGAGACTGGGTCGGGCAAGACGCTTGCCTTCGCAGTGCCGCTGGTGGCTCGTCTTTCCGGTGAGCTCGATGACGCTGATGCAGGCCGTGGCGATAGTGCCTTCGATGAAAGCGAAAGCCGTGGGATCTCGCGTCGTCATGCAGATTCGAAACCGGCGCCCCGCGCCATGGTGCTTGCTCCCACGCGTGAGCTGGTCAATCAGATCGATGAGGTCATAGCACCTTTGGCCGCCGTCTATGGTATGACCGCCGCAACTATTTACGGGGGCGTGAAATACAGTCGGCAGATCCGTGAGCTTCGTGCAGGTGCCGAGATCATCGTGGCCTGCCCCGGGCGTTTGGAGGACTTGATTCGCCAAGGAGAATTGACGTTGGCGAACGTTTCGATTTCCGTGTTGGACGAGGCCGACGAGATGGCTGACATGGGCTTTCTGCCATCCGTGACCCGTTTGTTGGAGCAGGTGCGGCCCGACGGTCAACGTATGCTTTTCTCGGCCACGCTCGACCATGGGGTCGATACAGTGGTCAAACGTTTCCTTCACGATGCCAAGGTACATGAGATCGCACCGGCAAACGCTCAGGTTGACACCATGACCCAACATGTCTTTGAGGTCTCCCAGGGCAACAAGTACGAGGTGATCCACGAGTTGGCAAGTGGCAAGGGCAAGCGGCTGCTCTTCACTCGCACCAAATATCAGGCCAAGAAAATGGCCGACAAACTGGTCAAGGCCGGCATCCCCGCGGTCGATCTGCAGGGCAATCTTTCGCAGAACCAACGTGACCGCCATCTGGCTGCCTTCAGCAGCGGCGAGGTGCGCGTGATGGTTGCCACCGATGTGGCCGCTCGTGGCATCGATGTTTCGGATGTGGAGCTGGTGGTGCAGACCGAGCCGCCCGAGGACCCGAAGTCCTTCCTTCACCGTTCCGGACGTACGGCGCGCGCTGGTGAGTCAGGCGATGTGGTCACTTTGGTGTTGCCAAGCCAGCGCCGCGATGCACGCCAGATGCTGCACCGTGCCGGCATCAAAGCCAAGAGTCGTGAGATTGTGCCAGGTGCCCCCGAACTTGAGGAGCTGGTCGGCGAGCATGCGCCGTTGGTCGAAGGCTGGACGCTCACCGTCCCCGTGGTCAACAAGAAGGCCGGGCGCACCGGCAGAGGTGGGCGCGGGTCTCGTGGCGGCGAAGGCAATGGCCGTTCCGAAAGCCGTCGGCGTGGTGGAAGCGGACGCGACGGTGGCAGCAGGCGTTCCTCCGACAGACCGACCCGTGGTGCTCGCAGAGGCTCAAAGGCACGCGGCGACTGGGATGACGAAAACCAGCCGTTCGAAGGTCGCAGTGAATACCGCGGCGGTGGGCGTGGTGGCCATGGAGGTCGTGACGATCGTGGTAGTGGGCGCAGCTCGCGCGGTAAGAATCCTCGCTACGCCGGCGGCCATGGCGGCAACCATGGTTCTCGTGGTTCCCGCGGGTATGATAGTGAAGGCCGTGGATACGACCGCGATGATCGCAGCTACGGCCATGACCGTAACCATGGCGGTTCTCGCGGTGCAGGGTATCATGGCGATGGCTACCGTGACGGTGGGCGCAGCGGCCGCGGCGGCAATCGTAGCGGACGCGGTTATGAAGACTCGCGTGGGGCCCGCAGGTCTGCTGGCTTCCATCACGGCAGGAACGGCAAGCGTAACTCCGCTCCGTTCCGTCGCAACGGACGTTGAAGTACGAGTTGAATCATGACTGACCCAAAATGACGATAATCATCGGGAAATCGTCGTTTTGGGTCAGTCGTTATCTGTGGTCTGACGCAAAGTGACGTTTTCAGTGAGCAAATCGTCATTTCGGCTCACAGAGGCTGGAGTCAGGCAGATTGTGATGGATTGGAGTGTGAATGATGGCTGGTGATGAGATATCCGTGCCGAAGGCGATCCAAGTGCGAGGTGCCCGTGTGCACAACCTACGCAATGTGGATGTCGACATCCCGCTACACAGGCTTGTAGGCATCGCCGGGGTTTCCGGCTCCGGTAAGTCGAGTCTTGCGTTGGGAGTGCTGTACGCCGAAGGGTCTCGGCGGTACCTTGACGCCCTTTCCACCTATACCCGCAGGCGCATGACCGAGGCCGAGAAGCCGAAGGTCGATGCTGTGCGATTCGTGCCTCCCGCCTTGGCTCTCCGGCAAAGGCCGGGCACCGGTTCGATGCGTTCCACGTTCGGCACCTCGACGGAAACACTCAATGTGCTTCGTCTTATGTTCTCGCGTCTTGCCTCGCATCGTTGCCCGAACGGACATTATCAGCAGCCAACCATCAATGTGGCGGCTGAGATTCCCATTGTCTGCCCAGAGTGCGGCGAGTTGGTGAATCCGCCCAGCGCCGAGGAGATGGCATTCAATTCCACGGGTGCGTGCCCGCGCTGCCAAGGCACCGGCATCGTGCGCGAGGTCAATGATGCGGCCTTGGTGCCCGATGAACACCTGAGCATAGACCAAGGTGCCGTGGTGCCCTGGCGCACATTCGGATTCAACGTGCAGCCTGATATTGTCCGTGAGTTCGGTGTCCGCACCGATGTGCCCTTTAGCGACCTTACGGATGCGGAGCGGGACATCGTATTCAATGGACCTGAGGAGAAAAAGCACATCACCATCACGTCGATCAAGGGTGTGCATCACCTTGACTTCACCTTCCGCAACGCAAGGCTCACCGTCACCAAGGAGCTCGAAAGGGCGACCGACGAGAAACGTCTCAATAAGGTGTCCAAGTTCCTCGTCGAGCGTGTCTGTCCGGATTGCCAAGGATCACGTCTTAACGAAGTCGCTCGGGCGCCGCGCATCGGCGATGTCAATCTCGCTCAAGTGACGTCCTGGCCGTTGCGCGATGTGCTCGCATGGTCGAAGTCGGTGCCGCAAAGCTTGCCGGAAGACATGCAGGACATGGCGTCCAGTCTGGTCGAAACGTTGCAGAACATGGGTGCAAGGTTGATCGAGTTGGGGCTAGGATAT
Organism: Bifidobacterium sp. ESL1118; assembly: GCF_058505595.1. Lineage (NCBI taxonomy): Bacteria > Bacillati > Actinomycetota > Actinomycetes > Bifidobacteriales > Bifidobacteriaceae > Bifidobacterium > Bifidobacterium sp. ESL1118. The sequence continues at coordinate 935,080 of NZ_CP196371.1, forward strand.
CTTACGCTTGACCGTTCCAGCGCCTCGCTTTCCACGGGGGAGCGGCAACGGGCCCAGCTTTCGCGTGCCGTACGCAACGAGACCACAGGCGTGCTCTATGTGCTTGACGAACCATCGACCGGCCTCCACCCGGCAAACATGGATGGGCTCATTGGCGTGATGCGCGACCTCCTGGCTTCGGGCAATTCCGTGGTGTTTGTTGACCACGATGTACATGTGCTCGATGCCGCCGACCATTTTATCGAAATGGGTCCAGGGGCCGGAACGCGAGGCGGAACAGTTATTGCGCAAGGCAGTCCCGAGGATATTCGTCGGTCGGCGAATTCGAAGATCGCAGGTTTCCTTGATGCAAGTGAACCCGTGATGGTCAGGAAGCGTATGGCGTTGCCTGCAATGCCGGCGGCTTGCGGCGCGGATGTCCATGATGATCGTCTTGCCGGCCCTCCTGAAGATGGGAACGAGCACGCCGAGAGCCATGATGACGGCGGTTCCTCGGCATGGATAGCGATGAACACAAAACCCATCCATACGGTCCATGCGTTGAACGTCGGCATTCCTCGTGGACGGATGACGGCAGTGACCGGCGTTTCCGGATCGGGAAAGACGACGATGGTGCTTGAATCGCTTCTGCCCGCCTTGCAGGCGGCAAACGAAGGCCAGCAATTGCCTTCACATGTGCAAGCCATCGATCCTGCAGGTATAGAGCGGGTGCAATTGGTCGATTCCACGCCCATAGGCATCAATGTACGTTCCACAGTGGCGACGTATAGCGGGATCATGGATTTGCTGCGTCGGGCCTTTGCAGACACTGCTATTGCGAAGGATAGGAAGCTCAAGCTTTCCGACTTCTCCTACAACACCGGCTCGTTACGGTGCCCGCAGTGCGATGGCACCGGTCAGATCAGTCTTGACATTCAGTTTCTTCCGGATGTCACCATTACGTGCCCCACGTGTGCGGGGAGCCGTTATCGAAGGGAAGCCGCTGAAATCAAACTGGCCACGCGCTCATGCCCGCATGGGTTGTCGTTGCCTCAGGTGCTGGATATGGAGGTCGCCGAGGTGTTGAAGGTTTTTGCGGTATCGGACAAGAGGCGCAGGAATCCTGGACGTGATGCTTCTGCCGATTTGCCGGGCAAGCCGTCTGATGGAGACGAATCCACTGGCATTGATGACACCGAGTCGATCGCTCCGGCTCTGTGCCGTCGAATTCACAGGTCATTGAAGACATTGGACGATTTGGGATTGGGGTACTTGACCTTGGGCGAGGATACGCCGGCTCTGTCAGGAGGGGAGGCCCAGCGCCTCAAGCTTTCCAATGAGCTGGGCAAGCGTCAGGATTCCACGCTGTTTGTGCTCGATGAACCCACCACGGGCCTGCACCCGCTCGATGTGCGTACGCTGGTTGGCGTGTTGCAACGGCTTGTCGAAAGCGGGGCCACGGTGCTGTTCATCGAGCACGATCTCGATATGATCGCCAACGCCGACTACGTCATAGACATGGGGCCTGGTGGAGGCGACGAAGGGGGCCGCATCGTGGCCTGCGGCACACCGGATGCCATAGCAACGAATCCTGACAGTGTCACCGGGCGCTATCTGAAAAGACACATGGATCGAGTGTGAGGCCGTGATTGCACCATTGAGGTCACGTCGATGCAAGCCAGGAATCGTTTATTTTGGCTTTGCGGAATTCCAAGGTTTTCCGATTGTGAGGCTTGATGTTCAACTGGCGTGAAGGTGAGGATTCATCTGGATCGTGTGAGCCGGTGGTGTTGTGGCGTTTGGCTACGGGCTTGCAGCGATGTTGCAGTGATGCGGTAAAATAAAAGGTTGCTGCAGGTGGCGGCCGTGGAGCTCAAGGAGGGTGAATTTGTCGGATTGGCATGCATCGGTGTATGGTTCTCGCACCGGAAGTTTAGGCGGATTCGGCATTGACCCGAGTGAATATGGTGATTCGTGGGGCAGCTTTGACGAATATGATGGCGATGGCGGGGTGACGTTCGGCGCCCGTGCTGCTCAAGACCGTGTCAAGGCGCACAATCGGCACGTCATACCTGAAAAGGTATTGCAGCATAGCGCCGGAAGGGCCTATTTTAGGGCAGCGGAAGTCATTTCCAGCGGGCATATGGCCAATTTGCGCGCGGTGAAGACGGACGAAGGAGATACGCAGCTCAGCTGCACGGTGGCATCAGCCGCCTTCGGTCTTGACGACTATTCGGCCAATGCCCTGATCGACGAGAATCAGGGGAATATTGTCAGGTCCAGCTGCACCTGCCCTGCTTATGGCCGTAATGGCCGTATCTGCAAGCATGTTGTGGCTCTGATCATGAGTTATGACAAGACACCTGAATTGTTCACAGTGACCGGCAGCACAATGACAGCGGAGCCTCGGGAGACAAGATACACTTCGAAAAGCCTACGCCGGCTGATGAACGAGCAGAGCGCGAAACTTGAGAATCTCGCCAAGACCCGTCAGCTGAACTTGCTCAAAGAGGTCGGTAGCAGGGCTTCAGGCGGTGAAAGCGCCGTAGGGCAGCTGGATATGTATATGCCTTCCGGAAGTGTAGGGCTGCGTCCACAGCTGGAGCGTGAGGATGATGGGCATTGGCGGCTTCGTACCCACATCACCGTGGTGAATCGCCACATATCGTACGTGGTCAAGAACCTGCGTACGCTCTGCCAGGCCGTCGACAAGCACGACTTCGTTGCCTACGGACAGAAGCTTGCCTTCGTTCATACGCCGGAGTCGTTCGATGGGCGCTCGCAGCAGTTGATTGCGATTCTGGCACGAGCCTTGGAAATTCGGGATGGTGTCTCAGGGGGCTACATGCCGTACCGAAAAAGTGGCACCGAGGCCGGTGAGCTCCGACTTTCCGATGATGAGGTGGCAGATATCCTCAATCTGTACGTCGAAGCCGATGCCACGTTTGATTTTGTGCCGCAAGGCATGACCTCCGCTTCGTCGATTCCTCTCAGCGTGCATGATGGGGACCCTGAGCTGTTGCTCAGCATTGAGCCGTATGAATCGGTGCATAAGATAGACCCCTCTGCAGGTTTCATCGGAAGACGCGATCACAGGCCGCAGACGAATCATGCCCATTCGTCCTCAACGCCGAAAGGCTACCTGATCGAGCATGGCACCACAGTGGATTGCTTTGTTGTAGGTCATGCCTCCTCGTTTGTCATCGTTCATCGGAGTGGCGAATCAGGGTATAGAGGCGATTATCTCACTGGCCGTTCGAAGACCATGGTCTACCGATGTACCCGGGATCTGGTCAGCCAAAAGGAGTTGCTCTCCGTGCTCTGCGGAGCTGACGACGGTGATGGGCTCTATCTCGAGCCGGACGACGTCGAGGAGTTCGCCCAGACGGTGCTGCCGCTTTTGGGCGCGGATTCTGCCGCGCGGGATGAAGTCGATGCTGGAACCGAGCAGACTGATGATGCCGATGCCGGTACAGACAACGATGGAGGTCCACAGTCGGGGCAGAGGCGAAAGGGCGGTGTCTCGGTCAAATTGCCCGAGGAGTTGCTTCGTCTGCGTCGCGTGCCGTGCGTCATCGAGACGTTCCTCGACCGTGACGAGAACGGCGTCACCTGCGATATGCAGGCCAAATATGGAGAGATGAAATTCCATGTGTTTCTCGGCATCGGGCCCAAAGAGCCCGTGCAGCGTGACCATGATGCCGAGCGGCTGGCCGTTGAGGCGGCACGGCATTACTTCCCGGCGCCGGACGGCATTTTCGCCCGTATTCCTGAACGTGATGACGAGGCCATCTACAAGCTCATCAAAGAGGGCCTGCCGGTTCTTCGCAGCGTTGGTGCCGTGTATTGCACGCCTTCGTTCGACGGCTTGGCCAACACGAAGCACGCCGTGATGCGCATCGGCCTCAGCATCAAATCCGGGCTCGTTGACATCTCGCCCATAGCTGACGAGATCGACCCCTCGGAGGTTCCGGCGTTGCTCAAAAGCTATCATAAGCGTCGCAGATTCCACAGACTGAGCAATGGTTCGTTCGTCGACCTGACGGACATGGACACCAGCAAACTTGACGAGGTCAGTGCCGATTTGGGAGTCAAGCCAGAGAATCTGGCATCCGGATCTGTGAGCGTCCCCGCTTACGCCGCCTACTATCTGGAAAGCCAAACGGACGATGAGGATGAAAGCGAGGAATTCCGCAAATACTTCGATGGCATGAAACAGGTTGACCCCAAGGCGTACGAAGTGCCACGCTCGCTTGCAAACGTGCTTCGCCCCTATCAGAGCGAAGGCTTTCGATGGCTCAATGCTGCCTGTGACAAGGGTTTTGGTGGTATTCTTGCCGACGAAATGGGTTTGGGCAAGACTGTGCAGATGCTCTCGTTCTTGCTTTCCCGTAAGGCAGAGGCACGTGAGGTGGGTCCCAGTCTCATCGTCTGCCCGGCTTCGTTGGTCTACAACTGGGAGGCGGAGTGCAAGAAGTTCGTGCCCTCCATGAACGTCGTTGTGATGGCTGGGTCGAAGGCCGAGCGACGCATGGTGCTTAGAGACATCGCACTTGCGCAGCATCGGGATGAGAACTCGGGTGTTGGAGAAACCGATGCCGTTGCAGCAGAAGGTGGTTCGAATCGTGGCAACGTCGGCGGGAGCGGGGATGTACCCGATATCCTCATCACGTCCTACGATCTGCTGCGCCGCGACCTGCCCGACTATAAGAAGGTCCGCTTCTTCTGCGTGGTTCTCGATGAGGCGCAGTACATCAAGAACCATGCCACAAAGTCGGCGCAGGCAGTGCGCAGCGTGGACACCAGGCACCGGTTCGCCCTGACCGGCACCCCCATCGAAAACCGGCTTTCCGAACTTTGGAGCATCTTCGACTTCCTCATGCCTGGCATGCTGGGCTCCTATCGACATTTCCGCGAGCGCTTCGAAATGCCGATTCTTTCCGGTGACGACATCGTGCAGCGCAAGCTTCAGGTCTTCGTCGGCCCGTTCATATTGCGACGTCTCAAGTCCGAGGTCCTGAAGGATCTGCCCGACAAGATCGAGAACGTCCTCACGGTGCGTTTGGAAGGGGAACAGCGCAAGCTGTATGCGGCTCTGGAGCAGCAGCTGCGGGCCACATTGAACCATCAGAAGGACATAGAGTTCAAGACGGGCAAGATACAGATTCTCGCCCAGCTCACCCGGCTTCGCCAAGCCTGCTGCGATCCGAGGCTGCTGTTCGACAACGTGGGCAGCAATGTGGTGGTGGATGAACAACGGCCTTGGGGCGCGCCTGCACGCACGATTGAAGAAGCCGACAATGAGCAAGCCGCAGCCGCAAAGAAACGGGACGCCGCCGAATATGAGGCATCCCGTCACCCGCGTGTGGTGTCTTCGGCGAAGCTCGATGCTATTGAGGAGTTGGTCTCCAACTGCATGGATGCAGGCAAGAAGATGCTCATCTTCTCCCAATTCACCAGTTTTCTCGATCTGATTGCCGAACGGCTTCACAAGAATGGCGTGCAGTACTACACCATCACCGGCGAGACCCCGAAGCGCCGGCGGCTGCAGCTGGTCGACAAGTTCAACGCCGATGACACTCCTGTGTTCCTCATCTCGCTCAAGGCCGGGAATACCGGGCTTAATCTCACAGGTGCCTCCGTTGTGGTGCACGCCGACCCATGGTGGAACGCCGCCGCGCAGAACCAGGCCACCGACCGCGCCCATCGCATCGGTCAGACCAAGGACGTGAACGTCTACCAGATCGTCGCCAAGGACACCATCGAGGAACGTATCCTGAATATGCAGAAGGCCAAGAGCTCTCTGGCCAGCGCGTTCGTGGATTCCGCCGGCTCACAGTCCAGCTCCGGCATGGCCAGGTTGAGCAAGGACGATTTGCTGGCGCTGCTTGGCTGAGGATCGCGGAGATTGAGTGTGTCCTGTTGTTGAATCCCTCCGAAATCGGATTGGTGTGGTGCACTCGAGGTGCTGCACAATCTATTCATACCCAAGAAAACGATGTGAGTAGCGCGATTCCATCCACCCATCAGGACAGTAGATGGTGCGGTTGCCGTGATTGGCGAGGTTGCTGTTATCGCAATCTGTGGGGATGTTGATTGCAGGTTCGTTATGTTCTGCGGCTTCGCTTTCTAAGACGGGTCTGAGGTATGAATCGGTAATCCGTGAATCCGCAATGGCGTCGAGAAAAGCTTGGAATCCACGTTTGCGGCGCTCGGAAGGGGGGAGTTCGGTGTCTTCGTGTTCAAATGGATATGGCGAGGTGCACCAGACGGGGTCCGCTTCGATAATCAGCGGTACTATCTGATCGTTTGGCGGCTGGTGTGGTCCAGTCGCTTTGGCGGCTGTAGGAGTTCTGGAAGATTCTTGTGTTTTGGGTAACCGAGGAGAATCGGAAACGTCAAAAGTGCCGTACGATTCCTTCTGGTATCGTTTTTCGGCGACTTGCCGCTGGAACGCGACGATGACGCTGGCGTTGGAGAAGTTCGCCGCCTGTGCTGCCCGCCCTGCCGCCACCACGGCCTGATGCCGGTATGCCTCGTGGAACCGTGCGCCGTCGAAGATGGTGCGAATGCCATGGTTCTCGTCCGCTCCCGCTTCATGCACGCAGTATCCGCATGAGGCTGCTGCCTTGCCGCCGTGGATGAGTACGCACCATTCCTCGCTAATGTCTGGAATATGTCCGTTCAAGTCGATCAGCGCGTTTTCCGGTGCCGGTTCGAGCTCCTGTTGCAATTCGGACAAGGTGCGCCTTGCCGTGCGGAATCCGCTGATCCTTCCTTGGCTTGGACCGGACCACGGGAGCCCGCCGAATCCCTGAGGGTAGTGCTTCCAATGCAGGATGGTTTGCGCTGTTGCCATGGTGGTTTTACGACCTGACAGGTCGCCTGGTAGAGTTTGCGCCCAGTCGCGTCGCGGGGATTCAAGCAGCAGTCTGGGTGAGTCTCGTCTTGCCAGCCAGGCGTTGAACGCCACCAGCAACTCTGGTGCAATCCATACAGCGTCATCCGGACCAATGCCGGTTATCGGTTCCAAACCGTTGTGCAATATGCAGTTGAAGTCGTCATCAGATGCATCGCACAGATGTTCGAACCCCTCACCGACCCATGCCAACGGACTGACGACGTGGAGACGACGTGGTTTCGGAGGTGGTTTTGGACCGCCGGTTATAGTGCGTCGCCCGGTCGGATACTGCCGCGTCTGCGCAGAGTGACTGCGTCGTGGTGTATGCCGGTCAGATCCAACATCTGAGGTCATTGATTCCGTTGTCATGTGTCGGCTTCCCTCGATTTGGTTGTGTGTCTTTTCCTTGAGTTCCTATGGTATCCGATTGTCCGGCTCGTGGTGTGGCCCTGCATGCATATTCCCGTGTGATGCTTTATCCGCGTTCGGCGCAATTCAGACAAATCCACTAACATTATGTAATTGAAATGAGGTTGCCCTTCCTTCGATGTTCTGCTGCGTGACGCATGAGGAACTTGTTGATATGAGGCGCAATCCGACTCAACCAATGACTATAAGGAGTTTGTAATGACAAGAATCGCTGTTTTCGTGGGATCGCTGCGTAAGGATTCATACAATAAGTCACTCGCCAAGGGCGTGGAGAAGCTGCTGCCGGAAGGGACGGAATTCGACTACATCGACATGAATCTGCCGCTCTACAACCAGGATCTCGACTCCGATCTGCCGGCAAAGGTGGCTGAGATGAAGAGGACCGTCGAGGCGTCCGACGGTGTGCTGTTCGTCACCCCGGAGTACAACCGCAGCTTCTCCGGCGTGTTGAAGAACGCCATCGACTGGGCCTCCAGGCCATGGGGCCAGAGCTCCTTCGCCGGCAAGCCCGCCGCCATCATCGGCGCATCGATGGGCGCCTTGGGCACCACTCAGGCTCAGGCCCATCTGCGCAACGTGGTCTACTTCCTCGACATGCCGCTGATGAGTCAGCCAGAGATCTACATCGACGCCACCAAGGCGCTCGACGAGAACGGCGAGATCGTTGAAGGCTCACGTGACTTCCTGCGCGGCTTCGCCGAAAAGTTCGTAGCCTTCGTTGAGAAGAACAAGTAGTCTCGACACGTTCCACAGTGCGGAAGTCCGGCATATAAGGCCAATCAATGGCACAATGTGCCGGACTTTTGCATTTTCGGGCCAAATTCCGGCAACAAGTGCCATTGTTCGTCATTGCCTGCCGGACTTCGCGCCTTAGACGTGATGTGGTATATGTTGAAACTATGTGACGACGGGAAGATAGGGTGGAGGCATGAGTGCAAACGAAATGGGAACCTCTAGGCTGTCATCGGATTCATCGTCTTTGAGTCAAGAAGTCGCTGGAGGAACAGGCGGATACCGTGTGGTGGACAGACATACGCAGTATTCCGGACGCATCTTCGACGTCGTCTCGTGCGATGTGAGTTGCCCTGATGGTTCACGGGTTCAGCGCGACATCGTACATCATCCGCCGGTGGTCTTCATGCTGGTTCATAGAACGGACACCGATTCCTATCTTACGGAGACGCAGTATCGCGCAGGCACCGACCACCTCGACATGGAGCTTCCCGCTGGGTTCATCGAGCCGGATGAGGAACCTATGGCTGCGGCAGTGAGAGAGCTCAAGGAAGAGACCGGCCTTGACCTTAAGGCGTCCGGTGCAACGGTTCACATGCAGGAACACCCGATATATAGTTCTCCGGGGTTCACCGATGAACATGCCTATTGTTTCGATGTTTCGTTGGAGATGCCGGTCATGGGGCCTCGTCACCTAGACGAAGACGAGCAGCTGAGCTTTGAGTGGACCAATGCGCGGGATCTGCTTCAGCATCTCATCGCGGGTGACATACCTGCGGCCGTGGCCCAGGCGATGATCTACCATGAATTCTATGGTGCAATGAGCCATAGCTATGATTCAAGGCATAAGTGAGTAGAGATTTGTTTTAAGGAATGCCTGTAATTCTACGAATCCTTGGGGTCGACGATGACGAAGGTTTGCTTTTCCTATGGCCGCACATCATGGCGTCGGTGGTTCACTGATAGTTGAGATGTTCGGTATTGTAATTTGTGAGCGTTCACAATATTTGTTCTCTGTAATATATGTAGCAGTGAATCGGTTCTGCGATAGTTTTGTTCGATAATTTTCACATGATTGTTTATATGTGTGTTTTTTGTTTATTTTTGTACGAGAAAGGGTTGTTTTCTTACAAACGCCATACACTCATGCTTGCGTGGAGTTTGTATTTGCATCGTTAAACTGAAACGTGATTGGTGCGTCGATGGTCTATTGGCGTAAACCAAGGAAAGCAATCGTCGAAGGAGTTTTTGATATGCCGCAGAAAATCAAGGCATCGGTATCGTATGGCGTCGGCAAAGGTTTCGCCAAGCCTGAGGAAGTCGTCATTGACGACCCCAAGGGGCATGAGGTGCTCGTCGATGTCAAAGGTTCGGGTCTATGCCATTCGGATTTGAATTCAGTTGAGCAGCCAGGCTATACGTTCCCGATTGTGATGGGCCACGAAGTAGCCGGAATTGTGGAGGCGGTCGGACCGGATGTGAAGGAGTTCCATGTCGGTGACCACGTTGTGGCCTCCCTTGAGCAGGCCTGTGGTCATTGCAGAAACTGCATGGATGGGCAGCCGGAATCCTGCCTACACCCGGAGGAATGCCTACGCGCTCCGGGCGACACGCCTCGTCTTTCTTTCCCCGATGGAAGGCCGATTGTCCAACTGGCTGGTATCGGCGGATTCGCTGAAAAGAGTCTGATTCATGAGAACCAACTCGCCATTATCAATGAGAAGGTCAATCTGGCGGATGCCGCGTGTTTGGGTTGCGCCACCATTACGGGGGCAGGGGCGGCCATCAACACTGCGAAAATCCGCCCTGGGGATTCCGTGGCTGTCATCGGTACAGGCGGAGTGGGTCTCAACGTCATCCAAGGTGCACGTTTGGCAGGTGCAAAGTGCATCATCGCCATTGATGTGTTTGACAGCAAGCTCGAGTTTGCAAGGAGGTTCGGTGCCACTGATGTGGTGAACTCGAAGAAGGAGGATCCGATCGAGGCGGTGCGCCGCATCACCGGAGGTGGTGTCGACAGTGTGTTTGAGGTGATCGGGTTGCCAGCAACCATCCAACAGGGTTGGCAGATGCTTGGTGTGGGAGGCACGCTGTATTGCATCGGCATGGCTCCGGCCGGCACGAAAGTCGAGCTGCCTATGGACAACATCACCATGCTTGTGGGACGCCGCGGAATTCGAGGTGTGCTGATGGGAAGCACGAACATCAAGCATGACTTGCCCATGTACGCCGATTTGATTGCCGATGGCCGGTTCGACATGCACGATTTGGTAAGCCAGCACATTAATCTGAGCCAGATCGATGATGCCTATGAGCAGCTCAAGCGCGGTGAGGTCATCCGTTCGGTCATCACCGAATTCTGATTTCAATCGGCTCGATTGACCCATACGAATCGGTGTTTGCACGATGATGGGAAAACGAGGTTCCGGAATCCGTTGGGTTACGGAACCTCTTCAGTGGAATTGTTTGAGATTGAGCCCAACGGTCTACTTGCTGATGGGGTGAACTTTGAGTGGGGCCTCAGGGGCTTGAACCCTGGACCGACGGATTATGAGTCCGCTGCTCTAACCGACTGAGCTAAAGCCCCACGTTGGCAAGGCCAACAGCATAATGATAGCAAAGGCCCTGACCGCGTGCCGGATTGTAGTGTCAAACAGATTTATGGGATTTTCTTTGATACTATTCTGGGTCGCTTACGTTTCGGTCAGCGTCACAAAATAACGAATTTTCACCGAAAAATGTTATTTTGTGACGCAATATTGCAGAAGGGCGGCTCGGAATAACGAGATGGGCGGCGATCCTGTTAGTGAAAGCAATTTGATGCTGATCGATTTAGCTGGCATGCGCCTCGCGACCGGAGGCGAAGCGGTCGAGGGCGCCGGTGCGCGCGATGGCGCGGAAGAGATACCAGCTCAAGGCCCCAGCGATGAGCGTGCCGCCGATGATCTCGCAGATCATGTGGGTGATGCCACGCGGGCTGAGGAATGCCACACCCTGGAACTCGAAGAGCAGCACATAGATGCCGTATTCAATGGCGGTCAGAGCCCCCGAGGCTAGGGAAAGCGGCAGATTGAACTTGCGGTAGCGGTTCAGCGCGAACGGCAGTTCGCTGAAGATGCCCTGAATGATGGCCGAGGCGAAGACGAACCCGAACGAGTAGCTGTTACCGAAGAGCATCTCCGCGCAGCTGCCGACAAGGTTGACATAGAGCGCCGCTCCCGGCTTGCGGATGATGAGGATGGCCAACGGCCCGGAGAAATACCAGAAGGCGTGCAGTAGACTCGCCAAACCGGGAAGCAATGCTCGCAGCAATGGTGAGAGAGCAGCATAGGCGAAGTTGAAGCCCCAGAAAATCACGCCGCAGGCTACGCCCAACGCCGCTCCGAGTGCGATATCGACGGGTCGCCAGCGAAGACGATGAGGCTGCAGGACCTGTGGAGCGCAGGGAAACGCACGGGGTGTGCGAGAATTGCTGGCAGGTTTTGGTGGTTCGGAATCGTTGAGGGGAACGGTTGGCGATTGCGGAATCGGCCGTGTGTGTTCGTCCATCGGTGCCTGTGGATTAAAATTGGTGTCTGATTGCTGATTTTGGGCGGATTTCGCCATCTTTCCTCATTTTCAGCTGCGTACGGTATATGTCTGCCGGTGTCCCCTTGACCTACGCAGCCCGGACGAAGACACCAACAGCCACTGTATCAGTGAACGTTGCGCCGCGCGCGAAGATCGAGACGGAATGCGATAGAAAGTCCATAGAGCGTAGCATCAAGTTGGCTTATATCGTCTGGGTGATATCGAAACATTTGGACTCGGATTTCAGGGTTACCCGTTACTTTTGGCACATCGCATCTGCGCGGTGGAGCCTGCATGATTGATGATGTCATGCAGATGTCATGCAATTTAAGGTTAGGTGTAACTATGACAGCGGAAACCATGCACGCCGGTGCAGCAGAGCGGCAACGGCAATATCAGGAAGAACAAACAAAAAGGACCACAGAGCCGGGAGCGGTGGTGTTGGATGCTGAGCAGATTATGCGCAGCCCGGGTTCCGGGTTCACGCTTGGACCGGTCAGTCTGGTCTTGCACGAGGGCGAGATGACCGCGGTCATCGGTGCCTCTGGCTGTGGCAAGTCGTCGCTGTTGCGCGCCTTGGCCGGCATGGACGCTCTGGGACGCGGTTCGGTGACGTTTGACGGTATGCGGCTCGACAAGCTTTCGGAAAACAAGCTCGCCGAGCTGCGCAGTTCACGGTTTGCCTTCATTTTCCAGGACTACATGCTGCTGGAGAATCTCACCATAGGAGAGAACATCGCCTTGCCCGCCTCCGTGCGTGGCGAAGACATGGAAATCGAGCGCATCCTGCGGGCGCTGGCATGCGTTGGGCTGCAGGGCAAACCCGTGGACACTCCGGTGACCAGTCTCTCCGGCGGCCAGCAGCAGCGGGTCGCCATCGCGCGTGCGCTCGCCATCGGGGCGCAGGTGCTGTTCGCAGACGAACCCACTGGAAATCTTGATCCCAAGTCCCGAGATGAGGTGATTGCCACCATACGTACATCAATGAGCGCCGGGCTTGGCACGGCGCTCGTGGTGACTCATGACCCCGTGGTGGCCGCGGCGGCCGACCGTATCGTGCTCATGGAAGCAGGGCGTATCATGCGCGAGTTTCCCCATGGGCTTGCGGCGGAGCAGGTGGAGGAGTTGCTGCTCGGGCTTGGCGTGCAAGGCGTTGCTGGTCTGGATTCGGAGGCTGCACGATGAGTCGTATGAAACAAAATCGAACAGATGTTCGAATATGTCCGAATTTGCAATCCGCAGTGGCGCAACAGAGCATCCGGCTGCATGGCTCATCGGCGATTTCCGCGCTCTGGCGCGGCAACAGACGGTTGCAGATACTCGGAGCCGCGGTCAACCTGGTGGCGATGGCTCTGGTCTTCGGCTTGTTCTGGACGTTGGGCAGTGCTCCCGGCCTCGGTAGTTCGGTGGGCACGTTCATCGGCTTCATGGTAATTGCCGCCGTTCTGGTCACCAAGACCACCACCGACCACTCGTTCAGCGCCAAATGGCAGGACCTCATGCGGTTGCGCATCATCGGCGCCCGCCCGTGCTGGCTTATTGGCTCGATGATCGTCGCCCAGCTGCCCATCACGTTGGTCTCGGCTGTGCTCGCCTGTCTGCCGGGCATTCCTGTCGCTTTCCTCTTCAATCTCATGCTCGGCGGCGAGAGCGCACATCTTACAGGCGGTGCGTTCGTTCAGTCTTTGTGGCAAACGGTACTCATCGCTCTGGCTTGCACAGTGGTGGCTGTTTGGTTCTCCGGAAGGCGCGTGGTGGGTTCGGCACTGTCCCTTTCGCCGGTTCGCCAACGTAGGCAGAGCAGGCTAGGCATCAAGGGCTCCGACCGCATTCGCGGCATGGGCTCATTGCTCTCCCGTGTGTGGCGAACGTTCTTCACTCTTGCACTGTTCGTGGTCGGCATCGCCTGGGGTGTGGCCGCCATGATGAGCGACAGTGATGCGGCGCAGATGGGTATCGGCGTCATGCCGCTGTGCACATGCTGGGCATTGGCCCGTCTTGCGGGGCCATTGCTCGGGAGTATCAGCAGGGCTGCAACCAAGCTCTGGCATTCCAGCTCGTCCGTGGTGGTCGCCATGCGAGATCTGGCGGCGCTGAAGTCCACGTCGCTCTTCAGTGTTGCGATGGTCGCTGTGGCCGTCTTCGTGTTCATGGTAGGCTCCCAGCTCGGCCTCGACAACGCCGCGCGCACCTCGTTCGATGCCATGTTGGGGAATACTGGCGTGCTGCAGACCAGTCTGAAGGGGAAAGCCGGTACGAGCGAGCTCGCCCGTACTGCTAGGAAGGCTGATTCCAAGGCGCTGGTGCTCGTTCCCACGCGAGTCGAGCCATTTGAAGACTATTACAAGACCTGCAACCAGCAGATGCATGATGAGGCGGTCAGTGAACCAGACGTCACCTATCTTCCCGACACGTCATCGACCGTCACTGCCGGCTCGCTCACCGATTTTGTGCCTCAATCCGCCATCAACGGCAACGTCAATGGCGGCATTGTCGCCACGCAGGCCATAAGTGCTCATGTAGGTGACTATGCATGTGTGGCGCAGGCGGGAGAGAAATGGAGCAAACAACGAGTCTCCGCCGTGCTCGTCATCGGTGGCGGAGCGCTGGGCAACTACTTGGTGCCGGCAAGCGCCAAAGCCCACGAGCCAAGTGTGGGCACCCGTCTGGCGTTGGTGCATAAGGACAGTAAGGAAGCAGCTGAACGGGTCTCGGCTCACTCGGCTTCGGTTCGTTCCAGCAATGACAATGAACACACGGTTTCCGATTTTGAACGTGGAACCATCACCTATGCATCGGGGCATGCGTGGGTCAAATCTCTGCCCACCGGTGGAGTGCAGATGCGCGAGAGCCAGGCCGGATCAAACCGCAACGGCATGTACTTCACCATCTATCCGATTCTCGTCATCTGCGTGGTGGCGCTGGTCTCCGTGGCCGCCAACGACGCCGAGTCGCGCCGGGGCGAGGCCCGTGCCGCATGGCTCATCGGCATGCGTGAGCGTCAGTGGGTGCTCACCGGTGTCCTGAGGGTCGGCGTGGAAGTTGGACTCTCCGCATTGTTGGCGCTCGCCGTCACGCTGGTCTCCACGAACCTCACCCAGCAGTTGCGCTGGCGTGTGCTTTGGCATGCGAGCCGCGTCTTTATTCCATTGCCGCAAATCGCACTGATCGGCGTTGCGATGCTACTGGTCGTGCTGGCGGGCGCCTTCCTCTACCGTGCCGTCTGGCACCGTGTCGCACAATCGTAAGTGAATACGATCCGGGGATGCTGCCACAATGGTCACACATCTCCGGCTCCGTATCGAATTTCTACGTAAGCAGAGAAAGCTTATAGGGGAATAGTGGAGCGTAGAAGTTTGAGCTTTTTAAGGCCATGATGTATAGCTTATGACTTGTGAACCTATGGTCGGTAGTGTGGTTTTAAGTTGGTTGAGATTTCTGTGTGTCTGATACTGATTTGTCATAAACTACATACTGATAGTCTCCCTTCCCGGCCTCTCAACGATGCACAAATGGAAGGGGCCTTCACTTTTCTGGAGGTAAGCAATGAAGCCGAGTCTCACTTGGTCCGAACAGATGGAGCTGTTGATTTCACGAGGCTTGGTAGTCAGTAGTCTGCCAATTTGGGCGGCAGTCGAGTCGTGGTCATTTGGAACGCTTTCCAAATGTATTGAGTTGGGAGATTGTGGAAAGCTAGCAGCAAAAGTAGCTAGTAGTGTCGGAGTTCCCAAAGACGGTTTTGCCTATCGTGTTCGTTCTTTAGTATATTTGCGGAATCGATGCGCACATCACAGTCGTTTGTGGAATCACTCGGTGCTTGATGCGGGAAAGACTCCTAATAACGTAAGAGGCAAGGCTAAGAGAATTGCAGGTAATTTCGAGCCCCGTTCTGTGCTCGATGTGGTTGCATCGCTGGATGATATTGTGGGTAAGCACGGTGGTGGCTCGCCGTTCCTAGCTGATTTCGTTGAACACAGAATGATGTGTTTTGGGAAGGGCTATGTAACCCGCAGCCGCCGCAGGATCATGTAAAAGATTAGAGGCACCCTGAGCCAAGGTGTGACCTTTGGCACAGGGCTTGACAGAGAATTCAGCGCCATCATGGAAGTATGAGTGTTAATGATAATGATGCGCAATTCGCAGGTAGAGCGAGTGGTGCGGACGTTCCGCCGCTGTCCATGGAACACGTCTCCTACCACTATCGAGTGGCGGCCAAGGAGAGCAGTGACGAAGGTGATAGAACAGCCGCAGGTATTGAGGGAATAAACCTTACCTGCAAAACGGGCTCATGGACGGCTGTGATGGGGCCAAGTGGCGCGGGCAAATCCACGCTGCTGTATTGCGCGTCCGGCCTGCTGCCTGTGGATTCAGGCTCCGTGCGCCTCGCCGGGCGTGACATTGCGGCGATGAAGGAGCGGGAGCTGACCGCCTTGCGTCGCGACCGCATCGGCTTCGTCTTCCAGGACTACAACCTTGTCGACGCGTTCACCTGCCTGCAGAACGTGATGCTCTCCAGCCTGTTCGGCGGTCCGAAGATGAGTGTGGCACGGGTAACGCGTGCATTGACCCAGGTCGGCCTGGACGGGTTTGCGGCCAAGTATCCACCCGACATGTCGGGCGGCCAGCGTCAGCGTGTGGCCATAGCCCGAGCACTCGCAGGTGAACCTGACATGGTCTTCGCCGACGAGCCTACAGGTGCGCTCGATTCGCATAGCTCACGCATGGTCCTCGATGCCTTCGGTCGGCTTGTCGATCAGGGGCGTACGGTGCTCATGGTCACCCACGATCCGAATGTGGCGGCACGGGCGCAACGCACGGTGTTCCTGCTCGACGGCAGAGTGGAGTCGGTGTGCAAGGGATACAGCGCCGAACGCCTTTCTACGCATCTGGCCGATATGGCCGAACAAGCCGATGGGTCTGACTTGGCCGGTGGTGTGAGGGCGTCGGGCAGTGCCGGCCGCGAATCCGAGGGGCGGCTATGAGCGGGATATTGAATAAGGAAACGAATGGCCAGAAATCGGAGCAAAGTACCGCTTCGCCCTCATCGGCATCGTTGGTGCTCGCGTTGCTGCGTGCCCACCGTCCGACATACACGATTATGGCGCTGGCGGTGTTTGCCGCATCATTGCTGATCTGCGGCATCATGCAGGTCTACGTCGCCGCCTCTGCCCACGACGGGGCCGAGCGTGGGCATGTGGGCATGATCCGGCGTTTCACGCTCGACAGCGGGTATGACGGGGCATCGTTGGTGGCTGGCATTGCATTGGCGTGCTGTCTGCTGGTGTCAGTGTTCATGGTGTTGGCCTCCGTTTCGTCATTGGTCCAGGCCCGGCGCCGAGAATATGGTCTGTTGCGGCTTGCCGGTGCGTCGCGGCATAGGATTGTATGGATGGAGCTGTGTGAATTCGGCGTTCCGCTCGCCTGCACTGCCTGTGCAGGAAGTCTGATCGGCATGGCTCTGACCGCGCCGCTGGGGCGTATATTCGCCATCGCCTCAGGTCTTGTCGCCAACGATGTGCCGTTCGAACCCCGTGTTCGCCCAGGGGCTGCGGCATTGTCATTTGTGCTCGTCATGGCAGCATGCCTGATTGGAGTATGGGTCTCGATGCACACGGTCGCCAAGTGTGAGCCGTTGGAACTGATGAGCAAGGCCGAGGCCAAGTCGGTGAAAATCGGCGGAATTCGTAAGGTTGTCAGCGTGCTGGTGTCCTTGGCGATACTGGTGCTGGTCCTCGCTCCGTTGCCTTCGCTGGAGCAGGACATGCGCACCATGCTGCTGGTCTTGATGGTGATCGTCGATGCCTATCTGCTTTCGCCTGTGCTGGTGCCTCGATTTGCATCGGGTGTTGGCGCCGTTGCCCAAGCGCTGTCCCACGGCTCCGGTCTACTCGCCAGGCAGCGTGCACGGCGTGGGGTCGCCGGCTCGGTCTCGGTGGCGCTTCCGGTGGTCATGCTGTTGACCATCGTCTGCTCGTTCGCTGCCCTCATCCAGTCGGGAAGTGCGGGAAACATGGTGCTCAACTTCGAGCCGCTCAAGGCTAATGTCATTGTCACCTTGCCTGATGGTTCCGAGCTTGCCAAGCTTGACAAAGCCGTACGCGGTATCGGCAATGAGACCGCAGTCTCTGCTGTCTATCACACGCAGAGTTGGGCGGAGAAGGCGAGTGGTCGGCTTCGGTTCGTCACGACCGGCAGTTACAAGGATTTGGCGAACAACAGTCCGCGCCTCAGCGGCATCAAGGTCGTTGAGGGCAATCTCAAGGGTCTTGGTCCCGGGGCAATCGCTGTCAATACGCAGATGGACGGGTATTCGCCGAGTCAATATGCCATTGGCAGCAGCGTTACATTCTATGATAGGAATGACAGGCCGGTGTCCGAGCGCATCGTGGCGCATGTCGAGCCGAAACCCGGATTCGAGAGCTTGACCACGTTCGATTTCCTGACGCTTGAAGGTGCGATGGGGAATGGCGGAGAGGACGGTGATGCCATTGCCGCAGTCACGGTCAGAGATGCCTCCAACATATCTCACGTCGTTGATGCGCTGCGCGCCGAAAGGCTGCATGACGGTCAGGTATATACCAAGGATGAGTTTCTGTATCACCGGGTGATGCAGGCACAGTCCGGTCAGCGTGCCATGGTGGTGCTCATTGCGGGAGGGGCGGCGCTGGCTGCGATGTTCCTGATGCAGTCCATCGCCTTGGCCGTTGCCGGAAGGCGCTCACAGAACATGCGGTTGCACCAGATGGGAGTGCTCCGTGGCTCCATCGCCTTGGCGAATGTGCTTGAGACTATCCTCGACGTGGTTGCTGGTGTGCTCGTCTCATTGCTCGCTGTGGCGGTCGTGGTTCTCGCCGTGGCGGGGGAATTTGCCCGTGCCGGCATCCCCTTGCACCTCACGCCTGTGCCGATTGGTACGTTCACCTTGCTGTCGTTGGGGCTCCTGGCGTTCGCGGTCGTGGTTGCGGTAATCTGTAGCAGGACTAGGACAGACAGCGTTCGCAGGGCTTAGCATTCTGAGCTGATTGTGATTAGTCGATCGAACCGGTGAGCAGAGCGGTCAGCTCGGTGCGGTTGCGCACACCGAGGGTGTGGAAGATGTGGCTGATGTGGTTCTTCACCGTGCCGGTGGAGAGGAAGACGATTCCCGCGATCTCCGAGTTGGTCATGCCTTGGGCGACCAACTCGGCAATCTGACACTCGCGATCGGTGAGCATGGACAACAGCGCCTGAACCTCCGCGGTGCCGTTGGTTGCATCGGCATTCGTGTTGGTGGATTTATTCAAGGTCATGGTGTCAACGCGGTCTGCTGACACTGTATTCAAGCCACGAGTCGTGCCAGATTCGTCTGCATTGGATTCAGCGCCGCCGCGTCCGCCTTCGGCGATGAGCCTCATGGCGTGGTCCACAGCGCTTGACCCCAGCACTCTGCCACCGTTCGCCGCCGTGCGGATGGCTTGTTCCAAGTCTGCTGCCGATACATCTTTGAGCAGGTAACCCACGGCTCCGGCTTTGAGCGCACCCACCAGGTTGTCGTCCTCATCGAACGCTGTGAGCAGGATGCAGTTGATGTTGGGAAACCGCCGATGTAACTGTGCGATGAGCTCCGGGCCGCTGACACCCGGCATTCGCGCGTCCACCAGCGCCACATCGATATCGTCATCTGACGTGGCAATCTGTAGTGCTTCGGCTGCGTCCCCTGCGGTGCCTGTCACCTTGATGTCGTCCGTGTCGTTCACCAGAATCGAGAGCCCAGTGCGAATGAGCTCTTGGTCGTCCACGATGAGCAGGTGAATCATGTCTTGCCTTGGGCTGCTCATTATTGTTTCTCCCTCGAAATATCCTGACCGCGATTGGCTTTGTCTCCAGCAATCCTCGGCACGATGAGTGTCACCTTCGTGCCGCCCAGCGCCTGTGACTCTCCAATGCCCAGACTTCCGCCGTTCTCCATGGCGCGTTTGCGCAACGCCGCAAGCCCGAAACCGTGCTCCACATCAGCCTCATCCATTCCCGGCCCGTCATCGTCCACCGTCAGCCGCGTGGAGTTGGCGCCCACGGTGATGTCGATGCTCACGGTTGCCGCATGTGCGTGCCGTACGGCGTTGGTCAGCGTCTCTTGGAGTGCACGAAAAATCAAGGTCTGTTCGACTTCGCTGAGCAGATTCGTATCGCCGGTGACGGTTGTGGTCATCCTCATGCCGGCGGAGCTGAATGAATCAGCCATGCGTTCAACGGTTGCCCTGTCGAGCCGCCCACCGAAGGCAGTGGGGTTGAGTGCCCGGGCCATCTGCCGCACCTCGGTCAGCGCGTCCTTGGCTATTGTGTCGCTGCGTGCAATCGCAGACCGAACGGCCTCTAGATTCCTGGTTTCTCGGGTCGCGTTCGTTCCTCCAGAAATCGCGCCGAAATCCGCCTTGCATGAATCGTGATGCTCGGTGTCATCTGTGTCGTCTTTACTTTTTCCCTGTTCCAGCCGTCGTAGCGCATTTTGCGCCGCTTCGTTGGCATAGTGGATGGCGGTGAGCTGTTGGCCGAGGGAATCGTGCATTTCGGATGCTATGCGCCCACGTTCCCGGGAGAGTGTCAATGATTCGATGGTCTCCACGTCGTCCTTCAGTTGCCCGTTGGCCTTCTGCAGTCGTGCCGACTGTTGGGTGAATACCATGAAAAGAATGCCGGCGAAGAGCACGTAGAGCGTGGATGTCATGTAATCGCTGTCGCCGAAGTCCTTCAGTGGGTTGAGCAGGGGAGAGATGGCGGTGATGATCACGGCCGAGAGCACAATCGTGACGTAGCCGAAAGTCGCGTTGAACAGTAGGGCGACCTCGGCGGTAACGATGTAGATCAGCAGGCTGCCGCCGCGTCGCAGGAATGGTGCGGACCACAGGCACACTATGATGAGCAGCGTGGCCAGCGTGCGTTGAGCCGCTAGGTTACCCACCTTCCGCACGGCAATGTACAGGCCGATGATGAGCAACGGCTGGGCGACCATTAGCACGAACCTGGCCATGTACGCCGAATCCGGTACGGCGAACAAGCATCCCAATACGAACATGAGTGTGGCATATTTCGGAAACTTTCGTGCCGGGGTGCGCCAGTCTTGTCGAATTCGTGCCATTGGAGCCATGGCTATTATTTTACCTGTGTGCCGCGAGGGAAGGGGCGGAGAAGCCGTTGACTGATTCCGTGGCAATGTCGTTTTCGTGGCTATGTGTTTCAGGTAGTGAGCAAGCGGTAGGGTTTCAGACCAGCTTATCGTTCACGTGCCAAAGTCAGGGGGAGGACATGCTCCATATATCATTGAAGCATGAGTGAACATGATGATGAGCGAGTAGCCGCAGACCGGTTCGGCGGCGCCAAGACGTCCAATGAGCGAAAACGAAAAGTCAGGAACGTCAGGACTGCGAAGAACGAGAAGCCTGCGAAGTCCAAGGTCCAACCGGAGGGCTCGGGATCCAATGGCCGGACCTTGGATCCCGAGAAGGCCTCATCTCTGCCGGAGCGACAGATCGTTATTGGCAAGGACGGCGTGCCGCGTTGTTGGTGGGCCTATTCCAGCGAGCTGCAACGCCGTGACCACGACGAACAGTGGGGCGGCCCATGCTATGACTCGGACGAGCTTTTCGCACGCCTGTGCCTGGAGTGCATGCAGGCCGGACTTTCATGGAGCGCCATTCTGAAGAAGCAGGCCCATATGCGTGAGGTCTTTCACCAGTTCAAACCATGTGCGGTGGCCGCAATGGCCCCGGAGATTCCCGCGCTGCTCCAAGACCCTGGCATCATCCGCAACCGTCGCAAGGTGGAGGCCATCATATCCAACGCCAAGCTGGTGGTCGCGCTTGAGGAAAGCGGAACGACCTTCGCCGATTACCTCTGGGAGATGGTGGGTGGCAAACCGGTCGTCAATCGTCCGGTCTCTGCCGCTCAGGTGCCGGTCTACAACGATGTGGCTGAGTTGATGAGTAAGACGATGAAGAAGGCAGGGTTCAAATTCGTCGGTCCCACCATCATGTACGCGTTCATGCAGTCCACTGGTATGGTCAACGACCACATCGCCGGTTGCTTCCGCGCCATGTAGAATCCTGAGCGACGCAGGTGTTGCACAGGTGGTATGTGTTCGATGCGCAAAGGTCATGTGTTGGTGTTGGCCGTGAGAAACCTGATAGCGACTTTGAGTGGTGCCTGTCCAAAGGCCACTTGGAAGGTGAGGAGACTGCCGAAGAAGCGGCGGTGCGCGAGGTGCATGAGGAGACCGGTATCTGGGGCAAAATAGAGCGTGAAATCGCCACCGTGGATTATCGCTTTGCATGGGAGGGCCATACCGTTCGTAAGTT
Organism: Bifidobacterium sp. ESL1118; assembly: GCF_058505595.1. Classification (NCBI taxonomy): domain Bacteria; kingdom Bacillati; phylum Actinomycetota; class Actinomycetes; order Bifidobacteriales; family Bifidobacteriaceae; genus Bifidobacterium; species Bifidobacterium sp. ESL1118. Next base: position 957,022 of record NZ_CP196371.1, read on the forward strand.
CATCAAGAAGTTCGCGTTGCGACGTACGTCCGGTGAGCTCACCGTAGAGAACGACCCCGACCATGAGGCCCAAAAGGTGCGCTGGGTGCCGCTGGACGATTTGAAATCCACATTGACATATGACACCGACCGTGGGTGGTACGCGAATATCGTTCACTGCAACGGTGCCCAAACTCCGTTGTGGGTGATTACATTTGCAGGCAAATGCCGGTCTGGTTCACACAGAGGGGACTTTTTATATCGAACCGTGAAAATCTCAAAAAGAAAACAACCGAATTAAGCTATTTTGATTGAGTGTCATGATGTACTACTGATAAAAAGTCCCCTCTGCATGAATCCAACGGCTGAGCACTAGGATGTTTGCTCATTGAGTGTTCATCTGAAGCATAATGGCGTAGCTGAGCTTGACAGGTCGTAGCGTATGCGTATACTGACGACTGTAATTCCGGTTCACGTCTGGTTTGTTGGCTTTGTCTGTCAGCGCTTGGCGACCCGGGTCACCTGAATTCCTTAGGAGACATTATGAAGCAGGGTATCCATCCCGATTATCACACCGTACAGGTTACGTGCTCGTGCGGCAACACCTTCGTCACCAAGTCCACTGCGCCTGGCGACCACATGACGGTCGACGTCTGCTCGAACTGCCATCCCTTCTACACCGGCAAGCAGAAGATTCTCGACACCGGCGGCCGTGTGGCTCGCTTCGAGAAGCGCTACGGCAAGAAGAGCAAGTAGCATTCTTATTGCGCCAGCATTGCAACGGTTCGTTTCAGCGGATTGGTTGCGTGCTGGCGTTTTTGTATGTGTGCAGGGATCAACAGGCTGCAAAAATCCACAACTGCTACACATATCCACGAATAATGGGTGAAAACGCTGGATGGTTGCGGCTAGTGTTGAAATCAGTAGATGAAAAGGTAACGGTATGGCAGACGAACAATTTGCGGCGGCTGAAAAGGCCGAAGAGGAATATAACGACATCGAGCGGCAAATGAGCCAGCCCGAGGTCGCCTCAGACCCCAAGGCCATTCGCAAGCTGGGCCGTCGCCATGCCGAGCTTGGAGGCATCGTCGATGCCTACCACGAAGTCAAATCCATCAGTGACGACTTGGATGCCGCCCATGAGCTGGCCGATGAGGACACCGACTTCGCAGCGGAGGCCAAGGAGCTTGAGTCCAAGTTGCCTGCCGCCGAGGAGAAACTGCGTACTGCACTCATCCCGCGTGATCCTGACGATGCGCGAGACACCATCATGGAGATCAAGGCCGGCACTGGCGGCGAGGAGGCGGCGCTCTTTGCCGGCGACCTGTTGCGCATGTACACCCGCTACGCCGAGAAGCGCGGCTGGAGCACCACCATTCAAAGTGAGAACGGCACCGAGCTGGGTGGCGTGAAGGATGTACAGGTTGCCATACGCGCCAAGGGGAATCCTGCGCCGGAGGACGGTGTATGGGCGAGTCTTAAGTACGAGGGCGGCGTGCACCGCGTGCAGCGCATCCCCGTCACCGAGTCGCAAGGCCGTATCCAGACCTCAGCGGCGGGTGTCATCGTCTTCCCCGAGGCCGATGAGGACGACGACGAGATCGAGATCGACCCCAAAGATCTGAAGATCGACATCTTCATGAGCTCCGGCCCTGGCGGCCAGTCGGTGAACACCACGTATTCCGCGGTGCGTATGACCCATATCCCCACTGGCGTGGTGGTGAGCATGCAGGACGAGAAGTCGCAGATCCAGAACCGTGCGGCCGCCTTGCGCGTCCTCAAGTCGCGTCTGCTCGCCATGAAACATGAGCGGGAGGCGCAGGAGGCCGCGGACATGCGCCATTCCCAAGTCCGTTCGCTCGACCGCTCCGAGCGCATCCGCACCTATAACTTCCCGGAGAACCGGATTGTCGACCACCGCACGAACTACAAGGCCTACAACCTCGACCAAGTGCTTGACGGCGATCTGCAGGCCGTCATCGATAGCGACATCCAGGCCGATGAGGCAGAACGACTCGGAACAGGCAAGGACTGAAGAACTGATTGAACGCTGGAATAGCCAGGTGCGAATGCCTTTCACGAGTGACCGTAATGTGGTAATGATCAATGATGAAATAGAAAGCCAGCCTGATGTCTCGATTCATTGAATCATTGCTCACGTCTGCCGCAACCACCTTGGCGGATGCCGGTGTCGACACCCCCCGTAACGATGCCAAGCTGCTGCTTGCCGAGGCTTATGGCGTTGAGCCGAGTGATGTCGATAAGGCTGTGTTGCTTGGTCGGGATTTGCCGCTTGCCAGTGGGCGGCAAACAGGCAGTGAGACCATGAACGCTGCTGTGGCTCAGGCGCGTGAGTCGGCTCACAAAGATGAATTTGATTGTGAAAGTGCCTGCACTGTTATCGGCAAAGGCTTCTCTTTACGCGATGTTGCTGACGAAAATGATGCGGATATGCATCGCAGCTCTTCTGCTCAACGTGGTTCGGATGTCTGTGGTAATAAGGATAGCGAAAAAGAAGACCCATCGATACGATTTGCGTCCATGGTGAGGCATCGTGCCGCTAGGGAGCCCTTGCAATACATCGTTGGCCATGCGCCGTTCCGGTATCTTGACCTGAAGGTCGGTCCTGGCGTGTTCATTCCCCGACCTGAGACCGAGTCCGTGGTTCAGGCAGCCATCGACTGGTTGGGGGAGCAACGCATCTCTTCACCACGATTGGTCGATCTTTGCACCGGCAGTGGTGCCATCGGTCTTTCGCTGGCCACCGAAGTGCCAAACGCCGAGGTATGGGCGGTTGAACAGTCTCCAGAGGCTTTGGAATGGGCTCGGCATAACAGGGACGCCATAATCGGGAATAACGGCGACGATGGCAAGGTTTCCGATCGTAGAATGGCCCCCCACAGTGTCGTGCACCGAGATGGCGCAGGGAGCCGGGATGAGGGGAACAAGGCTTGCAGCAAACGTTATTACCTTGTCCAAGGCGATGCCGTCGACTCCTCGGTGCTGGTTGATTTGGATGGCACCATCGATGCGGTGGTGACCAATCCGCCGTATGTGCCTTTGGAAGAGGTCCCTGAGCAACCGGAGGTGCGTGACCATGACCCAAGGATGGCGCTCTACGGCGGCAGTGATGACGGTCTGCTCATTCCCGAGAACATCATCGTCCGTTCGGCTTCGTTGCTGCATGCCGGCGGCCTGCTCGTCATGGAACATGACATTTCGCAAGGTGAGCCACTAATCAATTTTGCACATGACCACGGTTTCGCGGAAACTCGTACTGGCAACGACTTGACCGGTCGTCCTCGCTATCTATTCGCTCTCAGATCCGGTTTGCATTTGTAGGGGGTAGTAGTGCGGCAGCAGTACAGCGGCGGGTATGATTCAGACATAATCGACGCTGTCCATGTCCTTAACGTACCCATATGGATATGGTTTCTTGCTATGTGGGTACATTGTGGACGCCTACAGGTCATGTGCAGTTATTTCAGTGTCTGATTTGACTGGTCAGATGCCCACCGTTGTGCTAAATTGATCCGGCCCTGGCGTTTATTGAGCGTATTCTTGGTTGATGGCGGCGTCATCGTCGGTGATGGTGCGTAGCACCCTTGCCGGCGTCCCTACGGCCACGGTGTTGTCGGGGATATCGTGGGTCACCACGGCGCCCGCGCTGATGACGCAGCCGGAACCGATGGTCACTCCGCCTAGGACGGTCACATTGCCACCAAACCAGCAGTTCGAACCGATGGTGATCGGTTTGGCGTATTCATAGTCATAGAAACTGCCGTCAGGACGCTGGCGAATGTTGCGATCCTGCCAACGGATGGGGTGGGAAGCGGGGAGCAGCGAGACATTTGGTCCAAAGAGCACGTCGTCGCCGATGGTCACCGGTGCGCAGTCGAGGACCACAAAATTGAAGTTGGCGTAAACGTGGTCTCCAAAGGTGGTGTGCCTACCGTAATCGAAGGAAATCGGTCCAGCGAGGAAACAACCTTCGCCATGCCTGCCCAGAAGTTCGTCAAGAATCTTTGCATGCTGTGCATCATCGTCAGAAGGTGTGGTGTTGTATTCGTGGCATAGTTTGCTTGATTTGGCACGCAGAGCAACCAGTTCAGGATCTGAGTCGTCATGCAGGTTTCCGGCCAGCATTTCCTCATATTCGCTTTTGCGCGGCTGGCGTAGTTCAATAGATGGTATCGCCGTCATGGCGCTCCTTTACGGGTCCATTCGATAGATACGTCTTCAAAGTGTATTGACGATAGATGACAATATACCCATGATCTGCATTGGTGCTTGGTACTATCATTGAAGTGGTGTTGAGTTTGTGTATTGGCGTTTGTGTCGTTTTGAGAAGGAGTTGAGTAGGTATGGCTGCTGATAAATCACCGGAAATTATTCAAATGGAACAGGCGGAAAAAGCCTATAAGAAGGCAAAATCCGTTTATAAACACACCGCCTCATCCGCTGAAGCGTCACTGAAGCAGGCCAAGCGCGCCCATAGCAAGGATGTGAAATCTGCCGAGAAGGCCTTGAATGAGAGCAAAGACGACATTTCGCAAGTCATAGACGCCTTTGCAGGCGCTAAGTTGTATTGGGACCATATTACGTGTCGGAAGTCCTCGCTACAGCTGGAGGAAGGCATGGTTGTGGAGGTCAATGCCTCGGGAAATACGTATACTGCTGTCGCCAATGCCGGCAATGTGGAGACCAGTTCCAGCGCTCCGATTGCTTCAAGCACCACTTCCGTATATGCCAACAGCACGGCTTTGGGGGCTGCAAGCGCTGACAATGTACCACAGGACGGTAGCCGTAATCTGTTCATTACGCTCAAGACCTCAACCAATGCCATGACCATTCAATGCGATCCGAACAAGGAGAAGGATGCGAGGGATTTCGCCGATGCCATTGCATCCGCTGCCTCCAAGGTCTCTCAGCAGGCCGAAGTGAATCGCGTTCGTCTCAGTGACGCCCATGGTGAGATCGCCAGAAGTCGTGGAGACACCGGGCAGGTGGATAAGGCCAATGACGCAGTCGATGCCGCCAAGGCCGATACGGCTGCACTCGACGAGGCGAAATTGAAGCTTGACAAGGCCATTGCGAACGTTCCCCCGGACGAACTGAACGAATACCGTTCGAAGCGTCGACGCAGGGCAATCATCATAGCGGCAATCTGTATCGTTGTGGTTATCATTGTTGCAGCCGTTGTATATTTCTTGCTTCAGTGATTGATTTGCCGCAAGTCGAGATGCAATGGTGCAATGAGACCAGTGGATGTTAATAGAAACATACGTACATTCCGAAGATAAGGATTAGTCTACATGTATGAAGTCTGCAGAATTACCGATTCCGCGGTGGCCCGAGCTTCTGAGATCGTCAAGCGGGGAGGGCTTATTGTATTGCCAACCGATACTGTGTATGGCATCGCATGTAGTCCATATAACCGAGCTGCCATAGAGATGATATTTCAGGCGAAACATCGCCCTTTGTACAAGCCTTTGCAGGTGCTCGTGTCTTCTGCAGATGACTTGGATGAATTGGGATTGTACCTTCCGGTTCCGTTGGACCGTCTTTCTGCGACGTTTCTTCCTGGTCCGTTTTCGCCGATTGCGCTTGCACAGGACGACTGCCGTTTAGTCACCTTGAGCAAGGATGGTTCCACAAATTCCAGGACACAGGGAATTCGTATACCAAACTCCGCAGCGTGCTTGAAGATTTTACGTGATATCGGGCCTCTGGCTTGTTCAAGTGCAAACAGGTCGGGGCAGGACAGCGCGCAAACCGTCGATGAGGCTGTTGCCGCGTTTGGAGACGATGTTGAGTTGTATCTTGACGGCGGTGCCACACAGGGTCATGTGGCCAGTACTGTGGTTAAATCCGACCCCACGGCAACCGATGGCATCGAAATTATACGTGAGGGCGTCATCAGTACAGCTCAGGTCCATTCAGCTCTCCACGTGTACGGTGGGAGACCAAAGCAGTGAGAATCTACCTGTTCATTGCGGCAATCGCAGGTGGCGCCACTTGGCTTGTCACCCCATTGGTTCGTCATCTTGCCATTGAGGTGGGTGCCGTAGGCGAAGTACGTAAGCGTGATGTGCATACTGTTCCCACACCACGAATGGGTGGATTGGCCATGCTTGTTGGGTTCGCTGTGGCTATGATGTTTGCCAGTAAGATGCCCTTTATCTCAGGTTTGTTCGTCGGTTCCAAACAGCCATGGGTGGTTCTTGCAGGTGCCGTGATGATTTGTCTCCTCGGTGTTGCGGATGATTTATGGGATTTGGACTGGATGCTTAAGCTTGCCGGTCAGCTGCTGATATCTGTATTCGTTGCTTGGGGTGGTGTGCAGATCATTTTTCTGCCGTTCGGCTCGCTGGTAACTGCGTCTCCCAGCATTTCGATGGCGATAACCGCGTTTCTGATTGTGGTTTCCATCAATGCCGTTAATTTTGTCGATGGTTTGGATGGCTTGGCCGCCGGCATTGTCTCAATAGGAGGTGTGGCGTTCGCCATATACTCATACATCCTTGCACGGTCTTCTCCCAGCTACGCATCGATGGCCACGTTGCTCGATGTCGCACTCGTTGGCATCTGCATAGGATTTTTGCTGCATAACTGGCACCCTGCCAAGCTGTTCATGGGTGACTCAGGGTCCATGCTGCTCGGATACCTCATCACGTGCGCCTCGATCATCATGACGGGCCATCTCGATCCTGCTTCAGTGCGCTCCAGCGTCTATCTTCCGGTGTTCATGCCTATTCTTCTGCCGATCCTCGTGCTGTTTCTTCCAGTGCTCGACATGGTGCTTGCCGTCGTACGAAGGCTGAGCAAGGGGCAGTCTCCAGCCCATCCGGATCGCATGCATCTGCACCACCGTATGCTCAACATCGGCCACAGTGTGCGTGGGGCGGTTGTTATTCTTTGGGGATGGGCTGCACTGTTCGCCGTGGGTTCCTTGATGATCATGTTCTTCAGGCCAGTCTATGTCATTTTCGCAATGGTGATGACGGCGATCGTTCTGACCGTTTGCACAATGCTGCCCTATATCCGTAAACGGGTTCTGTTGTCGCGTGAGGGAGGTGTTCCAAACCTTAGCAATTCCAATGAAACAAAGCCTCCCCGCCATGCTTCAAATTAGTTATGACTGTTACGTATTTTACCCTGACTGCGACGTTTAATACACGGGAATATGGAGCCATTCGATTGCAATGCCTGAAATTCGCGTAGGGGCTATGAGTGTCAGTGCTTGACCCTATATTTGATTTATGGCTATTGATTCGCACAATGATATTCAATCCACCTATTCACCGTTACCCAAAAAGTTCGAACAACTTGGACTCGCGTATGATGATGTTCTTCTTCTTCCCAACGAAACCGATGTGATTCCTTCGCAGGTCGACACCTCGACGCACGTGACTCGGGAAATCACCATGAAAACGCCTGTTATCTCTGCTGCGATGGACACCGTTACCGAATCGGAAATGGCAATTGCCATGGCTCGTAACGGTGGCATTGGTGTCTTGCACCGTAATTTGTCGATAGATGATCAGGCATCTCAGGTCGATATGGTCAAGCGTAGTGAATCGGGCATGATCACCGACCCGCTTACTGTTGGTCCGGATGCCACGCTTGCGGATCTCGACAAGTTGTGCGGACGATTCCACATTTCAGGGTTGCCGGTTGTGGATAATGAAAACATTTTGCTCGGTATCATTACCAACAGAGATATGCGTTTCGTTGCGTCTGAAGATTACGAAAAGCTTAAAGTCAAAGATGTGATGACCCGAGATGGCCTTATTACGGGTCCCACCAACATCTCCCGCAAAGATGCACATGATTTGCTCGCCAAGTATAAGATCGAGAAGTTGCCGTTGGTCGACAACAGAGGCAAGCTTACTGGCTTGATCACTGTCAAGGATTTTGTGAAGACCGAGCAGTATCCTGATGCCACAAAGGATGATCAGGGTCGCCTTCGCGTGGCAGCTGGTATTGGTTTTTTGGGTGATGCTTGGCAACGTGCCTCTGCATTGATGGAGGCTGGTGTCGACATACTGGTCGTGGACACTGCCAACGGTGAGGCAAGGCTGGCGCTCGACATGATCAAACGACTGAAGTCGGATCCTGCATTCAACACAGTCCAGATCATCGGTGGGAATGTCGCAACCGCTTCGGGGGCCAAGGCCATGATTGAGGCCGGAGTGGATGCGGTGAAAGTCGGTGTTGGCCCTGGCTCGATCTGCACTACTCGTGTGGTTGCGGGCGTGGGCGTTCCCCAACTCACTGCGGTTTATGAAGCGGCTCAGGTATGTCGTGCGGCTGGAGTTCCTTGTATTGCCGATGGTGGGATTCACTATTCCGGCGATATCGCCAAGGCTCTGGTCGCCGGCGCCTCAACGGTGATGCTCGGAGGCACACTCGCCGGCTGTGAGGAGGCTCCGGGCGAGAAGGTTCTGCTGCACGGCAAGCAATATAAGCTTTACCGAGGTATGGGGTCATTGGGCGCCATGGCTCCAAGGGGCAAGAAGTCGTATTCCAAGGATCGTTATTTCCAGGCTGATGTGACCAGCAGCGATAAGGTCATTCCGGAGGGTGTGGAAGGCGAGGTCCCTTACCGCGGTTCCCTCAACGCTGTGTTGTACCAGATGGTCGGGGGTTTGCATCAATCCATGTTTTACATTGGAGCACACAATATTGAGGAAATGTGGCAGAAAGGTCGGTTTATCCGTATTACCGATGCTGGCCTGCGCGAGTCTCATCCGCACGACATTGTGATGACTACCGAGGCTCCGAACTACAACGGTTTCCACAACTGACGATGATTTCCCTTCAAGGTACGGCCGCGGTTATTCTTGAGGCACCCCTTGTTTTTGAACCCTCCGGGCCGGTAGGTCAAGTCTTGCTCCCGAAAACAAGGGGTGCCTGTGGATAACCGCTATGTGCGGGGATGGGGCTCTTTTGGTGAACTAAGGCAAGGCTTCTTTTGTGCTGGTGTTTTTTAAATCGTGCCGTTCCGTCACAACTGTGCTGTAGAATATAAGGTTCTGTAGATTGCGAGAAAGGTGGTCGGCATGGCCGAAAACAATGAGGATCTGACGTTCAGCGCTGAGGAATCGCGTATGATTTGGATTGACTGCGAGATGACCGGACTTGACATCTTCAATGATGAGCTGTGTGAGGTGTCTGTGGTGCCCACCGACTTCAACATGAAGGTGCTTGACGAGGGCATAGACTTGGTCATCCGTCCCAGTCAGCACGCCGAGGACCATATGAACGACTTCGTGCGCAATATGCATACCTCCTCCGGCCTTGTCGATGAATGGCATAAGGATGGTTTGAGCCTTCAGGACGCTGAGAAGCAGGTGGTGGCCTATGTCGAGCGGTTCCTGCCGGCCCGCGGCAAGGCGCACTTGGCTGGCAATTCAGTCGGCAGCGACAAGAAGTTCCTTGACAAGTACATGCCTTCCCTTATGGGAAAGCTGCATTACCGAGTGATCGACGTGAGCACGTTGAAGGAGCTTTCTCGCCGTTGGTACCCTGCGGTGTACAACAACAAGCCGGCCAAGCATGGCGGTCACCGTGCGCTGGCGGACATCATTGAGTCCATTGACGAGCTGCGTTACTATCGCGATGCGTTCTTCAAACCGACTCCCGGTCCGGATGATGCACAGGCCAGGCAGATTTGTGAGAATATTGAGCGTACCAGTCTTCTGAGAAAGTACGAAGAGAGCGGGAACCCTGTGGAAGATCCGAATCACCCTCAAAAGGCGGATTATTAAATCAGTACATCCGTCTGTAATCAATAGAATCAGATGGCTGCCAACACCCACAAGTTCATGATTCACTGATTCAGTGTTATTGATTTGCTAGTTTAATGGTTCCGTATGGCAATGGGCAAGCGATGGCTGATTGGCGATTCAGTGCCTCTTGTTACATAAGAGTCTTCATCTCTGCTGCAATATGGAAGTCGACCGAATGCAGACTTGTGAGGAGGCTAGTTGTCGGCTTGTCTTACTTCAATCAGGTGCGGAACTCTTGGGTATTGCGTTGGCAGACAGATTAACCTGTGTGGGATCTGCGTGAAGGGGGAACGATGCGTCAATCGGAAGCACTCTCAATACTGAGTGCCGGAGCGAACGTGTTCATCACCGGCGCGCCTGGTGCAGGCAAGACGTATGTGCTCAATCAGTTCATTCATGAGGCGCGTGCCCGTGGTGCCTCTGTGGCGGTGACGGCTTCCACAGGTATAGCTGCGACACATGTCAATGGCATGACGATTCATTCCTGGAGTGGTGTCGGCATCAACCAGGTCATGACGCCTGAGCTCCTTAAGCGCATACGGTCTCGTCGTTCCCGCAAAATCCAATCCGCTGACATCCTTGTCATCGATGAGGTTTCGATGTTGCATGCATGGCTTTTTGACATGGTCGATGAGGTCTGCCGAGTCATTCGTCATAGCCCGGAACCATTCGGCGGGTTGCAGGTGGTGCTATCCGGTGACTTTTTCCAGCTGCCACCGGTGCGTAGGTCACGACGGTTTGAACCGGTTGAACCAGGTCCAGAGTTCAAGGAGTTTCGTGAGCGCTATGCCCAAGCTGGTAAAGATGCCGAGGGGTTCGTCACCGAGTCCCTCGTATGGGATGGGCTGAACCCCGTGATTTGTTACCTCACTGAGCAGCATCGTCAGGACGATGGGCAGCTGCTTGATGTGCTGACGGACATACGTGAGGGAGGGGTCAACGAAGATGACCGCTCAGTGCTTGCCACCCGCCAAGGTCTCCAGCCATCTCAAGATATGGTCGCCGTGCATCTCTTTCCTGTCAACAAGCAGGCTGATGCCTTGAACGACTTGCGCTTGGCGCAAATTCAGGATGAGGTTCACAGCTATGATGCGCAGTCCGCAGGTCCGGCTGAGCTGGTCAAGCGCCTCAAGAAGAACATGCTCGCACCCGAACACCTGACACTGAAAACCGGTGCCGCTGTTATGGCCTTGCGCAACGATGCGGATCATCAATATGTCAATGGTTCCATTGGCACTGTGGTCGGTTTTGTGGATGAGCGTCACGGTTCATGGCCTATCGTCAAGTTCGAGAACGGCAATACGGTGACCATGAAGCAGGCCTCGTGGGACATGATGGATGGCGATACGCCCCTTGCCACGGTCAAACAGATTCCGCTGCGTTGTGCCTGGGCCATTACCATCCATAAATCACAGGGTATGACGCTGGATAGGGCAGTGATGGATTTGCGTCGTACGTTCACACCCGGCATGGGCTATGTGGCTCTGTCTCGAGTCGAATCTCTGGACGGTCTTTACCTTGAGGGCATCAACAGCATGGCCTATATGGTTTCTTCTGATGCCATAGAGCTGGATGGCAACCTTCGGGAACATTCCCAAACTGCCGTACACCAACTTTCCGAAGATGGGGAATCCGCATTTACAAAAGCAGCCACAGGCCAAAGTGCGGGCGAAGAGGATGAATTCGCCCAAGACGAGTTGTTCTGACGAAAGAATCCGGAGAATCTGGCATAATTTTGTTCGAAGGGGACTCTATAGCGATATCTCAAGTGAAGTCGAATAGGGAATCGTTGGAATTACGCCGATTGTGAATTTGTTTAGGCTTATCGGTTGTCCCAAAGTCCCCTCCGAATAAAAGCTGATGAGGAATTACGTTCATCAAGGTTGGTTGGAGGAGGGGGTTGGAAAAGTGATGCCGACCGGAGTTGTCGGCTCGAACGAATATTTTTGAGACTATGACTAAAGCAATTCGTATGTCCCAACTGTTCCTCCGTACGTTGCGCGAGGATCCCGCCGACGCCGATGTGGACTCGGCGCGCCTGCTTCAGCGTGCAGGTTATATCCGTAAGGCTGCACCAGGTATTTGGACTTGGCTTCCGCTCGGCCTCAACGTGCTGAACAGGATCGAGACCATCGTCCGTGAGGAAATGAACGCAATCGGTGGCCAGGAAGTGCATTTTCCTGCGTTGCTACCCAAGGATCCCTACGAGGCGACCCATCGTTGGGAAGAGTATGGCGAAAATATCTTTCGTCTGAAGGATAGGCACCAGGCCGATTATCTGCTGGCGCCCACGCATGAAGAGATGTTCACCCTGCTGGTCAAGGACATGTACTCCTCGTACAAGGACCTTCCGCTCACGCTGTACCAGATTCAGACGAAGTACCGTGACGAGTTCCGTCCGCGCGCAGGCTTGGTGCGTGGCCGCGAGTTCATCATGGAGGACGGTTATTCCTTCACCATCGATGAAGCTGGGTTAAAGAAGGCCTACGTGGAGGAGCGTGATGCCTACGAGCGCATCTTCAGACGTCTTGATTTGAACTATGTGATGGTTCATGCTGTGTCTGGGCCGATGGGTGGCTTCGAGTCCCAGGAATTCCTCTCTCCGCTTGCCATCGGAGAGGACACCTTTGCCCAGGCTCCCAGTGGCAAAGCTTGGAATGTCGAGGCATTGAAGACCCCGGCGGTGCCTGATGTCGATTGCTCTTCCACTCCGGCCATGGCCTTCAAGGACCTGCCCGATGCCAAATCCATAGATGATATGGTCGCCCAGTGCAACGCCTTATACCCGCGTGATGACGGCCGTGAGTGGTTGGCTGCCGATATGCTCAAGAATGTCGTCATCGCCATCAAGCATCCTGCTGATGAGGACCACGACGACAAGCCGTGGCGCGAGGTGGCCGTTGTGGCGCTGCCCGGTGATCGTCAGGTCGACATGAAGCGGCTCGAGGCGCAATTTGCACCGGCGGAGATTGAGGAAGCCAGTGAGGAAGACCTTAAGGCGCATCCCGAGTTCGTCAAGGGCTACATCGGCCCGAACGTGCTCGGTCCGCAGGCCAGTGCCAAGGGTTCCGGTATCGCCCACCCGGTGCGTTACTTTGTGGATGCGCATATTGCCAAAGGCTCCGCTTGGGTCACTGGCGGCGACAAAGAAGGTGTCGATGCATTCAACATGGTCTATGGTCGTGATTTCCAGGCTGATGGCGTAGTCGAGGCAACCGAGGTGCGCGAGGGCGACATGAGTCCTGATGGTTCCGGACCATTGAGCTTCCAACGTGGTGTGGAAATTGGTCAGGTCTTCCAACTGGGACTCAAATACTCTGAGGCATTGAATCTTAAAGTGCTCGATCAGAACGGAAAGGCGGTGCCCGTATGGATGGGCTCCTACGGCATCGGCGTTTCTCGCGCCTTAGCTTGTATCGCCGAATCCCACCATGATGAGAAGGGCCTGGCTTGGCCGATTCAGATTGCGCCGGCACAGGTGCATGTACTCGCCACCGGCAAGAAAGATGAAGCGTTCGACATTGCGCAACGGCTCGTTTCTGATCTTGAGAACAGCGGTATAGAGGTGCTCTACGATGATCGACGTAAAGTCTCGCCGGGCGTGAAATTCAAGGACTCCGAGCTCATTGGCGTTCCTCTGGTGGTGATTGTGGGTCGTGACACGTTGGAACATGGCACCATCGAGGTGCGCGACCGTACTGGGGAGAACGCCCAGGCGGTGCCTGCCGATCAGGCTGCAGAAGTTATTGCTCAGAGGATAACCGCGGTGCGCCACTAATAAAAGATGCGCACGAAGAACGGTGATTACAAGTGGTTCCGTCATTCGTTTGACGGAACCACTTACGATATTTGACTATAATGACTCCGAACAAGATGTATGTGGTTGTCTACTAGTTCGGATGGTTCTTATACTGATATATGGGATATATGGTGACATATAGACCAATTTGCTTAGAATTCCTCAATGAGTTATTATAATAACTGCGTATTTGTATATCAGAGACAATGTTGTTGCAAATGCGGGCAATACATACAGAGTGGTGCACGAACAGGTAAACAGCGAACGATTTAAACACTACTTGGACGTCCTGTTTCTGCGACTATTGCCGAATCGGCGCACTGCGGGCCGAGTTTAGACTCATCAGCACCGAAGTGATGGCGCGGATTGTCCGTGCTGTAATGGAAGAAAGAAGCGAATGATGCAAAATTTGACTGTTTTAGGCACTGGCGTGCTGGGTTCTCAGATTATTTTCCAATCCGCCTATATGGGTAAGAACGTTGTAGCCTACGATATCAGTGATGAAATTCTCGCCAAGCTGCCCGATCGTTGGAAACAGCTTAGGCAACAATACAAGGCGGATCTTCCTGACGCCACTGATGAGAAGCTTGATGCCGCAGTGTCCAGGATTCGAGCCACTGCTGATTTGAAGGACGCCCTTGTCGATTGTGACATCGTCATCGAAGCCGTCCCCGAACGGCTCGATATCAAACAGGCTACGTGGAAGAAGGTCAGCGCTCTTGCTCCTGCAAAGACCATCTTCTGCACCAATTCCTCCACGTTGCTGCCCAGCAAGATTGCCCCGTTCACCGATCGCCCTTCAAAGTTTCTTTGTCTGCACTTCGCCAATGAGGTGTGGAAGTTCAATACGGGGGAGGTCATGTCGCAGCCACAAACCGATCCAGCGATCTTCGACCAGGTGACCGACTTTGCCAAGGAAATCGGGATGGTTCCGATTCGCATACACAAAGAGCAACCGGGCTATGTGCTGAACTCCCTCTTGGTGCCTTTGCTCAACGCAGCTGCCGACCTATGGGTTCGTGGCATCGCCTCCATCGAGGACATCGACGCCACTTGGCGTATCGCCACCGGTTCCCCCTCGGGGCCTTTCCAGATTTTCGATACTGTAGGCATGATGACACCCTACAATCTGTCTAAGGACAGCAAAGATCCGGTACAGCGGGAATTTGCCCAGAAAATCAAGACCGATTACATCGACAAGGGCAGACTCGGTAAGATCTCCGGTCACGGTTTCTATGACTATGAGTAAATTGCATTGTTCGTCCTTGCCTAGGCGACTAATTGCGTAGTCGATAGCTGAAATCCATGAGGGGCCAGACGCCGAATGTCGTTTGGCCTTCTTTTGCGTATTGGCGGTAATCACTGATAAAGATATGCACTTCGCTTTTGGCGACACGTCTTACTCTTCTTGAATGGCGTGGCATTTGACCACAATGTTCTGTTCATGTAGGCAGTACGCACGCAGTGCAGCATACTGGAAACACCACGAGGACGAAACTGTGAATCGTTCACTGCTCAGGAATTGCAGAAAGATTTCATGGCTATTAGGATGTGCGGGGTTCAAGTTTCGTCCTTAGTGGTCCAATGATGCAGACAGACGAAAGTGAGGAATCATGCAGCGTGCAATGACGACCATAGGCGGGTATGTGGGTGCTGATCCGGTAGTGCTTGGCAAAGAGGGAGGCACTCCGGCAGTCACCTTGAGAGTGGCATATACGCCGCACTATTTCCAGTCTTCAAGCAATCAATGGCAGGAAAGACCGACAGTATGGCTGACAGTGAAGGCATTCAAAGCGTTGGCGCGCAATGTTCAGCAAAGTGTGCATAAAGGTGATGCAGTGATCGTCACCGGCTCTCTGGCCACCGATGAATGGACCAAGGATGGTCAAAGGCATAGTCAGTTGGTTTTGGAAGCCACTGCCATTGGCCACGATCTTTCATTGGGCACTGCTATATTCACGAGGAAAAATGCGTCACAAGGATCGGGCAACGTCGTTTTGGGCAGCGGTCTAGGCAATGGTCAGACACGCCAAGCCAATCAAGAGATGAATCGTGAATCGGATGTCATACGGCCGAGCGACCCTTTTGAGACGCAAAACAATATTCGGCAACCGGAGGGCCATGAGGTGCGGCGGAATCAAGGAGAAGCCGATGAATTCCCCGGCAGTGTCGGAATGTGATTGTTTATCACTGCCATATTCCCCTCGTAGGGGCTGATTCATATGCGGATTGTCAGTGGGTAAGCCACCATTCATGTGCATGCACAAAGGACGGTGAATGGCCATGAACGGATGGTGGCTGCAAATCCATAGGATTTGCAGCCACCATCAAAAATGGTTGGATTCAGCAACATCAAGTCATGCGGCCAAAACCAATTCAACGTTCAAAGCATCACCAGATATGTACCCGTTGTTCCGGGTCAAGCCACATTGGGCTCTCCGAAGTGACATCGAAGGCCTTGTAAAACAGGTCGACGTTGCGGGCGATGCCGTTGGTACGGAACTCGGCAGGGGAGTGCGGATCGATTTGCAGGAACTGCTCCGCAAGCTCGGTGCGGGTTATTTCACGCCAAATCGTTGCATAGCTGAGGAAGAAACGCTGCAAACCGGTGTACCCATCGATCATGGGAGCTGTAGCCAACGATGCCTCCACAGCTTCTGGTGAGCCGTCAATCGCACGGTTCTGCTCCTTGTCCAGTGCGAAGGCATAGGCCTTGAGCGAGATGTTTACTCCGGAAAGGTCGCCGATGTTTTCGCCGATGGTCAGTGCGCCGTTGACGTGTGGCGCTTTGCTCGGGTCGTCGGCGTACTTGTCTTGCAATGCCTGTGGGACGAAGGAATTGTACTGGGCGATGAGTGCTCTGGTCAGTTTCTGGAAGTTGGCCTTGTCGCTTTCGGTCCACCAATTGGTCAGCTTGCCATCGCCGTCGTATTCGCTTCCTTGATCATCGAAGCCGTGGCCGATTTCATGTCCGATCACGGTCCCGATGGCACCGTAGTTGGTGGCATCGTCCGCATCCGGGGTGAAGAACGGTGGCTGCAGAATGGCTGCAGGGAATACGATGACGTTGAGTGAGGGATCGTAGTAGGCGTTGACGGTCTGTGGGTTCATCTCCCATTCGCCACGGTCCACTACTTTGCCCACCTTGTTGATTTGGTAGGCAGTGGCATAGACGGAGGCTGCGCGCATATTGGCAACGAGTCCTGCGTCTTCGTGAATATCGAGCGAGCTATAATCGCGCCAATGCTCAGTGTAGCCGATCATCGGAGTGAATTTCGAAAGCTTGTCGAGTGCCTCGCCCTTCGTCTCCTCCGAAAGCCAGGAGCTGTTGGTGATGGAGACGCGATAGCCTTCAATGAGATTGGCCACCAACTGTTCCATGCGCTGCTTAGAGCTTTCTGGAAAGTGGCGTTTCACGTATTCGCGCCCAACTTCCTCGCCGCAGACGCCATCCACCAGCGAGATACCACGTTTCCAACGGTCCTCCTGAACTTTTGAGCCGGAAAGCACCTTGCCATAGAAGTCGAAATGGGCTTGCTCGAAGTCATGACTCAGCGAACTTGACCAATCACGCAGATCCGAAACCCGTGCCCACAATTTGAGGTCTTCGAGGTCTGTGCTGGCCCAAAGGGCATCGAAACCTTCGATGAAACTTGGCTCGTGCACATTGGCGTGGTCGAACGCGGCCCTAAGGTCGAGCGGTTGCCTCTTCGCGGACTTGGTGGCATCATACGCCTCCTGCGCCGCGTTGAGCCATGCGGCGAAGTCGAAATGGGCGAGAGCTCCGCAAAGCTGCTGGTAGTTTGAGGGGTTATCGGTCTTCTGAGAATCGCGAGTGGCCACGTTATCCCAGTGGTTGCCTGCGACCGCTGTCTCGACTTCAAGGAATTTTCGGGCTTCCTCCTCGGCGTTTGACCCGTCCGCATACCCCGCCAATTCAAGGAGCGTTGCGGCTAATGCGCCATAGGCCTTACGGGTGTCCGCGTAGCGGTCTTCGCGGTAATAGGCTTCGTCAGGCATGCCAATGCCGGCTTGCTCGATGTGTAGGACGTAATGCTCCGGATCTGCTGGATCCCCGTACACGCCGAAGTCGAATATGTCAGGACCGCCGGTCACCATCAGTCGGCCGAGTGCTTGGGTGAGCTCTGTCTTGGTCTTGGCGTTGTCGATGAGGCTCAGATCTTTCTCAATCGGTGCAATGCCCACCTTCTCGATGGCCTCGGTGTCAAGATAGGATTCGTAGAGTGCATGGGATTTCCTAGCTGGGCTATCAGGATCTTCGAGAATCTCCTTGATGTCCTGTTGCGCCTCTTCGCGAAGTTTCATGAATGAACCGTAACGAGACTTATCGTCGGGCATCTCATAGGTGTCCAGCCAAGGCCCATTTACAAACCGGAATAAATCGTCTGAAGGTTTGATTACTGAGGAGAACGAGCTGATATCCAGCCCCGATTTCATAGGTATATCCATGGCTTAACTGTATCCATGTTCAATGACAATACTGTCGCAGACAACGTGAATTTGATGGAATGCTGCAAAAGCACGTGCTGACCTGACTCCCTTTGTTTTGGGCCGACATGGCAACACCATAAACCGTCAAGTATCCCTTTATTCCCTACTTCCAAAGACTTTGTTGCCAGCGTAACTTCGTTTGGAGGGACGTGTGAGAGTTCGGAACAATATAATGTTAATGAGTAACGTATGTATACGTGCGAATGGATAAGGAGCGAGATGCAATATCAGCGCAATGGGTTCAATGATGGAAATTCTGATGGTTTCCCACAAAATGAATCAGACAGGAATGAGTGGTTCAACTCGAATCCTTTCAAATTGGCTGAGGAATGGTTGCCAAAACAGGCCAAGAAAACAATATGTATCGTGTACAGCGTTGTCGGTGTAGCAGCTGTCGTCTTGGGAATAGCATTGTTGTTCTGGCCAGGCAAGACGCTTCATGTCTTGGTCCTTGCCATGGGGCTGTATTTCATCATTTCAGGTTTGATACGTACAGTTGGTGCGATTGTTGAATCCGGATTGCCGGGAGGTTGGCGTGTACTGGATATCTTGGTGGGTATTCTGCTCGCAATCAGTGGCATAATCATGATGAAATATAGTGGCTTGGCTCGGGCGACATTGCTGCTTGTGGCCAGCATGACCATTGGCATCGGCTGGATTATGGAAGGCATTATGGCACTTGTGGAGACATGGAGGCTGCCGAGCTCAGGATGGGCCATTTTCTATGGAATCATCTCCATTCTTGCAGGCATTGTGATGCTGTGCGCGCCAATCACGTCAGCGTTGTGGCTCGTCGTGTTTGCCGGTGTGGTGATGGTTGTTGTCGGTGTTCTTGCAATTGTCAGGGCGTTCCGCTTCGGAAAGTAATTTCTTTCAAGGCACTGCCGCGGTTGCCCACATAGTGGTGTTGCGCTGGATGCTCAAGGCCGCTCGGACAAGCCTACGCCAGCGCAACACCACTATGTGGACAACCGCTATCGGCACGGATGGGGCTCTTTTTGAGCGCATGATGTGCAAGCATATTGGTGTTTGCACGAACATTGATGCGGCTACTATTGCTCCTCAAAAGAGCGCCTTCCGTGCTAGAGGGGTTATGCACAGGTGCCCTATGTTTTCGAGTAAGACCGGTCGAGCGGCCTTGGAGCGTTCGAAAACATAGGGCACCTGTGCATAATCTCGGTATGCCTTGAAGGGAGAAACCCTTTGTTGGGGTTGGCAGCTAGTCTGGTTTCCATGATTGAACTGAAGACACCCGATGAAATTGAGGCGATGAAACCCGCCGGCCGCTTCGTAGGAAGCATTCTCAAGGAGCTCAAGGAGAGCACCAAGGTCGGCACCAATCTGCTTGAGATCGACGACATCGTGCGCCAGCGCATTGAAAGTCGAAAGGGTGCGGAGTCATGCTATGTGGACTATGCACCAAGTTTTGGAACAGGTCCCTTCCGGCATTACATCTGCATTTCCGTCAATGATGCCGTGCTGCATGGCGTTCCCTATGATTATAGTCTCAAAGACGGTGATTTGGTGAGTCTTGATCTTGCCATCAGCGTCGACGGATGGTGCGGAGACTCGGCCCTGAGCTTTGTGGTCGGCAACGACCCTGACCCAGATGATTTACGCCTGATCAAGTGCACGGAAGAGGCACGGGATGCCGGCATAGCGGCCGCACAGCCGGGTAACCGTTTGGGAGATGTATCGGCTGCTGTCGGGGACGTGGCGCGTGAGTACGGGTATACGGTCAATATGGAATTTGGAGGACATGGAATCGGCAGGGTCATGCATGGTGATCCTTTTGTTCCCAACGATGGACGCGCCGGTCATGGGTATAAGCTTAGGCCGGGTTTGACCATTGCCATCGAACCTTGGTTTATGAAGACCACCGATGAGATCTACCAAGACCAGCGTGACGGTTGGACGTTGCGTAGCGCCGATGGCTCGCGTGGAGCGCATAGTGAGCACACCATTGCCATCACTCAGGACGGTCCCGAAATCCTTACCGTACGTGAATAACGGCCGCACACAGACTTTACAGCGTATAGGCATCCGAGTGTCGCCGCCGTTTACGAAGCAAGGCCCACCCCTACTCATAAACAAAAATTGACTTGTCATCGGACTCTCTGGCGACAAGTCAATTTTGGTTATGGACGGGTATGCATTCACATCTCAATTCTTATGGAGCTTCTCGTTGAGCGCAATGCCGACTTTACGATACCGAGCCTCGATGGCGCCCGTCACGGAATTACGGATGAAAAGGATATTGTCTTTTCCAGACAGTTCAGACCCTTTGACGATTTCCAGCGGTTCTCCGGCAGTGATCTTGCTTTTGTCGTGAATCGTGATTTTCGTACCAGCCGTGACGTATAGCCCCGCCTCAACCACGCAGTTGTCGCCAAGCGAGATGCCGATGCCGGCGTTTGCTCCCAGCAGGCTGTGCTCACCTATGGAGTTGCGTAGTTTTCCACCTCCCGAAAGCGTGCCCATGATTGATGAGCCACCACCCACATCCGATCCATTGCCCACGGTTACACCTTGTGAAACACGACCTTCAATCATGCAGGTGCCGAGAGTGCCGGCATTGAAGTTGACGAATCCGGCATGCATGACGGTTGTGCCTGATGCCAGATAAGCTCCAAGGCGGATTCTGTCTGCGTCGCCGATGCGTACACCGCTGGGAACCACATAATCAACCATTCTAGGGAATTTGTCGACCGAGAGAACCGTGACTGCAGTGCTGTGGGTGGTCTTAGCTGAGGAGTCACGGTTCTCGGAGGCTTCATGGATCATGAAATCCATTCGACGCTGGGTAAAGTTGTCGGGAGCAAACGGGCCGTGGTCGGTCCATACCACATTGTTGAGCACGCTGAAGATTCCCTCGAGATTCAATGTATTTGGTTTGGCCAGCCTCATGCTCATCAGGTGCAGCCTGAGGTATGCGTCGGCGGCGTCTTTGATGGGTTCGTCCAGATTGGACACAGTGAACACCGCTGTTTTCCGTATCCCGCAGATGTCCGCCTCGTGGTGTTCCAGTGTGCCAAAGCCGTGTCTTGGTCGGGATGCCTCATTCGGGGCATCTGCGAGCTTCAGACTTGGATACCACACGTCAAGAGTCTTACCTTCTTCGTCGATGGATGCGAGGCCCCACCCCCATGCCGTCCTCGATGCGTCATTTGCTGTCATTCATGCTCCTTTAACCAATTCGTAGACAACCAGATTGATCGATGTTTGTCTACAAGTCTAACCCCTGGACGTTGTTACGTTCCGAAACGACCGTTTTGTGAGCGAAATCGTGCGTTCTGGCTATTATCCTTTATATGGGTTCAGACATCTTCAGGGCATCGCTTATGGGCTACGGGACTGGCCGTATTGCTTATATTGCGGGGGAGAGCAGAGCAAAGGTAGTGCTCCCCACCCTGGCTCTATCAGAGTTTTTCGAAGGGCTTTGACACGGTTCAACAGCACTGTTGCCTTCTGCAAACTTCGCGCAGAGGTAGATGGCGCAATGATCTATCAATAATGAAACAAAGACAATGCAGTAAGAGATTGGCTTGGTGCCAAGTTGATGTTGCCATTGGAAACGACGACAACATTTGATGGTGAGGATTATGGCAGAATTTGACTTTACGCAGGCCCTTGAGACGGCCAGGGATAAATATGGCTCGATTGTTAGGGCCTTGAATGTTGATCGCATCAACGCCGAGATACTTGATTTGCAGAAAGAGGCTGCGCAACCTGATCTCTGGAACGACACCGAACATGCCCAGAAGGTGACGAGCGGACTTTCCGCAAAACAGTCATTGATCAAGCGGTTGCACGGTATCGAATCCAAGCTGGACGATGCGCAGACACTGTTTGAACTCGGCCAGGAGGAAAGCGACAAAGGTTCGATGGATGAGGCCCAACACAGCGTTGATGCTCTGCAAAAGGACCTTGACGAGCTCGAAATCCAGACATTGCTCGACGGCGAATACGATGAGCGTAGCGCCGTGGTGACCATTCGAAGTGGTGCCGGTGGCGTCGATGCCGCTGATTTTGCCCAGATGCTGCTCAGGATGTATTTGCGTTGGGCGGAACGCAACGGGTACAAGACAAAGGTGATGGACACGTCCTATGCAGAGGAGGCGGGAATCAAATCGGCCACATTCCAGGTCGATGCACCATATGCATACGGTAGGCTTTCGGTTGAGGGCGGCACTCACCGATTGGTTCGCATCTCTCCGTTTGACAACCAAGGTAGGCGCCAGACCAGCTTTGCTGCGGTTGAAGTCGTGCCTCTTGTGGAGCCCACTGATCATATCGACATTCCGGATTCCGATATTCGGGTCGATACCTACTGCTCTTCGGGCCCCGGTGGGCAAGGGGTCAACACCACTTACTCGGCGGTGCGCATCACCCATCTGCCCACGAACATCGTGGTGACGATGCAGGACGAGCGCAGTCAAATCCAGAATCGCGCCGCCGCCATGGCCGTGTTGCAGTCACGCCTTTTGGTGCTTCGCCATGAGGAGGAGGCCAAAAAGAAAAAAGAGTTGGCAGGCGATATCAAGGCCAGTTGGGGCGATCAGATGCGCTCTTACGTTCTTCACCCGTACCAGATGGTCAAGGATCTGCGCACCGGTTATGAAACCAGTCAGACCCAGGGTGTGTTCGATGGCGACATAGACGGATTCATCGATGCAGGCATCCGCTGGCGTCATGAACAGCGTCGCAAGGCAGCTCAGGAGGAAAACTGATGGCTCTGATTACACTCAATCACGTCTCGAAGATGTACCCAAAAGGTGCCAAACCGGCACTTGACGACGTCACCCTGCACATCGACAGGGGGGATTTTGTCTTCCTGGTTGGTGCATCGGGCTCAGGGAAAACCACATTGCTGAGTCTGCTTCTTCGCGAGGAGGAGGCCACGGATGGTGAAATTCGCGTGGCCGGCAACGATCTGAGGCGTATGAGCGCCGGACAGGTTCCGCAGTACCGAAGGAATATCGGTTTTATTTTTCAAGACTACAAATTGCTGAACAACAAAACCGTATGGCAAAATGTGGCGTTCGCACTCGAAGTCATTGGTACAAGCCGATCCACGATTCGCGCTTTGGTGCCCAAGGTTCTTACGACGGTGGGTCTTTCCGGGAAGGAAAAGAATTATCCGCATGAACTCTCCGGCGGTGAGGCGCAGCGAGTGGCGATAGCCCGGGCGTATGTCAATCATCCGCAAATTCTTCTTGCCGATGAGCCTACCGGTAACCTTGACCCCACAACGTCGCTGGGCATCATGGAGGTACTCGATGCCATCAATCGTACGGGAACCACGATTGTGATGGCCACTCATAACGAGGAAATCGTCAATTCCATGCGCAAACGGGTGGTTGAGCTCCATACTGGCAAGATTGTGCGCGATCAGTCTCATGGCTCGTATGATTCTGCATTGTTCTTCCCCGATGCGGAAGTGGAGTCGAAGGCGAAGCAGGTCATTGACCCGGGTCGTGGCAACCCTCAGGCAGGTGCAGTGCGGTCCAATCAGCAACAGGAATCGACATCTGGGGTTGAGAGGCTGGATTCCAAGAGTGGAACCGTCTCTAATCCAGCTGAGATGGACGATAGCTCTGTTATTGCACGCCAGGCAGTAGACGCGGTTTTGGATGCAGTCAACTCGGGTAATACCGAAAATCTTGGTATCGCCAGACTGGCCAGTTCGGTTCATTCAGGTCGCAAAGGACGCTATGGAGAGGCCTTTCAAGAAGTCGAGACTACCATGACCTGGGGCAAGGGCATCGATGGTCTTGACGTCGCCCAGGAGCCGGTTCAGCAACGAGGCGAACAGCAGCGTGGTTCACAGGTCGGGGGTAACCCTCCGTTACCTCCGGCTCCGCCGCAGTCTCAGCCAGAACGGCAGGAAAAAAAGCAACGGAACCGTGCGGACGGCAGCGAATCGGTGGGCAAGAAGGGAGGTGCACAATGAGAATACGGTTTATTCTTTCCGAGACGTGGACAAGTTTGCGTCAAAATGTTTCCATGATTCTTTCGGTTATGTTGGTAACGTTCATCTCCTTCGTTTTTATCGGTGCTTCGGTTCTGATGCAGGCACAGGTGACCAAAGCCAAGGGTGACTGGTACAAGGAGGTTGAAGTGGTGGTGTGGTTGTGTCCTGACGGGACGAGCCAGGTGGCCAATTGCTCCTCGGGGAAGGCTCCGACCCAAACGGAGATCGTCAGGCTCGAACAGGACATCCACACCGACCTCAAGGATGTGGTGTCCAAGATCTCGTATACCAGTCGTGAGGATTTTTACAAGAATACTTTCCTCAAGCAATACCCTGGAGGTGTCTATCAGGGGCGCACATTGACGGCCGCGGATATGCAGGATTCGCTCAGGCTCAAGCTTAAGGATCCTACAAAATATCAGGAGGTCAGCGAGACGCTGACCAACAAGCAGGGTGTTGAGGAAGTCCAAGACCAGCGTCAGATTTTCGACCCTGTCTTCAATGTGCTCAACAAAGCCACGATTGTGACTGTGGTGCTGGCGGCGGTGATGGTGGTGGTGGCGGTGTTGCTCACCGGCACCACCATACGAATGAGTGCTGCGAGCAGAAAGAACGAGACGGAGATCATGCGTTTGGTGGGAGCTTCAAACTGGACAATACGGCTACCGTTCATTTTGGAGGGTGTGGTGGCCTCGTTTTTGGGTTCTGTACTGGCTTCGTGCACGTTGAGCCTGATTGTCAAGGTCTTCATAACCGATGGTTTGGCGAAGACTGTTCAGTGGATGCCATACATCAATCAGACCACTGTGTGGTTGACCGCTCCCGCCCTCATAGTTGGCGCCATGGTGCTCTCAGCCATCTCGTCGGCCGTGGCATTGAGAAGGTATCTTAAGGCGTAGCAGGATTGCCTGTTGCAAAACAGGTCGTGATGTGGTTCTATATATTGGTGTAGTTGTAAATCTAGGAAAGGTTGTTACCTATGGCAGGCGCAAGACATGTCAGCAAGGGTATGGGGTTGCTGCTGGCTGCCGTCACTACGCTCAGTGCCGGTGTTTTCGTTACTGGTTCTCAAGTCCAATTGGCACAGGCGGACGTGTACAGCGATTACAGTCAACGAGTCAACGATCAGTCGGAACTCAAGCGGCAGCTTTCAGGTGTCAGCACCGATCTTGCCAATCAGATCCTTCAACTTGATGATTTGAATTCAAACAAGATTCCGGCTGCCGAACAGGCAGCAGGTAATGCGAAGCAGGCGGCGGACCAGGCAAAAAGTCTGGCCCAGGCTACGGCCGATCGTCTTCAGGCGGCGCAGAAGGATAAGAGCAACCTGGAAGACCAGATCAAGAAGACCGGTGCAGATTATGATGATGCCAAGGCGGGCGTGGCTGAGCAAGCCAGGAACGGGTTCCATGGCTCAGATGCCTCCCAAGTGATGGACGTGGTTACCAAGTCGAGTACGACCCAGGACTTCGTTGACAAGATGCAGTCTTCGGCTGCGGTGGCTCGCAGTGAATCGAACGCTGCTTCTGCGGATGCCGTTGCATTGGGTAAGTCGTCGAATCGTAAGGATCGGCTTTCTGCCATCGAGGACCAGATAGGGAAGCTCAAGGAGCAGGCTGACACACAGGCTGAATCAGCTCAGAAGGCATCGGAGGATGCTCAGACGCAGCAGTCAAATCTACAGACGCTGAGGGATAAGGGTACGCAGGCCCGGCAGGCATTGGAGGCGCGCCAAGGCGAGCTAACTTCTGCATCGGCTCGTGAGGCTGCGCAGATAGCTGTGTTGGGCTCTCGAATCGATGCCCTTAATGAGAATGCAGCTGTGGCCAATGCCACGCCGAGTGCTAGCAGTGGCGGTTCTCAAGGTACGATGCGTCCGCCGTCCGGTTCAGGCAATGGTGGTGGCTCCATATCAAGCCCTGGATATAATGGCCATCCGACGGGGGATTCTGGAAATGCGTATCCAGCAGGTCAATGCACGTGGTGGGCGTATATTCGCCGTCATGAATTAGGTCTTCCGGTCGGGTCGTATTTCGGCAATGGCGCACAGTGGGCAGGTTCGGCGCGTAGCTATGGCTACAATGTCGATAGCACGCCTCGCAGTGTTGGTGACATCGTCGTTTTCCAGCCTGGTCAGGCAGGGGCGATTCCCTACTATGGGCATGTTGCGATTGTTGAGGGCATCTTCGGCAACAGTATCTATATTTCGGAGTGCAACGGCACCACTACTGTTGAGCATCGCATGGTGAGCAACGCCGGAGCCTATCAGTACATTCACAGCTGAAGTCCGGGGCTGGTTTGCTGCCGTCGAATCTTTGAGATTATGTTTGGCATCGGCAGAGAATGGAGATTGTATGGCTAAGGAGCGGGGTACTACGCTCATTGCTCAGAACCGAAGAGCACGGCATGACTATGCCCTTGAGGATAGATATGAGGCAGGACTCGTGCTTACAGGCACGGAAGTCAAATCGCTGCGTGAGGGACGGGCCTCGCTTGCCGAGTCGTTTGTCTCCATCGACAGAAACGGTGAAGTATGGCTTGAGAATGCGAACATTCCCGAGTACCTCAACGGCACATGGACCAATCACGCACCTAAGCGCAAGCGAAAGCTGCTCCTGCATTCAAGTCAGATTGCAAAGCTCAGCCGTCAGACCGAGGCAAAGGGATACACTGTGGTGCCGCTCAGCCTGTACTTCAAAGATGGCCGCGTCAAGGCTGAAATCGCCTTGGCCAAAGGCAAGAAGGAGTTTGACAAGCGTCAGTCGCTGCGTGAGGCCCAGGATAAACGAGAGGCTTTGCGCGCCATGCGCTATAAAAACCGTCAGGTAATCTAGTCGTTTTTGCCATTAATGCCCCGCACCGTCAAGGTCGCGGGGTTTTGCATTTGGGGGCAAGCCTGGGATAGTCGACACGCCACTGCATAAATATACTGCATGACGGATATTATGAATTGTAATACAGCTTAGAGTTAGGGGAGTGTATGGCGTTCAGATATATCAGAAGCCTTGTTGGGTCTGGGGCTGTGTTGGCGTTGATTGTTTCGCTGGGTGCTTGCGGGACATCGGATATGGCCGCGGATGCCACGATACCGGGCTACAATGTCGCTGCAGTCAGCAAGGACCCTGAAGTCGCCGCAATGGTGCCACGGGATGTTGCAGAGGATGGCGTGCTCACCGTAGGCAGTGAGACTACATATGCGCCTGTGGAATTCGTGGCACAGGACGGCAAGACCGCAGTGGGCTTTGAGATCGATCTTGCCAAAGCCATCGCCCAGACGATGGGTCTCAAGGAGCAGACCATATACACCCCATTTGATTCGGCCATACCGAGCACCGGCTATAAATTTGATGTCAGCATCTCGGGATTCACGTTGGATGAAGACCGTTTGGGAGTGGCCGAATGGGTCTCCGACTTCTCCAGTGGTTTGCAGTTCGCGGTTAAGAAGGGCAATCCCAAGAACATCGACACCACGAACCTTTGCGGGCACACCGTGGCGGTACAGACCGGAACATTGCAGGAGGGCGATTTGCTTGATATGAGCAAAGCCTGCAAGGCGAAGGGTGCCAAGCCCATCACTGTGCAGTCCATGAGCCTGCAGACGGATGTCACGACAGCTGTGACAACTGGGAAGGCAGATGCTTTCTTTGCCGATGGCACGGTCGGCGGTTACGCCGTCAAACAGACAAACAATATGCTGCAGACGCTGGGGAACCCTGTTGATGAAGTGCCACAAGCCATTGCCGTCAAAAAGGGTGACATGGCCACGGCAAAGGCCGTTGCGGCCGCGATGAACAGACTGATCGACGATGGCACATACATGAAGATCCTCAAGTATTGGGGCGTGCAGTCGGGAGCCATACGGCGATCGGTCATCAACCCGAAGCTGCCGAACAACTAAGCAGATAAAACGGAATTCAGAACATCGAGATCAGGGAGAGAAAGAAAAGACAATGATGAAGAGCAAGAAAAACGATTCGGATACTTTGGAAACAATCGACGCGCTGCCTGTCAAGCGCCCAGGCTCGCTCGTCGCGGGCGTTATTGTCGCGTTTCTGGTGGTGTGGTTTGCGCGCGGACTGGTGACCAACGAAAAGCTCGACTGGCCGACGGTCTGGCACTATCTGTTTGATGGGAACGTGTTGGATGGCATTGGCTGGACGTTGATTCTGACAGTCGGCTCGATGCTGATCGCCGTGTTGCTTGCCGTCGTTTTGGCCATGATGCGCAAGTCCGTCAATCCTGTGCTTCGTGGAGTCAGTTGGTTCTACATCTGGTTCTTCCGTGGCACCCCTGTGTACACACAGCTGATCTTCTGGGGCCTGTTCGTAGTGCTTGTCCCCAAGATCTCGCTCGGTGTTCCGTTCACGTCAATTGCCTTCTGGTCCATTGATTCGCAGGATATCAACAATTTCATCGAACCGGGCTTCATTGCGGCATTACTTGGGCTGGCCTTGAATGAAGCTGCCTATCTGGCGGAAATCGTGCGTACAGGCTTGGATGCGGTGGATGAGGGGCAGACCGAAGCCGCTCAGGCGCTTGGAATGAGCCGCGGGCAGATCATGAGGCGTATCATTCTTCCGCAGGCCATGCGCATCATCATTCCGCCTACCGGCAATGAGACCATCAGCATGCTCAAGACCACCTCGCTGGTGATGGCCGTCCCATTCACGTTGGAGCTGCAGTTTGCCACCACCACCATCGCCAATAGAATCTACAAGCCGATTCCGCTGTTGTTGGTCGCTGGTATCTGGTATCTGCTGATCACCTCAATTCTCATGGTGGCCCAGGCACAGCTTGAAAAGCACTTTGGCAAGGGCTTTACCAAGGAAATAGCCGGGCAGGACGGAGTTGAGGAATCTACAGCAAAGGTATCTGTGGACGCTGCGCAGACCGATACCAATATCAAATTTATAGGGCTCAACGCCTGATTGAGCAATACAGTAGAAACTTCGTAGGCAAAGGAAAAAAGATGACGGACACAGTTGATATGAACAATGAAGAAATATTTGAAGCATCGGCCGGGGAAACCGCACAGCCGCAGGATGGGGGGATCGTTCCTGCCGTCAAGGCCACCAATGTTCATAAGACGTTCGGTAGCCTCCATGTGCTCAAAGGCATCAATCTTACCGTTGCGCCTGGCACAGTGACCGTGATCCTAGGGCCGTCCGGCTCCGGCAAGTCCACGATGCTCAGGCTCATCAACCAGCTTGAGACGCCCAGTGCCGGCAGTATCGAAGTCAACGGCGAACTCATGGGTGTCAAGCATGTCATGCACAACGGTGAAGACAGGCTTCAGATGTTGAACGAAAAGGAAGTCGCCAAGCAACGCGAGCAGTTGGGTATGGTGTTCCAGCGCTTCAACCTGTTCCCCCACATGACGGCGCTGGAGAACGTGATGGAGGCGCCGGTGCATGTGGCCCGGGTGCCCAAGGCCGAGGCTCGCAAGCAGGCCATGGATCAGCTGAACCGTGTGGGGCTTGCCGATAGGGCTGATTACTACCCGATGCAACTTTCGGGTGGGCAGCAGCAGCGTGTGGCCATAGCCCGTGCATTGGCGATGAACCCCAAGATCATGCTCTTCGATGAGCCGACCAGCGCCCTTGATCCGGAGCTCGTGGGTGAGGTGCTCAAGGTGATGCAGCAGCTTGCCGAGGACGGGATGACCATGATTGTGGTGACCCATGAGATAGGTTTCGCACGTGAGGTCGCCGACCAGATCGTGTTCATGGATGGTGGCATGGTGGTGGAGCACGGCACCGCCGACATCATCGACCACCCGTCCAGTCCGAGATTCTCGGAGTTCCTGAGCCATGTGCTGTAGACCCTGTCCTCGTCCGACAGGGGATGCCAAAGGGAGATTGATTTAAGCTCTAGCAAAGCCATATGCTATCGCAGTGGCAATGCCTTATCTGCTCTGAGCTTGTAATGTGTCCAGATACGTTTACAGTGGTAGGTTATGTGTGGAATCGTAGGATACGTAGGAAATAAAACGGCATGCGGCAAACCGCTTGAGGTCTGTCTGGAAGGCCTGGGGCGTCTGGAATACCGCGGGTATGATTCGGCAGGAGTGGCGGTGGTCGCCCCTGGAATGCAGTC
Source organism: Bifidobacterium sp. ESL1118 (assembly GCF_058505595.1). Classification (NCBI taxonomy): domain Bacteria; kingdom Bacillati; phylum Actinomycetota; class Actinomycetes; order Bifidobacteriales; family Bifidobacteriaceae; genus Bifidobacterium; species Bifidobacterium sp. ESL1118. The sequence continues at coordinate 987,176 of NZ_CP196371.1, forward strand.
CGCTGCCGTGCGCAAGAAAGCCGGACGGCTTGCCAATCTCAAAGCAGAGCTTCAACGCAGCCCATTGCCTGACGCCACGGCTGCCATAGGCCATACTCGTTGGGCCACCAATGGTGAGCCAAGTGATGTCAATGCCCACCCTCACATCAGTGCAGATGGGCATATCGCCATCATTCACAACGGCATCATCGAGAATGCCGGTCGCTTGCGTGACGAGCTCAAGGGTGAAGGGTACAATTTCGCCTCGGCCACGGATACCGAGGTGGCTGCGAAGCTACTCGGCAAAATAGCGGAAACGGTGATAGCACAGACCGGTGCCCCCGATCTGTTTGAAGCCGTGCGCCGCATGGCCCGAATGCTTACCGGAGCCTTCACCATCCTTGCCGTGGACTCACGTCAGCCGGGTATCGTGGTTGGCGCCCGTCACGATTCGCCGCTTGTGGTTGGTCTTGGCGAAGGTGAGAACTTCCTCGGCTCCGATGTGGCAGCCTTTGTGGCCTATACGAAGAATGCCATGGAACTGGGGCAGGACGAGGCTGTGTGCATCAGCTCGGATGCGGTCACGGTCACCGACTTCGAAGGCAATCCGGCTCCGGACGTCAAGCGGTTCAGTGTGGACTGGGATGCCAGCGCGGCCGAAAAGGGCGGTTGGGGCTCGTTCATGGACAAGGAGATCCACGAGGACCCTGCCGCGGTGCGTGACACGTTGCTTGGCCGGTTCAACAATGAAGGCGACATCGTGCTTGACGAGGTACGCATAGAACCGGAGGTCTTCCGCACGGTGGACAAGATCATCGTCGTGGCATGTGGCACTGCCAGCTACGCCGGCATGGTTGCAAAATACGCCATCGAGCACTGGGTGCGCATTCCCGTTGAAGTTGAACTGGCTCATGAGTTTCGTTACCGTGACCCCATCCTTACCCCGCGTACGCTCGTGGTGGCCATTTCACAGTCGGGTGAGACCATGGACACGCTTATGGCTTTGCGGCATGCACGCGAGCAAGGCTCTCGTGTGCTGGCCATCTGCAACACGCAGGGGTCATCCATTCCCCGCGAGTCCGATGCTGTGCTCTACACTCATGCGGGCCCAGAGGTGGCTGTGGCCTCCACAAAGGCATTTGTCTCCCAGATCGTGGCCGCTTACCTGCTTGGTCTCTTCTTGGCGCAGATCAAAGGCACGCTCTATGCCGACGAAATTCATGAGATAGTCAATCAGCTTAAGGCCATGCCGGGCAAGATCCAGTGGGTGCTTGACACTCAAGCAGACGCGGTTGAAGCTGCTGCTGAAAAACTCTTGAATGCCCGTTCGTTTCTCTTCCTCGGGCGCCACGTGGGCTACCCGGTGGCTATGGAGGGCGCCCTCAAACTCAAGGAGGTGGCATACACATTTACCGAAGGGTTCGCCGCCGGTGAGCTTAAGCATGGTCCTATCGCTTTGGTGGAGGCGGGAGAGCCGGTGGTGGTCATCGTGCCTTCCTCGCGTGGGCGTAATGTTTTGCACGCCAAAGTGGTCTCTGGCATCGAGGAAGTCAAGGCAAGAGGGGCGTTTACGCTGGCCGTGGCCGAAGTCGGCGATCCTGATGCCGAGCTCTATGCCGATATGGTGTTCTGGAGGCCCGAATGCCCCACGCTCTTGAGCCCCTTGGTCGACGTGGTCTCGCTCCAGCTTTTCGCGCTCGATATGGCGACGCTCAAGGGCTACGATGTGGACAAACCACGCAATCTTGCCAAATCGGTGACGGTTGAGTGACCATGGCGAACCAGCGGCATCGTTGGGTGAAGAATGAACCCGAGATCCCTTTTGAGCTTTCGGTGCTCTATGCCGATGAGTCGATTATCGTAGTCGACAAACCGCATTTTCTTGCCACCACACCCAGGGGCATGTGGTATAGTCAGACGGCGTTGATTCGACTGCGAACGATGTTCGGTGACGAACGCATCGTTCCGGCCCATCGTCTTGACCGCATGACTGCGGGTGTGCTGCTGTTCGTAAGGGATCCTGCAAAACGTGGCGCCTATCAGATGATGTTTCAGAATCACGGTGTCCTTAAGACCTACGAATGTCTTGCACCCATGCGTCCACTTGTCAGACCGCCTACCGGTACCATTGAATTTTTGGTCCGTCCAGCGGTTTTCCCGCTTATACGTCGCTCGCGCATCGTCAAGGAGCGCCATAGACTTCAGGCATATGAAGTCAGGGGAATTCCCAATGCGGTGACACGAATAGATTTGGCGGAGTCTTCCGCTTTTGAACAAGGGATGAGGAAATACGTGCTCAATCCCCAGACGGGCAAAACACACCAATTGCGTGTGCATATGAACTCTCTGGGGCTGCCGATTCAAGGTGACGATTTCTATCCACACATTGAGCAACGGGCATATGATGATTTCTCCAATCCGCTTGAACTTGTCGCCCGCAGTATGGAATTCTGCGATCCAATCAGCGGTGAGACGCGCAGATTCGTTTCACAGGTGCCTCTGCATATGGTCTAGATGGCACGGGCCGTACGCTCTTGGCGATTGAATAGGCGCAACTCCGGGCTGCTGGCCGGGCTATTGGGTGCAACAAATGGTTCGCTTTGTGCTGTGCCTTACCTTGCAGCGTTACTATGTACGCGGTATGATGGCTGGCGTTGTCAACGGTTGAGAGAATGTCTAATTAGCAATGCAGAATCGCCTGAGCCGATTGTAAGGATTAAAAGAAGAATGAGGACAATTTATGATTACAATGCCGTCCTTTTTGATTTGGACGGAGTTCTGACCCCCACCAGTGTGCTGCATCGCAAGGCTTGGAAGCTACTTTGTGACGACATTCTTCCCAGCGGTGTACCTCCTTACAGCGCACAGGACTACTTGAAATACGTAGATGGCAAACCGCGGTATGAAGGCGTCGATTCGCTTTTGAAAAGCCGTGGCATCGAGGTTCCTTGGGGACAATCGACCGATGGGGATGACATCCGCAGTGTCTGTGGATACGGCAACAGAAAAAACACTGTATTCGAGGGGCTTCTGCACAGATAAGGGATATCTCCATACCCTGATTGTGTCGATGTGCTACGTCACCTTCGCGCGGCGCATATCAAACTAGCCGTTGTCTCGAGTTCTCGCAACGCGTGGGAAGTATTGAAATCCGCAAAGATCTTCGGGTTCTTCGACCAGATCGTAGACGGCCGTGTTGCCCAGAAAGCGCACCTCAAAGGCAAGCCTCAGCCTGACACCTATCTTTACGCTGCAACCATGGTCGGCGAGGAACCTAAGGATTGCGTTGTCGTGGAAGACGCTCTTTCGGGTGTGGCGGCCTGCCGCGCCGGAAAGTTCAGATTGGTTCTTGGTGTAGATCGTGGGGCAGGCAAAACAGGTCTTCTTGATTCCGGTGCCGATGAGGTCATCGAACAGTTGGGCGACATGATCGATTCTTCGGCATTTGATCTACGCAGGCGGCAGGAGACGGGGGAGGGTGCTGACCCACTTGATGTCCGGCATTATCCGATTGAGCCATGGGCGTTTATACAAGAGGAACGCCTGACTCGAAAAGCGCCACACTGTTTTCCGTATCCAACGGAAGTGTGGGAGTTCGAGGGACGGGGGTGCTACCCGCTCCCTTGGATCGGGTACATTCCTGAGCGGCTTCCATGAAACATTCCAAATCAAGCACGCGGAAGATGCCTACGGCTACGCACGTATCGGCCAGGTAATTCAAGGGGTTCCGGATTGCTGTGATTTCCATTTCATCGTGGAGGGAGAGGAGCTGACCCAAAGAATCTCCTGTAGGCAGGGCCTTGGGCATATCTTGGATTGAAGAGCGCTTCACTGTGCGCCACGGTTGCACATTGGATGTGCGCATCGAACGCATCGCATGCCTGTTTAGAAAGGATCTCGTGCTCAGTCGTGTCATGTTGAGGGGGCATGGCGGCAATTTTCTTGTTCGGGTTGAGACTGTGGCCAATGGCGACAAGGACCAGGTCGAAGGCATCGACATCCTTGTGGAAACGGCACGAATGTGGCATTCGATCGGTTGCTATGACACTGATGGACGTTTACACATCAATTGCGTCACCGGGCCGGACGAATACAGTGCGTTGGTCAGCGAAGATTATTACACCAACAGTATGGCGAGGTTTAACCTCAGAGCCGCCGCGGCTTTTCTCAAGATGTTGCAGGAGCGCTATCCCGAAGGCTATGCCGCTGCATGCGATCGGCTTGAGATGGACGATGACGAAGTGCGAGCATGGCTCGCGGATGCCCAGGCCGTGGTTCTTCTTTACGACGATGGTGCCGGCATCGATCTGCAGTATGCTGGCTTTGAAAATCATAAGGATTGGGATTTCGAGCATCATGCCAAGCGCTCGTTGCTGTTGCACTACCATCCGTTGGATATCTATCGCCACAACGTGTTGAAACAGTCCGATTTGGTACTGGCATTGTATTTGCTTTCCGACGAGTTCGACGATAGCAGCAAGAAGGTTGATTTTGACTATTATGATCCACTGACCACAGGAGATTCCACCTTGTCTTCCTCGGTACAGTCGATTATGGCATCCGAGGAGGGGCATCCTGGTCTTGCGATGCGCTATTTCCGTGAAGCTTTGTTCACGGATGTGGCGAATCTGCATGGCAATACATCCGATGGTTTGCACCTGGCTGCGCGGGGGTGTCTGGCAGGTTCTTGTGGCGGGCTTTGGTGGCTTGCGTGACTCAGGTGGAACACACCTTTCCATCAATCCACGATTGTCAGAGGGTTGGAAATCCCTTACATACCGGCTGCGAGTGAAAGATACATGGATCAAAGTCCATGTGACTCACGGACATATCGATGTCACACGTGTTGAAGGTGAGGAATTGAAGCTTGAGATCCAGGGCAAGACGCTGCTCATCTGAACGATTGGCTTGCTTTCGATTGCTTAATTGCGCAGGTTGACGTGTTTGTGTGGTTTGATGAAACGCCTCGAACGTCATCCATGATGTTCTCAAGGTGCATTGGTGGTGTAGCCTTGGAACGATGGGATATGGTGTGATGATACGACATAGGCTGCAGCATTTTGTGGCTATTGCAAGCGTGTTTGTGGTGGTGCTTGCGGTGGGCTCGTGCGGGACGGGCACCGACACCCGTACTGTGGTCAACGTATGGTCGTGGGAACCGAGCATGGCCGCCGAAGCGAGTGCCTTCGAACGGGCAAACCCCGACATCCGTGTCGATGTGACTGAGCAAAGCGGTTACGATAACCTGAACAGTGCGATTCAGGACGGCTATGGGCAACCTGACGTGGTGCAGCTTGAGTACTATGCCTTGCCCCAGTACGCAGTCAGCGGCCAGGTGAGGGACATCACGGCTGATGCCTCTTCCTATGGCTCATCGTATTCGCCTGGCACCTGGTCCTCAGTGCAGCTGAACAACCGCATTTACGGATTGCCGCTCGATTCAGGCCCAATGGCGTTCTTCTACAACAAAGATGTGTTCGATCAGGCGGGGATCGATGCCACAAAGATCCATACTTGGGACGACTACTATATGGCGGCGAAGAAGCTCAAGGCCATTGGCGCCTACATCACTGCGGACTCGGGCGATGCCAGTTTCTACAACGCCATGATATGGCTTGCTGGAGGTCGTCCTTTCAGGTCTTCGGCTGATGGCAAGTCGGTGACCATCGATTTGGCGGATGACCCTGGAACCAAACGCTTCAGCACGTTCTGGCAGAAGATGATCGATGAGGGCCTGGTCAACACCCGGCTCACCACATGGTCTGACGATTGGAAGGACAAGGTCAGCAGCGGCAATGTGGCCTCGCTGTTTGCCGGTGCCTGGCTTCCCTCGTTGCTCTTGGCGGACATGCCCGGCACCTCGGGACTGTGGAGGGTGGCTCCTATGCCTACTCCCGACGGGAATCCCGAAAATGCCGAAAATGGCGGTTCCGCTCTGGCGATTCTTCAATCGAGCCGTAAGCCGAAAGCGGCCTTCCGTTTCATACGATTCGTCAGCCAAACTCGGTCCGGAATCGATCTGCGCGTTGCGGGAGGAGCGTTTCCTGCCGACCAGACATCGCTCAATGATTCGAAGTTCCTTGCTAAAACGACGGTGAAGGACAGTCGAGGTGTGGAAATTCCATATTTCGGAGGTCAGGAGTTCAATCGTACGCTTTCCAGGGCTGCCAAAGATGTGTCGGTGGGTTATTCATACCTTCCGTTTGAGGTCTATGCCCGCAGCGATTTTCGTAATACGGTCGGTAACGCCTATCAATGGTCGAACAAGAAACTGGTGTTCGAACAGACCGAACAGCGCATCGAGGAAGGGCAGACCAATCCTGACGGGTCTGCCATCCAACTTCCGGACAACCCTGGAGCCAAGGTGAGTCTTGCCGATGGTTTGGCTGCTTGGCAGAAGGATCTCAAGGAGTACGGCGTCAATCAGGGCTTCAGAATTCATTGATGGCGACATGCATCATGGAATTCGCAGTATTCCCATTTTGATGCTGTCTATCAGTGCATGTTGGTCGAATCAATGGTTTTTTCATAGATAAATAGCATTCCTTCGAAGATGAGGTCCTGATCATAGATGTCGATCATGTCGGTTTCGCCTTTGAAGATCGAAGAGAGTCCACCCGTGGCCACCACGGTGAACTCCTCTTGCAGCTCTTTGTGGAACTGATTGATGATGCGTTCGGTGCCGCCCAGAAAATTATAGAAAAGCCCCGCCTGCATGGCGGTTTTCGTTTCCGTCGCCAGTACGGTGGACGGCCGTGTGATTTCGACTTCCGGCAACTGCGCCGTGCCGTTCCATAGTGAGCTGGCTGCCGTACGTAACCCAGGAGTAATGAGGCCCGCCGTGATGGCATGGTTTGCGTCAAGATAATTGAAGGTGGTTGCTGTTCCGAAGTCAATGACCAATGCAGGCACTCCGTACAGATAGTAGGCGCCCACACAGTCTGCCAGACAGTCGGCTCCTAGGGATTTAGGATCATCCATGCGTATCGAGAGTCCTGATCTGGTGCCTTGTCCGACGATTATCGGCTCCAGACCGAGGAATTTGACGATGCTGGCCTTAAAGGAATGCATTACCTGCGGAACGACGGATGCGATGATGACATCGTTGATTTCTGTGGGTTTTATGCCATCCAAGGCAAGGAGCTCAATGAGCGCCAAGCCATATTCGTCGGAGGTTCTTCCGTTTTCCGTGGCTATTCTGTATGTTCCGATGATTTTTCTGTTGTCAATGAAACCGATGACGATGTTGGTGTTTCCGATGTCGGCTGCTATAAGCATGGTACTTCTCCTTACCGTGGCGTTTGTATGACTTTCAGTCTGGTAGGTTCGTGAAATTACGCTGCATCCAAGCTGCGAACAGTTGAGGCCAGACCTGGATGCAAGGTTCGATGCCGTCGCTTCTGCTTCCAGCCGTCTCCGCTGTGCCTAGGCTCAATCCATGACCACCGGTTGGAAAGATGTGCATTTCCACCGGTACCTGATGTGCAATGAGCGCCTGTGCAAAGAGCAATGAATTCTGTACCGGCACAGTGTTGTCCGTGGTGGTGTGCCAGATGAAGCAGGGAGGTGTGTGCGCAGTCACATGCCTTTGCAGACTAAGCTTCTCCAGCATCTCCGGATCGTTCTTGCGATTTGCGAGCAGGGCATCGAAGCTTCCACGATGTGCGTATTGACCGCCGTCGATGACGGAGTATGCGAGCATGCAACCATTCGGCCTGATTTGGTCGGGGATGAAACCACGTGATGCAAGTTCGCCGCCGTCGAAATCCGTGGCAAGATTGGCTGCCAGATGGCCACCCGCTGAGAATCCGGCCACAACGATAGCGTCTGGGTCGACGTGCCATTCCTTGGCGTTTGCCCGTATGGTACGCATGGCTTCGGCCAGCTCAACGAGTGCCGTGGGGTAGCGGGAAGGCGCCACGGAGTACCGTAATATGAAGGCATGATATCCGTAACCGAGCATCGTGCGGGCAATTGGCTCGGCCTCGCGGTCGGAGGTCATCTCGTAACCTCCTCCAGGAATGACGAGCACCGCCGGACGTATGCGTTCCATATCGATTTCGACGGAGTTCTCGATGATGTATCCAGTGAAACTGGCGGTGGTTCCGTCTATCCCTGTGATGGTTTTTTCAATGTACATAGTGTAACGGATCTCTCAAATCTGCAGCGACTCCTGGTGAGGGGCCTCGCACCTCCTGCCACGCCGCTGCCTGGAAAAGACAACAATACCAATGATATTCTAGAACATCCGTATCTAAAATCCAACCGCTGCGAACATTGCGTATTGGGATCGAAGGCCGACCGGAATGATTCATAAGCTGTCGTGGCAAAACGACATGGTGAGTTCGGTCAGCGATGACCATATGGCATCTGTAACGGCAGATCTGCTAATTGGCGGATCCATATAATTTAATGAATTGATAAAATGAAGTCATGCAGTCTATGATGATACCGAACACAATAAATACCTACTGCCAATGTGGGTGAGCATGCAAAGGAGCGACCTTATTATGCGCCTTTGGGATATTGACAAGATCGAATATGTTGGTAGGGAGGCTGGGCCGAAAGAAGGACTCGGATTCCGTTATTACGATAAGAACCGTATTGTGGCGGGCAAGCCGATGAAGGATTGGCTGCGGTTCGCCGTGGCTTGGTGGCACACGTTTAATCAAGGGCTCGTTGACCCGTTTGGCGACCCCACAGCCCAGCGTCCCTATTACAAATACACCGATCCGATGGATCAGTCATTGGCCAAGGTAGATTATGCCTTCGAGCTCTTCGACAAGCTCGGAGTCGAGTTTTTCTGCTTCCACGACCGCGACCTCGCCCCTGAAGGAGACACATTGCGTCAGACCAACGCCAATCTCGACAAGGTTGTGGACCGTATCGAGGATCACATGAAGACCAGCAACGTGAAACTGTTGTGGAACACCTCATCGCTGTTCACCAACCCGCGTTTCGCTGACGGCGGCGGCACTACTCCGTTTGCCGACATCTATGCCTACGCTGCAGGCCAACTCAAACACAGTCTTGAGATTGGAAAACGTCTCGGTAGCGAGAACTATGTCTTCTGGGGTGGACGCGAGGGATACGAAAGCCTGTAGAACACGCAGATGAAGCGTGAGCAGGACCATATGGCTCGGTTCTTCCACATGTGCGTGGACTATGCACATGAGATTGGCATGAACGCCCAGTTCCTCATCGAGCCCAAGCCCAAGGAGCCCACGCTGCACCAGTATGACTACGATGCCACCACCATCAACTTCCTGCGCACCTATGGCCTGGAGAACGACTTCAGGCTGAACCTTGAGGGCAATCATGCCAATTTGGCGATGCACACCTACCAGCACGAGATCCGGGTTGCCCGCGAGGCAGGATTCTTGGGTTCGCTCGATGCCAATCAGGGTGACAAGCTCATCGGCTGAGACATGGACGAATTCCCCCTCCGACCTCTACGAGACCACCGCAGTGATGTGGGAGGTGCTTGCAGCAGGCGGGATCGGTCCTCACGGAGGGCTCAACTTCGATGCCAAACCGCGCCGTAGTTCCTTTGAAGCCAATGGTCTCTTCCGTACTCATGTTGTAGGTATGGATGCCTTTGCCGCCGGCCTTCTGGTTGCGGCCAAAATGCACGAGGACAAATACATCGAGAATCTGCAGGCCGAACGGTACAGCTCCTTCGATTCCGGCATCGGCAAGACCGTCGAGGACGGCGCCGCCACGCTTGCCTCCCTTGAGGACTATGCCATCGACAGGCCGCAATCGGAGCTCATTGGTTCCATGCACTCAGACCATCTTGAAGAGGTGAAGGCCACCATCGGCAACTATATGGTCGATGCACTTTCCGAAGCCTGATTTCCCTTCGAGGCACCGCAGCGATTGAGCTCTTGTTTAAGAGCATGAATTCAGCCTCCTGCGGATCTGAGACATTTTTAGGATCTGTTCCGAGTCGTTGTATGAGTCGTTCAGCATTGGTTGCCGAACGAGTGTCATTCCAGAGCAATGCGTCGCGAATCACCGCCCCATACTCGTCGAGCAGCACCATGCCGTGTTGTTGGCCGCCTGCCGATATTGCGCTGACATCATCCAAGACACCTGCTTGAGAAGAAGCCTCAAGGAATGCATTCCACCATGCCATCGGATCGACGCTTGTTCCCTCTGGGTGTGGTGCCTTTCCGAAACGCACTAGTTTGCCGCTGCGTGCATCCGTCACCCTGACTTTGCAGGATTGTGTCGAAGTGTCGACGCCTGCGACCAATGTATTCATATTCATCTCCATCGTATGAGGTTGGCGGTATCGTGTCACCATTGCTTAAGTACAACGAATTTATTATATCATGCCTGTTGTAAAGTAATATCAAACCTTGGCCTCAGCATGGTAACAATGCCAAGGTACGTGGCAAGGTTTCGTCATATGCCTATCGGATTGTGGGGCTAAGCCTTGAGAATGGAAAACATAGCATGGAAGCACGTCACAGCATTAATCAGGATGATTTGCGAAATCATAATCTGTCAGTCATTCTCGATACCATCCTGCGGTCTGATACCCCATTGAGTCGAGCCGAATTGGCGAAACGTACAGGGTTGACCAAGGCCACTCTTTCGTTGCTTGCGGCATTGTTGATTGACAATTGCGTGGTCAAGGAATTGGACCGTGAGAAGTCGGCCACTAAATATGGAAGGCCAAGCACGCCCTTGACGATCAGAGGAGGCTTGCGCGCGGGGATTGGCATGCAGATCAATACAGATGGCTATGGCTGCTTGGCTCTTGATCTGGACGGTTCCCTTATAGATTCAGATTGGGTCAGTGAAGATATGAGCGATGCCGACCCTGATAGGGTATTCGGTGCGTTGGAATCCATGGTTTCCAGGATGACGAGGAAACTTGAATCAAGCCGTTATACGATTGTCGGTTCAGGTCTTGCGCTTCCAGGGCTGGTCGACGATAATCTGCATTTGCTCATGGCAAGGAACCTCGGATGGGACCGCTTGGACCTCAACCAATTCCGAGTGGTGAGCCAGTTACACACTCAAGTCGGCAACGAAGCGAAGATGGCCGCTCTTTGCCAAATACCTGGGTATGCTACCAAACGCGCGGAGCATCAGACGGTGAGTGCAATTTCGCCGTCTGATTCATTTATCTACATATCGACAGACATCGGTATCGGTGGAGCCGTGGTAAAGAACGGAACGATATGGTATGGGGATCACGGTTTCGCGGGAGAACTTGGGCATGTATGTGTGGACATCAATGGTCCAATTTGCCGATGCGGAAGAAGGGGATGCCTGGAAGTGTACGCAGGCCGTCGTGCGTTGGTGGAAGCGGCGGGCATCGCGTCAGGTCACGAAGCCACGAGTGTGCAGGCCGACAAAAAACTGTATGAGTTATGGAGACAGGGAGATGCAAAAGCAGTGGCTGCCATAGACCGTGCGCTGACCGCATTGATCTCGGTGATCACTTCGACCATGAACATATTGGATATCGGCACTGTGGTGTTGGGAGGGTTCTGGAACAATTTTGCCGACGGTCTCAGCGAGCGCTTGCAAACGAACATCAGCTCGTCGGTTCTTGCCGGGAGTGCCATACCCGTAAGGGTGTTCAATTCAAATTTGACCCCCTATCCGGCATTGTATGGCGCAGCGGAGGTCGGTCTGCGCCAGTTTGTCGACAACCCACTTCATTTTCTGTCTGTTTCGTAAAATGTTGTTCAGACCCTTCTGGCGAAAACAGGCGTTCTTGTTCCATAGGTGGCATATCATAAGTGAGGCAGACGACCCTCAGGGCGGCTAGCTGAACATTGATACATCGGCGCTGCACCACGGCTTCAGCATTGAACCATGCTGAACTTTGATGCGAGTTTGCCATGTATGCATCGACGAGCACAATAAGAAGGATCATGACATCAGGAACCGGTGCACACGAGAACGACGGCGCAACCTCAGGGCAGAACAACACAGACAACAGCGCAGCCAACAACACAGTCAAGAATACGGATACTTCACACTCCGATGGCGATGCGGGCCTGACGCAGCACTCCAGTGTGGCCAGTACAGACCCCTCGTTGCGGGCACGGGCAAAGGAGTCCGGCTCTGGGCAAGGCAGGCACCGCTGGCACAAGTGGCTGTACATTGGTGTGGTAGTGCTCATCGTTGCCGTATTGGCTCTGGCCTTCGCCATCAATGGCAAGCCAAAATCACCCGAGCAGTCGGCGCAACAGCGTGAATCGAGCATAAGCATAGGCCTCAAACTGGCCCCGGCGAATCTCGATATCCGCAATCAATCAGGTTCGGCTCTGGACCAAGCCCTTGTCGGCAATGTCTATGAGGGTCTTGTGGCTCGAAACGAAGAGAACCAGGTCGTGCCCGGCCTGGCCAAACGTTGGCAGGAAAGTGACGACGGCCTGACGTATACGTTTACCTTGAACCATGGAATCACCTTTTCCAACGGCGACAGGCTCACCGCGCAAGATGTGGCATGGTCCATCAACGAGTTGAAGCAGAAGGACTATCATGATGCCGAGTCGCTTCAGCATTTCAAAGCCGCTGAGGCGCCGGACGCGCAGACGGTGAAAATCACCTTGAGTGCGCCATATTCGGAAACATTATGGGCGTTGACCGGCAGACCGGGCTTGGTTTTCGACCGCAGGGCGAACGTGGATATGAAGACGCAGGCCTTGGGTTCCGGCCCCTATACGGTGGCTCAGTTCGTGCCCAATAGCTCACTGACGCTCAAGGCGAACCCCAAGTATTGGGGCAGTCACAAGGCCAAAACGCCAACAGTGGTGCTGCGATACTACACCGACGATAACGCGGCTGTGAATGCCCTGAAATCCGGGGATGTGCAAGCGTTGGCTCCGATTACGCAGAACCTGGCCAGTCCCTTTGCCAATGATACGGAACATTACAGTGTCAAGGTCGGCGAAGGCACCGACAAATATGTACTTGCCATGAATTCAAAAGGTTCGAAGACATCCGACATTCGTGTTCGCAAGGCCATCCGACTCGCCATCGACCACAAGGCGCTTGTGGCATCGCGGGGAGGTGCAGACAGGCTGATGGGAGGGCCGATTCCGTCGTTGGACCCGGGGTATGAGGATTTGAGTGGAAGAGTTTCGAAGCCCGATCCCAATCAGGCCAGGAAGCTGCTCGCCGAAGCTGGTTACAGTAAGGACCATCCACTCGAACTTCGCTTGGAGTATGCCAACACATACGGCACGGAACTCGGCGATCAGCTCCGCAGCCAGCTCAAAGCCGTGGGAATCAATGTGACGCTGAACGTCGTCGAATTCTCCACTTGGATGCAGGACGTCTATATGAACAAGAATTATGACCTTTCCTTGGTCGATCACAGCGAAAGCCATGACTTCGCGCAATGGGTGAACCTCAAGTACTACTACAACTACGACAACGCGGAGGTCCGCTCACGTTATGATGAGGCCATGGCCGCTCACGACGATGGCCGGCGTGACAGGTTGCTTGCCCAGGCCGCAAGACTGGTCAGCGACGACGCTCCTGCCGATTGGCTATTCAACTATCGGATCACCACGGCCATGGTTAAAGGTCTTTCGGGATTCCCTCTCAATTTGAATCAGACACTGTTGCCGATGTGGAACGTCACCTACACCAAGGCGTCATAAGGTAGTATGTCGATTAGTCTGTGTCGCGGTTGTTCGTCTGGCCGCAGAACGTTGATTTCGGCTAAAGGAGGGTTCATGCGTTTCGTCCTGCAGCGTTTGCTACTGTTCGTCATCACGTTGCTTGGGCTTTCGGTCATTATCTTTGCCACGCTGAGAGTGCTTCCCGGCGATGTCGCGCAGATCATGGCCGGACTGAACTCGCCTCCTGAACGGGTGGAACACATCAGGCAAAGCATGGGTCTGAACAAGCCGATCGTCCAGCAATATGTTGATTGGATGGCAGGCCTTGCCCATGGAGATTTCGGCTTTTCCATGCTCACTGGCAGAGGGGTGGCGTCTACAGTGGCATCTCGTGCCAGTGTGACGTTCCCACTCATCATCATGGGGCTCTTGGTTGCCATCGTTGTGGGAATACCGTGTGGCTATGCGGCGGTCATGGCGAGGAATGCGGCGGTGCGTTCGCTGTTCCACGTCTTTGGCATTGTCGGTGGCGCCGTTCCTGCATTGTGGGGCGGCTCGTTGCTCATACTGCTGTTTTCCAAAGGGCTAGGTGTGTTCGGCATATTCCCCTCGCAGGGTTTTCCCAATGCCGGTTGGGGTCAGCCGTTCTCAGCACTCACATCTCTCATATTGCCGGCGTTGACCGTCGGTGTCATCGACGGCGCAACGCTCATGCGCTACACCCGTTCCTCGCTCACCGATCTGCTGAGTTCGGGAACGATCGATATGGCCATGGCGTGTGGGTATACGCGTCGTCAGGCGATGCGGAACGTGGGGCTGAGACTGGCGCTGCCACAACTTGTCTCTGTGACCGGTCTGATGTTCGCCAGCATGATTACCGGGGTGATGGTCATCGAGAACCTGTTTGCATTGCCTGGAATAGGATCAGGCTTGGTCACCGACCTGGGCAACCGCGACCTCATCGCAGTGCAAAGCGAGTTGTTCATGTTGGCTGCGTTCTTCCTGGCCATGGGATTTTTGGTCGACATTGCCCATAGATTGCTTGATCCGCGTCTGAACCGTTCGATGGAGGGACGCTGATGCAGAAGTTTCACGTTGTTCTACGCTCATTGTGGCGTCAGGGAGAAGGAAAATTCTCCATCATCGTGCTGGTGATTTGGGTGCTCGTTTCGCTATTGTCGATGGTGTGGACCCCGCAGTCGTTGTGGCAGACGGACGGATACACTGTCTGGCAGAGGCCTTCGGCACAGCATTGGCTGGGTACGGATGGCACCGGGGCCGATGTGCTCAGCTGGCTGATGGCCGGTTCGGGCACGAATCTCCTGATCGCCCTGCTTTCCGTGCTATTCTCTGCGGCGTTGGGTTTGCTGCTCATCGCCATGATGGTTTCGCGTTCATCGGCTCTCTCCAGCGTTTCGGTGGTGGTGGTCGATGCGCTGATATCCATTCCCACCATGCTGATCGCGTTGGTGCTTGCCGTGCCTATGGGTCCTTCGATAGCGGTGATTGTGACGGCATGCGGCATCGGTCACGGACTCAATCTGGCTCGTGTGTGCCGTCCACAGGCCCTGCTGGCGGCGCAATCGGATTTTGTGGAGTCGGCGCTGGGCGCAGGTGCCAGTGAGCTATCGGTGTTCATCCACCACATTGTTCCGAACACGTTGCCCGCGTTTACGGTTCAGCTCTCACTTTCCGCCGGCACGGCGGTGCTAGCCGAGAGCGGATTGACGTATCTGGGCGTGGGAGTCCCCTCCGGTGTGCCCAGTTGGGGGCATTCATTGGCCACATCGGTCAAGTTCATCAACGTATATCCAGCCACGGTGCTCTGGCCGGGGCTACTGGTCACCGTAGTGGTCGTGGCGCTCAATGTATTCGGTGATTGCATTCGTAATGCCATGGACCCACTTGCCAACGCGGCGCTGCGCAAGATGGGAACGGATCCGCAACCTCAAACCAGGCAGGCTCGTCATGAGCATTGATATCAGGCATCTCAATATTGATATCGATGGAAAGCCGATCGTTACCGACATCAGCCTCAATGTGGCCGACGGGGAGCGCGTGGGGCTGATTGGTTCATCGGGTTCCGGCAAATCGATGATTTCCAAGGCCATACTGGGACTACTGCCGCTTAATGCCGGAGTTTGCGCAACAGGCTCCATTCGGTTGGCGGGTACAGAACTTCTCGGTGCCGACGATACTCAGCTCGCCGGCATCCGAGGAAGCGCAATCGGGACGATTTTCCAGAATCCCGATGCGAGCCTCAATCCGGTCTTGCGCGTACGCGATCAAATCGAACTTCCGCTCAAGCTGCACTACGATTTGAGCAAACAGGAGCGCCGGGAACGTATGGAAGCCATGCTACGTAAGGTCGGGCTCGACGAACAGTTGGCGAGCGCCTTCCCCTCTGAACTTTCCGGTGGCCAGCAGCAACGTGTCTGTATAGCGACCGCACTGATCACCTCACCGCGGTTCATCATCGCCGACGAGCCAACCACCGCCCTCGATTCCGTCATTCAGCGCCAGATCATCGATCTCTTGGTTTCGTTGGTCAACGACGCCCATGCGTCCATGCTGTTCATCACCCATGATTTTGCCGTGTTGCGTCGTGCCACCACGCGGTGCTATGTCATAGAAAGCGGAACGCTCGTCGAATCGGGGAGCACCAAAGATCTACTGGAACACCCAACTTCTTTGCCAGCCAAGCAGCTGGTCAAGGCTGCCAATGAGCTTACGCTGTCAGTTGCCGATTGCGGCGGTGAGGAGGAACGATGAGATCCGATGGAATCAATGCTCAGGAGTTCGTGATACGCCGGAACGCCGGAGAGGCCGCTCATTCCCCAGAACCCCTCATGCGAGCCATCGACATCTCACGGATTTTCAGCAGAGGTAAACGCAATGTGGATGCGTTGAACCATGTGAATCTGGACCTTTATGCAGGTGAATGCGTCGCGCTCATCGGCGGGTCGGGTTCAGGCAAGACCACGCTGAGCCGTATTCTACTTGGGCTTGATGTGCCAAGTGCAGGCACAGTGACGTACCGCGGCCTTCATGTTTACGGACGGCGCAGCGAGGGGTATAAAGCTTTGCGGCGGGAATCCGGACTGGTGTTTCAGAATCCATTTGACTCTCTTGATCCACGTTGGACTGTCGGTCGCAGCGTTGCCGAACCCCTTTGGCTGACGCAACGGCATTTGCCGCGGCAAAGTGTCCATGAACGTGTAGTTTCAGCCTTAACGACTGTGAGCCTTGAACCGAATGAATTCCTGAATCGATATCCCATGGATCTTTCGGGAGGGCAGGCGCAAAGGGTGGCCATCGCGCGGGCGATCGTAACCAAGCCTTCCCTCATTGTGGCAGATGAACCCATGAGCGCCATTGACGTGGTGGCCCGGTTGAGAATTCTCGAAGCGTTCTCGGCGGTTCGCAGGAATAATCCGAACAGCGTGCTTCTCATCGTTTCCCACGATCTCGGTGTGGTGCAGCGCATCGCGGACCGTATTGTTGTATTGCATAACGGAATAATCGAAGAGGCCGGAAGCCTGCATGAGATTCTTAGCCATCCGAAATCGTCTTACACCAAATTGCTGATCAGCGCGGCCTCGTAACATGCATAGTGATGACGTATGGTTATGGCATTGGCGTTTCCGGCATAGAATGCCAGCTTATCTTCTTTTGCCGAAGCTCCGTACTATAAATAACTGATCACTTGACATGGTTCAGGTATGATTGAGCTATGGCTGATTTTGATGAAATTTTATCCACGCAATCCGATTTCGATGCAGGTGATCGTGAATGGCTGCATCTCTTGGTTGCGGATTGGCAAGTCGTGTCGGATCTGTGTTTTGCCGATCTCCTGCTGGTGCTCAGGCGTGACGACGGCAGCTACATCGTCGCCGAACAGTGCAGACCCTCCACAGTGATGACGTTGAGGACCGATGATGCCATCGGTCAGAGGATTCTGCACGATGGAGCCGCAAAAGCCGAGAAGGCGTTCCAATCAGAGGGAGTGACGATCGCCAAGGAGAAGGAGATCATCGGCGACAGTGCCGTGTGCAATGTCTTTGCACCAGTACGTTGCGGATCGAAAACCTTGGGTCTTGTGGTTAGGGAGACCAACATGGCCACGCGTGAATCCAACGGCAGGTATGAATCGGAGAGCATCAATGCCGGCAAAAAACTGTTTGCCATGATCGCCCGCGGTCAGTTCCCCTATCATGATGTGGTCATGACTCAGCGTCACAACGCCAGGGTTTCCGACGGCTTCATCATCCTCACCGCCGATGGTATTGTCAGCTATGCCTCTCCCAATGCCATCAGCTGTTTCCGCAGGCTCGGCGCAATGACTGACATGGAAGGACACTATCTGAGCGAGGTGGGCACAAAACTGATTCATCGCGGAGACCCGGTTCCCGACGATTTGCCTGATGTGCTCAGTGGCAAAATGGCTGCCGATTGTGAGCTGGATGCCAACAATTCCATGGTGTCTATGCGATCTTTGCCACTGTACGATGAGAAAAAGCATATAGGGGCCATTGTGCTCTGCCGTGATGTCACCGAACTGACACGGCGCGAACAGGAACTGGAAACGAAGGATGCCACTATTTCGGAAATTCATCATCGCGTCAAAAACAACCTGCAGACTGTTTCCGCTTTGCTCCGTCTGCAGGCTAGGAAAACGAAACTGCCTGAGGTCAAGGCAGAGCTCAAAGAGGCTGAGCGACGTGTGCAGACCATAGCCCGCGTTCACGAGGGCCTGAGCAAGACCGTGGATGAAGTCGTTGATTTCGATGAGGTGATTTCCGGATTGCTGAAGATGAGTGTTGACCTGGCGACGATGCAGGATCAGCATATCGGTATTCACTATATAGGAAAATTCGGGATGATGCCGGCCCAGGATGCCACACCGCTCTCTTTGGTGTTGACTGAACTGATTACCAACGCGGTGGAACATGGGTTCGAAGACCGCAAGGAAGGCAACATCACCATCTACGTCGGTCGTAGCGGTAAACACCTCAACGTCGTTGTGGAAGATGACGGATCTGGCATGGATAAGGAAGAGAGCGAGGGCCTGGCCCGCTCTTCTGGCTCGGGTTTGGGCACCCAGATCATCAATACCTTCGTGACCAATGATTTTGGAGGCACCGTACGTTGGGAGCCACGCCCTGAAGGGGGCACCCGAGTCATTCTCGACATGCAGTTGAGGGCAGCCGAAGAATAACCAAACAATTCGGCATGTGAACGGTGCTTGTGGTTCACGGGCTCTGTACGCTGTAATCGATTCAAACCAAGGCATCATGGGAGGCAGGTCTTGCAGATAACATACGACTGGTGGGTTTCCGTAATGTTATACTTCCCAAGCTTGGTATTTGCAATGCTGTTCATTGTCTCCGTACACAAAGAGCCTCGTCGGTTTCGTAATGCCATATGGCTTGCGTGCTTTCTACTCTTCTTGGCCAGCGCACTGTTGCTGCGATTCGGAACCGATAAGGTTTTGCTGCCGATGGCATTGGTGATTGCGTTCACCCCATTGGCAGTCCTAGCGTTTTTGCTTATCAACTCTTTTGTTGTTTGGCGTCACGAAGGGGTTAATGCTACAACGTTGCTTCCGCTCATGGTCGCCGTATTGATGGTTGCGGCGGCGCTGATGTTTCCCATGGCATTATATTATCGGGCATCGTTCTGGTTCAAGGTTTTTGCGCTGCTCCTGTTGTTGGAGAATCTTTGGTTCTTTTTCACGTTTGCAGCGTTGCTGGTATATGTCACTGTGTATAGGTTCATGCCACGACGTAGGAAATATGATTATATCGTCATTCATGGTGCCGGCCTGCAGGGTACCAGACCCACGCCTCTGCTCAAAGGACGTATCGACAAGGCCTATGATCTTTGGAATCGACAGGGGAGGAAGGCATTGTTCGTCGTCTCCGGCGGCAAGGGGAACGACGAGGAAATCAGTGAAGCCGAGGCAATGCGTCGATATCTGCAACACGACCTGGCAGTGGATCCTCGCTATATTCTTATGGAGGACCATTCAACAACGACAATGGAGAATTTGAAGTTTTCCAAGGCATTGATGGACAGGCGAAGTGGGGCAAGGCCATACCGAGCGGCTTTGGTAACCAGCGACTACCATGTGTTTCGTGCATCCGAGTATGCCCGTTCCATTGGCCTGGTGGCTGATGGGATAGGTTGCCACACCAAAGGCTATTACTGGCCAAGCGCCTTTATCAGAGAATTCGTAGCCATTACGGCACACCATTTCTGGCCTTACCTGGCCATTGCCGTTGCGTGGTTATGTTGGACATTGTGGTTGCTGTTGAGGTAGAAGCACCCTGACATAATGATATTGCTTGTGAACGGCTTTCGTTGGGTCCGTGTAAGTGTTAAGGAGAGTAAATGATTGACGAAGTGGTGCTGCTGAGGCATGGAAGAACGCAATATAATCTGGTGCACAGACTGCAAGGGCAGGTGGATGTGCCACTCGACATCGTGGGCCAATGGCAGGCGGACCAGGCAGGTCTGGAGCTTGCGAAGCGTTTTTACTGGGCCAAGCCCTCTTACATAGCACATCATCCACAGGCACTGTTCCAGCCCGGTCCCAAGGCCGCCGAACGCAGCGACATCAGCGAATACCAAAAGGCGCCGGCGGCAAGGCGAGCTATGAAAGTAGTTTCCAGCGATTTGTGCCGTGCAGCCCAGACGGCTCACGCCTTTGCCGATTTGCTTGGATTGCCGGTCACTCTCGATGCACGTTTGCGGGAGCGAGATTTCGGCCAGTGGGAAGGCAAGACCCGCCCGGAGATCAAAGCCATGGATCCCGAGGCGTACGAATCCTGGCGTGCCGGCAAGGGCGGTGAGCGGGCCTATGGCGTGGAGACCCGCACCTCTGTCGGCAAGCGTGGTGTCAAGGCCATAGGCGAGCTTATCAGCGAGGATGCAGGAAACCATACACCGACCACACTGCTGGTGGCCAGCCATGGTTCGTTCATCGCCGCCACCACGCAGATGCTGCTCGGCCTTGATCCTGAGGACGATGTTCTTGGTGCCGTCGGCAATGCCTATTGGACCACCTTCGGTGTCAGGACAAGCGAAGATGGAGTGCTCAAATGGAAGCTTGAGGAATTTAACCAACGGCCGGATATCGCCAAGACTTCGAATTGGATCGATGGTCCGGATAATCTTCGAAACCCCGACATGCCCAAGATGGTGCCATACGCCCAGCTTTCGGCATCGGCCTGACGCGTTGAAGGGCAAATGTGCGCTGTATTTGCCACCATATGCGAAATCGCGGCACACATGTTGCGACTCTGGTTTATGGTGATACGTTGGGTTTGGTCGAAAACCTTCTAAACAAAGCCGAAGGCAGGTGAGCAGGCATGCTGAGAATTTACAACACTGTAGATGGACAGGTGGAACAGCTGAAGAATCCGGAGAACGGTTCTTGGTTATGTCTGAGCGATCCGACCGATGTGGAACTGACCACCGTAAGCCAGGAAACCGGAATCGATCTTTCTGATTTGCGCGCGCCTCTTGATGATGAAGAGCGGTCCAGGGTCGATGTAGAGGACGACTATACCATGGTCATTGTCGACATTCCCACAGTCGAGGAGCGTGACGGGCATGATCACTATGAAACGATTCCTCTTTCGATCATCGTCTGCTCTGGACTCATCGTTACCGTCTGTATGCAGGACACGCCGGTATTGCATCCGTTCATGGAAGGGACGATTCGTGGGTTCAACACATATATGCGTTATCGGTTCATTCTTCAGATCCTCTACCGCAATGCCACCATGTATCTCAGATATCTGCGCATCATCAACAGGAAATCCGACAATTTGGAATTGAAGCTCCGCCACTCCATGCAGAACAAGGAGATCCTTCAATTGCTTGAGTTGAGCAAGACGTTGGTGTATTTCACGACGAGCCTGAAGTCCAATGAAATCGTCATGGAAAAACTCAATTCCCTCAACCGTGCCAATGCCTTGCACCACATCAAGCGCTACGACGAGGATGACGACCTGCTTCAGGATGTTATCATCGAAAACAAGCAGGCCATCGAAATGTCAAATATCTATAGCGGTGTTTTGGCCAACATGACCGATGCATCCGCATCGATTGTCTCCAACAACCTCAACAACGTGATGAGAATCTTCACCATCATATCCATCATCATCTCCGTGCCAACGCTGATTTTCTCGATGTATGGCATGAATTTCCAGAACGGCATGATAGGTATGCCGTTCTCAAATTCCCCACATGGCTTCATCATCGTTGTGGTTATCTCGGCTTTGTTGTGTGGTCTGGTCACTTGGTGGCTGTTGCGTTCCAAATTGTTTAAGTAGGCTCGACCACAAGAGGTGGTTCAAGCCAAGTCAGGGGTTTTAACGATGGTATCGCGTGGATTCAATAAGGCGGCAGGTGTGCTTTTGACTCTTGCCATGGTTCTTTCGGTGGGGGCCTGTTCCTTTGATTCCACGCAGATCGACATATCTGGGGGCCCCACAATCGCCATCGGAGTCGCCTCGGATATCCCTGGTGTAGGATTCGAGCATGACGGTGCATATTCCGGTTTTGATGTTGAGATCGCAAGGTACGTGGCGCA
The DNA here is from genome assembly GCF_058505595.1 of Bifidobacterium sp. ESL1118. NCBI lineage: Bacteria > Bacillati > Actinomycetota > Actinomycetes > Bifidobacteriales > Bifidobacteriaceae > Bifidobacterium > Bifidobacterium sp. ESL1118. The sequence continues at coordinate 1,009,355 of NZ_CP196371.1, forward strand.
TAAGCTTGGCTATTCGGACAAGCAGATTACCATCAAGCATGTTGTTCCGGCGGCTCGTGTAGATGCATTGGAACGCAATGTCGTGGATATCCTCGTTTCACCGCTGCATGAAAACGATGTCAACACGCAACGTGCAGGGTCGACGAATCAAAATGAGAATTTTGAATTTGCAGGCCCCGCATTAATAACATGGCAGGACTTCCTGGCACCAGCCACGCAACGAAGGGAACTCGCAGGTAGCCACGGTCTTGACGGCAAGCGAATCTGCACAGTCAAAGGGTTGGGTGATGAGGACGGCGTTACCCAGGCCGCCTCTGGAGCTCAGTTGCGCCAATATGCCGATTATGGACAGTGTCTGACTGCGCTCATGGCTCACGAGGTGGACGCAATCAGCGCCGATGACGCTTCGCTTAGGGGTTTCTCCTCTAAGGCTTCTTCGGTGAAGTTGTCGCTGCTTGGCAAGAAGGTATCAAAAATAGAGCATGGTGTCTGGACCAAACGGGGCACCACAAGACTCAAGGAAAAAATATCGGATATCCTCACTTCTATGATCAATGATGGCGCTTGGACCCGCGCTGTACATATGATGAGGGACACCACAGGTTATGTGCCAGATATGAAACTGAACCCGCCCCGTGTCAACAAGTGAAAAAATACCGCTTGTGCCGCATTCGTGTCCAGTTGAATGGTGATAATTCTTGTTTATGGACAACAACGAGAAGAAAATCAACACAGGCGAAGGAATGGCGCAGACTCCATCATATCGGTATGATGCCCGAATGGCGCAGGACATCGAGCTGAAATGGCAGAAAGCCTGGGACGAGAGAGGCACGTTTTGGGCAGCCAACGTCAAAGGTGATTTGAAAGACGGCAAAGGGCGAAACGCCGATGGGCGAACACCGTATTTTGCCATGAGTATGTTTCCCTACCCTTCCGGGAAGGGACTGCATGTAGGGCACCCGCTGGGTTACCTGGCCACGGATGTGGTCAGTCGCTATCACCGCATGAAGGGCGAGAACGTGCTGGAGGCCATGGGATATGATGCCTTTGGCTTGCCTGCAGAGCAGTTTGCGGTGCAAACCGGTCAGCATCCGCGCATCACCACCGAGGCCAACATCAAAAACATGCGTCGCCAGTTGCATCGCATGGGCCTCGGCCTTGACAACAGACGTACGTTCGCCACCATCGACCCTGATTATATGCGTTGGACCCAATGGATCTTTTCTCGCATCTATGACTCTTGGTACGACGAGGATTTTGTACGTAGGGACGGCGGCAAGGGTTCGGCTCGGCCCATCGGCACACTGATTGACCAGTTTGAGTCGGGCAGCCGTGAGATTCCAGGTTTTGCCGGTCGTCAGTGGGGCAGCCTGAGCCGGGCAGAACAGGCTGACGTGCTCAACGATTTCCGTCTGGCCTATATTTCAAAGTCTCCTGTCAATTGGTGCCCGGGCCTTGGCACAGTGCTTGCCAACGAGGAGGTCACCGCCGAAGGGAAATCGGAACGTGGTAATTTCCCTGTTTTCCAGCGTGAACTGCGTCAATGGTCCATGCGTATCACAGATTACGGCCATCGCCTCATCGAAGACCTCGACCTCATCGATTGGCCGGAAAAGGTCAAGCTTATGCAGCGCAACTGGATCGGGGAATCCCACGGGGCTTCGATCCATTTCAAAGTGGATACGCCTGCCGGCCAGCGCGACATGGAGGTCTATACCACCCGGCCGGACACGTTGTTTGGGACCACGTTCGCGGTTGTTTCGCCGGAACATGAACTCCTCAAGGATGCTCCCGACTCCTGGCCCGAGAATGTGCCTGAGAATTGGAAGGGTGGGTATGCTTCACCTTGTGAGGCCATCAAGGCATATCGTTTGCTCGCTGAATCGAAGACCGCCCAGGACCGTGTGGATGAGGCCGGTGAAAAAACCGGTCTCTTCACCGGCCTGTACGCCGACAATCCGATTACAGGGGCAAAACTACCCATCTTCACCGCAGACTATGTGCTGATGGATTACGGCACGGGTGCCATCATGGCCGTTCCCGGTGGCGATCAGCGAGACTATGACTTCGCCGCGAAGTTCGGATTGCCCGTCATTTACACGGTCGCTCCTGTTGAGGGTAGCAATGACAGCCTGAAGAACTATGAGGGCAAGTGCGCATACGTTTCGAAGGATGGTGTGGTGGTCAACTCCGACACCGGAGCCACTGCCACCTTTGGCGATAGGCTTTCTCTCAATGGCCTCAGTGTTCAAGACGCCATCAAGAAGGTGACGGCTTGGCTCGAATCCGCCGGAGTGGGCAAGGGAACCGTCAGCTACAGGCTACGTGATTGGCTCTTTTCCCGTCAGCGCTATTGGGGTGAGCCATTCCCCATCGTCTACGACGAGGATGGGGTGCCCTACCTCCTTCCGGATTCGGCGCTGCCGATCAATCTTCCTGATGTGCCCGACTACAGCCCCAAGACCTTTGCACCCGACGATGCCGAGTCGAACCCTGAGGCACCGTTGAGCCGCAACGAAGATTGGGTCAAGGTCACCCTCGATTTGGGCGATGGACCCAAAATCTATTACAGGGACACCAACACCATGCCCAACTGGGCCGGTTCATGTTGGTATTATATGCGTTATCTTGACCCCTATGACACCGAGCACATGGTTGATGGCGACGAATATGCCTATTGGCTGGGTCCGGACCATAACCCAACTGCAGGCAAGTCCGGTGGGGTGGATCTCTATGTGGGTGGTGTCGAGCACGCCGTGCTGCACCTGCTTTACTCGCGCTTCTGGCACAAGGTGCTTTATGACCTTGGCTACGTCTCCGGACCTGAGCCTTTCCACAAGCTTTTCAACCAAGGCATGATCCAAGCGTATGCCTACACCGACGATCGAGGCCAGTATGTGCCTGCCGCTGATGTGAAGGAGGGGCCGGTGGATGCTTCAGGTGAGCCAACCTTCACCTACAACGGCGAGCACGCCAACCGCGAGTTCGGCAAAATGGGCAAGAGCCTGAAGAACATCATCACCCCCGACGACATGTACGAGCAGTACGGTGCCGATACGTTCCGTCTCTACGAGATGAGCATGGGTCCGTTGGACGAGTCGCGGCCCTGGAATGACAGCAATGTGGTGGGTAGCCTACGCTTCCTGCAGAGGCTTTGGCGCAACGTCATCGATGAGAACACCGGGGATGTCACCGTCGACGATTCGGAGCCTGATGTCAAGACCCTCAAACTGCTTAACAACACCATTGCCGACGTCACCGTGGAGATGGAGGAGATGCGCCCCAACACAGCCATCGCCAGGCTCATTGTTCTGAACAACCATCTAACTGGACTCAAATCGGTGCCGAGGAAGGCCGTGGAGCCTTTGATACTGATGCTCTCGCCGATAGCCCCACATATATGTGAGGAGCTCTGGAACAGGCTTGGGCATGATGATTCACTGGCCGGCGTGGATTGGCCCAAGCCGGATAGTCGTTACGTGGGCGCCGACAGCGTCACGGCTGTGGTGCAGGTTAAGGGCAAGGTCCGGGCAAAGTTGGAGGTGAGCCCCGACATCGATCCAGACCAGCTTCGTTCCATGGCGCTTGATGCCGTGGCATCCCGTCTTAATGGCAAAGAGCCGAGAAAGGTCATTGTCAAGGCGCCAAGAATTGTTTCCATTGTTCCGTCGGAATGATGGTGCGATTGGGTTTGCACTCAATAATGCGGTCTTCCTAGGCGGTGTCGTCCATGTTTGAGTATGAAAAGGTCTTTTTTGTGGTATTCAGCCGCATAAAAGACCTTTCCGTTATGTGGATGACATATATCGGTGCTCCGTTTTTGCGACACTCCGAATGCACATAGGACGGATGCGTTCGGCCACATTGTTGCCGTCGATTGTCAATCCGCTTGGACTCGACGCACCATGGAACCATGAAGAACCTTGGACGTGATTTAACAGCCGCAGAAAACAGGCTGGCCGCATATCGGTGTTCCGGTCTGCGCAGGGTGAAGCGTCAGCAGACTTCGCGCGACCGGTCATTCAACGGTTCCCGGGTTTTCATCGAATCACATGTTGAATTGCTGCATCCTCCTTTGCCTCCGATTCATGGTGCAGGCATGTCGCCCATATCGGATGTAAACGGTGTCTCTGCGTCTCACCAGCCTTCAAAGGGGGAGACGAGGATGCAACGTCGTGCCAACATCGATGTTGGTTCGCTCTCCGGTGTTCGTCCTACAGATGGCAAAGGTGATGAAGCAAGGAATCGCAATGGTGCAATCAAACGGGATGCACCTAGGATCTCCCTGAAACCTATGCATGCCTTCACCATCATTCTTCTGTTGCTTACGGTGCTGTTTGCCAGTCTCACCATGCTAATTCAACAAGCGGTGAACTATGCACAACTTACTTCGCAATCATCGAGTGCAACGGATGCTCGACGGTCCACAACTAGTCTTGAGACTTCGGGGAAGTCAGTCAAGGAAGAAAGTCCCGATACGCCTCGGAGCAAACGCCAACAGTCCACTCAGAAGGATGACAATGCTAAGTCTCGCTCACAGACGGATGGCCGTGGCTTTGATGCTGAATATGATGTAGGTGGATCCGAAACGTCATCCAGTAAACTTGTTAATCTCAACACGGCAGATGCGCAGCAGTTGCAAGACATCAAAGGTGTCGGTCCTGTGATGGCCGAACGAATCATCGCATATCGCAAGTCCATCGGGGAATTCTCTAGTGTCGATCAATTGCTTTCGGTCAGCGGCATTGGTCCCAAAACACTGGAGACAATAAGGCCGCAGGTGGAGATATGACCGGCTTGGGTATGCAGTCCTTCCCTTCGTTTACTCAGCGCGAGAGGGGAAGTCAAGACGTTCGGATGTTGACCATAGCCATCGTCACATGGATCTGCGCACTGGTTTCACATTGGTTGTTCGGATTGGTCTTTTCCGATTCCAGTTGTGATAACCATGGTTTGCCGGATGGGATGGCGAACCTCGGCCGTAACGTTTTGGCGCCCGGTACAGTGGCAATCATCGTCTTCGGCGGTATGGCAGTCGCCATGTTGGCAGCATTGAGACATTCGATGCGTAAACATGGTCATCCTCATAAGAAGCGAGTCTCGGCTAGGCTCTCGCCGCGTAGAGGGATGAGTTGGTGGCTGGCCATGCTGGCATGTTCGGGCGTTTTGGCAGCAGTCTCATCGTGCTCGTCTGATCTGGCACTGCAACGTGACCCAGCCATGCAATATGCCCGCTCAGGTTCGTCCCGAGTTTCCGCACGATTGAGACTATTGGTTCCAATGGTCCAAGCAAAGTCTTGGAGTGCGGACTGTCAGGCCTCCGCAAAGTTGATATCCATCAGTCGCGATGGCATCACGGTCAAAAGCGGTGCCAATGTCGCCTTGATGCTCAACGGCACCAGTTGTGAAACTGTTTCCAGGGGGCAGACGGTGGCGGTTTCCGGAACCTTGGAGCCGGCAAAATTCGGTTCCGAACCGTTGTGGCTTACGGTTCCCAAGCATGCTCACACCGTTATCTGCAGCAAGGAATCCATGCCGAATCGTGCTATAACGGCCATGCAACGATCATTTGTTCGAGTCACTGGTCAGCTTTCGGAGCAAGGCAGAGTGCTGGTGCCTGGGTTGACTATTGGCGTCCTTGGTCAGGATTTCGTCACCGATACAAAGGATGCGGGTGTGCAGAGTGTGGATTCGACCTTTGCTGCAAGCCTTAAGGAAAACTTCAAACGGTCTGGAATCATGCATCTTATGGCTGTTTCCGGAGGGCATTTCGCCTTGATTGCAGGTTTGACCCAAATGTTGTGTGCGGCGTGGTTGCTGCCGCGTTCTGTTGTTGTCGCTATCGAGGTAATGGTGTACGTGTCATTGGCAAGCGTGATGTATCCTTCCCAATCAGTGCTGCGAGCATTGGTCATGGGCTTGTTTTCATTGCTTGCGTTTCTGTTTGGAAGACGTCCACAGGCGCTCAATACGTTGGGGTGGACGGTTGTGGTTGTGCTATTGGTTGATCCCTCGTTTTCAAGAAGTTTCGGATTTGCTCTCTCCTGTGCCGCGGTGATGGGAATAGTCTTGTGTTCGCAAGGTATGGCAGCCGTCCTGGTGAAGGTTCTTCCGAAATCGGTTGCCGATGCCGCCTCACTGACGTGCTCGGCTCAGCTCTTCACTCTTCCCATTCAAGTGTTGATGGCACCGCAATTGCCTGTACTGTCCATACCAGCCAATCTCATTGTGGCACCGTTCGTTGATTTCTCCACCTTGACGGGTTTGGCTTCATTGTGCCTTGCATGGTGCTGCCCACCTGTGGCGTTTGTGTTCGCATGGCTGTCCAGTTGTGGAACGGCTATCATGCAGTGGTGCGCGGATCTGATTGGATCGCAGCAGTGTGCTTTGTTTCCTTGGCTAGGAGGCTTTGCGGGAGCTGTGGGTGTTGCAGTGCTGGAAATCGGCATCGCCGTTGTTTATATGGCAATCAGTCGAATTGTCTTGCGGGTGAAAATGGTACGGAATCGAGACCTTGGTGGCAGTCAAGTTGAATCGGGTAGCGAGTTCAGACTCACCATACGAGAGAGAGTTGCTATGTGGCTTCATGAAACGTTGGTGTTGCTTTCAACCAGTCAGTGGGGTGATTGATGCTGTGCAAAAGGGACATGTCCAGCGTTGCCACGACATTAATGAATATGAAGCAACATGAACTTACGAATGTTGTCGTGGTCTATGGCGGCGACGACTATCTTGCCGAGCAGGCCGTCCATGATTTGAAGGGCGATGCGCAGAAGGCCAATCCCGGTTCGGAAATCATCGAACTCGATGCGGCTTCGGCGAATTGGTACGATTTTGAGGAAGCCGTGAGCCCTTCCTTGCTCAGCGCCACGAATATCGTTGTGCTATCGAATCTGCAGGATGCCGACGAACGTTGTATCGATTCGATGGTGTCTTTTTGCAGTCAGGCAGTGGGCGGCGATGACCACAGTGTTGTTATAGCCAGGCACGACGGGGGCACCAAAGGGCGAAAATTCGTGACACGGCTCATCAATGCCGGTGCCCGTGAAAAGAAAATCAGCAATCTGAAATATCCCGATGACAAACTTGGTTTCGTCATGGATCAGTTCAAACTTGGGCATCGGCGTGTGGAACCGGAGGCTGCCCAACAACTTGTATCGGTTCTGGGTGAGCGCACTAGTGAATTGGCCGCGATGTGCAGGCAATTATGCTTCGATTTCGATGACGATCCCATAGGGGTCGACCGTGTAAATCAATATCTTGATTCCAACCCGCAAGTGACTGGCTTCGCCGTTGTCGACAAGGCTCTGGCCGGTCGAAGAGCCGAATCAATTATTGCTTTGCGTTCCGCCGTGCAACAGGGGGTGGCGCCTATCGCCGTCATCGGCGCCTTGGCGATGAAACTCAGATCGTTGGCCAAAGTCTCTGCCGTGCAGATGGGTGTGATGTCGCAGGCTGAGGCCAAGATGTCGCCTTGGATGTTCAACAATGTTAAGCGGCAACTGAGCGGATGGACATCAGACGGGCTTTCCATCTGTATTCAGGCCCTTGCCGATGCCGATGAGACGAATAAGACCAGCGGCGCAGATCCGATATTCGCCGTGGAACGTTGTCTTGATCTTGTAGCACGGAAGGGGAGGTTGGCCTGATGCGAGGTGAAGCCAAGGATCCATCATCAGAGCGTCGATTGACGGTGAATGTACCTACCGCAGATCAGATGAGACAATTGGGCTCCACCGCGGCGAGGCTGGTCAGAGGTGGTGATGTTTTGCTGCTTTCAGGGCCTCTGGGAGCTGGGAAAACCACGTTTGCGCAAGGCTTTGGTGCCGGTCTTGGCATCGAAGGTGCCGTGGTGTCACCCACATTCACCATCGCACGGGAGCTGGAAGGCCATTTTGCCGATGGATCTGCTGCCCACCTTGTGCATGTCGATGCATATAGGCTTGGCGGAACCGCGTTTGCTCCAGGGCAGGATGTCGTCAACAGGCTGCTTGATGAGCTGGAATCCTTGGGACTTGACGAAGAGCTTGAGAATCCCGGTGAGAACACGGTGGTGCTCATGGAGTGGGGGGAGCAGATGGTCTCGGCTTTGGCTGAAGAGCGTCTGGAGATTCATATTGATAGAGGTATTTCCACTTATGATGTGCAAGATGTTGGTGGTAATGCCCATGCTGGCAACGCGGAGAATGCCCTAAAAGATGTGGAATTGACCAGTGGGGGATTGCGTACGGTTTCGTTCGTGCCGGTGGGTTTCCGCTGGTTTTCGTTCCCAGATGAGCTGTCGGTTCTCCTTCAAGGGTGATTGAATGTGCTCGAATGCCGTTCCCACCGATTTTCGAAGACGGTTGCAGCGATGTTGTACAGTTTAGTGAGAACAACGGCGGAAGGGGATTATGGCAAATACTCTTATCATTGACACTTCATACGGCTCCACCGTTGGCGTTTTAGGTCATGAACCTGTTGTCGAGACGGATTCCCGCACCCACGTAGAGCGCCTGCAGGGCAACATCGACACGGTCGTAGGGCAAGCAGGGCTGACCGCAAAAGACATCGACCGCATCATTGTGGGTGTTGGCCCTGCCCCATACACGGGATTGCGCGTTGGAGTGGTGACGGCTAAAGCATTGGCCTATGCTACTGGCGCTCGGCTTATAGGTCAGGATATTCTGGCGCCGCAGGCGTGGATGGCACAGCGTGCAAGATCAAACGGCTTTTCCCAACGCTACGAAGGGTTGTTGGGCGAACTTTGCCAAGAAGGTGTGGATGACGGGTATCAGCGTGAGAATGATGATGGGCCATGCCATTCGGGAAGGCGTCACCTGACGTTGTGCGTCAATGACGCACGAAGGCGTCAGCTGTATTTCGAATTGGTTGAAGGAACGACCGAGGTATGCATTGATATGGATATCGATTATCCAGCGAGCATTGTCGATCGTGTCAATGAAGAGGTGTCGAAGCTTGAGGCACGCGATCCGGGTGTTTCCGTGCAAATCGATATTGTGGGGCATGGTGCCGCTAAATATGCCGACGAGTGGAGTTTGCTTAAGGCATTGGGGGCTGTTGTGGATGCGTCGGTGTTGGACTTGGGCGCGGAAGGCTTGAGTGTTTTCGCGCAATGCGTTCTTGCAGAAGGTACGAATACGGATCGATCCGGGTGCCACGCTGATCACGCTGATCACGCTGTGGAACCTCTGTATCTGCGACGCCCGGATGTGAGCCTGCCTAACCCGCTTAAGCATGTTCTCAATACTGATGCCGCAACGGGAGCAACGCAATGATTGTGGACGCATACACGTGTAATCGAAGCTGGGTTGTCGTAGGGCTCACTCGCCTGGAGCGTGAAATCTTTGGCGTTGGGGCGTGGAGTCACAGAGCTGTGGAGCAGGAGCTCAATGCGCCGGCGCGCACATACTTCCTTGACGTTCCGCACACAGATCGTGCAACGTGTGCAGATGGCTTCAATGGGGGGTCAATCCGTGGGTATGCCGGTTTTTGGTATGACGGGGACGATGCGGAGCTCATGACCATAGGCGTGGATAAACAATTTCGAGGGCGGGGCATAGCCACGAGTCTATTGAGACGGCTTATCGAATCGGCCCAAGCTCAGGGGGCCCGCCGAATGTTGCTTGAAGTGCGAGTCGACAACGCTTCCGCTCTCTCGTTGTATCATCGATTCGGATTCCAGCAAATTGGTCTACGCAAACATTATTATCAGCCGGAAAACGTCGATGCGTATACCATGAGTCTAAGGTTGGCCAATCATGGTGCTTATGTTCCCATAGGCTTCAGAGCGGACACAGACGGGAACGTCTCAACAGCCTTGGCACGCGACAACGAGAACAATGAAGGACAGGGGAGACTATGAATGAACCGGTGGTGCTCGGCATCGAATCGACATGCGATGAAACGGCTGCTGCTGTGGTGCGCGGAACCTCGTTGCTCTCGAATGTAGTGGCTTCCTCTATGGACGAACATGCACGATATGGGGGTGTGATTCCTGAAATAGCCTCGCGCGCCCATGCCGAAGCCTTCGTACCTGTCGTCTCGAAGGCTCTGAGCGATGCCAATATGGAGCTTCGCGATCTCGACGCCATAGCGGTGAGCGCGGGCCCCGGTCTTGCAGGTTGCCTGGCCGTAGGCGTCTCTGGTGCCAAGGCACTGGCTTGGGCATCGGGAAAGCCCATTTACGGCATCAACCATGTCATCGGGCATATTGCGGTCACACAGGTGCAGTTCGGGCCGTTCCCTCCCGACACATTGGCGTTGATTGTCTCAGGCGGCCATACCTCGCTGCTTCATGTGCAGGATGTGGCAAAGCACGTGGACGTGGTCGGGACCACGCTTGATGATGCAGCCGGAGAGTGTTTCGACAAGGTGGCCCGTCTACTAGGCTTCCCTTATCCAGGAGGGCCTCATATCGACAGGCATGCCAAGTTGGGTGATCCGACGGCTTTGAAGGTGCCGATGGGTCTCACTCAAGGGAGAGCCGGCAAGCGGCACCCCTATGATTTCAGTTTCTCCGGTGTCAAGACGGCAGTGGCACGTTGGGTGGAGAATCGAACTGCACAAGGCCTGGATGTGCCCATTGACGACGTCTGTGCCTCACTGGCTGATTCTGTGGCCACCGTTTTGGCGAAGAAAGCAATGATGGGCTGTGAGCAGTACCATTCCAAGACCCTGATCGTGGGGGGTGGTTTTTCAGCAAATTCACAGTTGCGGGCCAAACTCCTAGAGGAGGGCCGCAAATGCGGTATCGAGGTACGGATACCCAAGATTGCTCTTTGCACTGATAACGGAGCGATGGTCGCCGTTCTGGGGGCAAACCTGGTTGAGGCGGGAGTGGCGCCTTCGCCGATTGATTTTTCCATCGATTCGGCGATGCCGATGGATGTCATCAGCGTTTGACGAATATACAAACGACACGCCAAACTTGCATCATCTCGAAAACCTAATAGAATTTATTTCTTGTGCGGTGCATTAAGCATTACACTGAAGGAGATATTCCCGCATAGCTCAGTTGGCAGAGCGTCTGACTGTTAATCAGAATGTCGCTGGTTCAAGCCCAGCTGCGGGAGCCATGAATGGCGGAACTTCGAACGTTTGCGGAACGTTCGAAGTTCCGTTTTTTCGTTATGGGCGACGAATCGGGGGTATTGCTTCCTGTGCCTGGAGATTGCGTTCGATCCAATTCAAGGTCGAAGCGACGATTGCGCATCGGACGGCCCACATTCGCGAACAGCCGTTCGATGCGTTGTACCATGGCGCCAATAAGTTCACGTAGCTAGGGTTTCGACCGATACCTTCAGGGCAACATACCTCATGAATTTCTCTCCAACCTACTTGTTATTCTTTCCTTGGATTCCGTTTGGAGTCATCTTCTGTTCTTCATGTAAGTGGGGTTGAGTTGTTGTCTATTCGTGCGGTTTGTGGGAAAGTACGTACGAAATTGACGTTAAAAAAGGAATCTCCTCGACCGGGCCGTATCGCCTCGTTGGATGGGCTAAGGGCATTGGCTATCATAGGTGTGTTGGCCTATCATACCCGACCATCCCTTATGCGTGGTGGGTTCCTTGGTGTCACCATCTTCTTTGTCGTTTCAGGTTTTCTGATCACAAGCAGCGTGGAACGGCGTTTTCAGTCGGATGCCGGTTTCCATTATTGGAAATATTTGTGGGCGAAAGTGAAGAGACTCCTGTTTCCCGTATTATCGCTCATCGCGGTATTGGCGCCTTTGCTGTTCATATTCGCCCCTGCGCTGCTTCGCAAATATGAAGCCGACGCATTGCCAAGCGCCCTGTTTGTGAGCAACATAACCTATACGGTGCGGAAGGTCTCGTATTTTGAGGCTTCTGGGTTGCCTTCCGTGCTGACACACCTTTGGTTTGCTTCTCTCCTCATGCAGTTCTACATTGTTTGGCCTTTCCTGCTTTATGCCATGCATCGCTTGCGATGGAGCAGCAATTGGAAAATTACCGCCACGTTGATGCTCACAGTGGCTTCAGCGGCTCTTATGCGGTGGGTTTCTCTTTTACCTGGTGGTACAGCTCGCTCATACTACGGGTTGGACACGAGACTTGCAGAACTGCTCATAGGAGCTTTGGTGGCGTTGTTTGAGGGCGGCCAACGACGGCGCTATGAAGGTTATGAAATCGGTGGGGCACCTGCAAGCAAGAGCTTCAACGTATTGTGGAGCATGGCCGGTATATGTCTCATCGCTTCTGTTCTGCTGTTGTATTTTTCTGCAGAAGGAACCGATACACTGTTGTATCGTGGAGGTTATCAGGCGATGGCCGTCATCGGGGCTCTGTTGTTGCTGGTTTTGCTGGAACCGACCAACATGTGCTCACGGGTTCTTGGGTCTCCATTGTTCGCCCACTTGGGCAGAATTTCATTTTCCTTGTATCTTCTGCACTATCCACTGTTCGCCATCATGAATCCAGCCACAAGGACTTCACCATTGAATTGGTGGGGTTGGATAGTGCAATTTTCCATCATCTTGGTTTTCTCCGAGCTATGGTACCGGTTTGTCGAACAACCTAAGACGGTTTTGTCGCCAGAGGCTGGCTATCGCCGCCATACTCAGTCATTGACAAGGGTGTTGGCCATTCTTGGTGTCGTTATCGTTTTGGCATGCACCGTGGCTCCGCGGCAAATCGAGCAACGCTCTTCCGAGCGAGTGAGTCGATTCCATAGCGAACATATCCAAGGCCTCGCCATGGTGCTCGGTGATTCCTCAAGCACAGGAAAGACCGCCACTGCAACGATTAGTAGGAGGAAAGTTCCAGCCCCCGCGTTGAATATTCCCCAGCCCTTAATCCCTCATGCGTTCAAAGTGCCGAAAAACATCAATACCAATGCGTGGCAGTATGACGATCTAACGGGTGCGTGTTCGGCAAATCCGTTGATTATCAGCGATTCGGTCGAGATGGGGGCACAAAGCTATGTACAGGACCATATTCCTGCGGCCATTCAAGATAACAAGGTGGGTCGGCCGCTAAGTGCTGGTCCAAGTCTGTACCAACAACATGCTGCAACCGGTCAAGGAGGGGATGTCGTGATTTTTGCACTTGGCACGAATGGGCCGATCGGGGGAGAGAGTGAAATCGAGCAGCTGATCAATGCTGTCCATGGCGAACCAATGTATTTGACGACTGTCCGCGTACCCCAGGAATGGCAGGACAGCAATAATACGTTGCTCAAAGACGTAGCTTCGAAGCATAGGAACGTCGGCCTTTTGGATTGGTATGGGGTCAGCGAAGGGCACCCTGAATATTTCTATGACGATGGGACGCATCTGACGCCCGGCCAAGGTGGGGGCCGTGAGGCATATGGGCAGATGATACAAGAAGGATTGTGCGGGCGCTGAGGACCCGTCCGAGAGGCAAGTGCACTATTTGATTAGGGGAGCCTTGGCTCCTGTATGTTGCTCGAAGAGGGCACCAAGTCACTTTTATACCTCAATTCTTGGGCGGTTTCTTGCGTAGGACGTTTTTCCACAGGCATCGTATTTGTTTGAGCTTCTAGAGTTGCTCCTTCATAATGAGTGAGAACACGTCAAGTAAACAACGCTGCCGCGAGACTCCAGAAGTTTCGTTTGGCGCTGTGGGATCGGAGGTAGATGATGTGTCCTTACGATGCAAAACAGAGATGTCCATACAGGAAGGTGTTTTATTCCCGCAATAGGGTGTACATACGAGTTTTAGAATTATATGCCGCCGTATTGCTCATCACGTTGTTGCTTGCAATAACCTCCGCTGCGGGGTATCATCATGTGTTCGAACATCATGTTTCGGCGATCCACCCCAAATCTATGGTGCAGGACGATTCTCAAGGACATGTTGTTTTTGGTGATTGCATTGACAGCAGCAACGATGGAAAAATACAACATATCGTGGTGGACGATCATTCGAGTGTTGGGGTTTCAGCCCACCAGTCGATGCAACGAAGTGGATGTACAGCGCCGTTGGGCTGGCCTGTGACACCACATGTGATCGTCCGTGAATTCAAGGCACCCTCGGGTCGCTTTGCCTCAGGCCACCGTGGAGTGGATATTGCCACGACACCTGGAGTCGTATTGCTTTCACCAGCTGTTGGTGTCATCAGTTTTTCCGGTTTGGTGGCTGGCAAAAGTGTGGTGAGCATTCACATGAAAGAATTCACATTGACATTTGAACCTGCTATCAGTGAGCTTCCCGTCGGCACGCCAGTGGTCAGGGGTGCTCCATTCGCTGCTGTGTCAGGAGTCTCAGACCACTGTCTGGCATCTTGTGTTCATTGGGGTGTCAGGCGTGGGGTGTCAAATTACACCAACCCACGTGTTTTAGCGACATCTCAGAAAATAGTGTTGAAACCCACTGAACAGCAATGATGTCATACGTGTTCTTGCCATTATAATCCACGTTGTTTGAACAAAGTGAAACCTGCCGAACGGTAGGTGATTCTTTGATTGGACGGGTGTAATCCGTAAGGGAAGGCTGCACCGTTTTGTCAGTCAAGTAAGATGTCTTTTGCCGGCAGGTCTACAGTCCGGCATCCGCCATGGTGACATAACCAGGATCGATCATGTCTTTCTTGAGATTGCTGGCGCTGACCGATATGAGGTTCGCCGTTATTACAGGCACGTTCGCACCATTGACTTTGCGATTTTTTGAATATGGTGGAGTCGCCTTTCCGGGGTTGAGAACCAGTGAGGAATTTGCCTTGGCAATATGATTGGCGACAGTGTTGAGATCCTCCATACCTGTCATCCACTGTTTTCCGTTCACGATATTGGGAAGCATATCGATATAGGCTCCGAAGCCTGTCACGATGGGCCAAGACATGTCCTCGTCGCTTGAACCTGCATCAGAGTTTGACTGTTGTGACCCGAGAGTTGTCTTCCGGTCCGGGGATACGGATGAGGAATTCTTCTCACCGCCATCCGAAGCGTTGTTGCCTGATGGGAGCCCCACATCGCTCTTTGGTTTTGGAACCGACTGTCGTTTCAGACTCTTGCGGCCTGTGATGGTGCCGATGATTCCGGAAACTGAAATATCGGGATTGATATCTGCGCTTGTTCCCTCGTATTTCAGACTCGAGAGTCCACTGATGACACCGTTGCTGGCGAAATCATTCATGGCGATGATGCCGTCGATATGGGCTGTCTTGGCTGTTTTCCCATCAGAGCTTTGCTTCTGGAGCCGTTTTGATAGCTCGTCCGAAATTCCCTGCGATTTATCTGCAGCACATGTCACCTGTTGCCAATCGGCCTCGGTCGTTTGAGCGTTGAGGCGATTGGAAGGACTGATGATTTTTCCTTCTTTAAAATAGGGCCCCAGCACCGACCAGACACCTTTGAAGGCTTCTTTTGCAAATATGTCTTCAGATGAGCCTGTAGTTGTGGAGCCATTAGACGAAGACGAGTTTGTTGAATCATCTGTGTTGTTTTTACCAGTAATCGTATCAAGCAGTGATTCGGAAGCTGTATGACTGGGAAGCATGATCTCCACTGATTTTGGATGATTAGTTGTTGCCTTGTCGACTGCGAGTTTATCAACAAGCTGCTGTGCCTCTAGTGATCCGATCCGTTGGGGAGTAGACATTTCAACGAACAGATCCGGTGTGAAGCCTTTGACCGACTGTGAAATTATGATGATATGGGCTCCGGATTTATGTGCCAGCTCCAAAGACGAGGCCAGACGACTGGAGGTTTTTTTGCTGACGCGTGGAGTTGTGTTGTCTTCACTGCCTTCGTTGCCTTGAGTGGATTGCGATTGAGGATGTGTCACATAGTCGCCGTATTGATTGTCGTCGCTGTTGAGGGACGGAGCGAGGATGATGGTCGTGTTCCTTGTTTGAGCAGTCGAGTCCGTCGAAAGTGTGTTGACGACATAATCCTGTACGTCGCTGCTCTGTTTGTCTGCATCGCTTGAAGTCTTGACGGAAATTGACTTGGCCGGGATCCCTGTTTTTTGGAGCTCATTTGTTAGGATCGGAGTGAATTTTGCCCATTTGTTGAGTGGAGTGTGCTGTGAAATCGTAATGCCGTCTGAAGGGACGAACAGGGCGATTTGGGCGGAATGCAGTTTTTTCTCAATGGCGGAGCTGTCTGAACCTTGGGCGGGCTGTTCTGTGTTCTTGGACATGTCTGCGCCACAGCCACCTAAAGCAAACAGGAGCGAGGCACAAGACAAATACGCTGCTGACCGTCTCAGCACTTTTCTTACCACTACTGCACTACGCAAACTCAATTCCTTGGTCCAAATAAACTACGTTCGAATCGATTCTAGCCCATAGCCATCCTGAAGACAGATGTCCGGTCCAATCAGTCAGCACCGATCTCCGATCGCAGACCTTCCTCCAATGCATCCATGAAACTTTCCGTATCAAGCCACGGTTGTTCGGGCCCTATGAGCAAGGCCAAATCCTTGGTCATCAATCCGGATTCCACTGTTCTGCGGATGACGCGTTCCAACGTCCTGGCGAAATTCGCCACATCAGGAGTGCCGTCGATTCTTGCACGCTGCTTCAGTGCTCCGGTCCACGCGAATATCGAGGCTATCGGGTTTGTCGACGTCTTTTCTCCTTTCTGCCAGCGCCGGTAATGCCTTGTCACTGTTCCATGCGCCGCTTCCGCCTCGACTGTCTGCCCGTCAGGTGTCATCAATATGGAGGTCATCAAGCCCAAGGAGCCAAACCCTTGAGCCACGCAATCGGATTGCACGTCACCGTCATAGTTTTTGCAGGCCCAGACATAGCCGCCATGCCATTTCATGGAGCTTGCCACCATGTCATCGATGAGGCGATGCTCGTACGTCAGGCCCGCTGCCTCAAAGCGTGTCTTGTATTCGGTTTCGTAAATCTGCGCGAAAACGTCTTTGAATCTTCCATCATACGACTTGAGAATCGTGTTCTTGGTCGAGAGATACACCGGATAGCCTCGTTGCAAGCCATAATTAAAACATGCCCGTGCAAAATCGGCAATCGAACTGTCCAAGTTATATTGTACTTGGGCCACGCCGGCTCCGGGATAGTCATAGACGACATGCTCTGCCGGTGCACTGCCGTCAGCTGGGGTGAACGTCACGGACAAACGGCCTGGACGGTCCACTGTAAAATCAGTGGCTTTGTATTGATCGCCGAACGCATGCCTGGCTATGATGATAGGCTCATCCCAGCTGCGTACCAAACGAGGAATGTTCTTCATCACGATGGGCTCGCGGAAAATGGTACCCCCTAGGATGTTGCGAATGGTGCCGTTGGGGGATTTCCACATTTTCTTGAGGCCGAATTCTTTGACCCTGGCCTCATCGGGAGTGATTGTTGCACATTTCACGCCCACATGTTCGCGTTTGATTGCCTGTGCCGCGTCAATGGTGACTTGGTCATCGGTGGCATCTCGGTTTTGGATGCTCAGATCGTAATAGTCCAGATTGACATCAAGGAATGGAAGAATGAGACGTTTTTTGATATCGGCCCAAATGACGCGTGTCATCTCATCGCCATCAAGTTCTGCAATAGTGCCTTTTACTGTTATCTTATCCATTATTCCTCCAACAATTGGCGCCCAATCGAGGTGTCGGCATAACACATCTGCCCCTGCGATATTGCTCAGGCCATCGTACAGGACAAAACACGAATCATGTCAATTCTCATTCCGGCTCAAGGATATGACACAAGCGTTTCTTCAACACGCACGTTTATGTAATGTGGACATCTCAACACCTGTCTTTCTACGGCGTGACTTGCAGCTGCAGGCGAGATGTCGAGGGGGCCAAAGCGCTGCCTCTGATGTTGGAAACCCAAGCAATGGTCAAACCTGAGCACTAGGTTTAGAGGTATGACTCAGGAAATAGAAATTGGTCTCGGCAAAAACGGTCGCAGGACATACTCTCTCGACGATATTGCAATAGTTCCTTCGCGCCGTACAAGAGATCCACAAGATGTTTCCACGGCATGGCAGATTGATGCTTATGAATTCGATGTGCCTGTCATTGCAGCTCCAATGGATTCCGTGACGAGTCCGGCCACTGCCATAGCGATGGGAAAGCTGGGTGCGCTAGGTGTGCTAAACCTCGAAGGTTTGTGGACCCGTTATGAGAATCCTGAACCACTGCTTCAGGAGATTTCGAATCTCGAAGACACCGATGTGACTGCAAGAATGCAGCAGATCTACGCGGAACCGATAAAACCCGAGTTGATAACCGCCAGGCTCCAGGAAATTCGGGAGGCCCATGTGCCGGTGGCGGCCTCGCTTTCGCCCCAGCACACGCAGGAGTTCGCCGATACCGTAGTCAACGCTGGGGTGGACTTGTTCGTTATCCGTGGAACAGCGGTTTCAGCCGAACATGTTTCCAAAGATCATGAGCCGTTGAATTTACAGAAATTCATTTATGAGCTTGATGTCCCAGTCATTGTGGGTGGGGCGGCCAGCTATGCTGCAGCCTTGCATCTTATGCGCACCGGTGCCGCAGGAGTGCTGGTCGGATTCGGAGGAGGAGCTGTTTCGGCCACCCGCTCGACTCTGGGTGTCGAAGCACCTTTGGCTACGGCGATTGCCGATGTTTCCGAGGCGCGTAGAGATTATATGGATGAGTCGGGTGGCCGCTATGTGCAACTCATCGCCGACGGGGGAATGGGGAATTCAGGGAGCTTCGTCAAGGCTCTTGCCATGGGGGCTGATTCCGTCATGCTCGGAGCTCCGCTTGCCCGTGCAACTGAGGCGCCGGGTCTGGGTATGCATTGGGGTGCGGAAGCCTACCATCCTTCTTTGCCGCGTGGCTTTCGGACCCATGTCGGTACTGTTGCTCCTCTGCAGCAGGTTCTTTATGGGCCCAGTCACACAGCCGAGGCAACAGTGAACTTCGTGGGAGCATTAAAGCGTACCATGGCTTCGTGTGGCTATGTTGACCTTAAAAGCTTCCAGCGTTGTGAGGTTGCAGTCATCGGTGACTGATGGCATTGATGTGTCAGATGCAGTCTATGTTCTCAATGATGAAAAAATAGACTGTATCGTTTATTGTGTATAGCGATTTGAATAAGTTCTCTTTTGAAATAGATAAATTTAACTCATTTGAGATATAATAATTAGAAGTTACTCACTTATCCACAAATATATCGATGTGATTTGCATAATATTTAATGTTCTGCTGTTCTTATTAAGACGATTGCAATGGGCGTAGAGGGCCGATTGCAGCTTTCCCTGACAGTTCGCGGCACAAGGATTAAACATGGTAGACGATTCAGATGCAATCAAGAACAGAGTTGATTTTTCTGGCAGACATGCCAATGATGCTTATGAGGGGCAATCGATTCTTCCTCGATATGACGGCAAGATTCACATGGAGCTGTCAAATGATCCTGTCACGTTCCACTTTACGGGTTGTTTTCCCTGTGAAATCAACGAATCGGAATGTACTAAAATGGCGCTGCACCTATGCCGTCTGGCATGTATGAGCTTAGACGTGGTTCGCGGTAAGATGCCTGCAAAGAATCTTGAACGTCGTATGACGAAGCCGTGCATCAACAAGCTTGTGACCATGGCAAAACTCGTTGACATCCAAATGCGCACCGATCCAGAACTCAGACGTGCGATATATCCGTTCCCCGCCATTCCCAAGATGATGGACGGCATGTTGAAGAGTGAATGTGACTTTGAAGCTTCGGTCTGCGTGCAAACCGGTCAACTGGTATATTGGATTTCAATCGTGCTGCGGCATGCCAGCAGTCGTTGGATCTGTGATTTTGCCGACATAGGATAGGTTTTGATGCCTAATGCATATGTACTATCCGTTTGGTTACGTAGCCGAAAGTTACGGTTGCGTAATTTTGGGGTCACTGACCGATATAGTACTGTATATGCTTAGAGAATTTCAATTGGACCCGGTGACTTCAACAACCGACAAAGACACCATCTACTCCCTGTTGCAGCATCGTGAGGAACGAGATCCTGATGATTTGGTTGCACAATGGAAGGACGAGCAGAGCCACACCTGGCATGATGTCACGGCTACTCAGATGCTTTCCGAAGTCCGCGATGTTGCCAAAGGTTTGATGGGTCTGGGAATCAAAAGCGGGAACATGGTTCTTATATACGCGGCTACATCATATGAGTGGGGTGTCACAGATTTCGCTTGCGCCGCCATAGGCGCGATTAGTGTGCCCGTATACGAGACCGATTCACCTGAACAGACGCGCAATATTGTCAAATCGATAAAACCCAGTGTCGCATTTGCAGGAGATAATGCTCACGCACAGATTCTTGAACAGGTGAGTCATGAAAGCGACGATCTCGAATACGTGTTCAATTTCAAAGACAACGGTCTAGATGCCGTGCGTCAATACGGGGCATCGATAGACGACTCAGAGCTGGATCGAGCCATTTGCCGGGTCAGCGCCGACGACGTGGCCACGATAGTCTACACTTCCGGTTCCACCGGTGCTCCCAAGGGGGCCATGCTTTCGCATCGAAATTTCGTGTCTACATGCTTTATAGGTTGGGCGGTTCTTGAGGATATGCTCCAAAAGCCCAGTCGTCTGCTGCTTTTCCTTCCTTTGGCGCACTGCTTTGCACGGTATATTCAATATGTGGCCATTGGCGCCCAGGGTGTGGTTGGGTACACGTCGACGACCAAACATCTTCTTTCCGATTTACGCAGTTTTAAGCCGACGTATCTTCTGGGAGTTCCCCGAGTATTCGAAAAGGTCTATAACGCGGCATCGCAGAAGGCCGGATCGGGTTTGCAAGGGTATGTCTTCTCCAAAGCGGTGCAACATTTCATCAAATGGTCAAAAGACGGACAGGAAGGTACCGGTCATACGCCTGGTGAGCGAGCCATGCATTGGTTCTACATGAAGACCGTCGGGTCTTCGGTAAAGTCCGCTATGGGTCCGAATCTCAAGTTTGTGGCATGTGGTGGGGCGCCCCTCAATCCTGATCTGGCTCATTTCTTTAACGGCATTGACGGTATTACCCTTATCCAAGGCTATGGCATGACGGAAACGGCTGCTCCTTGCGTTGTCAACTTTCAGGACTTCAACAAAGTGGGAGCCGTCGGCAGGCCGGGTCCTGGCATCGGTGTCAAATTGGCTGAGGATGATGAACTGCTCATCAACGGCGAAGACGTGTTCCTGGGATACTATGGGCAGCCCGAATTGACTGCTCAAGTCCTTGATTCCGATGGATGGCTCAAAACCGGAGATATCGCAACGATCGACGACGACGGCTTTGTATACATCACTGGACGCAAGAAGGACATCATCATCACGGCGGGTGGCAAGAACATCAGTCCTGCACCCATGGAGGAGGTCATCGAAACTTGCCCTGTGATCTCTCATGCCGTGGTTCTTGGCGACGGCAAGCCGTTCATTTCCGCACTCATTGAACTCGACGAGTCGATGACCCGTAGTTGGCTTTCCCAACATGGTATGGACACGCAGATGCCCATGAATGAGATTGCCACCAATGACGCCATTCGCTCCTTTGTCCAGCAATATATCGACAAGGCCAACAGTAAGGTCTCTCGCGCTGAATCGGTGCGAAAATTCGTCATTGTTCCCGATGAATTCACACAAGAGGCGGGCACGCTGACACCGAGCATGAAAGTCGTCAGGCCCGAAGTGCTGAAAAAGTATACCGATGTCATTGATAAGCAGATTTACACTCCAAAATCTTCCGCAAAGTCCGCTCCTTCGGCTGCAGTCGAATTCATTGACAAGACCACTGAGGGTGTGCGCCAGGCGGGCAATACAGTCACTCCGCTCATGCGCAAGGCGGTTGACCAGGCGAAGCATAGCGTCAATGTGTACCGCAAAGACAAGGAAGAAACAGAAGAAGGGGGGCAGCGACAGCCCTGACGATCATGAACTTCGTCTCTGATGCTTGTAATCTGTGATTTCGCAAGGCTCATGCCGTTTCATGTCTGTGTAGGATAGACGTGATTCAAATTTTACTTCGGAAATGTACAGGTGACAGATAGCTTGTGGCAAAGCTAAATTGGCTTGAGTGCTAATTCCACAGTGTTCATTAGAATAGTTGCCAACTGTGCTTACGGATGTGAGCGATTGCGTTTGAGAAATCAGGAATGAGGAATAGAGAGTTGGCATTACGTGAAATCCGTGTCGTACCAGACCCCGTGCTGCGGACACCATGCGATTCAATCAGCGAAATCACACCGGCGGTTCATCGTTTAATCACCGATTTGCTTGATACTGTGGACGATCCCGGCCGCGCTGGTCTTTCTGCGAATCAGATTGGCGTAAGCTTACGGGCATTTTCGTACAATATCGAAGGCACCCTTGGTTATGTCATTAATCCGGAACTCATAGAGACCAGTGGCGAGCAATACGGCGACGAGGGATGTCTTTCAGTACCGGATTTGTGGTATAAAACACGTCGGGCCGACTATGCCAAGGTACGTGGAATCGATTTGTCGGGTAAGACCATAATCGTTGAGGGCAAAGGGATTATGGGCCGTATGCTTCAGCATGAAACCGACCATCTTGACGGTCACGTGTACCTCGATCACCTCGAAAAAGAGCAACGCCGTGAGGCAATGAGATATTTGAGGAACCATCAATAACCTTTGATCATGCATTACGTTCCAGGCGAAGAATAATACCGAGTTCGTGCTAGCATATATTTTGTATGTGTCAAATGGCTGGGACGTATTTCACGAGTTCGCACTGGCCACAATTTTTTATTACCGATAAGGCACATAAAATCGCGTCATGCTCGTGAAGGACTGTGTCGGTCGGCGCTTGTTGAGGCGTTGCACGCAGATTCGCATGACCAGGCAAGAACCGACAGAAAGGTTATATTATGGCACAAATCACCATGAGCGAGATGCTCAAGGCAGGTCTTCATTTCGGGCATCAGACTCGTCGTTGGAATCCGAAGATGAAGCAGTACATTCTCACTGAGCGTAACGGCATCCACATCATCAACCTCTTCAAGACACTTGATCTGATCAACGTGGCCTATGACTTTGTGAAGACCACTGTGGCCCACAATGGAACCGTGCTTTTCGTGGGAACGAAGAAGCAGGCTCAGGAGGCAATCGCTACACAGGCCACCCGTGTCAGCATGCCGTACGTATCAGAGCGCTGGCTTGGTGGCATGCTCACCAACTTCCAGACCGTCACCAAGCGTGTCTCGCGCTTGAAGGAACTCGAAGAGATGGACTTCACCGATGTTCACGGTTCGGGGTTGACGAAGAAGGAGCTCCTGTTGCTTGAGCGTGAAAAGGATAAGCTTGAGAAGCAGCTCGGCGGTATTCGCAACATGAACCGTACCCCCTCGGCATTGTTTGTTGTCGACATCAGCAAGGAGACCCTGGCTGTCGATGAGGCGCACAAGCTTGGCATTCCTGTCGTAGCCATCGTCGATACCAACACGGATCCTGATCTCGTCGATTATCCTATTCCCGCAAATGATGATGCCATCCGTGGTATCGAACTGCTCGTAGGCCTGATGGCCGACGCCGTGGCCGAAGGTCTGGTTGAGCGCAGCGGCAAGGCTGAAAAGACCGAAGACAAGTCCGAGCAGCCAATGGCGGCATGGGAGAAGGATCTTCTCACCGATTCGTCCGTCTCGGCAAGTGCAGAGACCGTGGCGAAGCAAGAGGAGACTCCTGCGAAGCCGGCTGAGACCGAGAACAAGCCTGCAGAGGTCTGATTCACGCATTGTTGTTTTGTGCTTGCAATTGCGTAATCAGTCGTTGCAAGCACAAAATGATATCTAGGTAACGTATTCATAAGTTGTATTGAGGAGAAAAACAATATGGCAGCAGTAACTGCAGCATTGATTAAGCAGGTGCGTGACGACACCGGTGCCGGTATGATGGACGTCAAAAAAGCGCTCACCGAAGCCGAAGGCGATGTGGCTCGCGCGAAGGAAATCATTCGTGCAAAAGGCATTCAGGCCGCTGGCAAGCGCGAGGGACGTAGCGCTCAGGAAGGCACCATTGCCTCCCGCGTGGTAGATAGCGCCAATGGCCAGATTGGTTATGCCGTTGAGCTCAACTCCGAAACCGATTTCGTGGCAAAGACCCCGAAGTTCGTCGCGTTCACCGACCAGGTTCTTGACGATGCCATTGCAGCCGGCGCTTCCAACGCAGATGAAGTGCTTGCGGCCAAGTCGGCTGATGGAACCGTCAAGGAGAGCGTGGAGGAGGCCGCCGCACTCTTCGGCGAGCATGTCAAGGTCGGCCAGGTCGCCAAGGTCGAAGGCGAACGGGTCGAGATCTACGCCCACAAGAAATCCGCGGAGATGCCACCGAGCATCGTGGCCATCATCGCCACGGATGAGGCTGGTTCGAAGGTGGCCCATGAGGCCGCCCTTCAGGTTTCAGCCATGGGAGCCAAGTGGCTTTCCCGCGAAGACGTGCCGGCTGATGTCGTCGAGTCCGAACGTCGTGTGGCAACTGAGAAGTCTCAGGCTGAAGGCAAGCCGGAAAAGATTATCCCGAAGATCGTCGAAGGCCGTATGAACGCCTTCTATAAGGAGAACGTGTTGCTTGAGCAGGAATACGTCAAGGACACGTCCAAGACCGTCGGCGACCTGTTCAAGGAAGTCGGTGGCAAACTCACAGCCTTCGCTCGCATCGAGGTTGGCAAGGGCGAAGAGAAATAGTATTTTCTAGTCCGGCTTGGTCATTGTAGAGATAGGCACAAACCATATATGCACTGCCAGAGGTGCATATATGGTTTTCTTTTTGCAACATCCATATTGCTTCATATCGACGTGTCGCCGTGAAACGGTATCCTTAACATGATTATGCCGGATTCTGATGAAAGGCGCCTGATGGCTGAGGACAAATCGGACAGTAAACATAGACGTATCCTGCTCAAACTTTCCGGGGAGGCATTCGGTGGAGGTAGAGTCGGCATTGACACTTCCGTTGTTCGTAGAATAGCCAAGGAAATACATGCTGCCGTACTTGCCGGAGTGCAGGTCGCCATTGTTGTGGGTGGAGGAAACTTCTTCCGTGGGGCTGAGTTGCAGCAAGCTGGCATCGAACGCTCCCGAGGCGATTATATGGGCATGCTCGGTACGGTGATGAATTGCCTTGCACTGCAGGATTTCCTGGAGCAGGAGGGCCAGGCAACGCGCGTCCAGACAGCCATTGCCATGGGTCAGGTTGCTGAGCCCTACATCCCCCTGAAGGCCATACGTCACTTGGAAAAGGGTCGTGTGGTCATTTTCGGAGCAGGAGCGGGCATGCCATACTTTTCCACAGATACCGTCTCCATTCAGCGATCATTGGAGATTCACTGCGACGCGGTGCTCATGGGCAAAAACGGTGTGGATGGCATCTATACCGCCGATCCTCGCAAAGATCCCATGGCCAAGATGTTCAAGGCATTGAGCTATAAACGTGCTCTGGTCGACAACCTGGCGGTCATGGACGCCGCTGCCCTGTCAATGGCGCGCGACAACGACGAACGCATACGCGTATTCGGTTTGGAAACCGAAGGCAACGTCACGAAGGCGTTGGTTGGTGAGTCAATCGGAACTTTGGTCTCCAATGCAGAAAGCGCTTTGGTGCAGGAGTGAGTGACTCGAGGGACAACTCAATCGGGTAGAATCAAGATAACGAATTAATCATCAATGACAACACGTTCATGGCGCGTTGGGGACTGGAGTATTCATGGCAAGCATCATCGACCAGGTAAAGGGACAAATGGAGAAATCCGTGGAGGCCACCAAGGAGAATTTCTCTGGGATTCGCACCGGGCGGGCCAACCCCGCACTCCTTAATGGATTGACAGTAGACTATTATGGCGTGCCGACTCCCATCAAATCTTTGGCCACCATCGGTGTGCCCGAACCACGTACTTTGGCCATCACACCCTTCGATGCCTCTCAGGCAGGGGCGGTGGAGAAGGCCATAAGGGACTCAGACCTCGGTGTCAGTCCTCGACGTGATGGCAATGTCATTCACGTCACCATGCCGGAACTCACCGAAGACCGACGCAAAGAGTATGTCAAACTGGCAAAGACCAAGGCAGAAGACGGTAAGGTGGCTGTACGTAACATTCGTCGCAAGACCAAGGAAACCATCGACAAGTCCGTCAAGGATGGTGATTACGGCGAAGACGAGGGCGAGAGACTCCAAAAGGAGCTTGACTCGGTTACCAAGTCTGTCAGCGAGGACATCGAAAAGCTGCTTGAAACCAAACAGAAGGAGATTATGGAGGTCTGAGTCGTTCTCAGATATCTGTACGGCGAAGGTGAGTAAACAACACATGCAAACAGGCACTGCTGACCCGGAATCGAAGAATTCGCAAACGAAGCTCAGCCAGATCAATCAGAAGACCGGTCGAAACATGCCTCAGGCTGTGGGAACCGCAGTTGTGCTGATTGCCTTACTGGTCGCGGCGATGCTCATCCGCATTGATCTGCTGATGTGGGTGATTGTGGTCTTCATGTTGCTGGCTCTTTGGGAATTACGGGTGGATTTCGCCGTCATCGACCTTCATATTTCTGTAGTGGCCTTGTGGATTTGCTGCACACTGACACTGGCTGCGACGTTCTATGTGCCACAACACGGTCTGGCTGCCACGATGGGCATTGCCCTTTCAACTGTGATTGTTGCCATTGCTGCCTCTTTCAAGCACGGTGGCACCAACAAAACGTTGTCGAAAGCGGTTGCGGGGAAGGCCAGGAGCGAGAGCGGAACGTCTGATTCACATCATGATGAAACACAACTGGTTTCGGCAGATGATTCCAATCAGGCGTCATCAATAGTTGGCTCTTCTGTGGCGCGCAATATGTCGGTTTCCGTGTTTCTTGTACTCTACATTGCCGCACTCGCCTCATGCATCATTCTTCCCCTTACATTCGGCGGTCACCCCGTGGCCCATGCCATCATGGTGATCTTTCTTCCGGCGTTAAGCGATACTGGTGGCTTGCTCATCGGTGCATGGCTTGGTAAGCACAAGCTTTCGCCACGTATCTCTCCCAAGAAATCCTACGAGGGACTTGCCGGATCAATCGTATTCGCCATGATGGGGGCATTCACGGTTTTTGCCATAACATACCCAGACCGTTGGAGCGCGCTCTGGTGGGTTTCAGTCGTGATCGGCATCGTCGTTGGAGTGCTCGGAACATTCGGTGATCTGTGTGCTTCGATGCTGAAACGTGACATGGGCATCAAGGACATGGGTCATTTGCTCAAAGGGCACGGCGGAGTGATGGACCGTGTTGACTCCATTCTGCTTTGCGCCCCGTTCTTCACACTGATTCTTTTGGTCATGGGCCTATAAAAAGCTTCGTTTCTTCATATTGCTTCATCAACGCAACCTTGGGATGATTCCTAGGTTGACCTTCATTCATGATTGGATTGAAATGTCTGATTCCGTTACAACGATCACAGGCCAAAGTGGTTCCGATATACAGGTGCAACAGCCAGACAACGAGTTGGAAAGCGGCATCACCCAAGGCGGTGTCAGCGGTGCTTTCCGTGATGTGCTTTCCAAGGACCATGCCCGTCGAGGCAAACCCCCATTGCACTTCGCCGATATGACAGACCAGGAGCGCATCGCCATTGCGCAACGGATGCATCTGCCAAAATTCCGAGTCAAGCAGTTGGCCAACCATTATTATCAGCATTTCGATGCAGATGTTTCTGCGTTTACGGACTTTCCAGCTGCCAAACGTCAAGAGGCGCAACACGGCTTCTTTCCAGCGCTCATCCATGAAGTCACACATCAGGTGGCTGATGAAGGCACCACGGTGAAGACGCTATGGGAACTCTTCGACAGATCACGCATTGAATCCGTGCTCATGCGTTATCCAAACCGCGCCACGCTCTGCATCTCCAGTCAGGTCGGCTGTGGCATGGGTTGTCCGTTCTGCGCCACAGGTCATCTCGGGCTTACACGCAACATGTCCGCAGGAGAGATAGTTGAACAGGTGCGCATTGCCGCCGGCATCATGGAACGAGGCGAAATCGCCGGAGGGCCGGGAAGACTGAGCAACGTGGTGTTCATGGGCATGGGAGAGCCGATGGGTAATTACAGATCCGTCATGAAGGCAGTGCGCCAGATCTGTGCAACACCGCCTGATGGCTTCGGAATTTCGGCACGCAACATCACAGTATCGACTGTGGGAGTGGTTCCCGGCATCAAAAAACTTGCAAACGAGGGAATCCCAGTACGGCTCGCAGTCTCGCTTCATGCCCCAAGCGACGAACTGCGGGATGAGCTCGTGCCGATGAACCGACGTTTCAACACCACCCAGGTGCTCGATGCCGCGCATGATTACTTCTTGGCCTCTCACCGGCGAGTAAGCATCGAATACGCCCTTATGCGTGGCATCAACGATCAGGCGGAACATGCCACGCTTCTGGCCAAACGGCTGAACCATTACGGAGACAACTGGGCTCATGTGAACCCGATTCCGCTCAACCCCATCGAAGGGTCACGTTGGACCGCATCGAAGCCCGAGGATGAGCGCCGTTTCTTGGACATCCTGCATAGCCACGGGATCACGGCCACGTTACGTGACACTCGCGGGTCGGACATCGATGGGGCATGTGGGCAGTTGGCGGCGCGCAATCTCCCATCACAATGAGGAATTCTCTTCAAGGACTGCCCGATTATCCACAAGTGGGTGTTGCGTTGGATGCTCAAGGCCACTCGGCCAAGCTTACGCCAGCGCAACACCCACTTGTGGATAATCCGCTCTGTGCGGGGATGGGGATCGTTTAGAGCGAAACAGCAAGATTCCATTGGAGATTGATGCCATGAAATGTCTCAAGAGGCTATTGGGCTGATGATTTGTCTCCGCCTATATCTCATGGGTTTGGGAGCCTATAGTATGAGACGGAGCAGAGTACCTGATCTTTGATGAGTTAGACTCGATGGTTGTACATGATTGACAGGGGGCATAGATGGCGGTGACCGTGCGGGTGATTCCATGCTTGGACGTCGACGATGGACGCGTGGTCAAAGGCGTGCATTTCGAGCATCTGAAAGATGCAGGCGATCCTGTGGAACTTGCAGCCCGCTACTACGATGAAGGCGCGGATGAACTGACGTTCCTGGACGTCACCGCCTCGAGTTCGCATCGTCAGACCATGTTCAATGTGGTGACGCGTACCGCGGAACAGATTTTCATACCCCTCACCGCAGGTGGTGGGGTACGCACAGCGAACGACGTGGACGCTTTGTTGCGTTGCGGTGCAGACAAAGTGAGTGTGAACACCGCTGCCATCAAGAATCCCTATCTTATCAGCGAAGTGGCTCAACGTTTCGGCAATCAGGTGTTGGTGCTTTCCGTCGATGCACGGCGCGAACAGGGTGAGCGTCACACCCGATCCGGCTTCGAAGTCACTACCATGGGTGGCCGGCACTCGACTGGCATTGATGCACTGTGGTGGGCCGAACGTGCACAAGAACTCGGTGTCGGCGAGATCCTTCTGAATTCGATGGATGCCGATGGCACGCAGAACGGTTTTGATCTGCCGATGATCAGTGCCATGCGCAAGGTGGTCAAGCTGCCGCTGATTGCCAGCGGGGGAGCCGGTAAGTTGGAGGACTTCCCACCGGCCGTGGCTGCCGGCGCCGATGCAGTACTTGCAGCTTCGGTGTTCCATTACGGCGTCTTGACGATTGGCCAAGTCAAGCAAACGCTCAAGGAGCACCACTATGAAGTCAGGCAAATGCAGAATATGATTCTTTAGTCCGCAGAAGCACATCTCAATTTGTGAATCGAAACCATCAATGACTTTGCCGCAAAGGCAATACGCGAAGAGGGAATCTCATGACCACACCGACAACGAAGACTTACAGCAATGCTGCCAGGCAATCTGCGACCGCTACAGAAACCAGTGTCCAATCTCTTGACTCTGCCATTGCTTCCCGTCTCAAACGGGATGCCAAAGGTCTTGTGGCCGCGGTGGTGCAGGAATACGACACCCACGAAGTGCTGATGGTGGGCTATATGGACGACGAGGCGTTACGACGCACACTGACAACAGGACGGGTCACGTTTTGGTCACGCTCACGACAGGAGTATTGGCGTAAGGGCGATACCTCCGGCCATGTGCAATATGTGAAGTCTGTGAACATCGACTGCGACGGAGATGCTCTGCTTGTTGAAGTCGATCAGGTAGGGGCAGCCTGCCACACCGGTGCGAGGTCGTGCTTCGACGCCGGCGGTCCACTTCCGGTCGTCGTTGGACACCGTACGGATCAAGAGACTGGTCAATGAGTACGTGCAGCGTTGTCAATCTGCCTTGGGGAGGCACTTGGCCTTCAAGAGAGCAGTTTCATGACCTTGCCATGCAAGGATATCGTTTCATACCTGTAGTACGCCGCCTGCTCGCAGACTCACTGACACCGGTGGGGTTGTACAGTCGCCTGTCTCACGGGAAAAGTGGCACTTTTATTTTGGAGTCAGCGGAATACGGCGGTGTCTGGAGTCGATACAGCTTCATTGGAGTCAGCTCCCTCGCCCAGTTGGGTTCGAAAAACGGCCAGGCGAATTGGCTTGGAACAGTGCCTGCTGGCGTTCCTCGACATGGTGACACCATCGATGTGGTCCGGCAGACCTTGGATGTGCTTAAATCACCGACCATTGAAGGACTTCCGAATTTGACCGGAGGGTTGGTCGGTTCTGTTGGCTGGGATTCCATGCGTCATTGGGAGCCTGCCACCGTAGGCAGCGCGGCTGATGAGACCCATCAACCTGAACTGGCATTGGCCTTGGCTACAGACCTGGCTGTTGTGGACCACTCGAATGGCACGGTCTGGCTTATTTCAAATGCAGTCAACTTCGATGATCGACCAACCAGAGAAGGTGAAGCCTATGAGGAGGCCGTCGCCCGACTCGATGACATGGAACGTAAGGCGGCGCAACCGGTTGAGGGAGAATCCAAGGTCAATGTGCTTGACACCTCGTCGCCTCAGCAAGAACTTGAGTTCAGAACAACGAAACAGGACTTTATGGATGCCGCGGAAGCGGCCAAACGGTATGTGGTCGACGGCGATGTGTTCCAAGTGGTCATCTCCCAGCGTTTGGAGGTGGATTCACCTGCGGACCCATTCGACGTATACCGCGTCCTGCGCACCATCAATCCAAGCCCCTATATGTATTTCTTTGCACTCACCGACCAGGACGGACATGAATTCAACATCGTAGGTTCCAGCCCAGAGACCCTCATCGAAGTCAAGGACGGACAGGCCATGACCTATCCGATAGCCGGATCCAGGCCACGCGGGAAAACCGAGGAGGAAGACACGCGCTTGGCTGACGAACTGTTGGCCGACCCCAAGGAGCGCAGTGAGCATACGATGCTCGTCGATCTTTCCCGTAACGATTTAAGCAAAGTATGTGTCCCCAACAGCGTGGATGTGGCATCACTCATGGATATCCGACGATTCAGTCACATCATGCACATCTGTTCTACAGTGACAGGCACTGTACTGCCGACCCTCGGTGCGCTGGACGTGTTCATGTCTGCGTTCCCGGCAGGCACACTTTCTGGGGCCCCTAAGACACGAGCAGTACAGATCATCGATGCTTTAGAACCAGCTGACCGGGGCGTCTACGGAGGGGCTGTCGGCTACTTCGATTTTGCTGGCAACATGGACATGGCCATTGCTATTCGCACGGCATTCCTCAGGGAACATAGGGCCTATGTGCAGTCCGGCGCCGGCATTGTTCTTGACTCTGTTCCAGAAAACGAGTGGCAGGAGAGTCGAAACAAGGCCGCAGCCAGCGTGGAGGCCGTTCAGATCGCCGCACAGTTGAGAACAGTGTGACGCTTGGGCTTACAAGTCATCTGGGTCTGTAATGTGCTGCTCGTCAATATGGTGTTACTGGCATGTGCAGTAGTAAAAAGCAATGACAACTGTCTTAATATATGGACATTCTGTTCATATTTCAAGATTCAACCTATTAATGGCATTCGCCACCGGTTATGCTGAGACATGAACAGGAGGCAGCAATGTCAGTACTTGACGAATTGTCGGCAGGCGCGCTCGAAGATGCGCAACTCCGTGAGCAATCCATATCGCTCGAACAACTTCAGGAGATGGCCGCCAACGCCACTGCACCGGTGGATGCTACGCGATGGCTTCGTCAAGATGTTGGCATTCCCGTTATCGCTGAAATCAAACGGGCATCGCCTTCCAAAGGGCATCTCAATGATATTCCAGACCCTGCAGCCTTGGCCAGGGAATACGAGGCCGGGGGAGCATCGGCTGTTTCCGTTCTGACGGAAGGCCGTACATTCCTGGGTTCTCTTGATGATTTCGACCAGGTTCGCCAAGCCGTTCATGTTCCGGTTTTGCGTAAGGACTTCATCACCACTGATTACCAGATTTGGGAGGCGCGAGCCCACGGCGCCGATATGGTGCTGCTCATCGTGGCTGCGCTGGACGACGCAAATCTCAAGCAGCTGCTGGAATTGTCCGAGCACCTGGGCATGACCGTACTGGTGGAGGCACATACGCGCGAGGAAATTGATCGCGCAGTCAAGGCCGGGGCCACAGTCATCGGCATCAATGCCCGAAACCTCAAGGATCTGAAGGTCGATGTCGGCAAATACAAGGAGCTGGCCAGCGACTTGCCTGCGCATGTCGTCAAAGTGGCGGAGTCGGACATTTTCGGGACAGTGGAGCTGGAAGACTATGCCAAGGCAGGTGCTGATGCCGTTCTTGTGGGTGAAGGAGTAGCCACTGCCGAGGACCATACACTTGCGGTGCAGCATCTTGTCATTGCAGGAGCCAAGGTGAAAGCTTCGACTACGATGCCGCTGAGCCAGCATCAAGGTCCTTATTTCGGCCAGTTCGGCGGCAGGTATGTTCCAGAGGCACTCATTGGTGCGCTGGACGAACTTGAAGACGTGTATAGCAAGGCCGAAGTGGACCCTCAATTTCAGCACGAGCTGGCTACGCTGAGCCGCGAGTATGTCGGTCGTCCCTCACCGCTGACAGAGGCACCGCGCTTTGCCGAACGACTCAACAAACGGACAGGGCTGAACGCTCGGGTGTTCTTGAAGCGCGAGGATCTCAATCACACCGGCGCACACAAGATTAATAACGCCTTGGGTCAGGCGCTCATCGTCAAGCGGATGGGCAAGCACAGGGTCATCGCCGAGACCGGTGCCGGACAGCACGGCGTTGCCTGTGCCAAGTTCGGTCTCAAGTGCCGTATCTACATGGGGCAGATTGATGCCCGACGCCAGGCTTTGAATGTGGCGCGTATGCGCATGCTCGGCGCCGAGGTGGTCGAAATAACACAGGGCACGAAAATCCTCAAAGATGCCATCAACGAGGCGCTTCGCGACTGGGTTACCAATGTGGAGGACACGCACTACATGCTCGGCACCGTGGCTGGTCCACATCCGTTTCCTTCCATGGTACGGGACTTTCAAAAAGTAATTGGCGAGGAAGCCCAGCGCCAGTTGCAAGAGGACTATGGCATCGACCACCCCGATGCAATCTGTGCCTGTGTGGGCGGCGGTTCGAACGCCATCGGCGTGATGAATGCGTTTCTTGATGATGAACGTGTGAATCTCTACGCCTTCGAAGCTGGCGGCCATGGACCGCAGTCCGGCGAACACGCCATCCGACTCGCTCCCGGAACAGGGAAACTCGGGGTCTTCCAAGGTGCCAAGTCGTATCTGTTGGAGAACAACGAAGGTCAGACGCTTGACACTTATTCGATTTCCGCAGGGTTGGACTATGCTTCGGTGGGCCCCGAGCACGCTTGGCTCAAGGAGATCGGGCGTGTGAACTACAGCTACGCCACAGATGAGGAAGCCATGAGCGCGTTCAAGGACCTCTGTGAGACGGAGGGTATCATTCCAGCCTTGGAGTCCGCCCACGCCGTCGCAGGAGCGTACAAGGCAGCAGCCGACCTGAAAGATAAAGGCTACACAAGCCCAAACATCATCGTCAACATCTCCGGAAGAGGAGACAAGGACGTGGCCACGGCAGGCCGTTGGTTCGGTTATTTGACACCGGAGCAGAGCGCCGCGCTCGGTGCGAATTCGGCCACAGGCACATCGCTTGATGGAGCCGCCCAGCAGGGTGCAGCACGTGCAGAAGGGAACAAGTGAATCATGAAATCAGTTGAATATCGCAACTTGTTCGATTCGCATATATGTACAGTGGCTCCAGATGGGTCTACAGATGGGCCATCTAACGCAACTCCTTCCGGCCAGCCGCTTGGGTTTTCGAAGCGTCCGAGCCTGACTGCCACACGCATTGACGAGTGCTTGTCTTCCGGTCGCCCGGCGTTCATCGGTTACCTTCCCTATGGTTTTCCCGACCCACAGACTTCGCTGACAGCGTTCGAGGCATTGGTGAAGCATGGCGTCGACATCGTGGAGATTGGTCTGCCCTACACCGATCCCGTGATGGACGGTCCCGTTATCCAAGCTGCCTCACGCATTGCGTTACAGGCGGGAGAGCATATCGGCGAAGTGTTCAAAGCCGTTGAGGCGGTGGCCAACGCCGGAGGCGTGCCGCTGATCATGGGCTATTGGAACCTTGTCTTCCATTACGGTGTCGAACGGTTTGCCACCGATCTAGCCAATGCCGGAGGAGCGGGCATGGTCACCCCTGACCTCATTCCCGACGAGGCCGGTGCATGGTTCGAGGCCTCCGAGCGCCACGGGCTCGACCGCATCTTCCTGGTCTCACCCGATTCAGCGGATGAACGGCTGAGCCTGGCGGCCCGCAACTACCGCGGCTTCGTCTACGCCACAAGCCGTATGGGGGTCACTGGCGAGTGCAAGACGCTGAACGCCACGCCTGAACGCTTGGTGGCGCGTATGCGCAAAACCGGAGCCGAACATGTCTGCGTGGGTATCGGCATTTCGAACGCTGAGCAGGCTGCGACGGTGGGCAAGTACGCAGACGGAGTCATCGTCGGCTCGGCATTGGTGCGTACCTTCCTCAACAAGACCTGCACCAAACCGGTAGACCCACAAACCGGTCTGAACGCACTGGCCGCCAAGACTGAAGAACTGGCCCAAGGTGTCGCTGCGGCACATCAATAAAACACTGTTACAGTAATTGCCACCAAGCCTTATATGGGCTGCATTCGGGTGGCGGGATGCCTGTTCACCCCGCCATCCGAATGCTTCCTACACAAATCAGCAGCGCTGACGGTATGGAGATAAATGGCAACGAAATATACAATGGGGGGGTCTTGTATACTTACTTTTGTAATATACACCACATTTGAGGATTCCATGGATTACGAAACAAGTGCTCCGACGAGGTTGCCCGAAGCGGTCCGCATCAATGCTTTGTGCAAGAATTTCGATGGCAAGCAGGCCGTCGACAATCTCAACCTGACCATTCCAGTTGGTTCGTTCTACGGACTTGTGGGGCCCAACGGCGCCGGCAAGACCACCACGCTGCGCATGATGACAGGTCTGCTCAAGCCTGATGGCGGAACCATCGACGTATTGGGCCACGACGTATGGAGCAACGTCAATGCCGCCAAACGCCTGCTCGGCGTCATGCCGACGAGTGAGCAGATTTTCAACAGGCTCACCGGCCTGCAATTGCTCATCTACTCGGGCATGTTGCGCGGCATGAAACGCGCAGAGGCCATCGACCGCGCCCAGGATCTGCTGGTTGCCTTCGACTTGAAGGCGAGCGCCGGCACCATGGTCAAGGACTATTCCACCGGTATGACCAAGAAGATCTGTCTGGCCAGCGCCATGATCGCGAACCCGCGCATCCTCATACTCGACGAGCCATTTGAATCCGTTGACCCCGTTTCTTCCGCCAATCTCAAGGACATTCTGCTGGAGTACGCCTCGACGGGCGGCACAGTCATCATCTCCTCGCACGTCATGGCACTGGTGGAGCACATGTGCACGCACGTGGCGGTCATCGACCACGGTCAGGTGAAGGCAGCCGGCACGCTGGCGGAGGTTTCGGCGGGAGAGGACTTGGAAGACAGATTCCTTGATTTGGTCGGCGGTAGGCACGGCGCGGCCCATCTGAGTTGGCTCGACGGTGGACATGGTGACGGCGAACAGAGCGCGCAGCAGCCTGATTTCCCGACCAAATTTCCGGAGCACATCAGCGAAGGGATGACGCGATGAAGACGGCTCTGACCACCGTGCGGATGCGTTGGTCCATCACCTGGGCAACGATCCGTTCGTCGAAATGGCAGATGGTGAATTACGGCATCACCTGGCTGTTCGCCTTGTTCCTGGTGTTCACAGT
This sequence comes from Bifidobacterium sp. ESL1118, assembly GCF_058505595.1. Lineage (NCBI taxonomy): Bacteria > Bacillati > Actinomycetota > Actinomycetes > Bifidobacteriales > Bifidobacteriaceae > Bifidobacterium > Bifidobacterium sp. ESL1118. Next base: position 1,045,538 of record NZ_CP196371.1, read on the forward strand.
AGGTAAGTCAGCGTTCGATGCCAAAGATGCGCTCAATGGTGTATCCGGCATTCCTGTCACTGCATCGATGTTGGCAACCATGATGGTGCTCATCGCATTCATGCTCTCCATCTTCGTCATCGTCTTGCAGGTGCTGTACATCGGGCAAGGTTCAAGCCTTGATCCGAAGCGTTTCGAACTTTACGGCATTCCAGATGCCGAGCTTCAAGGCGGCATGCTACTTTCGGGGCTCAGTGGCACGCCTGCGGTCACCTGCGTTCTGGCGCTGCTGCTTTGGTCCGTGGCTTACCTGCCACTGGGCCCTGCGGCATTCATCACCGGTCTTTGTTCGGCGTTGCTGTACGTAGTGACGTTGATGTGTCTGTCGAAACTGTGCGTTTCGCTGTTCAATCTTGCAGCGCACTCAACAGTTGTGGAGACCTTGCTTTCAGCGGCACTCGTCGTGCTGATCAGCGCCGTCTCAGGCATGTTCTCGGGCTGGAGCGCCACCACCACACCGACCGATCGCGTGGCTGCGCTGGATGATGCGCTGGCGCAAACAAAAGGGATCGCCTCTTTCGGTGCGTGGACCCCGTTCGCAGCGGCCATCCAATTACCATTTGACGCTGCAGGCGGCCATTGGGCCGCACTGGTCGTAAGGCTGCTGATACTCGTTGCCACTGGCGTGCTGTGCTTCCTTGGATCGGTATGGTGTCTACGTTTCCGGCGCGTGCATACACCAAAGGTGCATGAAAAGAAGTCAGTACAAGGCATCGGCGCATTCTCATGGATGCCTGACAGCGCGTCCGGTGCCATGAGCGCGCGCCTGGCCACCATGATGAGGCACGACCCGCGTCAGATCATATCCTTTGCGTTTCCCGTGCTGCTTACGGCGCTGTTTGGCTTCACCTTCATCAAGGAAGGGTCACGTTCATCTGTTTGGATCGCCCTGCTTGTCGGCGGAGTCTTCATGGTCATGTGTGAAAGCAACGGCCTGGCGTACGACGGCGAAGGGTTGACCATGCAGATATTGGCAGGGACAAGCGGCAAGGACGACAGACACGCGCACGTCCGTCTCATCGGCTCCTTGGCCACCGTGTATGTTCTTGCGATGGCTGCGGTCCTGCTGTTCGTCAGCGGCGACTGGAGCAGTCCTCAAGGATGGTCCCGAGCGTTCTGCGCAATTGCGGCAAGCCTCGCCATTCCGTACGCCATGCTTGGACTCGCCGAGGTCACCTCGTGCACGATGCTCTACCCCGTGCCTTCCATCGAACGGCCGATGAACACACCGCAAGGCAGGGCAACCGCCCAACTGGTGTTTCCACTTGTATATTTTCTGCTTTCGGCGGTCGTCATGATTCCCGCTATCGCAACGGCGATCGTCGGTCTCTTCCTTCTCGATTTCGGCAATGCCTACTTCGTGACCCTTGGACTAGTCGCCTTGGCCAATGGACTGATCGTGCTGGCGGCCGGCACGGCAATCGGCGGCAGAATCTTAGATAAGCGCCAGCTACGTATCCTCGAGACCTTGCAGGCATACGCCACGCTCCAACAGTAGGGCTAGGATGAGGTTCATGACATTGGCTTACATCCCCTCGCCGTCAATCTCGCAATTCTCTATCGGCCCGGTGACCATCCGCTTCTACGCGTTGTGCATCCTCGCAGGCATCGTATTAGCCGTCTGGATTACCAACCGGCGTTGGAAGCGCTATAGTGGTGATTTTGACCAAATTCTCGACATCACCCTATGTGCCGTGCCGGCCGGCATCATCGGCGCACGTCTGTACCACGTGGTCACCACGCCGGAACGCTTCTTCGGACCCAACGGCAATTGGGTCGACATCTTCAAAATCTGGAACGGCGGACTTGGCATCTGGGGAGCGGTGCTCTTGGGTGGCCTTGCCGCCTGGGCATGGTGCCGGCACAAGCATTACCCCATGGCGCTGCTCGCCGACGCCTTGGCACCGGCGCTGCTCGTCGCCCAGGCTGTGGGCAGGCTTGGCAACTGGTTCAACCAGGAACTCTATGGCGCTCCAACAACCTTGCCTTGGGGTTTGAAACTCAACTACTCGGGAGGGGCAATCGGTGGTAGCGAGCAGTGCTATGACGGCCTTTCCTGCCCGACTGGAACACTCTTCCAGCCCACATTCCTATATGAGCTCATCTGGAATCTCATCGGTGCCGCGCTCATCGTGTGGATTGGCAAGAAGGCCGCCCGAATGCTCAAGGCTGGTTCGCTCTTCACCATCTACATCATGTGGTACACCGCAGGTCGAACTTGGATCGAGGCGCTTCGCATTGACTTCGCCCATGAGTTCCTCGGCGTGCGTATCAACGTGTGGGTCTCCATGTGCGTTTTTTCGGCCGGTGTGATTGCATTCGTAGCCGTGCAACGTCTAGGCAGCCCTACGAATGAGCTAGCAGAACGGCTCCGTACGCTCACTGAGGCCGAGCATATGGCCGAAAACGCTGGGAATGATGGCAAGAGCAACTCAGTGGCCGCCAGCACCGGTAATCACGCCGCATCGAAAGCGCAAGATACTGATTGAGCTAGTAACAACTTGCAATAACACGTTGGTCTGCCATTTCGGATGTGTTCAGCATCTGTGCCAAAACAGCGGTCCAAAGCTTGAGCTGCGTACGTTAAAGACCTTTAGACTAGGTGAGTCCATAATCAGAAGGCTCGTCTGCAATATTGAATAGGATAGATAAACATGACAATCGAAATAGCTCCTAGTATTTTATCCGCTGATTTTTGCAACTTGGAGCGTGATCTCAAGGCGATAGATCACGCAGATATGGTTCACGTTGATGTTATGGATCACCATTTCGTACCAAACCTCACCATCGGCGAACCGGTCGTGAAGAGGATCTGCGAAGTTACCGACCTGCCTGTGGATGTCCATCTGATGATTGAGGATCCGGACCGATGGGCTCCTGAATATGCCAAGCTTGGCGCATCATCCATCAGTTTTCATATGGGCGCCACGCATGCGCCTGTGCGTTTGGCACGTCAGTTGCATGATATGGGTTGCAAGGCATGCTTCGCAGTACGCCCTGCAGAGCCTGTGGAACCGATTTTTGATATTGTCTCTGAATTCGACATGATTCTTATCATGACGGTGGAACCCGGCTTCGGTGGTCAGAAGTTCCTCGACAACCAGATGAAGAAGGTCCGTAGGCTTCGTGACGAAATCACCCGTCAGGGCCTCGATACGAAGATTCAGGTCGACGGGGGAGTCGGTCCCTCAACAGCCCATATTGTCGCTGAGGCCGGAGCCAATGTTTTGGTTGCTGGTTCCGCGGTATATGGAGCGGACGACCGAGCCGCAGCAATCGATGACATTCGTTCCCTGGCGCAGGCCGCATATCAAGGTTGACACCTGCAGCGAGTTCACCACGAGGGTGCTCGGCGGATTCATCCATGTGCTCTACTGTATTAACAAATCGTAAACCATGGAATATGAAATACTGTGAAAGAGAATTACCATGAAGACATTTGAATCATTGTTCGAAGAGCTCAGCGAAAAAGCCGAGAGACACGACCCCACTTCACGTACCGTGGCTGAGCTGGATCAGGGTACGCATTATATCGGGAAGAAAATCAACGAAGAGGCTGGCGAGACTTGGTTGGCTGCGGAATATGAGGGAGCCGACCGGACGGCTGAAGAGATGAGCCAACTTATTTACCATGTGCAGGTTATGATGATAAAACGGGGAATAACGCTGGAAGACATCTACAAGAATCTGTGATTGCCTGGGTTTCTTGCCATGGTAGAGAAGTGAGGGATGATGCTCAGAATAGCTGTACCGAATAAGGGCATGCTTTCGCAGCCGTCATGGAGTCTGCTTCGGGAATCAGGTTATCAGTTGCGCTCCAACGACCGACAACTTGTAGTGCATGATGAAGAAGACGATGTTGAGTTGTTCTATCTGAGACCACTTGACATCGCCATCTATGTTGGTCGAGGTGCCGTGGATGTGGGAATCACAGGGCGCGACATGCTGCTTAATTCGAACACTAAAGCCCGAGAATTCATGCAGTTGGGTTTCGGAGGCTCCACGCTGCGCTTCGCTGCACCGAACGACTCAGACATCACAACACTCGAAGACATCGATGGGAAACGTGTGGCAAGTTCGTTTGACAAACTGGTCAACGATTATCTTGAGGCACATCACATCACCGCTGACATCATTCATTTGGATGGCGCTGTGGAGTCTTCGGTCCAACTGGGCATTGCCGATCTGATAGCGGATGTGGTCTCAACGGGAACAACGATGCGTAACGCGGGCCTTCGGATTTTTTCGGAGCCCATTGTGCATTCAGAGGCGGTTTTGATTTGCTCACCTGATCTTGACGACCATGATCGTCGGCTCATCAAATTTGCCCGTCGTCTCCAAGGTGTGTTGACCGCACGTCGATATGTGCTGATGGATTTCGATATCCCCGTAGACAAGGTCAGTGCAGCGGCACAGATCACACCGGGTCTTGAAAGTCCAACAATTTCACCGCTTCATGACAAACAATGGGATGCCATGCGTGTCATGGTTCCACGCGATCAGGTGAATCAACTTATGGACAGGTTGTATGCCATTGGTGCCCGTGGCATTATTGTCACAGCGTTGCAAGCTTCAAGAATCTAACGGAAATATATACTACAATGAAATTACCTACCAAAGCGAATCAATATAGTCCGGCTGCTCGCGATGTTTACCTCACAGTGCCGAATTTCATCAGTTTGCTTCGGATAATATCAATACCATTTATTGCATACCTGACCTACCAGCATAAGATGGTCCAGGCCCTTCTTGTCCTTGCCGTTTCATCGGCATCCGACGGGCTGGATGGCATTATTGCCAGAAAATTCAATCAGGTCAGTAAAATAGGTCAGATCCTTGATCCGATTGCCGATCGACTGCTCATCCTCTGCAGTATTCTGGCGCTCGGAATGGCCGATATCATTCCTTGGTGGATGCTCATCATTGTAGGGTTACGAGACTTTGTATTGCTTATTCTCATCGTCATTCTTGCTCAGCATGATTATGGCCCATTACCTGTGAATTTCGTTGGCAAGGTGGGTACAGCGTTGTTGATGATTGCGATAGCGGCATTGATATTTGCAGATTTATGGCATACTACCTTCACCAGTATATTGCATATGGTTGCATTGTCTGCAGGAATCTGGGGCGTGGTGTTGTATTGGATAGCTGGTTATATTTACATACGCCAAGGATTTCGGCTTATTCATGAGGATACGGCAAAATGATCAGCGAGGGCCTGCGTCCACCGACTTTTCCGCCTTTACCTGATGACAGGCCACTACGTCGAAGGTTCGTATATTCCAAAGCTATAGCTGATTTGGCTTCGCAACACACATCCAGCTTCGATGACCGCCGTAATGTGTCCCGCCGAAGTCGCAGGAGCAAGGACGAAAGCCTACGCCTTATCGATGATCTGACGAATCGATCCGTCGATCCTTTGTTTTTGGACTCACAGTTGGTCATTCGACCCCGTTCGGCGATGGATGTTTGGTTGACGCGTGCGGTTGTGTTCATCATTTGTGTCGCCGTTGGCTTTTTCGGCACACTCATGGTCAAGCAACTCAACACGGATCCGCGTAAGGCTGTTCGCAACAGTCTCATCAGTGAATTGCAACAACAAAACGCTGCTATCGAAAAGACCTCCGCAGAGGTCAATGCACTGCATTCCAAAGTGTCAAAACAGTATGCCCAGGTTTCGACCCATGAGGGCAACCCGACGTACACAAAAGACGACATGATCAATGGGACGGTTCCTGTCACAGGTCCAGGCATCACCCTGACGCTCGATAACCCTCTTTCTGTGGGTTCACAACAAGGTTTCAGCCGGGCAAACGCACAATCAAAGGTAAGATTGGTTACAGACGCTGATTTACAGACCTTCATTCGTTTGTTATGGCGTTCGGGTGCCGAAGCCATCGCAATCAACGGTCATCGCATAGGGGTGGGTACATCGGTTCGCACTGCCGGATCAGTAATCCTTATTGGCACCGATGAGATCTCGAGCCCTTACACGATTCTTGCAATCGGAGACAAGCAACAATTGTCCCAAGACGTAGGTGCAAAAGCCCAACCAGAGGTATACAGTGCGTTACAGGCTTCTGGTATCTTCCCACACATCAAACAGAACAGGTCGCTCAATTTGGTTGCGGCAACTACAAGCGAATTGTCGTATGCACAAAGGAGGGAATAATGGCTGCTGTACTTGGACTCATCCTCGGACTTATTGTCGGAATGTTCGTCAAGCCGGATATTCCGATTGTTTTACAGCCTTATCTTCCGATTATGGTGGTGGCTGCGCTGGACGCGTTGTTGGGCGCGGCGAGAGCATACTTCGAACGCTCGTTCTCTGACCGGGTCTTCGTCATCTCTTTCATTTCAAACGTGTTGACCGCAACACTGTTGGTTCTCCTCGGCAATCAGCTTGGTGTCGGCTCCCAGCTCCAGACTGCCGTCATCGTGGTGTTGGGTATCCGAATCTTCTCTAACGTCTCGGCAATTCGCCGTTTCCTGTTTAAGGGATGATGTTCATGGACAAGAAAAAAGTCGAGGCTGAAGAGTTCTCCAAAATACGAATCCAGAACACTCACGACAGGGAAAACGACCGAACGGACACCGGTGCATTCCCAGTCATACGGCGTAGGGTTCGTAAAATCGGAGGTTCCCAAGCAGGGCACGCCCTCACACGGGCGCTCATAGTGGTTCTATGTGCATTGTTGAGTTTTGGATACGTGATTCAGCTCAATAACAAAACATCGACATATGAAACGATGAGTGAGGAGGAGCTGACGCGCCTCATCAGTGAGACCAGCACCCAGGCCCAGAACCTCGAACGTCGCAAGAGCGAGCTGACAAGCCAACTCAACTCCTTGCAGCTGGCAGCGGACAAGCAGAAGGAAGTAGAGAGAATAGCATCGCAGAACGCCGAAACCAGCGGAATTCTTTCGGGTCGGCTCCCGGCAAAGGGCAAAGGTGTCGTCATAACCGTGGGTAAAGGTTTCAAGACGCCTGTGGATGCTGCCACAATGTTTCAGCTGATTGAAGAATTGAGAAACGCCGGTGTTGAGGTGATGTCGCTCAATCAGGTACGAATCGTGACTTCGACATATGTGGCCGACACCAAAAACGGGTTGGAAAGTGATGGGGCGGCACTCAAACCCCCATATATAGTCAAAGCGATAGGAGACCAGCAAAATCTTCAAAATGCCGTGAACATCGCCGGAGGGGTGGGGTCAAGGCTCAAGGTCAAATTCGGTGCGTCTGTGGTAGTGAAGCCTTCTGATGCCGTGGAAATAACCGTCACTAGTAGCTCTCGGCAATTTAAGTACGCACGGAATGTAGAATAAAACTATGACTACACCTATACCAAGCGCAGGCGAGACCACCATCATTGGGATGCCTGCAATAAACATATCGATAACGAGCACCGGTGAACGTCCGTTAACACAGGACGACCTCGATACCTTGGCACAGCTCACTCCAGGTTCGGCCTTGCTTATTTCCACTAGGGGAGAGGTGTCAGGATCACGATATCTGCTTGACGAAGACGAGGTCAGCGTGGGCCGTGATCCGCATGCGGATATCATGTTGGACGATGCCACCGTTTCCCGCCATCACGCTACATTCAAACGTGTGGGGCAGGACTATGAGGTTATCGATGCCGGAAGCCTTAACGGTACATACGTTAACCGGAAACGGGTCGATACAGTGCTCTTGAAGAGCGGGGATGAACTGATGATCGGCAAGTTCCGTCTTGTGTATTTCTCTCGTTCTTCTCAAAACCAATAGAACATATTGAAGGTAAACCATTATGACGTCGTCATTCGAACCGACTGATACCCAAGCTGTTCAAGGCGAGCTTTTTGAGGATATCGAAGGCGATGACGCAACATTGGGGTACCGGGGTACGGTGGCGTCAACAGTGGCCGGGATCACATATCGGCAACTCGACTACTGGGCCCGTAAACAGATTCTCGCCCCATCGATCAAGCCATCGAATGGATCGGGGTCACGACGTCTGTATTCATTCAAGGATGTGGTCGTTCTCTCGGTTTCCAAGCGACTGCTTGATATGGGCGTCAATCTACAGAACGTGACGAAAGCCATGGATTATCTCTTGCGTCGTTCAGTTTCGCAACTGGAGGATATGACCATCATCTGTGATGGCGAAAGCGTAAGGGAATGTACAGATGGAACTGAGCTATTGGATATTATAGAAGACGGGACACCATTATTCGGTATCTCGGTCGGAGCCCAATGGCACAGAGTCGAAGAAGAATTGGCCAACCAACATGCAGAAGACGTATCCGCTGAGGGATCAGGCTCTAACCACGGCGGCCCGATCGAAGATCTGACTGAGGCTCGGCTCCGTAAAAAACTCACGCTGCAACACGAGCAACGCCATCAAGGAGTGTACAACTAATATGGACTTTCTTCCAGCTGGATTGTGGTTGATTGCAGTGATGATCGGCATTGCCGTTTGCATACGCTGTATGATTGATGGGGAGCTTGTGCATGGCAATAAGTCGCGTAAACACAACGTGCAGCCATTATCGTGGGGCATTATGGCGATGCAACCTGTGACCTTGGTGTTAGGTATGGTACCATATGCCGTCTATAAGTACGCCAAATCAAGGTTTTCTTCTGGCTCTTCGGCATTGTATGCGAGCGTTCTGATTCCGTCTGCCATTGTAATGGTCGTGATCGTTATCCTTGAATTGGTTTTCATGTATCTGCAGGCACAACGTTCATACACGGATGTCATGGACAACCGTATTGCCGACGATAAGAGGGGCAAGTAATGTTTAGCAATGCTGCATCTAGGACAATGCGCCTAAGAGACAGTGGGTGTCTGATATAGCTTAGTCGCTTATAGTAAGACCTAGCAGTAATATAAATCTGACATAACGTACATTATCGGCTTAATGTGCCAGAACGCAAATCATAGACCTTCGAAATATGCTTCGACTTGATCAGCTAACTTGCTGACTTGATCAACAATGCCACATGCCCCATGTTGCTCGAGCTCCTGCGGCTGCGCATAGCCCCAATCACAGCCAAGACAATCAATGCCACATGAAGACGCTCCATCCACATCATCCATACGGTCACCGACCATAAGTGCCAAATCGGTATTGTTGTCGAAATCGAGCGAATCGATTCCATGCTCAATGACCCGAGCTTTCGACGTACGTGAGTTGTCCACACTGGCTCCAAACACGTAATCCATGTACTGCTCAAGCCCAAAATGGTGGCATACGGACCTCGCCTGAGGCTCAGGCTTGCAACTGGCGATAGCAAGAACAAAGCCATCGTTACCCAAGCGTTCCAACTGTTCTTGCACCCCAGGATATACACTATTGCAAAACAGGCCGGGACCTTATGTCCCGGCTCCAAGGGATCGTCAAACACATGTTGATTTGTATAATAGCTTCGATAGACCTTGACGAAGTCATCGATGTATCGCTCAGGCATATGATTGCGTCGCAGCGATACTGGAATCGGAGGGCCTATGAACAGCATCAACTCTTCATGACTCGGTGCGTGAAAACCAAAATCCTTGTATGTCTTCATGAGGCTTCCGACGATGCCGGGATCCGAACGTGTCAACGTGCCGTCAAGATCGAAGAAGATCACATTCCGGTTTTGCCTACCCAACGTTGTGGCCTCTCTGCGATTGCAACGGTTTATTCATAATCCGGGAACCAGCCGTCGCGGTGCATCTGCAGGCGCTTCTTAAGTAGATCTTTGAGCTCGTCCTCAGTGCGACGCTCCTTGACCATATCCCAATGGGTACGGACAGGCTTGTGAATTTCGTCCGGCTCCTGAGAGACATCTTCACGTTTTGCGGTTTCCCCACAACGGCATTCCCATTCTTCGGGCGCCTCCACCCCTTCCGCAAATGGCAGAATGGTACGATGCCCCTTCGGGCAAATGTACGTCACATCGCTACGATCGGCAAAATCGACATTCTCATCCGATTCGAGCGACTTTGCACCGATGCTCATACCACGTAGACTGCGTTCAGCCATGAAACCCCCAACATCCTTACCTCAAAATTATGTACATACAATCAAACAGCCTAAACGTACGATTTATTCCATTTCAGTCTAGGCCCGAATATGCAACAATATCACGATTGACCAACCTTCCAGCATCTCGGGCAGCCGAATATAAGCCGGGATGGTTCGAGTGATAATAGGGTTTTGCGGAAGCTATCTGTTGCAGCAAATCCGAAAGACGTTTGGCATTGCGCACAAAGTCCCCTCCGGTCAAGTCTGTGGAACGCAACACTTGTGTCAGGGTTCCGCCATTAGCCCAGTCATACATGACATCGACCAAGGCGAAGTCCAACATGTCAAGTGAGTCGAGATCGGCGTCCTCACGCCTGTCCTGCACGTCATCGAACGTTTCCCTCAAATCACTGCAACACTCAAACACGATGCCGTCGGTGCCTCCTGGATAGCGCCGCGGCTCTCCCCCATCGCCTCTGCGCGCCTCATATACCAAAGCGGACAGGACTGCTGCAAGTTCGGTTGGGTGCAAACCGTCAAGGATTCCGGATTCTATGGACTGCGCCAAAACAAGATCATAATCACTGTAGAGATGTCGCAATAACTGACCACGTTCCGTAAGTTGATAACGCACACCCGAATTCAAGTCATCATGCCTGGGATATTCGTTCAGATATCCCAAATCATGAAGAATCTCACAGATACTATCGAATTGACGCGCCACGGAACCGGTCCGTGACAGATACCGCTTCCTTAATGTGCTCAGCTCCTTGGTCTCTCGCATCCACCGATTGCCCCATTTCAGATGTTCGGTAAGATCAGGGCATTGCCGACAGGAATCGTTGGAGTTTTGTTCCTTCAATGCACGGATACGGTGTTCAAGGTCGTGCAGCGCCGTACTTTTTTCTGATTCATTTGCATACATTGTTCGTTTGATCCGGCGACGACCGTTTTTCTGCAGATCGCTGAGTTCACGCCTTGTTTCCATAAACCGCTTAAAATCACCGTGCGAGCATGCAAATGCCTGCTCATACCCGGCCACAGCCTTCTCAAGTGCAGCTATGCGTGACTGCAGCTCGCCGGCGGAATTATTTGCCTCCCATTGTGCGAATGAATGGTTCAGCGTCTTTCGCGCCGTTGAGTAATCACTGGAGTTCAGAAGATTGACAGCCATGTTGAACGTCGGCTTGAATCTTGAATGCAATGGATACACACGCTTGCTGGACAGGGATGCCAACGTTGCGGGTACGAAGCCACGGTGATCCACCACCACGGCGTGGCCAATGGTGTCTATGCCCCGTCGTCCCGCCCTTCCGGTCAGTTGAGTGTACTCCCCTGGCGTCAGTGTGGCGTGTTCAGTGCCGTTGAACTTCTCAAGCTTTTCAACCACCACGCATCGGGCCGGCATGTTGATGCCCAAAGCCAAGGTCTCCGTGGCAAACACCACCTTGACCAGACCTTCTTCAAAGAGCCGCTCGACAATCTGTCGGAACAACGCCACCATCCCTGCATGATGCGGGGCAAAGCCTTCTTCCAATGCATACCTAAATCGGGCAAACCCAAGGGCCTTCAGATCCTCTTGGCCAAGCTGACCGGCAACCATCTCGTCCACAATGGTTCGAATACGCAGGGCCTCGTCTTCTGTAGTGAGTTCAAGACCGGCTTCGAGACACTGCTGAACAGCTTCATCACAACCATTGCGTGAAAATATAAAGTAGATTCCTGGAAGCTCATCAAGAAAGTTCAGTTCGTCGACCACAGCCCAACGACGAGGCGTATACCGCACAATCGCTTGCTGTTTCCTGTGCACGTGCTGTTTCCCATAGGCTTTAGGAACCGCACGCTCAGCCTTGCGATCGAGCTGATCGAGACGATCAATCAGTCGCGCATTAAGCCGATTGGTCTGATGACCATTCTTGAACTGATATAAGTCAATAAGCTCCGGTTCATGGTTTCTGTCGGCCTGAACCATCACATGCTGTTCCAACGGCACAGGTCGTCGCTCACTGACCACCAGCGTTGTGCGTCCACGCACCGATTCAATCCAGTTGCAAAAGTCCTCGACATTGGAGACGGTGGCAGAAAGTCCAATGATCCTTGCTGCTTTTGGAAGGTGGATGATGACCTCTTCCCAGACCGGTCCGCGGAACTGATCGCCTAGGTAATGGACCTCGTCAAGAATCACATACCTGAGACCATGTAACGTCTGCGAATGCTCATAGAGCATGTTTCGCAAGACCTCCGTGGTCATCACAACGATATCAGCCTCAGAATTGATGGAATTGTCGCCGGTGAGCAAGCCTACTTTATCCGGTCCATACAAGCCGACCAAATCATGGTATTTCTGGTTACTCAGCGCCTTAACTGGGGTGGTATAGAACGCCTTGACATTGTTTCGCTGCGCAAGGTATATGGCAAAATCCGCCACTACGGTTTTTCCGGCACCTGTCGGCGCTGCCACCAGCACATTGTTACCGTTCTCGAGTGATTTGTTTGCCTCTATCTGGAACGAATCCAATGCAAACGGTAACGTGCGGGCAAAACGCGCCGCCTCGCTCTTCTCATACACTGTTCGCTGTTTGTACGCGCTATAGCGCTGCGCCGGTGTAAGGTCAGTCATTCCACCTCCGCCACTGCTGTGCATGCCGCATTCTTCGGTTTATTGTACGTTCCACCACTGCCGTATGCGCCTTGCTGTAGCGATTGGCAGCATTGCCGAGTGGTCTGGTGAACACTGGTTCATCGTCATTTTCTCCAGACATCGGATATTTGTTCTGGATATCCGTTAGGGGCTGCATGATCGTCGATGCTGTATCGGAAACGGTATGGGCTGACCGCATAGCATGAACAACGGCATATGCCACACCAAGAAGAAAGACAAGCAGTGCCGCAACAGCCAACACCAGCCAACACCACCATCTCATGGTCTCTCCTATTTCTTTTCCACGCTCAGCTCGCGGTTGGCACGGGCTATCACCATGGATCGTAATGATTGCGGAGCCACCGCCTTGATATGACGGGCATTGGCAATACAGAAAGCGACAAACCAGGAATCTGAGGAAACAACGAGATGAACCTTTTCACCTTGTTGGAATGGCTCCACCTTTGCACCTGAGAGAGACTTCACAAAAGGAAGGTTCGACTTATCTGTAATGAACACCGCAGAAGTACCATTGTCGAAACTCCATCGACGTAGCTCCTCTGCCGGAGTATCGGGAATGTCTGGCTTCCTAGTCGGCTTGACGATACTCGCATCTTCGATACGTGAAAGTCTGATTACCTGCCAAATCCTGGGCCTGCCTGTGGCTTTGTTGATGGTTGTGTCTTTATGGACGAATTCCTTTTCGTCAGCAGGTGCAACCGATTCGACATCAGTCCACATTGCACCGTAGTAAACTCCCTCATCGACAAAAATCCTCGCGGGTGCCACAAGCTTACGAAGCGTGCGTCCAGCACCATCCGTGTACTCCATATCAAGCAAGCATGAAGTATCGATGGCACGCCTTACTATAGTAAAACTCTTTGGCTCCACCTCATACCCAGTGAGACTCAGCCAGGGGGTCTCTCCAGGTTTGACATGCTCCTTGAGCTTAAGATACAGCCGCTCTGCCTGATCTCGCTGCTTGTCAGGCAACAGTGAGGAATGTGCAAGATAGCTTACAGAAGCGGTGAGCATACTCAGGTACTGCTGAGAGATGCCTGCCAAACGCTCAAGTCCGAGCGAATTAGTGGCAGAGACAATACCTTCCTCATCCAACAATGACCAGTCGATATCAAAGAACTGACTTCCGGCTATTTCGCCATCATCCGAAACAGTCGTCAGCGTATTGATGTCTTTGCGGATGACTGCCACCGATTTACGCAATTCATCCTCATTCGCCGGTTTCCCGATGAAACGGGTGGCAAGTTCCTCCAATGAGAATTCCTCGCCGAGATGAGCCGAGAGAAACAGCATGAGACGAAGTCTACGATCCACCTCGCTGCCTGTCTGGAACGCAGTGCTGTTACGGGAATGCTGACTTTCAGCGGTTCGTTTCGCCGATCCCTCATTGCTGTTGGCTATGGAGGCTTCCGATACTGGTTTATCAGAGGGTAGCACATACTTTGCATCTGCAAGTTCAATGTCCGTAGCGGCTTTGAATCGCCGATTCAAAGCGTCTACAGCCTCTTGCGGCGAAACCACCGTGGCACCGGGATGTTCCAACACATACATGGCCAGGTCACCGGAATTCGCATAAGCCACATTCAAGTGTTCCCCGGCCACATCCACTGTGGCTGCAAAACGACGCGAATCGATTACTTTGGCCAATGACTCAGGTATGGGCTGCGTACCAAGACCCGGAGCAATGGAGTCCAAGCCGAGACCGGGTGTTGGCGGTTGCGGAACACGTGGTTCCGTACGGGATACGTGATTCTCCTCAGGCTTGACCGATTCCGAAGAAATCGACATGGAACGAGCCAGATAATTGGCTGCGGCGAGTACGGGAAGGTCTTCTTGCTTAAACCGTAGACGCACCCTAGGCTCATCGCCTAGCTGCAATCTATATGAAGCAAAATCCTGTCCTTCGGACTTTGAAGAATATTCTGGCTGGCGAGATTCAATCGCGATGCCCATGGCTGCCAACTTGGCGCGATCGCGCTGGAACTGTTTGGCAAAAGCCGCCTTGGCCGCCTGATCGACCAATTCCCCATAGGAATCGGCGTAGGCTTTGACTCGTTGGGCTATCTGACGTGAAGTCAACCATTGAGGGAATGCTGAGGAAAGCACCGCCAACACATCAAGCTCATGCTTACCCCACTTGTCGGAAAACCTGCGCCTTCCGTTGCTTCCTTCTGTCATTAGTCCTCGCGTATCGTTACTATCAGATGAAACGTGTGTCTTATAACACACACTTACCCTATATTAGATGTTTTTTGATGAAAAATGCAAAGTTTTGCAAATTTGACGGCAAATTTCTTTTTTGGCGGACTCGTTTGCAGGTCAGGTTCACCACTGGCCACATCTCCACTCTCATTGAAATGCAGCTCTTACGCGCCTGAAACTGGCCGTCGAAAGAATCACCAAGAATCCGGTTCGATGCCTTGCGGCCCCACGAACGAGCCGTTTGGTACGTAACTTGGCTTGCCCGGATCTTCAAGCAGGGCATCCCCGTAGAACTGAACATTCTCTCCAAATGTCCAGTCTCCTTTGATACTGACAGAGTTCGCTGCCGCCAAAGAAGGAACAGAGTATGGGAACCGCTCATTGAAGTCAGCAATGTATGAGTAATACCTGGAATCCAAGTCCACAGTCGGGAAAACATAGTTGCCGTCCTCCATCTCGTATGAGTCAGTGAGATGGAAACGATCCGAACGCATGATGAACAGATCATTCGTTGTCTTGACCGGCAGGAAACGCATACGGTCCACCTTAACGCAGATGGCATTGTCAAAGAACTTCACAGCTGCCCCCATCGCCGTTTCCAGCTGCACGACGGGCACCGTCGTGGAATCCGTAGGATCCACCGTCTTATAGTTTCGGATCACCGGTAAAGGCAACACGCCATCGTACTGTTGAAGTTTGTCCCTGAGCGCCTCTATACGAATCCATATGCTGTTGGTGTTGAAATAAGGGTGGCGAGATATATCTTCGGCAGCCTGCTTGTCTTCACGCGAGACCTGGGTCATTTCACGCAGCATGAGGCACCCTGTTTTGCGGTCTCGTACAAAGTGCCCTCCCTTGCGATCCGACTCGGTGCGTTGAGCGACCTCAACCATGAATGACTTATCGGAATTCTCAAAATATTGAGCCAATGTTCGTGAAGGACGAGCACCCAGATTATCGGAATTCGAAATAAACAGATACTCGAATCCATGCTCCAGCAAGCTATCAAGAAGGCCTGATTCCCACAGCGTGGAATAAATGTCGCCATGGCCTGGAGGGCACCATTCCAAATCCGGGTTCTTCGGATATTCCACCGGCATACCAGTGCCCAAATCAATCTTAGGTTCCTGATGCTGCACAATCTGGGTTAGGATGTTCGTTTGCATGAAGGCCCGGTTTTTGGCGAGTACATTCATGGTGTCTTTTGATGTGCGGAATGAATTCATAAATGTCAGAGGAAGCGGAACGCCGAGTCGTTTGCGGGCCGTGAGCACCTGACCGAGGATGATGTCGATGAAACGCATCTGACGGGCTTTGTGCCGACGTACTGGTATCAAGGATTTTGCTGCCTCAAGTCCCATGGAAGTTCCCAAACCGCCATTCAGCTTCAGAAATGCCGTTTTGGCGAATGCATGTACAGCCTGGTCATGGTCAATCGTCTTGTAAATCTCGTGGAAACTCGGCACATCCGTCAGGGGTTCAACATCGTCCTCTCTAATATATGCACCTTGCACATCGGTCTGTGACCCTGATTCGTTGAACGAGTCACTGTAAGAACGCTTGAACTGGGCAACAGCGACATCGCTCATCCCCTGTTCGTGCATCTTCTGCGCAGCTGATTTGAAAAGGTTATCCAAAACCACTCCTTATTTCTGAACGGACTGGTACCAGTGTAGCCTTTTTTTGTCAGCATCCCAACTTGCACCAAAAAAGGATGCCTAACCGGATGAAAATCGAATGTACGAGGTGTTGATTCAAGATAGACATCGCCAATGCAGTGATGCATCAAAGCCAACAAATACGAAATAATTATCACCCTCGGTAGATTCGTTCTGAGGCTATCGTTCAAAAATATATGGTCCCTAATGTATGTTCCTCATACGAAACTGCCGAAAATATTCGTCTCATTGTGGTATAGCTTGTGTCATCTGGTTACACAGGCTTGCATAGTGTCATACGCCACGCCGGACACTGAGAATCGTTCATGTATGATAGAATGTCTTCTTGGTGCTTGGCACTGTTCGGGTCGTAGCGCAGTTTGGTAGCGCACTTGACTGGGGGTCAAGGGGTCGCGGGTTCAAATCCCGCCGACCCGACGAAAAGGGCGGAAATCCAAGGCTTTAGGCCTGTAGGATTTCCGCCCTTTCTGTTTTTTGGACACAACAACATGTCGTTCCAACAGCATGTAATGCACATATTTGGATTACAGTCATAACAAGTGACGTTGTATAATCCATGTCATGGCATAGCGCAATAACGTGCCATGTGGTGACGGGGAACGGCATGGTCATCGATGGAACTCATATCATCGATGTACCATGCCACGGATGGGGACTACAAGTAGCCCCTACTTCCTGCCCTTCTTCTTGCGCTCGCGTATGTTGACCGAAATCTGGATGGGTGTGCCTTCGAACCCGAATTCCTCTCGAATCTGACGTTCAAGGTAACGTCTATAGCCCTGCTCCAGGAAACCCGTTGCAAAAACAACGAAGCGTGGCGGCCGTGTGGACGCCTGAGTGGCAAACAGAATGCGTGGCTGTTTGCCACCACGCAACGGGTGTGGGTGAGCTGCCTGCACCTTGCCGAGGAAGGCGTTGAGCTTGCCTGTGGGAATACGCTTATCCCAAGAAGCAAGCGCCTCGCGCATGGCTCTAGGGAGTCTATTGGTGTGCCAGCCGCTTTTGGCGGAAAGATTGACTCGCCCGGCCCAGGTAACCTGATCGAATTCGGTCTTCCACAGTCGTTCCATGCGTTGCCTGTCGAAATCGTCCATCAGGTCCCACTTGTTGAACACCAACACGATGGCGCGGCCGGCATCGACGGCCTGGCTCATCACTTTGAGATCCTGCTCGGAAACAGGCTGTGAGGCATCGAACAGCACAAGCGCGAGTTCAGAGCGTTCAATGGCCGCCTGCGTGCGAAGCGACGAGTAGTACTCGGCACCGGAAAGCTTATGTGGCCGTCGCTTGATGCCTGCGGTATCGATGAACAACCAATCCTCGCCATCAAGCTCGACCACCTCATCCACAGGATCGCGGGTGGTTCCTGCCAAATCGTTCACCACGGAACGCTCCTGATGCGCCAGCTGGTTCAGCAACGAGGACTTGCCGACGTTCGGCCTGCCAACGAGCGCGACCCGTCGCAAGTTGGACGGCGTAAGGTAGCCTGAGGTCTTCTTGGCTTTCTTCAATGCGTTCAATGACGCATCAAGCAACTCCCCTATTCCTCTTCCATGCATGGCGGAAATGCTGTACGGCTGTCCAAGACCGAGTTTCCAGAACTCGGCGCTCATGTATTCCTCGGAAGCTCCGTCGATCTTGTTTACAGCCACAATGACGGGCTTACCTGATTCACGGAGCATGGCAACGATGCGCGAATCGGTGTTGGTGATGCCCACTTGGGCATCGACGACCAGCACCACCGCATCCGAAAGGCCAACTGCAATCTGCGCCTGCGAGGCTATGGCCGAGTCAATGCCCTCGACATCGGTCTCCCAACCTCCAGTGTCGACGAGTTTGAAGTCTGTGCCTGACCACTCGGCATCATAGCTCACGCGGTCGCGGGTAACGCCAGGCGTGTCTTCCACAACGGCCACTCGGTGACCGAGGATTCGATTGACCAAGGTGGATTTGCCGACATTCGGCCTACCAACCACAGCCAGAACGCCGACGGCATGTTTGGCGTCGTTTCCATTCTCTGCAACGGCAGCCCCCGAGATTAGCTCGCGGTCGGACTCGTCGAGATCATAGTCTTCCAGGTTTGCCGCATAACGGTCATATTCCTGCTGCTCAACAGCATTTTCAACGAGGTCAACAAGCTTGTCGAGCGTCTGCTCAAACGTCATGTCCGAGTTATCCACGGTGGTGACACCAGGAGCCGCGTCAAGGAAATTCGTGGTCCCCGAGTCGGCTTTGTCGCGGGCGAATACGTCTTCGGCACCTACAGCACCTTCGCCCTGCTTGCTTTGGCCTGTACGACGCGCCTGACGAACCTCCGGACGAGCAGTAAGTAACACTCGCACTTCGGCCTTCGGAGCCACCACGGTGGTGATGTCGCGCCCCTCGGCGACGATGCCCGCACCGTGAGAGTAGGAATCCTCGGCTGCCTCACCATTGATGTAGGCGCGCTGGGCAGCAATAAGCAAATGTCTCACAGGAATGATGTTGGACACCTTGGAAACATGCGATGAAACGGAGGAATCGCGAATAGCCTCGGTGATGTCGCTCCCATCCACAGCCACGCACGGCTTGTCAGGGTCGAGGCTGATGTCGAAACGACCTTCATCGAACAGATCCGCCACACATTGTGTCACAGCCTGCTCGTCGACCTGTTTCGCATCCAAATCGATATTCTGTTCCATACAACGCCAGGCAACGGCTCGGTACATGGCACCAGTGTCGAGGTAGGCGTAGCCGAAGTACTTGGCCAGCGCCTTGGAAGTCGATGATTTGCCGACACCGGCCGGCCCATCTATGGCTACGCGAATCACAGACCCACCTCCTTGGAAAGAGCCGTCAGCTCAGCATGAGAGAGCATGCGGTAGGAGCCCGGCTTAAGCTCCCCCAGTTTGATGGGTCCTATCTGAGTCCGCACAAGTCGGCGCACTGGAAACCCGATGGCTCCGAAAATGCGGCGAACGATGCGATTCTTGCCCGAATGCAGCACCACTTTGACCATGGTCGAGTCTCGCTTTGCATCGATGATGGCACAGCGATCAAGGCGTATGAGGCCATCGTCAAGATTGACGCCTTGTGTGACGAGTCTACGGCAAACATTGCCGCCGATCCGACCGTCAAGGGTCGCGATGTAGGTTTTCTCAACCTCATATTTGGGGTGCATGACGTGCTGACTGAGCTCGCCGTCATCCGTCATGAGGATAAGGCCCTCAGAGTCATAGTCCAGACGCCCCATATGGAATATATGCTCATATCGGTCACCGATGATGTCGCGAAGCGTATAACGTCCTTTGGCATCATCCATAGCGGAAAGCACTTTCTTTGGTTTGTTGAGAGCCAATGTAACATGCTTTCCATTGATATGGATACGTGACCCGTCGACTCGTATCTGCTGGATGTCGGGATTGGCCCGGGCCCCGAGTGTGGTGATCAGTTCGCCATCGACTTCAACGCGTCCTGACGTGATAAGCTCTTCGCACTTTCGACGTGAGCCGAATCCCGCCTGTGCCAAGACCTTCTGCAGGCGGATGCCGCCGCTACTGTCATTTTCTGTATGATGCGCTTTTTCCGCGCGCGAATATACGTTTGGCATCGTTCTCCCAACGTGGCCGTGGTTCCCATAGGAACAGCAATATCGTAAGTGTCATTGAAATTCTCAGATTCCGCCTAAAGCCTCACTGTAAAGACCATTGTTCAGACGTAATTCAAGAGTAATCTACGCATACTTATAAGCATCATACACTATTACATGACCGGTGCTAAGATATTTCAGTCTGCAGTGTAATTTCAAATGTCAACAAATGCAGATTCATATTGAATTGCGTCAATCTGGAAGGCAACGAAGGAAATACGATGGGTATCAAGGTCAAAGATAAACGAAAAATATATCATCTTCTTGCCGTATTCGGTGCCGAATTGGTCGGAACGTTCCTGGTTTGCCTGGTCAGCTACATCGCTTCCAGTTTGGGTTCCGCATTGTTCGGATCAAACATGATACTCGTGCTGTTTGCTACGGCGGCTGCATATGCTTCGGTGACGTTGCTTTTTGGCCACATATCCGGGGGTCAGTTCAATCCAGCAATTACTTTAGCGGCAATGCTGACCGATAAGACGAATGCCATTGAAGGTATTTGCGAGATCGTCGCCCAGGTCATCGGTGCCATCTGTTCGGGAGCGTTGGTCACGTCAATGATTCCTCGTTCGGATAAGGCCACTGCCGCAATTTGGTTTACCGGCGCGATGAACGGTTTCGATAAAGGATCTGTTTCATACACGCAAGTTTCCACAGTGGGGGTGTCGTTCAATATCTGGATTGCATTCGTTGTTGAGGCCCTGGCGGCTTTGTTGATTGTGGCCGTAGCCATGCGCACCATGAATGACCCCAAAATTTCGTCGGTCGAACACGCCACTGGAATGGGCTTTGCCTATGCCGCCGGCGTTGCCTTGACCTATCCCATCACAGGGTCAGCACTCAATCCGGCCCGCGCCACTGGCATCGCCATTTTCCTGCATAGGGAAAAAATGGCGACGGACCCGCTTCAGCAACTCTGGTTGTTCTGGATAGCTCCAATTCTTGCCGCAGCGGTTGTTGCAACAGTAATGATCATAGCCAGCATGATTGCTCAGTCTAACGCAGACAACACCATCGATGTGATTGATGGGATCACAGCAGAACATGATGATTCCTCGCAAACTCCGTATGGCATGAATGTCGACAGTACGCCTGAACAAGACACCATGGAAGCCACTGAGGCCAACGTTGCGGAGGCATTGACTTCGCAGGATCCATATCCATATATGGATAATCCTACTGCATAGCATCCAGCAGAACCGTACCGTCTCAACGGGTCCCAAAGAGCTATCGCAGTTTTTCGCCCATCATGGTTCATAGAGCTTTCGGGCCTGTTTTCAACGTCCACACAGCACGCAGCCAAGCGTTGGCATACAGCCGCAACGCACACTGCCTCCATTAAGCCTACCGCCTGTGCTCCTCACGACTTAACGTTGTTTCCAGGCTTAAACCTATTGTTGGTGTCTCCGATCCTCTCTGGGCTTCAGTGACGACGAATTTCGTTTAAGCGCAACGGGAACCTTCCAATCAAATCGCACGGAGGCAACTCTAAGCATCACGACAAGGACGACAATCGATAGGTCAAGCGCAATTTCCCAAGTGAAGTCAATACGATTGCTGGCATACGCTCGCGTCACGACCACAGTAAGCATGCTTCCAACTGCAGAGGGAACGGCGTACCAATGGCGATCGCCGACAATCGTGGGCACAACATTGAGCAACATGTCTCTGATAAGTCCTCCGCCAAGTGCTGTGGCGAGCCCCATGAAACAGGCGGTCATGCCGGAGGTTCCATACATGAGTGCCTTTTGGGTGCCATTGACGGTATAGAGGCCAAGTGCCAGGGCATCGAGGGTCAGCATTGTCCATTTCATTCGGTCAGCCTCTGGATAGATGAACGCCACGACCAAGCTTGCCAGAATACAAGTGACAACCAGCCACTTGTTTGAAACACCAACTGGAGGAATGGCACCAAGCAAGACATCTCGAATGATGCCTCCACCCAATCCGGTGAGCCAGACAGTGAGCATGATCGCCACAAAGTCATAACCGCGTTTGACTGCGGAAAGTCCTCCAAGAAGACCGCAACAAAACGTTGCAACATATTCAATGCCCCAGAAGAAGGCATTGCTCTCAAGCGCCAATTGCATGTTCAGCTCCGTCAGAATTCCAATAAGGCCAACTTATTTTCCTATAAACCAATGACAGAAACGGAAACACCCATACCTAAAATATTGCATTTGGACGCCGCTCGGTTATGTCCCACAAGTTTTCCTCAACCTCAGACGATAGCGAAACAGTTTCAAACGGCTGATGGGGGCGAACCCCATTGTTCGTCACCATCGACTGCATAACCATTGAATCCGGTCGATTGGCTTTTGGTCAGCAGACCTTCCACATCCAATTATGAGGATCCTTGACTTCACCAAGTTGTATGCCAAGGAGCTCGTCACGTAAATCAACCGTCAGCTTGCCTGATTCGCCACTGCCAACGGTTACGTCGAATTTTTCAGACTTGAATCTGCCGATTGGAGTGATGATGGCGGCAGTGCCGCAGGCGAACACTTCAGTGACTTCTCCGGATTTGATGTCTGCTAGCAGATCATCGAGTTTGATCATGGTCTCCACCACATCACGGCCATGATCATGTGCAAGCTGGATAATGGATCGACGCGTGACTCCAGGCAGAATCGTCCCTGTCAGCGATGGTGTCTCCAGATGGCCGTCCCGGTGGACGGTGAACATGTTCATTCCTCCGAGTTCCTCAAGATAGGTCTTTGTTGCGGCATCCACGAAGCAGACCTGATCACAGCCCTGCTCCTTGCCACGATATTCACCAAGCAAGGACGCTGCATAGTTGCCGCCACACTTGGCAAAGCCCGTCCCACCGGGACCGGTGCGGAACCATTTGTCTTCAACCCAGATGCTGACCGGTTTGACTCCACCTGGGAAGTAAGGGCCAGAAGGAGAGGCTATGACACAGTAATCTACGGTTGCTGGTGCACGAACTCCCAAAAATGCCTCTGAAGCAAACATGAATGGACGCATATAGAGCGTATACTCCCGCCTTTCAGGAACCCACGCCGCATCTTGCTTGATCAGAGCAGCGACGGATCCAATGAAATCATCAGTCGAAAGTT
The DNA here is from genome assembly GCF_058505595.1 of Bifidobacterium sp. ESL1118. Lineage (NCBI taxonomy): Bacteria > Bacillati > Actinomycetota > Actinomycetes > Bifidobacteriales > Bifidobacteriaceae > Bifidobacterium > Bifidobacterium sp. ESL1118. The sequence continues at coordinate 1,068,820 of NZ_CP196371.1, forward strand.
CAGGAAGGGACATGCGCTTGGCCGAATTCTGGAAGCGCTCTGCATTGGCATCAGGACGAAACATCCATGTGCTTCCATCAGTATGACGGTACGCCTTCAAACCCTCAAAACATTCTTGTGCATAATGTAGAACCGAAGCACCAGGATTCATCGGAATGGCGCCGAATGGCTCGATACGACGGTCAGACCAGCCTTCACCCTTATGCCATACGATTCGAGCCATCGAATCGGAGAAAACTTGACCAAACGCAGGCTTATCTATCATCTTCTTGCGTTTTTCGTCTGGTACCGGATTTGCATTCGGTTCGGTTCGAAATGGTTTAGTCAATTCGTCCAATGCAGTTGGATCATGATGAGATTGTTCTGTCATTTGTTCTTCCTCTTACTGTTAGTCGTCGTTCAACGACTGTAACGGAACCGTAAAGCGTGTTTGGCGCTTGTAAAAAACTACTGTGTCATGATATTTCGTTACCCGCTGAAATACGTTCAGCATGTGGAAATGATGCCGATTCATATAATCGTTCAGACATCAACTGTGTGACGCGCCCATGTCGATGACCGTAATGCAACAATATCGAATGACCCACCGGCCCGCACCTCGATTCACCAGTATGAATCTCTAGGCAGACCGGTGGGTCATAACCACTGACATAAAAACAGTGTTGATATCTGGTGTAGATTAGGACCGGAACATCACAGAACCTTATTTTTCATCCGAATCAGCAGACTCAGTTCCATCAGCGGCTTCAGCATCCGTCGCCTGATCTTCGGCAGTGGCATCCTCGGTATCGGTGGCAGTGGAAGCGGTGGCGTCTTCAGGAACTTCAACAGTGACTACAGACTCGTCCTCATTGATGCCAACAAGCTCAGCACCTTCCGGAAGGCTGACATCCTTTGCAAACACCTTGGTGCCGTCCTCCATGTCATCAACATCAACGTCAATGCGCTCAGGAAGGTTCGAAACGTCGGCGCGCACGGTGAGACGCTGAACATCAACGAACGCAACAGCCGAACCCTTGGGAGTTCCGACCGCGAACACAGGCACCTCCACCTCGATCTTCTCGCCGGCCTTGACCTCGTAGAAGTCGATGTGCTCCACAATGCGCTTGACAGGGTTGCGCTGCACATCCTTGACGACGGCCATCTTGGAATTTTTGCCGTATTTGATGGTGAACAGAGCGTTCGTACGGCGCAGGGCCAATGTGGTCTCTTTCATGGGCAGCTTAACGAACACAGGCTCTACCCCACCTGCATAGATTGTTGCCGGTATTTCGTGTGCCACGCGCATGCGCCGTGCAGCGCCCTTTCCGAATTGATCTCGAACCTCACCGTTGATTTCAATGGTGTTTACCATAGTGTCTCCTATTCATTAGCATAACGGGGTGAACAGCTGCACGTGTATGCAACGCACACACAAACCCGCAAGCTGAATAACCCTCATTTTGTTTCCTGTTGTTTCGGCACACCGATGTGCCGAAACCGATTCTCAGAACACTGCGTAAACAGTCGGAATCACTCTCAGCTCAGTCGATAACGGGAACTTATCCCCTCGCCAAAGCCAGCAAGAGGTCATCAACTCAACAACACAAGCAAGTCAAAGACCTATGCCAAAACAACAAGAGAATATTACCATAGTTGTGTCGACAAAACGAAGCGTTTGAATACACAGCCAGGTAACCGAGTGTCTTGTCCTTGTCTTGACCTCCTGAAGCCAGAGGTATCGAATCTTCAACTCTTGTGTGATCCAGCAGATTTTTTGAGTCCAGCCACATCGTATGCCGTATGATCATCTGTATTTGAATTTGAAACAGCCGTTTGAGATTCACCATCCTGTCTAGTCGACGGTTGTACGACTTGACTTTACTCAGGTTTAATTTCCGTCTGAGCTGCGAAAGTATTAGCGGGGATTCGTGATTCCATCTCGTTGTATTTGGGAACCCGCCATGCGAATATGAACTCGCAATATTGCTCGCAGACTGGGATACATTTAATAGTAATAATATAATTATATTGATACTGTTTTAATCATTAAAAAATAATTGCATATCTATCCAACACTTCAATACGTGTTTTAAACCCTCACCCATTGATTGTGTTAGGGGAATCAATATGTTGATCCCCCTAACATCTTCTATTCAGATGGAACTAACACTCATTGCGACATTTGAACTCTACTTCACCGTATAGCCTTGCTGTTTGGCATAGTTCTTGAGATTGGTTTCCCACTTGTCGATTCCCTGGCCAAGCTTGAGCGACTTACCGGTGAATGCAGCCCCTGCGTCATCGGCAAATACACCACGGGCATAGACTTCAAAGGGAAGGAACTTGTATCCGGAAACCACGTTGGAGGCAGCCTTGGCAAGGACCTCGTTGAACTTTTGGCCGCCGAAGTATTCGTTCTTCTTGCCTTTGGCATCAGTGAGCGAAGTCATGTTGAGGAAATCACTTGACTTCAACGTGTCGTTATCAGCTGGGAACGCACCACCGTCGACGCGGGTCTTGATGCCTTCCTTATTGTGTGTGGCATACTCCATGAACTTGTAAGCGGCCTTTGCCTTGCTATCGTCCTTGGATTTCATCAAGGCCAGAGAAGAACCGCCATTTTCAGAGTTCTCAGTTCCGCCCTTTTCCCAAGTCGGCATCGGCGCCACACGCCACTTCCCGGAAGCGTCAGGCGCACCGGAAAGCAGGTTATACGGCATCCACGCACCTGTAAGCAAGGAAGCGATGGACCCGTCGTTGAGGCCTTTGTTCCAATCGTCGGACCAACCAGCCGTCTTGGTGTCAATCAGGTCTTCGTCAATAAGCTTCTGCTCAAAGTCGGTCCACTTCTTGACTTTATCGTTCTTGCTGAGATTGATTGTGACGGTCTTTCCATCCGAGCTTGTCTGGAAGGGACGCGCTCCTGCCTGCCAAGTCATGGAATCGAAGAAACCTGCATCACCGGAATCAGATGTGATATAATTACCGGTTGCCTTCACCTTCTTGGCAGCGTCATAGAATTCATCCCAAGTAGTAGGAGGTTGTGTTACACCGGCCTTGTCGAAAACCTCTTTGTTGTAGAAGAGTGCCATTGGGCCTGAATCCATCGGCAACGCATAGACTCCGCCATTGAGGTTGACCGAACTCCAAGTGCCCGGAGTATAGAAGCTCTTGAAGCTCTTGGCACCCATATCGGCAATATTCTGCACATTGTCCCTAACCACATATTCCGGCAGGGCATAGTATTCAATCTGAGCTATGTCAGGCGCGCCTTTGCCTGCTGACATGGCATTGTTCAGTGCGGTGTACTCGTCTTTGTTCGTTCCCGCATTGGTCACTTTGACATGAATGTCAGGATTCTTCTTCTCAAAGCCAGCTACAGTACGAGGCAGGGTGGAATCCCAAGACCAAACAAGGATGTCCGTTTTACCGGATGACGACTTACTGCCATCGGTTTTGTTTCCACAGGCAGCAAGCGGTATCATCATCGCCACGGCACCAATAGCAGCTACGATTCGTTTATCGAACTTCATCGTCCCTCTTTTCTTTAGGATGTATCTTCGCGTTGAGCGACAATATCGTCGTATCTCATCGTCGATCTAAGTTTAACATCAACTTTATGTTTGCGCAAACAAAACATAGGAAAATCATTCGCTAATATTTCTCATTCCTCGCCATCACACCGAAACAACGAGGCATTGATTGCTCATCCACGACCGTTGCCGAAACCTCCGGTTCACAGGCTCGGTTTGTTTCAAGTACAAGCCTTGGGCATCGTTCTATACAAAGCAGAAACTTTAGGGGTTCCCTACTGATCGCCGCCAAGACAAGGGTATGAAAATCAAGTTGCCATCATCTCGGATGCGCCGATCACGAACGGCTTGTTGGTGCATTGCATCCATGCAACGCACCAACACAGATCCTTGTATCTCGTGCACAACCATAATCAAGTGTGCAATCTGTGCATCACTGACTACAAGTGCTCAACAAGCACAGCATTCTCTGACATTCTTGCCTTCTTGGTGGAGTCATCGATTGTCACCAAAGAAGAGACAATCGGATCACCCCTCAACTCGGTGAAAACCGGATGATCGGCACGATTAAACGTAAACAGGAAACGGTTTCCTCCGTTCCCATCGCTGCGCTCAATACGCATTAAGGCTCCATCGCCACCACAACCGTGCACGTCTGAGTCCAGCGATGCGAGGATGTCCGACAATATCGAGGCCAGTTCGTTATGTGTAAGGCTGCAGCCTATGTAAGCTGCCGATCCTGTACCAAAAGGATGAACAGTCACTGCCGCGGTTCCGTTCAAGCCAGTGCGTTCAGGCGCCTGGTATCGGGCCAGAATCTCAGTTTCGGCATCCATAAACGAAACCGGCTGAATCATCCTGCGGGCAACTGTGCCATTGTCGATATTCACATGATCGCGGCAACCTGGAAAATCATCCCCAAGCGGAACAAACTCCTCTCCGCTGACACCAAGGACATCCTTGATCGAACCGGGATAACCGCCCAACCATATATGGTCGCGTTCATCAACGATCCCCGTGCCATACGTAGCTATGATGCGACCGCCTCGCCTTACGAATTGCCTGATACGAGAGACCTGTGAGGCATCCATCGAGTACAGGCATGGCAGCACCACAATCCTGTGCGTTTCCCATTGCCCGTTGAGTGGCACGACATCTGCATGAATTCCTATATCCGCAAACGCACGAAACCATTCGAGAGGTTCTGGCCAATGACGCAGTAACCGGGAAGGGGTGGCAGTGTGTTCGGTCGCCCATTCACTCGGGTAATCGAACAATACCGCAACTGGGGAAGATGTGGGAACGGTGCCGACGAGCCCAAGGTTTCCAAGAAGCTGCAAATCATCACCCAATTCACATACATCTTTGAAAATGCGACTATCCTTACCTGCGTGAGGAAGCATCGCCGAGTGGAACTTCTCAGCTCCGGCTTGGGATTGTCTCCACTGGAAATAGCAAATGGCATCGGCTCCAGACGCCAAATGGCCAAGTGAATCGCGCACAAGTTGACCGGGTTCTTTGGAATAGTTGATATTCCTCCAGTTGACAGCTCCGGTTGACTGCTCCATGAGAAACCATGGTTTCCGTCCTGCGATATTGTCGACCAGTGAAGCCGAATATGCCAGCTCATCAAAATGCTGGTCACCGGGAGTGAAGTAATGATCGTTGGACACGAAATCAACTTCCCCGCCCCAGTCTGCATAATCAAGGTTCACTCCTGAGGCACTGACCATAAAATTGGTGGTCAGGGGCTTATCTGGTGTTATCGCAGCCAATGTGTCGCGCTCCGCAACGAAGAAATCCTTGAGCGCGTCCGAACAGAAGCGTTTGAAATCAAGCATTCTTCCGGGATTATTGAAATTGCCCTCTCCTATAAAGCGGGGTGGGTCAATCTGATCAAAACTTGTGAGCCGTTGGGCCCAGAAGTCATTGCCCCATGCCTCGTTCAAGGTCTCAATGTCACCATACCGTTTGCGACACCAAGATTGGAACGCTTTTTTTGCATCGTCGGAATAGTCGAAACGATTATGGCAACCGTATTCATTGTTCACATGCCAGGAAACAACATAGGGGTTTGTCTTATAGTGTTCAGCCATCCTTTTGCACAGCTCCAAAGCGTAGCCTCGAAAAACGGGACTCGTTGCCCTCCAATGTTGCCTTCCACCTGGCTGGCAAACATGCCCGTACTCATCCTCCCAAAGCACTTCTGGATGCGCGTCAGTAAGCCATTTTGGAGGAGATGCGGTTGCAGTCGCCAAATCAACGGCTATTCCCGCTTGACCAAGTTTATCGATGATGCGATCGAGCCAATCGAAATCATAGACACCATCTTCTGGCTCAATACGTGCCCAAGAGAATACAGCAAGGGTCACAATGTTGACCTTTGCCTTTTCCATAAGCTCTATATCTTCATCCCAAACACGTTCAGGCCACTGATCGGGGTTGTAGTCTCCCCCGAACCAGACCGCTTGGTCATGGCCAGGCAACGGATTTGGCCAACGATGTTCACGGTGCTTACTCATGGATTTCCTCCTGGAATCGAATGTTTTGTCAAGAGACTGTTGTTGGTTGGGTTATTCTTTGACGGCGCCTGCGGCGAGTCCGGACTGCCAGTATCTCTGGAGTGTGAGGAAGGCGGCGACGAGGGGGATGATGGTGACGAGGCTGCCGGTGATGACGAGGTTCTGGATGGCCTGGCCGCCGGCGGTGCTGGCCTGGTCCTTCCAGTGGTTCAGGCCGATGGTGAGGGGGTACCAGTCGGAGTCCTTGAGCATGATCAGGGGCAGGAAGTAGTTGTTCCAGGTGGCCACGATGGTGAACAGGGCGGTGGTGACGATGCCGGGGGCCAGGAGGGGCAGGCTGATGGTGCGGAAGGTCCGCCATTCGCTGGCGCCGTCCACGCGGGCGGCCTCGAGGAGCTCGGTGGGCACGGCCTGCTCGCTGAAGATCCACATGAGGTACAGGCCGAACGGGGATATGAGGCTGGGGATGATCATCGCCCAGGGCGTGTCGGTGAGGTCGAGCTTGGCGAACAGGAGGAACTGGGGCACGGCCAGGGCGATGCCGGGCACGCTGATGGCGCCCAGGACGACCGCGAACACGGCCCTGCGGCCGGGGAAGCGGAACTTGGCGAGCCCGTACCCGCCCAGGATCGCCAGGAGCGTGGCCCCGCCCGCGCCCAGCGCCACGTACAGGAGCGTGTTGAGCAGCCACCGCCCGAAGATGCCGTCCTGGTAGGCGAACACCTCCCTGAGGTTGTCCCACAGGGCGAACGTGCGGCCGGGGCCCAGGCCGAACGTCGAGGTGAAGTCGCCCTGCGTCTTCGTGGCGTTGACGAGCAGGTAGGCGAACGGGAACAGGCAGTACACGGCGAACACCCCGGCGGCCACGGTCAGCGGCCAGGACCGGCGGGGGTTCTCCGGGTTGGAGAACCCGCTCCCGGCGCTCCGCCGCCGCTCCGCGGCCTCGTCCCTCCTGACGCGTCTGAGCCTGTCCCTCTCGGCCCGCCTGGCCCTGCGGCCGAGTCCCCTGGTGTCGTTGGTCCCGCTCATCTCATCTGCTCCTTCATGCTGGAAAGCTGCACCGCGTAGGCGATGGCCATGGTGATCACGGCCATCACGATGGCCAGCGCGGCCGCGTAGTTGGACTGGTTGCCGCTGAAGCTCAGGTTGTACGCGTACATGTTGGGCGTGTAGTACGTGGTGATCGCGTTGCCGGGCACCATGTTCTGCATGACGCTGGGCTCGTTGAACAGCTGGAAGCTCCCGATGATGCTGAAGATCACCGTGATCGCCAGCGAGCCCCTGAGCTCGGGCAGCTTGATGGACCTGACGACCTGCCACTCGCTGGCCCCGTCGATCGCGGCGGCCTCGTACAGGCTGTGCGGCACGGTCGAGAGCGACGAGTAGAAGATCAGCATGTTGTAGCCCGTGAACTCCCACGTCACGATGTTGCCGATCGAGGCGAGCAGCACGCCCGGCTGCAGGAAGTCCAGGTGCGTGCCCAGCCACCCGTTCAGCGAGCCCACCAGCCCGTACTTCGCCCCGTACATGAACCCCCAGATCAGGGCCGACACGACCGCGGGCACCGCGTACGGCAGGAACGAGGCGATGCGGAAGAACCTCGTGCCGTGCAGGCGCATCGAGTCGATCGCCAGGGCCAGCAGCGCGCTCAGCAGCAGCATGACCGGCACCTGCACCAGCGTGAACCCCGCCACACGGCCCACGCTGCCCCAGAAGTTCGCGTCCCGGAACAGGCGCGCGTAGTTGGCGAGGCCCACGAACACCGTGCCCCCCACCATCCGCCTCTGGAACAGGCTGATCCACACCGCATACACGATCGGGACCAAAAACACGAACACGAACACCAACGCGAACGGGCCCACGAACCCCCACCCACGCCAATCACGACGATCACGCCGCAAATTTGACTTCGTATCGGAGGTGACACCTTCAGAGCTAGCCATACATCTTCTCCTTTGAAGTACGTCGATTCTGAAAACCTCGTTGTGAATCGAATCTTCAGTAATGTTTACGTAATCATTTTAACATCGAGACTAAAACGACACACCCTTCACAAGAACAGACAACCACGTCAAAATTCCATAACTATTCGTAATCTTCATATCATTCTATAATGAACAGACTTAGAACAACGGAAAGTTGGAATATGGAACAGTCAATCCCTTCGATGCAAGATGTTGCACGTCTTGCCGGGGTTTCGCCTCAGACGGTTTCGCGTGTATCCAACGGAAGTCATGCTGTACGGCCAAAGACTCAGGCGAGGGTCGAAGCAGCAATGGAACAATTGGGATACCGGCCAAATTATGCAGGGCGGGCACTGAAAAAAGGCCGCTTCATGGATATTGGTGTCGTGATTTTTAACATGGTCACGTATGGCAATGCACGAATATTAAATGGTATAGCCGGCGCCGCTGCTGATGCCGGTTACGCAATAACCATCAGAACGATGGGAAAAGGCAGTAGGCGTACATTAAAAAATGCGGTTGAACGTATGAAACAGCTCCCCGTTGATGCCGTTATCGTAATCATGGAGGAAGATACCCCCGACGTCCTGACATACAAACCTCCGATAAAGCTCCCTGTTGTTCTTGTACGCGAAGAGCCAACCGATTATTGCCCTACCATCGACGCCGACCAATATGGATGTTCAACGACACTGGTCAATTACCTATTGGAACGAGGACATCGCAATATTTTCCATGTCTCTGGTCCTCATAATTCGGTTGCAGCCCGCAGCCGAGAGCGGGGATGGAAAGATACGCTCGCGCAATTCGGCTTTCCTGTGATTGCACCATTCAAAGGTAATTGGCTCTCAGATTCCGGTTATCAGGCAGGTCTCAGTCTCGCCAATCAAGAAAACATCACCGCAGTATATGCCGCCAACGACCAAATGGCATACGGAGTCATCGAAGGTCTTAAAATCGCAGGTAAACGTGTGCCTGAAGACGTCAGTGTTGTCGGTGTCGACGATTCATTGGTCGGTACGATACCAAAACTCTCCCTGACCACGATGCGCATGAAATTCGACACGATTGGCCGACGTGCTTTCGACATGGCCAAGGCTCAGTGCGAAGGGCATACGGTAACGCCGGGAATCAAAACCGTCATTCCTGCTGAATTGGTGATTCGCAACTCCGTAAGAAGCGTGGGCTGAGTTTTCGATAGGAAAAACATGTGTTCCTACGCTAGCGTAAGGTGACGAAAACCGTATCTTCGTCTATCATTGCAAGAGAAATTATCGAGCCATCCAATGAGGAGAAGACGTGTCCGGCAATGCAACACTGAAGGAGTCAATCAACAACATCGGGCGAAAGGCATTCCATCTCACAAGCGGGTTCAGCAATCCCGTCCACGGCAATGATCCTGAATATGATGGCGAGGTCGAAATCGGTAAAAACGTGGAGCCCATCGATACGACGAAGTTACCAAGTTCGCACGAATGGGGCCCCGGATTCCCCACCACGACATACATAGACGATACGACAGGCCTTCTTACCGTCAACACCCCAGGGCTTGATCCGGTGGATGAGGGCATGAGCATTTATGATCTATACGTGGATCGGGCAAACCGTATGGGCGATGATCCATTGTACACATACCAAGAAGACGGGCAATGGATCACCAAAACAGCGAAAGAGTTCCTTGCCGATGTCAGGGCTGTGGCCAAGGGCCTCATGCATTACGGTTTGGGCAAGGGAGATGCTGTGGCTTTCATGAGCCATACCTCCTACGACTGGAACGTCGTGGATGCGGCAGTGGTGGCTATCGGCGGAATTCTGGCAACGATATATGAGACTGACTCTCCCGAGCAGATTCGCAACATCGTCAATAACTCTGACGCACGTTTGCTCATTGTTGAGACCCGGGACATGAGGGAGGACTCAGACGGAGCTGTAGAGGATTGCCCGTCATTGGAGAAAATCTATTGCCTGGAGGCAGGGGCTTTACAAGAGCTTCGTGATTATGGCACCTCCATTGAGGATACGACCCTGGACGAACGCATCGACTCCATCAGGAAAACCGACATATGCTCGATTGTCTACACTTCAGGCTCGACTGCGGCACCTAAGGGTGTGGAGATGACACACGAGCATTATTGCACTACAGCGCTCAACCTACGGGGTTACATGCCGGACCTTCTGACTCAAAAGGACAAATCCGTGCTGCTGTTCCTGCCGCAGGCACATACATTCGCCAGGGCCGTCAACTATATCGTCGTGGCCAGCGATTTACGCATATACATCTCTTCCGGAACAAAGACATTGCTCACCGACCTACAGAAGGCAAAGCCCAGTGTGACCATCCTTGTGCCACGCGTACTTGAGAAGGTATACAACGCGGCATCGCAAAAGGCAGGCCATGGCATCAAGGGATTCATATTCGCCTCTGCAGTCGTTGCCGCCCAACGGTACATCAATGAGCAGGAAGCCGGAACGCTGACGATGTCCACAAAGGTACGGCGGGCCATGTTTGACCCACTAGTCTATAAATCGTTGCGTGAAGTACTGGGAGGGCAAGCGGAGTGGTTTGTCACTGGTGGTGCACCTCTGGACCCGCAGTTGCTGGCTTTCTTCCGTGGTGCAGGTGTACCGGCATATGAAGGTTATGGCCTGACCGAGACTACAGCACCGTGCGCCTTCAACCCCAAAGGCACTCCTTTTCATGCAGGATCGGTAGGTGTGCCTTACCCAGGGTTTACAATCCGCCTCGCCAAGGATGGGGAGATTCAGATCAAGGGTACCTGTGTATTCCACCGTTACCATAAGAACGATGAGGCTACCGAACTTGCCTTCACAGACGATGGATGGTATGCCACTGGGGATTTGGGGCGCATCACCGAAGAAGGTTTCCTCTACATCACCGGACGTAAAAAAGACCTCATCATAACAGCCGGCGGAAAAAACATGGCTCCTGGCCCCGTAGAAGAGGTCATCCAACGGTGCAGCATCGTTTCCCAGGCGCTTGTGCTCGGAGACAAACGACCATTCATCTCTGCGCTGATCACCCTTGATGAGGATGCCGTCCGTTCTTGGCTGGACTCACAGCGCCTTGATTCCAGCATGCCGATGGAAGAGATCGCCAAGAATGCCGTTGTACGTGCCGAAATACAAAAATATGTGGATGAGGCCAATGAGGGCGTGTCACGAGCGGAATCCGTTCGCAAATTCATCGTACTACCTGAGGAATTCACCCAGGAAAATGGTATGTTGACCGCTTCAATGAAGGTGAAGCGTCCAGCGGTCATCAAACACTACGCTGATCTGCTTAATACCCAGATGTACACCAAGCGCAAATAACCGATAATGGACATGATTCCCTGCATACGACAAGGAATCATGTCCAGACGGAATGTAGCATGATGGCTAGAAACCAAGGCGATCGAGTTGCTTGGGATCGGATTGCCAACGTTTGGCCACTTTCACGTGCAAATCGAGTTTGGCCTTCTGCCCGACAATGCGATTGACCGCGGTACGAAGCCTTTTCTTGACCTGCACCAGATGCTCTGCGTGATGGCCTATGATGATTGGCTTCTGAGAGTCACGCTCAACATAAACCGACACCAGTACGTGGGCCTTGCCGTCGAGTGTATCAGGATCATCGCTGTTGCCAGGGCGCTCGATTGAATCCACCACAACGGCCAACGAATGGGGAAGCTCATCGTCCAATTCCTCCAAAAAAGCGCCACGAACGAGTTCGGCTATCGTATCCTCAGGCCTTTCCTCGGAAATCTGATCGTCGGGGTACATTTTCGGCCCTTCGGGCATGTTGTCGATGAGTACATTACGTACCTCACCCAGATTGTCGTCCTCCAACGCGCTGACGGGCACAAGATCAGTAAAATCTGCAAATCGAGTGATTTCCATCATCTTGTTCATGAGCTGCTTGTGGCTGAGTGTATCGATCTTGGTCACAATGGCCACGAGCGGAACGTTCCAGGTGAACGATCCATCACTACGTTTCTTGGCAAACTCGCCTCGCAAACGACTCAAAATACGTCGATCCCCCGGACCGATTGCCTGGTCTCCAGGCAGCAGAAACGCTATCTCGTCCACGTCACTCAGCGACTCGTCTACAATCTCATTGAGCCTCTGCCCAAGCAATGTACGTGGCCGATGAATGCCGGGAGTGTCAACCAACACCAGCTGTGCATGGTCAGTGGTGAGGATGCCGCGTATCGCCTTACGCGTTGTCTCTGGCCGTGAGGATGTGATGGCGACCCTCGTTCCCACGAGTGCATTGATCAATGTCGATTTACCGACATTCGGCCTGCCCACCACGGCCACGAAACCTGAATGATAGGGTTGCAGAGCCTCTGAAGGCTTATTGCTATAAGTCATTGCATCATATGCCTTTTTGTTTGTCATTGCGTATCCTTACAACTTTTTCATACTGAAACAGCTCGATAACCATTGCCGGCAAGACGAATTCGATGAGACGTTCTGCGCATCACTCGTCGTGGCCGTCAGCAGAATGCCCACTTTGCAAATCAGTTTCATTTGCTGTTTCCTGTGTGTCGGCCATGCCTTGCTCACTTCTTCGAGCTTCTTCCTCATCGGCGACTGGCTGCACAAGTATGGTCGAGACTTTCTTGCGCCTACCTGCCGAATCCACGGCCGTAAGCCTCAATCCGTGGGTTGTGGCACTCCTGCCGACAATGGGCACACGGCCAAGTAGCTTGGTGAGCAAACCGTACACAGTGTCCACGTCGTCCTCATTGAGATCGACCTCAAAAATCTCCTCTAGGTCGGCGATGGGAGTCCTGGCCGGCATCCGCCATTCATGCTCACCGACCTGCTTCGGCTCTTCATGCTGCACCCGGTCATGCTCGTCTTCCAATTCACCGACGATTTGCTCTATGGTGTCTTCGATGGTAACCATGCCTGCCACGCCGCCGTATTCGTCGATGACCACAGCCACATGTTGACGTGTACGTTGCATCTCGTGAAACAGATCATCCACCGGCTTGGATTCCGGAACCAGCATTGGATGGCGCAGTATGGAAGTGACGGACCGTGATTGTGCTTCAGGGTTGAAGGCCGTGGCCCGCACCGCATCCTTCAGATAGGCCATGCCTTTCAGGTCATCCAGATCCTCACCGATGACAGGTATGCGGGAATAGCCTGAGCGCGTGCACAGCTGCAGTAAGTCGAGCAACGAATCGTCCTGCGAAGTATAGATCATGTCGGTGCGGGGAACCATGATCTCGCGAGTCAGTGTGTCTGAAAGAGTGAGCACATTGCGTAGCATCTCACCCACTTCCGGGTCGAAATCGGAAGTCTCCACCAGCTGTTCCACCAGCGATCGGCTCTGACTGTTCTGGATGCGTTCAAGTTCTTCATCGTCCGAAAGCTCTGTACCTGCATGGTCGTCACGCCTGTTTTTGTGCTCCTTCTGATGCACAAATGGCGTAAGAATAGTCACCAGAGTCAGCAATTTTGCAGAACCGAGCATCGTGCTTTCCGGGTGTAGCAAACCCGGCGAATGAGCCCTATACAGAACAGAGAGCAAAGACACTGCAAGGGTGAAAACAACACCTATGATAAGAACGGCCCAATATGGGGCATGCAACACCATGGAAATGACCGAAACAAAGACGCCGGAAAAGACGTTGCACAGTATTCTGAAAAAGGCACAGGAACTTGCAGTACCCGATCGGTCTGAAATCATTCTCTGCACATGGTGGATCCTATCGATTCGCTTGCGTTGGGCAAAGGCTCCAAGATCGTCATCAGTCTGCACATCCAGTATCATGTTGTTGAGACTTGAACGCGTGACCCTGGAAACGGCGAATTCGTTTGAAGACAGAACCAGGGAAAGCCAGATGAGCAGCAATGTGGCAAGAACAAGTGCGGTGAGCACCACTATAGTCAACGTGTCAATCATCACTTACGCAGTCAACTCCCTTGCGTCGTATCGGAACTGTTTGCATGTTCCCTATCCCAGCTGGCGAGCAAATCAATGCTCCCGTCAGGAAGCTCCGCAGGGTCGATGGAGCCCTGCCGTATGGCGAAATAGGTAAGCAACAGCTGGCGCTGAAGCCCAAACATCTGTCGCTCTTCCTCAGGAGTGGTATGGTCGTATCCGAGCAGGTGAAGAATGCCGTGAATGGTCAGAAGCATCATCTCCTGTACCACCGAATGTCCTGCGGCCAATGCCTGTTGAGCCGCGACCCAAGGGCAAATGACGACATCTCCCAGCACACCCTCCATCTCATCGGAATCATCGCCGGGGCGCAACTCGTCCATTGGGAAGCTCATCACATCCGTGGGACCTTCCAACTGCATCCAGCGCATATGAAGTTGGGCTATCGGATCTGGATCGACGAACAAGATCGTAAGATCGGATTCCGTACTGACCCGCATTTGGCTCATCACCCAAATTCCAAGCTCGGAAAAGACCTTGAGATCGATATGCCAGACCGTTTCGTTGGTCACGTCAACACTCATTGGTCGAACTCCTCAATGTCGTCATTGCCCGAACGATACACATCTATGCCAGCCAAAGGCTCATCGTTTTGATCACTGTTCGTTGACATGGAACCCTGACCTTCATTGAAGCTTCCTGCACCATAGGCCTCACTGAGCACACTGGAACCATCTGGGAAGACTGTTTGTGCCGGCGAATCTTGTTCGGCGTTGGAACGAGAAGACTTGAAAGCACCAGCGTTGCCGGTGCCGTCTTCGGATATTCTTCTCTTCTTCTTGTCTTTCTTATGTTTTTTCTTATCGGACTTACCTATTTTGCCGTTGTCCTGTTTCTCCACATCGACAGCACTCACCATACGATGTCGATTCTCCCGATGACAAGCAACCTGTTCATCATGGTCGTTATACGCCGCCACAATACGGCCGACCAACGCATGACGCACCACGTCACGCTCAGTAAGATGAATGAATGCGATATCATCGATGCCTGTAAGAATGCACTCGATGGTACCGAGCCCGGAATGCCGCACACCAAGATCGACCTGGGTGACATCCCCAGTGATCACCATCGTGGTGTTGAACCCAAGCCTCGTCAAAAACATCTTCATCTGCTGCTCAGTGGTGTTCTGAGCTTCGTCAAGGATGACAAACGCGTCATTCAAAGTTCGTCCACGCATATACGCAAGCGGAGCCACCTCTATGCTTCCATCGTTCATATACCGATGCAATTGAGCGGCACCTAGCATGTCGGAAAGCGCATCATAGAGTGGACGAAGGTATGGGTCTACCTTGTCGTTGAGTGTACCGGGAAGAAAACCAAGACTCTCCCCCGCCTCAACCGCAGGACGCGTCAGAATGATACGGCTCACACGGCCGTCCTCAAAGGCACGAACAGCCTTAGCCACGGCCAGATAGGTCTTGCCCGTACCGGCAGGGCCTATGCCGAATGTGATGGTGTGCTCTTCGATGGCACCCACATACGCCACCTGCCCCGCCGTCTTAGCGCGAACGGGCTCTCCTGCTGCCATGGTGATGATGCCGGGGATGCGTGTCCTGTGGGTGCTGGTGGTGACCGTTGGCACCGGCTGCACGCTCTTGGCAGTATAACCAAAATCGGATGTCGTATTGGGCGCATCGGCCGGCTGGGCCGCATGCCGTCCATGATGGACGCGTTGCAGCAGAGTAGCAGAAGGGGCACTGGCACTATTTGCCGGGTATGCCCGATCCACAGGGTCTTGTGAAGCACCTTCTATGCTCATATTGGAGCTGTCAGCGAAATCGTTCTCGGCGTTGCTGTCTTTTTCCTTTGCATGCCCGTAATCGCCTGAAACAACGGCATAGTGGCTCCCGTGTGACGCCAACGATCTACGATTGGCACCGAAACCTGCATCGTCGTGCTGCAGACGATGGCCGTGCCCACGTCCGACTGAATCTCGTTCGAGCATGCGTCGCACCACCGATGCCTCAACAGGCGCCTTATAGGCCTCTTCGATGATGTCTTCAAGCACACCCGCCGCCCGGTCGGCTTCGGCGTCGTCACGAGCGGAATATGCGGCAAGCTCGATGCGATTGCCGCGCACAAAGATATCGACCTTGGGAAAAGCATGTTCGACTTCCGCAAGTACAGAGTCTCCCGGCCCCAGTGCGGTGACCGGGTCGAGGTCGTCGGGGATGGTGATGACACGTTTAGCTACAGCCACTATGTTCCTGGTTCCTATTCCTCAGACTGTGTGCCGCTGGTATCGTATGCATGCGTCACATGATTTTCTGACTCGTTCATTGGTGTGTCCTCGAGGTCCTCTCCGGTAAGCACATGCATATGGGCATGGAACACCGACTGCCCCGCTTCCTTGCCCGTATTGAAGATCAAACGGAACGAGCCGTTGTATTCCTTGTCGGCAATGCTCTGCGCGACCTTTACCATGTGGGCCAACTGGGCAGAATCGGCCTTGGCAAGTTCAGCCACATTGGCGTAGTGCTTCTTGGGTACGACAAGCACATGTACCTTGGCCTTTGGATTGACATCCCTAAACGCGAATGTGGTGTCGTCTTCATACACCTTCGTGCTGGGAATATCCCCGGCTATGATCTTACAGAACAGGCAATCATCGTTCATATCTCTCCTTGAAACTGAACCTTCAGCGTAGCTTACGCCTCCATCTCAATGGTATTGCTTCGCTAGGATAATTCGCTATCCGAAAGCAGCCCTTTGTAACGCTCGACGATCATTCGCACACTGATCGAATATACGTGGCGAAAGCCACGGCAGGCATTCCCCACAACCGTCATAAGACGATTGAGCTGAACGTTCTAGTTAAATCTTCCCAGAGACCTGGAAAGCAACGAAAGCGCCACAGGGCCCGCAGTGGACGCTCGCATGATATTGGTCCCGAGCACGCACACCTGCGCCCCCGCAGCGCTGAAATCGGCCACTTCCTGCTCGCTGATACCGCCTTCAGGGCCCACAACCACGTTGATGGTACGAGACCTCCCGTCTTGCAAGCACCGTCGTTCGAGCTGTGCCACCGATTGTTCGATGCCATCCCAGGTGGCGGTTGCATCTTGATGAAGCACCACTACGATGTCACCATGGACACACGCCCTACGGCAGATCGCCACAACTCCCTTGCTAGACGCACACTCAGAGAGCAAGGGCATCCATGCACGACGGGACTGCTCCGTGGCTGACTGCAACACCTTGTCCCATTTTCCGTCGGTACGACCGACCTTCCATTTGGCAATGGACCGGCCCGCCTGCCAAGGAACCACCTGATCCACACCAATCTGAGTCGCCGTGTCGATGGCCTGTTCGTCGCGACCGTTCTTAGCCAACGCCTGAATGAGGCAAAGACGAGTGACAGGCTCAGGCTCTGAGATGAACCCTGTGACGCGAGCCTCGGCATGGTCAGCGTCGACAATTTGCGCATCAATACGCAAACCCTTGCCATCGCTGAGTTGCAGTGTTTCACCATCGCCAAGTCTCATGACGTCTATGGCATGGTGCCTGACGCTTTGTGGCAGTGTGAGCACCCAGCCTTCCCGCATTTCACTGCGGTTAATGGGGGCATCGTCATGGTCCGTGTGAAGTAGAAACAAAGGAGCGGTCATGCTTACAGGGTATCGGTTGCTCTGCACCAAACCCAACACCCCTCACAACATCCAACGTTACAGCCCTCTCGCGCTACCAAAAGCATCATGCAATGTCGCAAAAGGTAGGAATCCCAATAACATCCCCACATTGTGCTACCAAAAGCGTCATTTCGTATCGTAAAAGGTAGGGATGGACGGAATACCCCGGCAACGACCATTCCCCGTCTTCGACACACCGTAGATATCTCGTCGGTCAAATCGGTGTATAATTTTCTCTGTTGTGTGAACGACACCTGCCCAGGTGGCGGAATGGTAGACGCGCAAGCTTGAGGTGCTTGTGCCTAATTTTATCGGGCGTACGGGTTCAACTCCCGTCCTGGGCACGAATAGGCTCCTGGAACTGAACAAGTTTCGGGAGTTTTTCGTATCGTCACGAAAGGCACGCCATGCAGGTCATTCACATCGATTCCATTGACGACGAGCGTGTGGGTCTCTATACCAATCTCACTGAGGTCCAACTACGCAACCGCCTGGAACCCGAGAAGGGAATCTTTATTGCCGAGTCCCCCAAAGTGATTGACCGTGCGCTGGCGGCAGACCGAGAACCCATCTCATTGCTCGTCGAAGAACCTTGGCTGGATGGAATGAGCGACATGTTCAAACGTATCGACAACCGTTGGGGAGATGGTGTTCCCGTGTATGTGGCATCACCCGAGCAACTCAAGAGGCTAACCGGTTATCGGCTCCACCGCGGGGCTTTGGCCGCCATGCGCCGCTGGAAATTACCCAGCGTCGAAAAGGTGTGCCAAGGCGCTCGACGGATTGCGGTGATGGAAAACATCGTTGACCCCACGAACGTAGGCGCGCTGATGCGCTCAGCCGCGGCCTTGGACGTGGATGCGGTGCTCGTCTCCCCATCGTGCGGAGACCCGCTCTATCGTCGTGCTGCCCGCGTTTCCATGGGAACGGTCTTTCAAGTACCTTGGACCCGTATCGTCACTCCAGAGAGCGAACTCGCAATGATCCGGCCAAAGACAAAGACCGACAACCTTGATTCAGCCACAACGACAACGGAACATCGTGATAGTCCAATGACCCACGAAGAAGAGAACCGCTGGTGGCCAAAACACGGACTCAAACAACTCCATGACCTCGGCTTCACCACAGCAGCCATGGCTCTACGAGATGACTCCATCAATCTGGACACACTGGTGCAACGCCTGAACAACCCAGACGAGGAGCCAAATCACATCGACAAGCTGGCGCTGATTTTTGGCACAGAGGGCGACGGACTCAGCAACCATACCATCGCGGGCGCAGACATCACGGTTCGCATCCCGATGAGCCATGGCGTAGACAGCCTCAACGTTGCGGCATCCAGCGCAGTCGCCTTCTGGGCCACACGAGTCAGGCCGTGAACGCGATTGCAGATCAATACGCTGTAAGGCGACTATCCGATTCATGGGCAATACACTTCATTGCCATTATTCGCCTTGCGGACGTGGCGTTAATTGTCTTTGACGAGCAGTTTTGGCACCACCTGGTGGAAGACAAGTGCGGATACCAACGCCGAAGTGATGTCCGAAATGGGTTCGGCCACAAACACCCCAAGCACTCCGATGAAATTCGGTAGGACGATGGCAAGTGGAATCAGAAGGATGATTTTTCGCAAAACAGCCAGGAACAGCGAAGGCTTGGCCTGCCCCAGGCCCATCAACGTGCACTGGGTGCCGTTTTGCAGACCAAAGACGCCCATGCCTGCGATGAATATGGGCATCATTCTGGACACAATGTCTTTAATGGATTCAGTAGAGGTGAACAATGAGGCAAAACCACGGGCTTTGAGCGAGACCAAGAGCACTACGATGCTCACGATGATGATGTATGAGGTGAAGCAAAGCCGGTAGGCGGACCGTACGCGCCCGGGCTTCCGCGCCCCATAGTTGTAGCTGATGATGGGTTGGATGCCCTGCGTGATTCCAGTAGAGAAAATATTGAGCAGCTGAATGCAGCTGGTGATGATGGTCATGGCTGTGATGTAGCTGTCGCCACCATAGCGCTTGAGCTGTGTGTTGAACGCCACGTTGATGAGGCATTCGGTGAATTGCATGACGAACGGCGAACAGCCAAGCGCCAGAATACGGCCGACATATTCGACTGCAACCAGGTTTGCCTGCCGTATACGCATCATGCTGCGTCTCGAAGTGAGGAACACGACGATCCACACCGCGGAACAGGTTTGTGCGATGACGTTGGCAAAAGCCGAACCAGCGATGCCCCAATGAAAGACGAAGATAAATAGTGGGTCAAGCACGATGCTGACGAACACACCAATGAGCGTGGTGAGCATGGAATACTTGGCCTTGCCCTGTGCGGAAATGAAATTGTTGAGCCCGAGCGAAACCTGGGTGGGCAGCGTCCCAAGCAGATACACAGAAAGGAACGTGTTGGCGAAAGGATACGTTTCATCGGTCGCTCCGCACAGATAAAGAATCGGCCTGCGAAACACGAAAATCAACACAGCGAGAACCACTGAGATGCACACCGTCATGCTCACGCACACTCCGAGAATCCTTCCCGCGTTGTCACGCCGATGCCTGCCGAGCTCAATGGATGCCAGCGGCGCTCCTCCAGAACCAACGAACATGGCGAATGCGGCTATGATGATGGTGATTGGCGTGCAGATGCCGATACCTGCGACGGCTGCATCCCCGCCTTCGGGAATATGGGAAATCAGCAATCGATCGAAAATCGTATAGAAGGCGTTAGCGCTCTGGGCCACCATGGCCGGAATCGAAAGCGATAACGCCAAACGAGGTATGGGCGTGGTCTCCAGATTCGATTCCTGGCCCGACTGGTCATTCTTATCTCCGTTTCCCAACACAAGGACCAGTAAAGTCTGTTTTCAACAGGTGCGCAAGCTCTCGCCGTTTCCCAAGCACGCCTTCTGCAGGTTCAGTACTTCGGCATGTTGTCGAAATTGAAGCCAATGGCCTCCAGCTGCTCACGTCCTTCCGGCAGGATCTTATCGAGCGTCCACTGCGGAGTCCAGGTCCAGTCGATGCGAAACTCCTCCACCAATCCGGCCAACACGCTGGCGCACTGGTCCTCCAACAAGTCAGTCAGAGGGCAGGCAGGAGTGGTCAACGTCATGGTGATGATGGCACGGTGCTGGTCGTCGATTTCAATGCCGTAGACCAAGCCCAGATCAACCACGTCGATGCCAAGTTCAGGGTCGATGACCTGATGCAACGCCTCACGCACGTCAGCAGCGGTGGCCCGACCGATGTCATCCACGGCCTTGAGCGGAATGCCAGTCTGCTCGTCGTTTACCGTCTGGCCCGCCACAGCGGTGTCTGTTGCTTCAGGAGTCTTCACAGCAGAACCGGAATCGGCGGCCCCAGCCTCTTGGGTCAGATTGTTATCGTCCATCATATTGCCCTTCTTTGCTCAGGAGCGTTTGGCCCTTAGTCTGCTGTAAGTGCCTTGGCGATGGAATCCTTAAGACCGGCCCATCCAAGCAACGCACATTTGATGCGCATCGGGTATTTGGAGACACCCTGGAACGCCACTGCATCCTCGAGCTTCTCAGCCTCGGCATCGTCAACAAGGCCCGCCCCTCTTGATTTCATCAGCTTTTGGAACGTCTCCTCTATCTTCATGGCCTCATCCACGGTCTTGCCACTCACCAGATCGACCATCATCGATAGACTGGCCTGAGAGATGGAACAGCCACTGCCATCCCACACCAGGCGCTCGATGCGACGGGGTTCGTCTTCGCTCACTTCCACATGCACCGTCACTTGGTCGCCGCACGTGGGATTGAACTGGTGAGACTCCCCCGGAGTGCAATATTCATGTGAGGCACGCACCGTGGTCTCACCGGAAGTGCCACTCCCGACCGACTCACTGACCGTATCCGAAGCAAACGTCTCCTTGCCATGCGGATGTTTGGAGGCATCAAGGATGACCTCCTGATACATCTGCTCCAAATCATTGCCGCTTAAACCGAAATTCTCCATACCTCATACCTTAAAGAATGGACGGACTTTCTTGACCGTCTCCACCAGCTGTTGCGCCTCTTCGACCGTATTATAAATACCTGTTGAGGCACGGTTGGAGGCATAGAGCCCAAAGTGCCGGTGCACCGGTTGGGCACAATGATGACCGACACGAATCTCTATGCCCTGGGCATCAATGAACTGCCCCACATCATGCGGATGGACGCCTTCGACATCAAACGAAACGGTGCCGACACGATCCGTGCAGTTCACAGGGCCCAGCACACGCACACCATCTATATCATTTATCTTCAACAACTCAGACGTGATGGCCTTTTCATGAGCCTCAAAGTTCTCCATGCCGATGCCGCGCATCCAATCAGCCGCGACCCCGGCGGCCACCACTTGGGCCACCGGTTGAGTGCCAGCCTCAAAGCGCATCGGCGGATCCATGTATTCGGCTGGCTTTTCCATCCAAGCAAGATTGACCATCGAACCACCGAAGCTTGCCGGCGGCAATGCCTCCAACAGTTCACGCCTGCCATAAAGGAACCCGACTCCAGTTGGCCCGTACATCTTATGTGCACTCCAAGCGGCAAAATCGACATCAAGCTTGTGGAAGTCAATCTTCAGGTGGGGCACCGACTGACAGGCATCGAGCACGACGATGGCTCCGACCTCATGGGCCCGCTTCACAATTGGAGCCAAATCGGTAATGGCACCAGTGACATTGGAAATGTGCGTGACGGCGACAATCTTGGTGCGTTCAGTGATGACCTCTCCGGCAGTGTCTGATAGGATACGGCCATCCGGGCTCAAGTCGAGCCACTTGAGCGTGGCGCCGGTTCGTAAAGCGAGTTCCTGGAAGGGCAGCAGCACGGAATGGTGCTCGGCCTTGGAGACCACGATCTCGTCTCCAGGCTTCAATGCAAAGCGCTCAGCCGCTTTGCCACCTCGCCCAAGCGAGGCATTGCCGAACGCGGTGGCAAGCAGATTAAGGCCTGCTGTGGCACCGGCCGTGACCACGATCTCTTCCTGCCCCTCTTCGGCATTGGCACCGACCAGACGTGCAACCTTGGCCCGAGCATCTTCAAATGCAACGGTGCTTCGAGAGGCGAGTTCATGCGCTCCCCGATGTACACCGGCGTTGATGGTCCGGTAAAAGTCGGTTTCGGCATCAATGACACATTCAGGTTTCTGAGCCGTGGCACTTGAATCAAGATACACAAGAGGATGGCCGTGGATTTCCTGATTCAGAATCGGAAACTGCTCGCGAATCGCTGCAAAATCAACCATATTGATTCCTTTCAATGACTGAGTAAACAGTCTTGTACCCATTCCCGCCCATGTACCGACTAAAGCCCGAACATCAAGTTATAATCACAATTCTTCGCTGCAAACTTGTAACGCTTATAGCCATTGCTGCAGATACGTTTCCTTTTTCGTAACGTTCGCCGTATCTGCAACACATGACTCAGCATGACTTCTTATGCCAGAGCGGACTCAGAGTCCGAGCCTTCCGGCATGTACTGATCGTAGCCGGTCTCCTCCAACTCATCCGCAAGCTCAGGGCCACCGGTCTTTACGAAGCGACCGTCGGCAAAGACGTGCACGATGTCGGGCTTGATGTACTTCAAGATTCGTGTGTAATGCGTGATGAGCATGATGCCCAGGCCGGTGTTCTCCTTGGCACGGTTCACGCCCTCGGAGACGATGCGCAAGGCATCCACATCGAGCCCTGAATCGGTCTCGTCCATGATGGCGAACTTCGGTTTCAAAAGTTCAAGCTGCAAGACCTCAGCCCGCTTCTTCTCCCCGCCAGAGAAGCCCTCGTTGACGGAGCGCGAGGCGAACTTCGGGTCCATGCGAAGCTTCCTCATGGCATCGGTGAGCTCCTTGGTCCACGTACGGATCGACGGCGCCTGACCATCGACCTCGGTCTTGGCTGTGCGCAGGAAGTTCGTCATGGAGACGCCCGGCACCTCCTCCGGGTACTGCATAGCTAGGAACAGGCCCTTCTTGGCCCGCTCGTCCACAGTCATCTTAAGTAGGTCCTCACCGTCCAGCAGCACTTGTCCGGAATCGACCAGATACTTTGGATGGCCGGCGATGGTGTAGGCCAAAGTGGATTTGCCGGAGCCATTGGGCCCCATGATGGCGTGGGTCTCATTCGAGTTGATGGTGACGGAGGCACCCTTCAGGATCTGCTTGCGGCCTTCCTTGGTCTCCACCGATGCGTAAAGATCTTTGACTTCCAATGTTGACATGTTTACTTATCCTCCAATACGGCCTTCATGGCTTCATTCTCCCCGCGGGAAAGGCGCTGGTCGATGACGCTCATCAAATGTTCTGAAATCTGCGGTATGCCGATCTGCTCGACAAGGTCTCCGAAGAAGCCACGGACCACGAGTTTACGTGCCTCCATTTCACTGATGCCGCGGGACTCCAGGTAGAAAAGCTGCTCGTCGTCGAAACGACCAACCGAACTGGCGTGACCTGCTCCGATGATGTCGCCGTTCTCAATCTCCAAATTCGGCTCCGAATCAGCCACAGCGCCATGAGTGAGCACGAGGTTGCGGTTGAGCTCATAGGAATCGGTGCCGGGGGCAGTCGGCTGGATGAGGGCGTTGCCGACCCATGTGGAATGGGCTTTCTTGCCATCAAGCGCTCCCTTGTAGATCACGCGGGACGTGCACTCAGGATGGTTATGGACCACCATGGTGCGATGCTCGATGTGCTGGCCTGGCTGCACGAAATAGATGCCGAGCATGTTGAGCTTGCCCTGCGGGCCGCCGAAGTCCTGGTCGACGCGGATGCGCACAACATCGCCACCAAGGGTGACCACGGAATGGCGCAATGTAGCGTTTTCGCCCAGATGAATGCGTTGGTTGCCCACATGCTTGGACCCGCTCTCCCATTCCTGCACGAATGTGGTGGAGATGTGGGAGTCCTTGCCGGTCTCGATCTCCACACCTTCGGCGAGCTTGGCCTCACCATGGTGCTCCACCACAACATCCGCTGTCACACCGTTTTCAGCGACGATGACCAGGTGCAACGAGTCGAGGCCGAACCCACCTCCCTTCACATTCACCAATACAGGCTGATCGGTGTCAGCCTTCAAACGGACGACGGTGGACGTTCCGCCGACATTCCATTCGACTGCGGAGACACGGTCGTTCGGCATCATGACCGAACCCGACGGGAATTCGCCTCGCGCCACCTCACCGACCTCGACCGTTGCCGCATCGACAGGGGTGCCGTCGATGTTCGTGACGGCGACCTCAGTCTTGCCACTGGGTTCGAAGACGTCGAAGAACTCGGAAAGCCTGTCGATGGGCGTGAATCGCCAATCGTCCTGCTTGCGCGTCGGCTCAGGGAACGCAGTCAGGTCAAAGGAGCGAGGCTCCTTATCTGCGCTCGACGGCATCGCCGCCGGCAGCGCGTACGGATCGGAGGGATCCGCCACTGGAATATTGATTTCTTTAGGTTCGCTCATCGGTATCAGCCCACCGATCCTTCCATCTGCAACTCGACCAATCTATTGAGCTCTAGTGCGTACTCCATCGGCAACTCACGGCTGATGGGCTCCACAAAGCCACGGACGATCATGCCCATGGCCTCCTTCTCCTGCAGGCCTCGGCTCATCAGATAGAAGAGCTGATCCTCAGAGACCTTGGAGACCGTGGCCTCGTGCGCCATGGAGACGTCATCCTCTCGGACATCGACATGGGGGTATGTGTCCGAACGCGAGTATTCGTCCACCAACAGTGCGTCGCAGACCACCGATGAGCTTGAATCGTAAGCGCCGTCGATGATCTTGACCTGGCCTCGGTAGGCGGAGCGCCCACCTGAGCGTGAGATGGACTTGGAGACGATGGTGGAGCTGGTGTGCGGGGCCAGATGGATCATCTTGGCACCGGTATCCTGATATTGACCTTGGCCGGCGAAGCCGAGCGTCAGCGTCTCGCCCTTGGCATACGGCTCGGCGAGGATGCAGGCCGGATACTTCATGGTGGCCTTGGAGCCGATGTTGCCATCGACCCACTCCATGGTGCCGCCTTCCTTCACATAAGCACGCTGGGTGACCAGGTTGTAGACGTTGTTCGACCAATTCTGCACCGTGGTGTAGCGCACGCGGGCATGCTTCTCGACCACGATCTCCACATTCGCGGCATGCAGCGAATCCGTGGCATAGATCGGGGCCGTGCAACCCTCGACGTAGTGCACGTAGGAGCCTTCGTCCGCGATAATGAGCGTGCGCTCGAACTGCCCCATATTCGGGGTGTTGATGCGGAAGTAAGCCTGCAGAGGGATGTCGACATGAACGCCCTTGGGTACATAGACGAATGAGCCGCCCGACCATGCCGCGGTGTTGAGCGCGGCAAACTTGTTATCGTCGGGCGGAATCACCGTGGCGAAGTACTTCTTGACCAAGTCAGGGTACTCACGCACGGCGGTGTCGGTATCGACGAAGATGACGCCTTGCTTCTTCAAGTCATCCTGGATGGAATTGTAGATTACCTCGGACTCGTACTGTGCGGCCACGCCGGAGACGAGCCTGTTCTTCTCGGCCTCGGGGATGCCCAGCTTGTCATAGGTGTTGCGGATGTCATCGGGCAGGTCCTCCCATTTGGCGGCCTGCTTGTCAATCGGCTTGACATAGTACTTGAAATCGTCGGCATTGAAGTCCGAGAGATCGACACCCCAATCGGGCATCGGCTTCTTCAGGAACTGCCGGTAGCCTTCGAGCCGGTAATTGAGCATCCACTCAGGCTCACCTTTGTCCGCCGAAATGGCGCGGACGACGTTCTCGTCGATACCCTTCTTCGCGGCCTCACCGGCGGCATCGGAATCATGCCAGCCATAATTGTATTCGCCAAACTCGTCGATGATCTCGTCATCACGTTTGACCTTGTCCTCGTTGACGCGTTCACGGTCAGCCACCAGCTGACTCATCTCCACGTCAGACGCGGCGTTAGGGGCTTTGTTTTTTGCCACAGTACGCTGCCTCCCCTCCGTAAGTACATTCGCGTAATTACATTGACTTATATAACAAAACCTAGCAGAAACAACAATGAATCGCCAGACTCTCAAAGCTTAATTCATCACTTTTTGCGTGTCGTTACCCAAATGAGAGTCGGTCACGAATGCGAGCCAACGATTGACCGGCTATCTTCAACTCTTGTTGCCATGCTTCACCTAGTTGTCGCGTGTAGCCGCACCTCGGAACACGCCGTCACAGCGTAGAATCATCACAATATCAAAATGGCGCCCGCTGCTATACAACGGACGCCGCATGACCACAACGCCACCGATCAGTCCTCAGTGGTCTTTCCGGCTGAACGCGCTTCCTGATGGTCAAGCGCAGCCTTGACAAGGCCCAGGAACAGCGGGCGCGGCTTGGTGGGGCGCGACTTGAACTCGGGATGCGCCTGAGTGCCTACATAGAACGGATGAACGTCCTTGGGCAGCTCCACAAACTCCGTCAGCTCACCGTCGGGGCTCTCACCGCTGATCTCAAGACCTGCTTCGGAAAGACGCTGCTTATAGGCAACGTTGACCTCATAGCGATGGCGGTGACGTTCGGTGATGTCGGTGGTGCCGTACAGACCGGCCACCACAGAACCTTCCTTCAGCTTGGCCGGATAGGAACCAAGGCGCATGGTATGGCCCATGTCGCCGGAAGCCAGAATATCCTTCTGCTCTTCCATGGTCGCAATGACCGGATCCTTGCAATCGGCCTTGAACTCTGAGGAGTTCGCATCTGGCAGGTTGAGCACGTCCCGTGCGTACTCAATGACCATGGATTGCAGACCCAGACAGATGCCCAAGGCAGGAAGCTTATGCTCACGGGCATAGCGCAGGGCGCCGATCATGCCCTCGATGCCACGCACACCGAAACCACCGGGGATGATGATGCCATCGACATCACGCAACTCGGCGTCGGCACCGCCTTCGGTCTCGCAGAGGTCCGCAGCCACGAGCTTGACGTTCACCTTGGCATGGTTGCCGAAACCACCGGCCTTCACAGCCTCGGTGACGGAGAGGTAGGAATCGGGCAGGTCGATGTATTTGCCGACGATGGCGATGTTGACCTCATACTTGGGGTGATGCACGCGTTCAAGAAGATCGTCCCATTCAGCCCAATCCACATCGTGCGCAGTGAGTTGAAGACGATCGACAAGATAGGAGTCAAGGCCCTCGTTGTACAGAATCTTCGGCACGTCGTAGATCGACGGAGCATCGACGCAGTTGACCACGCCGTCCACATCCACGTCGCACATCAGAGAGATCTTGTCTTTGATGGCCTGCCCGAGCGGGCGGTCGCTGCGGAGCACCACGGCATCAGGGGTGATACCAAGCTGGCGGAGGGTCATGATGGAATGCTGCGTAGGCTTTGTCTTGAGCTCATGGGCCGCCGAAAGATAAGGAACAAGAGAGACATGCACGAATGCGCAGTTGTTCGGGCCGAGTTCATGGCGCACCTCGCGAGCCGCCTCAAGGAACGGCTGGGACTCGATGTCACCCACGGTGCCGCCGATCTCGGTGATGATGACGTCCACATCGTCCGCGGCCTGGGCGCGCATGCGGCTCTTGATCTCGTTGGTGATGTGGGGGATGACCTGAACACACTGACCAAGGTATTTGCCCGCACGCTCCTTATCGAGCACAGACTGATAGATCTGACCTGTGGTGACGTTTGCCTTCTGGGAAAGGAACACGTCGAGGAAGCGCTCGTAATGCCCGATGTCCAAATCGGTCTCCGCTCCGTCTTCGGTGACGTAGACCTCACCGTGCTGGAATGGGTTCATCGTGCCCGGGTCGACGTTGATGTAGGGGTCAAGCTTCTGCTGCAACACGCGCAGGCCGCGACTCCTCAACAAACGTCCCAAGGAAGAGGCTGTAAGACCTTTTCCAAGGGATGAAACGACGCCACCTGTGACGAAAATATGCTTGGTTATATGTTCCTGTGGATCCTCATGATTTCTTCGTACCATGGAACTTCAGCCTATCAGAAACTTACGACGAAATCTTCAAGCGTTGTCGTCGAGCAGATGCGCCACTGCCTCAAGTGCGAGTTTGTAGCCATAGAAACCCATGCCTGTGATGGTTCCGGTGGCCACTGGGCTGATGACACTATGCTTACGGAAACTGTCTCTGGCGGAAGGATTGGAGATGTGGACCTCCATCAACGGCAGACCGGCATCAGTAACCATATGAGCAGCGTCCGCAAGGCCATAGCTGTAATGCGTGAACGCCGCGGGATTCATCACCACAGGCGTTCTTTCATCCACTGCCTGGTGCATCCAGCCGATCACTTGAGCCTCATCGTCGCTCTGGCGCACCTCGACTTGCAGGCCAAGGGCCTGACCCCACTGCGTGCAGTCAGCACGAAGTGTCTGTAGATCCTGATGCCCGTAGACATCAGGCTCACGTACGCCCAACCTGCCTAGATTCGGGCCATTGACGACAACAACCTTGGTCATGATTCGCTCCTTCATACTTGGTTTCGTATCTCTCGGTTCACCGGTCTGCATCAATAGCCTGCATCACCGGTCTACATCGATCATCAAGCATTTGCCACTTGGCGTATACTCCGCGACCTGCCTATGCTAATCTCAACGCTACGAACGGATACGCTGGAACGCCTCGTTGATGGCCTCGCGTGGTGGATCGGCCACGATAGTCGGCTCATCCAACGCCTTGAGCACAACGAAGCGCAGCGTGTTGCCGCGTGCCTTCTTATCACGATGCATCAGCTCCAGCACTTCGTCGAAGCTTCCGCCGTCCCAAGAAATGGGCAAACCGAGCGAAGAGAAGAGACGACGATGCCGGTCGACCAAATCCTGGTCGATGTTTCCGAGCAAGTGCGAAAGTTCTGCGGCAAAGACACATCCCACGGCCACCGCGTTGCCATGACGCCACTTGAAATGCTCGATTTTTTCAATGGCGTGCGCCAACGTGTGCCCATAATTGAGATATTCGCGCAACCCGGATTCCTTGAGATCTGCGTTGACGTGGTAGGCCTTGACCCGCACGGTGCGTTCCACCAGTTCGTCAACGACATCCTCAAGCGGGGTGCCGATGAAGCTTGTTCCGTCGAAGCTACGCAGCTGCCCGGCGTGTTCTTCGAGGATGTCGAGAATCCGCGAATCCTTGATGAACCCGGATTTGGCGACTTCCCCCAAGCCTTCCACAAAGATATCGTTCGGCAACGTCTTAAGCGTCTTGGTGTCGGCCAGCACACCGGCCGGTGTGTAAAACGAACCGACAAGATTCTTGCCTTCATCGGTGTTGACTCCCGTTTTGCCTCCGGTGGATGCGTCGACCATGGCGAGCAATGAGGTTGGGCAATTGACATAACGGATGCCACGCATCCATGTGGCGGCAATGAAACCGGCCACATCAGTGGCGGCTCCCCCTCCCACACCGACGATGGCATCGGAACGGGTGAACCCTTCAGTGCCGAGACGTTTCCAGACTTTGCTTGCAACGTCGATGGTCTTACCCGCCTCTGCATCGGGGATGAGGATGTCGAAAACGTCGTAGCCCGCACGCCGAAGCAGGGCCCGCACCTGGTCACTGTGTCGTTGCACCGGTTGAGTGTGGATCAACGCCACACGCACCACCTGTGGCCCCAGCGCGTCCTGCACGCCGCCAAGAGCACCCTCACCAATGCAGACATCGTAAGGTTCAATGCCTTTTGAATCGATATGCACTATTCTCTGCTGCACCATATTCATCAACTTTCTCGCCGCCATACGCGGTGTAGATCCATGTGTGTGCACACTGACATTCGAAATTCGCCGAAACACCGGATCACGCTTGTCATACAGACGTCTCCACTTGGCATCAGGGTCACCTGCAAGCATGGGCCTGCCACCCGCCCTATTGGCACGATCCATGGCTTCCCGGGGATCCGCCTGCAAATACACCAGCTTGCCGCCGTGCCGCGCATAACGGTTCAGCAGCTTCTGGGTTCTGGGGGTCATAGGCGCTCCACCGCCGAGCGAAATCAGCCCCACGCATTCGCCCATCAGTCTTGCGATAATATCCGCTTCGAGAACGCGGAAGTCTTCTTCCCCAAAACGCTTGAAATATTGGGGTATCGGCATGCCTGCCTCACGCTCGATCTCGTCGTCGGCATCGACGAAATCAACGCCAAGCATCTGCGCGCACTCGCGCCCAACGCGCGTTTTCCCGGCACCTGGCATGCCAATGATGACAGCCAATGGCTGTGTGGATTGCATATCTTCAATCATCTTCGTATCAAATCTCAGTTCCGTCAGCGCATATGCTCCGGCCATGAACCCAAGTAGCCTTGGGCATTGCGACGCACTTCGGCAACACTGTCACCGCCGAATTTCTCAATGACAAAACGCGCCAAGGTAAGACGCACCATGGCCTCTGCCACTATCGAAGCCGCGGGTACAGCCGTGCTGTCGGAACGTTGATTGATGGCCTTTGCAGCCTCACCTGTACAGACATCTACCGTTCGCAGTGCGCGTGGAATGGAGGGAATGGGTTTCATGGCAGCCCGAACCCTGATCGGCTGCCCGTTGGACATTCCGCCCTCGATGCCGCCAGCTCTGTTCGTCAGCCGCTCTATGCGTCCATCGGAACCAGGAACCATTTCGTCGTGCGCCTGAGACCCGGGACGGCCGGCTTCAAGGAAACCGTCACCGATCTCCACGCCTTTGATGGCTTGGATTCCCATGAGAGCCCCGGCCAAAGCCCCGTCGAGCCGTCTGTCGGACTCGACGTATGTGCCGAGCCCAGCAGGCACGCCGTAGGCAATGACCTCAACAACACCACCCAACGTATCGGCGTTTTTCTTCGCCTCATCGATGCGTTCTATGATGAGCTTTTCGACATGCTTATCGAGGGTGCGCACCGGAGAGGCATCGAGAGCCTCAAGGTCGTCTGGCGTTGGCAGCGGATTATCAGCAGCCACGCTCACCCCACCTAGCGCCACGACATGTGCGATGGTGCGAATGCCGAGCGTCTGCTCAAGAAACTTGGCGGCGAGTTCACCCAATGCCACTCGGGAAGCCGTTTCTCTGGCGCTGGAACGTTCAAGAACGCCCCTGGCATCGTCAAACCCGTATTTTCGCATGCCGGTCAAGTCGGCGTGGCCTGGGCGGGGCCGACTCAGTGGGGCATTACGGCCAGTGCGTTCAAGCTCATGGTCAAGCGGATCTGCACTCATCACTTCTGTCCACTTCGGCCACTCAGTGTTTGCGATCTCGATGGTTACAGGGGAACCCAACGTCTTGCCAAGGCGCACACCGGTGAGCAGACGCACCTTATCCTGCTCGAAGTTCATACGAGCTCCGCGCCCATAGCCAAGTCTGCGACGCGCAAGTGCCTCGGAAATGTCATCTGACGTAACCTCCACACCTTGAGGCAGGCCCTCCATCATAGCCACAAGCGCTTCTCCATGCGACTCCCCCGCCGTCTGCCAACGCAACATATATATACCTCACTTGCCTTTCGATTCACCATCCGTCATCTGCACCAGTACTCATTCATAATAGCGAAATGGGCGTATTCGTTCCGTCGGTAACGTCAGCCGCAATTATTATAAGGGCATGAATTATTGTTTGGCCGTTCCAAGTCTGCTCTGCGGACTGATATTGAGCTGCGAGGACATTCGTTCACGCTCAGTACCTCGACTATGGGTGATCATCGGTTCTTGTGCGCAATTATTTGCTTTGACGATTGCAGCGTGCGCCGAACACAATGTCTACATTGCCTTGATGCCACCGATATATGGTCTGACAGCCGGAATCCTTCAGTTACTGCTTTCCCGCATCATTCGCGGCTCGCTCGGCTTTGGCGATGTGACGGCCTCGGCCCTTATTGGTCAGGCAGTTGGCGTCTTCGGGTTGGAGGCGTTTCTGGTTTGGTGGTTGGCGATGGGCAGCCTTGGCTTGGTATGGCTTGTGCTATGGCAATCGTTGCAGCGAGTTAGGCATCCGTGCAAAAAAGAGGACTCTGCCATCGATGGGAATGTAACAACCGCCAAAGCACCGTTTGTACCGGTGATAACAAGTTCCGCCATCATCGCTGTCATAGTGGAACAGCTGATCGGAGCATGGACCTAATCACAACGCATGTGCCTAATTAGCATCACTGTTGGAATCCTTGTATTCCTGACGCAATTTCATGAACTCCTGATCGGAGTCCGTGAATTTCGTCTCCCCCGTCTTCAGGTTCGTCGTCACAAAATACAGCCAATCGCCCTGCTCCGGTGCCAATGCCGCCTGAAGCGCGTCGTCACTTGGGCTGCTGATCGGTGTCGGTGGAAGGCCTGGATTGATCCTTGTGTTATAGGCATTCGAACCGTCGGAAAGCATGGCATCGGTAAGATCGTTCGGCTCGACATTGAATCCATACGCCACAGTTGAATCCATGCCTAGAGGCATATTCGCAGCTATTCGATTGAGGATGACACGAGCGACCTTGCCATAGTATTCCGACGAATTCACCTCAGACTCCGCAATGGAGGCGATGATGAGCAGATTCTCTCGCTGAGCCCCGGATGGAGCACCGAGAGAATCAAGTTTTTTGATACGGGCATCGACCGCTGGCTTGAGCACATCCGCTGCGTTGCTCTTGCCACCCACCAGATACGAACCAGGCTCCAACCAGCCTTCAAAACTTCCGTTTGCCTCGGCCGGAAGGATCCCCTCACCACGGGGCTGCTGAAGCTGTTGAAATTGAGCAATATCGATGCCGGAAGCCTTGGCAGCCTCTGAGAGTACCTGAGAAATACGTTCTCCAGACTTTATCTGCAGAACACCACCCGCATTTTTCTGGTTGGAGAGGATTGCAATGACCTGAGTGCTTGACATCTTCTTCTTGAGCATGAACGTACCCGGATATAGCGTGCTGTTATTGGCACCGACAGCGCTGGCAAAGGCACTTGCCGATTTTACCACCCCCGCTTTTTGGAGTTTGTCTGCAATAGAGGAGATGCTCTCACCGCTCGCGATCTCGAACTGGACGCTCCCGGTTCCAGGACCTGGATAGTCCAACGAAGCCTGATCACTAGAATCATGTGTAGAAAGGTTATGGGCCAGTCCCTTTGCCGCTCGATACCCCCACAAACCAGCTGCAATCAAGGCAATGACCGCAACACAGGCAATGACCGCCATCATCATGTGTCTACGTTTTTTGCGACGCCGAATCTCACGGATTTTTCGTCTACTGCCTCTGCCCGATATCTCTTCCGATATAGTCTGACGTGGCTGCACGGAACCGTGAACAGGGGGTATAGGAGGTTCGTCTCCTTCAAAATAACGCACCTCAGGCCCGTTCGTTGCATCATTGCCTTCATCCACCCCGCCAAAACCGTTCATCGCGAAGAAATGTTCAAAATCGTCCGACATTATTCCTCGCTCTGTCTAGTTCGTCGATCAAGGGCCGACTGAAGAATAAGCACAGCCGACTGCCTGTCAACATCAGGGCGATGCTCACGACTGGAGACACCGGCTTGACTCAGCTGATGATGGGCATTTACCGTAGTCAAACGTTCATCTTCCATAAGAATGTCAGGAACAGCCCGTTGCCCAAGCAATCCGTTTTCTGCTGCAAATTCCAGTTGCTTGCGAAGGTTTGATGCCCAACGTCTTGCCTTTTTAGCCGATTTTCCTTCGTTGCCGCTAAGTTGTAGGGGCAAACCAACTACGACGCAGCTGACATCATGATGCTCCACAATGTCAACCACGTCCTGAAGAACATGGAAGGAGTCTCCCCCCGCCTGGAGGTTATCTTCAGGATGGGCGAAGGTGAGCTCAGGGTCAGACATCGCTATGCCGACCCTGGCATCCCCTAGATCAACTCCCAACCACACCATAATCGCCTCAGTCCTTGTTCACGCTTTGCACGGACTGACGTACCACCGCCAAAGCGTCATCAAGCTTCGTGGCATCTGTGCCGCCGCCTTGCGCAAAGTCCGGCTTACCGCCGCCACCGCCGCCAAGCGTCTTGGCGGCAATCTTGACCAGATTTCCAGCCTTCACACCGGCATTGCGAGCCATCTCGTTTGTGGCGGCGGCCACCATGGGCTTGCCTTCCGAGCTTATGCCAGCAAGCACCACCACGACCGGCATTCCTTCTCCGATTTTTCCTCGCACGTCAAGCACGGTCTTACGCAAGGCATCGAACGAACCAAAATCGCCAACATTTGCAGCAACCAATGCCACCGCCCCGCTACCGGACTTTGCAGCTTCACGAGCTTGCTCAACCATTGCAGGCTCGGCATCTGAAAGCCGGGACTCGTAGAGGGTATTGAGCTTCTGTTCGGCCTCGCGGTTCTTGGTCTGCAAGTTTTCGATGCGGTTGTAAAGCTCGTCGGCCGGAACCTTGAGTTCATCTGCCAAACCTGAGAGCAGCTTATGCTCATTGTGGTTGAACTCGTAAGCCTTCTTGCCCATGAAAGCCTCGATACGACGCACACCGGAGCCAACTGATGATTCGGAGGTAATGACGAACTCACCTATTTTTCCGGTGGCATCCAAATGAGTGCCGCCGCACAGCTCACGGCTCCATCCATCTTCACCTATTGTGACCAGACGGACACGATCGCCGTATTTCTCGCCGAAAAGATGCATGGCTCCCAGGTCAATGGCCTTGTGATAGTCCATTTCCTCCATGGTGACCGGCAGATCGTCGCACACTCGCTCAACCACACGGGCCTCAATCTCATCGAGCTGAGCCTTGGTGGGAGCCGTGGACGTCTGGAAATCGAAGTGCAGATAATCAGGAGCTACCAAGGACCCCCGCTGCGTGGCCTGCTCGCCGAGCACCTCACGAATGGCCTTGTGGAGCACATGGGTGGCGGTGTGGGAACGACCTAGCGCCTTGCGGCGTTCCACGTCGATGCTGGCGTTTACGGCATCCCCCACATTCAAGGTACCTTCAGTCAATCGGCAGGTATGCACGGTGAAATCCTTGATGGGCTTCTGCACATCATCGACCTCAAGCACGGCACCGTCGTCGGAAATCATCTCGCCTTCATCGGCAAGCTGGCCACCCTGCTCGGCGTAGAACGGCGTACGGTCGAGAATGACCTCCACCTGGGCCGGCCCTTCGACACGCTGGACGGAGCCTTTGCCTGCCTCGATGATGCCGATTACAGTGGAACGGCTTGAATGCTCCTTGTAACCGAGAAACTCGATTGGCTTTGCCAGAGTCTTCTTGAAATCGTCATAGACGCTCAAGTCCACATTGTGCCGCTTCTTCAATGCATCGGCACGGGCGCGGGACTTCTGCTCAGCCATCTTCTCATCGAAACCCTCACGGTCCACACCCACACCCTGTTCGGCTGCAATCTCGACTGTCAGTTCAATCGGGAAACCGTAGGTGTCGTGCAGGGCGAACGCGTCCTCTCCCGAAACGGTGTTGCCTTCATCCTTCTTGGCCTTGGAAACAGCCACATCGAGGATGGCGGTGCCGTTCTCAAGCGTGCGGCGGAAGGCATCCTCTTCGCCGTAGGCAGCCTCGGAAACATCGTGGAAGGTGTCGTTGAGCTCCGGGTAGCTGGGTGCCATGGCATCCTTGGATACCGGCAGCAGCGTGGGCATGACCGCCTCGGATACCCCCAGCATCTTCATGCTTCGCACTGTGCGGCGCAGCAGGCGGCGGAGCACATAGCCGCGGCCCACATTGCTCGGACGAACGCCATCGCTCATGATCATCAAGGCGCTGCGCACGTGGTCCGCCACGACGCGGAAACGTACATCGTCCGCCTCATTCTCGCCATACTTGCGGCCAGAAAGCTTCTCGGCCGCATCGATCACCGGATAGACCTCATCAGTCTCGTAGATGTTCTGCTTGCCTTGCATGAGGTAGGCCAAACGTTCCAGGCCGGCACCAGTGTCGATATTCTTGTGTTCAAGCTCGCCCACGATGTGTAGGTCGGTCTTTGACTTCACGTTGTCAACCGCATAATTCTCGAAGACGAGGTCCCAAATCTCGATATATCGGTTTTCGTCAGCGCTCGGACCGCCTTCCTTGCCGTACTTGGGACCACGATCCACATAGATTTCGGAGCACGGGCCACCAGGGCCAGGGCCGCCGGTGGTCCAGAAGTTGTCCTCCATGCCGAGGACCTCCATGTGCTCGGGGTCGAAGCCTTCGTTTTTCCAAAGGCTACGGGCCTCCTCATCGTCCGTGTAGGTGGTGACCCACAAGGTCTCCGGGTCGAAACCCAGACCGCCCCGGTCTTGCGGTGATGTGAGCAGCGTCCACGCGTAGTGGATGGCCTCTGCCTTGAAATAGTCACCGAAGGAGAAGTTGCCGAGCATCTGGAAGAAGGTGCCGTGGCGGGTGGTCTTGCCCACCTCATCGATGTCGAGCGTACGCACGCACTTCTGGTTGGAGGTCATGCGCGTCGAGGGCGGTGTCTGCTCACCAAGCAGATAGGGGATGAACGGCACCATGCCGGCGATGGTGAACAGTGTGGTGGGGTTCGGACTGATCAGCGATGCCGAAGGTGCCACAAGGTGCCCCTGCTGCTCGAAGTAATGCTGAAAGCGATTGGCGATTTCCGCGGTGCGCATGGACGTGCTACTCCTTTTATCTGCGCCTGAAGACGCAATGCAATATCTCTAACATGTAATATAAATGATTCGCTTAGTGCCTGGCATGTTCCACCGAAAAATCATATACGCTACCACGCCGCAGATGCGACCAAACGAAACAATCTGCCAATTCAGCGGACCGAAGCACTCGACTTATCGGTGTATTTACGGCCAAGCTCGTCTTCACGCGCCTTGCGTGTGGCATTGAACTCACCGACCAAGCCCGAAAGTGTACGAGCTGCCACGTTGTCTTGGTCCGGACCTAGCACGAACTGGCGGGCCTTGTCCGGTGTGTTGGCACGAACATAAGCCTCAGCCTTAGCAATCGCAATGACACCCAGGCAGAAACCTGTTGAAAGCCATAAAAGTCGCTTGAACATCAGTGCTCCTTGCCCTTGGATGTTGGTTGGGCTGCAGCGGAAGATGGCTTCGAATTAGAATCTTTTGCCTTTCCCCGAGCCGAACCTTTCAGGAACGATTGTGCAGTGGTCTTGAGTGCATAGGCACCAGCAGCGATCTTGATGATCGGTCGGCCAAGGAACGAACCATACAAATCGGTCAACGCTCCAAGATTACCCGCGGTGGTGGAGGCGGCTGCGGAGATCTTATTGACATCGTCAAGCGACTTATTGACCTGACGAACCGTCGTGGCACCCTCATCAAGCACAGGTATGGCATGGTCGCCGGAATCCTTGACGGTCTGCGCCAACTGGTCGAACAGCTTGCCCAACCGAATGAGCGGATAGATGAGGAACCCGGCAAGTACGGCGAACGCTATTGCAGCGATAAGCCCGGCGATGTCTCCGATACTCATTTCTGCCTCTTTCCTTTCAGGCATGGCAATCCATGCACATCATGCTGTTGCAAGCTTAACGAACGCCCGAGACGCTTGGCAGATCAAGTCATCTCTATCCGCTCGCCGCCAAGCCACTGCAACCAACCGCAAAACCGATTGCGAGACCAACGATTCACAGGTCACAGATTATAGGCCTTGACCGTCAGCGAAGAAGCGAACGGAGCATCCGTATCGAGGTCGAATTCGGTGACGCTGCCGTTCGCAGGGCGCTCGGAAAGGTCGTATCCGTCGTCAGATCTGGCAAACCGGCGCACTAGGCTCAGCAATGTGTTGCCATGAGATATCTGCAGCACATGGTCGCCATCGCGTAAATTCCTGTTGGCTGCGATCAGTGCATAGCCGCCAGCGATGCGTACCCAATATTCGTCATCGGACTCAGCATCGTGGAAGGGGTCGGCCTCCTTGAGGAAGTCACGCGTGGCCTTAAGTCCGTAGCGCTCAACGATGGCATTGTAGGTATTGACTCCGTGGGGCGCACCGGCGGCCCACCAGGCCTCCCCCATATCACGGCCTTCGTAATAGCCGTAGAACTGCTCGCGAAAGTGCATGTCGCTGATGAGCTGCGGACGGCTGTGCCCGGCCTGCTCGTTGACATCGAGGACGCGCTCGGCGGTCTGCTGCGCACGGGTGGTGTCGGAGCAATAGGCTGCGGCGAAATCGATATTCTTGAGTTTTTGGGCAGCCTTGTCGGCATCCTTGAGACCGTCTTCAGTCAGCGGAGAGTTCGACCAGCCCTGAAGTCGGTTGTAACGGTTGAAATAAGTCTGCCCGTGGCGGACCAAGTGCAAATGCAAAATCATGCCTCCATTATGACACCGATTGCGCGATGAGCACAGCTACTTGGTCTTCTCAATCAAAACTCCTACAGATAGTGCCGGTATATGGCACTACTTGTCGGAATTTGGTCTCAACGTCGGCAAGTCCGACAAAAAGTGTCGGATTACGGCATAATTTGTCGTCTTCCATCTCTACCGCGGTACATAGTGCCGTAAAAAGTCACTAATTGTAGGTGTTTTGATGGCATGCAGTAAATAGTGACATTTCTTGGCACATCTTGTCGGTGTTTACGCGAAACCCGACGGATAATGCCATCATTCGGCACTTTATGTAGCAGTTATAGGCGGATGTCATAATGTAAGTATGAAACGTTTTCTCACACGCTGGTTCGTCCTCACCATAGCGGCCGGAGTCATGGTGGCACTCATGCCAGGTATGCACGCAGTAGGCAGACCGCCGATTCTTGGCATCGCTGCGTTCGCCTTGTTCATGGCACTCATCAATGCTTCAATCAAGCCATTCCTTCACATCGTTTCATTGCCCCTCTCCATTCTGACGTTCGGCTTCTTCGCCCTCATCGTCAACTGGCTGTGCATGGCGGTGGCTTCGTGGCTCGCCGTCGCCATCTTCGGCGTAGGCGTGGTGATCAGCGGCTTCTGGGTCTCCGTTCTTGGCTCGTTCATCATGATGGTCGTCAGCTGGATTGTCGAGGCTGTCCTCGGCTTGTAAGGTTCATGTGGCACCACAATTGTGCCGCAATGTCTGAGAAAGTCACAACCCAATAACAGTCGTGTACCTCATTGACGAATATAACTTTTAAAACTTCAGTAATGGTCCCGTGCGGAAAGAATGCACAACCCAGCATCAGATACTGTATAGATCAATCTATTGAAGGCATTTATACGTCGCGACCAAGCTCCTTTGAATTCCCGTTTCAAGGGCTCCGGTTTTCCAAGACCCTCATATGGGTGACGTGCCGCATCCTTGATAAGATTGTTGATGCGTTTCAACGTCTTCCTATCCTGCCTCTGCCAGTAGAGATAGTCATTCCAAGCATCTTCATTCCATTCAAAAGCCATGTTATTCCCCTGCATCAACCAAGGGGTGCGGAACGGCATTCCCACCGGCGGCCTGATGCAGACCTCGAGAAATCTTGCCGCGTAAATACGGATTCTGGTAAATACGCAACGTTTCCATCAGTGAGTCATAATCGTTGACGCTCATCACGACAACGTTGTCATCAGGGTTCTTGTTAGTCACAAGCACGGTATCCGCATCATCGTTGACCTTACGCATATAAGATTTAAGGTCTTTGCGAAAATTGCTGTATGCCACTGCGGTCACCATAACTGTCTCCATTCATTCTGTACATAATATTGTACTACTATTCTTCGGTGAATAGCAAAGACCCTCGCGGCGCTTGACGCGTCTGGCGAGGGTCTTGCTGTATGTCCCTAAGAATTTAGGTGGATTCAGAAATCAGCGAGCATAGAACTCGACGACGTACTGAATGTTGACCTCGACCGGAATCTCGGAGGTCTCCGGCTTACGGGTCAAAGTGGCCTTGAGCGACGGCAGATTCACATCCAAATAGCCAGGAACGGCGGGCAACACATCGCGGTGCACGCCTTCAGCGGCGATCTGGAAGGGAACCATGGTCTGGCTCTTGGGCTTGACCTGGATGGTCTGGCCGGGCTTGACGCGGAAGGACGGGCGATCGACGATGTTGCCGTCGACCATGATGTGACGATGGACCACGAACTGACGGGCCTGAGCGGTGGTGCGGGCGAAGCCGGCACGCAGTACGAGGTTGTCGAGACGAGACTCCAAATCGGCAAGCATGGCGTCGCCGGTCTGGCCCTTGGTGTGGGTGCCCTTCTCATAAGCGGCACG
Organism: Bifidobacterium sp. ESL1118; assembly: GCF_058505595.1. Lineage (NCBI taxonomy): Bacteria > Bacillati > Actinomycetota > Actinomycetes > Bifidobacteriales > Bifidobacteriaceae > Bifidobacterium > Bifidobacterium sp. ESL1118. The sequence continues at coordinate 1,109,490 of NZ_CP196371.1, forward strand.
AAGCTGCTTCTCGGAGAGACCATACTGGGCGCGAAGACGCTGCTTCTCGCGAAGACGAACCGCGTAATCTGACTCGGTGCGGCGACGGGTACGGCCGTGCTCACCTGGAGCATAAGGACGCTTCTCGAAGATGCGCTGAGCCTTGGGTGTCAGTGCGATGCCGAGGGCGCGAGAAAGACGCACCTGACGGCGGGAACGCTGAACGTTAGTCATATTGTATTCCTTTGTATTCTGTCGTTATCTGAACGGAACGCGGCAGCACTACCACTACCACGCTGAGCCGGGCCTCTCCAGTGCTTCACTCACGCCAAGCGCGAACGCCTCAGTTGCCTATATTGCGCTTAAGCACATACCCAACCGAGTCGCCGACCCACTGATGGGCTAAGACTCCAGATAATGCCTGCCATTATGACAGGCACAATTGGTTATTTTACACTCTGCCCACGGACGTATAGCGCATCCTTCAACTAGGTCATGATTGAGAATCTGTCGAGCTTTGCCCACGGACGTATGGAGCACCCTTGCCGACGTTCAAAATCGGCAACGGTGTCAGGCTCTAGAATCGATCAGTAAACACAGACCAAGCCCGGCCGCAATCAATCTTCGACCCGTAGACCCCGGCCACATGTGGTAGACAGGCCGACCAAACCGTGCATCATCAATCGTCAAAGTGCATACTCCGGCCGCACGTGGCGGACAGGGCGACCACTCCAACGACAAGCAGCACCGCCAATACAGCAACCGTGACTGAAAACGGCACCATGCCCTTCACGTTATGTACATCGTAGAAACGCAGTGCGAAGCCGGTGCGTGCCTGAGCCTTCTGCATCAGCAGATTCACCACAAAGAGCCCCAGACCAAGTCCCAGACCCAAAAACCTGCCTAGCAACGCCATGGCGATGAGCATCAGCGCAATGCCGATGAGTGCGTCCAAACAAATCACTCCCACCTGCGAGCGCAATCCCTGCTTCGCAACCATTTTGCCGAGCCACGCAAAACCGCCGACCGGCAATGCCATGGCCAGTCCAACCGCCACGCCGATATAGAGCGAAAGCCTGCGGCTGGCGAACCGTTCCCAGTCGGGCAAGGCGGGCATAAGCAGAACGACAGCAACGGCAACGGCAATCACCAGTGTGACCTCGGCAAGCGGCACCACAAGACCCAGTTCACGCGTTCCCGGCTTGCACCCCACGAATGTGACACCTGCTGGAAGTTTGGGCAAGGGTTTGCCACGACTTGCAGGGTCGGGAATGCAGACCTGATCGCCGTAGATGAGCCAGCGCTGTGGGTCTCCCTTGCCGAGTGCCACCGCTAGTAACGCTAATGCCAGTCCGACAAGACAGACCGTGAGCGCCCACACACCGTGCCGGCCTTGCAGCCACACTTGGCAGTCCGCAAGCCAATTCGGAAGCCCCGATACCTTGCTATGCCTATGCTTCGCCATACTCACACCGCTAATACTTGGCGATGGGGTCGGCAAGTACATCCCGAGGAGTCAACGTGCATGACTGAATCTGCGAGGCGTGACGTTTGTAGAATTCGCGCAGCTCCTGATCGCTGGCATTGTCAAGCACCTCAAACACCTTGCCCTTGCTTGCGTAAGTCCCCACGGTTGTTGGGTTATATTTACCCGAATCCTCATATTCCGCCAATTCCACCATGACTATCGGCAACTTGTCTGCCAGATACGCGTTGATCCGTTCAGGCGTGTTCAACGGTTCGAGGCTATCGGAATCCTCGGTGTCAGCCGAATCCGTGGAAGAGCCTAACGCCGATGAAGTGGCTCCCACCATGGCAGATGCATACATCTTGGCGAATTCGGAAAGCGGCATGTACTGCGAACCATTCATCGAGTCGACCTGCACCACCTGACCGCCGAACCTGCTGACCTTGGCATACCCACTGTTGCTCAGGTTCCAACGTGTGGAGCTGTTCAACGGGGTGAACGCATCCCCAATCAGCAGCACGTAGCCTGCCTTCGCGTTACCGACTGCCCTGGCGTTGGCTCCGGCTTTCACAGTAGGAAGCATACTTGGATTGCGCTTATTGCCGGCAACGCTGGAGAACCCATCCGCAGGGAGCCACTTGGCGAATGACCGCGCATAGTTCCTATACCGATCGGCATGCACTGCATCGGTGGGATGCGAACAAACAGTAATTCCAGATTTGCCAACGCTGCTGCAGGTGGGCACGAACGGATCGGCGCGATGCCACACGTTCGGACCAACACCAGCCACCACCGAACCGAGCAATACCGGCACTAGAACCAACACCGACAACGAGGTTACTTTCGCTTTGATGATATCCCTGTCCGCCCGCCACAGCATGACGTACAGTACACACACGGCAAGACAGGCAACAATCACCACAAGCCGGAACGTCACCTGCCATGCCAATGCTGCGCCCTGCATCCTGAGCCCTGGCTCATCGCCGGAGACACTCGGCAATACCGGAAACAGCAAAGCCAAAGGACTACCAAACTCAGCAGGTTCGACACCGCCGTCCCAAGGCTTCTGCTGCAATGCGAAGATGCCGACCCAATCAATGGCCACTGCCGCGAGTCCTGCAAGCGGGATGGACCAACGCGTGCCGAGCACAACTCCAAGCGCATAACCGAACGCAGCCATGCTGGCGATGAACAGCGAGCCGGACGCATAGACGGCCCAGGGGATGTCGCCAACCTTGCCGATGCCACGAGTCAGCAACAGCTCAGGCAACAGACTCAACAGATACGTCAGAACACAGACCATGATCAGTTTTGCCATCGCCACACCATGCCTGCGCCATGGACTTCCAGCGCCCCAGGGCGGGTTGACCAGCGAAGAGGCACCGGCGACCCGGGAGCTCAGCCACGCACCGAACACACACGCCGCAATGTCAGGCACAATATGTGCGAACGAAGCGTCCACCATGAGACTGGCGGGGCCTGGAACATTGCTGAAACTTGAAAGCCCCAGCGAAAGAGGCCATGCCGCCACAGCCACCACCACGACCAAAACGCTGAGCGGAGTGAGCGGCCATAACCCTCTACGAACCAAACCGACATATGGAGGGCCACCTGTCTCGCCGTGTCCGCAACTCGTACTGGCAGAACGTGCCTTGAGGCGTACTCCTTTTACCCTCTGATTGCCGTTGTGCCTGCCATGTCTGGCTGTGAAGACGAACGGGAGTGAATCGTTCTGCACCATGGGTGCAGCGTCAGCAACACCACCGCATAGGCTGACCGACAATGAGCCCTTCAACGACAAGCCCGTCATCATAGCCGAACCTGCATTGCTTTCCGAGCCAAGCAATGTCATCATCGTCCCTCCTCTGCGTCATCAGCCGTTCCGCCGACCTTGGCGGATTGCAGGGATTCGGCGGGCATCTTCCCAGCGTCTCCATCGCTGCCGCTTCCCCGTCCGTCAAGCAAACGCCTGTATCCCGATTCCCAAACCGTGGTCATCTTGTCGTCGCCGTCGCCCAACGCAGCCAATTCGTCCATGTTTCCCTCCATGAGCACACGCCCATGGTCGATCACCAACACCTGGTCGGCCATGGCGGCAAGATCCTCCACAAGATGGGTGCTGACAATCACCGTGCGCCCTTTGGCATATCCGTCGAGGAACCGGCGTATCTCGATGCGCTGGATGGGGTCGAGACCAACCGTGGGCTCATCGAGAATGAGGATGTCGGGTCTGGTCGCCACGGCGCAGGCGATGCCGGCCCGCTGCCGCATGCCTCCCGAAAGACTTTTGACCCGCTGATCCACGACGTCCGCGAGCCCCACCGAGTCGATGGCCCAGCGGGCGGCGGCATCGGCCTGACGTAAGCTCAGCCCCCGCGTCCAGGCGGCGTAACGCACGTTGTGCAACAGGGAGGAACTATTCATCAGCTGGAAATGCTGCGGCAGGTAGCCGATATGGGTGCGGGCCTCACGCCGGGAACGCCAGTCCTTGGTGCGTGCACCGGATATGCGGACCGATCCGCGCTGAGGCAGGGCCAGCGTGGCAATCAGGTTCATCAATGTGGTCTTGCCTGCGCCGTTGGGCCCAAGCAGGCCGTAGAGACCCGTTGCGAAATTCAGACTCAGATTGCTGTATATGCTGTGGCTTCCATAGCCATAACCAACATGCTTGAGTTCGATGATATCACCATAATCCGCGTCAACATCCATGTCGTCCCCAATCCGCGTGCCTGTGAAAGAAAGATCACGCAAATGTGATTTGTTATACATTCTGTCTATCTAGACTAATCCCCCCCCCTCGAATTACCGCGTAAAACTCAAGCGATAATAACGAAAAACAAAAATGAGAACCGACTTACGAAACAGACAGAAACGCTTACAATGTCGCTCAGCGCGAAATACGCGCCTGTTATGAAGAGAACAAGAAAGAAGTATTCACCTAATGGTTGCGAAGAAACAGCATCTGCTGCTGATCGTAGGAACCGCATGGATGCTCGACGCCCTGGACGTTGCCCTGGTGTCGTTCATCATGCCGATGATCAAGACGGAATGGAGCCTGACCAGCACACAGCAGGGATTGGCCAGCGCCATCACCTCCGTGGGCATGGTGTTCGGCGGCTCCCTGTGCGGACGGCTCGCCGACAAATACGGCCGTAAAAACATGATGATGACCACGCTCCTCATCTTTTCGCTGGGCAATCTCGCCCTGGTCTTCGTGCCGAACCTCGCGTGGTTCATGATCGTCCGGTTCATCACCGGCGTGGGGCTGGGAGGCGAGCTTCCCATCGCCGCCACAATGCTGGCCGACAACTACACCGGCACCAAGCGCTCGCAGATGCTGGTGCTCGGCGACAGCTTCTGGGCCTATGGCTGGATTGTGGCCTCGCTCATCGCCTACTTGGTGCTTCCCGCCTTCGGATGGCGGCCGGCAGCAGCGATTGCCGGCGTCTTCGCACTGTACGTTTTGGTGCTCCGCCGCAAGTTGCCAAAAGAGCAGATCAAGCCGACCGAGCACAGGGCGACGTTCCACGAGGTCTTTTCAAGCAAATACCGCAACCGGTTCATCGCTCTGACGGCGATGTGGTTCTTCATCATGCTCACCTACTACGGCATCTTCATGTGGCTGCCGAGCGTGCTGACCATGCGCGGCTTCTCTTTCGTGAACTCACTGGGGTACACCCTCGGCATGGCCGTGGCGCAGCTACCCGGCTACTATCTGGCCGCATACCTTATGAAGCATGTGAGCCGCAAGAAGATGCTGTTCTGCTACATCCTCGGCACCATCGCCGCCGCGTTCGTCTTTGCCGTGGCCACGAGCCCGGTGGTGATCATCATCGCCGGAGCCTTCCTCTCGTTCTTCGACCTGGGCAGCTGGGGCATCCTCATCGCCCTGACGCCGATTCAGTTCCCCAAGTCCATCCGCGCCACGGCCATGGGTTCCGCGCAGGCCGTGGGCAGGGTCGGCAGCACCGTCGGGCCGTTCCTGGTGGGCTGGTTCCTTGACTTGAAGCTTGGCATTCCCGTCATCTTCGGCATTTTCATCGCCCTGCTCATTGTGGCGGAGGTCGTGCTGGCGGCAGGAGTCAAGGACGAGGAAGTCGTGGACGAGCCTGAGGCTGGTGTCGCAGCTGCTGACGCGACCGGGGCTACTGCCTGAGACACCAATTCGCTGCAACCCCTTCTGCTACTTTTTGCGACATTCTATGTCGCAAAAAGTAGCAGAAGCCTGATTATCGTTGCCCGACACACGTAATACACCAGTGTCGGGCAACTGTATGTTGCAATTACCACCGTTATTCCTATGCTTAACTTTCATGGCATCCTTATTGATCAACAGATGAAAGGCAAACCTCATGAAACTTCAATTCCAGACTATCTCCGCTCAATTGCGCGGGTTCCTCGCGGAGGACCTTGGCACCGGCGATCTGACCGCACCGTTAACCGTCGGCCACCGTGTGAGTGGTTCGTTCCTGGTCAAGGCGGACGGTGTGATTTCCGGAATCGACATTCCGCAGTACTGCTACCGGCTGCTGAGCGATGACTACAATTCAGGGCTCGGCACCGCCGACAACCGCCACGATACGGTAAATTCGAACGATTTCAGAAATGCCAGCGATACAGCGGCGGCAGACAGTGTGAACAACAGCACATGCAGTATGATGACAGACGATGCCACCGACAATCGAATCCATTACAGACCGCTTGCACATGACGGCGACCAAGTCACCGCGGGCAGTGTGGTAGCTCAAGTCAGCGGCGATGCAGCAACGATTCTGGCAGCCGAACGCGTGGCGCTGAATCTGATGCAACGCATGAGCGGCATCGCCACAGCGACGAGCCAGGCCGTCGCAGCCCTTGACGACCCGAACATCACCATTCTCGATACGCGCAAGACCGCTCCCGGGCTACGGCTTTTCGACAAATACGCCGTACGTTGCGGCGGAGGCTCGAACCACCGCATGGGCCTTTACGACCTGGCAATGCTCAAAGACAATCATCTGGCCATCGCCGGATCGAACCTCAAGGACGCAGTCTCGCTGCTGCGGCGCACCAATGGGCCTACAAAACTCATAGAAGTTGAAGTTGAGAATGAGAACGAGCTGCGCGCGGCCATCGACGCGGAGGCCGACATCATCATGTTCGACAACCAGAGCGTGGAAACCGCTCGCCGGTGGCGCGCCATGGTTCCCAGCCGCATCAGAACCGAGGTCTCAGGCGGTATGACGCTAGAGAAGCTGCCGGCCTACCACGGCTCGGGCGTCGACTTCATTTCGCTGGGCTACCTGACCAACAGCGTGCGCAATATCGACATCAGCTTCAACCTCGATGCGTGATAGCATGGTGATGTGAGCCACAGCAACGAAGATGAAAACGGGAGCGCCATCGAAGCGCCCGACGAAACAGGCAGCCAAGCCAAAAAGGAAACGATGTAATCGGTAAAGATTAAGTATGCCGGTGACTTGCTTTGGCTCCCGTTCCCGTTTTCCGATGTATGGATAGGCCATATAACGCTCGCTGCCATTGTGGACGTTCTATTGGCTCTGGTGTTCGGCATAGTTGCAATTTTCTGGAAAGAAGCACGGACGAGCGCCGCTAGTGTCAGTATCGCCACTGTGAGCGTCATCCTACTGACCGCACAGTGGACGCGCTCATCTTCCGCAAATTCTCACTTAGGCAGAAAACCGATAACCCGGTTAGCCCGCTAATGACCGCGTTCGTTATTGTGGCTGATTTGCTCAGCATCTTCTTGTCCACATGGCCGATCAAATCCATTATCGCATGCTTGACCTATATGACAGTACTGGCTGTAGGCAATATCATTGTAGAACTATGCAGCACAAAGCCTCCTGCAGATTATCCTTCCCGCGCCGAAGTCAAACGTCGCATGGAGGAATCTGAAAGGGAAAGCAACTGACTGTCTCACAGCTCCAGTTCAAGCTTGGTCATCACGCTGTCATAGCTTCTCAATGGGTGCCACGCGCAGCATGAGGCGCTTGACGCCGTCCGAGCCGAAGTCGACCGTGATGATGGAGTTGCGGCCCTTGTCCTGCGTGTCAAGCACCGTGCCCAGACCGTACTGGTCATGGGTGATCTTGTCGCCGACAGCGAAGTCCGCAATCGAAAGGTTGTTGTCTTTCTTAAGGCTCGATGCCGGCACGGAGCGAGACTTGGACTTGGGAGCCACGTGACGGGTCGACACCCTGCCGCCACGGGTACCGGAACCCGAACCATAGGACGAACCGCTACGGGAACCATACGATGAGCCGGAACCATGGCCTGAGTGCGAGCCATACGAGGAATGCGAACGGGAGCCGTAGGAACCGCCCGAACCCGACCTCGAGCCATAACCCGAGCCGCTGCCATACAAGGAATGGGAATGCGAACCGGAGTCTGACGCCGAAGAGCCGGAACCATACCCGCCGCCGAATGTGGAACCGTGACCGTAGCCATGGCCGGAGCCGGAACGGGAGCCATAGGACGAACCATAGGAGGATGAACCGCTCCCGCCGTAGGCCGACCCTGAACCACCGAATGTGGAGCCGGCGCCAAAGTCATCATCGTCATCCCAGCCGCCGAACTCGTCGTCTTCGTCGGAACCCGAACCACCGGTCCAACCCGAACGCATCCGCTCCACACCGGCCTCACGCCGCTTCCACTCGATGAGCTCGTCTGGAATCTCATCAAGGAACTGGCTCGGCAGCATCTCGGCCGCCTGCCCCCATTGGGCACGAACGGCGGCACGGGTGACATAGAGGCGCTGCTTGGCGCGAGTAATGCCCACGTAGGCCAAGCGCCGCTCCTCGGAGAGCTCCTGCTCGTCCTCCAGCGAACGCGAGTGCGGGAACGTGCCCTGCTCCATGCCGGTGAGAAACACGATTGGGTATTCCAAGCCCTTGGCGGTGTGCAGCGTCATGAGCGTGACTTTGCCCGAATCCTCGCCTTCGCTGGGCAGCTGGTCGGAGTCGGCCACGAGCGCCGTAGTCTCCAAAAAGGCGGCGAGCGTGGCATCAGGTGTCTTCTGCTCGAACTCGGCGGCCACGGACTGTAGCTGCGAGAGGTTCTCCACACGCGACTGGTCCTGCGGGTCGTTCGAACGCTGCAGCTCCTCCAGAAGGCCCGACTTTCCGAGCACCTCAGCCACGATCTCAGAGGGTTTGGAATCGTTTTCGACTGCGAATTTCTGCAGCCCCTGCATCAGTTCGCGGAACCTGGAGAGCATGGTGCGCGTGCGGGTCGGCAGGTCTGGAATGTCCTCAAGATGCTCGACACCGTCCCAGAACGGCACGTTGTGTTCCTCGGCATACTGGGCGACGATGGCCTCGGCTCGCGCCCCGAGCCCTCGCTTGGGCACATTCATGATGCGACGCATGTTCACGCTGTCGGCGGGGTTCACGATGGCCTGCAGATAGGCGATGCCGTCCTTGACCTCGCGCCGTTCGTAGAACTTCGTGCCGCCAACCAGCTGGTAGGGCAGCCCGGCGTTGATGAGACCCTCCTCAAGCGCACGGCTCTGCGCGTTGGCACGGTACATGATGGCCATATCGGAGTAGTTGAATCCCTCCTCGCTCTTGAGGTTCGCTATCTCGTTGGCGATCCAGCCGGCCTCCTGCTGGGCGTTGTCGGCGGCATAGCCGACGATCGGCTCGCCCTTGCCTAGGGCCGTCCAGAGCTTCTTGGGCTTACGGCCGGAGTTCTTGGCGATGACGGCGTTGGCGGCATCGAGGATGGTCTGCGTGGAGCGGTAGTTCTGCTCGAGCATGATGGTCTTGGCACCCGGGAAGTCCTTTTCGAAATCCTGGATGTTGCTGATGTCCGCGCCACGGAAGGCATAGATGGACTGGTCGGAGTCTCCCACGACGGTGACCCATGCCGGGCCCTGACGACCTGCGAAACGAGCTGTTGGTTCACGCTGCACGCCGGCGTCGACCCCTGCGAGCTCGCGGATGAGCACGTATTGCGCGTGGTTGGTGTCCTGGTACTCGTCCACAAGAATGTAGCGGAACTTCTTGTGGTAGTAGTCGGCCACCTGCGGGCAAGTGCGCAGGAGCTCCACGGTGCGCACGATCAGGTCGTCGAAGTCCACGGCATTCGCGGCAGCAAGGCGGTACTCGTACTCGGCGAAGACCACTGCATAGAGCTCCTCCGTGTTGTCATACCTGCCGAGCTGATAGCCACGCTGGCCCGGCTTGTAGTCGGGCGCATACTGTTTCAGGAGGCTCTGCCAGCTCGTCAGGCTGTTCTTGTAGTCGGAGATCTTGGACAGTATCGACTTGGGCGTGTAGCGTTTGAGGTCGATGTTCAGGTCGGTGCCGATGAGCTTGATGAGGCGCTGGGAATCGGCGGTGTCATAGATGGAGAAGCCGGACTTCAGACCGATCTCCTTGCCGTCGCGACGCAAAATGCGCACGCAGGCTGAGTGGAACGTGGAGATCCACATACGCCCTGCCACCGGTCCGATGAGGCTGCCAAGGCGCTCGCGCATCTCGGCGGCGGCCTTGTTGGTGAAGGTGATGGCAAGCACCTGGCTCGGCCACGCGCCGAACTGGCTCAGGATCCAAGCCACACGTCGGGTGAGCACACGTGTCTTGCCACTGCCTGCGCCGGCGCCGATGAGGAGGGCCGGCACCTGGGACTGCACGGCCTCGGCCTGCTGCGGGTTGAGACCGTGCAGCAGTTCGTCGGCGCTGCGGGCGATCATCTCCGGTTCCTGGTGAGGCTGGGATTGGAAAGACGGTTGACGAGACGATGCAGGCGAAGACTCAGGCTGCTGCCGGCGCGTGAATTGCCTTGTTGAGCTCTGCAGCCTTTGTGCCGATTGCCCGTCTACATCTTGCGACATGGACGAAAGCTGACGTTCATACTCCTGCTGTTCGGCAAGCGTTGGCCCTCCATCATACTCGGGCGCCGGTTCCTGACCGTACTCCTCTGGTTCCGGTTCCATCTGCCAACCCGTCGCCTGCTCCACGCCTATCCCCTTATCTGTTTTGGCTTCCATTCAGAAAGACCATCTGCGAGCGCTTAGAGTTATCAAACCTACTTAAAGCCAACCCGCCACGAATTTGCTGCGTAAGTCAGTCTACCCTCATCATTGCCGAGCCGCTATATGCCTGAGCTTCTATTAATATTATGTGGTACAATATTGTAAAGAATATACTTGTGTCAGCTTTGAAACACGGCATAGCACCTGAAGATACCTTATACGTCGTCAACCACGCACTACGCATATTGCCGATGGAAGACGATCCGCCCAAGACTCTCTATTTGGGTCTCACAAACAATGGCACACCTTTGGAAGTCATCGTTGTTCAGACGAGTCGAGGGCCCACCGTCATCCACTCAATGAAAATGCGAACAAAATACATTACATACCTGGAAGGCAGATCATGACAAACGATTACAAGATTCTCAACTATGAGGATTTCGACACACGCGAGGCAAGGAAACTCAAGGCCGATGTCGCCGAAGCAGAGCGCGGATACACAGACAAACAGTTGGATGCGGCAAGCAAACGTGCCGCAGGCAGACCGCTTTCCGTAGGGTCAACGCCAGCAACGACCATCATCAAAGTGCGACTTGATGACTCACGCGAGGCAAAACTCGACGATTACGCGAAACGAAATCACTTAAGCCGTAGCGCCGCAGTGCGTCACCTACTCGACAAAGCACTCATTGATGCGTGAACATGTAATCTGCGCTATGCACCTCGGTTCATTAGACGCTCCTCGACGAAAGCCATCGCGCTTTTGGCCTGAGGACTCTTCGGAGCGAGGACGTCGAACCAGTGGAACGCACCATCGATAACCTTGAGGCTAACCGGTACACCCGCCGCACGCAGACGATTCACGTAGTCTACGGTCTCATCGTGGAACGGATCGATGCTGCCGACGAACGTGGCGGTGGGCGGAAGACAGGACAAGTCCGCGGCACGCGCGGGAGCGGCGTATGCCGACACGCCTCCGGTGCCATAGAGCGGACCAAGATAGTGCCGCCAGGCAATCCGGTTTGACCGCTCGTTCCACACCGGTGCGTCATTGCCTCGCATGGAGGCACTCGTCATGCGGTCGTCGAGCATCGGGTAGAGCGGCATCTGGAAGGCAATGGGAATCTCCCCCACGTCCCGTGCCAACAATGTCAGCGCCGCTGTAAGTCCGCCACCGGCGCTGTCACCGACAACCATAATCCGGTTGGTGTCGACACCATACGATTCCGCACGCTCGGCCAGACACTGCAGCGCCAGATAGCAGTCCGCGAGCGCCGCTGGATATGGGGTCTCGACAGACAAGCAGTAGTCCGGCGCGAACACCACGGCACCGGTGGCGCCGACGATGGTGCGGATGAGACCTATCTCCAGTTCCGGGCAGCCCAGCTCGAACCCGCCGCCATGCAGGAAGAGGATGCCAGGCACACTGGGATTATCTGCATTCGAAAATCTGTTCGAATGCCGCTTTGCCATCTCGTTGAATACCTTCGGTGCATATACGGCGATGCGCAGCAGACTCCCATCAGGCCTGCGCAACCAGTGCTGCTCATAGTGCAGATTCTTGGGAGCGTGCCCTTTGAGCAGCGTCATCAGAGCATTCGCCGCCTTGACCGCCCCATCGCCTACGTACGGCATCACCGTACGAATCACCTTGCCGACCGTCCGTAGTTCGGGGGCGATCATTTCGTCGGTCACACGCATGGACAATTCCACTTTCCACTTTTCCTGTTTGACAACGAAAACTGCCACACGATTGGATTCCATCAATTATATGGCGGTTCCTCATATCACGACAATATAAAACAATCCAATTCTCCTTGCAAAATTGTAATGTAGAGATTACAATTAGCTTATGGTACTACACATCAAACGGACAAACATATACATTGACTGGATTCATCACTTACGGGACCAACGAGCTGTTCATCGCCTTGATCTTCAATGGCAACGCGTAGCATTTACCGGACAACTCGTTGGCGATATCAAGCCCGTAGGAGAAGGCGTGTATGAAATGAGATTTCATTTCGGACCTGGATATCGTACATACTTTGCTAAATCAGGTTCAAGCATCGTCCTACTCCTCATTGGAGGGACAAGAAATCCCAGCAGCGCGACATCGCAAACGCTAAGGCTATAAAGAAAGGGCTACATCTATGATTACCATCGAAGACTTTCGGCCAGAAGACGACCTGCGCACAGAAGCTGACATCGTCGACTACCTCAATCTCGCCCTCGAGGAAGCGGCGACTTTTGATGATCCACGCGAGGGATCAGCATTCTTCGCACAGACCGTCGGAACTGCAGCAAAGGCGCGCAAGAAAATCTCAAGCATCGCCGCCGACACCAACCGCACTCGTGAGGGTATGTACAAATCCTTAAGCAAGAAGGGCGACCCGGCGTTCAGCACCATTCTCAGCGCCATTCACGCGCTGGGCGGGGAGCTCTCAGTAACACTCCCCACAGCAGCAACTAAGTAACATTTGTCGTCACTCAGCCACTGCCATGACGGTGGTGGTGTGCTTACGTCTGTAATCGAACATCATCGCAGATACAAACACGCCATTGCCAGGATCGCAACCAACTAAGTCACTCTTTTCAAAAATCTCTATATCACCACAGACTCATATCGCTCAGTACGTGCGCTGTGGGTCCGGGCCGGAGCGATAGCCAGTGTCCAGAGCGTCGATGGCGGCGATCTCGGAGTCGGAGAGCTCGAAGTCGAAGATGTCGAAGTTCTCGGCGATGCGCGCGGGATGGATGGACTTCGGGATGGCGGAGCGGCTCTCCTGCATGTGCCAGCGCAGCATGACCTGCGCGGCGGTCTTGCCGTGTGCTTTGCCGATCTCGATGAGTGTCAGATCCTTCAGCGTGCTGTGGCCGCGCTCGTCCCAGCCCGGGTAGAAGGTGATGCCGCCGATGGGCGACCACGCTTGCGTCAGGATTCCGGCTGCCTTGTTCGCCGCCACCACATCCGGCTCCTGGAAGTAGGGATGCAGCTCGATCTGGTTGATGGCAGGCGCCACGTCGGTGGCATCCATGAGGTTCTTCAGCTGGTCGGGCTGGAAGTTGCTCACACCGATGGCGCGCACCTTGCCGTCCTTGAGCAGTTTCTCCAGGTCCTTGTAGGCCTCGATGGTCTTGTCGAACTTGCCGGGGTTGGGCTGGTGCAGGATGAGCAGGTCGATGACGTCCACGCCGAGCTTCCTGAGGGCGGTTTCGCCAGCGCGGTATGTGGTGCCGGTGCCGTAGCTGCTCACCCAGATCTTCGTCTCGACGAACACGTCGGATCGGTCGACCGGGGATTCCTGGATGGCCTGCCCCACCTGCTCCTCGTTATGGTAGGCCGCTGCCGTGTCGATGTGGCGATAGCCGGTTTCGAGCGCGGCCTTCACGGCGGCGGTCGTGTCCTTGGGCGCGGACTGGAAGACACCGAAGCCGAGCGCCGGCATGGTGACACCGTTGTTCAGCGTGCGAATTGGTACTTGAGGCATAAGACTCCTTTTGGTTACGCGATGCCGCAAGGCAACCGACCGCTGTCGAAAAGCAACATACCGGCCAACCTTGCATCACCTATAATCGGATATTCAATATCCGTTTATGACAAGTATACGCTTCCGGATATTCATATTCCGTTTACGCTAGAATTGCGCTTATGGAATACGTGGACCCAAGCATGAGCACGAACAGTACTGCAATCGGCACAACACCATTGAACAGCTACAAGGAAGCCAAGCCCGACAATCCATCGACACATCGCTCCGGCAGCCGACGCACCAAACCGAACATAGGGAAACCGACCCACCTCCGGCGCGATGCGGCAGCGAACCGCGAGCGCCTGCTCAAGGCTGGGCGCGAGGTGTTCGCCTCCGAGGGCTACGATGCCACGCTCAACGATGTCGCCAAATACGCCGGGCTCGGTGTGGGCACCGCCTACCGAAACTTCAGGAACAAGGCCGAGCTCATCGACGCCATCATCGTCGAGCAGGTCAAGGAGATCGAAGCCGTGCTCGACACGGCACTCGACATGCCCGACGCCTGGCAGGGATTGGTCTATTACATGGAGCAGGGATTGGAATTGCAGGTGCACGATCGGGGCATGGCCCAGCTCTTCACCAGTCGTCACGCCAACGCCACACGCTATGACTGGTCCCGCGACCGCCTCGCGCCGCTGGTCAACCGCATCGCCGAACGGGCCAGGAAGCAGCATGCGATTCGCGGCGAGATCACCGGCACCGATCTCATCCTCATCCAGTTCGGCATTCTCGGCATCACCGAGGCGCTACATGAGGGAGGGAAACCGGCACTCCCCCGAGACAACGACCACGATGCATCCGAATCATCTGAATCATCAGAACCATTTTCAAAAGCCAGTGCCGACGACCAACGGTATCGACGTTATCTCTGGATTGCATTGGATGGCATTCGCGCTTCGTCCGTCATGTCAAAGGATGGCTCGCAACATCCCGTCTCCGCATTGCCCGTTCCCGCTCTGCGCACCGAGGAACTGCATCGCATTTTGGCACAGTGAACACCCTGATTCCGCATCGGGATTCTGCGAAAACTGTTGCGTTACCCTCAATCATCGTCAGATTCAGCCCTTGACGGCCTTCTGCCCGATGCCCTCGGCCTCGGCGCTCGGCAGGAAGAACGAGGCGAACAGACCGACCAGCGCGAAGACCAGCATGAGGATGAACGCCCAGTGGTAACTGGTCTCCTGGGCCGCGGCCCGGACCGCCTTGGACGCGCCCGAGGCGCTCGCACCAGCCAGCGCCACCACGAGCATGGCGATGGCCGTGCCAAACGATCCGCCGATCTGGCGCACCGTGGACGAGGCGGCGTTGGCATGAGCCGTGAGCCGTGGCTCGCTCGCGTTGATGCCCGCGGTGAACGTGGTCATCATGGTGAACGAGATACCGACCATGCGTAGCGCGTAGCACAGGCCAATCACGACCAGGCTGGTGGACGGGCTGAACCAGAGCATCGGCACGGTGCCGATGAGCAGCATGACGAAGCCGAACACCGAAAGCTTTCTGATGCCGAGCTTGTCGTACATGCCGCCGGAGATCGGGTTGCAGATCATCATGACGATGGCGCCGGGCATCATCACAAGGCCCGCGGCCAACGCGCTTTCGCCTCGCGTGGTCTGCAGGTAGAGCGGCAGGACGAGCTCGATGCCCACCATGGCGATGTTGCTCAGGGTGCTCAGCACGGTGCACAGGTTGAAACGCGCGTTGGTGAAGACCCTCACGTCCATGAGCGGTTCGGCAAGGTGCAGCTGACGCATGCAGAACAAGACGATGATGACCACCCCGGCTACAAGCAGCGCTGCCAGGAGTGACGTCACCTTGCCGGTGTTGCCGATGTCGGAGAGGGCGTAGAGCAGCAGGCCGAAGCCGAGGATCGTCTCGGCGAAGGAGATGACGTCGGTCTTGCCCATGTGCGGCGTGGTGATGTTGCGCACGGCGAACAATGCAGCAACGAAGGTCAATCCGCTGCCTACGGCAAGCACGATGAAGAGCATCCTCCAATCGGAGAGCTGAAGGATGAGCCCGGAGACGGTGGGACCGACCGCAGGGCCGAAGCCGATGACCAGGCCGGTGACACCCATGGCCATGCCGCGCTTCTGCGGCGGAAACATCATGAGGATGACGTTCTGGGTGAACGGCATGAGTCCGCCTGCCGCCACAGCCTCGATGATGCGACCTGCGAGCAACACCCAGAAATTCGGCGCGAAGACGCACACGAGCGACCCGACGAAGAAGATGCCCATCATGGTCAGGTAATTGGCCTTGAGGTTGAACGAATTGAACAGCCACGCGGACATCGGGATCATGAGGCCGACCACCAGCAGGTACGAGGTGGTGAGCCACTGCGCAGTGGACTGCGAGACACCGAACGAGTTCATAATGGTGTTGAGGGCATTATTGAGGAACGTCTCGGCCAGGAGCGCCACGAACGAGCCGAAGAGCAGCACCGCCATCATCG
Source organism: Bifidobacterium sp. ESL1118 (assembly GCF_058505595.1). Classification (NCBI taxonomy): domain Bacteria; kingdom Bacillati; phylum Actinomycetota; class Actinomycetes; order Bifidobacteriales; family Bifidobacteriaceae; genus Bifidobacterium; species Bifidobacterium sp. ESL1118. Next base: position 1,125,902 of record NZ_CP196371.1, read on the forward strand.
CCGTACGCTGTCTGTCACCGATGCGCGAGGCCGGCGACTGACCGTCAGCCTTCTGGCCCATCGGAGCGGAGCCCGGTCGAGGCTCCGGTCTCTTCTCCGCGCCCCCTGTCTTCTGAGCTTTCGCCGTCTGCATGTCGTTTTCCATCATGAGGCCACGCTTATCCCTTTTATATAGCTTGCTACACTTTGAACTACAGTCTAATTCATACAGCGACAAATCATGTATCTCTCATGCTCGGTTATCAGTTCATCATTACGTCAGATAGCTTGCTATGCAACAGCCGTTGGCACCTTGCCGTCGCCAATCTTGGCTACCCCAATTGCAAGGCGCTGCAACAAGCCTTACCGCGCGCTAGAACGCCCGAATGATGCGCTCCAGCGTACGGGCAAACCACTCCTGCTCCCGCGCATCCATGCCACCCACGATACGCCGGTTCACGTCCTCCATCACCGCGCGGATGGCGTCGATGTGTCGGTCCACCACTTCGAACCCGTGCTTCGAAAGCGAAAGCACCACCTGGCGCCTGTCATTGCTCAGCTGCGAGAGGTCGACGAGCTTCGCACTCTCGAGCCTGCGCACGATGCTGCGAATGGTCGGATGGCTCAGCACGAACTTGTCGGCCACCTCCTTCTGAGTCACCGTACGCCCCTTGGAATCGTAGAGGTAGACCAGCAGCGTGACCTGCGGACCGGTGAGCTCAAGACCGTCGATGAGCTCGGAGACGCGGTTGTTGAGCTCACGCTCGATGAGCGTGTTGGCCACTTTGATGAGCGCACCGATGCTGTCCGAACCGTTCGAGGCGTCGCCTTCATCCACTGAGTAGCCGTCGGCGATTGTGTAGCCGGCCTCGGCTTCGGGCGCCGACTCGCCGCCCAGCATGGACTCCTGCCTCCACTGCATTACTCACCTACCTTTTCGCTGTTACACCACTGTACCCGAAATCGTGCGCAACATAGCGGTACATCCTTAAGATTCATCCGGCGCAACCGCGTCCTTCGATGAGCCATTTTCATTATGTAGGGAGATTTTCGAAACGCTGACGCGGTTGCGGATTGCAAAATGCCTTCATTCCGCCATTCTTGATTTGCGCCATTTGCGCTATATCAGAAAAATCTCCCTAGATAATGACCACAGATCAGAATCAAAGCAACTCCGGGGTCAGAGTCAGCACATTGTGCAGGCCCCGAGTCTCCACACTCACCTTGCCCAGACCCCGTGCCACCTCGGCCACATCCGGCTCATGCGTTGTGTCATGGGCCATTTCATCGAGCAGAGCGCGGGTGAGCAAACCACGGTACCGCTTGGCCATGTGCGAGACCACTTTCCCGTTCGCATTCGTCACGCGCAACATCCACCACGGAACGTCAGGATGCGAGGTGACGGCATAGGCCTGCGAGCGCATGTCAACTACGGCTTCACCGTCAACAGCCATCGCATTGGTCTGAGTGTCACTGCCTGTATCTCTGCCTGCCAAGGCGGCAATCACGTCGGCCCGCTGAGCCGCAGCGCCGCTACCCGGCAATCCGCCAATCTCGCCGTTCCGTTGATCGGAAACACCGCTGTCAGACGAAGGCCTCCAACCGGCAAACTCCCGTTTCCAGAACGTCTTGAGCCCTCCGATGTCAGGCAGTGAGACGTTCATCGAAAGTCGGTAGGCCGGAATCAGATCCTCACCGCTCGTCACTCCGAACATCCCAGAAAAGATGAGCACTCTGTCGCCTGGTCTCAATCTCGCCGCTTCATATAGCACGCCGGTGTAGATCTCACGGGCCGGCGCGCACGGCAGCGAATACAGATCACGCTGAGCGACGACCTCGGACATGGTCCTAGCACCGACTCCAAGTATCGCGGCCGCATTGTCACTCCTTGACACCGTTATCAGCGCCTCGGCCACGCGTCTGCGAGCTTGGTTGAGCTCCGGATAGGGCAGACTCCCGATGTCAAGACCGGGTCCGTCTTCCGGCGCGCTCTTGCCTTCTGAAGGCGGCAGCAATATGTACATACGACCATGGTAACGCACGCAGCACTCACTGACGAACCGTAGAGAAGGCCAGGTGCACGCGAAAGCTTCCTCGCCGAACTTGATTCCAAGAATTTACCCACGAACCACAGCTGAAAGCTGGGAATCGTGCAAATAGTCACCGCTCATGGTTAAGCTCTACTTTCATACATATCCATGCACATTGTGGCATGTGGGCTGCTGTGTCAGGACACGCATCAGGGAGAATCGCGAGAGGAACGCTATGAAGGAACTGGAAGACAGGATTGTGAAAGATGGCACGGTCAAGCCCGGGGACGTGCTCAAGGTGGATGCGTTCCTCAACCACCAGTGCGACGTGACACTCTTCGATCACATGGGCGCCGAATGGGCGCGTCTGTTCGCCGGCAAACATGTGGACAAGATTCTCACCATCGAGGCCTCCGGCATCGGCATCGCCTGCTGTGCCGCACGTCATTTCGGCAACGTGCCGGTGGTGTTCGCCAAGAAGACCCGGTCCATCAACCTCGACGGCGATCAATACGTCACCAAGGTCTATTCCTACACCAAGCAGAAGGAATTCCCCGTCATCGTCTCCAAGCGTTTCCTCACCAAAGGCGAGCACGTGCTGCTCATCGACGACTTCCTGGCCAACGGCAAGGCCATGAGCGGTCTCATCGACATCTGCAACGAAGCGGGTGCCGTCATTGAGGGTATCGGCATCGCCATAGAAAAAGGCTTCCAGCGCGGCGGTAGCCAGCTGCGTGATGCCGGATACGACGTGCAGTCACTGGCCATCGTCAAATCCATGGACGGAGAAAAGGGCACCATCGAATTCGCCTGACCAGAGCAGGGCACCCCTGGAAAATAGACATAGAATCGCTGGAAGCGCAACGAGGCGCGGCTCAGCGTACAATAAGCAGCTATCAGCACTATCTCATTTCCATGAAAAGAGACCCTTTTGAGCACTGATCAGCATTCGAATCAACAGGATTCAGCCATTCCCGACAACAAGCAAAATAAGGGCAACGAGGCTCAACCGGCTTCGGCAGTCACTGGAACAGAGACAGCCACGCCGTCTACCGCCGAGGCCCTACGCCAGCTGAACGGAAAAATCTCCTTCTGGCGTGGCATACCCTTCGGTCTGCAGCATGTGCTGGCCATGTTCGTGGCTAACTTGGCACCCATATTCCTCGTCACCGCCGCGGCGCGCCTCACACCCGAACAATCGGCCATGATTATCCAGAACGGCCTTCTGGTGGCCGGCCTGGGCACCTGCCTGCAGCTCTACCCCATCTGGCACATCGGCAGCAGGCTCCCCATGGTCACCGGCATCTCCTTCACGTATGTGGCCGCGGCCACCGCCATCGTAGGCAAGCAGGGCTTTGCCGGACTCATGGGCGCGGTCATCGCCGGCGGGTTCGTCGAACTCATCCTGGGTCTGACCGCCCAGTTCTGGAAGAAATACGTACCGCCGATCGTCTCGGCCATCGTGGTGACCACCATCGGCTTCTCGCTGCTCTCCACAGCTGCTTCCTCCTTTGGCGGCGGCTCCGGCGCCAAGGACTTCGGCAGCTGGCAGAACCTCACCCTCGGCCTCATCTCACTGGCGGCCTGCCTGACCTTCCAGCTGCTGGCCCGCGGCACCGCCAAGCAGCTCTCCGTGCTCTTCGGCCTGGTCTTCGGTTATGTTGTGGCCATATTCATGGGCAAGGTGGATTTCTCAGGCTTCGCCAATCTCCAGGCGCTGAGCCTGCCACGCTTCATGCCATTCAAACCGACGTTCGATGCCGGATCGATTATCTCGTTCGCCCTGCTATACGTGGTCTCGTCCGTGGAGGTTCTCGGCGACAGTGCTGCGCTGACCAAGGTGGGCCTGAACCGCCTGCCCACCGACCGCGAGACCAGCGGGGCCATCGCCGGCGACGGTGCCATCTCCATCGTCTCAGGGCTCTTCGGATGCCTGCCGCTCACCTCATTCGCCCAGAACATCGGCCTGGTCTCCGTCACCAAGGTGGTGAACCGAAAGGTCATCCTCTCGGGTGGCCTGCTGCTCGTCGTCGCCAGCTTCGTGCCGGGCGTGGCGCAGGTGTTCAACTCGATGCCACAGGCCGTGCTCGGCGGCTGCACCATCATGATGTTCGGCAACATCATCCTCTCGGGCTTCCAGATGATCGCCGAGGCGGGCTTCACCCAGCGCAACATCACCATCGCGGCGCTCTCCCTGACCATCGGCCTGGGCTTCACACAGGTGAGCTCAATCTTCAGGAACTTCCCCACGCTCTTCCAGTCTATCTTCGCCACCAATCCCATCGCTATCAGCTTCGTCGTGGCCGTGGTGCTGTGTCTGGTGCTGCCTGGCGAGGAGCGTTTCCTGTCCACATCTCATGCAACAGATGCAAAAGCAGATGACTGATTCGCCGAAACGGATATAATCAGATCTCCTCATGGGCCGAGCTAAACATGAATGGTATAACCGCACTATTGCGGCGGTCCAAATGCCACTGTCCAAATGTCACTATATATGGATGATGTATTAATTCACAGGGTCCGACGACCCAGGCAAGTCGTATTGTCTATATCTGTCGGACCCGTAATCCCGTAATATATACACAGTCACCGCCCCGTCGAATGGGATTTACGCCAATGTGGGGATATATTATCATTCCGCATTCACATAACGCCTGCAAATCTTCTCATACATGTCAATCCATTCAAAGTACATGCGCTTGGGCAGGCTCTCATTGACGCAGTGCATGGTGTTGTTGCCCGGACCGAACATGACGCACGGCTGGCCCATGGGCTTGTCGATGAGCAGACGGCTGGCATCGGTGCCGCCCGATACGCCGACGAGCGGGATTCGGGCTTCCCCGCCTTCCTTGCCCTGGTCCTTGAGGCTCTGCTCGCCGACCTGTCGGATGATGTCGTTGACCTTCGATTCCTTGGCCCCGATGATCGGCACGATATCCATGCCCACGGTGTAGGAGACCTGCGCCTTATGGCCGGCGTTGAAATCGGAGACCGTCTTGTCCACCACCTTGCGGATGGCGATGTTGTCGAATTCGGGGATGATGCGCATGTTGATCTCGGCGTTGGCCTGCTCCGGAATGGTGTTCACTTGGCTGCCACCCTTGATGACATCGATGTTGAACACGGTGCCGCCCAAATCGGCATTGGTAATGCCGTTAGCAGCCGCCTTCACACGTTCGGTTAGCGACGAGAGGAACTCCACCATGGCCTCCACCGCGTTGACACCGAGTTCGGGCATGGAGCTGTGGGCGGATTTGCCCTGCATGGTGAACTCCATGTTGAGCTCGCCCTTCGTGGCATAGACCATGCTGTAGCCGGAAGGCTCACCGATGATGGTGGCGTCCACATCCTTCATGTAGCCGGCCTCGTACAGACGCTCGGCACCCGGCATGCCAACCTCCTCGCCTGCCGTAGCCAGCAGGCGCACCGTACCATGCAACCTGTTCTCAATTTTCTTGAGGCGCAGCATGGTGATGACCATGGCAGCCAGACCGGCCTTCATGTCGGTCACGCCGCGGCCATAGATCAAATCACCCTTTTCGGTGACCTCGAACGGGTCGGTCCGCCAACCTTCCTGTTGGGCCGAAACAGTGTCCATGTGACCGGTGAGCACAAGTACCGGCTTACCGCTGCCAACCTCTGCCACCAGGTTCGCACGCTTCGGATCGTCGTCGAAGGGCAGCACCTTGCTCGCAACGCCCGCCTCGTCGAAAATATTCTGGATGGCGTCCGCCACCACCTTCTCATTGCCGTTCTCAGTGTGGAATGCCACGAACTTGCGCAGCAGCTCCATCTGGGATTTCTCGTCATCAAACCGTTCAGCCATTTCAGCTCCTTCAAAATTTATCTGGTCAGTATTATTCATCCAGTCAGCGCAGCCGGCGATACCGGCAACGCCATCGCTAACCGTTTCAGTCTAACAGGCCAATCTGAATGCAACCTATCCTCATAGCCAAAATGCCCGGGCATATATAGGATGTCACAGGGAATATGTCATTATGCGGCCAATTGCCACATTGAAAGGAACGAGAAGAGGCCTTATGGAAATCGGATCTATAGCGGAATGGGCGACGGCGATCGCGGAGACTGCGGCAGTACTGGTGGCACTCTTCCTGCCGTATGTAGATCACAGAAACAGCGAGCGCAAAGCTGCCCGCAGCTTCAAGCTCACGCTCTATGCCGCAGTGATGCGCTCACGCGAATCCGGAAACATGGATGCCCTGCGCACCTTGGTGAGCATCTCGGCGTTCACCGATGCCGGCACACGCAACAAAGCCGACCTGGACAATGCCCAGCAAATCCTCGACATCTACGACAACTCCGAACTCGCGGACGAGACAAAGAAGAAGGAGATTCGTCAGGTCGCCGAACAAATCAAGCCCGAGCCTCGGAGCTGAACCCATGATTGCAATGATGAGACTGCTTTGAGGGGGCGCGATGGCGGCCAACCGCGTGCGGAACTGAAACGAACAGTTATTGTCAACATGAACAACGTTGACGATGAGCACCAGCACCGCGACCACCGGCACCCACGAACCCGTCGGCCCCTGCAAAATGCCGAAGGCAACAGGAGCGACCGCCGCCGCTACATAACCGCCGGATTGCGCCATGCCCGAAAGCCAGGCCGTTTCGGATGCCGATGAAGAAGGCTGAGATGACACCTCTAATATATCCTGGATAACAGAACTTATCATGGACATCCGTTCACATTCCCGCAATTAGCATCACATTTCGGTATAACCTGACGGAGTTTTACCATTTCCTCCTAAATTCCAGCACACAGTGTCATAATATGGCATTATCTGACGAAGTTTTACCGGTATCGTTCGGGCTCCGGCGCACTGTGACAGAACGGCACATTTGCGGGTCAGCATTATAAATCCCGCGATTCATACCATTTATTGGCACAAATCACGGGATTAAGTCACGCCTGATCTAGACGTAATCAAGTAGGAATGGCGCCCACTGTTCCAATCAATCACTCCCACTCGATGGTGGCCGGCGGCTTCGAGGTGCAGTCGAGCACCACGCGGTTGATACCGGGGCATTCGTTGGTGATGCGCGTGGAAATGGTGGCGAGCACATCATACGGAAGTCGATACCAGTCCGCCGTCATGGCATCCTCCGAAGTGATTGGTCGCAGCACGATGGGCGAACCGTAGGTCCGTTCATCGCCTTGAACACCCACGGAGTGCACATCGGCGAGGAGCACCACCGGGCACTGCCAGATCTCACGGTCGAGCCCTACCTTCGTCATTTCTTCACGGGCGATGGCATCGGCCTCACGCAGTAGGTCAAGCCGTTCGCGCGTAATCTCACCGATGATGCGGATTCCCAAGCCAGGACCAGGGAAGGGCTGGCGCCAAACCATAGCCTCAGGCAGGCCAAGCTCGGTACCGATGGCACGCACCTCGTCCTTGAATAGCGTGCGCAGCGGCTCGATGAGCTTGAACTTGATGTCGGCAGGCAAGCCACCCACATTGTGATGCGACTTGATGTTGGCAGCCCCGTCTCCGCCACCGGACTCTACCACGTCCGGGTAGAGCGTGCCCTGCACGAGGAACTTGACCTCCTTGCCTTGGGCACCCGCCTCTTCAATAACCTGGCGCTGCGCCTTTTCGAAGGTGCGGATAAACTTCTCGCCGATGATCTTACGCTTGCGCTCCGGCTCGGTGACGCCCTTGAGTGCGTTGAGGAAGTCGTCTGACGCATCTACTTCGATCAGTTTGATGCCGGTGGCCGCCACAAAATCGTGACGCACCTGCTCGGCCTCACCTTTGCGCAACATACCATGGTCAATGAATACGCAAGTGAGCTGGTCGCCCACGGCCTTGTGCACCAAAGCCGCAGCCACCGCTGAATCCACACCACCCGAAAGTCCGCAAATAACCTGTGCGTCTCCAACTTCGTCACGAATCTTGGAAACCTGATCCTCGATGATGTCGGAAGCGTTCCAGTCGGAAGGCAATCCAGCACATTTGTGCAGAAACGTGTCGAAGAGGTCCTGACCGAGAGGGGTGTTCTTCACCTCTGGATGCCACTGCACCCCATACAATTTACGCGACTCATCCTGCATAGCTGCCACGGGGGCACCTTCCGTATGGGCAAGCACCTCGAACCCCTCAGGAGCCTTCTTTACGGCCACACCGTGGCTCATCCACGTGCTCTGATCCGCTGGCGAACCGGACAACACACCTTTGGCATCGTCGATGACGGCCTCGGTCTTGCCATACTCCCCCAAGGCCGCCTTGTCGACTGTGCCACCAAGCTCGTTGGCCATAACCTGAAAGCCGTAGCAGATGCCCAACACCGGCACGCCCGCATCGAAAACCTTGGAATCGATGTCAGGGGCACCCTCCTCGTAGACGGATGCTGGCCCTCCTGACAGGATAATGGCCTTCGGGTCCTTCGCCAACATCTCGTCCACGGGCATGGAATGAGGGACCAATTCTGAATAGACATGTGCCTCGCGTACACGGCGTGCAATCAGTTGAGCATATTGGGCTCCAAAATCAACGACAAGCACTGGACCTGTGGCCATGCGTTACCTCTCATTCTCTCGTATTACCATATTGGAACTGAAACAGACGGAGATGCCAGAGCATCAACAATCTTCTTAGGACATATTATATTGTCAATGTTCAAGCCGACAAGGCAATCTATACGCCGTCAACAAACTGAACAAATCAGAACGTGCTGTACATCAACACGCCGTGAAACCTTACGTCGAATTGAACATACCAAAACAGTGCTATTTATTCATTATCGCAACTTTCCAACGTTCTTTAATTGAACAACAAAGCTAGGAAAAGTCACATAATTTCGATTATTTGTTACGAAATCAATCAAATACATTACAATTCCGCACACAGCCGCAAAAAAGATTCCATAAGTCTTCTTCTCCTCGTAAAATAATAGACGAGTGGGGATGAAGGCTTCAGGGTCTTAGGCCCGAAGAATTTACTCCCCAGAAGGTAAACAAACAAACGCACATTTTGTGCAGAAGTACAGGAGTACACATGACAAGTCCTGTTATTGGAACACCGTGGAAGAAGCTTGATTCTCCGGTTTCCGACGAGACCCTCGCGGCCGTCGACAAATACTGGCGCACTGCCAATTACCTGGCCATCGGTCAGATCTATCTTCGTAGTAATCCTTTGATGAAGGAACCCTTCACCCGCAAGGATGTGAAATATCGTCTTGTCGGTCACTGGGGCACCACCCCTGGCCTGAATTTCCTGTTCGGCCACATCAACCGCCTCATCGCCGAGCACCAGCAGAACACGGTGTTCATCATGGGTCCAGGCCATGGCGGCCCCGCAGGCGTGGCGCAGTCCTACATCGACGGCACCTATACCGAGTACTATCCCAAGATCACCAAGGACGAGGCCGGACTGCAGAAGTTCTTCCGTCAGTTCTCCTATCCCGGCGGCATCCCCTCTCACTTCGCGCCTGAGACTCCTGGTTCCATGCACGAAGGCGGCGAGCTGGGTTATGCGCTTTCACACGCCTACGGCGCTGTAATGAACAATCCAAGCCTGTTTGTGCCCGCAGTCGTGGGTGACGGCGAGGCAGAGACCGGTCCATTGGCCACCAGCTGGCAGTCCAACAAGCTCGTCAACCCACGCACCGACGGCATCGTGCTGCCGATCCTGCACCTCAACGGCTACAAAATCGCCAATCCGTCGATCCTCTCCCGCATCCCCGACGAAGAGCTCCACGAGTTCTTCAAGGGCATGGGCTACGAACCTTATGAGTTCGTCGCCGGCTTCGACGACGAGGACCATATGTCCATTCACCGCCGCTTCGCCGACATGCTCGAAGAGATCTTCAACAAGATTTGCGACATCAAGGCCAAGGCCCAGACGAACGACATCGATCGTCCAACCTACCCGATGCTAATCTTCCGCACCCCGAAGGGCTGGACCTGCCCCAAGTACATCGATGGTCAGAAGACCGAAGGCTCTTGGCGTGCGCACCAGGTGCCGCTGGCCTCCGCCCGCGATACCGAGGCTCACTTCCAGGTGCTCAAGAAGTGGATGGAGTCCTATCATCCGGAGGAACTCTTCGACGAGAAGGGCGCCATCAAGCCGGAAGTCACCAGCTTCATGCCCAAGGGCGAGCTGCGCATCGGCCAGAACCCGAACGCCAACGGCGGCCGCATTCGCGAAGACCTGAAGCTGCCGAAGCTTGACGACTATCGCATTGCCGAAGTCGAGAAGTTCGGCCACGGCTGGGGCCAGACCGAGTCCACCCGTACGCTGGGCAACTACACCCGCGACATCATCAAGAACAACCCGGATTCGTTCCGTATCTTCGGACCGGACGAGACCGCATCCAACCGCCTGCAGGCTGCCTATGAAGTGACCAACAAGCAGTGGGACAACGGCTATCTCTCCGAGCAGACCGATGAGCATATGGCTCCTACCGGCCAGGTCGTAGAGCAGCTCTCCGAGCATCAGATGGAAGGCTTCCTCGAGGGCTACGTCCTCACCGGCCGCCACGGCATCTGGAGCACCTACGAGTCCTTCGCCCATGTGATTGACTCCATGCTCAACCAGCACGCCAAGTGGCTTGAGGCTACAGTCCGCGAGATTCCGTGGCGCAAGCCGATCAGCTCCATCAACATGCTGATCTCCTCGCATGTCTGGCGTCAGGACCACAACGGCTTCTCGCACCAGGATCCGGGCGTGAGCTCCGTCCTGCTGAACAAGGCGTTCAACAACGACCATGTCGTTGCCGAGTACTTCCCCGCCGACTCCAACATGCTGCTGGCCGTCGCCGAGAAGGCATTCAAGGACACCAACAAGATCAACGCCATCTTCGCCGGCAAGCAGCCCGGCCCGACCTGGCAGACCCTCGACGAGGCTCGTGAAGAGCTCGGCAAGGGCGCTGCTGAGTGGAAGTGGGCCTCCACCGCCAAGAACAACGACGAGGCTCAGGTCGTGCTGGCCTGCGTCGGCGATGTTCCGACCCTGGAGATCATGGCCGCTTCCGACAAGCTCAAGGAGTTCGGCATCAAGTTCAAGGTCGTCAACGTGGTTGACACCCTGAAGCTGCAGTCCCCCAAGGAGAACGACGAAGCGCTTTCCGACAAGGAGTTCACGGACCTCTTCACCGCTGACAAGCCAGTGCTGTTTGCCTATCACTCCTATGCCCACGACATTCACGCGCTCATCTTCGACCGTCCGAACCACGACAACTTCAACGTTCACGGTTATAAGGAGCAGGGTTCCACCACCACGCCGTTCGACATGGTCCGCGTCAATGACATGGATCGCTACGAACTCGTGTGCGAGGTGCTACGCATGGTCGATGCCAAGAAGTATGCCGGCGAGATCGACAAGCTGGAGCAGTTCCGTAAGGATGCCTTCCAGTTCGCGGTCGACGAGGGCTACGATCACCCGGATTACACTGACTTCGTGTACTCCGACGTGGACGAGTCCGGCAAGAAGGCCTCGGTCAACGCCGCCACGAACACCGGCAGCGACAACGAGTAGTTCAGCTTGTATCAATCGGTCTTAAGTAGATCTGAATTTTGATATAAAAACAGTGGGCATCGGATTGAATTCCGATGCCCACTGTTTTTATATTGATGGGTATTGCTGATAGTCAATCTGCTATTTTACCGAGAATAGTGTGGTATCCAGCACTCATCTTTTGTTCCGCACATAAACTCCGTCATGGCTCCTCTTAGAATAGAACCATTGCTAGGTAATACTGCCGAAGCATGATATGGACTTTCTCAAAGGAGTCACGTTGACAAACAAAGTTGTTTACATCGCCAGCCCAGAAGGCGGAAACGGCCGCAATGTAGTGGCATGGGGCATCACCAAAGCGTTGGCTGCACAAGGCAAAACCGCGGTGTTCCGCCCAGTCGTATGCAAGAAACATGATGCGTTCACCCCGGTATTGCTGGAAGCTGCCAATTGCGGCCAAACTGTTGAAAGCGTCAGAGCGGTGTGCCCTAGAGAAGCCAGAGAAGACAAGTCCGCCGCACGCGGTGATATTGTGGCCGCTTTCCAAGACGCTGTGGACAATCTCAATCCCGATTACACAGTCGCTGTGGGTACCGATGGTTCCAAGGTCTTCGATCCGGAAAATTTCGCACTCAATGCAAGCATTGCCGCAGACCTTGCCGCTCAAGTATTCCTCGCTGTATGCACCATTCCTCGCAACGGCAGGCAAGTCAAGGCAACAGTTGATGCATGCACCTGCAGTGTCGAAGCCGCTGGAAGCAAAGTGGCAGGCGTGTTCGTCACTGGTTGCACCGATGAGAAGGCCTCCGATGCCAAAGAGGCACTGAAGGACTCGCCAGTTCCGGTATGGACCATTCCGGCTTTGGACTTCCCCGATGAAAACAATACCAATGCAGTGGCTGATGCACAGGCTGCATTCAGCAACAACGCTGCGGACAAGGATGTTGTGGCTGCGCTGAATGTTCCCTTTGGGGCACCCACCACTCCGTACGCATTCCAGAACAGTCTGCTCGCCAAGGCCAAGGCCAACAAGAAGACCATCGTACTGCCCGAAGGCAGCGAAGACCGCATCATCAAGGCCGCCGACTACCTGCTTGAACGGAGCATCGTGAATCTGGTCATCGTCGGAGACAGAGACGCCATCCTCGCCCGCGGCAAGGAGCTGGGACTGAATTCTCTTTCGACGGCCAGCTTCCAGGCAATGGACGACGAGGCCGTGCTCGGCGAGATGATTCCGAAGCTGTGCGAACTGCGTGCGAAGAAGGGCATGACGCCTGAGCAGGCCCGCAAACAACTGACCGATCCCAGTTACTTCGGCACCATGCTTGTGGTGCTTGGCAAGGCCGACGGCCTGGTCTCCGGATCCATCAACTCCACCGCCAACACCGTGCGTCCCGCCCTGCAGGTCATCAAGACCAAGCCAGGCGCCTCGCTCGTTTCCGGTGCGTTCCTGATGTGCTTCAAGGACCATGTGGCGGTCTTCGCCGACTGCGCCATCAACCTCAACCCGAACGCTGAGCAGCTTGCAGACATCGCCATTCAGTCGGCGGACACCGCCCGCTCGTTCGGCATCGATCCCAAGGTGGGCATGCTCTGCTACTCCACACTCGGCAGCGGCAAAGGCCCGGACGTGGATCTCGTGGAGGAAGCTACCACCATCGTCAAAGAGAAGGCGCCGGACCTGCCAGTGGTCGGCTCTGTGCAGTTCGACGCGGCTTGGAGTCCGACCGTGGCGGCAACGAAGGCCAGAGGCAACGATGTGGCGGGTCATGTGAACGTATTCGTGTTCCCGAGCCTGGCTGCCGGCAACATCGCCTACAAGGCAGTGCAACGCACCTCGGGCGCCTTGGCCATCGGCCCAGTGCTGCAGGGGCTTAACAAGCCCGTCAACGATCTCTCGCGAGGCGCCTTGGTCGACGACATTATCAACACTGTCGCATTGACGGCAGTTGAGGCCCTTTAATAACCATTAGCAGGAAAGTGCTTTCCCAGCACAATAGCAGAGCTTCCTTTTGGTCTAGAAGAATATGGATTGCACCACGGAACCATTGTTGAGAGCGAGATATCGATGGTTCCGTGGCGCAATCCGGTCTTTGTGCCACGATTCTTTCACTGAGTTTGAATCAGCAATGGTTTTGTTGCGTACGCATACTCCACAAGACGGATTGCTGAAAGAATTATCCGCCGGCACGCCTTGTCTGAGAATGAAACCTATCCTACCGACGTTGTAACAGCTCCTGAGTAAACTGGAACGTTGGTAGCCGCATGTAATCCTGCGGATCGTTTAACCTTTATGGAGGAAGTACAACAATGGCGAAAACCGTACTTGTCATCAATTCCGGTTCCAGCTCGATCAAGTATCAGCTGGTTGACCTTGAATCCGGAGAAGCTCTCGCCTCGGGTCTGGTCGAGAAGATCGGCGAGCCCATCGATGGGCATTACAAGCATGAATACAACGGTGAGAAGCACGAGCTTGAAGAGCCGATCCATGACCACGAGCAAGGTCTGAAGCGCGTATTGGGCTTCTTCAAGGAGTACGGCCCGGATCTTAATGAGTCCGGCATCGTGGCGGTTGGCCATCGTGTGGTGCAGGGTGGTTCCGTGTTCCCCAAGCCTGCCTTGGTCAACAAGAAGACCATCAATCAGGTCAAGGACCTCGCCGTGCTTGCTCCGTTGCACAACGGCCCCGAGGCCGCTGGTGCGGAAGTCATGACACAACTGCTGCCCGATGTGCCGCAGATCTTCGTCTTCGACTCCTCCTTCTTCTTCCAGCTGCCCAAGGAAGCCAGCACCTATGCGTTGAACAAGGAAGTTGCGGATCAGTACAAGATTCGTCGTTATGGAGCTCATGGCACCAGCCACGAATACATTGGCGGCGTAGTACCTGGCGTCATCGGCAAGCCGGCTGAAGGTTTGAAGCAGATCGTGCTGCACATCGGCAACGGCGCTTCCGCCTCTGCCCAGATTTCCGGTAAGCCTGTAGACACTTCGATGGGCCTGACGCCGTTGGAAGGTCTAATGATGGGCAGCCGCACAGGCGACATTGACCCGGCTGTGGTGTTCCACCTCATCCGTAACGCCCATATGAGCGTGGACGAACTCGACACTCTCTTCAACAAGAAGTCCGGCATGTTTGGCATGACTGGCTTCGCCGACATGCGTGAAGTGGACCGTCTCATCAAGGAAGGCAACGAAGATGCCAAGCTTGCGATGGATGTTTACATCCACCGCATCGTGGGCTACATCGGCAACTACACCGCTCAAATGGGCGGCGTGGATGTCATCACCTTCACCGCAGGAGTGGGCGAAAACGATTCTGAAGTTCGTCGCCGCGTGTGCGAGAAGCTCGCGCCCTTCGGCGTGAAGCTCGACAAGGAGAAGAACGAGACTCGTTCCAAGAATCCGCGCATCATCTCCACCCCCGACAGTTCAGTTGTCATCGCCGTCATCCCGACGAATGAAGAGCTGGCAATCGCCCGCAAGTCCGCAGCCATCGCCAAGGAGGGCAAGGACTCCTACGGCAACGAGTTCACTAAGTGAACCGCTGATGCCATTGGGCATTGACTAAATGGCCGGTACAGGCTCTTCAGTCTGTATCGGCCATTTCATAATCTCATTGGAATTGATTTTCGTTCGGTAGGGAGATTCTCAGATTATTGTGACCGATTGATAATCAAGAATCTTGGAATTCCACCATTTATTATTCCTGATTGCGAAGCTATCTGATGGAATCTCCCTACCGAAGGAAAATCAAGCCAACATGGCTGTCCACATGCCGGGGAAATCGGGAATGGTCTTGCGCGTGGTGGCAATGTCCACCACTTGCGTGTCGAGAACCGCGAGGCCGATCATGGCGGCGAACGTGGCCATGCGGTGGTCGGCATAGGTCTCCATCACCGCGCCACGAAGCGCATTGCGAGGCACGGGCGCAATCTTGATACCGTCCTCAAGCTCGTTAGCCCCAGCTCCGATGCGCTTGATTTCCGTCACCATCGCCGCTAGCCGATTGGTCTCATGACCGCGCAAATGACCGATGCCGACCAAGGATGTCGGAGAGTCAGCCAATGCAGCCAGCGCCGCGATACTCGGGGCTATCTCCCCCGCTGCCGACATGTCAAAACGGCCTAACCCATGAATCGTGCCGTTGCCACGAACTTCCAATATGCCGTTTGCTTGCTCAGAAACAACTCTGGCGCTGTATGGTTCGCCATTCCATGTCACTGCACTGCCCAAGGATGAAAGAATATCGGGCAAAAGGCCTCCAGGCTGCGTCGTGCTTCGTGGCCAGCGTGGCACCCGAACACTTCCTCCAGCGATGAGCGCAGCCCCAAGGAAGGGGGCGGCATTGGAAAGATCAGGTTCCACCATCACGCCATCAGGCAACTGCAAGTTATGATGCCGAACAATCCATTCACCCCTCGCCGGCGATGAAACATCGCCACCCGCAAGCCGCACATCCGCAATCGTCATGTTGATATGCGGCATGCTTGGCAGACCTTTTCCTGTATGAACCAGATGCAGGCCACCAGGCAGCCGCGAACCAATGAGCAACAGACTGGAGATGAACTGCGACGAAGCCGAGGAGTCAATGGATACCTGCTGCAAGCCACGCCCGGCATCATTGTGCTCATGTGCGTATTCCGCGTTTCGACTGTGGTTTTTGGTGTCAGTCAGCCTCCTCGGCGGCGTCAATGTGAACGGCAGGAAGCCGACTTCCCCCTCATAATCAATACGCGCGCCCAGCTGTTCCAATCCGTCAAGCACGGATTTCATCGGCCTGTGATACGCCTGCTCATCGCCGTCAAAGCGCACCGGACCGTCAGCGAACAATGCAAGAGATGGTACAAACCGCATCACCGTGCCCGCCAGCCCGCAATTGATAGTCACATCGCCGCGGAATCGGCTATAGGCAGGCGGCGTCACCGTCACTTGTGTTTTATTTTGCGCATCCACATCGATGCCCACGCCAAGTTCGCTCAGAGCTTGCATCATCAATTCAGTGTCCCGCGAACGCAACAATCCTACAATCCGAATTGGCCAGCGCCCCAACGCGGCCAGAATCAGGTACCTATTGGAAAGTGACTTGCTTCCAGGTATCTCCACTGTGGAGTCAAGATGATGACGCGCCACCGGCGCCGGCCATAAATCAGGGCAAGAAATCACAGTCATGGGGCCGATTTTACCGGAACTCCCCTACAGTTCACTAATCGTCGGGACGGCGGGATTTGAACCCACGACATCCTGCACCCAAAGCAGGCGCGCTACCAAGCTGCGCTACGTCCCGAATACCTTGCTTTCCCACCGTCTAAACGGCGCAAAGCCAAGCACGAATAACTAGTATAACCACAAGAGGTTACAACGACTCGCTACAATGGTGAGAAAATAACGAAGGGATAGGCATGGGGCTGCATCAACGCACGGAGACAGGCGGACTGGTCTCGCTGCTCATCTGCGCATTGGTGGCATGGATCGCCATGACCGTATGCACTTCCCTGCTGCCCGCCGCTTGGCTCATCAGCCGCCGTCGATTCCTCATCACCTCCATCATCATCGCCTCCTGCGGCACTGTTTCCTTCGTCATCGGCTATTCGCGCCGTTCGAACTCACTTTCCACCAAGCATTCGTGGTACGTAATCTTGCGCCGTTTGGCCGAGATATTGGCATTGGCCACAGTCTATGCTTCCACGCTGTTTCTCGTCTCATTCGCCGTTCTAAGCGGCGTTTCGCTGCTCATGGGCGCGCTGTTCCTGGACTACCTTAACGCAGTGTGCGCCGCTTTCGCTGGTCTTGCCAGCTACGTGACCTACATTCAGGCGGAACTCATGGACGCAAAGACGCTGGCTTCCTTGCTCCCGGTGTTCGTGATTTCCGGTGTCAGCGTTGCCGGACTCACCACCGACGACCCTTACTGGTTTCAGAACAATTTCTCACAGCTGGGCGATCGCACCACGTTCGCCGCAAGCATGTTCAATTCCACGCTGGTGCTTGCCGGCATCTGCGTCATCATCGTCAGCTACTTCGCCATATCCGAGCTGGTGACCACCTACCGTCTGCGGCGCGATTGGAATGAGGACCAAGGCGAAAATCACGCCAGCAAAATTCGGCATTACAAACTACGCCTTATTCTTCTTTCCGCCATGCTCACCATTTCCGGGGTCGCATTTATCGGTGTGGGCCTGTTCCGCTACACTCCTCACCCCATATTGCACAATATATCCGCGCGAGGGCTCACCGTCGTCATTTCCGTGCTTCTGCTCACTCTTCCCTGGCTTGCCCCACAGCTTTCCAGAGCCGCATACGTGACATCCTATATTGCATTCTTCGTATGCTGCGTGGTGCTTGTGCAATGGGTGCTTGGCAAAAATACAATGACGAACGTTGAGGCTGTCGCCGGACTGCTGTTCCTCGGATGGTTCATTATTTTCTCCAGACAGATCGCCGCCATCGAAGCCGACAGAGTGCTGCTGCGAATCGCACACGAGACCGGTCAGGAATCCACAGAAGGACTCGAACCCACAGGCGAGCCCAGCCACAGCGCCTCTCGTCTTGCCGCTACGCGCTAGCCTTACTCATCATGACTAACTGAATTCGGCAGTAACAATTATTCCTCTGAGACATCTCCATTACAGGCGACAGCCGCATGCCTAGGTCTCCTTTGTATAACCCGTAGCTTCCCTACTGACTGGTCTGACCAATGGAGTTTATTTCCTACTCCTCCATCAGCCCAGGCAAGACCATCTGCCAAGGGTCAGTAAGACGATGAATCACGGCTGTTTTTGGACGATACCCTGTTCTGACCTGCACTGCTGCCGGCACATCCACGGCCGCATAGCGGAACCAAAGCGACTCGATGGCGGAATGCGGTGTGTTGATCAAGGCAGGTCGGATGGTTTCAGGCGACGCGCCCTCTGACGTACTTGCCAAATCGTCATCCCCCGTGGTTTCGACACCGGCTCGCTGCAATTGCGTCGATCGGAGCGCCGCCTCGTATCTGGCCTGTTCAAGCGCATCGGTGGCCGGGTGATGGCGCAAGTCACTGGTGACGTACACATCGGCGCCGCTGGCTCTGGCATCCTCAAAGTTCGAATCGCCCGACCCGGGAAGCACCGCAACGCTCTTCACGAGGCCGTCAAGATTTCCGGCCACTTGAATCCCGTACGGTGTGTTTGGCAACGCATTCGCCACCACCCGCGCAAAATTACGCAGCTTCACCGGCTCCGGCAGCCATCCCACGCGTCCCAATCCGACTTCATGGCCGTTACACTCACCTTGCGAAACCAACGGTTTCTGATCGAGCAATCCGAACGCATCGGCCGCTGCCTGGCCAACTCCACGGTATGCCACGTCGGCGTTGGTATGGCCCACCCAAAGCGCGCAATGAGCCCGATACAGCTTGCCCACTATGGCACCATGAACGCCCAAACCTGAAACCTCATGAACGGAGCGGAACAGCAAGGGATGATGGCAGATGAGCAAATCAGTTCCGGCTCGCAGAGCCTCGTCCACCACAGCCATGGTCGGATCGACGGCAAAGGCGATGGTGCGCACCCTATCCGTTGGGTCGCCGACAATAAGTCCTGGGTGATCCCATTCCTCTGCGAACTGCAATGGATATAGCTGCTCCAATGCACGTACCACATCCAGCAATCTGGGAGCGTCCTCAATCCCATCCGATTTTCCCGGTCTCTCTGATTGCTCAGTAACTGGCGTCGTCATCGTATTTTCTCCTTTCCACCATGGCAGCCATTGCCCTTCCTCAGGTAAGGCAGCCATGAACCATGGCGAGTCCACACTGATTCGCCTTGGTTCATCATGAACATCTCGGCTTCCCTTTGAACATCTGAGCGACTCAGTGCGCCGCAGCCTGCCAATCGGGACCGATGCCGATGGATACGTCCAACGGAACCGCAAGGTCGACGGCATGCTCCATGGCGTCGCGCACCAACGCGCTCACCTTGTCCTGCTCGCCGGGAGCCACTTCAAGCACGAGTTCGTCGTGGATCTGGAGGATAACCCGGCTCTTCACCCCGGCCTTACGAAGCGCCCGATCCGCGCGTATCATGGCAATCTTCATGATGTCCGCTGCGGAACCCTGAATCGGTGCGTTCAGCGCCGCACGTTCCGCCGCATCCCTAACTTGCCTACGCGTCGATTTGAGCCCCGGGAAGTAACGGCGCCGGCCGAACATCGTCTCGGTGTACCCCTTGATTCTCGCTTCGGATACCAGCGATTCCAAGTACGTATGCACTTTGCCGAATGTTGCGAAATATTTAGCTTTCAGCACGTCGGCCTCCGCCGGGCTGATTTTCAGTTGTTTGGCCAAGCCGTAGGTGCTCAACCCATAGGCCAGCCCGTAGCTCATCGCCTTGACGTGGCTGCGTTGGTCGGAACTGATCTGGTCCATCGGCAGATCGTAGACCAGGCTGGCCACGTACTTGTGGAAGTCGGCACCTGATTTGAAGGCCTCAATCAACGCCTCGTCACCTGAGAGGTCGGCCATGATGCGGAGCTCCACCTGCGAGTAATCACAGCTGAGCAGTGATTCGAAGCCTTCCCCGGGCACAAACCCCGAGCGAATCTCACGGCCTTGAGCATTGCGATTGGGAATGTTCTGCAGGTTGGGATCCACCGAACTCAAACGGCCCGTTGCCGCCACGGTCTGCTCAAACGTGGTGTGGATGCGAGTGTCATGCATGTTCACCGAATCGAGCAGCGTCTGCACTATCTGCTTGAGCTTGTTGGTCTCGCGATGCTGCAACAACGCACCAAGGAACGTACTTGCCTTGTCATCGTTGGCATACTTGACGTACAGGTCCTGCAAGGTTGCGGCATTCGTAGTGTATGAACCAGACTTCGTCTTACGCGAAGGCTTGAGATTCATCTCATCAAACAGCACTGCCCGCAGCTGCTTGGGGCTCTGCAGATTGAGTTCATGGCCTGCGGCTTCCCAAGCGATGCCTTGTGCCTGATCCGCCTGCGCCGAAAAATCATCCAGCATATGGTGCAGCCGCTCAAGGTCCACTTTTGCACCGGCGCTTTCGAGACGGTACAATGCCTGGGAAACCGGGAGTTCGATGCACTTGAGCAAACCGAATTGATGACGCGCATCGATGGTGGATTTCAATGTCTGGACCAAGGAACGCACCGCCATGGCTGCGGCGATCAGTCCGGATTCATCTTCCTCGCCACTGCCCGTACCGTCCAAATCGAGCTCACCCTGCTGCTGTTGCTCGCTGGATGCGTACCCACCCAAGAAATGCTCTGCCGCAGCCTCGAGATTGTCAGCATGGAAATCAGGCTCCACCAGATACCCGGCAAGTTTGGTATCAAAGAGCGGCATAGGCAAATCGATATCGACCGAACCCAGAAGATGCAGGCTTTCCTTATAGCCGTGCACCACCACCGCGTCGTGATATCTGTCAACAAGTTTCTGAAGCTGCTCGCGGCATGGGCCAACCACGTTGGCTGGTATCAGAGCCAGATCTTCACCTACAAGAAGCAGAAGATTGTCAAGCCGCTCGTCGCCCGGTTTTGCCTTGCCCTGAGGCACAAGAACCCAGGAATGGTCCAAAACCTGTGAGCAGGTGAGAGAGCGGTCAACGAATTGCGTTGCATCGCTGACGACCTCCTCCCGAACATCGGCATCCACTGGAGCCATGGCACCGGTATTTGACCGGGCGCCATCAGATCTGTCTTGTACTTTGGTAGGCGCCTTCTGAAACTGCGAACCATCATCAGACGTTGTTGCTTCGTCTACCTGTTCTGAACTTTCGTCTTCGCGCTGCGAACCGAAATCGGCAAAAGCCTTCTTTGCCCAACTTCTGAGCGAACCAGGGTCAGTGATATGCGTGACCTGAGGCATTTCAGGTTCCGACGCCGGTTGCCGCAAACTACCTGCGTTTGATGCGTCATCATCGTTGACAATGGTGGGTGCACTGCCGTCTGTCTGAATATCCTGGCCATCTGCAGCATGATTAGCACCGGATTTGCCAGAGTACCCGCTGAACACGTCAATGATACGTTTGCGCGAACCCTTCCCGAACTGGAGCTTGTTGAACACTTTCTCGGTTTCCTGCGTGTCGACGCCGCCAAGGGTCAGGTCCTCGACCTTGACACCAAGATCCAAATCACGCACCACGGCATTGACCTTACGGTTGAGCTTGACCTGGTCGATGTTGTCTCGCAGGGATTGCCCCTTCTTGCCGCCGATCTCGTCGGCATGGTCGAAAATACCTTGCAACGAACCATATTCGTTGATCCATTTGGCGGCGTATCCGTCCCCCACTCCGGGCACGCCGGGAATGTTGTCGGCGCCTTCACCCCTCATTGCTGCCAGATCAGGGTATTGCTGAGGGGTCACCTTATATTTTTTGACAATCACATCGGAGGTCATGTGGCCGAGATCCTTGAAATGATGGCCTGGGTACAGCATGGTGATGTTGTCGTCAATCAGCTGAAACGCATCTCGATCCCCCGAAAGCACCAGCGTTTTGCAACCCGCATCCTCGCCCATGCTCGCCAAGGTGCCGATGATGTCATCACCCTCGTAGCCTGGCTTTTCGATATAGATGACGCCTAATGCCTTGAGCAGATCCTGAATGAGAGGCAGTTGGGAGAGAAGGTCCTCGGGAGCCGCATCCCTTGTCCCCTTGTACTGGGGCAACATTTTGTTTCGGAACGTGCCGCCCGCCACGTCGAACGCCACCGCAATGTGGTCGGGTTTTTCAGTCTTGATCACTTCTGAGAGCATACTGAAAAAGCCCCACACGGCGTTGGTGGGCTGGCCGTTCGAATTAGTGAAGTTCTCTACCGGAAGTGCAAAGAAGGCGCGAAATGCAAGTGAATGACCATCCACGACCAAAAACGTTCCGTGGTTTTCATTGTTGCTTTCCGCGCCTACCATTGTTACCGCCTTACTTGTCTTATGTCAAAGATATCCATGCCTGATGTCAACATAATCAAGTGTACAGCGGTGTTACACCTTTTCAGTGCTCGCCTGCGGGCCGGGCCGGCTTGGGGTCGCCGTACTTCTCGATAATCGCCATGGCGAGACGCTTCTTTGGAATGCGTTGATCCATCGATGTCTTCTGAATCCAGCGGAAAGCCCCCTGCTCCGAGAAGTCCGCCTTATCCATGAGCAAGCCTTTTGCACGGTCAACAAGCTTTCGCTCTTCAAGCGATTCCTCTGCCTTCTCGAGCTTTTCCTGAGCCTCTTTGAGCTCATCCTGTGCCTTCTGCAATTTGTTCTCACCACGCTCAACGGTGTCAAGCAGATCGTTAATCTCAGCAAAACGACCCATAGCCACCTCCAAAGCAGGGATAAGCTTTGATTCCTCATACGGTTTGGTGACATATGCCATAGCACCTGCACCCGTGGCCTGCTTGACCAAATCCGTCTGGGAATACGCCGTAAGCATCACCACTGGAGCGATGTTTTCATCGCAAATCGTACCCGCAGCCGTGATGCCGTCCATCCGGGGCATCTTTACGTCCATGCACACCACATCCGGATGGAACTTTCTTGTCAGCTCAACCGCCTCTTCACCATTAGCCGCCTCACCAACAACTTCGTATCCGTTGTCTTCCAGCATGGCCACCAAATCCATACGATTTACCGACTCATCCTCGGCCACCACAACCGTGTGCTTACGCGGCTCTTTCGACTCTACATCCTCGGTGACATTCTCCTTGGACTGCTCCGAAGTTTCATCAGCAGCCTTCTTCAGCTCGTCTTCAGTAAGAACCTGATCCATATCTACCTGTTTCCGCATTTACTTATGTATTCGAACTCATTATAGAGCAAATTTGATAACACCTGTGAATTCAGCTATACTCAATTCACTTAGCGTGCCCTTGGTGGGACTCGAACCCACACTGCACAGATTTTGAGGCTGTTTCCTCTACCAATTGGGATACAAGGGCTTGACGCCACTGCGTAGCCTAGTACGCAACAACGCTTATATAATCTAGCATATTTCGGCGACTGTCAACAGCACGCGTGTCTTCACATCGATACTATGATCTTGACATATGAATTGGAGGGTTGTCTGAGGCAACCCTCCAATGATATTCATCGTCGATTCCACTCAGTCACAGGCACCGACGGTGTGCACGTAGATGGAGTCGGTGCGCCCAGGCGCATTCTCACCTTGTGCAGAGCTAAGCACCACGATCTTGTCTCCGTTGGAGACCTTACCTGCATCACGCAGCATCTTGTCCGTGAAGATCATGAGGTCCTTACGGCTCTTGTCGTGATAGTTCTCCTCGGTGAGGAACGCCTCGGTGCCCCAGCTCAGAGCCAGCCAATGGAAGGTGTGCTCGTTATTGGTGATGCCATAGATCGGTGCGGACGGGCGTTCACGGGAGACACGGTGTACGGTGCCACCGGTCTGGGTATAGACCACAATGGCCTTGGCATTGACCTTATCGGCCAAATCGACGGCCGCGGAGGAAACTGCGCCGGTGCTGGACATGTCAAGATGCTGCACAGCCGGAATGCGATCGTACCCATGCTCGGTGGCATAGCCGGAGATGCGAGCCATGGTGTTGACTGTGTCAAATGGATACTTGCCCACGGCCGTCTCGTTGGACGTCATCGTGGCATCGGCACCGTCAAGCACGGCGTTGGCGCAATCAGACGCCTCGGCACGTGTCGGAATCGGCGAGTTGACCATAGAGCCAAGCACCTCAGTGGCCACGATGACCGGCTTGGCGTACTGGCGCGAAAGCTCGATGCACTTCTTGGTGACCAAGGGCACCTCTTCGAACGGCATTTCAACGGCCATGTCGCCGCGGGCAACCATGATGCCATCGAATGCCTTGACGATGTCTTCAAGGTTTTCAACCGCCTGTGGCTTCTCAATCTTGGCGACGATGGGAAGACGACGACCTTCCTCATCCATGATCTCATGGGCACGGTCGATGTCGGAGGCGAACCGCACAAACGACATGGCGATCAAATCCGCACCCGTCTGGATGGCCCAGCGCAGGTCGGCCTCGTCCTTTTCCGTCAAGGCCGGCAGACTTACCGCAACGCCAGGAAGATTGATGCCCTTATGGCTGGAAACCGGCCCGGCCACCACCACCTTGGTGTAGACCTTGTTACCCTCCACCTTGGTGACTTCCAAACGCACCTTGCCGTCATCGATCAGAATCGGATCACCCTTGTGGCAATCACCGGGAAGGCCCTTGAAGGTGGTGGAGGTCATGTGCTCATCACCCTCGACATCTTCAGTGGTGATGATGAACTCCTGGCCCGCCTTGAGCTGGACCTTGTCCTCGCCATCGGCGTTCTTCTTGATCCATCCGCAACGAATCTTCGGGCCCTGCAGGTCGACCATGACGGCGACGTTGCGACCGGTGGTCTTCGAGGCGGTGCGTACGTTGTTATATACCTTGAGGTGATCCTCGGTGGTGCCGTGAGAACGGTTGAGACGGGCCACGTCCATCCCGTTCTCCACAAGTTTGGTGAGATTCTCCAACGATTCGGTCGCTGGCCCAATGGTGTCTACAATCTTCGCTTTTCGCATGAATTCCTGCCTGTTCTTTAGGTGTACTATATTCAGGCCAGAGATGTAACTCCAGCCAACTCATCCAAGTCTACTAGCTTTCCCTTACTTTGCATCTGTGAAACACGAAAATATGTTAGCGCTCTCATGAGCAATCATTGCGCAGATTCGCCGATTGTCTATTTCCGCTTCTTAGTCAGTTCCATTTTGATTACGCTGGCCGCAGCCGCCGTACCGATGGCGACAATGATGACCACAAGCGAAACCAAGGTAGGAATCTCAGGCACCCAGAGCAGTGGCTTGCCGTGATTGATAAATGGCAGCGAGTTGCCGTGAAGCGCCTCCATGACGAGCTTGACGCCGATGAACCCGAGTACCACGGCCAGCCCATACGGCAGGTACTCCAGTTTGTCGAGCAGGGCACCAAGCAGGAAGTACAGCTGTTGCAAGCCAAGCAGGGCAAACACGTTCGACGTGAAGACGATGAACGGGTCTTGAGTCAAACCGAAAATGGCGGGAATCGAATCAAAGGCAAACATGACGTCTGTGGTGCCGATGGTAAAAAACACGATCAATAGCGGGGTCCACACCTTCCCGCCATCCTTCACGACACGCAATTTGGTTCCATCGTAATCATCAGTGATCTTCACAACCTTGCGCAGCATGCGAATCAACGCATTCTCGTGATATTCCTCATCGTCGTCTCCGAGAACGAGTTTTACGGCCGTGTACAGCAAAAACACACCGAAGATGAAGAAAACCCAAGTAAAACGCTGAACGACGGCCGCACCGACAAGAATGAATGCTCCGCGCAGAACCAACGCCACAGCGATGCCGACACTGAGGACATAGCGTTGCAGACGCCTTGGAACGGCAAAATTCGTCATGATGATGACGAAAACGAACAAATTATCGATGCTGAGCGAATACTCTGTGAGCCACCCCGAATAGAATTGGATGGCGGGCTGACTACCGGACAGCCGCCAAAGAAGAGCACCGAAGACAAGAGCAGCAACCACGAAGAAGACGATATGCTTCAAACATTCCTTCATGGAGGGAATATGCGGCTTGAGTCCGATGACGAAAATATCAACGATGAAAAATACGAGCAAGACCGCGAAGGTTACAACCTTGAACAACAGTGGGATTTGCGACATATCATGTAATCGTACGGACCAGTGCTGACGCAGAACCGTCAGACGTTCAGCACCAGCATTCTGACCTCAACGACTGATACTGTTCGTTTGACCGCCTTCGGATCGGCGCCTATCGGTTCCGGCGCCACCCAGCGTGGAAGCTGTGCACAACGCGCCGCCGATGTGGCAACGTTTGGAATAAGGCTTATTTCTGAGCTTCGGTGATCTGCCTTAATTCCTTCTTCAAGTCACGAATCTCATCGCGCAGGCGCGCTGCCAGTTCGAACTGAAGCTGTTCAGCGGCGGTATGCATCTGCTCGCTCATCTGACGGATCAAATCAGCAAGGTCCTGGGCGGGCAGGCCGGCCTTGACGATGTCATCATGCCGCTTTTCCAAATCTGCATCGATCTGAAGGTTGGCCCGTCGCTTGTCACTGCCGGCCCGCTTCTCATCCCTATACCCACCGGCGAGAAGGGTCTGCGTATCCACGTCCTCTTTGGCGAGCATGTCGTTGACATCGCTGATCTTCTTGATGAGCGGCTTGGGGTCGACCCCATGCTCCTTGTTGTAGGCGATCTGTTTGGCACGGCGGCGTTCCGTTTCATCGATGGCCTTGTGCATGGCATCGGTGACTTCATCGGCATACATGAGCACCGTGCCCTGCACATTTCTTGCGGCACGGCCAATGGTTTGGATAAGCGAACGATAAGAACGCAGGAAGCCTTCCTTGTCTGCGTCCAAAATGGCCACCAGCGAGACCTCCGGCAAATCCAAGCCTTCACGAAGCAAGTTGATGCCGACGATGACGTCGATCTTGCCCTCTCGCAGCTCGCGCAGCAGTTCCACACGACGTAGTGTATCGACATCGGAATGCAGATATTCCACCTTGATGTCTCGTTCCAGCAGATAATCCGTCAAATCCTCGGCCATCTTCTTGGTGAGTGTGGTAACCAGCACCCGTTCGTTCTTGGCCACACGATCCTTGATCTCCGCCAAAAGGTCATCAATCTGTCCTTTGACTGGCCGCACTTCGACTTTTGGATCCAAGAGACCCGTGGGACGAATCACCTGATCGACAACCCCGTCGGAAAGTCCGAGTTCATAGTCACCGGGGGTTGCGGAAAGGTAGACTGTCTGGCCGACACGTTCCTCGAATTCGGGCCATTTGAGCGGTCTATTGTCCATAGCCGAGGGCAGACGGAAGCCATGCTCCACCAGCGTTCTCTTACGACTGGCATCTCCCTCATACATGGCGCCGATCTGGGGGACTGTGACATGGGACTCGTCGATGACGAGCAGAAAATCATCCGGGAAGAAGTCAAGCAAGGTGTGCGGCGGGGTTCCAGGGTCACGTCCGTCAAAGTGGCGTGAATAGTTCTCGATGCCCGAGCATGAACCCACCTGCTCAATCATCTCCAAGTCATAATCAGTGCGCATCTGGAGTCTCTGTGCCTCAAGCTCCTTGCCCTGTTTGCGCAGCTCGGCCACACGGGCAATCTCCTCCTCCTTGATGGATTTGATGGCACGCTCGGTGCGCTCCGGACCGGCGATGTAATGCGATGCAGGGAAGATGTGGACACTGGGCTCATGGGCGATCACGTCGCCGGTGAGCG
Organism: Bifidobacterium sp. ESL1118; assembly: GCF_058505595.1. Classification (NCBI taxonomy): domain Bacteria; kingdom Bacillati; phylum Actinomycetota; class Actinomycetes; order Bifidobacteriales; family Bifidobacteriaceae; genus Bifidobacterium; species Bifidobacterium sp. ESL1118. The sequence goes on from NZ_CP196371.1 coordinate 1,153,648, forward strand.
GATGCAATGTGGAGATATGATCGATCTCATCGCCGAAGAACTCGATGCGAATGGCCAGCTCCTCGTAGACGGGTATGATCTCGACGGTGTCGCCACGCACTCTGAACGTGCCCCGGGTGAAGGCTATGTCATTGCGTTTGTATTGCATGGAAACGAACTTGCGCAACAGGTCGTCACGGTTGATTTCATCACCCTCATGGAGCATCAACATACGTCCGGCGTATTCCTCCGGGGTACCCAAGCCGTAGATACACGAGACCGTGGCCACCACCACGCAATCGGTGCGGGTGAGCAGGTTCGCCGTGGCGGCATGCCGAAGCCTCTCCACATCGTCATTGATATTCGAGTCCTTCTCAATATACGTATCGGTCTGTGGAATGTAGGCCTCCGGCTGGTAGTAGTCGTAGTACGAAACGAAGTAGGAAACCGCATTGTCTGGCATAAGCTCCCGGAATTCGGCGCACAACTGGGCTGCAAGAGTCTTGTTGGGCTCCAAAATGAGTGTGGGGCGCTGCAGCTTCTCGATAAGCCACGCGGTCGTAGCAGTCTTGCCCGTGCCAGTGGCACCCATGAGCACCACATCATTCTCACCGTTATTGATGCGCCGGGTCAGCTCTTCGATGGCCTGGGGCTGGTCTCCGGCGGGTTTGTACGGCGACTTCACTTCAAACGGCTTATATGCTCGCTCGATGTTGAATCCCATATTCCTCCGGTCCTCCTGAGCCCTCAGGCCCAATCACTATGTTACATATGTAAAGTGCAAAGCAAGGCGTAGTCTCGCACCGAACACAACAACCCGAGTCCCATTAGCACTTGGGCCAGGTACCAATGCCAAGCCATCGTAACTCGGCAACCCTCACGCAGCTCTCCATTGCGCAACAAGCGTATCAACATAGTCGAACATTTGTTCGATAGGCGTTGCGGCATCAACCACAGCGTCGGCAATCGCTTCGCGCTGAGCACTGGAGGACTGACTGCGTATCCGATCCACCGCCTGATCACGACTCATTGACCTTGTAGTCATCATTCGTCCGATCCGCACCTCTTCCGGTGCCTCCACGGTGAGAATATGGTCGAATGTAAACGGCATTTCTTCTATGACCTCCGCCAGCAACGGCACGTCGTGCACCACCATCATGTGGCCTCCATTAGCCATCTGCCTCTTAGAGCGTTCACACCTCTGTGCCAACCGGTAAATCTCCGGGTGCTCGATGGCATCCAGGCGTCTGCGTGCATCCGGCTTCGCTCGCCTGCCGAATACCAAATGCGCCAATTGCGCACGGTCCAGAAAGCCGTCGGCATCAAGCACGTCCCGCCCAAACTCCCTGACGATCTTCTGCAATGCGGAGCTGCCCGGTTTCACCACCTCTCGTGCCAGTAAGTCGTAGTCAATGACATACGCGCCCTCGCCACGAAGATGAGCTGCAACCGTACTCTTTCCTGCGGCAATGCCGCCAGTAAGACCTATACGCATGTTGTCTCCTCAAATGGAAACGAAAGGCCGGCGCACTAAGCACCGGCCTTTATCTCAAACGCTGAAGACAGCGCTGAATCACTTCTTCTCGTTCATGAGCTTCTCACGAAGCGCGGCGAGCTGATCGGAATCAGCAAGCGTCCCCTCGTTGTCGGAAGTGGACGAGTAGTTCGAAGCTGCCTCGGAAGCACCGGACGCGGCCTGGCCCTGTCCGTCCTCGGCTGCCGATTCCTCGGCCTCTGCGTTCTGCTTGGCGACGAAAGCCTTGTGCTCTTCCCAAAGCTGGTTGGCAGCGGCATATTGGCTTTCCCACTCTTCGCGCTGCTTCTCGTAGCCGGCCATCCACTCGTTGGTCTGCGGATCGAAGCCTTCGGGATACTTGTAGTTGCCCTCGTCGTCGTAATCGGCAGGCATGCCGTACAACGCCGGGTCGAAGTCTTCCGAAAGCGAATCGTTGGCCTGCTTCAAGGACAGCGAGATGCGGCGACGGTCGAGATCGACATCAATGACCTTGACGAAGATCTCCTCGCCTTGCTTGACGACGGTCTCAGGGTTGTCGACATGTCGGTCTGCAAGCTCTGAGATGTGCACCAATCCTTCGATGCCGTCTTCCACGGAAATGAACACACCGAACTGCACGATCTTGGTGACCTTGCCCTTGACGATCTGTCCGGGAACGTGGGTACGTGCGAACTTCTGCCAAGGATCTTCCTGTGTCGCCTTCAGCGACAGGGAGATACGCTCACGGTCGAGATCGACATCGAGCACCTCAACGGTGACCTTGTCACCAACCTTGACAACCTCGGACGGGTGATCGATGTGCTTCCAAGAGAGCTCGGAAACGTGAATGAGTCCGTCCACGCCGCCCAGATCGACGAATGCACCGAAGTTGACGATGGAGGAAACCACGCCTTCGCGAATCTGGCCCTTCTTGAGCTGGGCCAGGAAGGTCTCGCGCACTTCGGACTGGGTCTCCTCAAGGTACTGGCGACGAGAGAGCACAACGTTGTTGCGGTTCTTGTCGAGCTCCAAGATCTTGGCCTGAATCTTCTGGCCGATGTACGGAGTCAGGTCGCGGACGCGGCGCATCTCCACCAGCGAGGCAGGCAGGAAGCCACGCAGGCCGATATCGACGATGAGGCCACCCTTGACGGCTTCGATGACGGTGCCTTCGACCACGCCATCCTCATTCTTGATCTTCTCGATGTCATCCCAAGCGCGCTCATACTGTGCACGCTTCTTCGACAGGATAAGACGCCCTTCCTTGTCTTCCTTGGTGACCACAAGGGCCTCGATCTCGTCGCCCAGCTGGACGACCTCGTCGGGATTGACGTCTTTCTTGATGGAAAGTTCCTTTGCGGGGATGACGCCTTCGGTCTTGTAACCGATGTCAAGCAGCACTTCGTCGTGATCTACCTTGACGACTGTGCCTTGAACCAAATCACCATCATCGAAGTTCTTGATGGTGGAGTCGACTGCCTTGATGAAGTCCTCTTCAGTGCCGATGTCATTAATCGCAACCTTGGCGACTTCGTTATTGTTTTCTGCCATTAAACGTGGTTTCTTTTGTTTGTGGATGAATATTTACTCTGTATTAAGTTATTATGTGCGTGGCTCACACCACAGCAATACTAAAGTTTAATGTAAAGCATACCCAAGGCAATGTTGGCATTTTTCGGATGTCGCAACATTATTGGGAAATGGAACGTTCAGCCATCTCCACAACATTGGTGAGCAACATAGCCCTTGTCATCGGACCCACTCCTCCCGGATTGGGTGTATATGCTCCGGAAATGGGATAACAGCCCCTGTCGATGTCGCCCATGATGTGGTATTTGCCGTCTTGCTTGTTCAACAGCCTTGAAATGCCCACATCTACCAATATCGCGCCAGGCTTGATGTCATCGGGCTGCACAAAACCAGCTACGCCAGTGGCCGAAACAATCACATCGGCTTCTCGCATAGCCTTATGGACATCCTGAGTGCCGGTATGGCAGAGCGTTACCGTGGCATTGACTTCTTTGGCAGTAAGCATCAAACCTATGGTGCGTCCTACAGTGATTCCACGGCCCAACACGCATACATTCCTGCCGTTCAGATCCACCCCATATCCTTGCAGCAGGGTGATGATGCCACGCGGCGTGCAAGGCAGAGGAAAAGCTGCACGCTTTGTCCCGGTGGCAGCATCCTCCACATTGGATCCGGTTACGTGAAGCACCAACTCGCCTAGATTATAGGGGTGCATGCCGTCTGCATCCTTGGCCGGGTCGATATGCTCGATGATCGCGTTGGCATCAATGCCCTTCGGCAACGGCAGTTGGACAATATACCCAGTGCAGGCGGGATCGTCATTGAGCCGTTGCACGGCGGCGAGAATGGAATCTGCATCGGTGTCTTTCGGTAAGTTCAAGGCGATGGAACGAATACCTACCTCGGCACAGTCACGGTGCTTGCCAGCTACGTATTTGGCTGATGCAACATCGTCTCCAACAAGCAAGGTGCCAAGACCTGGTTCAATACCGTGTTCCCTAAGTCTAACCACCCTCAACCGCAAATCTTCCTTGATCGCACTGGCGACAGCCTTCCCGTCGAGCACTATAGGCATCACATTCCTCCTGATCGAGCAGTTCATTGCATAACTCATTCGCCTAAGCTAGCAGCATCGGAAGCGGAACGTCAACAAACTATCAATTATGAGCCAATCACTCATACCAACCCCAAATGCGGCATTGTGCGCTATTCTAGAGCAAGGGCTACCATTGAATGTGTTCTGGCCCAATCCTGCGGCTGCTGGGACACTTACGGCGGCCGGACACACCACTGCACCGATGGTCATGCCGACGGTGAAACTTTATGCAGAAAGATGGCTGATATGAACAACGCTACATCCAAAGCAACAAGCACAGGATTAAAAACCGCTGCGGCAATCGCCGCCGCATGCCTGACCCTTGCGATGGGTGCCTGCTCAGTGCGCAGCAACGACAACGAACCTCAACCGCAAAGTCAACAGAACGCTTCCGGACCCATCGAAGTGGTCGCCTCCATCAACCAGTGGGGCTCGCTGGCCCAACAGATTGGCGGCGATGACGTCCACGTCACCTCCATCGTCAACACCACCTCGGTGGACGCACATGATTTTGAACCCAAAACAGCCGATATAGCAACAATCCAGAAGGCGCAGGTGGTGGTGACCAATGGCGCAGGATATGATCTCTGGGCCAAAAAAAGCATCGTCAAGGATTCAATGAGTATCTCCGCAGCCGATGCGGTCGGTGCAAGCACCGGCGACAATCCGCATCTATGGTTTTCGAAAGACGCCCGCAACGCCATGGCTTCGGAACTTCGGGAGACTTTTTCGAAGAAGTTGCCGAACCGCTCCAAAGCGTTCACTTCACGCTATAACACGTGGAAAAAACAGGAGAACGCCGTCGAAACGACCATGAAGGACTTCTCAAAGAAGCATGGCGACATCCCATACGCCGCCACTGAATCCGTGGCATATTACCTGTTGGATGACATGGGCATGAAGGACAAGACGCCGAAAGGCTACGCCCAGTCCGCCGCGGCAGAGGGTGAACCAGCTCCAGCGGATTTGCAGACGTTCAAAGAACTCATTTCCTCACGAAACATCAACATGCTCATCAACAACACGCAAGAGGCCTCCGATACCACTAACATTCTCACTGGGACTGCTGGACGAACAGAGGTGCCGGTGGTGGACGTCAGCGAACAAATGCCTGAGAATATGAACAGTCTCACCGACTGGATGAAGCATATCATCAGCGAAGTCGAAAAGGCGATGGATAGTTTCAAGGCATCCGAGGCCACGCACCAAAAGACCAGCTCAGAATCTACGACAAATGGCGGGTCCAGCGGCGGGACGGCGAATAATTCAAACAATGACGGGGGCACCTCGACAAACACAGGTGACTCCAACACCAGTACCGGCACTCCTTCGAACGAAGGACAACAAGACCCCGGCAAGTAAGGCAAAACGAATGTCTGACAACACTATTGCAATTTCCTTTCATGACGCAAGCGTGAAAAGAAGCGGGCGAACCATCTGGAGCCAAGGGAACTTCGCAATTCCTATGGGTTCGGTCAGCGCCATAGTCGGCACCAATGGCGCGGGGAAAACCACCATGATGAAGGTTGAGCTGGGCCTCATCCCCTTGGAGAGCGGGTCCGTTCAGGTGCTTGGGGGCAAAGCCGGTTCCCACAATGATCGCATCGGCTACGTTCCCCAGAACTATGCTGGGGACATCGACTCCAACCTCACTGCAGGACAGTCGGTGCTGCTTGGACTCAACGGCACGAAATTCGGCATCCACCCAGTCACGGCAAAGCAACGCCAGCAGGCTCTTGAGGCTATGGAATTCACAGGGATGGCGGACAAGGCAAATTACCCGTTGTCCGAACTTTCAGGTGGCATGCGTCAGCGTGTAGCCATAGCACAGGCGTTGGTGAGCAAACCTGATCTGCTCATGCTTGACGAACCCTTGGCCAATCTCGACCTCGCATCCCAAAGGGAAACCGTCCACGTATTGGCCAGACTCAACCACGAATTCGGCACAACCATCCAAGTGGTGGCGCATGATCTGAACATGTTGTTGCCGATTCTCTCCGGCGCGGTCTATCTTCTCGACGGCCATCCGCATTACGCACGAATGAATGAGGTGCTGGACTCCAACCTACTGACACATCTGTATGGCACGACAGTGCAAGTCGTCACCACACCCCAAGGAGACATGTTCGTGACCCCCACGGCGGACGAACCTGAAAGCATGACACCAGATACCCACTCCCCACTGGAGGCGGCGCACTTCCACGCCCACGGGCACGCAGGCCAGGCCGGAAGCGAACATCGCAACACGAACAACACCACAGACTCGAATGCAAAGGAAGGGGACGTTCAATGAGCTCCATAGGTTCCACCATCCAAGGCAATTGGTTCGATATCCTTTCGGCGCCATTCATGCGCAACGCCTTCGCAGCAGGTCTATGCATCGCTCTGGCGGCAGGGGTGATGGGCTACTTCACCATAGCGCGAAACTCCACCTTCGCCGCGCACGCCCTGGCCCACATCGGCCTGCCCGGCGCCACTGGAGCGGTGCTGCTCGGACTTCCCGTCCCCCTCGGCCTTGGGGTGTTTGCCTTGGGAGGCGCCTTGGTCATCGGCGCACTAGGCAAAAGAGCCTCGCAGCGCGAGATAGCCACAGGCACCGTATTGGCCTTCGCCACAGGCCTTGGCCTCTTCTTCGCTCGTCTTTCAAGCTCCGCTTCCCAACAGATGCAATCCATCTTGTTTGGCTCGATCCTCACCGTCACACAGGACCAGATCATCGGTTTTGCCGTTTTCGACGTGGTTCTGCTGGCGCTTTTGGCCATCATCTACCGTCCGCTGTTGTTCAGTTCCTTGGATGAGCAAGTGGCCCAGGCCAAGGGTGTGCCGGTCGGCCTCATGAATGTGCTGTTCATGGCCATCATGGCCGGAGTCATAACAGTGGCGGTTCCCGCCGTTGGAACCTTGCTGATTTTCGCACTTGTCGTGACCCCCTCAGCTACCGCAAACATCCTGACCCACTCCCCAATGACTTCGATGGTCTGCGCCACTGTGCTGTGCCTCGTATCGATCTGGGGCGGATTGCTTATTTCAGCGCTGTTCCCCGCCCCACCAAGCTTCATCATTGTGACGATCTCCACAGCGTTGTGGCTCGCAGCGAAAGGCTGGCACAAACTTCGCCAGCGTCGTTAGACGACAATCAGTCGGCTTTGGTGATACGCCGCAGCCGCTCGTGCATGAACACCATGACCACGAGGAAGACCGCAAGATACACCGGATACCAAGCAATGGAGATGTGGTCGGCAATGAGGCCAAACACTGGAGGCATCAGCATCGAGCCTGTGTATGCGCATGCCATCTGCACACCCACAATGGCCTGTGATTTATCAGCACCGAAATAAGCCGGTGTGGAGTGAATCACGCAAGGGTATATCGGAGCACACCCCAACCCGACGAGCAGCAGACCAATGACCACCGTTACCTTTCCTGGTATCGGAAGCAGCAAGGTCAGCACTCCCATAGCCACCAACACCTGACCAATCCGTATCATAGCAGGATCGTCAAAATGGATGGTCATGAAACCACTGAGTGCACGGCCAGCAGTGATGCCTAGGTAAAACAGGCTTGCGAATGTGGCTGCAGTCGTCTTGTCGATGTGGGTGTGGAGCACCATGTAACTGCTTGCCCACAGACCTGCTGTAGATTCCATGGCACAATAGCAGAAGAACATCACCATGATTTCAGGGGCTCCACGCAATGCAAACACCTGACGCAGGCTCATGGGCTTGGGCTTGGCGGCAGAAGCGGCTTCGGTGTTCGTTTGATCAGGATTCGTGCTGTCGGAAGGCCCATTGCCGTTGGCGACATCCTCTCCTCGATTTTTCCACAACGGCAAAGAGAAGACCAGAATCACTGTCAGCACTATCTGTATGACGGCGATGATGCGGTAGCCAAGCTCCCAGCTGTGGTGCTGGGAGAGAGCGTAACCCATGATGTAGGGGCCAAGGGATGCGCCAATGCCCCACATGCAATGCAGCCAACTCATATGTCTGCTGGCATAGTGAAGGGCTACGTAGTTGTTGAGAGCGGCATCCACGCCACCGGCCCCAAGGCCATACGGAATCGCGATGAGGATAAGCACCCAATAGTTGGGAGCCACCGAGAAACCAAAAAGACCCAGCGCGGTCATGCCCACGGAAATGGCGGTGAGCTTTCCGGTCCCCATACGTAACGTAAGACGATCGGAAAGCAACGAGGAGACGATGGTGCCCGCGGAGATGGTCATGGAGACGCCGCCCGCCCAAGATAGCGGCACATTCAACTGCGGGCTCATCGACGGCCACGCGGCACCGAGCAATGAATCAGGAAGTCCAAGTGAAATAAACGCCAGATAGATAGCGGCCAGCAACAGATTTACCACAGTGCAACCCTCCGATTCAAGCCCTATGCTGCTTTGCGAACGACAACATGATATCAATGCAAACACATATAAACGCTTACGCATATTACACTGCCGATGTAAACCAAGCACATGAGCTCGTCAGAGAGCCCATTCCTGCAGGTCACGCTTCCATTAATGAGGCCCGAACCCATCGGGTGGGCGTGTGCGCCACAGAACCATCATTGGGTTTGGGCCTAGTTGATGGAAGCGTGGCGTACAGATCGGATTGCGCCGCAAAACCATCGATATTCCACCGCCAGACGATGGTTCTGCGGCGCACTCCTATCCAAGACCCGGCCATTGCGCTCAAAAAAGGCACCTTCCGTGCAGAAAGCGGTTATCCACATGTAGATGTTGCACTGGCGTAAGCTTGGCCGAGCGGCCTTGAGCGTCCAACGCAACATCTACATGTGGATAACCGCAGCAGTGCCTTGAAAGGAAATCTCTTTCTCAGGTGTCGATTTTCGTCCTATCGAAGTCATCCGCATTCTCCACAATGAATTGTTTGCGCGGCGGCACATCATCACCCATGAGCAAAGTGAAAATGTCGCTGGCATCTTCGGCCTCCTTCATGGTGATGCGTCGCAACATACGGCTTCGAGGGTCCATGGTGGTGTCGGCCAACTGATCGGCATCCATCTCGCCCAACCCCTTATACCGCTGAACCTCGGGATTGTAGGCGACGCCCCTGGCATCCAGGTCCTTCAGCTTGCCTTCCAACTCATCATCGGAATAGGTATAGATGAATTCACCCTTGCGTTTGCCTGCCAACGCAATGCGGTGCAGCGGCGGCACGGCCGCATAGATATGGCCAAACTCGATCATGGGTCGCAGGAACCTATAGAAGAGCGTCAGCAACAGAATGCGTATATGCGCACCGTCAACATCGGCATCGGTCATCATGATGACCTTGTCATAGCGGATTTGGCTGAGATCGAAGCTGGACCCACTACCAGCCCCTATGACTTGGATGATGGCGGAACACTCCTTGTTGGCCAGAATCTGGTTCATACTGGCCTTTTGCACGTTGAGAATCTTACCGCGAATAGGCAGCAATGCCTGGAAACCTGAATTGCGGGCAGCCTTGGCCGTGCCAAGAGCAGAATCGCCCTCTACGATAAACAACTCGGCTATATCGTCGTTACCAGGCTGGCAATCGGAAAGTTTAGCAGGCATGGATGCTGATTCAAGCGCGTTCTTGCGGCGAGTGACCTCCTTGGTCTTGCGAGCCTGCACGCGTGCGTGCATCTCCCCCACGATCTTCTCGAGTACACGGCTCGACTGTTCTTTGAAGCCACGCCGCGAACCTGAAATCATTTCACCGAATTGCTTATCCGTCATACGAGAGACGATGGAGCGTACTGGAGCAGTGCCAAGCACATCCTTGGTCTGACCTTGGAACTGAGGCTCGGCAATACGGACCGTGACCACCGCCACCATACCGGTCAGAATATCTTCACGCTCCACCTTCGTCTTGGAATCCTTGAGGTTCACCTTGAGCTTGCGAGCATTGTCTTCTACGGCCTTGCGCACCTGTTTAGTGACACCTTGCAGGAAACCGTCCACATGCATGCCCCCGCCCGGCGTCTCCACCACGTTGACGAAGCTACGAATGGTGGTGGTGTAGTCGTTCACCCAACGCATCGCAATATTGACACCGCAATCACGACTCACCTTGGTGGCGTGCAGATCACCGTTTTCATCGACCTGCTGAGTTTCCTCAGTGTATTTCTCATTCCCGCTGATACACCAGATATCACTGACAGGCTCTCCGGAAGAGAGGAAGTCGACAAAGTCCTTCACGCCTCCGGTATGCAAGAACTCCTCCACGCGACGATGCGGCCTCTCCGTCTGTTGAAGTTCGATGTCGGTCTTGCTGACCTTCTGATTTTCAACATCGGTGTCTTCGCCCTCAATATCAGAATCAGTGTCTGAGCCACCAACATCCGCGATATTGCCGAAAAGGTCATCTGACACTGCTCCCCGGGTTTGAGACGGAGCAACATCGCTTTCCACAAGATCATCGACGCTGGCATCACCCGTGCGAGCGATGCTCTCATCGATGACGACAATTTTCAGGCCTGGCACCAAAAAGCTCGTCTGCCGCACTCTATCGATAAGCTGTTCGTAACTGAACTTAGCAGTGTCATTGAAAATCTCAGGATCAGCCCAGTATCGCACTCTTGTGCCAGTGGTCTTTGGCGACACGGTACCAATGACTTCCAATTCAGTCGGCTTACCCTTACGTGTTTTCTTGAACGGGTTGTCCGGCGATCTATGCTTCGCATCCTGATCCTCATAGACCCCTGGATGCCCCTGACGAAAAGCCATGTGATAGGTTTTGCCGTTACGGTCAACCTCCACGTCAAGTCTGGAACTCAGCGCATTGACCACTGAGGAGCCCACACCATGCAGGCCGCCGGCAGCGGTATAGGATGAATTCCCGAATTTCGCTCCTGCGTGGAGCTTGGTCAGCACCACTTCGACACCGGTGAGCTTGGTCTTCCGCTCCACATCAACGGGAATGCCGCGACCATTGTCGGCCACTTCAACTGAGCCATCGGCATGCAACGTGACCACAATCCTGGTGCAGGCGCCAGCCAGCGCCTCATCCACCGCATTGTCGATGATCTCCCATAGGCAATGCATCAGCCCTTGGCTATCGGTGGTTCCGATATACATGCCAGGCCGTTTTCGGACAGCGTCCAGCCCTTCCAGCACAGATAAATCACTGGCGTTGTATTCCTCAGTCATAATCTTCTACCCTACATCTCGAATTACTGTTGGCCATTGCAAGAGACACTGAACTCCCTCGCGCGTCGCCGGCATTATCTGATCTGGGCACCGAGCGCCTGTGCAGACTCAGAAGAAAATCTTCGAAGCACCGCTGACGGCAAAACGACCACGCCAGACTTCCAGCGCCAAAACAACAGTATCCATACAGGCAGGACACCGAAACTCACTGATCGAGGAAATCCCGTAATGTTTGGGACCGCGAAGGATGGCGCAACTTTGACATGGTCTTGGACTCGATCTGACGGATACGTTCACGGGTCACACCGTATACGCGGCCGATATCATCCAAGGTTTTCGGTTGTCCATCTTCCAATCCATAGCGCATCTTTATGACTCCGGCCTCACGTGGCGAAAGCGTCTCAAGCACCTGTTTAAACTGCTCCTGCAACAGTGAGAAGGCCACGGCATCGGACGGCGCAATGGCATCCGTATCCTCAATGAGGTCACCGAACTCGGAATCCCCGTCTTCACCGAGTGGAGTATGCAACGAAATCGGCTCGCGTCCGTATTTCTGCACTTCCTGCACTTTCTCAACTGGCATATCAAGTTCGCGGGCAAGCTCGTCAGGAGTGGGCTCACGCCCCAAATCCTGAAGCATCTGGCGCTGGACGCGCGAAAGTTTGTTGATGACCTCAACCATATGGACCGGTACACGAATGGTGCGAGCCTGATCCGCCATCGCCCGTGTGATAGCCTGACGTATCCACCATGTAGCATACGTGGAGAATTTGAAGCCTTTCTTCCAGTCAAATTTCTCAACCGCACGAATAAGACCCAGATTGCCTTCCTGAATAAGATCCAAAAACAGCATGCCGCGGCCAGTGTATCGTTTTGCCAGTGAGACGACGAGCCTCAAGTTGGCCTCGAGCAAATGATCTTTCGCCTTCTTACCGTCGTTTGCCGCCCACTTGAGCTCTCGCCTGCGTTTGAAGTCCATGCCTTCGGATTCCGTATCAAGCAAATGCTGCGCATACAACCCTGCCTCTATACGCTCGGAAAGGTCGACTTCCTGCTCGGCGTTCAGCAGACTAACCCTGCCAATCTGCTTCAGATAGTCCTTCACCGGGTCTGCTGTGGCGCCTGCCGCCACCACACGACGTTTGGGGTTCCCCGATGGTGTCAGATTGTCGTCATCGTCCTTATCGCTAACAACGAAGGCACCTTTGGCTTTGAGAAGCGGTGAATCGTCAGGCTCGCTCTCTGACTCGCCATCGTCTTCGTCTTCATCGGTGTCATCCTCATGATCGTCATCGGTGTCATCGGTGTCATCCACATCCAAATCGTCATCGTCTTCATCGGTGTCATCCACATCCAAATCGACATCATCATCACTCATATCATCCAAATCTGGGGTTTCATCCTTGTCCTGATCTTCAAAATCATTGTCTACTGAATCCTCAGTGTGCAGGTTCTTCTTGGCGGATGCCTTACTCACAGAGGAGTCGGTCTTTCGCGATTTTCTGCGACGAGCTGACACCTTCTTGGAACCGCTCTCACGCGAAGCCGAGGTCGAGGAATCATTTCGCTTTGATGTAGACTTAGTCTTGGATTTGGTACGATTCGCCTTTACAGCAGACTCCACACCAACAGTTTCAGCACCTTTTACATCTTTGCCCGCGCCTTTTGTTTTTCCAGACATCCTTGAGGCATATTGTTTTGCTGATTTTACTTCGGTTTCTTCTTGATCGCTCTTTACGGATGCAGCCACCACGGTCTCTTTCTTCTTAGCCAAGCTTCTCTCCCTGAACGAAATGATCATACTCTTACCAGGCATCAACACGGACGTTCACATGATACAGAACCTACATTAACGTATTGCCTTAGAGTATAACAACGATGATGTAGACATTATTCCAGCAATCATGCAAAATGCAGAACAATCTTGACTTTACATTACTGACAAACACCATAACCTTATACAAAAACGACATCTATAAACGCCGGAAATCAGGTACACCAAGCCGGATGAAGCTCCTTATCGATTGCAATCACGACTATTCGTGCAAGTGTACAATCATTGTCTATGGCAAGAGCGCAATTCGCATATGGTTTCGACTCGGTGTCGTTCATCCACCACAATACGTATGAAAGCACAGCCAACGGCTGAACAGCGTAATCCGGTGTGAGCATCGGCAGCATGGCCTTGATCATCTTCACTCCGGCGGAGCACAACGACACCCGCGGAGAAACCTGAGGGTCATTGAACGCATCGTTCAGCAAACGGTACAGGTACCTCACATTTTCGGGGTCATGAGGATGCAGCGTGTATTCCAACATGGATGCGCCGGCCACAACGTTCCTACAATCAAGCAATGAAAGAATAAGCGCGTCACGCGCGGAAAGCGTCTTGACCATGCCCACGCCTAACGCGCAGACGGCATCAGCGTCAAGCCCGTCACCATGCATTTCCAAACTATCATGCCATCGGTTGAATGGCTGTCTGAGCAATGTAGTGCGGGCCTCAATCACACCCTTTAACCTTGCACAATCATTGTACGAGCGCGAAAGCGCCTCGAGTTTGTCCGATAGAGGTTTGATTCCTCCATTCATGGATCGAACGAGTGAATGTATTCCCGTATTCGCTTTGGTCTGATCAATTCCGCCCATGGTCATTGCTCCTTACATCCTCATTGCACAACGTCGCACAAATCGAATAGCTATTGTTCCTTACCTCGATATCGGTGAATTCCATCATGACAAATATTCGAACAGAAATGAAACTCGATAGCATAATGTGCATAACCGCTCTGCGAACAAGAAACAATTAGCCCAATGCAAGGCTCCACTTCGTGCTTTCGCCCTCATACCATGTAGGGGATAATCTTGGGCATATGGAAACAGTTCAATCGGTTATGCAGATAGAGGCCCGTCTGGCACAACTGCTTTCAAATTTCATGGATTTCGGCTCAGGGAATATTGCGTACAAGCTCAAGACAACCATGACCGCACTGGGCGATCAAGCCAAAGCCTCTGATAGCGGTGGCAAAAGACTGAGGGCACGGTTGCTCATGGATACGTATCGTGCCGGGTTACAGGAGGATTCTCACACAAACGAAAAAACCGCGCTTGATCTGGCGTGTGCGATCGAGATGTACCAGACCAGTGCACTGATCCACGACGACATCATGGACGAATCCCCATTGCGCAGGGGTGTTCCGAGCGCCCACGCCGCCCTCAGCCAATCTACCGGAAATCAGACCCGTGGCAACAACCTGGCGCTGATGCTTGGCGACATGTTCGCCACGGCCAGTGTCGAAACTGCCGCCTCGGCGCTCCAACTCGCTGGGCTTGACGATGACCTCCAGGTCTTCATCGACATGCAACACGCCGTGCAAATCGGCCAGTGCCTCGATCAGGCGGCGGAGACCCTTAGTTTGGAACAACCCGAACAGCTCGCCGAAGCGTCCCTCAACGTCTACGCGTGGAAAACGGCGAGCTACACCACCATTGCACCCTTGGAGCTGGGAATGCTATGCGCGGGGATATCAAACGATGTCGCGCACAGGGCCGCCCGAGCAATCGGCCTGCCGCTAGGCATCGCCTTCCAGCTGTATGATGACCTTCTCGATCTGATCGGCGACTCCAACAAGACAGGCAAACCGGTAGGCGGCGACATCGTTGAGGGCAAACGTACCGTAATCCTAGCGGACACACTGCAACTATCCGATGCCGGACAAGGCCAGGAAATCATATCGCTCTATCAATCCTCTCATCGAGACCCGCTCAACGTATCGCAGGTGCTTTCGATCATGAACGAGACAGGAGCCCTTGCTCAGAGCAGACGACGCATCGATGAGTTGATGGGAAAAAGCGAAGAAGCCATAGACGCCAGCAGGTTGCCTACGCACCTTACGGAGAGGCTAAATGCCATCTGCAGGACATTGATCCCAAACTGCTGATTGTACGATTGAGCAGTGCCACCAGCCATCCGAGGCAATAAGCCGACATTGTTCGTGCATTGACATGGGTTGAAACGCTAAATACCAACTCGCATGTAAACTATTGTATGCACACGAACCAAGGACCACACTGCTCATATGACCGAAACAACCATCGTACCAGGCCAGTTGATAGACGGCCGATACCGCATATCTAAACGTCTTGCCGATGGTGGCATGGCAACGGTCTACAAGGCCATGGACGAACGTCTGGAACGCGTTGTGGCAGTAAAGGTGATGCATACACAACTGGCGCTTGGTCCGCAACGCGATCAATTCATTGAACGCTTCCACCGTGAGGCCCGTTCGGCCGCTGCGATAGCGAACCCGCATATCGTCCAGGTCTACGACACTGGCATCTGGCAGGGGCTGAGCTTCCTGGTGATGGAGTATGTCCACGGCGTGAATCTACGCCAAGAGATGAATGCCCAGGGAACCTTTGATATGCGCGAAGGCCTACGCATCATTTCACAGATTCTGAACGGGCTCGCCTCAGCCCATGGAGCAGGGGTCATACACCGCGACATCAAGCCCGAGAACATCCTGCTTGACGACCGAGGGCATGTGAAGATCACAGATTTCGGTTTGGCTCGTGCAATTTCGCAGGCCACCGTCTCCACCACCGGCATGTTGCTCGGAACCGCTGCATACCTGCCTCCGGAAACCATAGAAAACAATGAGGCCACACCGCAGGGAGACCTTTATGCCGTGGGCATCATGGCATGGGAGATGTTTTCAGGGAAACCACCTTTTCTTTCGGACAACCCTGTGACCATGATCTTCAAGCACGTCCATGACGACGTACCCCCTCTCACAAGCGTCTGCCCCGGTATCAACCCGAGTGTTTCCTCGTTTGTGACGCATTTGACGATGCGAGACCTCAATGCGAGGCCGACTGACGCATCCAAGGCACTTAATGAACTTCAGTCACTTGAGTCCGAGCTTCCTCAAGCTGATTGGAACTATATCAAGCCACCGGCGCAAGCAGAGACATCAGTCCTCAAGGATGTGACATCCCAATCACACACGGCTCCCCCTTCACCTCCGAAGGCACAGGAGCCTGCCACTGACATCCCACTAGCCATTTACTCTTCTGGCATTGCACAACCGAACGGGCAGTTGCCAGAACTTCCATTTGATAACAACCTGTATACATCAGACGGCACCATGCGCAAACCACGCACTGCGAAAGCAGACGAAGCCCCACAACGACAACGCCCGACCGAGATCATGGACGATCAGAACGAAAATTCCGATCCCACGACGACGCTACCAAGGCAGCAAAGCAGAGCGACGCGACCTGTGGGCTCAACTGAAAACGTCCATACCCTCCAACGACATAAACGGCTGTATTCGGTCATAGTTGCAATACTTGTTGCGGCACTGGCCGCAGGAGGGGTCGCGTGGTGGTATTTCCTCGGACCAGGCAGTTATTGGTCCTTGCCCAAGCCCGGTAGTCTAGAATGTGTCGAGAAACAGCCTTGCACCATTACAGACATTGAATGGCGGTCTTACCGTCACACTCTCGAAACGGCAGGCATCCCCTATCACATGGTGAAGAAATACAGCGATACCGTCTCCAATGGGAAAATCATATCCACCAATCCGGATTCAGTCGGTGCAAAGTTGAGCAAGCGCAGCAATACGAAACTCGAAGTAACGGTTTCCAAAGGCGTTCGTCGGTCCACCATCCCCACTGACATCAATGATCCAGCCACTGAGCATGGCAGCAATCCTCTCAAAGCGCTCCGTCAGGCAGGATTCACCAATATTGTGCATGCCGAATCCAAAGACACCTATTCCGAGCATGTGCCCGAGGGCGCTCTGCAAAGCATAACCCCGAAGCCGGGTACAACGCTTAGGCACAGCGCGAAAGTGACTGTCACGCTTTCGAAAGGCCCTATGCCGGTGAGTATG
Source organism: Bifidobacterium sp. ESL1118 (assembly GCF_058505595.1). Lineage (NCBI taxonomy): Bacteria > Bacillati > Actinomycetota > Actinomycetes > Bifidobacteriales > Bifidobacteriaceae > Bifidobacterium > Bifidobacterium sp. ESL1118. The sequence goes on from NZ_CP196371.1 coordinate 1,170,777, forward strand.
CCGGACGTGGTTGGCAAACCAAAAGACGAAGCGGATTCCGCATTTTCCGATGCCAAGCTCAAAGCGAACTATACAGAGGAGTTCAGCGATTCAGTGCCCAGCGGCTCCATCATTTCCGCATCGAAAGGCAAGGGAGCCCAATTGCATTGGGGCGACTCCGTCGATATCGTCGTCTCGAAGGGACCTGAGACGGTAACCGTCCCTGATGTCCGTGGGAAGACGACCGATGCAGCCAAGAAGATATTGCAGGATCTTGGATTCGATGTCAAGGTGACGGCTCCACTGGGTGATCTAGCACACACTGTTCGTATTCAATCAATCGGAGCCGGACAACAGGTTTCAGTGCGAGACAAAAACGGAAACAAAACGGTTATCACATTGACGGTGATATGAAAACGGCATAAGTCTTGGTAGTGCCCCAAACTGGGGTTTTACTCGTCGTGCGCTGCGATTACTTGCTCAACTTGTTCGCATTCAGGCGAGCCTTGACGCTCTGCGCATATTCATCCACGTAATCCTGGCCACTTAATACCGCAATATGCTGAGAAATTTCCGCGGTAAGATCCCTCAATCGTTTATGAGTGATTTCTTGTTCATCGACCCGATCCACCACAATCGGCGTGCCATACCGCACAATGCTATGACCCTTGTTGGGGATGATCTTCCCGGCCGGCTGTATGGCACGACTACCTATGACAGCTGTTGGGATAATCGGGCAACCCGTCTCCAACGCAAGCCTGGCGGCCCCCACATGCCCACGGTAAAGACGTCCATCCGGGCTGCGGGTGCCCTCAATATGGATGCCGAACAAATGGCCCTGTTCGATAATGTTGCGTGCATGAATCAGAGCACCTTGTGCCTTTGCTCCACCACCTCTGTCCACAGGGAACACACCGACCGAAGTGAAAAACCACTTCTTGAATCTCCCCTTGATCCCCTTGCCGTCGAAATATTCAGCCTTGCCCATGAAGTGGACCATACGGGGACAGGTAAGGGGAATAAGCGCATCATCGATAACCGCCAAATGATTAGAAGCTATGATCGCACCGCCATGTTGAGGGATGTTCTGCATACCCTCGCCCTTGGGGTCCATGCGCCAACGAGCCAATGGACCGAGTCCCTTGACAAAAAACCAATACAACATGACGCCTCTCCTCAACCACAATTGACCGAACGATATATTACAGTGTTCGGTATGACAAGCCTTAAGGATACCAGTGACAGCGAAAATGAGAAACCGGTCAATGGCACGCACCAAGACCAAGCGCCATCTGCAGATGGCGTGAATGACAAGGAAAACGCCCACATGGATCCGGATGAGGCGTGGAAAGCATTCGAAAGCGAACATATCGAGGACCTTGACGAAATAAGCCGCTCTAAAAGCGCCAGACAATTCGAACGCCAGATCAAACGCAAGCACGCCAAACCGCTACTGTCAGTTGACGACCTTTCCAATGATTCCTTTGCGCAGGAGTCTTCGCGGCAGCGAGGACCCCGTGATTTTGAAGGTCGTAGCTGGCTTGACACCGATAACGTGATGGATTCCTACGATGTCTTCACTCCTCCGGACCCTCATATAGGACATGTACCGGCAGTCAAGATGGTGTTTTGGATTCTTCTCATACTCGGTGTGTTCGGACTCCTCCTTTCCGTGATGTTTCCCAAATACGTTGCCCCACTGGCTACAATATTCGGCATTTGTGCAGTTATTGGAGCAGTGGGTCTCTTCACGCAGCACAAGGGGTTCACACAGACCCGAGGAGACTATTTTGACGACGGGGCACGGGTGTGAGAATTCCCCTTCAAGTCACAGCCGTGGTTGTCCACATAGGGGTGTTGCGCTGGACGCTCAAGGCCGCTCGGCCAAGCCTACGCCAGCGCAACACCCCTATGTGGACAACCACTATGTGCAAGGAAGGTGCTCGGATCGAGCGAAATTACCGAATCCATTTTGGTTTCCACAAACCAAACACAAGTCATTCGTTGGCCATTGTCTGAGCAGTGCTGACCCAGCGGGTGAGCAAAGACTTGGCCTTGCCGCTGTCAACCGTTTCCCTGGCGATGGCATAGGCCTGGGAGAAACGTTCGGTCAACGAAGCCGAGTGATCGATCAGATGCCCATCTGCCACTATGGCAGAGGCGGCATTGAGCAACGCCGTCTGTCGTGGTGGAATGTCCTCACCATCCATGAACTCATGGAAAATCTCAGCGTTCTTTTGTGGCCTACCGCCACGCAAATCAGAAACGTCTATCTTCTTAAGACCAAGCTCCGTAACGGGATCGAACTCCACACACGCCACAGAACCATCGGCGATCTCCCATACCGAGACAGGGCCAGTGGGTGCCATCTCATCCAATCCTTCTGCTGAAGTGTACACCATTCCCGTCTGCCCACGGCCAGCATACACTGCAGCCATCAAAGGACTCAGCGTTCTATCGGCACAGCCAATGGCAACATGCTCAGGATGCGCAGGATTCGTCAGTGGCCCCAATACATTGAAGACGCAAGGAATGCCTAAAGCCGATCGTACAGGCCCTACAAATCGCATGGCTGGGTGAAATGTCTTGGCAAAAGCAAATGTGATACCTGCCTGTTCCCCAATTTCAGCCACCTGATCTGGTGCAAGGTCCAGCGGAATGCCCAATTGCTCAATGACATCTGCCGCACCACACTGTGAGGAAGCCGCTCGGTTGCCGTGCTTGACAATTTTCACTCCGGCAGCCGCTGCCACCACGGAACCCATGGTGGAAAGATTCACGGTAGCTGCACCGTCACCGCCTGTTCCGACTATATCGGTGGTATCCCCCGAAACATGTAATGGAACAGCATGCGAAACCATCGCATCGGCTGCACCTTCAATCTCCTCCTGTGTCAATCCCAACTGTTGCTGCATGGACAGCACAGCGCCAACGGCAGCTGGATTGGCATCACCATTCATAAGATCATCAACGTACCATCGTGATTCCTCTGCGTCCAGGTGGTCTCCTCCAACCAGCTTGGTGAGAATCGACTTCCATGTGATCTCTGCCATTTCGCCCTCCAGACGTACCCGACAGCACCATGCCAACTCGGGAATACGGGCACGACAATTCATCAATGCCTATATGTTGAGGCTATCTTAGCTCAGTCATGCCTAGCACCCGTCCATGATTCCAAATATTGGCGATACATCTCACAATGTGATACGTCTAAAAAAGGATGAGCTACGACCCACTTCCTACCGTGAGTCGCAGCCCATCCACCAACTGCAATTCCAGTTGACCGCTACTGTGACACCTTCTCATTCTGTCCGTGGCACATCTTGTACTTGCGCCCTGAACCACATGGGCACATCGCATTGCGAGGTGTACCAGGATATGTCTTGCCATCCGCCCAAGGCGTCTCGGCTTCTTCGGCCTTCGGCCTCTTATTACGGGCAACCTTGGCATCAGCATGGGTCAACGGCTCTGGACCAACGATGCCAGGTGTCTGGCCATCCGAATCCTTCTGGGAATTCGCGGCACCACTCTCCTCGTATGCCTCAACCTCATCTTCATCCTGTTCATCAGGATCTCCCGGAGCTGAGGTGACCTGACCATTAGAATCATCGTTACGATCTTCCTCGGACACACCTAGCCGATCCACTGTTTCGTCAACACTCGCATCTTCGGATTCACTTTGAGGTACCTTTTGAACATCAACATGGAAGAGAAGCTGCACACTCTCCTCCTTGATGGCTTCCATCATGGCATTGAACATCGTGAAGCCCTCTCGCTGATATTCCACCAGAGGGTCACGTTGACCCATACCTCGCAGCCCTATGCCATCCTTCAAGTAGTCCATTTCATAGAGATGTTCACGCCACTTCTTATCGAGCACCGCAAGCACCACACGACGTTCCAATTCCCGCAAAGCCTCATCGCCAAGGTGCTCCTCAAGCGTCTTGTAATGGTCTTTTGCATCCTTTACAAGAATGTCGGTGAGCGCGGAGATGGCTTTCTCGCCCTTTAGATCGGCAACCTTCTTTTCAATCACATCTCGGTCAAGATCATTCTTATACAGGGTTCCAAGCGCCTTGAACAAACCGTCCCAATCCCAATCTGCCGGCTTGTCGGAACCATTACGGGCACCAGTCACGTAGCTGGAGATTGTCTCTGAGATGAAGCGTTCGACATCCTCATGGATGTCCATGCCTTGCAACACCGACTGACGCTCAGCATAAACGACCTGACGCTGTTTGTTCATCACATCGTCATACTTCAGGACGTTCTTACGCATCTCATAGTTGCGTGATTCCACAGATTTCTGCGCATTGCGCACACCTTTGGAAACGCTCTTGGCCTGAATGGGCTCGCCCTCAGGGAAGCCTTTGGACATGACCCTTGCCACCAACTGCGTGTTGAACAGCCTCATGAGGTCATCCTCAAGACTCAGATAGAACCGGGACTCACCCGGATCCCCCTGACGACCGGAGCGGCCGCGCAACTGATTGTCGATACGCCGGGACTCATGCCGCTCCGTACCGAGCACATACAAGCCACCGAGCTCGACAACTTCCTCATGCTCGTCCTTGGCCTGTTCCTTCATTTCAGCAAGTGTTCCGGCCCAACGCTTCTCATATTCCTCCGGAGTGTCGTCAGGGGAATACCCCTCGCCCTTGAGCTTCTGGTCCGCCAAGAACTCGACGTTCCCGCCAAGCATGATATCGGTGCCACGGCCCGCCATATTCGTTGCCACCGTGATGGCACCCTTGCGACCTGCCACAGCCACGATGGCAGCCTCGGTCTCATGATGCTTCGCATTCAAAACCTGGTGCGGTATCTTGGCGACATCAAGCAGAGAGGAAACGACCTCGGACGACTCCACCGATGCCGTGCCAAGCAGTACCGGCTGGCCCTTCTTGTAGCGACGCGCCACATCCTTGACGATGGCGGTGAGCTTCTCCTTCTTCGTACGGTAGATAAGGTCGTCTTTGTCCTTGCGGATCATAGGCTTGTTCGTCGGTATGGGCAGCACACCGAGCTTATAGGTGTTCATGAACTCAGCTGCCTCGGTCTCGGCCGTACCCGTCATGCCGGCGAGCTTGTCATACATACGGAAATAGTTCTGCAGCGTAATCGTGGCGAAGGTCTGGTTTTCGGCCTTGACCTCCACATGTTCCTTGGCCTCGATGGCCTGGTGGAGGCCCTCGTTGTAACGACGTCCTGGCAAGACACGGCCCGTGTGCTCGTCGACGATGAGCACCTCGCCGTGGGTCACCACATAGTCCTTATCACGCAGGAATAGCTCCTTGGCCTTGATGGCGTTGTTGAGATAGCCGATCAAAGCGGTGTTGCTGGGCTCATACAGATTATCGATGCCCAGGAAGTCCTCCACCTTGGTGATGCCTGGGTCGAGAATGCCGACGACCTTCTTCTTCTCGTCGACATCATAGTCCTCGTCGCGAATGAGCTTAGTGGCGAGCTTGGCAAACTGGTTGTACCAACGGGTCACATCTCCCTCGGCTGGGCCGGAAATGATCAGAGGCGTACGAGCCTCATCGATAAGAATGGAGTCGACCTCATCGACAATGGCATAATGATGCCCGCGCTGCACCAGCTCGCTCTTTTCCCAAGCCATGTTGTCGCGCAGATAGTCGAAGCCGAACTCGTTGTTGGTGCCATACGTGATGTCGGCATTGTACTGTTTTCTGCGTTCCTCCGGCTTCTGGTCGGTGATGATGCAGCCAACATCCATCTTGAGGAAGCGGAAGATACGGCCCATCAGCTCACTTTGGTAGCTTGCCAAATAGTCATTGACGGTGACGATATGCACGCCTTTGCCCTCCAAGGCGTTAAGGTATGCAGGGAGGGTCGCCACCAAGGTCTTGCCCTCACCTGTCTTCATTTCGGCGATGTTGCCCCAATGCAACGCCGCTCCGCCCATGAGCTGCACATCAAAATGACGTTGACCCAACGTACGTTTGGAAACCTCCCTGACCGTGGCAAACGCCTCTGGCATCAGTTTGTCGAGACTCTCCCCGTTATCGAGCCGTTCCTTGAACTTGGCCGTCTGACCTGCCAATTCCTCATCACTCAACGAAGCCATGTCATCTTCGAGGGCATTCGTCGCCTTCGCCACGTTTTCGAGCTTCTTGATCTGACGACCTTCACCCATGCGAAGGACCTTATCGACGAGATCTACCACTTTCACTCCCTAGAGTCGTTTCCATCAATGGACAAACCCGGCACTGCTGGATTTGGCACAAACTAGCTTAATAGTACGCGACGGCGCAGATTTTCATGGACATCGACCTGAACATCTGTCAAATTGCTCACAACCGCTTTGAATCCCACCAAACGGAACGGGGGCCGCCTTTACGCAGCTCCCGTTCCGTTGCCTTAAACACGTGGCTATGCCCTCAGCGAGGCCAAAAGAGTTTCATTCACTTTCCGTTGGCCTTTTTCACATTCTCGGGGGTGTCGATTTCGAACACCCCATAGCTCCAACCATGACGACGATAAACAACCGACGGACGGTTTGTGGCCTTGTTGACGAAGAGGAAGAAGTCGTGACCAATCAGCTCCATCTCGTACAGGGCCTCGTCGATGCTCATCGGCTCCGCAATGTGCAGCTTGCGACGGATGACGATGGGCGTATCCCCAACCTGTACCTCAACGGACTCACCAGGTGCCAAATCCGAAGAGACTGCGGCTTCTGGACTGTCACTCTGATGGGCATTCTCCTCAAGCTTCTCGTCCATCGACTCCACCGGCTGGTCAAGCGGCACCACGCCCATATCCACAGGCTGCTTCGAATTGTACAGACGACGGCGGTGATCCTTACGCTTGTCGCGTGAACGACGCAGACGCAGCGTCAACTTGTCGAGCGCAATGTCGAGCGCACTGAACTCATCAGAGCTTGATGCCTCGGCACGAATGACAGTGCTGCCTGCATACACGGTAATCTCCACGCGTTTTGCGATGTCGGCCTGACGAGGATTGCCCTCCTTGGTCACCACAATCTGGACGCGCTGTGCATCCGGTGCGATGGCAGTCACACGATCCATCTTGCCGTCTACCACATCACGAAACCTCTGCATGACCTCCATATGACGCCCTGTAACAACAATGTCCATGATGACCTCCTTGCGAAGAGTCGACTCGCGCCGACACGGTGAGAACGGGTTTCCGTCCATGACCACAATTATAAGCTTCAACCTTAGGGAAAACTGGATAACAGCTTAATACGCCTCCCGCAAGGATGGCTGAATCGCACCAATCGCATGCTACACTGAGCGTCTGCATCATTCACCAACACTGCCACTCGAAGCTGTCCACACGGCTGGTAGAATGAACTGCTGAGACCTCTCGATGGCCGCGGCCGAACCCGTCATAGGGGACGGCTGAGGAACTTCCGGGCTCCGTAAAGCACAATGACGGATAACGTCCGCCCAGGGTGACCTGAGAGAAAGCGCCACAGAGAACAGACCGCCTGGCCTAGGCCAGGTAAGGGTGAAACGGCGGTGTAAGAGACCACCGGGTCGTTGGTAACAGCGATTGCATGGCAAGCCTCATTGGGAGCAAGGCCAAGCAGAAGGAATGCAGCATTTGCACTGGGCTGCTCGCCCAGTCCTTCGGGTAGGCTGCTTGAGCCCTACGGCAACGTAGGGTCGAGATGGATGGCCATCCGTGTGGCAACACACGACAAAACCCGGAGTATGAGAGGTCTCACCTCAACTTTTGGCATTTCGATGCAATTCGAAGCACTATCATCACCCAGTTGCAAACCGTTTGTGAGGTTCGGAAAACCATCGAACCTCACAACGAAAAAGCTGAAACAGCCTCTAAACCAAATCACCACTCATGCATGGTGCCGTCAAGAAGCCTGTCGACCGGTAACGGAGCCGGCTGGTAGGGGTACTGGGCGGCGAGCTTCTCATCGAAATAACGCCCAAGCCCGGTTTGTTGCCCGGATGCAGATAACAGTACTTGTTGCGTACCTCTTCGCAGACCCCTGGAATGGTGTTGAGATAGGTTCGGGGCGTCCCCAGACCTCCTCCACCGGCACCGAGGTGCGGCGCGCAGGCTCGTAGTCGTAGCGCATGCCCTTCTCCCCCTTGCCGGTCTGGGCGTTGGTGGAGGCCACCACACCGTAGGTGGAAGGGATGCCAGGCAGCGCACATTGGATGAGCGTGGCCTTGAAACCCACGTCACGATACATATCGATGCCGTCGAACAGGCTGGGCAGGCCGGTGTCGGAGGCATGTACATATGCCAGGATGCCCTTGCGTGAGGCACCACGCGAGCTGATAGCCCTTCCCGCCTACGAACTGGCTGAAAAAGAACGGGACGGCAATACATGGCATATGGCCTGCGACCTCGACGTGACGGTGCAGGTGCTCCACGACTATCAACTGTTCCTCGACAACTGCAGATACGCACACACCTTTGTGCCGGTTATCGGTTAAGCTTGATTGCGACGGCGTGGCCATTTCACGTCCACCCGCACCGTAGAGGGATTTGACATCAAGAAGAAGAGAGACCATGTCGGAACAAAACGACCTGCAGGACAACACAGCCTGGAACCCGAAACCGGAAATGCAGCCGGCACCCCCGATGCCGCCAAGCAACGCCAACCAGTCGACATGAATGGATTCACAGGAGAACGCGCCCGAAACAACCGATGCAAATGTCCGGGAGCCGTTGCCCGACCAACATGCCAGTACATACACAGGGCAGGGAACGCTACCGAATGCATCAGGGGCGAAAACCGCAGATGCACAGAATCTCAGGCCGTCAAATGCGAGCCAGTCCGGAAAACCAGCAAAGAGAAACCCTTTCTTCAGGGATGGTAGATTCTGGATTGGCCTCATAGCGGGAATCATCATAGGTGCAATAGCGGGAATCGGCGGGCTCTCGATTGTCGCGGCACATGAGGTAGCCAAAGAGAATGCAGCCCAGCAGTCCGCAGCCGCAAAGAAAAAAGCCTACGCGGACAAGATTCTTGAACGGGCCTACAATGCCTGCCAACCTTCCGACACTGATTCCGATGGATTCCCCAACAATGACACGTTGGACATCGAGGAAGGGAACAGGACCCTGCATCTCACCTTACCGGATTCCAAACTCAACACCTACGAAACCTATCATTGCGTGGCGGAGAAAGTGAATATGCCAGAATCCGTCCAGGACAAGATAGGCCAGACCACCAGCCTGGCGGGCATGCAATCCGATTCATGGGACAACCTCAAGGCGACCTGGACATACAGAGGCAGCGACGGCTTGGACCTCACCATCGAGCGCAAATAACCTCATCTAAATCTTGGTGAGAAAAGCGCAATCACGAAGGCCACGCTTCGGCGGGGTCTTACCATGTCCGCAGGCGCCGTGGAAGACTTTCATCGGCAGTGTCGAAAAGTCTTCCATAAAGGGGTTCCGTGGTTTCGACCTTTTGCCACTGGCATGGATTGACCATGGAAGATTCTTGCGTTCAAGGCTGAAAATGATGCATGAATGCCTTATGCCAAATATCCCTAGACAGTGAGCCCAACATGTAGTAAAACCATAGCGCTTTCATTAGGTTGCAACCATGGAAAGCGCATTACGGGCCATAACGCGTGGAGCGCGATAAGCAGGAAACCGGCGATGCCAGCGACGATTAGTATCATATCGAGTGTCACGCAAATCCAGAAGAACAGTTTGTGGGCACCCATGAATTTCCATACGAAGTTGCTCTGGTTAGGTATCTTCTCTTCGACGGCTCTGGCGATACGGCAAAAGAAGCGCATGAATGGATGCCATCCCATGAGCGTCGATAGGATCGAGGTCTGCGAGGGGCTGTCCATTGTCTCGTCACGTCCGGAGAACTCCTCGCGTTTCCTTGGCGGAAATGCATGCTTGGGTTCCTGTTCCAGCTCAGGCGCCTTCGCGGTCTGCGGCTTGGGCTGCTTCTTCTCCTGCGCGTCGGCCACCACCTCGTTCGCGGTCTCCCCGTCCTCGGAACTGGCCGCCATCAGCCCTGCACCCCAGAAATTCCCAAGGCCTCCAACCTTATTTTGAGGGATTCCTCCGAAACGTCGAATATGTCCGCAAGCTTCTTGACGGTGTACTCGTTCCTGTTCCAGAACGTCTTCACCGCACTGGCTGGCATGAGCAGCGTCGCGGCGAAGGAGTTGGCCCATATCTCGGTCGCATCGGTTCCAAGCTGTGAAAGCTCGTTGCGATTCACAAGCTCCCCCATCGCATCGGTCCACTGGTAGGTCTGGTAGTCCTTGACGAAATGGCCCAGCTCGTGGGCAATCGTGAATCTCTGACGGTGCGGGTGCTGATACATGCTGTACGAGATCATAAACGGCTCATCCGAGTTCTTCGTCAGGGCGCCATCAACGTTCTCGTCGAGAGGCAGCCCCTTTACCCGTATGCCCAGACTAAGAGCCACCCGATTGACATCCACAGGAATCTGATAGGTCCCGTCCGAAACAAGCAACCGACGGATGACATCGATTGCCGCGGCGGCAGGGCTGGCGCTGCTGATGGTTATCTTTTTGGAAAAGTTCGCCTGCAACGTCTCATCAGTCACCTCACCCACATCCTCCACACTCATATGCCCGCCTTTCCCATACTCAAACAGTCTACACTCGGCATACAAAGCCGACGGCGGAGATTTCCAAAAAGCTTCACAAAACTCTTTCACTTTGGTGTGCACCGTCTAGTTTCGGACACTTGCTACAGATACGAAGAAACCCCGCAGGCTTTGAGCCTGTAGGGGTTTCGTATGGGGTGGATGACGCGGTTCGAACGCGCGACCTTCTGAACCACAATCAGATGCTCTACCTGCTGAGCTACATCCACCATGCGGTGTCGAATCAACTCAAGCACAAGCTCCAGCCGTTTCGCACAACAGAGGAAACTATACACGCCCTATGGGACTTGTACCAGATGGCGCGTCGCTACCGATTGACATCCATGAATCCTGCACGCCTCAGATATCCGTTGCCAGCAGTGACATCATACTGGATAAGCTTGTAATCATGCATCAGCTGCCTGGTCTTGGCATCGAAATCTCCTGCATTCATAGGCCGTCCATGGACATCCAGATAAATCGACTGACCTGCAGGTATCCGGTCCCAACCCTGAATCTTATTGACCACAGGAGGTTCCATCGCAGCCACCTTTCCATGGAGTTGGGTAAGGAACGCAAGGAACGGCGAAACCTTGGCATCAAGCTGCTGCGCCGCCTGAGCCATGAAAAAGTTCGGCGAGGAATAGGCGCTGTCTCCAACCTTCACACCTTGACGCCCGGAGGCCTTATTGGACCAGATGAAATAATCCGTCTCATGCAACGCCAGAGAATTGGCACTGTCGGCGCTGGCTGTCTTGTAGATTCCCGGAAGGTGGTCGCCATAGAAGACCACCGTGACCGGCTTCTTCAGTTTGTCGAGCTTGGCCAGGAAGTCCGCCGTCGCCTTGTCTGTATGGTTTACCCCGGAGGCATACGTCTCGATTGATTCGGTTTCGTCCTTGCCCAGCGCGACTGCCGATCCTGTGCCCGTAGCCTTGAAATCGTTATCCGGATACCAATTCTTATAGGGCATATGGTTCTGCATGGTGGCAAGCTGGAAGAACTTGGCACCGCCGGCTTTCGCAATCTGCTCATAGGTGCTGGCATATGCGGACTCATCAGAAACATACGGGGACGAACCAAGTTTCTTCTGATGATCAATGATTTCAGGAGGCTGAAGCGTGTAGAAATGGGAGAAACCGAACTTCTTGTAATTTTGAGCCCGGGAATACATCGAAGGCTCGTATGGGTGCAGGGCTATGGAATTCGCGCTGCCTCCCCACTGCTGGTTGATGGCTGGAGTCCACTTCTCACCGGGGACCAACTGCTGGTATGGACTGGTGAGCGAGGGGTCGAAATTGGCCATCGACATGCCCGTCAGACTCATGTATTCCAGATTCGCGGTGCCTCCGCCATAACCAGAGGAAAGCATAAGACCGCTGGTTGTGTTCCCCTTAATCGCGCGAATCTTCGGCATTGGGTCGGCATTGAGCTTAAGTCCTGGCACTCGGGTCGGATCGGAATACGATTCCGAAAGAACAAACAACACCGAGCTGTCATTCAGATCGGCATCTCGTTCTTTGTTAATTGATGTTGCAGCTGCCTCATAGCGCTTGGCCACCTGTTTCATCGTCTCTTGGCTGTAATCGCCTGGTTCATCCATGATCTTTGGCTTGACCTGCCCCAGAAAGGAAACCAGTGGACCGTTGCGTTGGGCGTCATACACAGAATCCCACATTGAAGGCACGTCACCCAAACCATGGGCCAAGGAATTGGACCAGGAACCCACTGAACTCACACTCAGCGTATAGGAGACCACCAGCAGCAAAGAAACCGCCATGGCCAGAACACGAACAACCGCGCCAATGACCTTATTCATCCTCAACACAACCCGACCGCCTCGGGCATCGGACTTGCCCAGGAACCAGAACAGCAACACAATGGCTGCGATGCCCGCCACTGCCAGTGTTACCAATGTGCCGGAGCCCGAAGGGAGGAAGCTGGCGATGCTGCCGGCATCGGATTTGAGGAAGCTCAGGTCCGAAGGCAGAATCGTCTCATAGCGTGCGCTCACCTTGAAGTGCTCCACCACGGCGATGATGACGGAAAGAATCAGCATCAGGCCAGAGGAGAACCAGAATCTGTTGACGAGCATGATGACCACACCATAGACAAGCCCCAGCAAAACCATGTTGAGCAGAAGAACGAAGTTGCCTCTCTGCCAGATCCCGCTGATCATCGTCCAAATGTTGTCGATCGGGCTGGAGAGATCGGTTCGCGTGGTCTTTTGCGTCACACCCTGCTGCAGGATGACGACGGCCAGAAAATCAAACAGCACAAACAGCAACGCATAGCCATACCATTTGATGTTCAGCGCCCAACGAAATGTGCGGGAGGTCTTATGGCCGGGTTCGTCCCCCTGGCCCAGCGCCGGCCGGCCGTCGTTTCCCGTCGCCTGCTCCGGATCGATTGATTCGTCGGGCAAGTCTGCCCGACCGCTTTCACGAAGCTGATCAGTAGCATCCATATTCATACCATCCACACTCGCATCCTGATTTTATGTTCATGGGTTGTCTTGCGCAACCCTTCCGACCCACGCCTTTCACAGGCCATACACAATAGAGTCCACATATGTCTCGGACTTTCACAACCAGCTGCATGAAGCCATGACGGCCCCTGAGACGCAGGCCTTAGAACGTTCAACACAAATCCCGTCCCCAGCGCTCGGCCATCAACAAATCCAAATAACGACCAAACTATTGTTGCATTGTAACAAAACAAGTCCATATTGATATCATTCCCATGAACGATGACGCATTCGAGATTGTGGTCTAGAATCAAATACATTACAACAAAGGCATGCGAAGGGCATAATGAACTGGTTTTTCAAAATCAAACTTATCAATGGGTGGCTCCCCACTACGATGCTTCTCATCACCATCGTAGGTTTGGCCGTTGTGGTCATACTGAGATCACGAAAAGGTTGGTTAAAGCCCTTGATCTCGCAACTTGGCATTGGAGTGTTGGGATTCTTTGGAGGTTGGCTTGTAGTTTGGATGCTCTCAGACGTGTTCCGCGTGTTTGGCGTGAGCCTTGGATGGGTCGTCATGCTGACGATTGCCACCGGCATCGGGATCATCGTGGCACTTATAGCGGCAGTCTGCCAGTCGAGCGGCGTTCGTCGCGTATTAGCGGCAGTCATGATTGTTGTGTCCTTGCTCACTTGCGCATTGAGGGTTGACAAGACCTACGGCGAATACACGACGTTGGGGTCTTTGTTCGGCGTCTCCCAATTCCCGAAATTCGATGGCCAGGCAGTGAAAAGCAAGCCTGCAATGAGCATCGCACAATGGCGGAAAAGGGCGGAAGCAGGAAAGACACCGACCATGCCCGAAAAAGGACAGGTCTTTTCAGTATCGTTGCCAAACAGTTATTCAGGCTTTAAGGCCCGTAGGGCGAATGTCTATTTGCCGCCTGCTGCGATGAGCGATACTCCCCCAGCCTTGCCTGTCATGGTTGTGCTTGCCGGCCAGCCAGGTAACACAGACAGGTTTTTCACTGCCGGCCAGCTTGGCAAGATGCTCAACACCTATGCCTCCAAGCACGACGGTCTGGCGCCCATCGCCGTCTCACCGGACCAGAACGGCACCTTGTTGCATAATTCGCTTTGCTCCGACACCGCCAATGGCGGCAACGCCGAAACGTACCTCACCAAAGACGTCACCGGATGGATAAAAACAAACCTGCCCGTTGCAACCAAGCCAAGCGAATGGCTAATCGGTGGTTTTTCACAAGGCGCCACATGCAGTACCCAGCTCGGTCCGGCCCACCCGAACATCTATGGTCACATCTTTTCCGCTGGAGGAGAAATCGAGCCTGTCAATGGGTCTCACAAATCCACATTGAAACGCTACTTCAATTCGAATGAACATGCGTATAACGATCATGTGCCAATCACCATCATCAGGCGCAGCAGTTCAGCCAGCCAATCATGGTTCAGCATCGCCGGGCAATGGGACAAACGCTCACAGAAGAACCAGATGGCAATCGTTAAGGCAGCCATGGATGCCGGGATGAGCACCACCACCGTGGTCTCGAAAGACACCGGCCACGATTGGCATACGGTTCAGGCAGGCATGCTGCCTATGATTGACTTTTTCGGAGACGAAACAGGCATCGGGAAAACAGGCAAGACCATCTCACAATATCCGAACCTTACCGTCATCGATTCACGTACAACTGCAAAAGAGGACTAGTATGAAGGCCAAAGCCAAACATTCATCAAGCTGGCATATTCTCGGCACGGACTTAAAGCGCTGGTCCCACGAGCATATGTTCGCCATCGTCTGCTCTCTTCTGTTTTTCCTTGTCAATATTTTCCACGATATATGGCAGACGGTTCGTCATGTTCATACAGCACCTAATGTCCGCAGCCTCAGTCTTTCGCGAGCCCTTGCAGAGGGTCGGCTGAGGCCAGGTCCAAGGCCTTGGAGAGGCCAAGAGATGGACGTGTTGACTTGGCTCACTCACGTTCTTGGGTCGATGGTGTTTGTTCACGGCATATTCATGCTCATCATATATTCCCTATTGATGCTGGTGGTGCTCAGCACAGCCCAATCACACCTTGGAGCGCTGAAAACCATCGCGACCTCGGTCGTCAGCGCACTGCTTGGCACAATCGTCGGTCTGGGAATCTGCTACTTGGTCAGCCATACCGTACAGGGCTGGACCCGTCTGGAACGCATTCCAGTCCTGCTCTCGCCGTTGACACTGCTCATCGGCCCACTTATGGCCACGAGCTCTTTTGAATCCGTACTTTGGAAACGCCGTATCGTATTGCTGGGGTATACGTTTGTCGGAACGCTCCTATTGTTCAGCGGAAACCCAGGAGACTATTGCAATCTGGCTGCCGCGGTGGCAGGACATGTCATAGGCCTGTGGATGCACGGAAGAGGAGGGGAACGAACCCATTGGCAGCGAGGCACGGATTACGAAATCCGACGTCTCTTCGCGTTCGCCCAAGTTGTGCTCGCCGTTGGCCCCATCCTCTCGCTCACGTCAACCTCACGGTTCGGGATTCTGACAGGTTTGGGCCTCTTCACAACGTCACTGTTGGGAGACTCCCCCTTCATCACTTCGTGCGGCACGAACGCCACCATCAAAAGCTGCATCATCATCACGGGTCAGCATAGCGTTGCCTTGCTCGGCCTCTGGCTGCACATTTTACTTCCGGTCGCAGCATTGGCAGTCGTCGCCTGGGGTCTTTACCACGGACGAAAAGTAGCGGCATGGACCAGCATGATCGTCAATGGATTGGTCGTTTTCTTCACGATTCTCTACTATGTTGTTTTTCCATTGACACTCTCGCCAGCCAACGATGAAATTAACAGACAGTATGCCACAATGCCTGCCTTCGTCATCACCGCTCTGCCATCACTGCTGCTCATCATTTTTATGGCACGAGAACTTTCACACTTTGAAGTTCCCACTGGAAAAATAAGGGTTCTCAATGGTCTTCTCGCCATGGTGATCTCACTGATCGCCACAAGCAGCCTCTATGTGCTGTTCACGCTTTCATTCCCCTCATCCTTTGCGCCTAGGCCCACGCTGAAGCTACTCATTCTCGATACACTGCGGCGTCTTCTGCCTCTTGGCTTCGGTGGCCGCAAGACAGTGCTCATTCACCCGAGGACCATGCTGGCCACGCTGACGGGAACCGCGATTACCACGATTTTCTGGCTTACGGTGCTTATCGTGTTCATCTTCTGGTTCAAGGACAATGTCACGCTTGATGAACGCAACCGCGAACGGGCGAATTCTTTGGTTGAACTTGGCGGCGACTCGATGAGTTTCATGACCACTTGGGACGACAACCACTATTGGTTCTCCCATACAGGTCGTTCCGCCATTGCATACCGTGTGATGCATGGCATCGCACTGACCGTCACAGGGCCTTTTGGCGATCGCAATGAATACATGCAAGACCTTGAGGCATTCTCCAATTTCAGTGACTCCAACGGGTGGTCCCCTGCCTTCTATGCCGTACACGACGAGCAAAGAAAAGAACTCGAAGCTGAAGGGTTCTCATCGATTCAGGTCGGCACGGAAATGGTCATCGATCCCAATGCCTGGCAGACTCGCGGGCACAAGTGGCAGGATATTCGCACAGCCATCAACAAGGCCAAACGAGACGGCATTACGGACGTACTGGGAACCTATGACAGCGTCGGATTCGACGTACAGCAGCAAATCGTCGAAATCTCGGAGCAGTGGGCACAGCTCAAGGCGCTGCCCGAGATGAAGTTCACGCTGGGAGGCATAGAGGAACTGCGCGACCCACGTGTGGCTGTGCTATATGCCGTCGACAAAGACGGTCGTGTGCTTGGCGTCACCAGCTGGCTGCCCACCTATCGAGGTGGCAAGGTGATAGGTTGGACGCTTGATTTCATGCGCCATCGTACCGACAGCCCAAATGGCGTTATGGAATTCCTCATCGCCCGCATGGCGGAACGGCTGCGCGACCAAGGCGCGGCCAACCCTATGAATGCAGTGGAGTTCATGAGTCTTTCCGCCGCACCATTGGCCGGCATGGGCGAGGGCCGTGAACAACCCAAAGCTCAAGGCAAGGGCGAAGATGCGGAAAAAATCACACAAAGCGGGGAAGAAATCATCGAACATGCCTTGCAGATTGTAGCTGACATTCTTGAACCCGCATATGGCTTCAAGTCCCTCTTCTTCTTCAAACGTAAGTTCCAGCCCACTCCGGCACCGATCTACATCTGCTATCCTGATTCTTCAAAGCTAGCGCAAATCGGCATTTCCGTAGTCAGTGCCTATGTACCCGAACTCAAGGCAAACCAGGTGATCGACATTCTGAAAACCATGACCGCGAAGAAGAACGACGGCGACAATTCAGCCAAGAACAACGCCAAAGTTCCAGCGGCCAAAGTGGCCGACTCTAAAAACAGCACGCCAAAATCAACGGTCAAGCCAAAAGACGTCTCTGCAGATACCGGAAAAAACGACTCAGGAAACAAGGCCCGTGGAAACGGCTCAGCGAACTAATTCGATGGCCTTTACGCCGGGCTTTTTGGTGGGGCGAAACAGCACGAATCGGTGGCCGATGACCTGCACCACTTGGGCGCCGACCTGCCCCGCCAAAGTCTGGCTGACTTCCTTTTCGTCAATGGGGCAGCCATCCTGCAAGGCGCATTTGAGCAGCTCATGGCTCTCCAACGTTTCACTGGCCTGTTTCACTGCGGCATCGGTGAGCCCGTTCGAACCAATCCATAGCATGGGCTCAAGCTTGTTGGCCATACCACGAAGCTGCTTGATCTGCCGTTTGTTGAGTTTCTTCTGCACCATAGCGTTCCGCCATTCCACTTATGCTCATACCGTCTACATTTCTCGCTGTCCAAGGTAAAGCCACCAATCACAGATGGCATCTGGTGACCCCGGCGAGATTCGAACTCGCGACCTACAGATTAGAAGTCAGTTGCTCTATCCAGCTGAGCTACGGGGCCATTCAGAAAGATTATATGGTGGCGTCAAGACCCAGCTGCGGCATCCTGCACAACAAGTCGCATTCAGCCGAATGAATTCAAGTTACCTATATTCCGTTTTCCTCATTGTTCTACCGTAGCCTCAGTGTCATTCACCGATAGCACCGCTGATGACCTTCCAGCCCAATGAGGCAATGGTCCGCCAACAAATCGGTGGGCTCAAGTGTCTGTTTGGAGCCATCCTCAACCAGAGTCCCAGAAAATTGCGTCTCATACTCCGGCACTGAAAGCCGGTGACGGCGTTCCAGCATGGCCCGGTGGCCCATTGCGTCAAGCCGATTGCGGAACTGCGGCTGCAAGACACCGAAATACAGCTCGGCTTCGGATCCGGAACCATAGCTGAACAGGCCGATACGGTCTGTCTCATCCAGACTCCGGTCGTTGTCCAACAATGAGATGAGGCCCAGATACAGCGACCCGGTATAGATATTACCTATCTGCCTGCCATAGACGGTGCTACTCTCGAACCGGTCGCTCAACCGTGCGTACACCTGTGAGCCGACCTTATCTTTCAGCGTGCGCAGCCCCTTACGCCCCATCTTCGAGAACGGAATGTGAAAGAGCTGAGCAGCGAGATTGTCAGAGTCAGTCAGCCCCATGCCCTCAGCCCTATCCCAGGCATCCTCAAACATCGAAACGTAGACCTCTTCGGAGTACTTTCCCTGTGCAAACGCCACCGAAGAGTAGTTCGGCCGCCAAAAATCAGACGTGCTACGACTCATCGCCACAGTGCGAGGCTCAATGGCGAGCAGGCCGGGATTGGCAGAAACCACCATGGCAACCGCACCGGCACCCTGAGTCACCTCACCCGGCGTATCCAACCCGTAGCGAGCCACATCTGAAGCAATGACCAAGGCCTTACAATCCGGATGCGAGCGCACGAAGTCCAACGCCACCATAAGTGCCGCCGTGCCTCCATAGCAAGCCTCTTTGATCTCCATGACGCGCATGGTCTGCGGCAGTCCCAGCAAATCGTGGATGAACAGCGCCGATGCCTTGGACTGGTCGATGCCCGACTCAGTGCCGACCGCCAGCAGACCGATGCAGGAACGAACGGCATCGTCGAGCAAAGGCTCGGCGGCGTTGGCTCCCATAGACACTATGTCCTGGTCGAGTGAAGGAACCGACATGCGCTCCTGACCGATGCCGATGAGGTATTTGTTGGGGTCCACTCCCCTGGCCTCGGCCAAATCGATCAAATCCAGATATTGGTTCGGCGTGTAAAAATCGAGACTGTCAATGCCGTAATCACTCATGGTGCGCTCCCTTCTGAACAGAGGGTCTTTGGATACCGGGCCACTCCCAACCAGCTGTTTGGTTTGCACCATTCGCCGTGCCGATGTCCTTCGACAATTTCAATTGCGTCACAATCCGCTCTGCCATGGCCAAATCCGCATGATCTGCGTTTCGACGCAATTCTTGCACAGCTTGTGAAATCTCATCTTCGCCGCTTGCACCGGCCATCACTGCAAGACTGCGCAGCTGCAGGTTCATATGGCCCTTTTGGATGCCGTATGTTACCAAAGCCCGCAATGCCGCCATATTGGAGGCCAAACCGACACTGACGGCAATTCCCATGAGTCTAC
Source organism: Bifidobacterium sp. ESL1118 (assembly GCF_058505595.1). Lineage (NCBI taxonomy): Bacteria > Bacillati > Actinomycetota > Actinomycetes > Bifidobacteriales > Bifidobacteriaceae > Bifidobacterium > Bifidobacterium sp. ESL1118. Next base: position 1,190,447 of record NZ_CP196371.1, read on the forward strand.
TTGCATCGGGATTCCCCAGCAGATCCATGGCCAGTTTTGCGACCGGCAACGTGGAAACAGCCCCTCCCACGGCACCAATGGGCATAGGCATATCGATATTGCCAGCCAGGCAATCATCTTCGATCGACCAATGGGTCCAGGTCGGGTGTTCCTGCGTGCAGTCAGCGTACGCAGCGGCTTCCACATTGCGGGTGTCATTTCCCGTGACCAACACAAAAGCGCTGACACCGTTCATAATCCCCTTGTTTTGCGTGCAGGCACGTTCCTGGCAGATCTCGGCAAATCGTCCGGCCTGAACGATCCGATTCGCCACCTCCTGCCCTGACATTTCCAGGGTTTCCAGCTGCGTGAACCGGAATCTGGCTTTCGCACGGGCTCGTTGCAATGTGGCTTTGTTCGACACGATGCCCATCAGCAAGTCGAGCTCAGGCTCCCGCTCACCGATGTAGCGCCCCACTGCCTCGCAGATCGTGTTGACCACATTGGCGCCCATGGCCTCGCCCGGGTCAATCGTCAGGCGGAATTCCACAAAATCGCCGTCTTGGTGGTGCGTCACCACCTCGATGCTCTGAAGGCCGCCGCCGTGCCGCCACAAACTCGGATGTGCATCGTGCGCCACCCGGCAGATGCTCTCCCGATGTTCATCCAGGAATCGTTCCGGCTGATCCATTTGCCCAAGGAACACCACCTGACCGGCCAAGCCACCGCGGCTGACAGATGTTGCAAAACCGCCGGTATCCTGACAACGTTTCGCGGCGTTGCCGGCAGCAGCTATTACGGAGGGCTCCTCCACAGCAAGAGGCACCACCACCGGCGCGCCATCGACGATGAAGTGCTCAGCCAAACCCAACGGCACAGGAAAGGCGCCGATTTGGTTTTCAATCATGTTGGCGGCAATAGATGTCGGCAGAGCGGTCGAAGGGGTTAGCAGGTCCGCTTCCGCCTGGCTAAGCACACCGGAACCAATCAGCGACCTCACGCGGTCCTGTGTCGTCATTTCGTGGAATTTCATTGGTTGGTCCTCTTCTCAAGACTGTTCATCATGTGGTCTTCGTTGCAATGCATTAATATTCCAGCAGTTCTAGAAGGTCTCCACCTCCATGGCGATCCCTTGGCCTCCGCCGACGCACAGAGAAGCCACGCCACGGTGCAGCCCAAGCCTTAACAGGTTGTGGATCAACGTGGTGAGGATACGGGCCCCTGATGCCCCCAACGGATGGCCGAGCGCAATCGCCCCACCCGAAACGTTGTATCTGTCGGGGTCAATGCCCAATTCCTGGCGCGTTATAAGCGCTTGGCTAGCAAAAGCCTCATTGACTTCAACCAGATCTATGTCTTCAACGCCTTGCCCTAGGCGTTCCAAAAGCTTGCTGACTGCTAGGACCGGTGCGTACCCCATGCGTTCGGGCTCGCAACCGGCTTCGGCATAACCTGTGATTCGTACCAAAGGATTAAAACCCAGCTCACCAGCCAATCCAGCCGTGGTCAGAATCACCAGGCTGGCCCCGTCGCTGATGGGCGAGGCATTCCCGGCTGTCACCACACCATCAGGCGAATATACGGGCTGCAACCTCGCCAAAGCATCGAACGACGTGTCGGAACGAATGGATTCATCCTCGTGGATCCCGGCAATGGGAACAATCTCCTTGTCAAACCAACCCGATGCCTTGGCTTGGGCCGCACGTCGCTGCGAGCGCAGCGCATACCCGTCGATTTTCCCGCGCGTCAGATGAAACTCTTTGGCAAGATTTTCCGCAGTCTGGCCGACCGGATACCCATGAAACGCATCATTGAGCCCATCAACAAACAAACTGTCGCTCAGCGAATCGACGTCAAACCCGTTCTTTCCTGTCCTTTTGGCAATCCCCGGAGCATTCGACATGCTTTCGACACCTCCGGCGATCACCACATCCGCGTCAGCCATTGCCAGGGCACACTGCCCCAGACGAATGGCCTTGAGGCCCGAGCCGCACACCTGATTGACACTCATCGCGGTTCCCGATTGCCTGAGACCAGAACCGATCTGTACCTGCCGAGCAACGTTCTGCCCCGCTCCCGCGCTCAGCACATTGCCCAATATAATCTGATCGACAGCATCAGGACCAAGCCCGCAGGATGCACACATGCTCCGGCATAACCGCGTGGCCAGCTCGACCGGACCCATCGCGCTCAAACCGCCACGGAACTTTCCGATCGGCGTCCGTTTTGCGTCCACAACTACAATAGTCGACGAATCCATCGCTCTGCGCAATACCCTCACCCATTTCTGCTTCAGCCAACATTCATGGAAGCCGCCGATAGAACACCGCAGAATATGAACATTCAGCGGCCCCAGCTTCCAAGAATTCACAGTAGTGTTTCTGGAGCAGATCCCCATGCATATCCACCAAGCCTTTACCTGGCTTCACAAAGTCCACACACAACCACAAAACCTTTACAAACACGCTTCACGGGCTGTCTCCAACCCGCCAAGCCGATCGGGCGATATCGGTGTCCCAACAGTTCGTTAGCATCAAGACATGGCAATGGATACAACCCCTCAACAGGAAGGCCAAGCCAACGCAGGTGTTGAGAACGGCCCCGCCTTGTCTGCATGTCTTGGCACACCCTCCGATTCGGACCGCAACGACCGACCACGGGAACATTCGCACGAATCCTATCAACACGCAGTCCGGGCGCAGCATGAGGATTTGCCGGCAGTGTCATATCCGTCATATCCGCAAAACACGAATTTACCGTTCGACCATAGGACTTGCACCGAGCAAAATCTCACATTCGAATATGCACAGCAGGTCTTTGCTGCCGCCAGCATCAATTGGTCGGATTTTGAAGGCCCGAATCATCACCTCTTTGACGAACACATGCGCTGCACCAACACCGGCCTGCTGATTTCCGACCAGTGCCCCTACACTGTAAAACTGGTGGTTTTCCAGGGGGACCTCAAGACACAGATCGTTGAACGCCGCACGCTGACCGGCTCGGTGCTCAAACAGCTGGACGATGCCATGCGACTGCTCAATGAGCATAATTCGCAACAGCGTTGGCCGAGTGTTGCATTGCGAGAATCATTGGTCAATGCCATCCTGCACCGTGACTACACCATGAGTGGCGCCACCATCATCAGCATTTTCACATCTCGCATCGAAATCGTCTCCCTTGGCGGTCTCATAGAAGGGTTGGAAGTCAACGACCTGCTCAATGGCATCAATCAGACCCGCAACACCTGGCTTGCAGAGTTGTTTGCAGCCCTGAGCCTCAGCGAGAATTGCGGAACAGGCATCCAACGCATCCTCGAGTCATATTCGAGTTCATTTTCGAGCCCACAACTGCGTGTGGGGCCGCGTTCGGTGGCGATGGTGCTTCCTGTACTTGTTGATGAAAAAGACATGGATGAAGACAAAGGAACCGGCTCAGACGAGAAAGACCGGAACGGCAATCAAATCGACGGTGAGGGAGGTCCATACGATTTTGACAACCCTAAAAACCTCCGGCACGCCAAACGATACAAATTCCCCACAGCCCATCCCTACATTACGGACGACCCAGCGGCGGCGCTGGCAGGTTCACGCGTCATCGGTGCCGCACCTCTGAAAACATTGGTGCTTTGCGGCAGTCTTTACACGCCAATAGCAGCCGATCAGACCTCAAAACCAAATTCGCCTAGTACGATGACCGATGCGCCAAGTGTGGACGGAGTACATGAAGAGGCACTCAAGCAGTACTCCATGGAAAGCCTGGAGGAAGTGGCGCTCCACTTGTTTGCGGACAGAGGTGTTCGGCTTACACGCAGGCAGGTTCAGGACTCGTTGAACATCAATCGCACCGAAGCCGGTAAACTACTTCATGATCTTACAGGAACCGGAAAACTTGAACGATTCGGCAACGCCGATGATGCGGAGTACGCCATTGCCAAGGCCTGAACACGTGAGGTTGGCGTCTGTTCGTTTCCGCAAACCGTATGCCGGCAGAGCGCAAGGCATGGGCATCCACAACAAACCTGGTCATTCGATGAGTAGCGCAAGACCGAGCAGCACAGCCAAGAACACGATGTTCACCACCGTATACACACCGAGATAGCGGCCCTTGCACTGCGGATATTTGCGCACGAACTGCTGGTAGGAAATAAGCGATGCCATGGAAGCTATGAGTGTGCCCAGTCCCCCCAGATTCGTCCCGACAATCAGCGGATGCCACTGGTGGCAGAACCCTGCAAGCAGTATGGATGTGGGGACATTGCTGATGAGCTGGCTGGAGCCTATGGCGACTTCCATGGGGTGCTGCCCCACCAGTGACGCCGCGATGGACGCAAACTGCGGCACTCTGCGCATGTTGCCAATGAAAATGAAGAACATGACGAAGGTGAGCGGAAGCGACCAATCCACTTTCAGGAACGCACGTCTGTCACACACAAGGAACGCTCCAAACACCAACACGCACATGAGCCACAATGGCACCACGTTCCCGACCGTCAGAATGCACACGAGGAACAACACCACATACACCGCCACTCGCCAACTCGTGCGTTTGCCGCCATATCCAAGCAACCTGACCTCATCAGGCGAGACGGCACCACTTTGGGGAGCCAGGACGTTCTTTTGAAAACTATCGGTATCTATTCCCGAAAAATCGGTGGTAATCGGCCTACTCCTGAATGACACGAGAACGGCAAGAGTCAACATTATGGCCGAAGCAAGAGAAAAGGGGGCCATGATACGGAGAAAATCCATGGTTGACGTGTTCGAAACGGCACGCAGATAGAGATTGTGGGCGTTCCCGATCGGGGTAAGCATACTGCCCGTGTTTGCGCCAATCGTCATCAATGTGATGACGAAAACAGTCCGATCCTCCATACCTGCCATAACCAGCACAGACAAGGCGAAGGGAATGAATGTCACCAAAGACACATCATTGGTGATGAACATGGCAGAAAAAAAGGTAAGGGCAACCAATGTCAGCACCAATCCAGACGCGGTCTTCACCCTTCGCAGCAATTTGGAACCTATGACATGGAAAATGCCCATGCGCTGCAATCCGCAGACCACCAACATGAGGCAGACCAGCTGGGCGATGGTGTTGACATGGATGTACGAACGGTATTGTGTGTCCGGATGGATGAAAAAGCAGGAAATAAATGCAAGTATAGTCGACACGACGAGAATGGTGTCGTTTTTCAAAACCCTTACAATCGTTGTTCTCATCTATTCCCCCACACGCAAACGGCATTCCGCACACGTCTCAAACACCGCCATGGCAGCATTCACACCCGTAACCATTGTATGGGATATTTTCAGCTCCTGAGAACAAAGATCTCCTCAATCAGCGACCAAAAGAGAGCCTTACACGGACCAGAGCTTGGGAAACCAAATATGGCAACGTCTCGTAGATGAAGAGCAAGCGACCAAAAATAATAAAAAAAATTTTGAATGCATCACGGCGTGGTATTGCCATAGACCTTGGCTTGCATGTCTTTGCGCTCGGCTTCCATTTTGGTGACGTCACCGAGCAACTCTAATTTCTTAGTGGCATCGGTGGTCTGGGACATGCGGCGTTTAGCCGTACCAATCTGACGCATATAACCCAAATCGAGAAGACGAACCAAGAGTTCCGACGCATATCGCCGCTCTTCCTGGCTGGCCTGCCGCAAGGGCTGAGCCGCAGGCGAGACGTCTGCGGATCCGTCTGATGCCTGACTGTCATCCACCGCATCGCCGGCTGCGCGTTCCTGCGTGTCAGTGGAGGAGATGGCCCCGGTTGCCGTGCGCTCCAATTCCGGCAGCGGCAACGGCATGACCGCAAGTTCGCTCACGACTCCCGAAAGCACGGGGCCTGCGGCCTTATTGAGATTGTGCATCCACAATCCCTGCGAAGTCCCAGGAGAAGGCAACCCCCCGGCAGCCTCGACGGCTTGGAACAACGAACGGAACACATCAGTCATAAAGTGGTTTTCATTCAGCTTTGCAAACGGATCCACCGGAACGGCCCGTGGCACTTGAATAAGCACGGCCATGAACTGTTGCTCAGCGATGAACACGGCGTCATCCACTCGGTAATACGACTGATCCGCTGCGTCCCTACGCTCCAAAGCCTTACGAACCAAGGGGTTTTCGTAGGAATCCGCCGCCTGCCGGCGACGGTTCTGCTGATATTGGCTGCGTCTTGGTGCATAGGCGTCATCATCGCGTACATGAAGACGGCGCCTGGCAACATTGACCTCACGCCGCATGATGTCAAGGTCGACGCCGATACGACGAGTGGCCTTTCGAGTATAGATATCGAGCAGGGAACGGTCACGAATCTGGGCTATGAGCGGTGCGGCGGCTTTCACCGCACCCATCTGGCCTGTGGTATAGGTGGTGTCGAAACGGTTGATCACCGTGTCGATAACAAAATCATAGAGGGGCTTGGCGTTCGCAATGAGCGAGCGCACAGCCTGGTCACCATGTTGAAGACGCAGGTCGCACGGGTCGAGGTCACCTGGGGCCACAGCCACAAAGGTCTGCGAAAGAAAAGCGGAATCAAGCCCAAAGGCATGAATGGCAGCCTTCTGACCGGCGGCATCGCCATCGAATGTGAAGACTATGCGGCTGGAAAGTGACTGGCCCTCCACATTGAGTGGTCCCACCAACTGCACTGCGCCGAGAGAATCGTCCGCGATGAGCCGGCGCACAATCTTGGCATGTTCCTCACCAAAGGCGGTTCCACAGGTGGCCACAGCAGTGTCGACTCCTGCCAAATGGCAGGCCATCACGTCGGTGTAACCCTCCACAATGACCACCTGACGCTTCTTGACGATGGACGACTTGGCAATGTCGATGCCGTAGAGCGCCTGGGTCTTCTTATAAAGCGCCGTGTCTGGAGTGTTGATGTATTTGGCGTTGATGCTGTCGTCGTCAAAGAGTTTTCGGGCGCCGAATCCAAGAGTCCGACCAGTTGAATCGCGGATGGGCCACGTCACACGACCGCGAAAATAGTCGTATGGACCGCGCTGACCCGGCCGTGCCAGCCCCGCATCAAGCATCTCCTGCTGAGTGAACCCCTTGGATGACAGGTGACGCACAAGATTGTCCCAACCTTGCGGCGCATAGCCACAGCCAAAGCGCTCGCAGTCGGCCTGGCTGAAGTTGCGCCCTGCCAGCAGTTTATGGGCGGCGATGGCACCACGACCCTTAAGCTGGTCTACAAAGAAACGCTGAGCCTCTTCGTTGGCCTCCAACAGACGGGCACGCTTGGACCCCTGATGTTCCGGAGCCCCACTGCCCTTTTCATAATGAAGTTCGATGTGGTACCTATCCGCCAGCAACTCCACGGCCTCTCGGAAGTCAATGTTTTCCTGGTGCTCCACATATCCGAACACATCACCGCCAAGACCACAACCGAAACAGTGCCAAACGCCTAGAGCCGGGCGCACAGAGAAGCTTGGAGTCTTCTCGTCGTGGAACGGGCAAAGACCCATAAACGTACCAGTTCCAGCTGGTTTCAATGTCACCGTGGATGAGACGATGTCGTAGAGATCCGCCGCTGCACGCACTTTTTCGACATCTTCCTTCACTATCATTCCAGCCATAACTACTAACTCTACACTGGCGCGTCAATCAGCTCCGCGGAAAGTACATCTTCCATGTTTGCAAATCCTGGCAACACCCAATTCAACGCCGAAATCCACGACTTTTTATTCAGGTAGGGAGATTTCCGAGGGACCACAGACACATGGTATAAAGAAACGTTGGAATTCCGCCATTCTTATTTTGCTGTATTGATTGATAGATTGAAAATCTCCCCACCCAACATAAAAGAAGCCCGTACCATCTGTTTGAGCCCACAATTTCATTGCGAGATTTCAGTATAGGCTTTCAGCACACAATCGAGTGCAAAGCCAACGCCGAACCGTCCGTGAGACTTGCCACTTGATCGACTGCGACGCGTAGACGTTCATCATCATTGGTGCACTGGTCCCAGTCCTCCAGAAACGTGGAATCCAGCACATCCGACGGTCGCGGCGAATCTGCCATAAGTACGTCCACCAAATCCTCCACGACTTTTTGCTCCTCATCATGTTGAGGCTCATGGTCTCGAGGCTCCATGACGAAGTAGACGGCGATGCCCTTGAGAGCCACTATCTCGTAGTTCGTTTCCTCGGGAATCACCACGTTGGCGCTGTATCGGGTAAGCCGCCCCTGTCCGTAGCGCTCACGCGTGGCCCGCTCCACCGAAAGCGCGAAGCGACCGATGAGCGTGCTCGTGATGTTTTTAAGCTGCGCCAGTGCCTCACGCGAACCGTTGAAATGCGAGGGGAACATGTGCGCCGTTTTGAGCCGGTTGAACGCTGCAAGGAGCTTATCAGGATCCCATTTCGTTCCGTACCATTTGCGGGTCAGTTCTATGACGCCGTCGATGATGCGCGGGTCGGCGAGCGCCAAAGGATTGAACGTGTTTGTGGCTATGGCATCCTCGAAGTCGTGCACGCTGTAGGCAATGTCGTCGGAAAGGTCCATCACCTGGCATTCCATGGGCTTGGCCTCCTTAAGATCTTCCGGCAGACCAAGCTTCAGCCATTGGAACACCGGCTCATCGTCGGGGTATACGCAGAATTTGAGGCTGCGCTCCCCCTTCGGATGCTTGGGTGCCTCCTCAAGCGTCCATGGGTATTTCACTGCAGCGTCAAGGGAGGCACGCGTCAGGTTCACTCCGGCCGAGCGGCCATCGGCATGAAACACTTTGGGTTCGAGACGTGTCAGCAAGCGCAATGTTTGGGCATTACCTTCAAAACCACCGATATTTGCCGCTATACCAGCGAGCGCCTTCTCGCCGTTATGTCCGAATGGAGGATGGCCTAGGTCATGGGCAAGGCATGCGCAATCGACCACATCGGGGTCGCAACCCAGTGACGCCCCAATCTGCCGCCCAATCTGAGCCACTTCAAGCGTATGGGTAAGCCTTGTACGCGCAAAATCGTCAGTGCCCGCCACCAGAATCTGACTTTTAGCACCCAGACGGCGCAGTGCAGAGGAGTGGATGAGCCTGGCACGGTCCCGCTCAAAAGCGGTGCGCTCCTGCGACTTAGGCGGCTCGGGAGCCCAGCGCTCTTCGTCGGAGGCGGAGTACCCCTCATCACTGAGCACCCGCTCGCCGTCAGCTGTCTGCATCCGCACCCTTTCGCTGTTGAGTTCGCCTGCTAGTGACCTGCACCGGGACTCAACACATTTAAGACCCGGAGCAACTAGAATCACCGGGCCTCACAAATAATAGGACGATACTCGCCCGCCCTATCAGAAACAACAACTCCATTCAGCGCTCGATACTGCTGTCCTAATACTTATTAATCTTAGCATCTCCCGAGCTTGAACACATCGGCTATTTAAGACACAACGATAATGGGCAGACAGAACCACCTAAAACCATCTTGAAATCGATACCTATTCAGCTACCTTCTCAAGTGTCATTTCCTGATCATGTACATCTATTGTTGTGCAAAAATCCGCAAGTGCACGTGGAAGAAGCGCTCCATTAAACCCGTTTGCTTTCACAGTATCAAGCAGCATGCCAACGCTCGCGTTACCATTTTCCCAACGTGCAGCGTCAGAAAGATCAAGAACTTGTCCATGAACGGCAGTTTGACCATCGCCCATACTCAAATACGTCACCGTACCATTTGTATTTTTGACGAATACATTTGCACGGCCACCGATAGCATCAACCCTTTGTATCAACAAGGCTATGCTTTCCTCCGCAAGAATGGGCACAACAGGGAAATTCCCCTGACTATCGACTACAACCAATTTATCCGTCAGTGAGCTAACAGCCATGTTATAGTTCACCTCAGCGGTGAACATCATTAATTTCATGCGCAAATCCTCTGGCGAGCCGTACTGTTGATTCACTGATTTGGCGTTCATCGAACACACCTCCTTGCTGCAATACATCCAACACCATCATATCCATCAATACGCTTGAGCGAACAAACGATTCACGAACATCGGCCAAACTATCCAGCTTCATCAAATCAATTTTGGGGACCTGCTTTCCGCTAATGGGATGATGACCGTTAGGGTGTGCATGAAAAATGCCGTGTGCACAGTCCATTTCAGGGGCAGACAGCTTTTCCGGCTCGGTAACTTTTAGCTGAATAAAGAAATCCTGTAACGACCCTGCCGATTTTTGTGTTTTAATCAATAGCGTCAAACCACTCACAGCCACACGGTTTTCGTCGAATACATTCGTGTACCATTGTTTCGACCCACATCGATCAGACGGAGCAAGACGAAATGAGCCATCCTCCAAAATCAGCTGTCCCATATTTCCTCACCTTATAAAATAAATTCCATTGCGCTGATTCAATCAGCAATGCTGGATATCAAAATAATATTTTACCGTCACAGCAACTGGCGAGGGCGAATTTTGCTCACGTCTTGCGGAGGAAGCACCTCGGCGGCGTTGAGGTAGAGACGAGGGATGCGCGGACTCAGGCAGGTAAAGACCTCATAGCTGATGGTGCCCGCGGCTCGGGCCCAATCGTCGGCGGTCGGCTCGCCGAATTCCTCGCCCCGCCCAGGGCCAAACAGTTCGACCGTGTCGCCTTCGGAAATTCCCATATCCTTCGCGCTGCCGTGCAAATCCAAAATGAACTGGTCCATGCACACCCTGCCTGAAACATGCATGACCTTGGGACCTTCGCTCGTCATGACCCTCACCGGCCCGCCTAGCTTCGTCTCATGCTGGGAACCAACCTCGTCGAAGCCGGAGGCGGAACGATGAATGCCGTCGCCATAGCCAAGAGGCACGATGGCGGTGCTGGTCTCCTCAGTGGTCAGGTAGGTGCGCCCATACGAAATGCCGCGCCCTGCCTCAACGTCTTTTACGGTGGAAAGCTGGGCCTGAAGCGTCATGGCGGGCGTCAAACCGTATTTCGAGGGAGTGCCCATGGCTGGATCGGCCTCATATCCGTACAACCCGATGCCGGGACGGGTAAGCTCGAAATGAATCTCCGGACGGCTCAACGTGGCGGCGGTGTTGGCAATATGCCGAATCTGTGGAGCGATGCCAGCCTGTTCCATACGTTTGGTGAAGGCATTGAACGTCTCGACCTGCTTGTTGGTCACATCCACGAATTCCGGCACATCAGGGGCGTCGGCAACGGCGAGGTGACTCCACTGACCGACGATTTGCATCACACCGTCCTTGGCAAGCGGAACCAGCTTGTCAAGCGCGGCCTGGAAGCCTTGCTCGGTGAAGCCGTTGCGGCCAAAACCGGTGTCCACCTTGATGTGCACACGGGCAGGCCTGCCGACCTTGCGAACGGCTTCGGCGACACCGTCGATGCCAGTCAAGGAACCTACCGAGATGTCGATGTCGCTGGCGACGAGCTCGGGAAGCAAAGCCTCGCGTGAGTTGTACATCCAAGTGAGGATATGGCAACGATCCGAGCCGATGCCGGCCATGCGCAGTTGAAGCGCCTCACGAGGCTGGGCGGTACCAAGCCAGGTCGCCCCACCTGCGAGCGCCGCCAACGCAGAAGGCACCAACCCATGGCCATAGCCGTCTGCCTTTACAACGCCCATGACGGCAGTGCCACCGTCGGGACCGCCCACAGCATCAACCAACGTACGCATGTTGTCACGCATGGCCTTGAGATCGACGACGGCCTGACCCGGGTAGAGTCGCCGGGTCTTGGCATAGTTCGTCTTGCCCAGTTGGGATGAGAATTTCCACGGTTCCAAAGCGCTTAAAGTCATGGCATTATTCTCGCGCTAATGCATGACTAATTATGCTACGGTCAACGCTCATCTACCGCATGGAACTGACGGTTCGGGCCGCATTCCACCCACATTCTCATCACCTGTCGTGGCGCTGATAGGCAATGCGCATATCATGGCCTGCAAGACGATCCACGTTGATGATGCCACAACGCTTGAAACCTGCGGTCTGAAAGACATGGTTCATGGCTACGTTATCCGGGTGGGTGTCGGCCCGCACATTGCCGTAGCGCTTCACAGACCATTCCAAGCAGGTGCGGGCACTGTGCGGCACGAGTCCGGTGGAAGCCAGCCGGTGCATGGTCACGTAATCGTCATCGTCCAGCCACTCGCCGTCTACGATGCGTGCGTAAGAAGGCTCGGCTCCGACGCAGATTGCGAACTGGGCCAGGATGCGCTCAGCGCCGTTCTTACCTTCATGATCCACCAATAGCATGGCGCGGCCAAGGCGCACATCCTCCACAATCCACTCGTCCAACGGATAGACGTTGCCCCACTGGTTGGGATTGCCGTTTGCAATCATCAGTTTGCGGGCCGCGGCGAAGTTGTGCCTGATCTGAGGCAGGTCGCCCTCGACCGCTGTGCGAATCTGCACCGTTGGCTGTTGCAATGCCATGCTGACCTTGCCTTTCCATATCCTCACTGTTGCCGGAACACGAAACTCCGATATGTTGTGCCATATAACGACACAAGCTACCGCAGTAGAAAGTAACACCAACACATTATGCCACCAAATGGCACAAATTACCGCAGTAAGAGACCGTAACTACAAATTGTGCCACTTTCCGGCACTTATTGTCGGACTTTCATCGTTTGATATGCAAACTCCGACAAATCATGCTGATTTTCGGCACTATCTGTCGGAGTTTGCCACATTACACACGAAAGATCCGCTCAGACCACCTTGCGCACGTACGGGTCGGAGCTGATGCCCTCCGCCAGGATGTCCTTGCACCACTCCTTGGCGGTGAAGAGGCTGTGGTCGCGATAGTTGCCGCAGCTCTTGATGTCCGTGGCGGGAACGTCATCCCAAGTGGCCTTGTTGGCTATGAAGTCAAGCGACTCCTTGAGCGCGCGCGCCACGTCCTCGGTGCTGTGCTCGCCCCAGGTGAGCAGATGGAAGCCGGTGCGGCAGCCGAACGGCGAGCAGTCGATGTAGCCGGGGATGCGCTCGCGCAACAACACGGCCAGCGTGTGCTCGATGGTATGCAGGCCGCCGGTCGGGATGGCGTTCTTATTGGGCTGCACCAGGCGCAGGTCATAGTTGGAGATCACGTCTCCGTTGGGACCCTTCTCCGTGCTGATGAAGCGCACATACGGCGCCTTCACCTTAGTATGGTCGAGCTGGAAGCTTTCGGGCTGCGGCTTTGCGCCGTTGGTTTCTTCTGTCATAATTCCTCCTCAAGAATCATTGGAACACTAGCTCTATGCTATCGCATCTTGGCAAGCAACAAGCAACAGTTTCAATTTGTCTAAAACTGACGCACCACGGACATGAAACGCTCGCCGTAGAGGGCGAGCTTGTTTTGCCCCACGCCGTTGACGGCGAGGAACTGGGTGTCGGTGAGCGGACGGATGCGGGCCATGTCCCGCAACGTCTTGTCGGAGAAGACGATGTAGGGCGGCTTGCCGATTTCTCGGGCGATGTCGAGGCGCAGTTCCCGAAGCTTCTGGAACAATGCCTCATCATCTTCGCTGGGTGTGTAGTCGCCCATTGCCGAAGCTTGCGTGCCGGACAGCGGAGAATCCGAATTATGGGCGTTGGAATCGCTTTCATCGTATGAACCGAAAGCCTTGCCGGAGGAAGAACTCTGGGCGCTACGCTTTCGTTCGATACGCTTGATCTCGTAATGGAAATCAGGATCGACTGTCTCCGCAGCCCGTGAGCCAAAACCTACAATCGGCAGTCTTCCCTCCGAAATGGAGAGGAATCCATCCGTCGCCATCTGATTGAGCACATCACGAATGCGCGCGTCGGGCACATCGCTAAGGGCTCCGTAACTCGGCACCTGGTCAAGATGCCGATTCACCAGATCCTGCGCCTTTGAGCCTCGCAGCACCGCGACTATTTTGCCGGAGCCAAAGCGCTGCCCCACGTCATGCACGCACCTGCTCACCGCCCGGGCAACGTCGCTGACATCGATGGTTTCAAATGTGCTTTCGCAATTAGCGCAGTTGCCGCATTTGGCAGCACCTGCAGTTTCGGTTTCAGTTTCAGCCCCGAGGCTAGTAGAGGAAACCACATCGTCTGCTTGACCCTGCGCCGCGGCTTCCTCCACACCACTTGGATCGGCGAAATACCGAGCAATGTAACGGTGCAGACATTCGGTGGTGCGGCAATACCCGACCATGGCATTGAGCAACTGACGGTGGCTCTGGCTCACCGCCTCCTGCTCCTCGACGCTCAGCCGGTCGTTCTGGCTGTCCATCGCCAGCAAACGCCGCCGTGTGACGATGTCGGATTCGTTCCACAGCAACGTGCAACGACTTGGCTCCCCGTCTCTCCCGGCACGGCCGGCTTCCTGATAGTACGCTTCGATGCTTTCAGGCATGTTGTGGTGAATTACATAGCGCACATTGGATTTATCGATGCCCATGCCAAAAGCGTTAGTGGCCACCACCACAGGCACCTGGTCGGTGACGAAGTCGCGCTGCGCACGATTTCGAGTATCAGCATCCATGCCACCGTGGTAGGCGACGGCCTTGATGCCCGCGTCCTGCAAATCGGCGGCGAGCGCCTCGGTCTCCTTACGGGTGGCGCAATAGATGATGCCGGATTCGTCCGCATGAGTTCGCGCATAGTCCGCAATCCAACGATTCTTCTGGCGTGTGGGCATGGCAATGATGTCCAGATAGAGATTGGGTCTGTCGAATCCAGTCACTGTAACTTTCGGATTACACAGCCCCAGCAGCTTGACGATATCACGCCGCACACGCTGCGTGGCAGTGGCCGTGAACGCCGCCACAACCGGACGGGAAGGCAGAGAGGCAATGAAATCGCCGATGCCAAGGTACGAGGAACGAAAATCCTGACCCCACTGGGAGACGCAGTGTGCCTCGTCCACAGTGATCAAAGAAATCGGCACACGCATGGCAAAATTATGGAATCGCTTCGTTTCCAAACGTTCCGGTGCCACATACAACATTTTCAGGTCGCCCCTGGATGCCTGCGCGAGCACCGTGCCCTGCTCATCTGGCGCCTGCGTGGTGTTGATGAAACCGGCGGCGATACCCGCATCGTTCAAAGCGTCGACCTGATCGCGCATGAGCGATATCAACGGAGAGACAATGACGGTGAGCCCAGGCAACATGGTGGCCGGCACCTGATAGCAAATCGACTTGCCTGCACCGGTCGGCATGACACCGAGCACGTCGGAACCGCTCAGAATGGCTTTGACCAGTCCCTCCTGACCTGTTCGGAACGAGTCATAGCCAAAGTACCGTTTGAGCGAGATGAGCGCGTTCCCTGAATTTTCAGTCATGCCACCAAGCCTATTCACAATCCCGCCGTCTGGCGGAGCCAAACGTCCACATCACCTGCGAACTCCGCCAACCAGCCCCACACCTGCTGCCTTCAACACCTTGCGGGCAGCGATACCCTGATCCTCACTCACAGGAGCCGTTAAATCCTCAAGTACAGAAACACTATAGCCAAGTTTGTGAGCATCAAGTGCCGTGTCTTTGACGCAATGAGACTCCGCCAGACCTACCACATCCACATGTTGCACTCCTGTTTCCCTAAGCGCGTTGGCAAGGGTCTTGCCGCCCTGCTGCATGGCTGCGAACTCATCGCGTGTCTGCACGCGGTCGGTGTTGTCTTCAATGCCTTCGAATCCTGAGTACGCCGGTGCGTACTGGCCTTTCTTGAAGTGGTGTTCAATGCCAAGCGCCGCAATCTGCGGCATGAGCTCGGCGTTTGGCGTACCGGCCACACCATGCCTGGGCCAAGAGTCCACGAAATCAGGGTGATTAGAAAAATGCGGACCCGGCTCGATGTGCCAATCCTGTGTGGTTGCCATGTAGACATACTCACCGCGGTGAGCACTGACATAATCCGCGATGCGGCCGGCCACTGCGGTTCCACCTTCCACGCCGAGCTCGCCGCCTTCACAGAATGTGGGCTGCACATCCACCACGATCAGTGCCTTTGCCCCGACTCCGCCACGATTCTCTGTATCAGTCATCTTCACTCCTTGTTTATCCTCACACTCCAAGATATTCCCGGCGGTCCTCGGCGTATTTTCAATCAATCAGACCATGAGCCTGATGCTGATGTACGTAATCAACAGACCTATGGCAAAAGCAAAGGAAATGAACACGTCCAACCCCACGGAACGAATTTTCCAGGGGCTGCGTGACCGCAAGACAAGACGAACAATCCCGGTGCACAACGAGACGGCAACGAGAACCACAGTAGCAGCACTGATATGCCCCAAAAATGCCACGACAGCAGCCAGAACAACGCAGAGCGCCACCATCCATTCAAAGGCAGGACGCCCCTCATGTTCCTCTGAAACGTAAGGATGCCTTTTCGCATCCATAGCGCCTCCTTTTGCCTCGGCTACCATAGCAGCCATTGTTTTACGTTTATCTTAATCCTGCGCATGCCCCGGAATGGCCGATGACGAACATCAACCCATATTGACGGCAAACTGCTGCGACAGGGAAAAGCGGAGATCGATGCAGGCCATCAACAGCCTGCAATCAGTGGAAGAAATGTCGAGTTCCTGTAAGGTACATGGTGATTCCGGCCTTCTGAGCCGCCTCAATGACATCTCCGTCTCTGATGGACCCTCCAGGCTGCACGATAGCCTTCACCCCCGCGTCAATCAGCACCTGAGCGCCATCCGCGAAGGGGAAGAATGCGTCCGAGGCGGCGACTGCGCCAGTGGCCCTGTTGGCCCCGTCAGCAAGCGTGTTGGCCCGATCCACAGCCAGATGGCACGAGTCCACACGGTTCACCTGACCCATACCGATGCCCACCGTGGACCGATCATGGGCCAACAGGATGGCGTTCGACTTTACACACCGGATGGCACGCCAGGCGAAGACAAGGTCTCGCATGGTGTTCTCATCCGCGGCCTGCCCGGAAACCAGCTTCCAAGCCTGCGGATCGTCTCCTGGTGCATCGATCTTGTCCATACTCTGCACAAGCAGCCCACCGTCTATGGCCCGTATCTGCCTTGTGGCCTTCGGCGGCTGCGCCACTTTGAGAATGCGAAGATTCTTCTTCTTGGTTTTGAGCAGTTCCAAAGCTTCAGGCTCGTAGCTGGGGGCCACAATCACCTCAGTGAAGACGGGCCGTACATTCTGTGCCATCTCAAGCGTGATTTCGGTGTTGGCGGCAATCACCCCGCCATAGGCACTCATGGGGTCGCACGCATGCGCCTTCAGGTGGGCTTCGGCCACACTCTTGCCTATGGCCAAGCCACAGGGATTGTTGTGCTTGCATACGGCCACGGCAATCTGCGGGGCAAAATCCCACACGGCACGCCAGGCGGCGTCGGCATCGACATAGTTGTTGTAGCTCATCGGCTTGCCGCCCAGTTGCTCGGCATGAGCAAAACCGGTCTCGTCCAGTGGATTGACATACAGTGCAGCCTTCTGGTGTGGATTCTCTCCGTACCTCAGCTCATGTGCGCGTTGCCATGTCCGCGTGAAGTCCGGCTCAGCTCCGCCCTCACCCCACTGCCCCGCCATCCATGTGGCCACGTTGGCATCGTAGGCTGCGGTTTTGGCAAACGCCTTTCGGGCCAGCTGACGCCTTTGCCCCAAGTCGAATCCCTGACCGCTTTCCACTGCCCTCGCCGCGAGTGCATAATCCTCCGGGTCGGTGATGACGGCCACACTGACATGGTTCTTGGCGGCTCCACGCACCATGGAAGGCCCACCAATATCGATTTTCTCGATGGTTTGCGCCTCATCCGCCCCGGAACGTACGGTGTCCGCGAACGGGTAGAAATCGACCACCACGAGGTCGAAAGACTTGATGTTGAGTTTCCTAAGCTGCTCGACGTGTTCAGGATTGGTCATATCCGCCAGAATGCCCGCATGAATGTGCGGGTCTAGCGTCTTCACCCTGCCGTCAAGGCTCTCCGGAAACCTGGTCACCTGTTCAACAGGAGTGACATCTACCCCCAAACGTTCCAATGCCGAGGCTGTGGAACCAGTGGAGACCACTTCCACTTTTGCCTTTATACAGGCTCTGGCAAGGATTTCAATACCATCCTTATGAAACACTGAAATCAAAGCTCTGCGTATGGGCCGATGCGTATCCGTCATATTGCTCCTTACCTGTTGCCTGGCGTCATTAACTCTGCCAGCCGGACTTCATTACTGTTGGGAACCTCACGGGTTCGTGGGGCCATGGGCATCAGAACCATCGAGCTGTTGCTGCCCGTCATGCCATGGCTGGGTTGTAGATTCAGGAGCATCCATATTGTCATCCGGGTCACTCGCGTCAGTTTTGTACGATACAGCATCACCGCCTGGCACTTTTGATGCGCCATCCACAAAATGAATCTCACCCGTTGGTGGTTGAGAACCAATGTTCTGGGGTTGCTTCGCACGTAAGGATCGCAGACGTTTGGCTGCTATGCGCAGCACAAGAATGAAACATACCAACACGACCGCTATGAGCCAGGAAAGAAAGAAGCCCAAAGCAGTCGGCTTAGATACAACTTGTGTGGATTCCAACACATTCACACCAAGGGTTTTGAGTCGCTCACGGCCAAGGGATCCATTACCAATATAGAAGAGCACATCAAACACAAACACAAGCACAACGCTGGAAATAATGAACGAACCCAAAGGATACAGGAATTGCCTGATCAACGGCCATGTTTTGAATGACATGCCTGGTTTGCCAGCTCCAACACCAAACCAACGTTTTGAAAACATCAGCACCAGTCCTGAAACCAGCCCCAATATCATTGGCATCATGCTCAATGCAAAACGCAATGTTTCGCTGCTGACGGCGTTGGGGAACAGGCCGAACAGCGGAACAGCGGGAAGACCTGAGGCATGACCGTTCCAGAGTGTGAATTGGGCAAGGTCGCCGATGGAGAAGCCTCCGCCACACATCCACGAAAGACCCCACAGGCATAGATTCGGCAGCCAAGCGAACGATGCGATGGTGGTCACTATTCTCGATCCTGTCGGCATGGAGGAAAGCTCGAATACCCTCACCATGGCAGGGTAATCTCGTATCACCCACACGACAACAGTGACAAGACCTGCGAACAGATAAAAAACCACCATGCATAGCGCATAGACCACGCCGATTGTGAACATGTGCCGCAGTTGGGTGGGTAACGGTTCGAAGATGTGGGTCTTGACCCACTCCATCGGACCGGAACCTGGAATCGCAGAGAGCGCAAACCCTATGGTATACACCAACCCCGCCTTAAGCAGGATAAGCCATTCAGAATCGACCAACGCAAGAGTGACGTTCTGCGAAATCATCCAAGTTCCAACGACCCATACCATCAGACCAGCGAGATACGCCTCCCATCGCCCTGATGTGCGCTCCACCATCTCACGCACAAGCCACACAAGAACGATGGTGAGCAGCAGCGGAACAATGGTCAACACAAACGACGATGTTTCAAACCCGCTGCCCTCTGTCAACAGGACGGTTGAAAACGTCAAGGAAAGGGTGCCGTCGGTAAGGCCCGAACCTCCAGCCTCCATTGAAATGACCAATAGCATCAATGCAAGGAAAACCCATACGGTCACAACGTAGATAAGCATGGCCATGAACGAGCCCAATGCACCCCACAACCAAGGGTTTCTCTTTGCCTGTTTCGCCTTTCCGCTCATAGCCGTGCTGAATCGGTGGACAAGGTTTCCTCCAGTTTTTCACGCGCAAAGTCCGCGGCCTGCTTTGGGGTACGGCCTACGGGTATGCCGACGGCCTCAAGTGCCTCTTTCTTGTCTTGAGCGGTGCCCTTGCCTCCCGAAACGATGGCACCTGCATGCCCCATTTGTTTGCCCTCAGGGGCGGTGAAACCAGCAATATAAGCCACAACAGGTTTGGTCATGTGCTGTGCCGCCCAGGCTGCGGCATCCTGTTCGGCATTGCCACCTATCTCACCGATCATAACCACGCCCTTGGTATTGCTGTCTGTTTCAAACCGTTGAAGCGCCTCGGTAAGCGTTGTGCCGACGATGGGATCACCGCCCACACCGATGCAGGCCGTGAAGCCGACATCGGCAAGCTCACCCATCATCTGATATGTGAGTGTGCCCGACTTGGAAATCAGGCCGAGAGGGCCTGCCGAAACAATGCCGTCAGGAATGATGCCGAGATTGGTACCCTTTTTACCATTTGGCGTGGGCAGCGTCATAAGACCGGGGCAATTGGGGCCGACAATGGTGATGCCTTTGGAAAACGCCAGTTCCACACAATAGGCAGTGTCGGCCACAGGAATGCCCTCAGTGATCACCACAATGAGGCCGATGCCGGCATTGATTGCCTCAAGCATGGCGCTTTTTGCGAACCGCGGGGGCACAAAGATAACGCTGGCCTGGGCACCTGTTGCGGCTTTGGCCTCACCGCAGTTGGCATACACCGGAACGTCCACATCGCTTCCAATGGCATCGATATGGAACGAAATCTGTGTGCCGGCCTTGCGTGGGTTAACTCCGGCGACAATCCGTGTGCCGGCGTTCATCATACGGCCCGTATGCATCATGCCTTGATGGCCCGTCATACCTTGGACGATAACCGGTGTGTCGGCGTCTGCAAACAATGTCATCTTGCTCCTCCCACCGTGTGTGGTTCAGACTGTACTTTTCCGTCAGCCCCGGCACCACCATCGACAAAGTTGGTGCCGACCGCGGCAGTCTCACCGGCAGCTTGGGCGGCGAGTTTTGCTGACCTTTGTGCCGCCTCCTCCATCGTGGAGCAAACATACAGGTTGGGGATATTGGCATCGCTAAGCATGTACAGACCCTCGGCCGCGGCATTGCCATCAAATCTCACGACAATAGGAATCTGAGAGCCGAGCTGCGCAACTGCCTGCAGTATGCCTCGTGCCACCTGCTCGCACGAAGTAATGCCACCATACACGTTGACAAAAACGGATCGTACCTGCGGATTCGAGAGTACGATTGAAAGGCTTTCACTCATCACTCCCGCTGAAGCCCCACCGCCGATATCGAGAAAATTGGCCGGTGAGACATCTGTCCCCTGAGACTTTCCAGCTCCCGAGACAGCATCGAGCGAGCTCATCACAAGACCGGCGCCATTGCCGATCACGCCGACCTGACCGTTGAGATGGACATAATGGAGCCCGACTTTACTAGCTCTGACCTCAAATGGGTCGCCCTCGCTCTCATCGACATACTTGGCCCATTCCTCGTGGCGGAAGCTGGCGTTGCCATCGAGGGAAATCTTGGCATCAAGCGCACACAGCGATTTCGAGGACTCATCGTCGGGATCGCCTACCTTGGCCAGCGGGTTGATCTCCACAAGTGTGGCGTCGTTATCCTTGAAGCATGTCCACATTTTAAGCAGTACTTGAGCTGCCTGATCCATATCCGCATGGTAAAACCCAATCGACTCGGCCATCTGGCGTGCCGCCTGCACGTCGAAGGTCTCCAGAGCACTGATATGGAGTCTCTTGACCGATTCAGGGTGCGCCTTGGCGATTTCCTCGACCTCCGTGCCGCCGTTAGCCGTGGCAAGCACATCAAAATCCCTGGAACTCCGGTCTAGTGAAATGGAGACGTAATATTCATGCAGCACATTTTTCGCGGCGGCAACCAGTACACCGTTAACCCTGCGGCCTCCGATAGTCATGGGAAGAATCTGCCTGCAGGCCTCAGCCACTTCTTGCGGGTTGTGTGCCAGCTTGACCCCACCAGCTTGGCCCCTATGCCCTATCTTCACCTGCGCCTTGACCACACACGGATACCCTATTTTCGCCGCTGCAGACACAGCCTCTTCGCTGTTGTGGGCATACAACGCATCCGGGGTTGCTATACCTTGGTCGGCCAGCAGTTCACGTGCCTGATATTCATATAAATCCATAAATCATCTCCATAAGTGTGCACAAAGGAGGCCGCCGCCTTCGAACTCAAGCAGCTCGGCTCAGACTGGCATGGTCAACAATGAGGTGGTCGGGTAATCCCCTAGTCTCTTCATGCCATTGATGCCGACAAGCTCCATCACAAAGCTGAAGCCCACCACGTTGCCACCTGCGCGTTCTATCAGGTTGGTGGCTGCCTTTGCCGTGCCGCCGGTAGCCACAAGATCGTCAACAACGAGCACCCTGCCGCCTGGCTTGATGATGTTCTTCTCGATTTCGATTGCAGCATCTCCATACTCTAAGGAGTAGCTTTCCGTCAACGTCTGCGGAGGAAGCTTCCCGGCCTTGCGCACCGCAAGAAAACCCTTGCCCAGACGTGCCGCCAATGGAGGCCCAACGAGGAATCCCCTTGCCTCCAAGCCAGCAACATAATCAATGGAGTCCGCCAGCACTGGAAGAGTCTTCTCAAGAGCATCGATCATGATGGTGAATGCGCGAGCATCCGCCATCATCGGTAGGAAATCGCGGAATAGGATACCCTTTTTCGGAAAATCTGGAATAGTACGTATTTTTGAAACCAGGTACTGTGCATCCTGCTCGCCGACTGCCGCAAGCTTGTTGATGGTGATATCGGACTGTGCCATAATGACCTCTGCTGTTGGACGAATCGTACATTATCCAAACGAACTACATAACGTTATCAACATGACAGCGTTATGGTCCGCGAACAATCATTTGCTAAAAATTTTGGCCCCATCGTTGTCGCCGGAATCAGCGTCGTCAGAACCCGCAACATCGACGGTTGCGGTATCATCAGAACCTGCCTCGTTCACGACGCCGTCATCATCCTTGGCACCTGTGGATGCCGCCTCGTCGGACCTACCAGTATCAGATCTATCAGTAGAGGAGCCGCTCTCTTGAGCGTCTTCGCCACCTACATTCTGCAAGTCACCGGAAGAGATTGCGGACACAGCACTCTCTGAACCATCATCTCCTGTATTGACCGGATTACCGTCTTCATCGACATCATCGTCATCAATATAGGCAGGACGCACATATTCCTTACTGATGGAAGAGGCTTTGAACCGCATCTTTGACCCCTCGGAATCGATGACGATCTCCTCGAACTTGGTGTCTACGGACACAACTTTGCCAATCACCCCGCCAATGGTCACCACGAGTGTGCCCGGTTGGAGCGACTCCCTGAAGTCCTTGACCTTGGCCTGCTGCTGTTTGCTTTTTCGGCTTGACCACCACATCATCAGCACCATCACAACGATGATGACCACCATAAAAGTCATGCTACCCGCGTCCACTTTACACTCCTTAAACGTTTTCTTTCCGGTGGACTCACTCAGCGCCCAACTGTTGAATTCTAGAATAGCTTATTGACATCTTCTTTGGGAGTAAGTCCTAAATGCTCCCAGGCTTTTGGGGTGGCAACACGCCCCTTCGGTGTACGCATGAGGAATCCCTCACGCACAAGATAGGGCTCACATACCGTCTCCACCGTCTCGGCCTCCTCGCCTACCATGGCGGAAAGATTGTTGAGTCCGACTGGGCCGCCATCAAAATTGCGGACTATGGCGTTCAACACTGCCAAGTCCAAACGATCAAGACCCTCGGAATCAATCTGGTATAGAGCCAGCGCCTGCCTTACATCATCCGGACCGATGACATCCAAATCATTGACAATGGCCCAATCGCGCACACGGCGCAACAGTCTGTTGGCAATACGAGGTGTGCCACGCGATCGCAATGAAAGCTGGTGAGCGGCATCGGGGCCAAGACTGACGCCGAGTACACCGGCGGAGCGCTCGATCAGTCGTTCCAATTCTTCGGTGGGGTAAAAATCTAGATGTGCCGTAAAGCCAAACCTCGCACGCAACGGGGATGGCAACATGCCTTCTCGCGTCGTTGCCCCGATTACGGTGAACCGCGGCAACGTCAAAGGAATGGATGATGCACCCGGGCCTTTGCCCACCATGACGTCGACACGAAAATCCTCCATGGCGATATACAGCAGCTCTTCCGCAGCGCGAGGCAAGCGGTGTATCTCATCGATAAACAACACCTCACCGGCATCCAACGAGCTCAAAATCGAAGCCAAATCACCGGCATGCTGCACTGCAGGACCGCTGGTAATTCGAATCGGAACGTTCAACTCATTGGCCACAATCATTGCCAATGTAGTCTTGCCAAGGCCAGGCGGACCTGCAAGAAGAATATGGTCAGGAGCCACATCACGCTTGCGTGCCGCATCGAGAAACAGCTGAAGCTGAGCCTTCAGACGCGGTTGGCCTATGAACCCGTCAAGGGCCTGGGGGCGAAGCTCCTCTTCGCTCACGGGTTCGTTGCCCACCGGGGTCGCAGAAATGCTCTGCAATGAAATCTCATTGGCATCAGAATTCTCTTGTGGCACATTGCTGGACAATGAAGACTTACCCACTGTCAAAGCCCCCTATCCAATGAGGAAAGTGCAGCCTTAAGCACCTTCGGTATGTCGGTATCGTTCAAAGGCGCAACGAATCCCTGCTGACTGCATACTGCCTCTACGGCATGTGCTGCATCCTGCTCACGCCAACCCAACGATTGCAACCCCTCGATGACTTTCATCATTCCTTCATCATATTTCGATTCATCCACACCGGAGTTCGAATTCAGTTGATCCACGTTGAGTTTCCCGCTGAGTTCAAGGATGATTTTTTGCGCCCCCTTCTTGCCCAATCCGGGTGCCTTTGCTAAGGCAGCGGCATCCCCCTGCATCACAGCCTGCGCGAGCTTGTCCACCGACAGTGTGGAAAGCAGCGACAACGCCACCCTCGGACCTATGCCGCTGACTTTCTGGAGACTCAAAAACATACGTTTAGCGGCCTGGCTGAGAAAACCATACAATGTAACGGCATCCTGTGAGACGTTGAGATACGTGAACACCTTGATCTGCTGGCCTATGCGCAACGACATAATCTCCGATGAAGGCATCCGTAGCTCATAGCCCACGTCATGCACGTCGAGCAACACGACATCGGCAGATACCGATTCGACCTGCCCCGCAAGCGTTCCTATCATTTTCATCGCCCTTTTCGTCGTACCTGGTGTACGAATCCCCTCATCAATCGAACATATGTTCGATTTTACATACCGCGGTCGACACCCTTTCGATGCTGCGATTTCTTGGCCTGTTGAGCAGCGTCCGCCCATTGACGTTGGGCCAAGGTGAGATGCTGTTCCCGCTCACCACCCTGCAACGCGCCGGCCGGACGAAGCGCATGGCAAATCGCCTGGGCCAACGCATCGGCGGCATCGGCTGGTTGGGGAATCTCACTCAAACCAAGCACCTGGGCCACCATGCGTTCAACTTGAATCTTCTGTGCGCGCCCATTTCCCGTGATGGCCATCTTCGCCTCTGTCGGTGTGTGCAAAGCCACGGGAATGCCACGCTGCGCCGCAGCCAACATCGCCATACCAGCGGCCTGTGCCGTACCGAGTACGGTATTGCGGTTCTCTTGGGCAAAGACACGTTCAATGGAGACAGTATCGGGGCTGAAACGGTCGATTTTCTCAGCCAGGCCATTGTAGATGGACAGCAGCCGCAAGTCCTGCGATATATGCGGATCGCTGCGCACCACATCCACGTGAATAAAAGAAAGCCGGCGTGAGGCGCCGGCTTCGATCACGCCAACCCCACAGCGTGTAAGCCCGGGGTCAACGCCAAGGATAATCATTACTCGTCCTCGTCCAATTGGGCCATCACCTCATCAGAAGCGGTCCAATTGCTATAGATGTTCTGCACATCGTCAAGATCGTCGAGGGCATCAATGAGCTTGGTGACCTTGCGGGCATCGTCAAGGCTCAAATCGACCTCAGTATTCGGCACCATGACCAAATCGGCGGAATCGTAGTCAATGTTCGCCTTCTGCAGCGCCTCTCGGACTGCAACCATGTCGGACGGACCGGTAACGACGCAATACTCGTCGCCGTTGTCTTCAACGTCTTCCGCACCGGCTTCAGCTGCAATCTCGAACAGCTTGTCATAGTCGACACCTTGGGCAGGAACCACAATCTCGCCCTTACGCTCAAAGTTGAAGCTCACGGAGCCGTTGGTGGCCAACGATCCATTGCCTTTGGTCAGCGTGGCACGCACATCGGCGGCCGCTCGGTTGCGATTGTCGGTGAGACACTCGATGATGAGCCCGACACCGGCAGGCGCGTAGCCCTCGTAAGTGATGGCTTCATAATTGGCTGCACCGGCTTCGGCACCGGATCCACGCTTGACAGCACGTTTGATGTTGTCGGCGGGCATGGATGATTTCTTCGCCTTGACAATCGCATCATACAATGTCGGATTGCCATCTGGATCGCCTCCACCTTGGCGGGCTGCAATCTCGATGTTCTTGATGAGCTTTGCGAATAATTTGCCGCGCTTGGCGTCAATGGCGGCCTTCTTGTTCTTGGTGGTCGCCCACTTGGAATGCCCTGACATAATGCTCCTAGCAGGTATACGAATACGTTAAACGTACTGATTCTAAAGCGCTTTCACGACAAAACCCGTGCATAGACATCAAGTACGCGGTCGGTGACATTAACCCAATCATAGTCTAGAGAACGCCTATAACCAGCATCTTGCAAGGCTTTCCGACCCGCTGGGTCACCGAGCAAACGGCATATAGCGGCACCACAATCCTCACCTTTGCCGTTGGCGAACAGACGGGCGGCACGACCCTCGTCGGCTACGGCCTTGAAGGCATCTAGGTTGGAAGCGACCACGGCGCATGAGGCGGCCATCGCTTCGATGAGCACAATGCCGAAGCTCTCTCCACCCCTCTGCGGCGCCACATACACGCTTACCGAGCGGTAGAAGCTTGCTTTCTCGTTGTCATCGATGCGTCCCAGAAACTCAAAGTGACGGGCCAATTTACCGGTCGGGTCAGCAGCCTTGAGCATGTGGCGCCCATCCTCCTCACCATCACCTACGCAAAGAAAACGCGCATACGGATAGTTGCGTAGCACTGTCTTTGCGGCCTCGATGAATACATCGAACCCTTTCCGTGACTCCCCCATGCGCCCGAGGAACCCGATTGTTGGACTCTCCTGACTGCCTTTCCACTGAGGATTCACCGCAGCTCCGGCAAATTGCTCCACGTAAATGCCATTGGGGATGATGCTTACTTCGAGATTGCCGGGGGCGTACCGTTCCATGGTCCTCAGCGCCGCCGGACTGACACAAATACCGGCAGAAAGCGGCTTCAGATACTGCCTGAGGTAATCCCCGAAGACGCGCAACGCCAACGGGTAACGATCAAAGGCGGAATGGAATGTGCCCACAAATGGCGGGTGGTGCCGCATGGTGAGCGGCTTGTGGCTGAGTGAAGGCGTTTCCGGCTCGTGCAAATGCACAATGTCGAAATGGCCCTGCCGCACCCATTTGCGCGCCCGCGGCCCCACAACGCCGAAATAGCTGAGCTTGGCCACCGATCCATTGTAGGGAATGGAGAACGAAGAATCATTCGTGGTGACCCATAACGGCATCTCGGCAGTGCGCCGACCCGGGGAAAGAACCTCCACACTATGTCCACGTTTCATGAGTTCCATGGCAAAATCACGGATGTGAAATTGCACGCCGCCCGGCGTTTCAAAAGAATACGGCGAAATGATGCCAATACGGAGCTTACGACCGTGCAACGGGTCGTGGCCATGCCTAGCCTTGTGAGAATTCATCTCTTGATCCTGAGTCATTGTCACCATTCTAGCGGCACAGCGACACATCTCTAACATAACCGAACACGGAAAGACTCCACAATGCTACGGAAATGACCGGGATGCACATGCATAACTCTATACGCGCGCAAGCGCGTACATTTCAGTCACGCACGGCTCATATCACGACCAAACTGTACACACTTGAACCGGTGTAGGGAGAAATGGGTGCATTCCGGACACAGACCATCTCAGTTATGGATACCGGACTTTCGTTGTCCGAGCGGTACCCATATTCTTATGCTGAATATAAAAACGGGTACATTACAGTCGCATAATAGCTGATTAACGACCAAAATGTACCCACTTATCGATGTTCAACCAGCTAATGGGTACGAAACGGATAGATACGTACAATGGCGCCTATCGCTTCAACTCACTTCGCCGGGCATCACTGAGCTGTGAAACGATGCGATCAGGCACGTTCTTCAATCGGCTGAAATCCAAGTCCTCCAAGAAAATAGGCTGAAGCATATGCCAATCCTGCGGATGTGCCTTGATGGTCTTGGCCCACTCGCTCACCCACGCCTGGCTGATGGCATGAATGGCCTCCTCACGAGGCAGGGACCTCAAGGAATCGATGTCCAGAGGCTCACTGATATCGACCACATAACCTTGTGAGACGCCGGCAGCCTTCCGCCGCGCCCCATGCAGTCTCTCGCGGTACATGGTCACTACGATGAGCGGCAACCCAGTGTCGAGCGCCAATGTGGCAGGTCCCCTTGCCACGCGGATGGTGGAGCCGAATGCCTCCACGAATTCCCCATTCGGCCCTAGATCACGGTCGGCAAGCAGAGGAACAGTGACATGCGAACCATGCAAAATCTCTTCGAGCGTTTCCGTAAGGTTGCTCTGACCGGTGAGCAGCACGGTGATGTTCATGCGCTTGCGGATATCGATGAACGTCTGCAGCAGTTCGGGGTCATTCAATCGCTCGGCCACCGTGGTAACAGGGGCGAGCCTGTCCCCGGCGAGCAGTCCCTCGTAGTCCCAGTTGCCCAAGTGCCCTATGGCGATCGGCATGGAATGTCCCTCGTCATAGATGTAGTGCCGTGCCCACTGGTAACCGGGGCCTGTAGGGCGAGTACGGGCAAGCAAACGCTCGGTGCTTTGGCCTCCCACGGTCATGGCTTCCGCAAAATACGTGAAATATGAACGCATGCCCTGGTGCGAAACATGGCGCAATTGCCGCCTCGTCGGTTGATTGCCGCCGTTCGCCGAAGCAAGCACATGGTTCAGGTTGCGTTCCAGCTGCCTGACTCCCCCAAGCCCAAGCAGCCATACCACATCCGCGGCAAACAGGAACAGGCCGCGCAACACATGCTCGGGAACAATCCGAGGGTGCTTGGCCAAATACACGAGCAATCTGTTGAACATACCCTCACCTTGTTTCACCACTGACAGGCGCAATCATTGATTTACCCACCACCGATTCATTCTTTAAACGAATCAGCAGCGCACCATGGTGGGCTTATCGCATTGCTTCACACCAACTCGTAGACCTGTCGAAGGGACTCAGTCCCCGTCCGCCTTCATCTGCCGAAGGACCTCGAAGATGCGTTGGAAGACGGTGATGGTGCCGAGCACCGCAAGGATGACCTCGAAGACCGTCATGCACAGTGGGTTTGAGAAGATGCCGGCAAGCAGCATGCCCACCAGAATGATGACGAGCCGGTCGCTGCGGGTGGCCACGCCGTTCTTGGCCTCGTAGCCCACGGATTCGGCGCGGGCGCGGGCATACGAGGTGACGAACGAGGTCATGATGGCATAGAGCGTGGCCCCGATGCCGACCCAGCCCACAACGTCGGCCTGGGTCATGCTTCCCGCCTCAAGCGACATGCCGCCATGAAGCAGGAAATATAACACCACGGCGATGAGCACGGCCCAGTCGGCGATGCGGTCGAGCGTGGAGTCGAGAAATGCCCCGAATTTGGTGCCACCTGTGGTCAGCGCCGCCACCGAACCGTCAAGCGAGTCGAAGACCACGAAAACGGCAAGAATGAGCGAGCCAGGCACCAACCAACCGGTGATGCCGGTGGCGATGGAGACCACTATGGTGCCCAACGCTCCGATGATGGTGACCATGTCGGCAGTGCAGCCGACGGCCACCAATCCCTTGGCAATGGGTTGGATAAGATGCTTGAACCAGGGGCGTAATTTCTCTAGCATATTGGCTCCGTACTATTCCCGTTTACCCGTCACTCGGCGTTGGTCGAGGTGGCAACCTCTGCCGTTTGTGCGAAGTCGTCGGCGGAATTGACCTGAATGCGGGTCTTGATGGCCTTGAGAATCCTGGCCTTGGCCTCATCCTTCGGCACACCGTTGAGCTGGCTACCGTCGCGGAAGCGGAAACTGACGGCGCCCTTGGATTTGTCGTCCTCACCCACGATGAGGGTGAACGGCACTTTCGACTTCGAGGCATTGCGAATCTTCTTGCCGAAGCGGTCGTCGGAATAGTCGATCTCGCAGCGTACGACCTCTTCCTGCAAGGAGCCGATGAAGTCCTTGAGATAATCAGTATACTCGTCGGCAACCGGGATGCCGGTGACCTGCACAGGCGCAAGCCAAGCGGGGAACGCGCCCGCGTAATGCTCAAGCAGAATGGCAAAGAAACGCTCGATGGAGCCGAACAGGGCGCGGTGAATCATCACCGGGCGCTGATGGGAGCCGTCGGCAGCCACATACTCCAACTTGAACCGTTCAGGCAAATTAAAGTCGAGCTGAATCGTGGAGACCTGCCAGGTGCGACCGATGGCATCCCTAGCCTGTACGGAGATCTTCGGGCCGTAGAATGCGGCGCCACCCGGATCGGCCACGAGCTCCAAGCCGGAGTCCTTGGCGACCTCCTCAAGGGTGGATGTGGCCTCCTCCCAGATCTCATCCGAGCCAACGAACTTGTTCGGGTCCTTGGTGGAAAGCTCCAAATAGAAGTCGTTGAGGCCGAAGTCCTTCAGGACCTTCAAGACGAAGTTCAAAATGGACTTGAGCTCATCCTTCATCTGACCGCGGGTGCAGTAGATGTGCGAATCGTCCTGAGTCAAGCCGCGTACACGGGTCAGACCGTGCACCTCGCCGCTCTTTTCGTAGCGGTAGACGGTGCCGAACTCGAAGAGACGCAGCGGCAGCTCCTTGTAGGAGCGCTGACGGGACTTGAAGATGAGGTTATGCATCGGGCAGTTCATGGGTTTCAGATAGTAATCCGAGCCCTGGCGGGTGATGTTGCCGTTCTCATCGCGCTCCTCGTCCAGGTGCATCGGCGGGAACATGCCGTCCTTGTACCACTGCAGGTGGCCGCTGGTCTCGTACAGGCCGCCCTTGGTGATGTGCGGGGTCTGCACGAAGCTGTAGCCGGCCTTGCGGTGCATCTCGCGCGAGTAGTCCTCCATGGCGTTGATGACCGCGGCGCCCTTGGGATGGAAGACGGGCAGGCCAGGTCCGATCTCCTCGGGGAAGGAGAAGAGGTCCATCTCGGCACCGAGCTTGCGATGGTCGCGCTTGGCGGCCTCTTCCATGCGAGTCTGATAGGCCTTGAGATCATCTTTACTGGCCCAGGCAGTGCCATAGATACGCTGCATGGACGGGTTATGCTCGTCGCCGAGCCAATAGGCAGCAGCGGCACGCTCGAGCTTGAACGCCTTGATGAAGTGGGTGTTGGGCAGGTGCGGGCCCTGGCAGAGGTCCGTCCAGACGCGGTTGCCCTCACGATCGAGGTTGTCGTACATGGTTAGCTCGCCGAAGTTCGGCACCTCGGTGCCCACCGTCTCGTCGATCTCGTCTTCCTTCTTGTCGATGAGCTCAAGCTTATAGGGCTGCTTCGCTTCCTCGGCCTTGGCCTCATCCTTGGAGATGACGCGGCGGCGGAAGGACTGAGAGGACTTGATGATCCTCTTCATGTGCTTTTCGATCTCTTTGAGATCGTCGGGCGTGAACGGCTTTTCGACGTCGAAGTCGTAGTAGAAACCGTTCTCGATCGCCGGGCCGATGCCGAGCTTGGCATCCGGCCAAATCTCCTGCACCGCCTGAGCCATGACGTGCGTGGCGGAGTGACGCATGATGGCCAGACCGTCGTCGCTTTCTAGGGTGATGGACTCTACGGTGTCGCCGTCGCTCAGCGGCGTGTAGAGGTCACGGTTCTTGCCATTGATGCGCACCGCGATGATGTCTTTATCGTCAGAGAAAAGCTCGGTGCCGGTATCCGTGGCCGGTATCTCCTTCTTCTCGCCGTTCAATGTGATGGAGATGGTCTCTTCAGCCATGGTTGTCCTTTGCTTTCAGGGCCCGCGTTACGGGTGCAGGCCTGGACTTAACAATACAGTTCACCACGATATGGGCAATCGGAGACAATGCCGACGTTCATTGGCGTGCGTCGGTATGCATCAGGTGCATCGGCATTCATCCGCGTGCGTCGGCGCGCATCAGCATCCATCCGACGTTCGATCGGTCCAGATTCGAATCCCCCACAGCAAATGCCGTTTTCTGGCACTATCTGCCGGACTTCCATCTTCTTTCGGCAGATAGTGCCATTTTGTGTCACTTTGTGTCGGCTTTGATTATCTTGCCGACAAATAATGCCCGAATATGGCATTTTGTGTAGGCATCAATTCCCCAACCTACAGAATGTGCCGTTATTCGGCACTGTCTGCCGGAGTTTTAGCATATTTAGCCAAACTCCGACATATAGTGCCGGAAATTGGCACTATTTGCCGGAGATTGCGGCTTGGGCGTGCGAGGATTCCGGCGCATGGGCATCGTTGTACCGCCTGCCCCACTGCTCCAACGCCATAATGACCGGGCGCAGAGTCTCACCGAACGCGGTCAAACGATAGTCGGTCTTGGGCGGCATGATCGGGTAGATCTGCTTGACGATGACGCCATCATCCTCCAGCTCCTTCAGTTGGATGGCCAGCATCCGTTTGGAGCAGTCTCCCATCTGCCTCTGCAGCTCGCCAAAGTGCCAGACCGGCCGATGCATGAGATGATAGAGAATCACCGACTTCCATTTGCCGGAGATGATCTGCAGCGTACTTTCCACCGGGCATCCTTCAGCACAGTCGTAGATTTTGCGCTCAGCCATTATCCATCATCTTTCATCCAACGTGGTTTGCAATTTACTAGTGAATTATTCTTCACTAGTCACTGAAATTTCAGTATTGCACAATTTTTCATACTCCCTACGATAATCCATTGCATATCAACAACACAAGTCAAAGGAACACTGTTATGCCTCATACTTCGACCAATACCATGAAGGCCATCGGATTCACCCGGCACCTGCCAATCGACGATCCAGCCAGCCTCAAAACTTTCGAGACCGCCAAACCCACACCGACCGGCCACGACCTATTGGTGCGCGTTCACGCCGTATCGGTCAATCCCGTCGACACTGGCGTGCGTGGCGGCGGATCTCGCACCACCGTACTGAAAACTCCGAAAATCTTGGGCTGGGACGCAGTGGGAACCGTTGAATCCATCGGCAGCGATGTCACACTATTCACACCGGGCGAACGCGTCTGGTACGCCGGCTCGTTCAAACGTCCAGGTTCGAACAGTGAGTTTCAGCTGGTGGATGAGCGCATCGTGGGCCACGCTCCAAACACCCTTCATGATGCGGAAGCAGCAGCCACGCCATTGACCACGTTGACCGCATGGGAGGCGCTCTTCGAACAGATGGGCATCGATCCGGCGAAATACCAAGAAAACGCAGGGCACACTATCCTCATCGTCAACGGTTCGGGCGGCGTTGGCTCGATCGCCACCCAGCTGGCTCGCATGGCAGGCCTGCATGTCATCGCAACAGCGAGCCGAGCTGAGACCATCGACTGGGTCAAGGCCCACGGTGCCGCTGAAACGGTCAACCACCGAGCCGATCTGGTACCTCAAGTACGCGCACTTGGCCACCGCTGGGTGGACTACATCCTGGAACTCAATGATTTGGACGGCCATTTCAAGGAGATGGCCGAACTCATTGCCCCAAGTGGTTCCATCGTCTCCATCACCGAAAACCGGAGACCGGTCGACCTCAAACTGCTGACCCGCAAGAGGGCGCGCTTCGCCTGGGAATGGATGTACACCAAGTCGTTCTATGAAACTCCCGACATAATCAGCCAGCATGAGATCTTGGAACGAGCTGCGGCACTCATCGCCAACGGCGAGTTGCAACACACTATGACCCACGAATTGAGGGGAATCACCGCCGCAAACCTGCGTGAAGCACACCGTTTGGTGGAAAGCGGGCATACGACGGGCAAAGTCGCCATCAGCGGCGATTTTATCTGATGAAACAGAAAAATTGCCAAAGAAAACCAATGGAGCGGACAACGGGACTCGGACCCGCGCTCTCGACCTTGGCAAGGTCGCGCTTTACCAACTAAGCTATGTCCGCAAACACAACAATAGAGGAGCATACAGCACTACGAAGAATCATGCAACCCTCGGCGTGGCACACCAACCGAACAACGAGCCATGCATCACAAACGACTGTTCGTAGTATAAATCCGACACTGTATGCCCTTTGCCACCAAGCGGATCCTCGATTATGCCTGCTCGCGGTAGAGGTCTGGCTCCACATAGATCTCGAAACGGTAGAACGGCAGCGCGGCACGTACGCTTGCCTCGATCTTGTTGACGGTCTCCACGTCGTAGTCGCGGTCAAGCTTGGAAGTCTGCACCTTGACGCATAGGAGGATGTCGTCCTCGGCCATGTGCATGGCCTGCATGT
Organism: Bifidobacterium sp. ESL1118; assembly: GCF_058505595.1. NCBI lineage: Bacteria > Bacillati > Actinomycetota > Actinomycetes > Bifidobacteriales > Bifidobacteriaceae > Bifidobacterium > Bifidobacterium sp. ESL1118. The sequence goes on from NZ_CP196371.1 coordinate 1,224,706, forward strand.
TGATGAGCCGTTCGACACCCTCAGTACTTTCGACCGCCGAACGGATGCGGGCGAGCATTGTGGGCTCCACTCCCTCACCAAGGAGCAACGACCCCGATTTGAATGCAAGCGCCACAGCACCGACCAAGAGCACCACGCCGACGAGAAGACCGCCGAGTGCATCCCATATCTCATCGCCTGTCGCCAAGGCGATGCCAATGCCCAAACCAGCAAACACCAAGCCGACCAACGCCAAGGTGTCCTCCATCATCACCGAAGCCAATTCAGCGCTCTTGGTGTGCCTCCAGAAATGAAACAGACCACGGTTTTCGACATCCAAACGTTTCATGCGTTCCCGAGCCTCACCAATGGAAGTATGCAGACCGGTGCCTTCCATAACAGCTGAAACAACGACGACTGCCAACGAAGCGAGCAATTCCACGGACTCCACATGATGGTCTCCGGTGCCGTTCACCATGCCAAGCAATTTGCTGCCGCTCTGTGACAGGGAAAAGAGACCACCGACAAAGAACAGCAACGTGGCAACGAGGAACGAGGCCAGGTATTTCGCTCGATACAGGCCGAAGGGGTGGCGGGCATCCGATCTACGTGCAGCCCTCTCCCCAACCATGAGCACCAGTTCGTTGGCGCAGTCGGCGATGGAATGCACAAACTCCGAGATCATGGCCGCCGAACCGGTGAACGCCGCCGCCAATCCTTTGGCGCAGGCCACACCCACGTTCGCAAGCAAAGCCGCCTTGACCGACTGGTTAGCCATAGATTATGTCCTTCCATACAAAATACGTCGATTACATACCATGATAGCCTGCAACACCGCTGCCCATGACGAATCGCATCCATGGGCCCTTTCTCCGCCTTTGCCAAGCTCCGACAGATAATGCCATAAAACGGCACAATCCGCCGGTGCCGACGAAAACACCGACATATCATGCCACTTTTCGGCACTACATGTCGGAGTTTTAGCACATTCGGCCAAACTCCGACAGATAATGCCATGAGCCGGCACTACATGACGGAGTTCAATGAAAACACTTACATTCCCGCGTAGCGCTTAGACTGAACGGCATGAATTGCATAGCAACGCAGACCGAACGCAAGGATCTGCCATTAGTCGTCATCCCTTCTGTGGCCACATCGATGGTCTCGCCGCTGGAGCAACAGCTGACGAACCTTGAGAATGTGGCCCGAGTACGCCTGTACACCGATACCATCACAGATGAGGACGAATTCGCCGCACGATGCGAAGACGCGAGCGCCGTCATCGTGATCGGTTTCCACATTTCCGATTCTCTGCTGGAACGCCTGGCAGGGCACGTTCGCTGCTTCATTTTCGGAGGCACAGGAGTGGCCAGCTACATCAACCTCGATCGGTGCGCCGCGCTCGGCATCAGGGTATGCAACACGGTTCATTACGGCGACTCGTCGGTGGCGGAGTTCGCGTTCGCGCTGATCATGGAAATCGCAAGGCACGTCGGCTCCCTAAATGCCTCGGTACACTCGGGATTGTGGGAAGGCTCGGACGGCTTCGTCCTAGAAGGCAGAAAACTCGGGATTGTGGGCTTCGGAGGCATTGGCCAGGCCATGGCGCGTATAGCCCATGGATTCAACATGAACATTCTGGTATGGAATTCGCATCTGCATTCTGACGCTGTGAAGAAATTCGGCGTGGTGCCTGTGGACACACTTTCGGAGCTATTCTCACTGTGCGACATCGTCAGCGTTCATCTGCCGCTGAACAACACCACGTCTGGAACCATCACCGCAAAGGACTTGAAGAGCCTCAAGCCCGGGGCCATGCTCATCAACACGGCCCGTGCGGAGGTCATCGAGCCCGGAGCCCTTGCCGCCCGCCTAAGCAACGGCGACATCTATGCCGGCCTCGACGTATTTGACACCGAACCACTCCCTGACGATGACCCACTGAGAACGATGAGGAACGTTGTTCTCACGCCACACGATGCCTGGCTCACCGATCAGGCGTATGCCAACATCGCCGTGCAGCTCATGCAATCGACCCGTTCGTTCTTCACAGGAAGACCAATCAACGTGATGGCGTGAAAATGGCTTGGCTGGAATCTCCCTACGTAATGAAAACAAGCGGAATAAGCGAATGATGAAAACGCTGATTTTTGAACGTTTCCATCATTCTGCTTCATGTCGAAATGGTATCGTCGTGCCTTAAGTAGGGAGATTGACGAACCGCTCACCTAAATCTGCAAACAAACATGCCTGTTGCGCCTACCTATTCGGACATGGCATGTCGTAATAGGTAGCGCAATCTACTTCCTCACACGGTGAGCCAGCCAAGAACGGATGAGCTTGTCACCTTCGCTGAGAATCAGCACGGTGCATGCGAGCATCAGGCAGAACAACCACTGAGTCACCGAAAGGGGAACGACACCAAGCACACCCGCCACAGCCGGAATGTACATGGCCGCGGCATGGATGACCAGCGCGGCAACCGCTGCGATCATGAGGAACGGGTTCTTCGCCGGGCTGAGGCGGAACACCGAGACCGTCTCGCTACGCGCGCTCATCGACATGAAGAAGTTGAACAGCACCAACAACGTCAGCGCCACAGTCCGTGCCATGGTCACGTCCCCACCACGGCGAATCATCACGTCAAACGTCACCAGCACGCAGATGCCCATATACAGGCCGCACAGGGCGGTGCGAATCCACATCGTTCTTGAGAACAGGCCTTCACGTGGGTCGCGCGGCGGTCTGCTAAGCTCATGGCCGTCGCCGGGCTCGAAGGCCAAGGCGATGTCCTGCACGCCGTTGGTGACGAAATTGATCCAGAGCATCTGCAGCGGCATGAACAGCATCGGCATGTCTGCCAGCATATTGACAGCCACGGCAAGCATGGCGGCGAACGCTGTGGAGAGCAGGAAGAACGCCGAGCCACGAATGGCCTTGAACGTCACCCTGCCTTGAGTTATCGCCTGGATGATGGTGATGAAATTGTCGTCCGTAAGCACCACGTCGCTGGACTGTCGGGCCACGTCCGTGCCTGATTCACCCATTGCAATCCCCACGGAAGCAGCCTTGAGCGCTGGCGCATCGTTCACACCGTCGCCGGTGACCGCCACCACATTGCCGGCATCCTGGAGCATCTCCACGATGCGCAGTTTGTCTTGAGGGGAAACTCGAGCCGCAATCGAAGTCTCATTCAAACGAGCCTTGAGCACCTCGTCGCTCATATGCCCCATTTCAGCGCCGGTAATGGGATGATCGGTATGGGTCAGCCCCAGCCGTTCGCCGATGGCCCTGGCTGTGAGCGGGTGGTCGCCGGTGATCATCTTGACGTCGATGCCGGCATCGTGGCACTGAGCTATGGCTTCCTTCACTCCTTCGCGCGGCGGGTCGATCATGGCCTCCAAGCCCAGGAACGTCATACCACTCGGCTTGGCGAAGGCCTGAGTCGACTCGTCATAGTGCGATGCCGCCACCTCATCGGCACTGAACTTGCGTTCCGCCACGGCAATGACCCGTAGCCCTTCGCCGCCCAGCGTTTCGTATACGCTGTCGACAGCCTGCACATCCAAAGGCACAACCGAGTATGCCGCAGAATCCTCTTGCCTTGCGAGCATGGTCATGCACATCTGTGCCACACTATCCGGGGCTCCCTTGACGTACTGCGTCAGGCTACCGTCAGCATTGCGACGCACGTTCACAGAATATTTCAGTTCAGGCTCATAGGGTACTTCCACAATCGAAGGGAGCGCCAGCTCCTCTGCACCTACGGCTCCCGCTTCGTCAGCGGCACGAGCCATGGCCATATCCACGGCGTCGCCGCTATACACGGTGGCGCAGTGCTCATCCACACTACGCCGCGCCTCGTTCGTCATCGCTCCGGCTTTGAACAGCCAACGCAATGCTGCCGCATGATCAGAGACATGTGCCTCGTCACCTGAGGCAAGATCGATGGGATCGCCCGCACCGATCGTCGCCATCACGACAGTCATACGATTCTGGGTGAGCGTTCCTGTCTTGTCGGACCCGATCACAGTGGTGGATCCAAGCGTCTCAGCCGCCGGAAGTGTACGCACAATGGCGTTGTGCTTAGCCATACGAGACACCGCCAGGGCCATTGCCACGGTAAGAACCACAGGCAACGCCTCAGGCATGGCCGCCACAGTGAGAGAAACGGCAGAAAGGAAGGAGTCCATGACATTGCCGTTGATAATCGACCCTCCGACGAAAACGAACACAGCCACAAGCACGACGGCAATCGAAATGCCTGTCTCCACGCGATGCACGATGCGTTCCAAAGGGGTGGGCGTGTCGGTGTCATTGACCAATTCATTGATGGCGCCGAGTTCCGTGTCCTCACCGGTAGCCACCACCACTCCGCGACCTCTGCCGCTGGTGACCATCGTGCCAGAGAATGCAATGCACCTCTGATCGCCCAGAGAGGCATCCTGCGCAGCTTCTTCAACGGTTTTCGCGGCATCGTCACTTTCGCCGGTCAGCATGGCTTCGTCGATACGCAGATTCGTGACCTCAATAAGGCGCAGATCGGCAGGCACCCTGTCTCCGCTTTCAAGCGTCACAACGTCTCCCGGCACCAATTGTGCGGCGTCTACACTGCGCACCTCACCTTCACGCACCACTCTGCAGGTGAGCGCGGAAAGCGAGGCAAGGGAATCGACGGCATTGCCGGCTTTGATTTCCTGATAGAAGCCGATGATGGCATTGAGCAGGAGCACCACGAAAATCGCGGCTGCATCCACAACATGTTGCAGCCCTAACGTGACGAAGCCGCACACAATAAGCACGGCGATAAGAGGGCTCTTGAACTGCTCAAGAAACAGCATCCACTTTGGTTTGCCTTCGTTTTGCGCCAATTGGTTGGATCCCCATAGCTCCAGCCTGCGAGCTGCCTCGTCATCATTGAGGCCGATGGCATCGGTGTGCAGTTCCTCCAACGCCTGCTCGCCGCTGATATGATGCCATTGCTCATCTGGAACGCGCATCAACGGGTCGCTCGCCGTAAACGCTTCTGCACTATCTATAATGCTGTGAGGCCGCAGACCTTTCCCGCTCATGCCGCCGTTCACCGTTTCCTGCGGCATGGCTGTCCGTACATCACTTACGTTGTCTATCTGATTGTTCTGATTTGCTATATTCTTTCCTATGGTCATACGTATGCTGGCCCTTCTCAATCGGTCAGTTTATGGCATTATTACCCAACAATTACAAAATTTACACAGCAGGTTCGCTGTTGCGCCCGCCGAAACTTCCTTAACTTCAAGATTAGGCAATATTTGCACAACGCGCCACACCATGTGGCAATCAAGCGCTCAGCGAACTTCGCCCCATAGCCAACTGAGCAACCACCTTCCTCCATGCTTCGTTGCAAGACCTAAACATGTCAATTGCCCCGCAGAAACCGACACCTTCCGGCGATTGCTGCGGGGCAATTCGGACACTTCCCGCATATACCGACATCTCCCGTCGGCTTATGCGGGGCCCATCTCACTCCTCCCACAGGAACCGAGAGAAAATGTCCATAAGCGGTGTTCTCACATCGAACCCCCGCAGTTATTGACGCTGTATATCCATAACTGCGGGAATTGATGGAACACGGGAAATTCTGGCCTTACTCCTGTGAACCGCCTTCGACACGAACCATGGCATACTGAGATTCATACAGCCGATAGTAAGCGCCCTTCCTCTTCAGCAGTTCCTCGTGCGAACCGTGCTCCACAATCTGACCATGATCGATGTAGAAGATCTCATCTGAATTCTCAATGGTGGAGAGTCGGTGCGCAATGATGAAGCTCGTGCGACCTTTCAGCAGATGCTTGAGCCCAGCTTGAAGCGCCTCCTCGGTGCGAGTGTCGATATTGCTCGTGGCCTCATCGAGAATGAGGATTCGAGGATCGGCTAACAAGACTCTGGCAAATGAAATAAGCTGACGCTGGCCGGCAGATAGCGTTGAACCACGTTCCTCCACCTTCGTCTCATAACCATCCGAGAGCTCCATGATGAACTCGTCGGCATGCACGGCCTTGGCAGCCTCACGAATCTCCTCATCGGTGGCATCGAGTTTGCCGTAACGGATATTGTCTTTGATGTTGCCGGAAAAGATGAACGTATCCTGCAACATAACGCCCATCTGCCGGCGTAATGAATTCAAGGTCACATCACGCACGTCGTATCCATCGATGGTCACGGAGCCTTCGGAGACATCATAAAACCGCGAAAGCAAGTTAATGATGGTGGTCTTCCCGGCACCGGTGGGGCCAACCAACGCAATGGTCTTGCCCGGTTCTACATGGAAGTCGACAAGGTTGAGGATGTTACGGCCGTCCTTCTCATAGCGAAACACCACGTCGTTGAAGTCCACCTTGCCACGAATCTGCGGCAATTCGATGGCATCGGGCTTGTCCTGAATCTCGGGGACGATGTCGAGCGTCTCGAAAATGCGCTCGAGATAGGCTGAGCAGGTGATGAGCTGATTGTAGAAGTTGCCGATGTTGATGACCGGGTTCCAGAAATTGTTGGCATAACCAACAAAGGCGATAAGCACACCTGTACTCACAGACACACCGCCGAAGTTCATCACACCCACGTAGTAGATAAACGCGATGGTGGCTGCGGAGATGGTCTGCACACCCGGCCACATGAGGTCCTGCAGATGGACGGCGTGCATCCAGGAAGTCCGCACCGAATCCTGTTGTTGCTGGAAGGTGACGTACTGTTTCTTCTCCTGAGCAAAGGTCTGCGTGGTCTTCACTCCTGCTATGGACTCATGTATGTAGGCATTGAGATTGCTCTGCTTGTTGGAGAGCTTCTGATATGCGTGACGCTGCAGCACTTGCAGCACGCGCACCCAGATAATGAGCAGGGGAAACAGCACCAGACTCCACAGCGTGAGTTTCCAATCGATGAAGAACATGACAACCAAGGTGATGATGAACGTGAACACGTCCGCAATGACATTGATCAATCCCGAGGAGAGCGTGTCGGAAAGGGTGTTGACATAGTTCACGACTCGCACCAAAATCTTGCCGTGCGGACGTGAATCAAAGTAACTGAACGGCAGCTTCTGAATGTGCGTGAAAATGTCACGGCGCATGTCCTTGAGCACGAGCTGGCCCACCCGCGTGATCTCCATTGTACGGTATCTCAAGCCAAGCTCAAAAACAACGATGAGCACAGCAAAGATTCCAGAAAGCACACCGAGCTGTCGCAAGTCCTTGTTCGGTATGGCGCTGTCAATCATGATTTTGATGAGATACGGGACAGTGACGTCGATGCAGCTCATGCCAATCACCACAACCAGGATGCGAACCACCCGTGGGAGGTAGGGCTTGAGATACGCCGCGACTCGGAAGATGTCGTGGAAGTTGATTTTTTCGTCAAGTTCTTCGTCTTCACGATATGTATTACGTTGTGCCATTGTTTTCTCGCCCCTTTCAGTTCTCGAAGCCCTGTGACTGGCCGGACTGCAGCCCAAGTTGCTTGTGATATATCTCCCAGTACCGTCCGTGGGCGGCCACCAGACTTTCGTGGTCTCCACGCTCCACGATGCGGCCATGCTCAAGCACGAGGATGAGGTCCGCGTCTTTGATGGAGGAGATTCTGTGGGCAATGGTCACAATCGTCTTACGATTGGTAAGGTTCTTCAGGTGCTCCTGGATTTCGGCCTCAGTCTCCATATCGACGGCGGAGGTGGTGTCGTCCATGATGAGGATGGCTGGGTCATCAGCAAGGGCACGCGCCAAGCTCAGACGTTGTTTTTGGCCGCCGGAAAGTCCCACGCCTCGCTCACCCACAATGGTGTCATAGCCTTCAGGCATGGAACGAATGAAATCATCAGCGCCTGCAATGCCGGCCATCTGACGGATGTAATCGTCGGAACGCACCGGGGCATTGAGACCCCGACGATCGGCACCACGCCCACTGACTCCGCTGACACCAAAGCCGATGTTATCTCCAATGGTGTCGGAGAAGAGGAAGGTATCCTGAGCCACAATGTTAACCTGGCTACGCAGTGTGGCCAATGGCCAGTCACGAGCGTCGATGCCGTCTATGATCACATGGCCTACGGTCGGGTCGTAGAAGCGTGCGATAAGGTTGACCAACGTGGACTTGCCGGAACCGGTCTCTCCTAAAATGCCGAGCTTGGAGCCGGCGGGGACGAAGAAATCAAGATCCTTGAGAATTGGGGTCTGTGGGTCGTCTGGGAATGCAAAACTGACGTGGTCAAACCTGATCTCGCCACTGATCCTATCCGGGCTGGTCTTGTGCCCACCCACCTGGGATTGAATGGCAACGGCCTGTTTGACCGATTCCCGGGCGTCAGGCTTCTCCACAATCTTGGACTTTGATGTCAGCAGCCTACGAATCTTGATGCAACTGGCATTGAAGTGCTCCCAATCGTTGATAAGCCATCCCGACTGGCGCACCGGTCCATCGATCATCCAGAGGAAGCTGTTGAAACTGACAAGGTTGCCTAGTGTCATGTTGCCCTTGATCACAAGGAATCCACCGAAGCCCAATGTGATGAGCTGCAACGAGAAGCCCAATCCGTCGAGCCAGGGCATATAGCGCCTGGAATTGCGTGCGGAATCCATGTTCTTGTCCATGTAGTCATCGTTGCGTTGGTCGAATTTTTCGGTCTCGTAGCCTTCACGGACGAACGCCTTGACCACACGGTTGCCCTCGATGTTCTCTTCGACCATGGAATTGAGGTCGGCAAGGGAATTGCGAATGGCATAGAAGATCGGATTGGCATGCTCGGAAAGCTGGCGCACAACAAAAAACAGGAACGGGGTGGTGCATGCCAGCGCCAATGCCAGTTTCCATTCAATGGAGAACATGATCGCAAGGGAGGCAACGAACATGACCAAGGCATCAAGCATCTGATAGGTCACCCAACTGACGAAATGACGAATGGCATCGGTGTCGGATGTCATACGGCTCATGATGTCACCGTTTCGTGTGTGATTGAAGTAGGTGAAGTCAAGCTCATGAAGTTTTTCATATTCGTCGCTGACAAGCCGGAAGATGGTATTCTGACCAAAACGCTCCATCCACATCTGGTAGCCATACCGGGAACCCACACGCACCAACGTGACGACCACCATGAACATACAGATGCGTGTCAGCCTGTCTACGTGGTGTTGCGTGATGACCTGATCTACCAACGCGCCGGAGAGCAACGGCATGATCATGGCCATGACGTCGTTTACGATGAACAGGGCCAGCGCCCCGACGATGCGCGGCAGATCTGGCCGGCAATACGACCAAATCCATTTGAGGTTGCCAGACTTTTGATTATGAGCCGGATCCACATACATCGAAAGTTCTCCCGATTCTCCACCAGATTTTCGGCTATTCGTTGCCGTTGCACGATTCGTGGTTTAAACGCCCGTATCTCCTTCAAAGGAGAAGCGCAATGCCCGATTGCCAAACCTTAACAATTCAATTGTAGAATAGGAATACACGTCTTCAACCTGAATGTGCGGCGTGTTGAACAATACAGACAATTTCAATCCATTATGGCTTAATTCATGTGGGTGATGCTGGAATCGAACCAGCGACCCCTTCCGTGTGAGGGAAGTGCGCTAACCGCTGCGCTAATCACCCGTAATTCAATCACTTGAGTCGAAGTCTCCTCCGATTCGTGGGCGATACAAGATTCGAACTTGTGACCCCTTCCGTGTCAGGGAAGTGCGCTAGCCTCTGCGCCAACCGCCCAGGTTGTTCTGAAACATAGGTTATCTCTCCTAGTTTCGAGGTGGGTACGAGAGTCGAACTCGTCTATACGGCTTTGCAGGCCGCTGCCTAACCGATTGGCTAACCCACCGTAAGGTCGTGTACAACTCCTCGGACCTAGAGCGGACAACGGGACTCGGACCCGCGCTCTCGACCTTGGCAAGGTCGCGCTTTACCAACTAAGCTATGTCCGCGTGGTTTTGATGACTACTCACCAAGCACGAAAGTTAACTATATACTCAAACCTTAATTAATCCAAGTTCTGCGTGTCGCTGGCATGGATTGAATCGACATCCCCGAGGTGCGACTGGGCGATGGGAGCAACATGCAAAATCATTTTGGAAAGCAGAAGACGTCCTAGAAAAGCTTCACCAATGGCATAAGGGAGTCATGTCAAACCATACCTGAAGCTACATTATTAACTATGACGTTAAACGAGAAATCCTGTGGCTCTACATTGATATGCGCGTTTGACGGCTGGAATGATGCCGGAAAGGCATCGACAAACGTAATCCGCCATCTGGTCGAAACCTATGATGCCCAAGAGGTGCGCCACATCAGTTCCGACAGCTTCTACGACTATCAGGTTTCCAGGCCCGTGATTTGCAACGTTACAGGTGCTCCTCGCATTGTTTGGCCGGAAACTACCTTCTATAACATTGTTCTGCCCTCGGGAAGGCATCTTTACGCGCAACTTGCGCCTGAACCCAATTATCATTGGGAGCAATACTGCCAACAGACTTTGGACATCGCCGATGAACTCGATGTAAAACACATCATCACCATGGGGTCGATGCTCGCACAAGTTCCACATACGAAACCGCTTCCACTCGATGAAACCCACTTGGCGGATCATAGATCCGGATTCCAGACACAGGCATCAGGCGACTGCGAATTTGCAGACGATCCACACAATGGCCCCGCAGGAATCACAACGATTCTCGACATAACAGCCACAAACCAAGGGTTTGACTCATCCGCCCTCTGGGTCTCGATTCCGCAATATCTCGGCAATGACGATTGCCCACAGGGAACGCTTCAGATTTTGCGCCGGCTTTCCCTGTTGACGGGACTCGCCTTCGACGAAGGTGACCTGCCAAAGAAAACCGCCATTTGGAAAGCACAGGCTTCGATGCTCCTTAGCTGCAATGATGACCTGAAAGATTATGTACATCATTTGGAACAGGACTACGAAGAGAAGATGCAGATGAACGGACTCTCAGACGAAATCGGTCAGCCCGAGGCGGAACAGCTCATCAAAGAGACCGAGGAATATCTGGATAGGCATAATTCACTATGACACCCTCTGCCCCTTCAAGGCACCGCCGTGGTTGTCCGCAAATGGGTGTTGCGCTGGACGCTCCGGGCCGCTCGGCCAAGTCATACGCCAGCACAACACCCATTTGTGGACAACCACTATGTGCAGGGATGGGGCTCATATAGGGCGAATGACCTAGGACTATCAGCCTTTCAGCATCTGCGAATCCTCAAATCCCCATTGTGGCCGCTGCGGCAGCTTGAACGGCCGGGGCGGCTGGAATCACCCCTGCCAGCAAAAGGACGGCAACCACAATCGCAAGTGCGATGCGATAGATGGCGAATGCCTTGTATGAGAAAGTCGAGACAAATTTCAGGAAGGCTATGATGACGATGTAGCCCACAAGGAAGCTGACGACTGTGGCGGCCAAAGTAGCACCCCAGCCGGGGAACATCAGATCGCTCTTGTAATCAGTGACGGCCTTGGCGGCTTCCAGCACCCCTGAACCAAGCACGGCCGGTATGGCCATGAGGAAGCTCACACGCACCGCGGATTCCCGGGTATAGCCCATGGCCCGTCCGAAGGTGATGGTGCCACCAGAACGTGAGACACCAGGGATGAGCGCCAACATCTGGCCCACCCCGAAGAGCAGGGCGTCCTTTCCATCCATCTCCTTGATGGTCTTGCGCTGGGCGAAATGGCTGTCGGCCCACCACAACAGGATGCCGAACAGAAACAGCACAGTGACCGTGATCCACAGATTGCGCAGCGTGTGCTCGATGGTGTGTTGAAACAGCAGTCCTGCAATAAGAATGGGCATCGTGCCGATAATGATGTACCATCCGAACGTTGCGTCCGCGTCGCCTTCACCCAGCCTGGCCTTCCAACCACCACCGTTGCGTCCAAAGAGGCACGAGAACCAGTGGGAAAGGATACGAGCGATGTCACGGCGGAAATACAGAAGAACCGCAAGTTCCGTGCCAAGCTGGATGATGGCGGTGAAGGCGGCACCTGGGTCATTGTGAAGCATAAGCTCACCAACGATACGGATATGGGCACTTGACGAGACCGGAAGGTACTCCGTCAGCGCCTGGACAAGTCCCAAAACAATGGCCTGGAAGAAATTCATGGTTCCCCTTATCGATCTTAAAAAACGAATTCTATGATTGACCCACAGTAATTGTAAACAGGGGGCTCTTTGCTTGCAACCACACTGTACTACCCCCCACTACCCTCGATACGCGTGCTGGCATCACAAGACCTCAGCGTGTTGTCGAATAGAGCGGACACAATGAATCGCGTACCTTAATAATACGGATTGACGCCCATTGGCTGCTACAAGCTGAGGTCAGGTGCCTTGAAGTATATCAGGCCATGGCGGTGATTCATGGGAGGGAGCGGAAATGGCAGTGTATCGCAAACATCGGGCGTTTGCGCCCAAGGGATTCTTCGAATGCGAGGGACGCGGACTGCAGTGGCTCGCCGAAGCACAGGCCCAAGGCGGGCCTCGTGTAGTGAACGTGTATCAATGGAGCGATGGTTCGCTCGACATCGAACAGATAAGACCATCGTCTCCCACTCCTGCAGCCGCACGTAAATTCGGGTCTGATTTGAGTCGCATGCACGATGCCGGGGCACCCGGATTTGGTGCCGCACCCGCAGGATACACCGGTACTTGCTATTTTGGGCCATTGCAGGACCCCGTACCGATGGATACAGGGAATTGGAACAATCCAGCAACGTACTACGCCCAAGGCCGGTTACTGCCGATGGTCAACCTTGGCATTCGAAGGGGTGAACTCAACGCTTCCGACCTCAACATGACTCAAGAGGTCATTGCGGCGTTGCCTGAACTCATCGGGCCGGCGATGAATGACAAGCCCGCACGCCTTCACGGCGATTTGTGGAGCGGCAACGTGATGTGGACCGACGACAACGACGAGCACATCACGCAGGCCGTGCTCATCGATCCGGCAGCCCACGGCGGTCATCGTGAAGAGGATCTGGCCATGCTCCACCTTTTCGGCATGCCATATCTGGAAGAGATCATGGACGGATATCAATCCGTCCATCCACTCAAAAAAGGCTTCGAACAGCGCATCACCCTTTGGCAGCTCTACCCTATTGCCGGCCACTGCGTCTTTTTTGGCGGCGGCTACGTGGATGAATACCGCTCGATGTGCCAGTCCTTACTCCGCTAAAACGAAGAAAGCTGAACTGCGTGGCTGAACGAAGCCAAAATAGCAGATAACCATGCCATTGGCATTCAGATACATACATGCTATTAAATACAGGCCACTGACAGATAATACCGGCGGATAGTGCCGAATTCCATCGCGAATCCGTCACTATCTGCCAATATATCAAAGGTCGTTCACCGAGTCTGAATCCACCAACCAACCGATTCGGTCAGCTCAATGCATCCTTAAGTTTGCTGAAGAAGCCTTTCCGAGTCGATGTGGGCTTGGAACTTTGCCCCACGGATTTTGCGTCGGCATCATGCAACTGTGAGAACTGGTCGATGAGATCGCGCTCACGGTCATTGAGCTTCGTGGGAATCTGCACCACGATATGGACGATCAGATCGCCGCGCTCCTCGGGCCTACGCAGTTTCGTAACGCCGAGCCCCTTGAGGGACACAGTGTCTTCAGGTTGGCAGCCTTGCGGCACATCAAGCTTTTGGTCGCCATCGAAAGTGCTGATGTCAAGCTCATGACCAAGCACGGCCCAACTCATTGGTATCTGAATCCAGCAATGCAGATCGTCGCCATCCCTGGTGAATTGCCTGTCTGACTTGACATGGATGTCCACATAGAGGTCTCCGGCGACGCCACCACCTTCGCCGACCTCGCCCTGATGTTCCAGACGAACCCGGGTATTGTCTGCCACGCCTGCAGGAATGTGGACACCTATGGTCCGTGAAGTGGAGATCCTGCCATGCCCTTGGCACTGCGGACAAGGATTCTCTATGATCGTGCCGTGCCCTTCGCAACGCTCGCACGGAGCGGTGGTCATCATCTGGCCAAGCATGGTGCGAACCGACTTTTGCCTCATTCCGGCACCGTTGCAGTCGGGGCAGGTCACTGGCGGCTTGCCGTCCACCGTTCCAGAACCGCCGCACTGGGGGCAGACCCCAAACGTATTGACATTCACTTTTGCATTGCCACCGAATACAGCGGTCTTCAAATCGATGCTGGCGCTGGTCAGGGCATCGCGGCCGGGCTGGGTACGTGGAGTGGGGCCGGAACCACCGCCAAAGGCATTGCCGAAGAACTGCCCGAAGATGTCGCCCATGTCGCCGAAGCCGGCGCTTGCAAACCCAGAGGCCGCGTTTGGATCATTGGGATCCACCCCCTGGTCATACATTCTTCTTTTGTCCGGATCGCTCAACACCTCATAGGCGTTGTTGACCTCTTTGAATTTGTCCTCGAATTCAGGGCCGGCAATATCTGGATGATATTTACGGCTCATCTTGCGATAGGCCTTTTTAATATCTTCATCGCTTGCCGAACTATCGACGCCGAGCACTTTGTAGTAATCCGCCACTGCTGTTCCTTGATTCCTTAGGATCGTTTTATTTAGATTATCTTTGAGCTATTGTGCCATAAGGCTATGTCACTGAATGCACGCTCAAGGCACGCCGTTACCAACCCGACGCCCCCTGGTTGCATTGTTATGCCGCCGTTTCCAACACCTTAACCGTGGTCTGCATCCATTCCCTGGTTTGAAACGAATTTAGTCAGATATCGCGCCACCGCCCTTACTGCCGCAATGGTCACCACATAATCCATATGGGTGGGGCCGATGGAGCCCACAAATGCCACAGGTGAGGAATCGACGTTATCGGTCTTACCCGCTCCTTTTGAGTCATCGTTTCGGGAGGTCTTGGATTCCGAGGTGGCATGGTCGGGCTTGCTGCTCGCGTGCCCGTAGCCACTGGTGACCACTGCGGCGTTGAGAAGCCCTGGGGTGTGGGTTTCCGAACCAATCGCCACATTGACCTCATGCTCTTCCTCGCTCAATTCACTCATGAGATGCATGAGCACGACCTGTTCCTCGAGCGCATCGAACAGAGGGGCCAAATCGGTGGATGTACCACGGTGCGCCAACTGCGAAGTGCCGGCCATATACAGTTCCTCTTCAACCTCCTCATCAGCCGACATACTCGCCAGAGTATGGGCCAGCTGATCAACCAATGCACGCTCGTCCCCGGTATGGAAAGCCGGAGACATCGACCGGATGCGTTCAGCTGCGGCGCTCAGCGGCATATCGAAGCACTGTTTGTTGGCCATTGCAACCACATGGGCCACTGCGTCGTCGCCGGGCATCTGATCGACGCGGAAGGTATGCTGCGCCACGCTCCCCGCATCGGTGATGACCACAGCGAGATACACGCTGGCGGCAAGGGGAACGATCTCTATGTGCCGCATGCGGGACCGGGCAAGGGCCGGAGAAGACACCACCGCGACCTGACCTGTGATATCGGCCAAAAGACGCGCGGCACGATGAAGTGCGTCCTGAAGGCTTGCGGAGCCGGAAAGGAAAGCCGAGATGCCGGCACGCTGCGCCTTGGAGAGCGCCACAAGTTGCGAAAGCTGATCGACAAAATAGCGATAGCCGCGTTCAGTGGGAACCCGGCCTGCAGAAGTATGGGGCTGTACCAAGTAGCCCTCATCTTCCAATACCGACATATCGTTGCGTATGGTGGCCGAGCTCACCCCAAAATGATGTTCCCTTGCCAGCGTGGTGGACCCGACCGGTTCCTGCGAGCGAATGTAATCCTCAACCACGGCGCGCAACACCAGCATTTGCCTCGACTGACTCATGGATTTCCTCCTCTCGCTCCAAGGCCTGTGACCATGCGTTGAGTCCGCATCCTTAATCTCAGCGTCCATGTCTATAAGCATTGCAGCCATGGCTCCAGCATTTGCCAGATGCCCACGTGCATGAAACAGGATCGTCCACAGACCGTGGCCGCAAAACATGTATACATCTGTACTAGCACTCCTTGGGCAAGAGTGCTAATTATTTCGTCATAAGAGGAGTCCATCTATCCTGTGCACATCTACCCATATATATAACTGTGAGCGCTCACATCTTATAATCGGCTCAAACACGCCAAACTTGCAATATCTCGTCGGCTGCGAAAGTTAGAATTATCAGGCAATGTGAGTGACCGAAGACGTGGTTCAATCATGCCTTCGTCGCCGAAAAACACTGGAAGGAAAGTAACAGAATATGACCGATTTTACCTGGTCGGATTTGGACGAGCGCGCCGTCAAGATGGCGAAGGCTCTCTCGGCTGACGCCGTGGAGAAAGCCGGCAGCGGCCACCCAGGATCCCCGATTTCCTTGGCCCCGATTGCGTACACGCTATATCAGCATTACATCAAGCACGACCCCAACGACCCCCACTGGGACGGCCGCGACCGCTTCATCCTCTCGGGAGGCCACGCTTCGCTCACGCAGTATGTGCAGCTCTTCTTCTCCGGCTACGGACTGACGCTTGACGACCTCAAGTACTTCCGCGGCGGCGCCGACACCCGCACCCCCGGTCACCCCGAAGTCGGCCTGACTCCTGGCTTGGAAATGACCACCGGCCCGCTGGGCCAGGGCCTCGCCTCCGCAGTCGGTTTCGCCTACGGCCAGCGTTACGAGCGCGGCCTACTCGACCCCGACGCTGCCGAGGGCACATCGCCCTTCGATCACAAGGTCTGGGTCATCTGCGGCGAAGGCGACGTCGAGGAAGGCGTCTCCTCCGAGGCAAGCTCGCTTGCCGGCAACCAAGAGCTGGGCAACCTGACCGTCATCTTCGATGCCAATCACATCCAGATCGAAGGCGACACCAAGCTCACCTTCTCCGAAGATATCTTGAAGCGCTACGAGTCCTACGGCTGGTACACCGACGAGGTCAGCTTCATCCAGCCCGACGGCTCCTATAAGGAGGACGTCCAGGCTTTTGCCGCCGCCCTTGACAAGGCTGAGAAAGTCACCGACCGTCCGAAGTTCATCAAGGTTGACACACTGATGGCATGGCCCACCCCCGGCAAGACCAATGACGAATCCGCACACGGCTCCGCCCTCGGTGCCGAAGCAGTCGCCGGCTTGAAGAAAGAACTTGGACTCGACCCCGACAAGGACTTCCAAATCGACGAAGAGGCTCTGGCCCATGCCCGTAAGGTCGCCGACCGCGGCCTTGCAGCCCACAAGGAGTGGGACTTAAAGATGGATGCCTGGCGCAAGGCCAACCCCGACAAGGCAGCTCTCTACGACCGCATCCATGCCGGCAAACTGCCCGAAGGCTTCGACGAGGCCATCGACAAGCTTGTCTCCGGCTTCAAGGCCGGCGACAAGGCCGCAACGCGCAAGACCTCCGGCCAGCTGCTCAATGCCATCGCCGCAGTCATGCCTGAGCTCTGGGGCGGCTCCGCCGACCTTGGTGGCTCGAACAAGACCACGCTTGAGGGCGCTGCCTCCTTCGGCCCCGAGCACGATGCCACACGCACCTGGCCCGAGAGCAACAAGTACGGGCGCCAGCTGCACTTCGGCGTGCGCGAGTTCGCCATGGGCGCCATTACCAACGGCATCCTGCTGGGAAGCGACACCCGTCCGTTCGGTGGCACCTTCTTCCAATTCGCCGATTATGAGCGTCCGGCTGTGCGTCTCGCAGCCCTGATGGAGCTCCCGAACCTCTACATCTGGAGCCATGATTCCGTGGCCCTCGGTGAGGACGGTCCAACCCACCAGCCGATCGAGCATCTCGCTTCGTTCCGAGCCATGCCCAACATGGAGGTCGTGCGCCCCGCCGACGAGTTCGAGACCGCCGAGGCCTACCGTGCCTTCTTCGAGAAGAAGAACACGCTGCCCACTGCGATGATCCTGACCCGTCAGGGCGTCCCCGCGTTGGCAGAGACCGCCGAAAAGGCCCGCGAAGGCGTACGCAAGGGCGGCTACATCTTGGTTGACACCGAGGGTGAACCCGACGTCATCATTATGGCCTCCGGCTCCGAGGTTCAGTGGGCCGTTGAAGCCGCCAAGACCTTGGCCGCCAAGGGCGTGAAGGCACGCGTGGTCTCCATGGTCTCCATGGAATGGTTCGAGGAGCAGGACGACGACTACAAGGAGGCCGTGCTCCCTGCATCCGTCAAGGCTCGCGTGGCCGTCGAGGCTGCAAGCTCCATGCCTTGGTACAAGTATCTCGGCAGCTGCGGCAAGCCGGTCACCATCGACCGCTTCGGTCTGCAGGGCGACGGCGCACAGAACATGATCGACCTTGGCATCACCGCCGAGCACGTGGTCGATGCCGCCGAGGCCTCCATCGAGGAAGCTCGCGCCTGAAATCCAACTGGCTTATCAGCTAACGCCGATGACGAGTCAATAAACAGTGAGCCGGATGCCGAAGTTCGGCTCACCAATACCAATGACAATTTTGAAGTTTTATTCCAAACAAAGAATGTAAGGAGAAATAATATGACTGCTGCTACACAGCGCACAAGCGATTCCGGTGTTTCGATCTGGCTGGACGATCTGGACCGCACCCGCATTGAGTCGGGTTCACTTCAGGAGCTCATCAAGGACAAGAACGTCGTTGGCGTGACCACCAATCCTTCCATCTTCCAGAAGGCACTGAGCCAGGTCGGCCCATACGATGCACAGCTCAAGGAACTGGGCCGCATCGACGTCGAGCAGGCCGTGCGTGAGCTCACCACCACCGACGTGCGCAACGCCACCGACATCTTCAAGGAAGTTGCCGAGAAGAGCGACTATGTCAACGGCCGCGTCTCCATCGAGGTCGATCCTCGCCTGGCGCACAACACCGCCGAGACCGAGAAACAGGCCGAAGAGCTTTGGGCCAAGGTCAACCGTCCCAATGCCATGATCAAGATTCCTGCCACCCTCGAAGGTCTGCCGGCCATCACCGCCACACTCGCCAAGGGCATTTCCGTGAACGTGACGCTGATCTTCTCGATCGAGCGCTACGAGCAGGTCATCGATGCCTACATCGAGGGCATGAGCCAGGCCGCCAAGAACGGCAAGGACCTTTCCAAGATGGCCTCTGTGGCTTCATTCTTCGTCTCTCGCGTGGACACCGCTGTCGACAAGCTGCTGGAAGCCAACGGCTCCGCCGAAGCCAAGGCTCTGGAAGGCAAGGCCGCTGTGGCAAATGCCCGCCTGGCCTACAAGCTCTTCCAGGAGAAGTTCGCGTCCGATCCTCGCTGGGCCGACCTCGAAGCGAAGGGTGCCAAGAAGCAGCGTCCGCTCTGGGCCTCCACCGGCACCAAGAACGCGGCTTATTCCGACTGCAAGTACGTCGATGAGCTCGTGGCCCCCGACGTGGTCAACACCATGCCGGAAAAGACGCTGAACGCCCTCGCCGATCACGGTGACGGCAAGCCCAGCGTCGAAGGCACCTATGAGGAGAGCCAGGCCGTGATGGACAAGCTCGCCGCCCTCGGCATCAACATCAAGGACGTCACCGACCAGCTCGAAGCCGACGGTGTCTCCAAGTTCATCGCCTCCTGGGATTCGGTGCTTTCCGACACCCAGGCCGGCATCGACCGCGTCAACGGCTGATTGCTTGAACGCTGATGTCTTGTCTATGTCTTTCAAAGCATAGGGTTTGAGACACTGAAAGGAGCCTTCCGAGATAATCCATCTCGGAAGGCTCCTTTGTATTTATATGTATAAATAATTTTGCCATAATTATTGCATTTCATCGCCCAATCTGTTAACGAGGGCAAGCTCCCCTTCCAACCAACAGGGAATCACCTCAATCAGGCCATCACAACCGCTAATCTGGAGCCTGCGGAATATGTAGGCAATGCCCAGACGGTCAAGAATATGATTGATGCACTATAATTTCGAAGTCTCACTGCAGTTCAAACGCGATGTGAAAATTCCGAAGCATAAGCATCGCAACATGGCCAGTCTTGATGATGCCATCGATGCGCTGGGAAACAACGACGTGCAACTGCTCTCCACACGATTCCGAGATCACAAACTCATCGGCGACCACGCCGGCTACCGAGAACTTCACGTTGAAGCCGACTGGCTGCTCATCTACCGGCAAAGCAAATCGACCGTGACGATTCTCCTATCACGAACCGGAACGCACGACTAACTGCTTTGAACGACAAACACAGGATTGAAGCTGCTACACGGCCTTCTGGGCGGCGCGAATCTTATCTTTCGTGTCGCGGTCATTGCCGCCCTCGTTGGTGGACAGCGCGGCAATGAAGGCCTCCTGCGGCACTTCCACATGGCCGAGCATCTTCATGCGCTTCTTGCCGGCCTTCTGCTTTTCGAGCAGCTTTCGCTTACGGGTGATGTCGCCGCCGTAGCACTTGGCGAGCACGTCCTTGCGCAGGGCGCGGATGGTCTCACGGGCGATGATGCGAGAGCCGATGGCGGCCTGGATCGGAATCTCGAACTGCTGGCGCGGGATGAGCTTCTGCAGCTTCTTGGTCATCATGACGCCGTAGCTGTAGGACTTGTCGCGGTGGACGATGGCGCTGAACGCGTCGATCTTCTCGCCCTGGATGAGGATGTCGACCTTCACCAGATCGGCGGCCTGCTCACCGTCCTCCTCATAGTTGAGCGAGGCATAGCCCTTGGTGCGGCTCTTCAACTCATCGAAGAAGTTGAAGACGATCTCCGCCAGTGGGATGCGGTAGTGCATCTCCACCCGCTCGGGGCTCAGGTACTCCATGGTGCCCATCTCGCCGCGGTGCTCCTGGCACAGGTCCATCACCGCGCCGATGAACTCCTTGGGGGTGATGATCTCGGCGGCAACCATCGGCTCCACAATCTGCTTGATCTTGCCATCCGGAAACTCGCTTGGATTGGTGACCTGATGCACTGTGCCATCCTCAGCGGTGACCTTGTAGGTCACGTTCGGAGCGGTGGAGATGATGTCGAGGCCGAACTCCCGGCTCAGCCGCTCCGAGACAATCTCCATGTGGAGCAGGCCAAGGAAGCCACAGCGGAAACCGAACCCGAGCGCCACGGACGTCTCGGGCTCGTAGACCAGCGCAGCATCGTTGAGCTTGAGCTTATCGAGCGCGTCGCGCAAGTCAGGAAACTGCGCATTGTCAACCGGGAAAAGACCGGAATAGACCATGGGCTGCGGATCCTTGTAGCCAGGCAGGGGCTCGGAGGCAGGGCGAATGGCTGAGGTGACGGTGTCGCCCACCTTGGCCTGGGAAACGTCCTTGGCACCGGTGATGACATAACCCACCTCCCCGGCGCCGAGCGCTTTGGTCGGGGTCATGTCCGGGCTGATCACGCCGATCTCGATGGGCTCGTGCGTCATGCCGATGCCCATCATGTGCACCTTCTCGCGTGCCTTGAGCTCACCGTCCTGCATGCGGATATAGGTGACGATGCCGCGGTAGGTGTCGTAGACCGAGTCGAAGATCAACGCACGGGCCGGGGCCTTCGGATCACCCTTGGGAGCAGGGACTTCGAGCACGATCTGGTCGAGCAGATCCTTGATGCCCTCCCCCGTCTTACCTGAGACACGCAGCACCTCATTAGGCTTGCAACCGATGAGGTTGGCGATCTCCTCGGCATGCTTGTCGGGCTCGGCGCTCGGCAGGTCGATCTTGTTCAAAACGGGGATGATGGTGAGGTCATGGTCGATGGCCATGTAGAGGTTGGAGAGCGTCTGAGCCTCGATGCCCTGCGTGGCGTCCACCAGCAGCACCGCACCCTCACAGGCCGCGAGAGCCCGCGAGACCTCGTAGGTGAAGTCCACATGGCCCGGGGTGTCAATCATGCCGAGCGTGTATTCGGTGCCGTCGAAGGTCCATGGCACGCGCACTGCCTGGGACTTGATGGTGATGCCACGTTCCTGCTCGATGTCCATGCGGTCGAGGAACTGGGCGTGCATCTCGCGCTCGGGCACGATGCCGGAGAGCTGGAGGATACGGTCGGCCACCGTGGACTTGCCGTGGTCGATGTGCGCAATGATGCAGAAATTGCGGATCAGCGACTGGTCCGTGTACCCCGGTTTGTTCTTCGACTCTATATTCGCACCTACCAACGTTCGCTCACTCCTCGTCCCGCCACTACGCATCGTACATGCAGTACAACGCCTTTGCGGCCTCAATCAGATAGTTATATTCTAACCGACGCGGTAGGCAGCAAACAGAAAGCAAAGAAGTGTGAGAAAAAGAAACCCGGCCGTCAATGACGATACCGGGGGGGTATTAAAAGTATATGGCATTATCAAACATCTTGTCAATTCAATCTTGGTTCAATCCTCACTCAATTGGCACAATCACCAATTGTCAGGCTTACGAACAACCCCACCAGATGGTTCTCTTACAGCGACAACCTCCGGTAATTGCGAATGGATAAAATCATAAGGTTGTAATGAAAGATTATCTTCCACTGCTCCAGTGACATTCGATTCTGAAAGCATAACATTCGTTATCTTACCTTTATGCGGATTTAGTACCAGCACCGGGACTCTCTTCCTCACCACCGCTATCGGCTCAGCCAAATCCGCATCATTTGTCACGACGATTGCCCCATCAACGTTCTCCGACAAGACACCCTCGAGAAGTCGAGTCGCCACATTGACGTCCGACCCCTTTTCCTCAATCTTCTGAACATAGACATTGATACGCTGCGTATCTTCTTCATAGGCAAGAGGAAAAGCGCCGAAACCATTAGGAAACTGGCGTTTGTAGACCCCTGCATCGACCTGCAAAGGCCTTGGGAAACGTCCATGACTTGACATATCAACCAAATAAGCATTCTTCTTGCGAGCAACATAATGCCCTAAAAGAGTCTCATCGACGGAACCTGAAGCCTGCAGAGCTTCAAGATAGAATTGCTGTGCCTTGGCGCCATGCTGAGAAGTCATTGGATTGACTTTTGCAGTGCAATACACGACGTTCAGGATGACATCATTGGCAAACCGCTGGGCATACGGCAGCAACATCTTCCTGATATCGAGCCAGCGCCAACCCGGTGTATCTTTCCCCATGTGCGAGCGCATGCCATAGTACAGGTTGAACCCATCTACATAGGCACCCACTCTGAAAGCCACCATACACAGACCATACGCATGTTCCTGCAAAATCCCAAACCTTCATTGGCAATGTGTATAAATGGATGACTGCTCAACATGCGGACGTCCAATATTCATTCCTTGCAGAACGCAAACCGCCGCCGATGCCGCCTCCTGGCAAGGGGAACCCCGCTGCAACGGTACTGCGAGAGTGGCTCAAAACGAGATTTCACAAATCGTCACTCGTACGGCGCACTAAGCATCAAAGCCAGTGCTCCACATATGCTATGACACCCAGAACACCGCCGAAACCCGCACCGATGGCGGCAGCAGCATAGAGCGCAAGGTGATACTTGAGAGTCAACCACTTTATTTTCTTATGGAGATCATATCTCTCGATTGTTCGATGCTCACCTTGTGAACCCTAAT
This sequence comes from Bifidobacterium sp. ESL1118, assembly GCF_058505595.1. NCBI lineage: Bacteria > Bacillati > Actinomycetota > Actinomycetes > Bifidobacteriales > Bifidobacteriaceae > Bifidobacterium > Bifidobacterium sp. ESL1118. The sequence continues at coordinate 1,248,144 of NZ_CP196371.1, forward strand.
TGTCCATACCGCTCCCTCGCTCGTTGCCACTGATATATCTATATCACTGTAAAAAGTATCGCCCCTCTGACACTCCCCGACCGTATGCCACCGCTTAGCAGCGCCTGACCACCGCTTGGCGCTTTGAGCTTACGCCAGCACCGATGTTTGCGGCAAACTGGTTCCCGCAAACAAACCACGCAAAGCGAAAGGACTTGAAGAGCTTATGCCAATACTGCTCCAAGCCAACCATCTCAGCAAATTCTATGGAAGCCACGAAGCCGTCCATGACGTCTCTCTGAACATCGAACGCGGCAGTCTCACCGCCGCCATCGGGCCGAACGGAGCCGGCAAATCCACCACCATCTCCATGCTCATCGGCATCGCCAAGCCGGACGGCGGCACCATCACATTCCCGGCGTATGAGCATGCAGGCAATGCATCGGTTTTGCCTAACGACGAGCCCAATGCCGATGTGAGGGTATCCGGTCAAAGTAACACTACACATCAGACAGCGGGCACCGAATCAGACAACCGAACCATGAGTTCGCAACAGGCCAGGCAACCGACCATCGGCGTGGTCTTCCAGAACAGTGTGCTCGACCCGCAACTGACCGTACGAGAGAACCTGCTGTGCCGCGCCAAACTGTATAAGTCCATCGCCGACCCCAAAGAGAGAGTGGAGGAACTCACCGAACTGGTGAACCTGACACCGTTTGCCAGCCAGCGCTACGGCACACTTTCAGGAGGCCAGCGCCGCAGCGTCGACATCGCCCGAGCGCTGATCAACCGGCCGGACATCCTCGTACTCGACGAGCCGACCACCGGGCTTGATATCAACACCCGTCAAGCACTGTGGGACCTGCTCAGCAGGCTGCGCGAGGAGACACGGCTCTCGATCTTGCTCACCACGCACTACTTGGAGGAGGCAGAGCATGCCGAGCAGGTCTACGTCATCGACCACGGACGCGTCATGGCTTCCGGATCGGCTGAGCAACTCATCAGCCGGTACGCGGAATACCAACTCTCGCTCACCTTGAAGCCGGAAACCGCAGATGAGGCGGATGCAATGTTGGGCCGCACGTTGAAAGGACTGGCTGCCACTGGTAGCTTGAGTTTGGAAGACAACAATGACAGAGCCTCGACAGCAAAGTCAGCAAATTTGGCAAACCTGGCGAGCTCGCCAACAATGGGCGCGCTACCAACGGACATGCTGACAACTCATCTGCCAACTGTTATTGCTCCCGACAAAGCCCACCGCACGCTAACGCTGCCGAACGCTGACCAAAGCCTCACTGTGCTCGTCGCGCTTCGTCCCTATCTTGCAGATTTCGAGTGCCGGCCGGGCACCATGAACGACGTCTTCCTCGCGCTCACCGCAAAGACCGCGCTCAGCGCTGCAACCAAAGGGACTGCAGGTGCCGCAGACACCACAGACACTGCTGGCTACACAGGCATCGCAGGCACCACAGACACCACAGACTCTCGCTGCTCCACATCGAATAATGGCATCACATACTCCACGAATCGTGGTGCCACATCTCACCGCTAGTTAACAAGTTGGCCGGAAAGAACGGAAAACCCTCGAATTTCGTTCTTTTGAGCCAACCATCTGCCACAATCTGGCTGAAAAGAACGAAATAAATGCCAAAAACGTTCTTTTGAGCCAACTTCAGTCGAGAGTCACCCACCTCGGCTAACTATCGACTAACTACTAGCTAACTATTGGCTAACTATCTGGTACCAATCTGCCACAAATCTCCAATCAATCCAAAGGAAACAACTATGCTCACACTTGCCCATAGAAACATCACACTCTATCTGCGCAACCACACCGCCGCGTTCTTCTCACTGATCAACGCGCTCATCGGCTTCGTGCTCTACCTGCTCTTTCTCAAGGACACCATGGCCTCCGACTGGACCGGCGGTACGCACGGCCTGAGCGACCAAACCATTGACAACCTGCTCGACTCCTGGCTCATCGGCGGCATCCTCGCCTCCACAGCAGTCACCACAGCGCTCATCCTCATCGCCCAGATGGTGCGCGACCGCGAGAACGGACTCGACGTCGACTTCACGATGGCACTGGGTGGAGGCAATTCTCACCTTACCGTCTGGCGCATCGCATGCGGCTACCTACTGAGCTCCACCGTCATCACGTTCTTCATGCAGCTCATCGTGCTCGTCATCATCGGCGGCTACTTCATGATCGCCGACGACATCACGCTGCCTTGGCGCAACGCGAAAACCGACGCACTCTTCGTGGCAGCCATGCTGCTCAACGCCGCATTGAGCTCGCTGCTGTGCTACGCCTTCAACGCCGGCATCCGCTCGCAGTCCGCCGCCTCGGGATTGACCTCGTTCCTCGGCACCGCGGCAGGCTTCCTCTCCTGCGTCTACTTCCCCATTGGCGTCATGCCCAAAGTGGCCCAGCATGTGGTGCAGTTCTGGCCCGGCGCATACTCCGCCTCAATGTTCCGCAGGCTCCTCATGCCCGATGCCATTGCCGATGCATTCAGCGCGGTGCCACACGCGGATGACCTGGAACGACACTTCTGCGCCAAAATGGGCATCGGATACAGCCTGCCAGGTATGAACGGCGACAGTACCACCTCGGCTCTTGCGGATCTGGCACTCTTCCTCGGCACCACTGCACTGCTCGTGTTTGCAGCCTGGATTGTAAGAGCAATTGCCAAACTCATCGGAAGTCGTAAGCGCATATGACTGACGCAGGCAATGCCCTACAATAGAGAAACATATCAAGCAACCACATATATCGGACAGCGGAAAGGCGGCGAACGGCGTGAGCATTGAGTTCAGGGCGAACCCAAACCTCGGCGACGGCGAAATCGACATCGTTGTGGAGGCCGCCGCGCCCACCGCCGACGTACTGGCCGTGATGCAGGCGGTAAAAACGGTGAGCCAACGAACCTCACCCACCATCTCCATAGACACCGGCGAACGATTGGAAATCGTGAGGAAGACCGCCATCCTAGCCGTCGAAGTGCACGGTGAAAACCTCATCATCCGTACACGAGAGCGAGCCGTTGCTACCCGTGACCGGCTCTACAGGTTCATGGACAGACTGCCGGCCTCGCAGTTCGTGCAGATCTCCCGCCAGGTGGTCATCAATCTGGTGCATCTGGAATCGTTGGAGGCCAGCTATTCCGGAAACATGACCGCACGGCTCGCCGGTGGCCTTAAGGAAAACGTAAGCCGGCGCTATGTGGCCGGACTCAAGGAAGCGCTGGGAGCGTAAAGTATGGAAACAACACACCGCAACAACTTTGGCTACAACGCCAACGAAACTGAAGGTACGAACACCATCAACGACTTGGGCTACCGCGCCAATCACAACAAGAACAGCTACAATGCCAACGAGAATGTGGGCACAATCGATGACGCGGACAATCGCGCTAACCGCAACAACAATGCTATCAGCAATGGCCACGTAGACCACAGCAACCACAATGACCACAGCGACTATGGCGACTCAGCCGGCAGCAATGGCAGCCTATTCGATGCCGTGCTGCCGCAATGGTCCTTCATCGACGCACTGAAGACCGCCATCGTCGGCATCGGCTTTGGTTCGTTCGCATTTTTGGTTGTCATGGCCATCAATCCAAGCTGGATTCCGGTCACACGCCTGAGCGTGCTGAGCCTGTTCGTTCTGAGCGCGGCAATCGGCGAGCTATCATACATCTTCCAGCTCGACGAACTACTGCCCAATTTGGCGATGTATGCCATCCACTGCGTCCTCACCTTTGCACTGGTCGTGGCTTGGATGCTGGTCAACGGATGGGGATTTATCCTTACCGACGAACTCCTCATATTCCTAGGCACCTTCGTCGGCATCTATGCCTTGGTGTGGATCGTCAACATCGCCTACGCCAAGCTCACTGCCCACAGCATGAATCTGAGACTGCGCCGACGATGACTGCACGAAAGCGACATCCAACAGCTGATAGACATGCTGCAAGACCTCATAGAGCAGCAAAACCTCACCATCATCTGCATCGAACACAATCTACGGATGATGGGTCAGGCGGATTGGATCATCGACATGGGCCCCGGAGCTGGCACGCAAGGAGGAAAGGTCAAGTTCCAAGGAACACCAACAAATCTGGCACCCAGCACAAACACCTTTACGGCACAGGCCTTGCGACGATATTACGCAGTGTAAAAAGTAGTCTGTATTTGGCGCGAGCACATGATATAATCTGATTTGTATGTTCTTAAGATCATAACGACGTTTGGAGTAGATTTGGCAAACATTAAGTCGCAGAAGAAGCGCGTCATCACCAATGAGAAGGCGCACAAGCGCAACGTGGCTGTGAAGTCCGGCTTGAAGACCGCGATCCGCAAGACCCGCAAGGCCATTGAGGATGGAAATAAGGAAGCCGCTCAGGCCGCTTTCGATGTCGCAGGTCAGAAGCTCGACAAGGCCGCCGGCGTGGGCGTGATCCACAAGAACCAGGCCGCCAACCGCAAGTCAAGCCTTCAGTTGGCCATCAACGCCATGTGATGCATTGGAACCGAAGGTTCCAGAGTCCGCCATTACCAAAAGGGATGGCGGACTTTTTATATACTTCCAATTGTCAGATTATTAAGTTACGATAGCGTAAGTTACGTTCCCGTAAATTTAGGAGGGATCATGACCGACGGCAACACCGAGGATTCACGCCAGACCGCGCTTGAAGCCCAGCAGCATGCCACGGCGGCACGTGCAGAGAGCATCCGCGCCAATGCTTACAATCGAGCCGATGACATCCGGCAGCGGGCTGAGGAACGAGCCACCTACGTCATTGCCAAGGGCGAATACAAGGCTGCACTGGTTCAAGGGATCGATGTGCCCAAGCCCGGCCACAAGCCACATAAGGTGCGCCTCGACGTGCATGGCAGACCTAAGCCGCTCCTGCGCGGATGGATTCACGCCGTAGCCGCTCCGTTGGCTCTGGCAGCTGGCATCGTGCTCATCTGCCTGGCCCACGGAACAGGGCTGAAGTGGGCCTGCGCGGTGTTCATGACCTGCTCGCTGGTGCTCTTCACCAACTCGGCGGCCTATCATTTGGGCGATTGGTCGCCGAAGGTAACCAACACCTTGCGCAGCATCGACCATATCAACATCTTCCTGCTCATCGCCGGCACCTACACCCCAGTCTCTTTCGCCCTCTCTACCCGCTGGCGCATCATCATCCTCACGGGTATCTGGACATGCACCGTAGTGGCCGCCGTCATCAACATCCTGTGGACCCATGCCCCGCGTTGGCTCTATACCGCAATCTATGTCATCTTCGGGATCTCGGCGGTCGCCTTCCTCTGGCTCTTCTGGACTTCCCCCACCGCAGGCCCTGTTGTGGTCATCCTTCTGGCCTCTGGAGGAGCATGCTACATCGCAGGCGCCGTCGTCTATGTACTGCGCAAGCCTGATCCCTGGCCTCGTGTGTTTGGTTTCCATGAGATCTTCCACCTCGGCACAGTAGCCGGATACGCCTGCCACATGGTGGCCATTTACATGGTGGTAGTGGCATTGCGATAAGAAAACCGAGAAGTGAGCTTCTACAGATACTGTAGAAGCCCACTTCTGCTATTATTAAGTCTCGTGCAAAGCTCAAGACTTTGCGCCCCACAAACTCACTTCAAAGGCTTTGCATCCTTGATCGTCACTGAAATCTCGCGTCCAGTCGGCGTCTTATACGTCACGGTGGCTCCGGCCTTGGCACCCAGAATGGCCGAACCAATCGGAGACTCAGGGCTGATGACCTCATAATCCGTAGCCACGGCGATATCTCGCGCTCCGAGCACGTACTGCATCTCTTTGCCTGCAAGTTCGATGGTGACCAGAGATCCATTACCCACTTTGCCCTTCGGCGGCGCCTTGAGAATCTTCGTGTTACGCAGTTTCACAGTGAGCTCATTGATGCGCCCCTCGTTCTTGCCCTGTTCCTCACGAGCAGCCTGGTAACCGCCGTTCTCCGAGAGGTCGCCCTCAGCGCGTGCCGTGGCGATACGTTCGGTGATTTCGTCTCGATAATCCCCTTCACGCCATGCGAGTTCATCCTTCAGTTTGTCGTAAGCCGCCTGCGTCAGCAGTACGGTCTTCTCCTCTTCAGCCATGATGCTTCCTCCTTGATACTTCATCAAACGAATATGATGATTGCAAACTTGGTGATGCCATAATTCTCAGCAGCGCCATCTCACGCCAGACCTACCTATACCAGACGCTATATGGCATTTCTGATCAACTCAGCGGGTAGAAATGATGTCTATGACAAAAACCAACGTATCGTCACCATCGATGCCGGCCTGCGGCATGCCATTGCGCCCATAACCATACTCAGGCGGAATGGAGACGACCAGGCGGGACCCGACATTATGGCCCGGAACGGTACGATCCCAACCTTTGATGACCTGCCCCACCCCAATACCGAAGCTGGCCGGCTGATGGCGATCGAAACTGGAGTCGAACGGCGTATCCTTACCCCAAACCACTCCATGGTAATTGACGGTCACCGTGTCGCCAACGCGAACCATAGGGCCGTTGCCTTCAATGAGCTCCACAGACTTCAAACCCTTGGGAGCCTCATCCCCGGAAAACTCAATCACCGGACGAGCACCGAACTCGGCATTTACTTCAGGCATACTCATGAATTTTAGTCTCCTTGACTAGAAATCTCGATATTTACAATGTGACTAGCCTAGCACGAATCGGCGATGTCGCAAGTGAATAGCATTGCAGTATGAGGGTTCAAACAACGAGACATGCCAACGAAATATGCATATAGTCATCAATGCACAGGCAGAACGCAGCACCGCACGAATACCGACCATAGAACACGAACGAAACCGGCGCACCATGCACATCGTTTGCCCAACAATCCTCAGCATTCCACTACGTTGACAGCAAGTCCGCCCTTCGATGTCTCCTTGTACTTGACCATCATGTCTTCGCCCGTTTCCTTCATGGTCTTAATGGCCTGATCGAGGCTGACGATGTGGCATCCGTCACCCAGCAACGCCACTCGAACGGCGTTGAGTGCGGTGTTGGCGGCGACGGCGTTGCGTTCGATGCACGGCACTTGAACCAACCCGGACACAGGGTCGCAAGTGAGGCCCAAATGATGTTCAATACCGATTTCCGCCGCGTTCTCCACCTGCTTCGGCGTGCCACCCATGACGGCGCACAGACCTGCAGCAGCCATGGAACACGCGGAACCCACCTCACCTTGGCAGCCCACTTCCGCACCGGAAATGGAGGCGTTGCGCTTGAACAGATAACCGATGGCACCAGCCGTCAGTAGGAAGCGCACCACGCCATCCTCATCTGCGGAATCAACGAAATGCCAGTAGTATTCGAGCACGGCAGGAATGATGCCCGCCGAACCATTGGTTGGGGCCGTGACGACACGGCCTCCCCCGGCGTTCTCCTCATTGACCGCCATAGCGAACAGATCAATCCACGCGGAATGAGAATTGTAGAGCACGCCACGTGGCGACGTCGGGTCGGAATCGAGCACATCAGAAACACGCGCCAGCTTATGATAGATTTTCGGAGCCCTACGGGGCACATTGAGGCCTCCGGGCAACGTCTGTGCCGAGGATGTGCATCCTGCACGCACACATTCCTGCATCGCATCCCAAACCTTGAGCAACCGCCCCCGTACCTCGTCTCCGCTTTGCGTTGCGGTCTCGTTTTCCCAAGCGATCTGCGCAATCGATTTGTTGTTTGCTTCGCATAATTCAAGCAGCTCGGCGCTGCTACGGAACGGATACGGCGCCTCAGGGGGAAAGTCGGAATCGTCGGCACCGGAGATGCCGCCCTGCTCGTCCTGTTCAGCAAAGGTGGAACCTTTTGGCGGCGTATCGTGCATGTTGATGAGCAAATCATCAGGACTTCCCTGGCGCACGAAACCACCACCGATGGAGTACCAAACCTGTTCGCTGAGAACATCACCGTTCTCGTTGAACGCAATGAATCTCATGCCGTTGGTATGGGGGGCAAGCCGTTTCCATTTCTCAAAAATCAAATCATGACTATAGTCGAAGCCGACTTTCTTGACACTGCCCAGCATAAGAAACCCGTCACGAGCGCACTCCTCCCGGATGTTGAGCAAGCGTTGCGTGTCGACAGTGGCCGGAATCTTGCCTTCGAGCCCGGCCATGGCCGCGCGATCAGTGCCGTGCCCCAGACCCGTGAGAGCCAGAGAGCCGTATAAGGTCACCTGCACTCTGTTCACGCTGTCAAGCGTACCGCCCTCAGCCAAATGATCCACAAACGCATCGGCAGCCACCATCGGCCCCATGGTATGCGAAGAACTTGGCCCCACACCAATTTTGAACATATCGAGAATGCTGAACATTCCATCTATTTTAGTCGCAACGATGACCTACTAATTTGCGATGAGAAGAATGAGAAGAAAAGTACCCCCGGTCGGGATCGAACCGACACGCCAAAGGCGGCTGATTTTAAGTCAGCTGCGTCTACCATTCCGCCACGGGGGCATTTGTTTGGCGAACCAAACGGTTTAATTATGCCACGAGCGACGTACTGTTCAAGACGTTTAAGCGTGTGGACGTCATAATACGTTACATGGTTCCCCTTCTTGTTTCGAACACCTACCGAATGTGACACCGGTTCCTGAGAACCTACCAAATGTTACGGAAACGAACGGAAAACGTCATTAAGCTTAGGAAACCTAAGAAAAATGTCACAATACGTAGGAAACCGGCAATTGGTCGTCAAAAGAAGCAGAAAACGACGTATTTCACATCGACCGATGACTAGTCGACCGCAAGAAGCCTCTTGCCATAGTCCAAAACGATACCGTCAAGCAGGCCATGGTCACTGGAAATAAAGGAATCAATGCGTTCTCCGTGATCTTGCTTGACCCGTTCAGCTACCAGGGTAAGCAGCCGCGTCCAGATGAGCGCACCACCTCCGACCACATCGATGCGGCCAGGATGGATGGTGCCGTATGTGCTCCGCTCAGCTCTGGTCATTCGTAGGAATCTGTCGTTTACCGCGAAAATATCAGGGAAGGAAACCCTGACACCGTCCACCGCCCTATGATCATACTTCGTCAATCCCAGCACCAACGCGGTCATGGTAGTCACACTGCCGGAGACACCGATGATCGTGTTGGCACGACCCACTGGCACATGTTCAAAGGCCTCTTCAAGGTGCCTGTCAATGTCGGCGGTGGCCTCATCTATTTGCGCCTGCGTAGGCGGATCGGAAACCAAATGTCGCTCGGTCATCCGCACCGAGCCGATGTTCATGGAGAACGCCGAGGTAACGCTGGTGGCAGGAGATGCAGCACTCCCATCGCCGCCGAGCACCAATTCCGTGGATCCACCGCCGAGGTCAACCACCAGATAGGGCGCCTTAAGCCCAGTTCTCGGCACCATGCCGGTGGCTCCAAGGAAACTGAGCGATGCCTCTTCCGTACCCGGAATAACTTCGGGGCGCACCCCGAGAATACGCTCGATGACTGTCTCGAATTCTTCTCGGTTCGAAGCATCGCGAGTTGCCGAAGTCGCCACGAATCGCAGACCATCGACCGGATGAGCTGCCAAAACTTCAGCGAATTCACGGGCGGCGCCATAGGCACGTTCCAATGCCTCCGGTGCGAAACGATGATTCTCATCGACGCCTTGTCCAAGCCTGATCACGCGTAACATACGTGGCACAATGTCTTCACTATGGCCATCCGCAAATACGCGTGAGACCTTGAGCCGTATGGAATTCGTGCCACAGTCAATGCCCGCCACCGTTACCGAACGGTCATCTTTACCACTTACAGCACCGCCGCTTGTCCCACCATTGCTACCGACTCCTCCAACATTCCCAGCCACCGCAGCGGTACGCATGATTCCTGAATCCTTACTCATTGTTCGACTTCCTCCCCTTCGTCGCAGTCCACTCTCGTCCGTCTCGTTTTTACTGTTATCAACTGTTCCAATTTTCCATTATCCACGCCTGGCGTGCCAATTCGACTTACCCAACCACACGGCGCACCGGATACAGACTACCGCCCGAGTTCCGCATCGCCGCCATCTGCCGTCTGGTACGTTTCGTCCGACTCGCCCGAATCGAGGCTCACTGAACAACGGCACACATCCGGGCTGAACTCATCCTTGATGCGTTCCAACGTCATATCCCCGATGGGATTGATGCCTTGCCCCATCACCAATGTCTGCGCCACAAGCGCATGCAGACATTTGACGCGCGTCGGCATGCCTCCTGCACTGATACCTGCAATGTGCTCCTCACTGTCGCCAAGCCGGACCGCAAGCTCACTGCGAAACGCAAGATAGCAGCGGTGGGCACGTTCATACTTGGCACGCAAGTCGGCATCGCTGGCAAGCATATCGTTGAATTCGCTCATCACGCCGGCAGCCTCAACATGCGAAACCGCCTTGACCGCTTCTGGGCTGGTCAAGTAACAAGTGGTGGGAAACGGTGTGCCGTCAGGCAATACGGGCCGTGTGATCACTGCCAGTGGCCTGCCGCATACGGTGCACCGCGCGCCCACAGCCACCATACCGCGTGGGTAGCGCCCTAATTGTTTGCCTACCAAAGTTATTTCATCTTCGGTGGCGGGGTGCTCCAATATACGGTCCACCAAAGCAGTGGCCAAAGCATGTTCATCGGGCATGGGAATAGCAGCGCGGTGCAAATGATCAAGTGAAGTCAATGAAAATCCTACGGTTGCGTTTTGGATGATTTCTGAAGCGGGGCATCGGTTTTTTTAAGCGAATACGCCAGCTCACTGTACCAGGGAAGTTTTATCTGATTGCCTTTGTGCGCCAAATCCTCATTCTTAGGACTTGCACTGTGGCCCGTGACTGCCTCCGGATGCTCGACTCGAATGGCCTGCTCGCCGGGAAACACGAAGCCAAGGCGATCGCGAGCCTGGGCTGTGACGTATGCCTTGTCATTCCAACGGGCGATGTCGTTCTCCAGATCCTGCTTTTGCACCACCAGCGAAGCCTCCTGGCGCTTCAATGCATTGAGCTGGGAAAGATTGAGCGCATAGGCATGGAACGCCGAAAGCAATTGGATAAGGCCGATGAGAATAATGATGAGCGACGCAATGAACACCAACAGACCAGAACTCCGATGCCCGGCGGCTACGCGAGTCGATGACGAATCGTTGGCACGCTGGGAAAAGCCTGAACGTCCTGAATCCGTACGTTTGTTTTCCGTGGAAGAAGACTGGCCTGACTGAGATTTCTTTGATTTCGCACCCTGCTTGTTCCCTCGCCCTCCAAAGCCGGAAGTAAAGCCACCACCGCTACTTGATACGCGTCTGTTTCTCATTGAAGCCATACTCTAAAAAAGTACCCGTCGCATTCGACTAACGAAAGCGACGGGTATTGCCATGAAGCGGAACGCTCCCAGCTGCGTGAAGTTCTCACCTCTAAGCGCAAGAGCAACCGTTCATTGATGGCGTTGCAAAACTACTTGACGTACTGCTTGCAGGCCTTGAAAGCACTGTAGCCGGCGTACTCGGCGGTGCTTCCAAGCTCTTCCTCGATCTCAAGAAGGCGGTTGTACTTGGCGATGCGCTCACCGCGGGCAGGAGCACCGGTCTTGATCTGGCGGGTGTTCTTGGCAACCGCAAGGTCGGCGATGGTGGTGTCCGGAGTCTCACCAGAGCGGTGAGAGACCATTGAGGTGAAGCCGTTCGCGGTGGCCAGCTCGATGGCGTCGAGGGTCTCGGTGACGGTGCCGATCTGGTTGAGCTTGACGAGCAGGGAGTTCGCGGCCTTCAGGTCGATGCCCTTCTGCAGACGCTTCGGATTGGTGACCAAGAGGTCATCGCCCACGAATTGCAGCTTGTCGCCCATAGCGGCGGTGATCTTCTGCCATGCGTCCCAGTCCTCCTCGGCGAACGGATCTTCGATGGAGACCAGCGGATACTTGGAAACGAGCTCCTTGTAGTAGTCGAGCATGTAGTCGGCCTTGCGGTCCTCACCGTCGAAGTGATAGGTGTCGGTGTCCTTGTTGTAGAACTCGGAGGAAGCCACGTCAAGGCAGATGCCGATCTGACGACCGGGCTCATAACCGGCCTTCTCGATGGCGTCCATGATGTACTTCAAGGAATCCTCATTGGACTTCATCTTGGGAGCGAAACCGCCTTCGTCGCCAAGACCGGTCTCATGACCGTCCTTCTTCAGGACGTCCTTCAGGGTGTGATATACCTCAACGCCGGCGCGCAGGGCATCGCTATAGGTCTCGAAGCCGTAGGGGGAAATCATGTACTCTTGAATATCGGTGGCGAAATCAGCGTGAGCGCCGCCGTTCATGATGTTCATGTTCGGCACAGGCAGGATGTGGCCGTTCGTGCCGCCGATGTAGCGGTAAAGCGGCATGTCACACCAGTCGGCAGCGGCGTAGAGGGCCGCGAGCGAGACGCCGAGGATGGCGTTGGCGCCGAGCTTGCCCTTGTTCGGGGTGCCGTCGAGCTCGATCATGGTCTCATCGATAGCACGCTGGTCGGTGACCTCCATGCCGATAACCTTGGGGGCGATGACATCGTTCACGGCCTTGACCGCGTCGAGCACACCCTTGCCTTGATACACGGACTTGTCGCCGTCGCGACGCTCCCAGGCCTCGGCCTCGCCGGTGGAGGCACCCGAAGGCACCAGGCCTACGCCATGGGCACCATCATCGGTGTCCAGAACGACCTTGACGGTCGGGTTGCCACGAGAATCCAGAATCTGGCTAGCGTATACGCTTGCAATTGCTGACAAAGTTACTCCTTGGTTTGGAAATCTTAACAGTTACCAGTTTAGCATGGCGACGGACGATGAGGCGGGTAAACCGGCGATAATTGTGAGCGCTCACAGTCACCTATCAATACATCTGCACGCACTTATCTTGCCAATAACAGCGCGCCTGAGGCAAGGACGCCGAGCTCTGACCGAAAGCGACAGTTTGAACGCCCAAAACGTCACTTTGCGTCAGACAAAATAAAAGACCTGACCGAAAGTGACGGTTTCGACGCCCAAAACGTCACTTTCGGCCAACTTTCGATGAATCCGCAGACAACCGCTACCGATGGCGACAGCGAACGTCGCAAAAGGTAGCGTGACGACGAGGGCGGAAACAACGAGAGTGGAGAAGACGAAAGCGACACGGGACTCTCCGTACCAGGCTTAGCGAGCCTTGCCGTCCCACGCCAAATCCTTGAGCAACTGCGCCGTCCAATCCAAGATCTGAGTGGTGTCCATAGGCTCCTTGCCAAGGGAACCAGCAAATGGCGTGGGTAGCAGCAGGGTGTGCGTCACCGGGCGATACTGCATGCCGTGATAAATACGATTGAGCCGCATACGGAGCGATTCAGGCGGATCAATCTTTGCGATGCGTATACGTGGGCCCTGGGTCACGATCTCAGTGATGCCCAGCTTGCTCGCCGCCTCACGCAGTCTGGTGACGGCAAACAGCGCATCGAATTGTGCCGGCATGGGTCCGTAGCGATCGGTCAGTTCGTCGGCCAGATCGTCCAAATCAGCCTCAGTGTGCGAAGCGGCAAGCTTGCGATACGCCTCCAGCCGCAGCTTGTCGGAGTCGATGTAGTCCACTGGAATCGACGCCTCAATAGGTAGGTCAATGGTGACGGCCACGCTCTCCTTGCGCTCCGGTTCCTTGACATGCTCAACCGCATCGGAGACCATGCGCACGTAAAGGTCGAAGCCCACCCCCTCGATGTGTCCGCTCTGCTCGCCTCCTAGCAAGTTGCCCGTACCGCGCAGCTCCAGATCCTTCATGGCCACGTCAAAGCCTGAACCTAGCGCCGTGTTCTGGGCGATGGTGGCAAGACGATCATGCGATTGCTGGGTCATGGTCTTGGTGGGGTCATAGAGGAAATAGGCGTAGGCACGCTCCCTGCCTCGCCCGACTCGCCCTCGCAGCTGGTGGAGCTGAGAGAGGCCGAAGTGATCGGCATGGTCGACAATCAGGGTATTCGCGTTGGAGATATCAAGACCGGTCTCGATAATGGTGGTGCACACCAGCACATCGATATCTCGATGCCAAAAGCTCTGGATGACCTCGTCAAGCTGCTTTTCCCGCATCTTGCCGTGGGCTACGCCGATCCTGGCTTCGGGAACCAACTCATGTATTTTGGCAGAGACCTTGTCGATGTCGTTGACACGATTGTGGACGTAGAACACCTGGCCCCCACGCAACAGCTCTCGACGGATGGCGGCAGTAATCTGCTGATCCTCCTGGGCACCCACATATGTGAGCACCGGCAAGCGATCCTCGGGAGGGGTGGAAAGCGTCGACATCTCACGGATGCCGGTCACTGCCATCTCGAGCGTACGAGGGATAGGGGTGGCCGAAAGAGAGAGCACGTCGATATTGGTGCGCAGCGCCTTCAGGGTCTCCTTGTGCTCCACGCCGAACCGCTGTTCCTCATCGATGATGAGCAGCCCCAGATTCTTGAACTTGATTTTGGGGTTCAGCAGCTTATGAGTGCCGATGACCACGTCCACTTTCCCGGATTCGAGCCCGGCCAGCGTCTCATTGTTTTCCTTCGTGGTCTGGAAACGGCTCATGGCCGCCACCGTGACCGGGAAATTGTCGTACCGTTCGGTGAACGTCTCGTAATGCTGCTGCACCAGTAATGTGGTGGGTGCAAGAATGGCCACCTGCTTGCCATCCTGCACGGCCTTGAACGCAGCACGTACCGCTATCTCGGTTTTGCCGAAACCCACGTCGCCGCAGATCAGCCTGTCCATAGGCACCGGCTTTTCCATATCCGCCTTGACATCGGCGATGGCTGTGAGCTGGTCGGCGGTCTCCTGGTATGGGAACGAGTCCTCAAGCTCCTTCTGCCAAGGGGTGTCGGGACTAAACGCAAAGCCCTTGGCCGCCTGACGAGCGGAATACAGCTTGACCAGATCATCGGCTATCTCATGGACGTGCTTGCGAGCGCGCGCCTTGGTGGCGGCCCAATCCGAACCGCCGAGCTTGTTGAGCTTGGGAGCATCGGAGCCGATGTATTTCGACACCAAGTCGAGCTGGTCCGTGGGAATAAAGAGTTTGTCTGCAGGCCCTCCGCGCTTGCTGGGGGCATACTCGATGACCAGATACTCACGTGTGGACTGGTTGGCGCCCTTGCCGGTGGTGCGCTGACGCATCTCGACGAAGCGTCCTATGCCATGCTGCTCATGCACCACGTAGTCGCCGGTCTTAAGCTCCATCAAGTCCAGGGGCTTACGACGTCGGGTGCGAGTCTTGACCCCGGCAACGGCACTGGTCCTGCCCGTGATGTCACGCTCAGTAAGCAGGGCAAGCTTGGCCGACTTATCGACGAAACCATCAACCGCGTCGGAGCGGACTGAAGCGAACCTGGTGATTCCAGTGCCTTCCACAGCACGCTTGAGCCTCGAAAGAGTGGTATCGGAGCCTGCGGTCAAAGTGACATCAAAACCATCAGCAATCAGACCTTCAATACCGGATGCGGCCTTGCTTTCGTCGCCACGGTATTCGTCTGCCGGCACCGCGTCGAGCATCACGTGTCCAGCAACGCTGGTGTCGACCCCGAAACTCGTCAGATTCCATACGTCGTGGTTGGAGTATTCCAGTGAGGCGATGGTCTCATCGAAGTCGAGGAAGCTGGCCTGCTCAAAGCTGATGGGTGCACCTGCACCGTGGCCACTGGCTGCCACGTGCCAGCTGGCTGCGAGGAACTCGTTGGCGGTCTTACCAAGGTCTTCGGCAGAACGCCGTAGTTTTTCCGGGTCGGAGAGCATGACCACTGCATCCTTGGGGAGCATGCCTGAGACTGGATCCATATCATCCACGAGCGCCGGAATGAGCGATTCCATGCCTTCCACCGGCACAGCATCGGCAATGGAGGCAAGCATGTCTTCGGCATTGGGAATCCTGCCGATAAGCGATTTCGCACGTGCCCGAACTCTATCCGTCAACTGCAGCTCACGGCACGGCGTGGCCCAGACGAGTTCGATGGCATCGCCGTAGGTGCGCTGGTCGGAGGCATGGAACTCGTGGATGGTGTCAATCTCATCGCCGAAGAACTCAATGCGCACAGGGTGCGCCAATGTGGGCGGAAACACATCGAGGATGCCGCCACGCACTGCGAACTCGCCGCGGTTGACCACAAGCTCAACATGAGTATAGGCGTTCTCGACCAAGCGCGCCGCCGCATCGTCCAGCGGCACCTCACGGCCGACCTCAAAGACCAATGGTTCCACGTCTGCCAGCCCTGAGACGACCGGCTGAATAAGCGAGCGCACGGGCATGACCAGAATGCGAATCGGTCCGAACATGGCGTTGCCGGACTCGGGATGCTTGAGCCTTCGGAACACCGCCATACGACTGGCTACGGTGTCGGCACGGGGCGAAAGTCGCTCATGTGGCAACGTCTCCCAGGCTTCGAGCTGAGCTACATCCCCCGGCTTCTCCCCATACCATGAACGTATGGATCTCACCGTCTCCTCAGCCTCACGGGATGAGGCCACCACCACGACCACCGGCTTGTTGCCGGCCTCGGCTGCTGCGAGCGCAGGACGCACACCCTCGGGAGCGCCCACGGTAATCGCACTATCGGCGGCACCTTCCGGCGACTCAACCTCACCGGAGACGAGCGAATTGAAGCCTCCGTCCAAATCGAGCACGTCAAGCAGATACCCCAACTCACCTGCCATTGAACCGCTCCTGTGTCTTATTGAGACCATCAAACATAATCGACTCCACCGCGTCTGCACCGTCGGCCAAAAAGTCAGGCAAGACCTTGCGCTGTGCCACGGAGAAAGCACCGAGCACCCAATCCACGGTGTTCTCATGCGCGTGGGGCCCTCGGGCGGAGTGCCCTGTGCCCATGCGCACGCGGGCATATTTATTGGTCCCCAGCGAGCGGTCTATGGAACGAATACCATTG
This sequence comes from Bifidobacterium sp. ESL1118, assembly GCF_058505595.1. Classification (NCBI taxonomy): domain Bacteria; kingdom Bacillati; phylum Actinomycetota; class Actinomycetes; order Bifidobacteriales; family Bifidobacteriaceae; genus Bifidobacterium; species Bifidobacterium sp. ESL1118. Next base: position 1,265,039 of record NZ_CP196371.1, read on the forward strand.
TGACCGCCCGCTGAACCGCCGGCCTTCACCTTGATGCGTCCGAAATCCAAATCCATGTCGTCGTGGATGGCAATGACACGGTCAGGCACAATATCGTAATAAGCGCTGATGGATGCCACCGCATCACCGGAATCGTTCATATAGGTCAATGGCTTGGCCAAAAAAAATTTGACGCTTCTGCCATCCAAACGCATGATGCCCTTGCCGAGGTCCGCCAACCCCTTGTGGTCATGCAACGCCACGTCCCAACGTTGCATCAATACATCAGCCACCATAAAGCCCATATTGTGGCGGGTACCCTCATACTTCCTGCCTGGGTTACCAAGCCCCGCTATCAACCAAAAGTCAGATGCCATCCGCCTTGTCTATCCGTTTCTCTCGTATTCCTCTGCCATGCAGTAATGTCGAATTTGGCAAGCCAAACCCATCAGTGTCATTGCCTATGCTAATTGAGCCGAGCGACGCATACGCCTGCATCGAACAATGCCGACGCATGCTGGCTTTCCCAACCCACCATCTCGCTCATTTCAGCGAAGCCGAAGAGCGCAAATCACAACCGACGATACCAATACGTGAGATCCAGATACGTTGCTCCATTCCAGCTGGCTTTAGGCAACAGACCATACTGCACAAACCCATTACTACGCAAGAGGGTCTTTGAACCTTCGTTATTGTCAAACACCAAAGCCACTGCGATGCGATTGCCTCTCTGAGCGGCTGTGGAAACGAGCCAACGCACCAACGCCGAGCCATAACCACGTCTGCGATAGGGGGAACCGATGTAGTAGCTCAATTCCACAACCCCGTCATAACCCTGACGCACCATGAACCGAGAGAGCGAAGCAAAGCCTGCCACAACACCTTCGAACGTTTCGATGACGACTACCGGGTATCGGTCTCTGGGATGGTGCGAATCCACCCAGGACCTCCGCTCTTGCAAGGTCTGAGGTGTCAAATCGGCGGTCGATCCACGTGAGCGAACCGCCTCGTTGTAAATGTCGGTGACCGCCTGCAGGTCGCAGTCACGGTATGGCCGAATACTGACGGAATCGGCTTCGCCGTGACTTAAGGCAGGCATGAGCGTCACTTCTGGGAGCCGTTCTCGAGCTGAATCGCCTCATTCAGTGCGTCGTTTAGCTCTTGCTGGGCTTTGCCATAGGCGGTCCAATCACCGGATTTCATAGCCTTGTCGGAATCTTTCATTGCCTGGCCCGCACGGCTCAGCGCACCCTTAAGCTGAGGATTCGACGAGCTCGACGATGAGGCATTTGGCTGTGTATCAGTGGAACCCGCCGTGTTCTTGCTGCCATCGCTGCCTTTCTGATCGCTTTCTGAGTCAGAACTCGAAGCCGACCCTGTGTTTTCGGCATCCCCTGCCGACGCACCTGAGTCCCCACCAAACACCTGATCAAGCGCCTCATCAAGAGTGTCGGCGAACCCGACCTGGTCGCCGAATGCCACCAAAACCTTCTTTAACAACGGGAAACTGGTGGTTCCACTGGATTGGATATAGACAGGCTGCACATACACCAACCCACCACCGAGCGGGAGCGTCAGCAGATTGCCACGTTTGAGTTTCGTGGACCCGGATTCCAGGAGGTTCAGCTGGTTGGATACCGTGGCGTTCGCATTGAAGTTGTTCTGCGCCTGGCCAGGGCCGGGAACGTTCGAATCCTTGGGCAACTCCTGCAATCGTATGGTGCCGTAATGCGGTCCCACCCTTCCCTTCGACCCTCCGGCATCGGAGTCCACCGACAGGAAGCCGGTGAGAATCTCACGGGTGGAGGTGCCTGCAGGGATGTACGTGGATGTCAGGGAGAACAGCGGCTTGCTGGAACCACCAGTCTTGAGCGTGAGATAATAGGGCGGCTGGAGCACGTCATCGCTCTGTTCGCTTTTGGACTCCGTGGGATCCACGGGAGTCTGCCAGAAATCCTCACCGGAGAAGAACTGGCCGGCGCTGGTGACGTGGTATTTGGCCAAGAGCTGGCGTTGCACCTTGAACAATCCCTCCGGGTAACGCATGTGGCCCATAAGGTCTCCCGAGATGTCGGAGATCTGGTGGTATTGGCCCGGGAAAATCTGTTCCCAAGCCTTGATGACGGGGTCGGACTTATCCCACACATACAGGTCCACAGAACCGTCATAGGCATCGACGGTGGCCTTGACCGAGTTGCGAATGTAATTGGCAGGCTGGCTCATGAGCCCCTTGACTGTGTTGGACGCCACCGTGGTAGAGTCCTGCGTGGCCCTGCCCAAATCGGTGGTCTGCGAGTATGGGTAAGCGTTCGACGTGGTGTATCCGTCGACAATCCACTTCACGCGGCCATTGACGACAGCGGGGTACACACGACCATCGAGCGTGAGATACGGAGCCACCTTGGCCACGCGCTCCCTCGGACTGCGGTCGTAGAGGATCTGCGAATCCGACGTGACACGGTCGGAGAAGAAGATCTGGTCACTACCGAAACGCAACGCGTACAGCAGGCGTGTGAATGCGTTGCCGATCTTCGGCCCGCCATTGCCGTCGAACGTATTGGAGGCCCCTGTGGACCCCTTGGGATAGTCGAACTCCCAAGACTTCGTTCCCTTGGGCGAACCCACGATCGAATAGTCTGGCGAATTGGGCGAGAAGTAGATACGCGGCTCATAATGCTGGCTCTGCGTCAGCTTGCCTTGGGTCGGGATGCCGGATTCGAAGAACTGCGGGTAGCCGTCCGAGGTCACCTTGTTGCCATAGGCGGCAACCACACCGTATCCATGGGTGAACACCGTGTGGTCATTGACCCAATTGCGGTTGTCATTGCCGTTGAGGTCGAGCTCACGGGCAGCAATCACCGTGTCCTGGCTCTTGCCGTCAATATCGTACTTATCGACCGCAAGGGTGTCGGCAAATGTGTAATACTGCTTGGACTGCTGCATCTGCTTGAACGTGGGAGAGACGACCTGTGGGTCAAGCAGACGGATCTGGGCCGTGGTCTCGGGATCCGAGGCGAGGGCCCCGGACTCCCCATGCGTCTTGGCGTTGTATTCCTCGGTCTTCACGTTCTTCAGCCCGTACGCCTCACGGGTGGCCTCGATATTGCGGGAGATATAGGCAGACTCCATCTCCTGCTCGTTGGGGCTTACTTTGAACCGCTGAAGCAACATGGGCCACAGTGTGCCAAGCACCAGCGAAATAACCAGGACGGAGGCGATGGCGACCAGTGGCACCCGCCACGCCTTCAACGCCGCCTCGGCACGCACACCCATCGATGCCGGCCCGTCGAGCGAATGCGAACGCATGAGCCATACGCCCAGTAGGATGCCCAGTGCGGCAGTGAGGGCGGCCATGATGAACGTCACGGGAATCGAGGCATGGACGGTGGTGTAGTCCGCACCAGTGAATCTGGAGCCGTCAGCAGTGAGGTTGGAGAAAACGCCCACCACCTGACGCACAGACCACAGCAGCATGTTGAGCACCACCCAGACGGCAAGTTGGCGCCGAGCACGCTTGGTCAAAGAGACGATGCCATGCCCGTTCACCGGCATCGTGATGCGGATGCCACCCATGGCAAAGTGTGCAACAACCGAGAAGATAAGACCGAACAGCAACATGACAGTGAGCCCGGAAAGCACAAGTTGCAGACCAGGCAGAATGAACACATAGAAGCCGTTGTCAATGCCGAACTGTGGGTCCTTGATGCCGAATTTCTGCGCATGGAACATGAGCAGGATCTCCGACCAATTCGAATTGAATTGGGCACCGAAAATGATGCCAACGACCAGAGAGACAACGACGGCCACCTTGCGAGCCGACTTCGAACTGAATGATTTGCCGACTTCAACCACATCACCGTGAATACGAATGGTCGAGCCATCTGGGCTGTCTGGACGAGCGCGGATGGCAAGCCAAGCCGATAAGTAGCTCACTGCCACCAGGAGTATGGCATACGCCACCCAAAGCCCAACCTTGGTCCAAAGCTGGGTCCATACCACGCTTTGGAATCCAAGCTGGCCAAACCACATGAGGTCCGTGACAAAATGATCGAGACCAAACAGCAGCGCCAGCACAATAAGAATGACCACGATGACGCCGAGGACAACCTTCGAAGTGGCAGATGAGCCTGATGAACCACGCTCGCGACGTCTCGTGATTCGGGGATCTCGCGATCCGAGGAATTCGCGGGAACCGAAACGGCCGGAATTGCCCCCGTGGGCGTTCGACTCGTCCCCATCGACCTGAACATTGAGTATCGTAGGGTCGTCGTCTTCACCACGTTCGCCCTTTGGCCCCGATGGCTCATAGGGGAAATTTCCACCGAACATGTCACCGAATAAGTCACCGAATACGTCGCCAAATCCGTCGAAAAAAGCCATATATAAATTGTATCCAAAGGTATCGCCGATATGTGGATTTCAGCTCCACAAATAAGTCCGCAGGCACTGTGGTAGACACTCTATAGAGCACTGTCTTTTATCAATCTATATCAAATCCAAGTACAAATGACGCAAAGCTGCTCACCGCGGTGATACAGTTGCGTCACCCGATGGTGCAAGACCAAAGGCAAATCAGAAAGAGGCAAAGGGGTGGAACTTCATGGAAGCCACGACAGAGCAACGGACTCGAGCTGACATATCGGAACAAACCGAAGAAGTCGATAACCGCAAATCAATCAGCAAACTTAACGGGAAAAACAGAATTGTCATTGCGTTCACGTTTTTCTCCATGTTTTTCGGAGCAGGCAATCTCATATTCTCCCCTCTCATGGGCGCTCAGGCACAACGCGCCGTTGTCCCCGCCACTGTTGGTTTCATTATCTCTGCCGTAGGCCTGCCAATCATCGGCGTATTGGCCGTGGCCTCCGCAGGGGGATTCGAACATCTGGCCTCACGTGTCTCGCCGAAATTCGCGGCAGTTCTCGCTTTCGCCATCATCATGACCATCGGCCCATGTTTCGCCATCCCCCGCACAGCCACCACTTCCTTTGAAATGGCGATTACACCGTTTGTCGGTTCAAACAACCATCTTGCGCAGCTGCTCTATACGTTGGTCTTTTTCGCCCTCGCGTTCGTTCTTTCTCAGCATCCTGAACGCCTCTCAAAATCCTTGGTCCGTATCATAGGACCAACTCTTCTGGTACTCATCGCCGTCATGTTCGTGGCTTGTCTGTTCACTGCCCATCCGAGATTCGGCAAACCGTTCGGAGAATACGCCAACAATCCTCTTATGTACGGACTGGTCAATGGCTACCAGACGATGGATCTGCTGGCCGGGCTGTACTTTGGCATTGTCATCTCTGCGAACGTGCGTCAAATGGGTGTGGATGACGAACGCCAGAACCGCTTGGAAACCGGTCTTGCCGGAGCGTGGACAGGTTTGCTTCTCATTCTCATCTACGCAGCCCTTTCGTTCGTCGGCGCTGTCAGCGGATCAATGAAATCCGCCAACCGACCCACCGACACCGGCGCGGTGGTGATGACCAATCTCACCACCGCAGCCTTCGGCTCCCTAGGGACGGCATTCGTGGGACTAATCTTCATACTCGCCTGCTTCAACGTATGCACCGGACTCATCTCGACCTGTTCGACGTACTTCATCGAGCACTTCCCCACTGTATTGGGACATACGTTGAGTTACCGCGTCTGGAGTGGCATTTTTGCCGTGTTCAGTTTTGTCGTGGCCAACGCAGGGCTAAGTGCCATCATCACCGTTTCATTGCCCGTTCTAAGCGCCCTGTATCCAATCTCGATCGTGCTCGTCGTGCTGAGCCTGTTGGACAAACCGTTCTCAAGCCATTTTCCATACGTATATATCTGGACCGTGACGTTGACGAGCATTTACAGCATCTTCGACTGCATTGTGGCCCTGCTCGCCGTTTTCGGCATCCAACTGAAATCCATAACTGCGATGCTTTCATCGCTTCCACTTTACTCGCTGCAACTCACTTGGATCATTCCTGCAGCCATTGGACTGGCCATCGGCATCATTCACAGTCTACTGAGTTCCAGTGTCAACAACAAAGCAAAGTGAGAGCAACATATTCACAGCGGTGGTGTGGGGTTAATCGAAGGATCAATCCCACACCGTTTTCTCCATTTAAACGGCATCGTCATCAACCGCACCGATGCGTTATGACGCATGCAATTGCCTACGAGACGCTCAATCTCCTACGCCTTGGTGACGTGCCCACCAAACTGGGCGCGCATCATGGTGACCACCCTCATGGCATCATCATCGCCTCCACGCGAAGCCTGGCGAGCAAACAACGCAGAACTGGTGACGGGTGTGGGCACGCCCAACTCCGACGCCGCTTCCACCATCCACTTGGCCTCACCTGACTCATCAGCCACAGGCGGGACCTGTTGTAGGTCGGGATCGTTCTGCATGCCCTTAACGAGCAAATCCAGAAGCCACGAAGCCACCACGCTCCCCGAACGCCACGAAGCCATGACCTTGGCAGTGTCGGTGATGTACTCGCTGTGCTCCATCGTTGCAAAGCCCTCACCGAACGCCTGCATCATGCCGTATTCGATGCCATTGTGCACCATCTTGGCGAAGTGACCGCCACCCACGGGGCCGGCATGGACCAGACCGTCCTCACCTTCTGGCTTCAAGGCCTCAAGCACAGGCAATATGCGTTCGTAATCCTCGTCGGAGCCACCTGCCATCAATGCATAGCCACGCTCGGCACCCCATACGCCTCCCGAAACACCGCAGTCCATGAAATGGATGCCATTGCCCTTGAGCTGCTCCTCATGCCTGGTGTCATCTGTGAACCTTGAATTGCCGCCGTCGACAATCATGTCACCGGAATCCATAAGGCCTGCAAGTTGAGTTATTGTCTCATCCGTGGCCTTGCCCGCAGGCACCATGACCCACACCACGCGCGGAGATTGAAGCCGGCCGACCAATTCCGCAAGATTTGAGACGTCACGCCCAGAATTCGGATCGAGGTCATAGCCAACCATCTGATGCCCCGCAGCACGAATACGTTTGGCCATATTGCCACCCATTCGTCCAAGTCCAACCATTCCTAACTGCATATCTCCTCCTTGAAGATCGACAGTACTGACTTTTCGATATAATCATACCATATTTTTTAATAAGATAATGATTTATTTTAATAAGAGTCTCTATAAAAATAAAACATGCTTTTCTGCCCAAAATTGAGGCTGTATTAGAATTTCCTGATACCCTAGGGCTTATGAACACGTCACCGTCAACAGACTCCGGCAAATCATCAAGCATCGTCTCCATGCAACAGCCCGTTGCGGAGAAACTCGCCATCGACATCATCGAAGACCGCTGGAAGCCGGGAACAAGCACCACGCTCAATATGATCCAACACCGATTCTCCATCTCGCGGACCGTAGCCCGCGAGGTTTCGCACACATTGGAGTCAGCGCATGCGGTCATCGTAAAGAAACGGGTCGGCCTCGTGGCACAACCCCTCAACACGTGGCAGGCGCTTGACAATAAGGTGATCGGCTGGAAGCTGCATTCCAACGCACGCAAGGAACAGCTGGCGTCCTTGACCGAGCTCAGGCTCGCCATCGAGCCCACATCCGCAGCGGACACGGCTCGCAACGCAACGATGGAGACCCGTGCGTTGATGCCCGTTTTGGCAATGGAAATGAGGAAAAACGGTGAATCAGGTAACCTTGAGGAATTCCACAAACTCGACAGTCGTTTCCACACCTTGGTGCTCACCGAAAGTGGCAACGATCTGTTTGCAGCCCTCGCCCCCCAGATCAGCACGGTTCTGGCAGGACGAGTGGAGATGGGCCTGTATCCGGCAAAACCGCGTCCAGAGGCGCTGGACGCACACGAGGAGGTGGCACAGGCCATTTGGAAATCCGATCCAGACAAAGCCAAGGATGCAATGACCAGAATCGTTGACGAAGTACGGACAGCAACCGATCTTTGGTGACAGCTCATGAAACGGTGTACGACACAATACACGAATACGGGTGGATGCAGAACCTCTGCGGCCACCCGTATTGAATTTCATCAATCAAAATCAGGCGAAACGTCAGACGAACAACGAGACACCCAGCACCGAAAGCAGACCCACAACCGATATGACCGAAGTGGCAACGGTCCAGGATTCCAATGTCTCCTTGATCGACAACCCGAAGTATTCCTTGATCATCCAGAAACCGGCATCGTTCAAATGATCGGCGAAGACGGAGCCCGCACCTACGGCCAGCACCATCAGCGCCGGGTTCACACCGGGCATGCTCAGCATGGGTACGACCAACCCTGCGCCTGCCAGCGCGGAGACCGTTGACGAGCCTACGCACACACGTAGAATAGCGGTGATGAGCCAGGCCGCGATGAGCGGTGACATATGCATGCCCGTGAACAGCGCAGAAACGTATTTGGAAACACCGCCGTCTACAAGCACCTGTTTGAAGGCGCCGCCACCACCGAGGATCAGCATCATCATACCGACCTGCTTGATGGCGTTCTCCATGGACGTGCCGACGTCACTCATCTTCCTGGACTGTTTCAGGTCCATGGACCAAATGGCGAAGAGCACGGAAAGCAGCATGGCGATGTCGGCATTGCCGACGAACTGAATTACCACATTGACCGGATTGGTCTTCGACATGAAGAAGTTGCAGATGGTGGCGATGCCGATGAGGATGACCGGCATGAGGGCAGTGACGATGGAGATGCCGAAACCAGGAGTCTCCTCAAGCTTGAACTCCTTGTACTCACCCAGAACCGACGAATCGACATCCTGATGGTACAGATTTGGACGTACCTTGTGCAACAGACGGTTGAACAGAGGTCCGGAAATAATCACCGTCGGAATGGCTGCGATGATTCCGTAAAGCATGACCTGCCCCATATTGGCATTAAACATAGCCGTAATGGCGGTAGGCGCCGGGTGCGGGGGCAGAAAAGCATGCGCTACGTTGAGGGTGACGGCAGCTGAAATACCCAATTCCATCAACGGCATATCCAGTTCCTTGGCAATGGCATAGATAATGGGTAGGAGCACCACAAGGCCAACCTCGAAGAACAATGCGATACCGATGATGAAGGATGCCAGAACCACGGCAATCTGAATGTGCTTGCGGCCGAACTTATTGATCAACGTCATCGCAATACGATAGCCACCGCCGGAGTCCGAGACGAGTTTTCCAAGCATCGAACCGAAACCGAAGATAATGGCTACATCACCCAGCTGGCTACCAATGCCGTTTTGAATCGTCATGGGAATCTTGCCGATAGGAATCTTCAATGCCAAGGCAGCAAGGACCGAGACCACGACCAAGGAAACGAACGTATTGAGTTTACACTTGGCTATAAGGAAAATGAGCACTGCAACAGCGCAGGCCACGACAATTAATGGCATTATTACCTCTATTCTACATTAAATAGTTTTATTTCTTCTTGTGGCCCCGACGATGGCGACCACGGCACATCCACGCCCCTGTGTAAGGCCACGGAACCGCAAACTACCTCAACAGGTACCCTCCATCGACTGGGAGCATGACACCGGTCACATAGTCCGAAGCCGAAGAGCAGAGGAAGACCATGGCCCCCATCAGTTGGTTTGGTTCTCCCCAGCTTCCCGAAGGAATATGATCTCGTATCTCAACGCTACGAACCGGATCTTCCTGGAGGGCCTTGGTCATTGGCGTATTGATGTAGCCTGGTGCCAAGCCATTCACCTGAATGTTGTAAGGAGCCAAAGCATCCGCATACGCCTTGGTCAGACCAACGACAGCATGCTTGCTAGCCGCGTAAGGGTAGATACGCTTGCCTGCACGATAGGACTGCATGGAACCAATGTTGACGATCTTGCCACTCTTTTGCTCCATCATGACCTTGGCCACTTCATGGGAAAGATAATACAGGGCATTGAGGTTGAGCTCGATGACCGTCTTCCAGTCTTCGTCCGGAAAGTCGGCTAAGTCGTGCCTACGCTGGATACCGGCATTGTTGATTAGCACGTCGATGCGTCCGAACTCGGCCATGGCCCGTTGGACGATCGACTTCGCGGCGCCCTCCTCAGTGATGTCCTGCTTGATGAACATCACCTTGCACCCGTTTGATTCGGCAATCTGACGCGTCTCGTCCCACCCGTTCTCTGTGGCGCTGACGACGCATACATCGGCACCGACCTTACTGACAGCCTGAGTGTAGTATTTACCCAGCCCACTTGCACCGCCGGTGATGAGGACAACCTTCCCTGTCAGTTCAAAGCTATGAATCGAAAATTCAGACATCAGGCCACCGCTCCAGTTCTCTTGCAATACTCATTGATGGCCTTGATCACGGATGCCTCTACTTCCTCCGGAGTGCCATCGACAGAGATCTCCACGCCGTTCTCATCGCTTTGCAGTGCCTCAAGATCGGCGAATTGACTGGGCAACAACGAGGGCGGCATATAGTGTCCTTTGCGCTTGCTCAGCCTTGAGCCAATAAGCTCCTGGGAGCCAACGAGATGAACAAACAACACATCGACACCCTTGCACAGCACATCTCGATACACGCGTTTCAGCGCTGAACAAGACACGACCGTGGACTTACCTTCAGCCGCATGATCAACCATCCAAGTGTTGATCGCAGCAAGCCACGGCCAACGATCCTCATCGGTGAGAGGGATGCCATGACTCATTTTCTCAACATTGGCCTTTGAATGGAAGTCGTCGCCTTCAGCCATCTCGAAGCCAAGCTTATCTCGTACAGCTTGGGACACTGTGGTTTTCCCGCAGCCGGCGACGCCCATCACCACTACATGCACACTCATATGAACTCCTTGCAACATTGCATTGCTATATCGACAAGAAAACTATATATAGATAATCACTTATTGTCAAAAAGAACGACGATTCAGACTAATATAATTACTTTGTACAATAAAAGATACTACCTATAATCTTCAACCACATTCCGAATTAGCATCTTTGAATTCATCATATACGACTTTCGCCCTGCACCTACCAAAGCTACGAATATTAATGCAAAAAGCAGCTGACAAGGGGCAAGCCACATCTTCAGATGAGAAAGCAACGCTCCCGCTGAACGACATTTGCCATACAGCGGGAGCGCGAACCGATCGAACCGGAATCAATCAGCGGTTGACGATTCGGAGCCAGAGTCCTGTCCGGCCGTCTCTTCCTCCTTCGGCAATGCACAGGTGGCGCGGCCGATGGCCTTAAGGCCGTGATAGACCACGAGCACCACGACGGTGCCGATGGCGATGCCGTTGAACTTGACCCCGCCGATGGCGAAGCCGAAGTCGGCGATGCCGATGATCATGGTGACGGCGGCGGTCATGTTGTTGAGCGGGTTGCCGAAGTCGACGTGGTTGTCGACCCAGATGCGCACGCCCACCATGCCGATCATGCCGTAGAGCAGCGTGGTGACGCCGCCGAGCACTCCCGCAGGAATGGTGTTGATGACAGCACCGAACTTCGGGCAGAGGCTCAGAATCAGCGCGAAGCCAGCGGCGCACCAATAGGCCGCCGTGGAATAGACTCGGGTGGCGCTCATCACACCGATATTCTCACCGTAGGTAGTAGTGCCCGAGCCGCCGCCAAAACCGGCTATGGTGGTGCCGAGGCCATCGGCAAAGAGAGCGGTTCCGATGTGGTCGTCATAGTTGCGGCCGGTCATCTGGGCCACGGACTTCACATGCCCGACGTTCTCGGCGATGAGCACCATGACCACGGGGATGAACATGGGCAGCACGGACCAGTCGGCCACCGGGGTGTGGAAGTGCGGAACGCCGACCCAAGCCGCCTTGCCCACGGCGGCGAAGTCCACCTGGCCGCGAATGCATGCATAGGCGTAACCGATGAGCACGCCGATCAGGATGTTCAGCCTGCCAAGCAGACCCTTGAACAGCACCGCCACCAGCAGCACCGCCACCAAGGTCACAGCAGCGGTATCTGGCGCCTTCTGGAAGTTGTTCCACACCGAAGGTGCCAGATTGAAGCCGATGATGGCCACGATGGCACCGTTGACCACCGGTGGCATGATGATGTCGATCCACTTGGCTCCGGCGAAATGAACCAGAATGCCGACCAAAGCCAACAGCATGCCTGTGCACATGATGCCGAAGCTGGCTGCCGCCAGCCCCTTGCCGGCGCTGGCCACGGCCATGATCGGGGCTATAAAACCAAATGAGCTACCCAAGTAACTGGGTAGCTCATTTTTATTGATCAACAGGAACAACGCTGTCGACATCGCCGTGAAGAACAACGTGGTCGAAGGGTCGAAATGCGTCAGTATCGGAACCAGGAACGTGGCGCCGAACATGGCGATGACGTGCTGGGCACCGATGCCTGCTGTTCGCCCCCAACTCATGCGCTCGTCGGGGTCCACAACCTCCCCCGGGTTCAACGTCTTGCCGTCGCCGTGCAGTTTCCAGGTGAACATGTTGCTCATCGTCGCTCCTCGTTCCTCACCGTTATATCGTCGTATTACCTTCGTGAACCGGCCTGTGCATACAACCAAGTTCGATTCACGCCGTCCGATAGTCTAATGGAACAGGCGACAATCGGCGTGTCGCGTTTCACAATACGAAAAGAACGGAGCGCCTTCCAAGCATATTCGATGCGCAACAGGCCCTTATGTGCAACTGGGAACAATCTCCTTGACGCTCCGGCACGAAGAGTTGACCTTTACACGCAACCGTAGGGCTCAAGCGCGCCAATCGTTATATCAGGTTCTGCACAAACAGGACCACCGCAAGAACAATGGCAAAAAGACCGACGACCCACTTGATGACTTCCGCCGGAATGACCCTGACGACAATCGGACCGCAATACCCACCGACAAGCAGACCAATGCACATTGGTATCAACACCTTCCAGGCGATGGAAAGCGTGAAGATGAATATGACCGCGGAAACAACGTTGTTGACAAGTGAAGCGAAGTTCCGTATGGCATTGTAGACCGGATAGCCATCATCGACCACTCTGGAGAGCACCGCTATCATGAGCAGACCACTGCCTGCACCGAAATAACCGCAATAGCACCCAACCGCAAGAAGCGCCAGGACGAAACCCGTCAGAACGGCCTTGCTCCGTGTGGCGCTGTCCACGCCAGACCTCCTTGGCATCACCATAAGAACACCGGCGAGGAGAATGGTGAATGGCACGATCGCTTTGAAACTAGCCACTGAACTTCGAATGAGTAATATGTCACCGACAATGCCTCCAGCCACAACGAAAGCAGTAATCGGCAGCGTCTGACGCCAATGCCCCTTGAGCTCGCGCCTAGAGGAGATTACGGCGGAGGTTCCGCTGAAAAGGATGCCGATGGTGGTGGTGGCGTTGGCAATGATTGGACTGACACCTATGGAAAGCAGCACTGGGTACAACGCGAGCGTGGCCATGCCCACGATGCCGTTAAGCGTCCCCGCCACGACGCTCATCAGCAATAGATATGCAAAAACACCTACACTCATCCTCGATGTCTGCTCTTCCCTAGGAGATCCACACCTTTGCAGAGACCAACGAGAAAATCTTTTTGCTTTTCTGCCCTGCTCAACATCGCTGCCTTCATTGTTGTTCGATTCCCTCGCCCATCATCGAATAACCTGTTATCAAATAATTCATCTGCTGAATTTAGAATACAGCAGATGTTTCTAGATTGCAAGTAGAATTATAGTGATAAGGGAGGCGCAGTGAAGACAACGTCAATCGATCTTGTGGGCAAGACCATTCACGATATTCAAGGTTACATCGAGCTCAACGGCCTCAAGGAAGGTGCCAAACTGCCCACCGAGCAGCAATGGCTCAATCTCTTGCACGTGGGCCGATCAACATTGCGCGAAGCCATGAAAGTCCTGACCTATTCAGGAGAAATCAGGGTGCGCCAAGGTTCCGGCAGCTACGTTGCCACAGGTCTCTCCGCCAATCACGATAATGAGAAGCAGCTGTTCGCCCTTGAAAAAATGCTGGAGAGCGAAGCTATTGTGGAAATCGGGAACCGAAGCGTGGCAGACGAGGAATGGGGAGCGCTTGGTACGCTCCTTGCCAAGCGAAACAGGCTGCTTGAGGCGGGGAAAATGTTGGAGTATGTGAACGCCGACATCGCCTTTCATACCCAAATCGTCCGTATGTCGGGCAACGACCATTTGATGCAATGGTTTCAGGAGATCGGCGGAGCTTGGCAGCAGCATCTCAATGTGCTTATTTCCAGCCAAAAGCGATACCGCGGCAATACCGAAAACCACAACAAACTATACGAAACCCTGATGAATGGCGAAACCGCAATGGCACTGGAACTCATCAGGAAAGTCGGGCGTTAAATCCGGACGAGATTGGACTACGAATGGGCCGGATGCCCATCAATGGCAGCCGGCCCATTATAATCGCATTCATCGCAGTTGCCTAGACACTGAAACGACCCATCAGGCAACCGATATGGTGCGTATATGCATCAGCCTTCGATGGCGATGTGATGACCACTCTCGACCTTGGGCTTCGGCTCCTTCTTCGCAATCTCGAGGTTCAAGGTGCCATCCTTGTAGCTGGCATGGATGTCCTCATCCCTCACTTCGTCGCCAACATAGAAGTCACGGGAGGCCGAGCCAACATAACGCTCACGGCGCAGCCACTTGCCGTCCTTACCCTTCTTGTCGTTCTTCTCGTCCTTGTGGGCAGAGACGGTGAGATAGCCGTCGTGAAGGTCCACCTTAATGTCGTCCTTGTTGAACCCGGGCATATCGATCGCCACATCGTAGCTCTTGTCATTCTCACGGACATCGGTCCTCATGAGACTCGGAGATGCCACGCGATCGACCGCACGCGACGGTGAATCACTCCAGCTGGTGAAGAACGGATCGTCGAACATATCATGAAATGCATCGTTCATCAAAGCAGGAAACATAGCCATAATCAATCACTCCCTCAAACCATGAGGCAGCGGCTGCGAATCTTAACTCTGCAACCGTTTCGGAACTCCTTTGGAGCTCCTGTTCTTGTTGTGTCACTATGACCAACCGACATTCCGCATGTGGATTCCAGAATTTTACCTTGGGTGAAAAACTTGAGTCTATGCGACTCAAGTTTTAGAAAAACTCAATGCATCAGTATGTTTTTCAAGCCATAATTTAACGCCCATTGCTCAACCGACACATCGCTTCACCGGTGTTCAGACACACAATCTCGGCTATGCCGACCAAAAAATTATAAGTAGGGAGATTCCCGCAGTACAAAGCAAAATAGCGAAATCCAAATACGTTGGGAATCCGCCATTCTCTTTTTTGTGCAACACACTATATCAACGAAATCTCCCTACCGAAATGGAATCGTCCTATTTTTAGGCAATGTCAGTGCGAAACCCCACCATACGGATATTTACGGTCGTGTTCGGCACGGAATTCACGCACACGATTGATCTTGTTCTGCCTGTCGAACTCAATAATCGAGACGCCGTCGAACTCATAGGGTGTGCTACCCTGCATAGCTCCCTGGGCTTGCCCAAGCTCTTTGTCTACCACACCGCCATCTTCACCTGAGGCTTGATCTGATAGCCGAGAAACATCATGCGCACAGAACGTCCACGTAACCGTAATCTCCGGCTGGCCTTGGTTGCCGCGCCCATGTAGGAAATCATGAATGCGCCAGCTGGTGACCACTTGCCTTATCATCGAGTCATCGATCCACCGATGAATCTGCACACGCCCTTGATAAATAGCACCCGTACATTCCTCGTACCGGCACTCCGGCGCCATGACCGTATCGAGCTTGTCAAAATCACGAGCCGTCCACATCTTGAAATAATCGGAGATGGCACGTTCACGCCTTCGTGCTCTCTGCCTTGAAAATGAAATCGCCACCATAGCTATAGTATAGCGGACGTTGAGCAACGTTTGTTACAAAGTGTGGTGAATTTGGTATCAGCAGTCTCACTTCCCCAACCTCGCAGGCCTACAGACCACTGCACTCCATTGACATCAACGATTGAGATAGTCTTGCAAGACAACGGCGTTGTTATGGATTTCGTCTTTTGCGGCATAAACCAATGTCACTGTGGTATGTGTCCGGCAGATCTCGCGCAATTGAGCGATACCTTCAGCGTCGTCGCCAAGCTCATCCTCATAACGCTGTTGGAACTCTGCAAACCGATCAGGATCATGCCCGAACCAGCGACGCAGTTGAGTGCTTGGAGCAATGTCCTTAAGCCATACATCGATGTGGGCCTTATCCTTGGAAACGCCCCGTGGCCAAAGCCTATCGATTAAAACACGGCAGCCATCCGATTCTTCAGGAGCGCCATAGGCTCGTTTCAGTTTGATAGTCGCACCAGTCATCTTTGCAGTAGTCATATCACCATTGTGAACCATTCCAACACTGAACGCAAGAATCGCCGGCAACTAAAAACGGCCTTAGAAAGAGCCGACTCGTGCCCACAACCAGTGGCAACACAACCTGCAGGTCAATCAGGAGATTGACAATCAATTGTCTAACAGAAAATCAAGCACATTCATGCCGGCATCAGTTTCAGCTCGATACAACTCCGTGTAACCGCAGTTGGTGCAGCTGATGGTGATGAACCGCTTGTTCTGCACATCGAAAATCTTGGCGAAGTTGCCACCAGTGGCTTGGAACTGATCGGATACATATGTGCTGCATCCGCATTTATCGCAACGGTACTGCCTTTGCCCCATAAAAATTACCTCTCGATTTCAGCGCCAATTATTTCCGCTTCGTTGTCGTCGGAACTTTAAACCTACCTCAACTTCAAGAGAAGAAGCGAATCCAACCGTCGCATCGTATCTCAATACGATGGCCGATAATACCGGAAGCGATTTGGGCACGCCAAGAAACAGGCCTGCTAGATTATGCGCTGCTCATCTCCCTGAACCTCAAGCGCCTGTCCGTCACGCAGAAGAAACAGCGGATATTGCTCTCCATAGCGTTCGACCGTCTGCGAAATAATCTGAATCGGATATGGCGGCAACGTACCCTGGGAATGAGGAACGATGACCTTATCGACGAGCCCTAAAGCGGTGTAATCATGAAGGGCGGAAGCAAGGTCTGGGGAATCCATCACGCTTGTTGGCTCAATGCTCGGACCGGCAATAATGGAACCGGCGGAAGAGCCCGCATATGGCAGGCCCTTACGCACAACGTCTGCAAGCACCTTGTCTGCACCAGTGGATTTCAAGGCATACAGGAGCGCAAACGTCTCACCACTGGCCACATATACGCCATCGGCGCCTTCCAAAGCCGCGCGGACGTCATCAATCGGTGTCTGCCCAACCATGATATTGACCAAGTCACACCCGTATTGCGCGACCTGATCCTTCTCCCACTGATCGAACCGCATGCCTTGCTCGTCGTCCAAAAGCGGCCCTTTGGCATCGTCGATGTAGACAATGTTGCCAGAGAGGAATCCTTTGAGTTTGGGATGGAGCATCGAAGTCAACATCAAGTGCATCATAGCGGGCCTTTCCATAAGCTTTTCTTTGCGATGATTGTAGCACCTATTGAAGTTGCCATAGCATTGGGCGAGAAATCTTATCTTGATAGCCCTACTTGTTTGCCGGGCATGGACACTCATACGCATCCAAAACGACGACAGGACCTGGAACTGAAAACTCCGGCAATACCATCAACGTGCGATGACAGTTGCCGGAGTTCAACAGCAGATTCGTTACAACGTGGCAAACTTACGAAGTGTGCGAATCATCTGGCAGGTGAAGCTGTATTCATTGTCATACCAAGCCACGGTCTTGACCAACTGCCTATCTCCCATCCCGGTCACTTCGGTTTGCGTCGGATCGAAAATCGAACCTGATTGTGACCCGATGATGTCAGTGGAAACGATCTGACGGTCATCATACGTAAAGCTCTCGTTGTTCACCGTATGGGAACGCATCGCCTCGTTGATCCGATCGGCGGTAACGTCAGCGGTCTTGAGCAGGCTGACAAGCTCAGTGAGGGAACCGTCGACTATGGGGACTCGCTGGGCATGGCCGCTCACCTTTCCATCCAATTCGGGGATCACCAGGCCGATGGCGTTGGCCGCACCAGTTTTGTGTGGAATGATGTTGGTGGCGGCAGTGCGGGAAGCTCTCAAGTCACCCTTACGCGTTGGACCATCGAGGATTATCTGTGAAGAGGTATAGGCATGGATGGCGGTCATAGTGCCAGCTTCAATGCCGAAGTCCTTATTGAGGTAATAGGCCATGGGAGCCAAGCAGTTAGTGGTGCAGGAGCCCACAGAGATGATCTTGTCTTCAGGAGTCAACGTGTTGTCGTTGATGCCGTAGACGATTGTCTTAATCCGGCCAGCCGGCACCGAGATAAGCACCTTCTTGGCCTCAGCGTCGATGTGCGCCTGGGACTTGGCTTCAGAAGTGTAGAAGCCAGTGCATTCCAGAACGCACTCCACCCCGTTCTCCTTGGCCCATGGAATGTCCTGCGCCTTGGGCTCGGCATAGACTCGATATTCCTTACCATTGACCACAATGCTGTCATCAGTGGCGCTGACATCACCGGAGAATGTGCCATGTGTGGAATCGAATTTGAGAAGCTGCGCCAACAAGGCCGGACTTGTAAGGTCATTGATGGCCACCACTTCAATGTCGTTCTGCTCTCCAAGCTCCAGGATTCTACGAAATGATAGACGGCCTATGCGGCCAAATCCATTGATACCGATTTTTACTGTCATAATTGTTCCTTTCACGGAACACTGTATGAAAGTGAAATCGTCTTGGGAATTACCAAACCATGATATAGTTATCTGAATATCAGATAACACATCGTTACAGTCGGATAGAGAGCATCCATGGATACACATAACTTCGAAGTATTCGAATCCATCTATGAATCAAAATCTATAAACAAGGCTGCACGCAAACTACAACTGGCACAATCGAATGTAACGGCACGCCTCAAGCACATCGAATCGGACTATGGCGTGCAACTTTTCGAACGCTCAACCAGCGGCGTCACTCCAACAGATGCCGGCCAGCGTTTCCACGAATACGCAACACAAATCATGACTCTGGATCAGGAGCTGCGAAGAAATCTACCACACAGAAAACACTCTGCAGAAATGAGCGAAGTGCTTTTCGATTTCCTTGTCGTCCACAACAAGGCACCAGACCTAGAACAATACAGCTTCGACATTGCCCCTTCGACGTCCATCGATCGAATCGCCTATATGAACCACGACCTCGTTGCCGCATACCACACCCCAAATAACATTCCAAGCGGGCAGGTGAGCATCGGAACCATCCCCTCACACATCTACAGCACCGCGGATTCCACGAGTAACGCCGTCTATGTCAACGGTGACCCCAACTGTGCATTTCGCGCCATGACGCTCGACTCCATTACAGACAACGTGGAAACGCATAACATCAATTCCTTGAGCGGCATCGTCTCACTCATCAAAACACGTGGAGGCATGGCGCTGCTGCCGGACTATCTTGCCGAAGAATCAGGACTCGTACGGACAAACGACCATGAGTACAACATCCAGTATCAAATATGGCAGCGCAACAGAAATTTATGAGTTTTGCAACTCACGAGACTCGGTAGATGGATATCACGTCTCATCGCTAAGCCATTTAATCTGATTTGGCATTTGACACTTGGAACTCGGCATTCGGCATAGCACAAACATTCGCAACATCGCAAAAAGCCGTTTGGGAAAATGTCTCACGACTTGCGTTTCATGCCGCAAATCCGAGCAGCTCAGTCACTGCAGAGCTTCGGTAATTGGGGTTTGTCCATCGTAGAAGCAGACGGTTTGACGCTTAGAGACTCCATTGGAAATCACATAAGCAGCCACAGCGGCGACGTTCCCGCGCGAAGTGACTCGTTGCTGGGGCGTAACGGTTTTAGGTGTCAATTTTTGCCCGGAGCCGACAAGCACAATGCGGTCGGTCTCCGGTTCCAGCGTCAGCGAACCCGGGCCAAGGATGGTGTAGTTGAGATTGGACGCACGCAAATGCGCATCGGCATCGTGTTTTGCCTTTGCATAGGGAACAAACGACTCAGGCCAACCAGCGGTTTTGGGATCGTCGCTAGCGGTGTCATAGGAGACCATAACGAACCGTTTCACCACAGCCTTCCCAGCGGCATCCATCGCAGTGACCGCTGCGACATAATCCACAGCATGCGTACGAGCTGGGTCGCCCCCACCGGCGCCTGCAGAAAAGACAATCGCAACAGCCTCTTTGAAGAGTCGCTCGAAATCGGACTCGCCGGCCTGCTCCATGTCGAAGAGCACCGGGTTGGCGCCTACTGCCTTCACATCGTAGGATTCGTCGGCCTTGCGAATGACAGAATCAACGGTGAACCCTGCGGCAATGAGCTTAGGTGCCAACAACAACGCCACCTTGCCATGGCCGCCGAGAATCACCACGCGTCCACGGGGCACCGGGCTCTCAGCCAATTGACACGCACGAGCATCTTCATTGTTTACCGCTTTGGCCATCATGGCCTCCTTTGCATCCTAGTCACATTTCCTTGAATCCAGCCTAAAGGTATTCTCGCGACGGTGCAGAGGATTACGCAAGGAGGAATAAAATGCAGGGCGCGCCGATGCAAAAACTCCGACACATAATGCCATAAAACGGCACTCAATGTCGGAGTTTAGCCCATCGAAATCAAACGTCCGACACAAAGTGCCATAAAACGGCATTATGTGTCGGACTTTGAGATGACGAGTCATGTGTACTCACACGTTGAACTTGAAGTCCACGATGTCGCCGTCCTGCATGACGTAGTCGCGGCCCTCCTGGCGGAGCTTGCCCTCCTCCTTGATGTCGACCATGGAGCCTTTGGCGGCAACGAAGTCGTCATAGGAGACGATATCGGCCTTGATGAAGCCACGCTCGAAATCGGAATGAATCACACCTGCAGCCTGCGGGGCGGTCCAACCCTTGTGGATCTGCCAGGCGCGCACTTCCTTGACACCTGCGGTGAGGAAAGTCTGCAGACCGAGCACGTCGAAGCCGACGCGGGCCAGCTGGTCCAGCCCGGACTCCTTCAGGCCGGCATCCTCAAGCATCTCTCGGGCATCGGCCTCGTCAAGCTCGGTCAGATCGGATTCGAACTGCGCGTTGAGGAAGATAGATTGGGCCGGAGCGACTGACGCGGCCAGCTGCTTTTTCATGTCCTCGTTGGCCAGTTCCTTGTCGTCCACATTAAATACATAGATGAACGGCTTGGCGGTCATCAAATGCAGGTCGTAGATATCTTCCTTCTTGATCTTGCCGGCTGAGGCGGCGTGGTCGATGGTTTCGCCTTCGCCAAGAATCTTCTGCGCGAGCTTGACGGCATCCACATATTCCTGGCTCACCTTCTTGCCGCGTAGGTCCTTTTCGAGGCGCGGCAGTGCGTTCTCGATGGTCTGCAGATCGGCGAGCATGAGCTCGGTGTTGATGGTGTCGATGTCGTCGGCAGGGTCCACCTTGCCGTTGACGTGCACGATGTCGTCGTCCTCGAAGGCGCGCACCACCTCGCAGATGGCGTCGGCCTCGCGGATGTTGGCCAGGAACTTGTTGCCCAGGCCCTCGCCCTCGGAGGCGCCCTTGACGATGCCTGCGATGTCGACGAACGTCACCGTTGCCGGCACGATCTTCTCGGTGTGCACAAGGTCCGCAAGCACGGGCAGCCGCTTGTCCGGCAACGGGACGATGCCCTCATTGGGCTCAATGGTGGCGAAGGGATAGTTCTCCGCAAGCACGTTGTTGCGGGTCAAAGCATTGAACATGGTGGACTTGCCCACGTTGGGCAGCCCGACGATTCCGATAGTTAAAGACATACTCCAAGTCTAGTTGCACCTCAAAACCACGGCACGACCGGATGGGAACCGATGACACGCAGCCACAGTGCCGAAGAGATACATATATCTATGAAAAACATCGATAAGTGCAGTGGCAGACTCCCCCACACAGACAGGACTGAGACAATCTGCGAGTGTGGGTGAAGTGCAGCATGATGACGATTCAGATATTCGGTGATCGCCTTGTAAATCAGCGCAGAGACATTCGCGTGCTCTTCCTTAGTTGGCCGCTATGCCCCACATATAATGGTGCACGTCATCAGTGGCGCACTCGTTGCGGCAATTGCTCGTCAGCACGAAGTCGGCCCACATCGGTCTGAAGAGGGTCGACTGACTTAACGAGGGAATCAGCCATGTGAAGCACTCGTGCAATCGAGAGCAACGAATCGGTACGCACCGCCTTGCCGTGCTCCATGTTGGAGACCGTGATCTGACTCACCCGCGCGCACAACGCCACATCCTTGACAGTCAGACCCATCAACTTACGCTGCCGTGTGAGGTACTGCCCCACCAGCCGCAAATCGCGTTTGACCGGAACCGATACGTATTTCATAGTGCCCACGCTTCCTATTCACAGCTCACAAATACATAAGCACTAGTATATCATAGATTAAATGAGATAAGATATATTTAACTTGGTTTAAATTAATAGCTGATTCGGATCAAACAAGCGGAGAACATACATTGGTTAAATCAGATAGCAGGCCGGAATTCTCGTCGATCACCAGCTTTGAGGAATTCCAGCGCTGGTACTGGTACTGGGCCGAGCTCGTAGAAATCTGCAGAACGCTCGGCCTGCCCCATACCGGCAACAAAGTCGAACTCGACGCTGAATTGCAACGATATTTCTCCCAAGAAAACGGCACTTCCCCATCGGCATCTGTTCGTCACGTGTCTTTGCCCAAGCCGAAACGGCATTCTCAGAAAAACAATCGTCCACGAGAGCTTATATACGGAAAATCGGAGAGCGCCAAGCCACCGTTGCAGACTCCTCTGCTGGAATGCGGATTCGCCTTCAACAAACGGTGGCGTACCTTCTTCGCAAATCTCACCAGCACAACACCCGAGCAGTTCCATTTCACCGCCGACATGGCAGCCACCTGGAAGGCAGTCAAGCGCAACCACGATATCACTGTGACACTTGCGGATATGCTCGCTATCCACGAAGGCACACTTACTTACGTCCGCTACGACGCATCGGCCTGCCAATGGAACCAATTCCTCAAGGATTTCTGCGCCGACCCGAGCACAGCACGCTTCGGCAACAAATTCCAGACAGCGGCAATGCTATGGCGAATCGTACGGAATTCCGACAGCCTAAAAAGCTACACATCCGATTTGCTGAAAGCACATGCAGATATACTATCCACAATGTAAATTGGAATTAATATTTGATAGCAAAAAGTGAGGCAAATATGGATGCTACAGCGTTGATGGACAACCTGGTTCCCGTGAGCACATTCAGCCACGGCGGTGCCAGCAAGGCCTTTGCCAAAGTGGGCACCGGCAAACCGGTCATCGTACTGAAGAACAACAAGCCCAGTGCCGTCATCATCACACCAGACGACTACAGCCTACTCACGGAGGCTATGGAGGATTGGGAACTATACCAGGAAGCCATGCAAAGAATCAAGGACGACGATGGCACGCTGTACACATTGGACGAAGCTCTTGAAAAGGACTATAAGCCAGTGGAAGATGGGTATGAACCGGAGTTTGAGTAATGCCGAATGAACACTGGAACATCATGCTGACAACAGCTGCCCAGAAAGACATGGACAAACTTCGCGAACCATGCAAAACCCATGTTGTAAGAGCCTTAAAAAAAGTGAGCATAAATCCCCTTCCTGCGTCTGAAGGCGGATATGGGAAATCCTTAGGCAACAAAGACGGATATGACCTTGCCGAACTACTGAAAATTAAACTCCGAGGAGATGACGTGCGCATTGTATACCGTTTGAAACGCGAAGGACACATCATGAAAATCATCGTTATCGGCATTCGCAACGACAACGCCGTGCACCGGGAGGCGTTCAGAAGACTGCACAAGTAAGTTGCACCCCGTAAATTCTATTCATCATGATTTTGAACCAAAGTACAATAGTGTTCACACGCTTCTATCGCTCGTCTATTTTGTTCAATGTCAACTAATGTCAATAATTGCTTTTTCTTGCCAAATATTGCTTTTTCTTGTAAAATCAAGATAGCTGAATAAAGGAGCAATGATGGCAACCACTACGACATCACGCGTGCAGATACGTATGGATAGCAATCTCAAGGACAAGGCTGAGGCATTGTTCAACAGCATGGGTCTCGACCTCTCTTCAGCCATGAACATGTTCGCGGCTCAGGCCGTGCGCGAACAGCGCATTCCATTCCAGCCCTCCGCTCTCACCCCGTTCGAACGCTCGGTTCTCAGCGCCAGCGAGGAACCCACCAGTGAAAGCATGACGCTCGAGCAGATGGAACAGCACATTGACAATCTATAAGCTGAAAGCCAGCCGTCACTTTGACAGGGATGTCAAAGCACTCAAACGTAAACATCGGGATATGGACAAGCTGAAGTCAGTCCTCGCCCTGCTTGCCCATGGAAAGACCGAGCTTCTAGCGCAGCAGTATCGAGACCACAAACTGACCGGAGCATTGCGCGACTTTCGTGAGCTTCACATCGAAGCCGATTGGTTGCTGGTACACAGCAAAGACTGTGATACTATCACCATCACACTGACGCGAACCGGTAGCCACGACGATCTGTTGTGAACAACGAAGTTTCCTTCTTTTCCGGTTTGTTCCATCCCATGAACTACCACTGACTGATATCGAATTTATCCATCCCGGCCTTGTACCAGAGCACAGCGATGTTCACGCGTTCGCGCGCGCCGAGCTTGGCCAGCACACGGCTGACCGTCTTCTTGACCGAGCCTGGCTGAATGACCAATCGTTCGGCTATCTCGGCATTGTTGAGGCCAACACTGACCAATGAGGCGACCTCAAGCTCCCGCTTGCCAAGCGTGGTGAACTTTTGCCTCAGTTCAGCAGCCTCACCGTCGGTCGCAACCGACGCACCGCCCGGCAAACCCCGACGTATCACCTCGGCTGTGATGCGAGGGGTCAGAATCGCATCCCCGTCGTACACGGCATGGATGGCGCGGTGCAGGTCCGCCGTGTGTACGTCCTTGAGCAGGAAACCCGACGCGCCCGCTCCCAAAGCGCCAAACGCATAATCGTCCTCATCATAGGTGGTGAGAATGAGCACACGCACGTCGGGATATTGTCGTTTGATAGCGTTGGTGGCATCGATGCCATCCATGACCGGCATGCGCACATCCATGAGCACCACATCGGGCAACGCCTCACCCTTGGGGGCAAAACCCGCCAAAGCATCGAGCGCTTCCTGCCCATTGCCGGCCTGGGCGATCACCTGTAACCCCTTGTCTTTGGCGACCATGAGCGCGAAACCCATTCTGGCAGGTCGTTGGTCATCCACTATCATGACACGAATCATGCGGCGCTCCCCTCTCGACCTACAGAACCAACTCCGACTGTGTCTATCAGCGAGGGTATATCGGCACGCACCTGCCACCCGCTCTCGTATGGACCGGCGCTGAATCCGCCACCATAGGATCGGACTTTTGCCTTCAACCTGTTCAAGCCCGTCCCATCATTATGAACCCGCGCATTATGAACCTGCACATCCGCGACATCAGTGCAGCTGCTACCAGCCCGACACTCGTCAGCAGACTCATTGCTCGCACTCATTCCTTGCGTCACACCGTCCACCTGTTCGCCGTCGTCTCGAACGGCGACCACGACGCCACCGTCTGCATCATGGTCCCAGGAAACCACAATGCGGCTGACGTGCACGCCGTGACGCATGACGTTCGTGACGGCCTCCCTGGTGACGGTGAACGCCAAGTCCGCCTGCACAGAGTCGTCCGGCCTGCGACCAGTCTCCGTCAAAGCCGCCGCGATGCCGGCCTGACGGGCATGGTACAGCACCGGCTGAATATCGTCCCAGCGATGCAGCCGAACAGGAACCTCAGCTTCGGCAGGGGCACCCTCAAGCGAATCATCAAGCGTAGTCCTCTCGTCACCGCCAGGCTGCAGCGCCTTCACAGCCGTTCGAGTATCCTTCAGCCCCTCACGCGCCAAATCATTGATACTGGCGAGCGCCTCATCAATCTCCGGTTTGCCCGTGGATCCACTCAACCCCTCGGACAGGGCGATGATGGCAGTCAAGTCGTGACCCACACTGTCATGAAGCTCTGCTGCAATTCGGGATTGGTGGGCTGCCTGGTCACGCTCTTGCGCCAAGCGCTGGCTCCGTCTGCGTTCGTTTACAAGCGCCTGTTCGGACAGGTGCCGTTCTCGTTGCACCCTGGATACCAGTCCCAAACCTACGCATAAGGCAAAGTACGTGGTTGCAGAGTAAAACAAACCGGTGAAGCTGGTATCCTGACGCCACAGAGTCGCCAGAATTATGGTCACCAACCCCAAAAGAGCGGTTGGAGTCAGGCAGGCGATGAGGTTCCCGAGTTTCCTGGTCTCGACCGTGCAGGTGTAGAGAGCGACATACCACACTAAGGCTAGATCGGTATATGCGGAACCGTAGATTGCTGCTGTCAGAAGCATGAGGATGGTGATGGCCAGCAGAGTCGCTGTCGGTCGTCGACGGCGGAAGCTGAGCAGAATGAGGGACAGGATGATGATGGCAATATACAGAGGCAGGCCCCATGCTGTGGTGTCCAGAACCTGACGCAAGGTTCGGTTGGCACTGTCGGGAGCGAAGACCAGCCGCGTGAGCATCATTGTTTCGTACAGGGCACATACGAAGACCATGACGTAAGCTGTGCCTGGCCGGTTCCAGTATTCGAACCAATCGGTCAGTTTCCTGCTCGGCTTCATCGCTCCGCTCCCTTCCGCAATACCATTTTTCATTATGCCGTCACCTGGTGAGAAGGAAGAAGTCGGCGCCGAACGGGTGTTCTTGCTCATGAACTTCTCACTCCTCTTTTGAGGTCAGCGTAAGGCTGCCGGTGAAGTTGTCACCGCTGGCGTAGATGTAGAAGCTGCTGCCGTCCAGGGTGTAGGTCTGGTCGAACGTGCCCTGGTTGATGGGTATGGGACGTTTCATGTCCGAGCCGTCAGTCACCAGGATCGTCCCGGTGCCTTGCGTACCGGATACTTGGCCGGTGACGTGTATGGTCGCGTGTTTGCCGGTTCCCCCGAAGAGGGTCTCCATGCCGGTGAATCCATGATAGGAGGCCGTGTACCTGCCTGTGTAGGAATCAGTGGCATCCGATCGGGTTCCCACCAAATCGTCCTGCCTGCTGACCCCCAGGCCGGTTGAGCATCCGGAGAGAGCGGATAGTGCCAGCAACGCCGTGATGAGTATGACGAGACGGCGGATGGCATGGAGTGCTGGGCGACCCGCCCTGTCGGTGGTGATGGTCATGGTATATGTCCTTTCTTGCAATGGGTTGGCTCTGCAGGTCAAACGGCTTTCCTGGTCAGCCGGCGGAAGGCAAGCGCCCCGATAAGAACCCAGAGGGCGGCCACCAAGGTCGATGCAATGATGGATGAGACCGAGGCAATGTTGCCCAGGTCCCTGGCTGCCGATGCAGTCGTGATCAGGGCCAGCGGGTAGGGCATGGCCAAGGTGGGGGCTACGAGCGTGAGGGCGCAGCCGGCCAAGGTGAGCAGGAGCATGATGGACATGGTGGATGCGAACGACCCGGTCCTGGCGGCGATGGCCTGCGTCAGGGTCATGATGGCCCAGACTGCCATGATCATGGGGATGGCCCCCAGGAGGTAGGGACCGATCTGGGACAAGCCGAAGCCCGCGTTCATACCCATGGCGATGAACTCCAGCTCGAAGACGGCGACAGTCATGAATGACGCAAATAATCCGTGGAGCATCTTACCCGCTATGGCCGTGCCGGCTGTCCCTGATGCGTTCAATCGCTGCCAGTTGCGCCCCTTGTGTTCGTTGGCTTCGATTTGGGCGGCAAAAGCGGCGACCAGAGTCGGCATGAAGACCATGCTGCTCAGGAGGATGGCCTGCCCCCAGACGGCAGTCCAAGTCACCCCTTGGGCTTGGAACTCCCGACGGTAGCTGACGTATTGGTCCCAACCGAGGAACATGCCCATGGCATCGAACAGCACGGTGGCAAGCCAGTACCACAGGTTGCCGGCCTTGCGCATCTCCCAACGGAAGGCCGCCACGACGGAGGGGCGTTCGCGGATTTTGCCCGTTCGACTGTTAATTGCGATGGTGTCGATTGTGTGCTTGCTCATCGGCGTGACTCCTTTACTATGATGACGAATGCCGAAACGCCGGTCCAGACGATGCAGGCGACCAGGCTGACCAGCACCAAGGCCCAGGGGTTGGCGACGAGTGTCATTCTGGCGTAGCCGTCCGGCGTGGCCGTGGCCAGGAAAGGACTGGCGGCCGAGCTAATGCCGGCCGGGAACAGCCAGCCCAGCCGCGCCACGTTCATCGGCCCCAGGCCCGAGCCGACTAGACCGGCGATCACGCCTACACCCAAGCCGACAGCTTGCTTGCCGATGGTCATGGAAAGCATCAGCTGGACGGCTGTTACGGCCATGCATGACAGAAAAACGATGACGACCGGCGCAAGCATCAGAGAAGGCAGGTCACCAGAGGATTCGAAGCCCATCACCGAGGCCGCCAGAGGCGTCCATATCAGGGGAATCACAAACACCAGGGATAGGGTCGCTCCCGCCACCGCCAGTTTGGCGAGGAACCTGCCGACCTCCCCCTGCCCCAAGGACCGCCATTTGAGATCCATGCGTTCGCCGGTCTCCATGACGGCCAGCCGGCTGGTGAGCAGGGCGGCGAGGATCGGGGCCAGCAGGCTGACGATATCGTAGGGTTCACCTTGCGCCAAGGCCACGGTGCGTGTCGCCGGCTTGTCATCGGCCCGGTCCATGAGGGCGAATCCCGACCACAGGGAGACCAGGGCGATCATGCCCATGGCCATCCACCAGAAGGATGAGCCCTTCAGCTTGCGCACCTCCATGGAGATGAGCGTCAACGGGCTGCTAGAGCGCATGGCTCCGGCGGCCTCATATTTCCTGGAATCCACGGATTTCAGGGTGTTTGCAGTGATGGTACTCATTGCGAAGCCCCCTGCCTCAGTCCGTTCTGCGACGCATGGGCCTGGGGACTTTCCACGAGTTCCAGGAACGCCTCCTCCAGGCTCTTGCGTTCCGAGGCCACACGATAGACCTGCAATCCCTGGGAGACCAGCCGGGTGACTAGATTCCCGACTTTCCGGTCATCGAATTCCGGAATTCGCAAGGTCCCGCTTTCCTCAATATACTTATAGTCGATGCCGTCGCGCTCAAGCGTGGCTGCCGCCAGCCGAGGGTCGGAAACGCGCAGGTCGATGTGCCCCTCCTCACGCAGATCCTCTAGGGAGCCCTGATAGAGCAGACGACCCGCGGCGATGACGCCGACCACCGGCGCCATTTTCTCGATCTCGGAGAGGATATGGCTGCTGATGATGACCGTGACGCCTTCACTGGCTGCAAGGTCGATGATCATCTGACGCACCTCGACCACCGCCTCGGCGTCCAGACCGTTCGTCGGCTCGTCCAGAAGCAGTAGTTCCGGACGGGAGATCAGCGCCATCGCGATGCCAAGCCGCTGCTTCATCCCCAAGGAATAGTCCTTGGCCTTGCGATCGGCGAACGCCGCCAAGCCGACCTTAGCCAGCACGTCCGTTGCGGCCGAACGCTGCAACCCCAGATAGTCCGCCACCATGCGGCAGTTGTCGAGCCCGGAAAGCCCAGGATAAAAGCTCGGGCCCTCGATCATGGAACCGACCCTCCCCGGCTGAAGCCGGTGCTTACCGCCGATGTGCTCACCGAGCATCCACATATTGCCGGCTGTAGGCGCAGTCAGGCCAAGCAACAGCTTCATGGTGGTTGATTTTCCGGCACCATTGGGGCCAAGCAGCCCGTAGACCCCGCCCATCGGCACTTGAAGGTTCAGACCATCCACGGCTCTGAATCCCTTATAGTCCTTGACCAGCCCCTGTGTAGCCACCGCGAGTGCAGGTCGTGCCTGTTGATATCCGTTCATCGATTCACCTTCCGGTTTGTATGTCTTGACTTCCATACAAGCCGAATGGTGACGCCCACGCCACCGCGATGCCGGAACTGTCCCCCACAGTGGACACCCGAGCCAGGCAGGGGCTCAAATTACACCACTACCGAAGGGTTCGAAGCATCACATCACCTCTCAGGCGGCATCAGGTTTCTGATTGGAATCCACTTCCCCTTTAATCTCGGCCTCAATCTTCTGCCTGAGCTCGATCTCACGCTTCGTGGGCTTGGCCAGCTTCACGTTTTGCGGCTGCTGAGGCAGCGTCTGGCCGGCTGGGATGTCGACGGCTATGACCGGCATCGGCATCTTGGAGGTGTCGATGAGCGGGTTCTCCTCCTGGGTTTGCACCAGCTTTGCCGCCTCCGCGTCACTCTCCACCGTGGGCATCGAACCCGGCATCGGTGCCCTGGCGCTCTCGCGCATGCAGATGGCCGCGATGAGGCTGAACACCGCGAAGAACATGATGTAGAAGCCGGGCATGTCATGGTTGCCGGTGATGGAAATCAGCGCCTGCGCCACCAATGGTGTGGTGCCGCCGAACAGCGAGACCGCGAAGTTGTAGGAAAGGCCCATGCCTGAGAACCGCGACTCCGTGGGAAACAGCGCCGGCAGAGTGCTGGCGGAGACCCCTGCATAGCAGGCAATGGGAATGGCAATCATGACCAACGCACCCTGGATCCCCCAGAACGTACCCCTATGCAGCAGTTGGAACGCCGGATAGACGAGGAGGAGCGTCAGGATCGAGGAGGCGAAGTAGATGGGCTTGCGGCCGATGATGTCGGAGAGATGACCCACGAGCGGCAGGCACAACGACATGACGATGAGGACCGGAACCGTGGCCGCGGCAGCCATCGTCGTGCTAGTGCCGACCTCCTCCTCAAGATAGGTGGGCATGTAGCTGGTAAGGATATAGCCGGCGGTGTTTGTGGCCGCCACGATGGCGATGGCGATGAGCAACCGGCGCCAGTGATACTTGATGACATAGGGCATGGTTCCGGGCGTATCCCACTTCGAGGGTTTCGCCGTTTGCACCGATGCCGGCGTGGGCATAGTGGAGGCCGAAGCCACACCACCCTGCACCGAGACACCGGCCTGTTCACGTGCCTCACGCGCCTCGGCTATCTTCGCTCCGACCGCCTGTGCCACCTCCGAACGTTTCTGATGCTCGGCGAACTGCGGGGTCTCGGGGATGCGCGTACGCAGCGCGATGGCGACGATGCCCAACGGAATGGTGATGAGGTAGGGCACTCGCCAGCCGAAGTCGACCATGGAGTTCGGACCGGCGAAGTGATTCGTGACAACGGTGGTGATGGCGACCGTGGCGGCGCCGAACGCAGACCCCAAATAGGAACCCAGGTCGAGCCAGGAGCTATAGAAGCCGCGCTTGCGATCGGGCGAGAACTCGGCGATGTAAGTGGTGGCGCCAGCGTACTCACCGCCCGTGGAGAAGCCCTGCACCATCTTGAGCAGGTAGAGAGGAAGAATGGCCCAGACCCCGATCTGCGAGGCTGTGGGCAAAAGGCCGATGAGACCGGTGGAGACGGCCATCATGCCCATGGTCACGAACAGCACCTTCTGCCGGCCGTATTTGTCTCCCAGCGGCCCCAGCACGATGCCGCCGATGGGCCGCACTAAAAAGCTAATCGCGAAGCCAAGCAGCATGACGAGCAACCCCAGGCTCTGCGGCATATCGCCCGTGAACACCTTCGACATGGTCACCGCCAAGTAGCCATAGACGCCGAAATCATACCACTCCATGAAATTACCCACAACTGTGCCGGCGATGGCAGTCTTGAGCGTGGCCGGTTTGACTACGGTTACATCCTTGCGGCGCAGATGATTACGGCGGATAAGCACCCGCCGAGTCTTGGGTGCCTTCCTGGCATCGATGTTCGTGGAGACCGCTCTCGGCGAGCGCCTTCTCAAACGACCAATTGCCCTCTTTCGCTCATGCTGCCCGGCATCACCACCTAGTGGATGCCCCGCATGAGATTGAACGGCCGCAACCTCCCCTGTTCGTTCGGATTCTTCACGGATGCTGCCTACAGTGGAATCCGCCTCTTGTGGAATCAAATGATGACGTCGAAAATCAGTCACCGTGCCTCCGTTCCTGTATGGGCTTGCAACAACCCCATGGCAACTCGGGTAGGGAACGCTTTATCCGCGATCTCCTAGTGCCGAAGCGTTCGTTCTGCTCCGGCCAAACGAGAAACATCGTCAATATATGCGCGCATCCTGTATCTGCAATCAACACAGCTCACGTTGTGACGACATACCAAAGACGGTTTCAAACCGCCAATGCATAACCTCTGTACCATAGCCCAAAAGTACCAAAACCTCTGTGCGATAAATAATCATTATAACACTGAAGACTTCGACGTTCCTGATTGCTACGCGACAACATCGCCGCATGCTTACGGAAGTGGCGCCTCCAACCACTTCCCTACAAGCTAATCGGTCTCGGCCTCGCTCTCCACGACAGGCCTCGCCCCGGGCATCGGCTTCTTCGCGGTCTCCTTCATGACGACTGCCGCCACCAATCCCAACACCGAGAAGAGCATGATGTAGAAACCGGGCATGTCATGGTTGCCGGTGGCGTTGATGAGAGCCTGTGAGATCAACGGCGCGGTGCCCCCGAACAGCGAGACCGCCAGGTTATAGGAAAGCGCCATACCCGAAAAGCGGGACGCCGTGGGAAACAGTGCTGGCAACGTGCTTGCCGAGACCCCTAGGTAGCAGGCGATTGGGATGGCTATCATCACCAACGCACCTTGTATGGCCCAGAATGTGCCGACATGCAGCAACTGGAACGCTGGATACACCAGAATGAGCATCAGTGCGGCACCGGCGAAATATAGCGGCCTGCGCCCTACGATGTCGGAGATCTTGCCGATGAGCGGCAGGCACAGCGACATGATGATGAGCACCGGAACGGTGGCCACCGCCGCCATCGTCGTGCTGATGCCCACCTCCTCCTCAAGATAGGTCGGCATGTAGCTGGTGAGCAGATAGCCTGCGGTATTCGTGGCTGCTACGAGGCAGATGGCGATGATGAGGCTGCGCCATTGGTGCTTGACGACGTAACGCATGGTGCCAGGAGTGTCCCACTTCGAAGGTTCGGTGCCAGACACGTCAGAAACATCGCCAAGTCCATTCCTCCCCTCTGCCGCAATCTGATCCTGTGCTTGGGCACAGTCCGCGTCATCGCGCTGCTGGTAGTCGGTGAACTGCGGGGTTTCGGGGATGCGCGTGCGTAATGCGATGGCGAGAATGCCGAGCGGCACGGTGAGCAGGTAGGGCACACGCCAAGCACCATTGAGCATTGCAGCAACTCCGAAATGGTTCGCCACCACAGTGGTGAGCGCCACGGTGACGGCCCCGAACGCAAACCCCAGGTAGGAGCCCACATCGAGCCATGCGCTGTAGTAGCCGCGCTTCCTATCGGAAGAAAATTCAGCGATGTACGTGGTGGCACCGGCATATTCGCCGCCTGCCGAGAAGCCCTGCACCATCTTGAGCAGGTAGAGCGGCACGATGGCCCAGGCACCGATCTGTGAGGCGGTGGGAAGCAGACCGATGAGACCGGTGGAGACGGCCATCATGCCCATAGTGAAGAACAGCACCTTGCGCCGGCCGATCCTGTCGCCGATGGGCCCGAGCACGATGCCGCCGAACGGGCGCACGAGGAAGCTGACGGCGAAACCGAGCAGCATAACGATCAGGCCGAGGCTCCGGGGCATATTCCCCGTGAACACCTTCGACATCGTCACCGTGAGATATCCATAGACGCCGAAATCGTACCATTCCATGAAATTACCCACCACCGTGCCGGCGATGGCCGTCTTGAGCGCCTTCGGCTTCACCACAGTGATGTCTTGTGGTCTCAAGCGCCGTTGAAGCGTGGAAGACGTACGCGCGTCTTGCTGATTTCCGTCGTTCATATGCCCTACCTTACGATTATTTCGCCTGCGACCATTACCGCTCAAAGTCTGCTGAATTCGCCCAATGATAGCCACTCCACTATATTTTCCGAATCCGCACTCAATATGTCATATAGCCCCAGTTGAACTCGCGACAACCAAAGCAATACAGTAAGTATTCAATCCCATTGCAGTAAAAAGCCAAAGGCAATCAGATACGGATATCATCTATGAACAAAATCTCAATGATTGTCTAGAAATATTCGTAGACTGGCCAACGTTATCATTCAGAAGAGGTTGCCGAATTCATCAGTACGCAGGCCGAGGCGCACAGGCACCGATGACACCTTGCGGAAAGGGGATGCGGCCGAAACGCTTGCAGACCTGCAGACCGCGAACGTTGGGACCGGGCCCAATAGACTCGGGACTGTCGCGGTGGAGAAGCTTCACTGCGGAGCGCTATTGATGGATCAGCCCTCAAACTCCTCCATGGTGGCAGGCTTTGAGAGATTCGGCCCTCTAGCCACACCATGACGGCGTGTGGCTCATCATCGCGACTTCTTCCTCAGCCGAGGAGACGGACGCACATGCAGGCAGATACTGCACAACCAAGCACTTGCACAAGCACCACGCACCCGGGGGACGACGCAAACGCCACAACGCAGGAACCACACGATGCGCATGCGCAACAGGAGAAAAGCCGGAAGCCAGGCCCAGCCTCGCGACAAGGCTCTGCCCCACGTCAGGGCGGTGTGCAACGGAGACTCAAGACCCGCCACATCTCCATGATTGCACTCGGAGGTTGCATCGGCACGGGTCTGTTCATGACCTCCGGCTCCACCATCTCCAACGCGGGTCCGGGAGGGGCGCTGGTGGCCTACCTCGCCATGGGCGCCATGGTCTACTTCCTCATGACCAGCCTCGGCGAGCTGGCCACCAATCAGCCGGTCTCCGGTTCCTTCGCCACCTACAACGCCAAATACGTGGATCCGGCTCTCGGCTTCGCCATGGGCTGGGCCTACTGGTTCAACTACGCCATCACCGTTGCCGTCGACATCTCCACCGCCTCGCTGCTCGTCAAGTTCTGGCTGCCCAACTCCCCCGCTTGGATCTGGAGCGCCATCGTACTGGCAGTGATCTTCATCATCAATGCGGTGAGCGTCTCGACGTTCGGGGAGACGGAGTATTGGCTCTCCATGGTGAAGGTGATCACCGTCGTGGTGTTCCTGGTGCTGGGATTCGCCATGATTTGCGGCATCATGTTCCATCCTGCGGCGGGGCTGAAGAACTTCACGCTTAAGGGTGCGCCGTTCGTAGGCGGCCTCCCCGCTGTTCTTAATGTGTTCCTCATCGCCGGCTTCTCCTTCCAAGGCACCGAGATGATCGGCGTGACCGCAGGCGAGTCGGACGACCCGGAGCACGCGGTGCCCAAGGCCATCAACAGCGTGTTCTGGCGCATCCTCATCTTCTACATCCTCGCCATCTTCGTCATCGCCGCGCTCATCCCCTACACCAGCCCGAATCTGCTTGCCTCAGCGGGCGGCGATGTGGCGATGAGCCCCTTCACTCTGGTCTTCAAACGGGCTGGGCTGGCCTTCGCCGCAAGCCTCATGAACGCCATCGTGCTCACAGCAGTGATCAGCGCTGCGAATTCAGGCATGTACGTCTCCACACGAATGCTCTACTCGCTGGCCGACGAAGGACAAGCACCAAAGATGTTCGCCAAGACCACGAAGCGCGGCATCCCACTAGCCTCGCTCATAGCCACCACCATCGTCGCCCTGGCGGCCTTTGCCACCTCAATCTTCGGCCAGCAGTTCTACATGTGGCTTGTCTCCGCCTCGGGGCTCCTGGGATTCATCGCATGGATTGGCATCGCACTCTCGCACTTCCGTTTTCGCAGAGCGTTCATCAGGCAGGGCCACCAGCTCTCTGAACTCAAATACCACGCCAAGCTCTTCCCCCTAGGCCCAATCATCGCCCTGGTGCTGTGCATCGTCGTAATCGGTGGGCAGAACATCGGTGCCTTCGCAGCCTTGGATTGGAAGCAGATCGGCATCACCTACATCGGTATCCCGCTCGTGCTGGTGCTCTACATCGGCTACAAAATCAAGTACCACACGCACATCATCCCCCTCGAAGAAGTGGATGTGAGCCCCATACGGGAGTAATCACCTAGATATTTTTCCTATTTCATCAGCGTTTTCGTTCAGAGGGGACTTTTCTGAATTTTTGAGAATGCCGAGAAATCAGATTGTTGGCATTCCGCCATTCTTAATCCTTATCTTCCGCTAGGTTGTAGGAAAAGTCCCCTCTGAACGAACATGAGAGTAAATCCGCTCCTAATTGAGCTGGTTCGCAGCATTGATTAATGCCAAGACCCTTAGAACATGACCTTTTCGTTGGCTTCGCCTCGCACGATGATGGCCTCACGATCGGTGAGCGGCATAAGCTCCAAGGCATTGCCCACCTTGCTGACGATGGCGCTGGCAGCACGCCCTAAAAACGCAGACCCCACATGCGGAACGACCCGGAAATCAACCAGTGCAAGGCCGCGGGTGCTCAGCAGCCCCAGGCCTCTGGAAGGGTCGTCCATACGACGTATATAGCTGATGTCAGGACCGGCGACCACGGCGCCTGCGGAAACGCCGATGTACGGCTTGCCCGCGAACACCTCGTCAGCCAGCACCTGCGCAGCCCCACTGTGGCGCAGTTCTCTCAATAAGTAGAACGTATTGCCACCACCCACATACACCACATCGGCGGCATGGATAACAGTCCGAATCTCAGCGACACCAGCCTTCGCCACATCGAGCACATGCACTCGAAATCCAGCTCGCTTCAGCTGTCGCACGGCCATCGGTCGCCACGCCTTGATGTGTAAACGGTCGCCGAGGTCGGCGGTGGGAATATACGCCAGACGCAGACCGGAAGCGGAATCATCGGCAACGGCACTTTCAACACCCAGCCGCTCGAATGCCTGAATCGCCGTATTGAGCCGTGAGGCCAAGACCAATCTGAGCATCCCATCACCTCTCGCGCAGAACAACCAGGCAATCGCCGCGCAATCCAACACCGTCCGCAGACACGTTCGACAGGCACGTTGCCCAGCATAAAAAATCAGCCGTTTTCGATGGCATCCACGCCGCGGATCACCGCACCACGGAAACCGGCCTTCTCCAGCTCGGTGACGCCTTTGATGGTGGTACCCCCAGGCGAGCAGACCGCATCCTTCATGGCTCCGGGGTTCACCCCAGTCTTCAGATACAGCGCGCCCACACCCTCGACCATCTTCGCCGCCAGCCGGTAGGCAGAGCCACGCTGAAGGCCGTATTTCACACCGGCATCGGCGAGCGCCTCGATGTACATGGCAGTGAAGGCGGGAGCGCAACCAGCCACGGACGAACCGATGTCCATCAGTTCAGAATCGACCCGCTCGATCAAAGCGATGGGACTGAACAGAGCCTCAAAGACCTCGGCTTGCGCTTCGGTGAGCGTGTTGGCGTTCTCAGTGACGAAGACACCCTGCCCCACTTCGACCGGCGTGTTGGGGATGACGCACTGCACATGGGCATCTTTGCCGAGCATGCCCTCGTAATAGTCAAGATTACGGCCAGCGGCCACAGAAACAACAAATTTTGCATCGGTCCTGAGACCTTCGACCACATCGGCGAGCGCTGTCTCAATCTGATTTGGCTTGACCGCCACGACCACCACGTCGGCGGCGGCCACGGTCTCCTTGGCATCGTGCGTGGCACGGGCGCCGATGGCCTCAGCCGACTGCTGCACCTTGTCGAAGTGAACGGCGTTGGCGACAATCTGGCTGCCGCGCAGCACTCCCGCGTTCACCAGTCCCTTGGCGATGCTCTGTGCCATGTTGCCGAAGCCTACGAAGCCAACAGTGAGTCCGCTCAGATCCTTGCCCATTGGATGCCCTTTCCTAAATCGCTGATTTTTCATACACATCGAGTCTAACTGAATTTCACAGCCTTGGCGAACTAGAACAACGTTCCAAGGACACTAACAGCGATATCGCTCCTGATTGTTATCGGCTGAGATGAACTTTCTCCGAATGTTCAAACAAAGCGTCCCATGACCGCGGTGGGGCGGAATAAGCTTTTCCGGGACACTCAAGGCCGTTGAAGCCACGCCTACGCCCGAAAAAGTTTATTCCGCCCCACCACTCGTTACGTTGTAACCTTACGTTTTGTATTCAACAGCCATGCAGCATGCAGCGAATCTAGAACAGCTGCTCCAGGTCACCGCGGTTCAGGGCTTCGTTGTACAAGTGCGCGAAGACCGTGCCGCCGTTGTGCAGTCCATCGTGCTCGAACTCGTTGGTGACCCAAGCATGCGAGTTTCCCACGCGCGAAAGCGTGTCGAGCTGGAGGTCGGAAGGCACATACATGTCGTCGAAATACACCGCGGCCTGGAGCGGAACCTCATTGCGCTCCAGCTGATCGGCATCGTAGACCTTGCCGAAGTGAGTGTCCCGCATGAGCAGCTCAACCGCTCCTTTGAACGGCTTCAACGCCTTCTCCTGCTCGAACATCCATGGGAATGCGGCCTCGCCGGTGAAGAGCAGCGGGCGGTGACCCGTCTCGAACTGCGGCAGACGGTCGCGCACCTGTTGGGCAGCCCAACCAGTGGGTGCGTCTAACTCGCCATTGGCGTAGATGGCCTCCTGCAATGGCCAGTAGAACGGCGTCGAGGCGGTGGCATTCATCACCGAGGTCAGGAATTCATCGGAAAGCGGCGAATCGACATTGGCCGAACCGTTGACGGCTGCGAACGCCGAATCCATGATCCAATGTAGCCGCTCGAAGCTTGGCTTCATGCCGAAATCAGAGCCCAGACTCTGTAACCGCTCCACGCCCAGCGGGTCGCCATTGGGCAACGTGATGGGATGCCCGTCCGTTTGTGCTCCGGCAATCTTGTCGGCCACCATCGCCACGCGCTCCACGTCCTGGGGGTAGCGCTCGTAGTACTGCATCGTCTTACGTTCCATGCGTGGAAAGGTGTGCTCGTA
The DNA here is from genome assembly GCF_058505595.1 of Bifidobacterium sp. ESL1118. Classification (NCBI taxonomy): domain Bacteria; kingdom Bacillati; phylum Actinomycetota; class Actinomycetes; order Bifidobacteriales; family Bifidobacteriaceae; genus Bifidobacterium; species Bifidobacterium sp. ESL1118. The sequence continues at coordinate 1,303,888 of NZ_CP196371.1, forward strand.
GACTTCAACGGCATTGGCAGGTACGTGAGGAATGCCGCCGGCGGTGAAGCTTGCAGCCACGCCCTCGGGAAAGGCAGAGAGGTATGCGAGCGTGAGGAACCCACCGTAACTCTGGCCGAGTGTGACCCACTTGCGGCCACCGAACTCGGTGAGCCGCAGATGCTCGAAATCGCGGATGATGGAACCGGCGAGAAAATGCTTAAAATACTGCTCCTGCGCCTGCGCCGAGGGGATGCGTGCGAAGATGTTCGAGTCGATACGCGATGAACGACCCGTGCCACGCTGGTCTGGAAGCACCACACGGAAATGTTTGATGGCCTCGGCTATCCAACCGTCGCTGGACGGGCTGATCGGCCTAGGGCCGGCACCCCCTGGCCCGCCCTGCAGAAACACCAGCAGAGGCAGGTCGTCATGCGCATGCTCGGGAGCGGTGACCACGCGGTAGAAGAGGCTCAACGTCTCGCCGTCATCGTCATCAACCCCCCTGCCAGGTGTCTTGCCGCTCCAATCGAGTGGCACTTTGATGGAATGGTCCTCCACATGCAGACCGGGTACATAGTATTCACACAGCAACGTCACGAAATCACTCCTCCTGATTACGCCTCTCGGCGCCTTCCCATCGCTTAACACTGTACATCACCAGGCATGAGCGCACCACCGATGATGCATATAACAAGTACATCAGTCTATGCAAGGCCCCAGCACCCTTGCAAGGTTCATATTGCAGGGTCCATCCAACTATCATGATGGTGCGGCATCCCAAGTTGAGTATCCCATTGTAGGAGTCCACCGTCTCATATCCCACGGAATCGCAACCGCCCGAACCCAACCGAAACTGCTTTGGAGTGGAAAATCATACGTGTGACGGATGGCATTGCCATGCCTGTTGCGTTAGCCTTGCAGTATGAAGAGAACGCAGCGCATGGTAATATGGGCCAGCAGGCACCGGGTGTTCAACGATTGCCTGCTCGCCGTCGCATTCGAGCTGCTCTCGTTAGTCATGACCGTGCCCTACCCGCAGCCCGGCATCCTCTTCACCATCCGCAGCACTCCGGCCATCATCGCCTGGACCACCGCTATAGCCGTCCCTGCAATATTCCGGCGAACACACCCCGAACCCAGCGCCCTGGCCTTCGCGGCAGTGGCGGCACTGCAGCTCATCGTTGGCCCAAGCCTACTGCCGGTCGATGCGCTGGCCGCAGTGATGATCTACTCCGTCATTGTGTACGGACGCCCCGAACGTTCCAGACTGTACATTCTGCTGGCCTCATTGGTGGCTGTCTGCGTGCCCGCCACCGCGGCATGGTCCGGAGACATGGGTCCGTTGCCTATCACCGGTCGGCAGCAATACCACTGGCCACCCAATGCCTCGTGCCAAACGGCATACACTACAGGAATAAGCCCAGACTGCGGCCGCGACCTACTCCGCAATTGTGGTCAATACGCAGCGGTGACAGCCGTCGTCATCATAGCGGCTTGCGTGATCGGCTTCTGGCAGCGCGCCAGACGCAGGACCATACGTATACTGCGGGAGCGAAACGAGGCGATTGCGAACCGTCAACAGGATGAACGGCGCATCGCTCGCCTGGCCGAACGGGCACGGATCGCCCGTGACATGCACGACGTGGTGGCCCACACACTCTCCACCGTCATCGCCCAGGCGGACGGGGGCAGATACGCCGCCACGCACAATCTCGATCTGGCGGAGCACACCATGCAGACCATTCGCACTGAATCCGCAAGGGCTCTGAACAATATGCAAGGTCTGCTGGGTGCATTCGGGTCGGCCAGCCATCATGACTACGCCGACATCGCCGAATTGATTGACGAAGCGCGCGGCAACGGCATCGACATCACGCGCACGCAGACCGGCACACCGGAGTCAGACCGCCTGGCCTTCCAAACCGCGGCCACGGCCTTCCGCATCGTTGAAGAAGCGCTAACCAACGTGCGCAAGTACGCCGGCACGGGCGTGCACGTGACCATCGGCGAACGCTGGAATGCCGACACACTCCAATTGACAGTTCACGACGACGGTCGAGGTGCGGCCGCCGCTTTGGACGGACACAGGAGCGGTTACGGGCTGATGGGCATGCGCGAACGCGTCGAAAACTTGGGTGGCACCTTGCAGACCGGGCCGGGCATCAGCGGTGGATTCACAGTGGATGCCACCATCCCCTACCAACCTGCAGCCGCCAACCATGCCGTCAATATGACCGGCACCACTGATGCGGCTGGCACCGTCACAGACCACACTGTCGAGGCAGATCACACTGTAGAGACGCGACGAATTACGGTCGCAGCGGAAACAACCGAGGCAGAAAGAGACACCTCGGATGCACAGCGTGCGCGAATGATCATGACAGGAAACCGCACCAACTTTGTGGAGAAAGCGGCACAGTGGGCCGAACGTCATTATTTTGCTGTGGACGCGTGCACTGCGGCAATCGTCCTTGCCGCAATGACCATCTGGAATGACTTGGACATCACCGTCAGCATCAGCTATGAAACAGGGGATATCATCGGCCCGCCGAGCACACGGCTCAACGTATTCCTCGCAGCCGCCTTGTTGTGCATCGCGTTGTCCTTCCGGCGACGGTTGCCACGCTTGGGCGCAACGATGGCTGTGGTATTGGCCGCCATGGATATTGTGTTTGCGCCGACGATTCCAGCATCGGATCTGCTTGCCTTGGTGCTCCTGTACTCCGTCTGCCTGTATTCCGACCGCACGGCCCGAATATCAGCCGGTTTGGCGGCCCTGGCCGACTGTATGCTGTTTGCGGGAAAAGCGCTGTTGAGAACCAGCGGCTACGCTTCGCTGTTCGACAAAATCATAGGTATCAGACGGTGGCACTCGGTCTGGCGTCCTTCAGACGCCAGGGAGGAATTCATCGCCACACTCATCATCTCGTATGGCATCTGCCTGGCCATCATGGCCTTGGCAATGTGGCAACGGCTCAGCAACTCGAATGCCATGGTGCTCAGATTGCACGCGGAGGCGCTCACCGCCGAACAGGAGCGAAACAAGGTGTTGGCCGCCAACGAGGAGCGTAGGCTCATCAGCTCGCAAATGCAGCAGGATGTGGCTGATGCGCTCGGATCGGTGGGCGCCCAGGCTGATGCCGGGCTTGAGTTGCTCAGCGACATCGGGAAAATCGACGATGCCGATGCACAGCTCATCGCCCAGGCATTTACGTCCATCGCAGCCCAGGGACGCAACGCGTTGAAGCACATGCGCGGTCTCCTTGACGTTCTGCGGCAAACCGAGGAAAGCCCAGCCGATGCACACAACGAACCAAGGCTCCATCCCGTCGAATCCTGAATCCTGGCACAGGGCGAGACGAACCCAGGCAAACGAATGCAGGAGTACAACACCTTGAGTAATGGAATGGCAACAATGGCTGGACTCGATTCCCTGTAGCCACAACTACTGAGCCAACTTCAGAGCAGCCCTCCTCAATGAAAGCCATGGTTGTTCCCTCAAGAATGTTACAGTGATGATATGAGCGAAACACAAGCGATACGAGTTCTTATTGCCGATGACCAAGAGCTGGTACGAGCGGGGTTTGCCATGGTAATCGACTCGCAGAACGACATGCAGGTGGTGGGTCAGGCAGAAAACGGAGACAAGGCAGTACAGCTCAGCGAGGAGCTGAAGCCCGACGTGATGCTGATGGATGTGCGCATGCCCGGCATGGACGGTATTGAAGCCACGCGGCGCATCACAGCCATGCAGGGCGATGATGCAAACACGAATGCGAATCACGGCGCGGTGGTGGATGGCGTTGGCGCTCCCGATGCGGACAAACCTGGGCACGCACACGACACCAAGGTGATCATCCTCACCACCTTTGATCTCGATGAATACGTGATGAGCGCCATCAACGCGGGGGCCTCGGGATTCCTGCTCAAAGACACCGAGCCGGAGACGCTGCTCGCTTCCATCCGAACCGTGTTCCAAGGCAATGCCATCATCGCTCCGAGCGCAACGAAACGGCTCATCCAGAAGATGAGCGAACAGGGGCGCGCAGGCGTTGCCGGTGGCAGCACCACGGTCTCAGATTCTGTACCTTCGCATGGTGACTCGTCGCAAAACGATACTGTTGCCATTGGCGTCAATGACAACGCCGATAGCACACCGCAAGGAACCAACAGCCGACCTGAACCTTATATAGACCCCGAACTCAATGACCTGACCGAGCGCGAGCGCCAGGTACTCATCGAGGTGGCGCACGGGCTGTCAAACCAGGAGATCTGCGAAAAACTGTTCATCAGCATGCCCACGGTGAAGACCCACGTGGCGCATGTGCTGGCCAAAATCCATGCCCGCAATCGCGTGCAGGCGGTCGTGTTCGCCTACGACAATCATCTTGTGTAGACGCATTCCCTTTCAGGCAAGTTCCGAGTTATGCACAGGCACCCCTTGTTCCGGACACTCAAGGCCGTTCGGCCAAGCCTACGCCGGAACAAGGGGTGCCTGTGCATAACTCTTCATGTCAAAGGGGCTCATCGTGCTAGCGCAGGGGCGAGCAGACTCTTGGTACGGATTACATGCGTAACCCATAACCAACCCATCATGCCGCAGCAGCGATTCATCTAACCCTTGGCAATGGAGTCGATGGATGCAAGCTCTTCAGCTGTAAAATCAGTGTTATCCATGGCCTTAAGGTCGTCGAGGATCTGCTCGGGGCGGGAGGCACCGACCAGCACGCTCGTCACGGCATCGTCATGCAGCAGCCAAGCCAGCGACATCTGCGCCAAGCTCTGACCACGATTCTGAGCGATCTCATTGAGTTTGACAGCCTTACTGTGATTTTGCTTGACTTCCGAAGCATCCATCTCGCCATGGGCCGCACGCGAATCAGATGGGACTCCGTGCAAATAGCGATCGGTCAGAATCCCCTGCTCCAGCGGTGAGAAGGTGATGAGCCCCTTGCCCAAACGTTTCGCGGTGTCCTTGAGTCCATTGTTCTCCACGGTACGGTCGAGGATGTTGTAACGGTTCTGGTTGATGATGAACGGAATGTGCAGCTCGTCGAGAATGGCGGACGCTTTTTCAAGCGTGGGCCCGTCATAGTTGGAGAGGCCTGCGTAAAGGGCCTTGCCGCTGCGCACCGCACGAGCCAAGGCACCCATGGTCTCCTCAAGCGGCGTCTGCGAATCCATGCGATGGTGATAGAAAATGTCGACATGGTCAAGGCCGAGACGCTTGAGACTTTGGTCAAGGCTGTTCAGTAAGTACTTGCGGCTGCCCCAGTTGCCATAGGGGCCTTCCCACATCTCATAGCCGGCCTTGGTGCTGATGACGAGCTCGTCCAGATGCCCAACGAAATCCTTACGCAGGATGCGGCCGGCATTCACCTCGGCGCTGCCCGGCTCCGGACCATAATTATTGGCGATGTCGAAGTGGGTGATGCCGTGGTCGAACGCAGTGAACATCATATGGCGCATGGTGTCAAAATTACCGGTGTCACCAAAGTTATGCCATAGCCCCAGCGAAACTGCCGGAAGCTTGAGCCCACTTCGACCGCAACGGTTATAGGTCATGGTGTCGTATCTGTTTGCCGCAGGTACATAAGTCTTCGCGTAATCAAACATCATTGTCTCCTTTTGAGTCGCTGTAACGTATCGCATCAATACTAACGGCATTACCACCACAATTGCCGCCAACCAAGCCAAGAGTCACGAGTAGAGAGGAAAGCCTATCGAAACTGCGTCATTTAGCCAAATTCGCAGCACCTTCTCCGAGCCTATCAACAGAGCTCTGCGCCGCTCGGAAACGCACCTTCCTCGCACATAGCCGATTATCTCAAGTAGGCATTGAGCTGGCGTAGGCGTGGCGCAAGCGGCTCTAGTTCACCAAAAGAACCCTATATCCATATGTAGGGTGGCGCGCTGGCATAAGACTTGGCTGAGCGGCCCGGAGCGTCCAGCGCAACATCACTATGTGGATAACCGCGGCAGTACCTTGAAGGGACTACGCCTCCGCAAGCGCCTCCACAGGCGGTGTCTTCACTGCTCTGCGCGCCGGCAACACACTGGCCAACAGTGCAGCAAGGATAGCGATGACCAGCATGATACCATTGGTCTTCCAGTCGAATGGATAGGCAACATCCCCATAGACGCTGAACACCATGTAGCTGCCGAGCCAACCGAACCCCGTACCCAAGATGACGCCGAGCACACCATTGACCACGGAGATGAGCAACGCCTCGATTGCCAACGAACGCTTGAGCTGACTACGAGTCATGCCGATGGCCCGCAATGTGGCGGATTCACGCGTGCGCTCGATGACCGAAAGGCTCAACGTATTAGCCACACCGATAAGGGCGATGAATACGGCAACAGCAAGCAACCCGATGAGCAGCAACATAATCTGATCGATCATCTGATTCCACTGATACCGGTCGGCCGCCGGCCCGTTAATTTGGACATCATCACCTTGGGGCATTGCTTTCTGCAGTGCCTTGAACACGTTCATGTCAGAGGAATTCTTGAGCTTGCCGATGAGCAGATGTTCGTCGGCGTGCAGATCCCCATTGCGGAAGTGGTCCATACTCACGAAGCCAATGGCACCGTAATAGTTGCCCACCTGCCGGAAATCAGCCTGAACCGTATGCAGCGTGAGGGTCTTGCTCGCCGCCCCATCACCTTTGCCAGCAGCCGTTCCCTCCAACTTGATGTCTGAACCGACCTTGAACTTGCCGTTGGCAGTGTCGTTGGATGTCTTCGGCAGCAGCACTGTGTCTTTATCAAGACTCACTTGCCCAATGTCGGCACGAAGCACGGATTTGAGGTCCGAGACGGACTCCACACCGACCAATACAATCTGGAAACCACTGTTCCCATAGGAATTCTTGATGGACTCAGTACTCATGTACGCGGCGGGCATGTACAGCGTCTTGGAAACGCCTTTGACATCTGAAAGCTTGGCGGCTGCAGCCTTGGTGAGTCCCTGGCCTTGGGCCGACATATCGACACTGTAATGAGAGTCAAGCGTGTTGGCAATGGTCTGCTTGCCGCTCGCAGCACCAGTGGCGATAGTTGAGACCAAGGTGACTCCGATGAGCAAAGCGACGCCAGTGGCCGCCACACGTCGTGGATTCTTCTGGATGTTGGCATTCGTGATATTCGCACTGGGTCCGATATTCGCAACGATTGCCCCGATGCCGCGCATTACCACCGGCAACCAGAACGTGGCCGTGATGGCAAGACCGAGAAAAATCAAAATGCATCCCCCGATGGCCCCGAGCAACGCGACCATGTAGGTACCTTGATTACTGGTTGCGATATTGCCGGTGCCATTGATGATGGAAGGCATCAGGCGCGCTCCCGAAATGCACAGCACCAAACCGACCAGCACCATGAGAACGCCAAACACCTTACGCACGCGTCCGGCGGAACGGGATTCTGCGGTCTCAAATGGGCGCAACGCCTCAAGAGGAGTGACACTGGTGGCGCTACGGGCGGATGAGATGGAGGCCAACACTGTGACGATAACACCGAAGACCAATGGCACCCAGACCACAGGCGCAGTGACGATGACGCGCATGCTTGCACCGTCGGAATTCATCACACCCGTATGGCACAGAATCTCCATGACGGCGACACCCACGCCAATGCCAAGCACCGACGCGATAGCGCCCAGGATTCCCGCTTCCATGAGTACCGAACGATAGAGCTGGCCTTTTTTGGCACCGATGGCCCGTAGCAGGGCAAGGGTTCGACGCCTCTGAGCCACCATAACCTGGAATGTGTTTGCAATCACCAACGCGGCCACGAACATGGCAAGGATACCGAAGACCAGCAGAAATGTCGTGACGATGCTGGTGCCGGAACCGCTCAAGCCACGAATAGCCTTGTCGGCCACATCCTGACGCGTCGAAATGGTATATCCCTTGGGAAGCAGCTTCTTGACCGTGGCCACGGCGCTGCCGGTCTTGGCTTGGTCAATATCCAACAAGAGGCCACCGGAAAACGGCACCTGATTGAGGCTTGCCACCGCCTCACTGTCGACGAACACGTCCTTCGAAACCAGCGAGGCCCCAGCAAACACGTTTGAGGTGTCTTTCGTCAGCCCCACCACCTTGAGAGTATCAGTGCTAGATTGGGCTGCAGATCGCTGACTGCCTTCTTCGCTTGAGGCGTTCGTCGCGTCGCCAGACCCGTCGGAACCAAACAACACCTGCACTGTTGAGCCAACACCGACATGAAGGGTTTGCGCCACACTCTCCTGCAAGGCTATTTCGTCATCACCCTGCGGTTGGGTACCGCTGACCAGATGAACAGCCAGAACCAACCTGTCGGAGGAACTGAGCATGGCGTAGATACCAGCTCTGTTGCTGCCTTTCGAAACCGTAAGGCGGGTCTGCACCTCGGGCATCACCGCTTTGATGCCATCGACCTTCTGCATGGCATCGATATTGAAGTCACCTACGGTAAGCTTGTTCCCAGTCGAGGTATCGCTGTCATCTTGGCTTGTCGCCGTAGAATTCGATTCGCTGTTGCCTTGAGACGCGCCATCATTGGCATCATTGGAGGATTGATCTGCATCCTCGGATTCCTTTGCACTCGACCCACCATCCGTACCTTCCGCACCCAGAGGATACACCACATGCGTCGATTGGGCGTATTGTACGGTCAGCTGGTTTGCCAACGAATCCTGTAGGGAGTTGCCAAACAGGAACGTGGCTGCAATAAACGCAGTGCCTATCAGTATTGCGATACCGGCAGGAACAAGCATCTTCCCGCTTTTTTTCATCAGTTTCAAAGTTATTGACCACATATCGTTTTCTCATTTCGTCAACGCCACTACTTCGCATGGTAGATGCCTATAGCAGTGGTGACACAAAGACTGAATGGGTGGAGGTGAATTATTCGTTCAGCTTGGGGTATTGCGTCGATGCCGCATGGCGTCCCGCACGCCGGCGCTGTGGCACCGAGTCCTCCAGAGATTGTTCGATCCCGCCATTGGATGTACTGGCACTGCGTGTGGCCTGTTCTCTTTCTTCCATCAAGAGATTGCTCATCTGTTCGGCACCAGGATGATTGACATCGGCCACGATGCTGCCGTCTGCAAAAACTATGGCACGGTCCGCGTAGGAGGCAGCCACCGCGTCATGGGTCACCATGACGATGGTCTGTTCTAGCTCCCTGACTGACTGTTTAAGAAAGCTCAGTACCTCTGCACTGGAAACCGAATCAAGGTTTCCGGTGGGCTCATCGGCAAAGACGACCTGTGGCTGGGTGATGAGCGCGCGGGCGATGGCCACACGTTGCTGTTGACCGCCGGAAAGCTCAGCAGGTCTGTGCTTGAGGCGATTGTCTAATCCCAACGTATGCACCAGCATGGCATACCATTGTCTGTCGGGTTTTTTGCCGGCAAGGGTGAGTGGCATGAGAATATTCTGCTCGGCTGTGAACATCGGCAACAAATTGAAACTCTGGAAAATAAAACCAATCTTGGTACGCCTCAGTTCAGTGAGCTCGTTGTCGCTCAACTTAGTGATATCCCTGCCTCCCAAGAGGACCCGCCCGCTGGTGACCGAATCAAGGCCGGCGAGCGTATGCATCAACGTAGACTTTCCAGAGCCCGATGGCCCCATAATCGCGGTGAACTTACCTTGTTCGAAACCGATGGAGACTGTTTTCAGTGCATGGACCAGATTCTCTCCACGCCCGTAATCCTTGACCAAATCGATGGCCTGAACGGCGAATCGTGGCTGTGAACCCTGTGTCTTTGACTGCTGCTCAGTGGAAGAGGCAACCAACATATCGTTACGCTGAGTCATGGCCTACTCCTGTATATTGAATTCCTATTTTCATCTCATTCAATACTAACAAAAACGATGGCTGTCCGTATCGTGCCAAGGAACGAATTTACCGAGCCTTCCTTGGCCTCGGGTCTCATCCCTAGGGATGAGACCCGAGGCGCCGGCCCACGCGAACAAATATAGCAGGCATGTTCGTCCATACAATACATATGACCTTGCAAAACATATAACCGCGCTATTCTACAGAACCCGCAATATGTGGCGCGACGACAGTCACTGCACATTCCAGCTTGTGCTTTCACGCACAACAAGGCTTGGAGCCAGAATGCGTCGATTGCCCGCCACATGTTCGTCGTTCAAATCCTTGAGCAACAGGCGGGCGACCTTTTTCCCATATTCTGCCGGGTCTCGGTGTACGGCCGTAATCGAAGGGTAAACGGCCTGGCAAACGAAGCTATCCTCGAAGCTTACGATGGCGGGCAAGTGATTGAATGGCACGCCTTGACGAGACGAAGATGGCCGAGTCTCCGATTCGTTGTTCTCAACCGACCCGCCTTCAGACCCATCCGAACCTTCAATCCCCAGTATAGCGGCGTGATCCTGATACATAAGACCCTCCAAAGCCCTCTGACTGGCTGCGGCCATGGTCTCGTTCTCGTAGATAAATGCAGTCGGAGGCTGCTCACCTTGCATCAGCCCACACGTTTTCTCGGCGGCAACCTGCGCATCGAATTGCGTATAGACCACTGTGGCAGCCTCAAGATGATCTCGCTTGGAAAGGTTGGTGAACGAGGCGATACGGGCCTTGCTGTAGTCCAGGCTCTTATCACCGGCAAAATAGGCGATACGGCTGTGTCCGGCCTGGACCAGATGCTTGATGACCTTGGCCATGGTGCCGGAATCATCGATGGAGAGTGAAGGAATAAGGTTGCCGGGGTCAGGACCACCGGCAAGCACCGTACGTATGCCAATGTCGTGCAGCAGTTTAGGACGTGGGTCATTCGACCGCAAATCCACCAGCACCACTCCATCAACACGTTTACGCTGACCCCAATCCTTATATGTCTCCATTTCCTCTTGCAATGAACCAGTGGGTTTGAACAACAAGCCATAGCCCTTGCGGCTCAACGAATCATGCAGGCCCGACATGAAGTGCAGCATGAATGATTCGGACTGCAGATTGCTGTGTGAACGCGAAGGCGCGAAACCAACCGTCATTGTCTTCGAGGAACTCAATGCCTGGGCTGCATAGACCGGACTCCAACCGAGCCGTTCCACAGCCTCCTTAACCCGTTTCTTGGTCTCCTTGGATACGCCTGGCCGGTCATTGACCGCAAACGACACCGCGGTCTGGGAGATTCCCAAATCGTCAGCTACATCCTTGAGACTGATGCGTCCGTGACGGGTATTCGCCGCTCCTTCTGTCATCCCCACTCATCCCTTTCGGCCCGGAAACGCACTGAACCATGCACATCGCACAACATTCACCGTTCGATGCCGAATTGCATGCAATCCGCAGCATTCGCAGATTCGACACAGTCTCTTCGACATTTGCACTAAACCGATTTATACCATACGTCAGCTACCAGCTCAAGGCGAATCCCGATATATACGATGATGGTGGCAGGCAATCAATGCTGCCTGCCACCATCATCAATCCGCTTCAACAATCAACCAATCATGTCTGCGACGGTCATCGGACGAATGCTACCCGGCATGATTTGCCGTGTGAATGCGCAAGGTGGCCAATTCGAAGGGTTCCAGTTCAATGGGCGCCCCCTGAGCCTTCTGCGACCCCGGTTCGACGGCACAGGCCAAATCGTCGTCTAGCTTAGACTCCTCAAGCAGATTGACTTCCTCGACCTGGCAACCTTCAAGCTCATTGCACACATGCAACTCACCCTTGGCACGACCACCTGCAGGCTCATAAAGACGCAGAACAACGTCCCCGGAACCATCATCGGCCATCTTGACCCAATCGAGGACGATGCTGCCCTCACTGGCCTTGATTTGAGCCAACGGTTCCACGGCGGGCAGAGAAGGAAGCACAGGCGCGTTCATCCGCGAAGCCTCGGCAAGCACCGAATCCAGATCAGCCCCGGCCATGACGGACCAAGAGTAGCTGTGCCCACCCTGATCGGTGTGTGGATCGGGGTACAACGGCGCGGAGAGCAACGAGAGACGGAGCATGGTGCCCACCTGAGCACCCTGGGCCGCCCCTGTATCGATGGGGCTCACATCTGAACCGTACGTCGACCCATTCACGACAGCCACGCTGTAATCAGGGCCATTCAGACGCACGAAACGACGTGTGCAACTTTCGAACTTGGCTTCGTCGGCGGGCGTGTTCTTACGAATCGGACGCTCCACCAGGCCATACTGGCATTCGTACTGGGCGTTTGTCGGTGTCAAGGCAAGCGGCAGATCCACCTTGAGGAACTGCTCCTTGGTATGCCAATCGACATGGACGTCGAAATCGAGTGTACGACTGCCGGAGCGTAGGGAGATGCGGGTTTGGATGCCGACATTCGGCGCTTTGGTCTCCACGTTCACCACGGCCGACCCGTCGGACCTGCCGGCGGAATCGAGGACACGGGAATCCTTGATGACGTTGGCGGTGAGGAACGCGTCGCGCTGGATGTCCCAGGCATCCCACTGATACGGCTGATCGGTGAGCAGCTCGTAACGGCCGAGAACTGTGCCCTTTGGCACCAGCTCACGATTCGCCCTGATGTCCAGAATAGAGGTGACGGAGCCATCTGCGGTCACCGTGGCACGAATGACGCCGTTGTCGAGCACCGTGCCGTCGCCTTCGTGGCTGATCTTGACAGCCTGATTGTCTCCAAGCTCAATGGCACTCTGCGCATCCGCATCGCTGACCGGGTTGGAGGCCTCCACAGCAGCAGGAACGTGCGCAGCCTGGCGCACAGTCCAGGCCTTGTCAGGATCGTCGGTAACAGAAACGATGCGAGCATTGACCACCTTGGCCGTGTTCGGCTCCGCCACCAGGATGGCGTCTCCCGCCTCTTGAGCGATCTGCGCCAAACGGGCGATGTCGCGCGCATACTCCCCACGTGCCTGACGGCACACCCACGCAATGGCTGAGCCAGGGAGAATGTCGTGGAACTGGTTGAGCATCAGCGTCTTCCAGATGCGGTTGAGCTCGTCGGTAGGGTACCGATAGTTCGGGTTACGAACCACAGCCGAGGCGCACATATACTCGGTGACGCGCAGCATGTTCTCCTCACGGCGGCAGCCACGCTTCATCTCCTGCTGGGCGGTGAGCGTTCCGCGGTGCAACTCCAGATAGAGCTCGCCCTGATAAGTCGGGGTCTCACCCTCACCGTGGTCAACGATGTCCTCGTGCACCTTGTCAAACAGCTCGTCAGGAGTACCGAAGTCGACACGCGGCACGCCGTCCAGGTCCTTCATGCGGTGGATGGCGCTCACCATCTCGCGCGTGGGGCCGCCGCCACCGTCACCGAAACCGTAGAGCATGATGGCGTTGCGCGAAAGGTCCTTATCGAGATAGTTCTTCTGCGAATACGTCAGGTCATGGGCGCTCATGCCCACATCGTATGAATCAGAGGGCGGGAAGTGGGTGAGGATGCCCGTGCCGTCAATGCCCTTCCAAATGAAGGAATGATGCGGGAACTTGGTGGTGTCGTTCCAGGAGATCTTCTGGGTCAAGAACCAGTCGAAACCGGCACGACGGGCAATCTGCGGCCAGGCACCGGTGTAGCCGAAGCTGTCAGGCAGCCACACACCATGCGGCTGGACGCCGAATTTCTCCTTGAAGTAACGCTGGCCGAAGCTGATCTGACGGATGAGGGATTCACCATCCGGCAGCATGCCGTCAGACTCGACCCACATACCACCGACCGGGATGAAGCGGCCTTCCTTGACACGCTGCTGCACGCGCTTGAAGAGGTCGGGGTGCTCCTGCTCGAGCCACTCATACTGCTGGGCCGAGCTCATGGCGTAGATGTAATCAGGATCCTCGTCCATCAGCGCCAGGGCATTGGCCACAGTTCGGGCAACCTTGCGGTGGGTCTCGCGCACCGGCCAGAGCCACGCGGAGTCGATGTGGGCATGGCCGACGGCCACATGGTTGACGACGCTGGACTCTGCCGGCTCCGCGAGCACACCGGCAAGCAGGCGGCGAGCCTTACCAAGCGTGCTTAGATTTCGCTCGTCGTAAGCATTAAGACTGCGCTGAAGCGCCTTGGCAAGCTGCCAATATCTCGGGGAATCCGTGGACTGCTCGCGCATGACCTGACGCACGATCTCAAGATCCTCGTAATAGCCGTATGCTTCTTCGTTGAGCGTGCAGACATCCAGCTGGCTCAATGTGTAGGGGTCGTCCGGCTTGCCAGTAGCGCATTCACCACGATCCGTGGGAGCGTAGTGGGTGGGGCCCTCCACAAATGGGTTGGATGCGGCTTCCATGTAAAGTGTGAAACCGCCGTCCACGTCGATGTCGCAATGGCGAGTGCCGTCGGCATCGATCAGTGGAATCCAAGGGTTCTTGGGATGAGCGGACTTGATGGCTGTGCCGTCGGCGCGATAGAACATACCCTCGGCCTGGAAGCCGGGGCCTGCAATCGTACGCCAACCAAGATTGACCATGAGCTCGACCTTCTTGCCCTTGGCCGCTTCGAGGTCCACCTTGCCGCTGACCTCGAACCATGTGGTTCCCCAGAGCGTGCCCCATACGCCAGGCACTTGGAATGGTTTGAAATCGACCTCGCCGGCGCGGACCTTCTTCAGGAACTCGCCTGACGGCTCCGGCTCACCCGGGTTGTCGAACGCACGCAGCGTGCAGTGATCCATCACAGGATGGATATGCGGCAGAAGCCTCTGCTCCATCACCCTGTCACATCGGCTTAATTGTTGGTCCGGTACAAGAAACATCTATCGGTTCTCCTCAATCATTGTTTGTTGTTGCGGCATCGTTGCAGCACCAGTAAAGCTGGCACTAAAACGCTTTAGTCCAATTATTGCAAAGCCCTATTTAAAGTCAAACTCGACACGCAAGATTATACACAACTTTGCCAGCCTATCCCATCTTGCATCGTTTTAACGACAGTATCTCGTTCAGATGCTTCAGCACCCACATATGACAGTGGGTGCAAACTTTTAGAGCTAGTACCCACTGTCAGATAATCTGCGCGGAATGAGGCGGCAAGACCACTAATACCCAATCGTCACGCACACCCGCATTCAGTACATCACCGCTCTGCGACGCGCCACCTCACACAGCACGCCACCCGCGAGACATATGGTTGCAATAAACATCGTAGAAGCTACAGCACTCCCCGTCTGAGCAAGCGAATCATCCTTCTTCCCTGTTGTTCCGTCAGGCGCTTGCACAGTTGGTTTCACAGGAATAGTTGCAGAATCAAAGAGATGCAAGGCATCGGCAAGTGCGGCATTGGCAGAAGCAACCTGATCGGCGGTATAGTTTTTGCCACCGATCAGTGCCGCAGCCTCCTCACGCACCTGCTTCAGCCTTGATATCCGCTCTGATGCATTTGAACGAGCAATGGCAGTAGAGCCGATAAGCTCATCCGCCCGATCGATGTTCTGCTCCAGCTTGGAAACATCAATCTGCGAAAGTTGTTCCTCAAGCGTGGGATCATAGGTGGCATCGTACGCTTCCGGATAATCCGATCCAAGCACGGCCTTGTTAACTTCATATAGATTCCCGCCCGCATCAATCGCAGCCGTTACAGCCTGAACATCAGGTTTCGTGTACTTCATACGTGCCACGAAATGATGTGCGTATGCCTTTGCCGCATCAAGTTGCATACCATTCGCCTGTGCAATGGCGGTCTTCGTCCATAATAGGTTGGATGGCTTGATATGGTTCAAATCATCCGAACCATATGTACGACCGTCGCGATCAAACGCATAGAGGAACATGCCACCCAAGTTATGTTGGGAAACATAGTTCGCAACCTTATAGATATTGCTTTCTTCGTACGGCTCAGTGGCGTCAAGCCAATGATTATTGGTATCCTGTTCCTCGGGAAAGGTCAGACCGGGCACAAATTTATCAGCTGCAAGCGAGCCATTATAATCGCTTACGGCCTGTGCAGTTCGATCCGAGCCGCTTCCATACTGTTGATAGGCCATGAAGTCGAAGCAATCGGATACATCTTTGAACGGGTCAAGATCACTTCCATTAGTGTCGTACAGGAATATGGATCCTTTATTGCCGGACTTTGGCCCGATGATCCTTGACATCGCCTTGATGACGCCATCGCTGAGCTTGACTTCTTCTGCGGAAGGATTCTGCTCCATGTCGATATCCAGCCCGTCAAGCCCGACATCAGTAGCAAGCGTTTTCACCAAATTCTGGGCATAATCCGTATATTCCTGCTCGGTAGGTTCATCTCCGGCGTGTGGAACAGCCGTTATGGTGCTGTACCCCACACCCCGGACCAGGCGTATACCTCGCTTATGCAGAGCCGGAGCATATGTACTTTTCAGCGTATCATAGAAAGGCTTCGCCTGAGCTTCTTGACCGGATGGAACATAGCTGAACACATTTACGACATCAACGCCATACGGTATATCAAGCATGGTAAGCCAGTTATCGTCCGGCAATGAAGTATTGACACCCTTCATCGTCTTATCTCTCCAAGCTCTGTAATAGACCATAAAATGACGAGATGATGTTTGTTGGCCGCTTTGATCAGCGTCATTAGCGTAGGCCGTGCGCGTATGAACGGACAGCCCGGTAATCGTTAATGCGCAAGCCACTAGTAATGCCAACACAATAGATATCAGTCTATAGCCATATTTACTTCGTTTCACCGTATCTCCTTTGAACCGTGAACTTTTTGATTGCATAACAAAATATCAGTTATACATAAAGAGCGACTATAGCCGACCGAACCTGTGTGCTCTATACCGAAATAGGAACTACACAAATATCGTTGACTATAAATTTCTCAGAATGTATAGTCTCATTGCGTTCCTGAACATGGGGAACAAATGACTCGACAACCATTGTGTGCTTCTGATTACGATAGAATCATCAGAAGCACACAATATACGTAATCGATTCCTAACTGTATTTATAGTAACAATAAATACTTACTATTCCTTGATGCCTCCCTGCTCAAGTCCTTGGAAGAAGTACTTCTGGAAGCAGGCAAAGAACACGAGGATAGGCACCAAGGAGACCAGCGCGCCTGCGGCGATCAGCCTAGGATCCGAGACGAACATACCCTTAAGCCTGTTCATGCCGAGCGTCAAAGTGTAGTTCTTCTCATCAGAAATGACTATCAATGGCCAAAGGAAGTCGTTCCAGGCACCGACGAATGCGAATATGCCTACAACCGTCATCGTTCCACGCACCTCAGGAAGACACACATGGAAGAATTGCTGCCAAACATTGGCGCCATCCACCTGTGCCGCTTCCTCAAGCTCATTGGGTATGGCCTTGAATGCATTGGTCATCAGCAATATATTGATGGCACCGACCATACCTGGAAGAGCAACCGCAAGGAGCGTATTTTGCAGATTGACGCTTCTAATGATAAGAAACTGGGAAATCATCACACCTTCCACGGGGATGACCATGGTGCCCATGAACATCATAAGCATCGCATTACGCCCCCGCCATTTCAGCCGACCAAGCGCATAACCAGCCATTGTCGAGAACGCTACATTGCCAGCAATAGCAATGATAGCCACGATAATGGTGTTGAGCATATAGTGGAACACTGGGACCTGGCGAAAGACCTGCTTGTAATTCTCAAGTGTCGGTGTCTTAGGAATGACATACGGAGGCACAGCATAGACGTTGTCCCCCTGTCCCTTCAACGAAAGAGAAAGCTCCCACACAAACGGACCAACCAACAGAATGAACATAAGAATCAGTACGACATACTGAACAACCTTGCCCACAGTAATCTTCTTGTGCTCTGCCATCAGTCTTCACCCCTTTTCTGGATGATTTGCTGAATGACAAGCATTGCACCCACGACGACCAACACCACCAATGAGACCGCGCTGGCGTATCCTGTACGCGCTTGAATTCCTGTACCCTGTTGCTGAATGAGCATGGACATAGTGATGTCCTCACCACCCGGACCAGCCGTACCATTCGTCAGCACGTAGATTTCATTGAACACACGGAATGCAGCAATCGTGGAAAGCATCATGATGAGAACAATCGTGGAACGCACTCCTGGCATTGTGATTGAAACGAACTGTCGCACAGGCCCAGCACCATCCAATGACGCAGCCTCATACAACGAATCGTCGATGTTCGCCAATGCAGTTAAATAAATCACCATATAATAACCCAATCCCAACCATATGGTGACAAACATAGCACTGAACAAAATCAACCATCGGTCTGTAAGAAATGGAATAGGTGTTTTTATCCAATGCAGAGATTCCAAAACGGAATTAATCAATCCTTTGGAGTCCAGCAAATTCGTCCAAATCATACCTACTACGACAGCAGACATCACCACGGGGGTATAGAAAGAAGTCCTAAAAAATCCCATGATCTTGGAATTTCCGCGCACAAGGTTCGCAAGAATCAGCGGAAGGAGCACCATAAACGGCACAACGCATACCACATAAAGCGTCGAGTTCAGCATTGCCGTCCAGAAGTACTCATCATGAAACAGTTCTTGGAAGTTTTGCCATCCTATGAATTTGCCGGGTACGAGCAGCGTCGAATCCGTGAAAGCAAGTCTGAATGTATTTAATGCTGCGACAACAACGAACACGAATACAATAAGAAATGCCGGGAAGACAAATAGGTACGGAGCAAGCACTGTTCCTATGGAACGCTGCGGCCTGCGACGCTTGCCCTTCTCAAGTTTATTCGACGGACTGACTCGTCCAGAAGCCTTAGCCCCTGGACGAGCGCCGACTGAAACATCCGTATCAGCCATATTCTCCTACTTCAATTTACTGTTTGCAAAGTCAACAGTCTTATCGAGAGCCTGCTTTGCGGTCTGCTTGCCTTGCATCGCAAGAGCCACCTGCTGCTGTAGATACTGCCCACCATTGGCATCTGTAAACTGCGGAGGACGACTTGCATAACCATTCTTCACAGCCTTGAGCGTAACCGCCAAAGCCTTGCCCTGCAGATCACTCGTGTCGATCTTCTTGTAATAGGCATCATCGAGACCACCGGCGCTGGAGGGAAACGTGTTTGACTTCTTGGCGAATTCAAGCTGATTCTTCGAGTTCGTGACGTATTGAGCAAACTCCAACGCTTCCTTCTTGTGCTTGGTTTGAGCACTAAGCGAAAGCATCTCATATGCAACAGTAGCCGACTTGCCTTCGTCGCTGATCTTTGGACCAACAGCAAGATGCTTGTACAAATCCGGAGAGTTCTGCTTGAAGTCAGCAGCGGAATAGGCACTGCCACCCATTGCAATGATGGAACCGCGCTGGAAGAACTCACCCTGCTGAGACCACTGAGCATTTAACGCCTCCGGAGGAATGCCCTTCTCCTTATAGAGGTCAATGAACCGCTGTAGATGCTTGACAGCCTTGGGGCTATTGAACACATACTTGGTCTGCGCCTTGTCCATAATCGGTATTCCGGCCGAAGCATAATCGCCTACATCACTGGCAGTAGTGGTAGCCATGTACGCACCACAGCCACTCTTGACCATAGTGTCCGCTTGGTCGAAATAATCGTCATACGTCACAGGAAGCTTATTCGGATCAAGACCACACTTACTCATCAACTCAGTGTTGTAATACATTGGGCCATCATTGACATACCATGGGAAACCATAGGAGGCGGTTTTCATGCCCTTGCCGCTGAAAGTCACGGCCTTCCAAGCATTCGGATAATAGTTCTTCGAAGCATTGGGCGCTTCTTGATCGATGTTCAGCAATGCACCAGCCTTTGCAAGGCCATACATCAGAGAACCGCCAGCGTCGAACACATCCGGCAAGGAGTTCGCTGCGGCATCCGCCGAAAGCTTCTCCTCGTAATTATCGGATGGCTGATCAATCCACTTAATCGTAATTCCCTTATGGGTCTTCTCATAGTTGGAAATCAGCTTATTAAAGTACGGAGTATATTTGTCATTTTTCAAATTCCAGGTTTGGAATTTGATTTCAACGTTACCATTAGCGTTATCGGCATTTTTACTACCGCAAGCACCAACAGTCAGCAGCATAGCCGCTGCGCCAGCTGCTGCAATCACTTTCTTCATTGAAAACATTATCTCACCTTTCTTTTTCAGAATATTTTGTAACTCCAGCGTTCCGCCATTGTCATTATGGCGTTTCAGTTCACCCCCTGAAATCAAGTTACTAAAACGCTTTAGTAACATTATCGTTGTTCATTTCAAAAATGTCAATTTGAAATCGAGCGTGTTTCAAATCATTTATCAAAACTTCCCAGGACTACACGCAATAAAGCTCAACTTCAATGTAGAAGTCCTGCTTTTTATGTATTACACGCTCTCCTCGCCTCCAAGGCAAATCGCAATCAGTCTAAAAAGTACATCGATTTTAAGGTTTCGTAAAAAGTCACCCTTTTTGGAGCAATGACGGTGATATTCTCAATAAGACCATCACCGTCATGCCGAAATGAGCCGTAGCAAGCTACTTTGAGAATCTCAACGTACAAAGTTGGAAAGGCTTGAGCGAGATTTGGGCACCTTCCGCAGCAAGGCTTTCTTTGGTCTGCAACGCCATGGGCTCATCGTCATAATATTCAACCTGCTCGAGTGTATTGGTCTCACGTACATGCCACCCAGCCAAATCGGAACACGTTCGCAACGTTGCATGCGCCATGCCTCCGGCCGCTTCATAGATTCTCGCCACAACATCGCCGGAACCGTCATCAGCGAGCTTTATCCAATCAATAATCGGCAGACCTTCGCAATCATCAAGCTGAAGGAGAGCCTGACTTTCAGGCAAGCCCTCAACCACAGGAGCATTCAAACGACCTGCCGCCCCAATCGTCGAAGACAAACCGGCGCCACAGACCAACGCCCAGTCGAACTCATGCCTGCCTATATCTGTACGTGGATCAGGAGCATTCGGCGAGGAAAGGAGGCTAAGACGCAGCATTGTGCCACTCCGAACTCCTTGAGCATCGCGAAGCGGAGCAACATCAGAGCCGTATGTGGAACCATTGACCACACCTACACCGCAAGATGCATCGGAAATCTGCACGAACCTATGCGTACAACTCTCGAACATGGCCTCCTCGCGCTCAGTGCTTTTCACTACCGGCCGCTCAACAAGGCCATATTGACTCTCATATTTCACAGTGTCGGCAATCACACCAACGGGGACATCCACCTTCAGCAGCTTCTCGCGAGCATGCCAGTCAACGCAGATGTGGAAGTCCAACTGGCATTGCGACGGACGGAGCGTTATCGACGTGGCAATGATCGATTCCTCGTACCGGTTGTTCACGCAAACTTTTACCGATCCATCATCACCTCGAACGATATCGGTAATGTGGCCTTCCTCCAATGCGGATGCCTCAAGGAACGCATCCCGATCAATGTCCCACGCGTCGTACATATCGGGCTCATCCTTGAGAATCTCGTATCGACCAAGCGCGGTGCCCTCGGGGACCATTTCACGCCGGCGCCCCAAATCAACGATGGAACGAACCGTGCCATCAGCAGCGATATGCACTCTCAGCTTGTCATTATCGAGCGTTACGGACCCATCGGCATGCTTGACAAGTCCCACTGGTGAGACATCAACCAAAACCGGCTGTGGCTTCCAAGAATTTCCGTCGACCGCATATTGCGAAATGAACGCTTCCGGCAACCGCTCGGCATCTTCAGACACCTGCGCAATCGCACCAATCGCATCGTCGATTAGGACCGGCAGCCGCCGGCAATCTCGCGCATATTCCTCTCTGGCAACACGGCAAGCCCATTCAATCGCCGAGCCAGGAAGAATATCATGAAACTGATTGAGCAGCAGAGTCTGCCAAATCCTGTCGATTTCCTTATACGGGTAATGATATTCGGAGTTCTTCACAGTGGCTTCAGCGCCAAGGTATTCCAAAGTCCTCAGTAGGGATTCCTCCTTGCGGCATCCACGCTTCATCTCCTGCTGAGAGGTAAGCGTCTTACGATGCTTTTCAAGGTAGAGCTCGCCCTTCCATATAGGCATCTCGTCGCCGGCCTCGGTCTGCATCTCACTATGGGCGGTGGCAAAGAACTCATCGGGAGTGCCGTACGAGACCTTCGGCAACCCCTCAAAAACACGGACCCGCTTTTGGCGCAGGGTCATCTCACGGGTCGGGCCACCGCCGCCATCGCCATAGCCAAAGAGCAGAATGCCACGGTCGGAAAGATCCTTGTCCTTGAAATTGCGTTGAATGTAAGCCATATCCTTGACGGACACATCAGAATCATACTTGTCGGCCGGCGGAAAATGGGTAAATATCTGCGAGCCATCGATGCCTTCCCACATGAAGGAATGATGCGGCAGACGCGTGGTGTCGTTCCAGCTCAGCTTCTGAGTCAGGAACCATGAATAGCCCGATCGCTTGGCAATCTGCGGCCAAGAACCGGTATAGCCAAAACTGTCAGGCAACCACACGCCGTGCGGTCTCACCCCAAGTTTCTCCTTGAAATACCGATTGCCAAACGAAATCTGACGTATCAGCGATTCACCCGAAGGCATCATACCATCGGATTCAACCCACATTCCGCCGACCGGTATGAACCGACCTTCCTTGACACGTTGCTGCACTCTGACGAACAGATCCGGATGATACTGCTCCAACCACGCATATTGTTGCGCGGAGCTCATCACGTAGACGAAGTCAGGATCCTCGTCCATCAACGCCAACACATTCGATACAGTGCGAGCCACCTTGCGCTTCGTCTCACGAACCGGCCACAGCCAAGCCGAATCGATATGGGCATGGCCCATGGAGGTGAGCTTCATGGCCGATGCATTCGCCGGCTGGGAAAGCACGCCCGAAAGAGCCTTACGAGCCGATTGCAACGTTTCAGGATGCTTTTCATCCCACGCATTCAGCGAACGCTGCATCGCCTTCGCCAACTTCCAGTAGCGTGGGTCACCGGAATCAAACTGTTCGACGGCTCCGCAAACCACATCCAAGTCCATGAGGTAGCCCAGCATCTCACGATTGAGAGCGGTCACGTCCACCGACTCGAACTCATAGCGTTCATCGGCCTTACCTGTCGGCCTGGTGCCCAACTCGGTCTTGCTGAAACCCGGTACATTAGGGTTGTAGGCGCCCTCGAGAAACAGCGTGAACGTACCATCCTCGTTGACCACGGAATCAGCCTTACCTTCACCGTCAACCAAAGGAATCCAATAATTCTGAGGATGCACGGCCTTGATCACGGATCCGTCGGCACGATAGGCCATAGCCTCGATGTGGCCTCCCACAGGCCAATCCAACCATCCCAGATGCGCCAGAAGCTCGATGGGGCGATTATGAGACATGGGGGAAGGAACTCGGCCTTCCACCTTCATCCAAGTGGTACCCCAGGAGGTGCCCCAAGGCTCCCCCACCTGCAGAGGCTCAAAGCGAATCTCTCCATTTCGTACCTTTTGCAGGAACTCGTCAGACGGCTCAGGCTCACCGGGATTCTTTATAGCAGAGACCCTGCAAGTCGAAAGCACCTCATGGACGTGCGGCTTCACACGCTCACGCATGACACGATGGCAACGATCGATTTCCTGCTGTACTTTAAGCAGCATTTCACCCTCCTCAATGAGTGAGTCTTTAACGATAAGGCAATGCCTAAATCCTGAATTGACTCTAAACGCTAAGCCTGCTTGTCTTCCAGCGATGGATCGGAAACCGCACTATACCCAATTCCCGCCTTCATCTCAACTGGAATGCAACGTTCGACACCACGCGCTGCAAGCATTTGTGGGTCTGCTGCCTGAGTCGAGGAAACAATTGCCGGACGTACCCCCATCATGCTCAATTCCATCCACTTGGTGAACACCGACCCACCAGGCGCGCAGGCTGCCTTCAGCATCGGCTTACCTTGTGCATCGGTTTCAACGACCACCGCCGTGGAGCGTTCTTCAGGTTCCGGCGCGCCCGCAAGCTCCTTGACCAGCCTTGAATACTCCCTGCCAATGGGCTTAACCTTCCCGTTCTCATCGAACAGGCCAAGTTGATGTTCAAATGGAGGGAAATCACCCATAGTGTGATCCACATCGTGCGAGCACCACCAAGTCACCGCCATGGCGTTGGTACAGTCGGCAGCGTGCTCCACGGAACGTCTGCAGAACTCCGGGGCATCGGCTTCGTCGATGACGTTGCCGGGAGCACCGATCTCCTGGAGCCAGACTGGACGCTTGGGGTCTGTGGCGAACGCCTTGGAAAGCTCCATCAGGTATTCCGCATGCCTGGTGCCCTCATTGGACAGCGCCCCGTACCGTTGCGCTGTCCCGTTGAACACCCAGGAATGGACGATGGAGGCATCGCCAATGAGAGAAGCAGCGGTTGGACGGAATGAATGCCCCTCCTCATACCAGACTGCATCATTTTCACCATGGACAACAATCTGGCCTCGTTGACCAGCCCGATCATGGATTGGATCGATCAAGGCATGAAGCCAACCATCCACCTGCTCAGCCGTGGCAGGCATGCTCATCGGATGGGAGGAGTCCTCAAACTGGTTGCATTCGTTTCCAATCGTCAGCCCTTTGAAACGCGGCACATCAGCGAGCACATCATAGACGGCCTTAACCAGTTTTGCCTCGGCAGCCACAGCATCCGCATCCGTGAACATATTGGTCTTGTGCCACGTGATGAGCCAGGAAGGTAGGAAGTCGAAGCTCGACATATGCCCTTGAAGCACATCGGAATACACGTCAAGCCCTCGATCGCTGGCCAACTGTGCCATATGGTGCAAATCGTCCAGGCCAGCCCGATTAATCCATGTGCGGTTCGGTTGGAGAATCGGCCACAACGGGAAAATCCGCACATGGTCAAGTCCCAGAGAGGCAATGGCATCAAAATCCCTTGCCACGCTGTCCCAATCCTGATGCAGCCATGAATGAAACCAGCCGTGCGAAGGGGTGTAGTTTACTCCGAACTTCATTGTGTTCGCCTTCCCAATCGAATTTCCCATTCAGTCAATCGAACGATCCCGGTTTCCCGAGGCAGGCCGCACCCCATAACGAATGACGCGATCCACTCAAATGACTACTAAAACGCTTTAGTTCTATAATGCATAAGGCATCTTAAAATGTCAAATTTTCGACCGCGCACGCGTGTCAACAACAATTATTCGCCTCACCAAACCGATGCCGCTCAAAACATCATTGCTCCGTGAGGGGCGCCAATATCGAAGCAATCAAAACGTGGCTGTATACCAAAACACAATACCCGTCGGTATTCGTCGCCCAGACTCATCTCAACGTATGCATGCCGGACGGCAGCGGTGACCAGGTAGGCCTGACCTCATCCCACGAGCACGGGCACAGGCTTAAACTTTGGTCTGAACGTGAAATTGGACTCTATAACACAATGCGGTAAAGGCGCTATCAACCTTTTCGTTTTAATGCTACGGTTGGTGCCAGCACCGCCAGTTCTTAAAGCAGCATAAGCCGCCATCTGGCGATGCAGATCGAAGGTCAATCATGACAAGCAATTCCGTGCTGTTCAAGCGCAATCCAAACTATATCCCACGCGTGGCCGCAGTCCACGACATGTGTGGCTATGGCAAATGTTCTCTGACCGCAGCCATCCCGATTCTTTCAGCCGCAGGATGCGACGTGTGCCCGGTGCCCACAGCATTGTTCTCAGCACATACGAAATTCCCCGTATATACGTTCCATGACACCACGGACATCCTGAATGACTATCTCGACGCATGGCGCAAGGTGAACGTCGATTTGGATGGCGTCTATTCCGGTTTTCTGGGCTCCGCGCAGCAGGTGGACCTTATCAAGCGTCTCTACCGCGAGTACCCCAAGGCGTTGCGCCTGGTGGATCCAGTGATGGGTGACGGCGGTAAGATGTATCCCACATATACGCAAGAAATGTGCGACGCCACAGGCACGTTGGCTGACGGTGCGGACGTGCTTATGCCCAACCTCACCGAAGCGAGCCTGCTGACGGGCCGCACCTACCCCGGGCAGAATCTCACCGAAGAACAGGTGGACGATTGGTTGAATGCGTTGCTTGACTTGGGCGCCAAGAACGTCGTTCTTAAAGGCATCGATCGCGAGGACGGCAAGTTGCGCAACTTCGTGGGGCATCGCGAGAACGGGGAGCTATTCAGGAACGAATCAGCACACACCAAACTACCATACATGATTCATGGCACCGGAGATGCATTCGCTTCGGCGGTGTGTGGCGCCGTGATGGCAGGCAAGCCACTTGAGGATGCCGTGTCGGTGGCCGGAGAGTTCGTCCGCCACGCGATGGAGCATACACGAAATCAACCAGACTTCGAGAATCGCGGCGTAAGCTTCGAGCTTGACTTGGGCGAGCTCACCGGTTTGGTGAAGTAGAGCATCCGCCAGAAATGTCAATGGGGCTTCAGACAGTGCCACAAGGCTGTCGGAAGCCCCTTTGTTTATACCAGAACCTATCCGCATCCAGTAACAATGAAATACGGATATCATACAATTTTGCATAAATCTTCGGTGATATATAAAGATATGCATATCGACACGCCGACCGAGACAAAAACGACCACCTTTTAACCACATGAGCCCAATTCGCTGCTTATGCTCAAGCCATCTGTGCTTTGCTTGAACCTATGAACACAACCATCATAGAAACACAAACCAAGCCGGTGTGCAGACACACACCCATACGCACCAAGCCCTCTTCCTCGTCACGTGACGCATTCAGCTCTTCACCTAGCCACACATCGAACATCAATGTTTACGGGGCGCCTGACGACACCGATGTCTCAACAACCAGGAAGCCCAACGCAGCGCCCGATCCACCACTCGAATCCCTTCATGACCTTGAATCCGCATTATGCAATGGCAGATTAGGCCCCAAACAGCTAGGTGCATGCGGCGAGCGCTATGCGGCAACGTGGCTGGAGGAACGCGGTTGGCAGGTGCTTGAACGTAACTGGGCCTGCCGATATGGGGAACTCGACATCATCATGCGCGAGCGCGACGGCACGTTGGTGTTTGTGGAGGTCAAGACCCGAAGGACGTTGAGATATGGCACACCACAGGAAGCCGTCACCCGCAACAAGCAACTCAACCTTCACACAGCGGCTCTTCTCTGGCTTTCCGGTCCGGGCAAACGCATCGACCGAAGCGGAATCCGCTTCGATGTCATGTCACTGTGGATTCACGAAGGGCATGTGCTCACCCATTGGATACCGGGAGCGTTCTGATGGTCATCGGCAACTCCATGTCCGTGGGCTTGGTTGGGCTCAAGGCATTCGTCATTCAAATGCAGACGTTCATCTCGCCAGGTCTTCCCTATTTCTCGATTATCGGCCTGCCCGATGCCTCTCTCAATGAAGCCCGAGAACGCGTCAAATCCGCCTGTCAGGCCAGTGGCTTCAAGTGGCCTGAAACACGTGTGACCGTCAATCTTTCCCCAGCCTCCATGCCCAAACGCGGCTCCTCGCACGATGTGGCGATAGCCGCAAGCGTGCTCAGCGCCGCCGGCGCGATTCCGCACGATTCTTTGGCGCAGACGATTGCACTAGGAGAACTCAATCTCGATGGATCGGTGCTGCCCATCAAGGGACTGCTGCCCATCATGCTATACGCCAAAGAGCACGGCATCAAACGGATTATCGTTCCAAAAGACAATGAAAACGAAGCCGATCTTGTGGAAGGCATCGAGGCAATACCCATAAGACATTTAGGCGAGCTGATTGAATTGATGGGCGGAAAAGCCTCATACAGCCTCAGTGACGAGCAGCTTGCAGCATTCGAAACGAAAGACCGCCCGACAGTCGCTGCATCAGACGTGGGAGATATGGCGGACGTGGTGGGTCAGGAACACACAAAGTGGGCACTGGAAGTAGCCGCGGCGGGAGGGCACCATCTCCTGATGGTAGGACCGCCGGGAAGCGGCAAAACGATGCTGGCTTCACGGCTGCCATCGATCATGGCGCCACTTGACGAGAAAGAACAGCTGGAAGTGGCATCGATACGGTCCCTATGCGGTGAGCTTTCCAGCTATGGCATCAGCGACATTCCACCATTTGAGGCTCCGCATCATACGGCATCGACAGCAGCACTCGTTGGCGGCGGCTCCGGCACAGCCAAGCCTGGAGCAATCACCCGGGCGCATTGTGGGGTGCTGTTCATGGACGAGGCCCCAGAATTCTCACCCCGTGCGCTGCAAACGCTGAGGGAACCGCTTGAGTCTGGTTATGTCGCTCTTTCCAGGTCGCACGGCACTACCTACTACCCGGCGAAATTCCAGTTGGTCATGGCAGCCAATCCTTGCCCGTGCGGTTTTGGATACGGAACAGGCGAACGATGCACTTGCAGGGAGAAGGAACGACTGCGTTACTTTTCCCGTCTCTCTGGGCCAATTCTCGACCGTATCGACATTCAGGTCGAGGTTCCTCCGGTGGAACACATCATCGACACAGGCGGTCGTCGAACATCAAGCGCCACCATGCGCGCCGCCGTGACCCAAGCCCGTCAGACAGCCCAGGCGCGCTTTGCCAAACAGCACTGGGTCTGTAATGCGCAAGCATCTGGAACATGGTTGAGAACGAATACGTCAAAGGCGGCGCTCGCCATCATTGACCGTGCGCTGACGTCCAACCGTCTAAGTCTGCGCGGAGCTGACCGTGCCATGCGACTGGCATGGACTCTGGCCGATCTTGGCGGCAAAACATCACCTGGGCGTGAAGAAATCCTCCAGAGCATTACATTACGAACAAAGGAACACTGAAATGAACACCGAAGCCACGAATCCCGCATTGGACGAGGAAACCTTGGCCCGGGCCATACTGACGTTCTGCATCGACGGTGCAGATGCATTGATGTATGCCACCATCAAAGGTTGTGACTCAGCGGTGAAAACGCTCCAACTCATAGATTCCGCTCGAAGCGTTCGGGGTCATCACACTGATCTGAAGGCACTGGACTGGGCGTTCGCAACCGGCACGGCCCGTTGGGGGCGCAGAGTCAATGCCCAAGGCATGGATGCGTTCCACCGATCATTGGAACGCTGGCAGGCAAGACTCGATCAGCTGCCCAGCCATGACAGACAGACACTCACGGAATGGATCACAGACAACGGAACCCAATGGATCATCAGTCCTGGCAGCCCATGCTGGCCTGAACAACTGAGCGATCTTTCCACACACAATGATTGGGCATCGCCACTATGCCTTTGGGGTTATGGAGACGCATCATCATTGGTCAGTTGCGACAAACCCATGGCTGTCGTAGGCTCACGCGGAGTAGATGAATATGGCCGGTACGTAGCTCGCTCAGTGGGCGAAAAAGCCGCCGAAAACGGCCATTTGGTGGTTTCCGGAGGCGCATATGGTGCAGATGCGGCAGCCCATTGGGGCGCACTGGAAAGTATGTCCCGATTGGGCCGGGAGAACTCCGGGCGCACTGTGGCGGTGTTTGCCGGCGGGCTGAACCATATCGGCCCGGAGCGCAACCGCGAACTGTTCGAACGAATCGCGGAAAACGGCGGTGCCCTCATCAGTGAATTATGTCCAAACACCGTTCCCGAAGCCCGCCGGTTTTTGCTGCGCAATCGCATCATCGCGGCTCTTGCCTCAACAGTGGTGGTGGCTCAGGCGCGTAATCGTTCCGGAGCCCTGAACACAGCAAATTGGGCAGCAGAACTCGGACGCGAGGTGTATGCCGCCCCAGGCGACATCAACATACCCCATAACACCGGCTGCAACCACCTCATCAGTGAGAATCGTGCGATGCTGCTGACTTCGGTGAGCGCAACCGAAGAAATCTGCCACACGGCCCATGTTCCATTCCATCCATTACCCGACGCACAAATCAAAAAAACGTCAGGCGGTGCCATCCCTCACCTCTCGTCGAACCACGTAGACAACCGTCACAACGCGCCTGAACCTATGAATGATGCACCCAGACTCACGAACACGGACGCGATTAGAGATTCCAAAGCCCAATCAGCCTCGGACGAACGGCAATCGGCTGTTCTTTCGGCAATACGAGCATGCACAATGCATAAGATCTTCGCCAGCCAAGACAACATTCTTCGCGCACTCAACAGTGAAAAACCGAACAGTAGAAATCACAGCCCCAAAAGAGCAGACGAATCGACAGCCCCACCATGGACAATACGTTCGCTCAATGAGGAGCTAGGGGAAATGGAGCTCTTTGGACAGATACACGAGAAGAACGGATGCTTCACCATCCCCGCTACTCCAGCCACTGACAGCTAGCCAAATCAACGACAAGACCAGCCTGACCAGCATTAGTGTCGGGGCTAACAGGCATTATGAATTTCACCCCTTCATTTTCAAGCAATTCGCGTTGTTCGTCTGGACCCCCGAACGCAAAACCAGGCGCCAAGGAGCCATCGCGAAACACCACCCGATGGCAGGGTATGACCCCGGGCTCAGGGTTGGAATGCAGGGCAAAACCAACAAAGCGTGCATTTCTCGGTGCTCCCACCAACGCGGCGACCTGCCCATACGTAGCCACCTTGCCCCGAGGGATTCGTTTCACGACTTCATACACTTTGTTATTGAATGCACCTGTCATGCCTCAATTATTGCCCTAGCACCCAACGACGCTTGATTGTGTTAGGGCTTGTGCAAGAATCAAGGTATGAGTCAAGACATAGTGAGCAATGACTACGATGCCGTGATCGTCGGAGCAGGTGCAGCAGGATTATCG
This sequence comes from Bifidobacterium sp. ESL1118, assembly GCF_058505595.1. Classification (NCBI taxonomy): domain Bacteria; kingdom Bacillati; phylum Actinomycetota; class Actinomycetes; order Bifidobacteriales; family Bifidobacteriaceae; genus Bifidobacterium; species Bifidobacterium sp. ESL1118. Next base: position 1,334,478 of record NZ_CP196371.1, read on the forward strand.
GCAGCATTGGCGATACTACGATCGGATGAAATCACCACGATGCGTTCGCACGGGGTTCAGCCCAAGGTACTCGTAATCTCCAAACTTCAGGCACTTCGATCTCACACAGGGTCGGCCGAGGGCGGCATCGCTGCAAGCTTGGGCAATCTGGAGCACGACGACTGGCATTGGCACTACTACGACACCGTCAAAGGCGGCGACTGGCTGGTGGATCAGGATGCCGCACAGATACTGGCCAAGGAAGCACCAAAGACCGTCATTGGTCTGGAACAAGACGGCGTGGCATTCTCACGAACCCAAGATGGGCACATCGCCCAACGACGATTCGGCGGTCACACGGCTGATTTTGGCAAACAACCCGTGCACCGGGCGGCATATGCTGCAGATCGCATCGGCCATCAAATCCTCTATGCACTTTGGCAGCAGTGCACGGCCCTTGGCGTGGAATTCGCAGAGGAATGGTACGTGACGGATTTAGTACTCGGGTCTGGCTCTTCACTCGCAGCTGCGGCAACCACAGACGCGGAACAACGGCAGCTGGCACAGAAGATTCAATCCTCACAATCAACTGCAGTCCAAGGAATTGTGGCTCTTGATACCAAAATGGGCGAAATCCATGCCATCACCGCGAGAAATGTGCTTCTAGCTACAGGAGGAGCCGGAAGACTGTTCCACACCACTTCCAACTCCTGGGATCTGACAGGCGACGGCATGGCATTGGCGCTTAGGGCCGGACTGCAGCTCGAAGATATCGAATTCATGCAATTTCATCCCACCGGCCTGGCCCATACCGGCATTCTGCTTTCCGAAGCCTCCCGGGGCGAGGGAGGAATCCTGCGCAATGCCGATGGCGAGGCTTTTATGGCACGTTACGCTCCAGAACACAAAGACCTGGCCGCTCGGGATGTGGTAAGCCGCTCCATCGTGGCTGAAATCACTGCCGGGCGGGGCGTGCCTGACCCCAAGGACCCAAATGGTCCCAAGGACTGCGTATGGCTTGATATGACCAGAATCAGTCCCGAACGCATGAAAATGGCTCTTCCACAGGTGCTCGAGACGGTGCAACGCTACGCCGGCCTTGACCCCGCTCGGGATTGGGTGCCCGTAAAACCCACAGCACACTACACCATGGGAGGCATTCCCATCACCACCGAAGGCCATGTATATCAATGGCAAAACGATGCACGAATTGAGATCCCTGGCCTGTATGCGGCCGGCGAATGCTCCTGTGTCGGCGTCCACGGTGCGAATCGACTCGGCGGCAATTCCCTTCTCGATGCCTGTCTTTTCGGTTCACGAGCCGGTCAGTCCATCGCAGAGTCCATCGCCAAGTCTGTCACGGCAGCGAAGACGACAAGGGATTCACAATCAGATCCGATCACAGGAAGTTTATCTGGCACACCCATCACCGACGATGAGCATGGGAAATTGGCACAATCCGCCTGCAGAAAGACGGCAATACATCGCCAAGAGGATATGGAGAAACTGCTTGAACCAACTCCTCCATCGGACGCAAACCAAGCCCCAGGCAAGACCAACAGCATCTCAACAAACGACACCGAAGAGACCGGCACTCCTGCGACAACCAATGACAATCCTTACGCCGTGCTGGCCAGCCTCGGCCGCATCATGGAACGTGCGCTGGCTGTGCGTTGCAGCAAGACAACAATTGAATCGGCGCTCAAACAAGTGACTGAAACCTTAGTTCCGCGCACTGAGGCACTGAAGACTCATTCGGCTTCCCCATCGTTCAATCAGGAACTCACCGCGATCTGGGAAGTGGGCAATCTCATAGAACTTGCACAGACGATGCTTCATACGTCCCTTGCACGCCACGAATCGAGAGGATCGTTCCACAACGATGATTTTCCGCAACGCGATGATGCCAACTTCCTGAAACATTCAATCGTCTCCGCAGACGGAGCAGTGCTTTGGCAGCCGGTTCACATTGTCGACATGCCGCCGGAGTCAAGGGCCTACTAGGAAAACCGCATGAAACACACAACAAATACCGCCATATCGTTTCCGCGTGAATCCGGAACGCCGCTTGCGTCAGCCTTATTCTGCACACTCGACGACGATACACCAACCACAGCCAAAACCATATTGCTTTCAGGGAGAGAACGTTGACATCAACCAAGGAATCAAGACCTACACCATTGACCATTACGATTCGAATCCATAGATTCACTCCGCAACCTGACGGCCGTTCAACTTCGGGTGCCTCAATAAGAAAGCATTCGAGCAACCCGTTTGCCTCACATCGTGCCAACCCCTTTGCCTCTTCCCACCCTTCAGCTATCCGACGCATCAGAGGCAATCATTGGAATCAGGATTACACGTTGGCTGTGCAAGGCAACGAAACGCTTCTGGATTGCCTGCTGGAAATCAAACGGACATTTGACCCCACTCTGGCATTCCGATACTCTTGCGGTCACGGTGTCTGCGGGTCCGACGCCGTGACCATCAACGGCTCCGCGGCGTTGCTCTGCACCACTACGGTGGCGCAGTGCGTTGGGAAACAGGTTGGGCACGGCACTGGCCGACAGGGAGACCACAGCTTCCGCCATACAGCCCCCGCAGGAAACATCTCGACGGGTAACAGTCAGACGGCAACGCTGCCCAATGGCAATGTCGTTGATAACCATAGCCGAAACGCCGATGCAGAAATCGGCAATGGCGCCGACGCAAACAGCAACGGCATTCCCACAAATAACGTCATGGCAGCCGAACACGCCTCCAATACCATAGAAATCACACCGCTGTCGGGATTCACCGTATTGCGTGACCTTATCGTGGACACCGATACAATGATGAGCCAGATTCGATCATTGGAGCCATACCTCAAGGCCAACCATGCCCTAAAGACCACCGCCGAAGGCAACATCGACATGTTCGAATACCTGCAAAGCCCCGAAGAGCTTGAGCGGTACGAACAGCTGTCCAACTGCATCTCCTGTGGCATCTGCGAAAGCAGCTGCCCTGTTTACTCCGGGGGTGAGGCATTCATAGGGCCGGCTGCCTTAATCGCCGCCTCGCGGTTCATCAATGACTCTCGCGACAGCGCCACGGATGCACGGTTGCAAGCCATCCAAACCGAGGATGGCATCGGAGCATGCCAATCAGTGAAAGCCTGTAGCCGTCCATGCCCCCGCGGAATCGATGTGGGTGAAGAGATGTGGAAACTCGTTACGAGGGTCAATGGCCAGTAATCCATGGGCTTCCTACAGTTCTGAAGCACCACAGTACAAACAATTCACCTAGGGATGGTACTACAGTATGTATCATGAGTGAAATCAAGAGCGCCGTTACCGGCAACATGTGGGAATTTACAGAACGTCACGCCGCCCAAGTCGAACCGGAAGCGCAACGTCAGGCTAGAGTTCAGGCCGAACGTTCGAATTGGCCACTCAGCCCGGCTTCACAGAATCAGCTACTGACGTTCATCACCAAATTCACACACGCCACGAGTGTGATCAGCGTGGGCACGGGATCGGTGTTGGAAGCCCTATCTTTGGCTGCGGGCCTAGAGGACGACGGGCAAATAACCGCTGTCGATTCCTCCGCCCGAGGCATATCAGCCATCCGCGCGCAGATTGCACAAGTCAATGCGGCCAACGGCGCCGATGAGGAAGACGACCATGCCGACAGGCACCCATGCCATGTCACATTACGCGCCGTCAACGCCAGCCCTTCGGTTTTTCTTCCACGCCTCAACCCATCAAGCTATGATCTGATTGTGGTCTCCGGCGACAAGGCCAACTATCAGCCGACGTTCGAGCAGGCCTCTTACCTATTGAAAGAGCACGGTATCATCATGTTCACCGACATGATGGGAACGCAGGGCAACACTGCAGACACTGGCAAAGCCGAGGTAATGCAGACCCTGCTCGAAAACGTTGAAAACAGTGAGGATTTCATCTCCGTGCTTACCCCCACTGGATCGGGTCTCTTGACTGTTACCCGAGCATAACATCTTCTGCGACGTGGTGGTATGTCAATGCCAACGGCGCCTCCATTGGTCGTTAACCGCCACCAGCATGATGTGAAAACAAACGAACTGTAAATGGCATACCTATGCTCAATAGCACAGTTTATTCACATGCCTATTTGATAATTTATTAACGGTAACGGTGCACTGCCACGCAGGGCTCACTATCATAAAATCCATACTTGAAGCAAATAATAGGAAATTCAGTTTATACCAGCATCGCAATGCAACTAAACCAAGTATAACATATATCGAGAGTGCGCCAGGCAGGATTCGAACCTGTAACCTGCTGATCCGTAGTCAGCTGCTCTAATCCATTGGGCTACTGGCGCGTATCATCAAGAACTCATCTTGACAACTCATCTAATATAGCGCCAGCAACCATTTTATGCAAGAGCCGCGTGTCGCAACTTGGCACATGGTTCGAACCTATGCGATCTTCCTCTGCTGGCTCGAAAGCCCATTCATAGCCCCACGCCTACGTTCGCTGATGGTCAGCCCCGATACGTCACCGTCATCAGCATCATCGGTACCATCCACAACCACCTGCTCCACATCGTCCATTTCCGGCAGGCGAAACATGACATCCTCCAATGCTTTCTCTATGATGGCGCGCAACCCTCTGGCCCCGGTGCCCTCACTCATGGAGGTATGCGCGATGGACGCAATCGCCGCATCGGTGAAGACAAGTCCTACCCCGTCCTCCTTGAAGAGCTTGACATACTGCTTGGTCAGGGCATTGGCGGGTTTCACCAGAATATCGCACAGATTCTCTTCGGTCAGTTCATCCAACACACTCACCACAGGGAGTCTGCCGATGAACTCGGGGAGCAAGCCGAACTCAGCCAAATCATCGGCACAGACCCGGTTGAGCAGCTCATGCTGATTCTGCACTCCGTTGCCCCGGCCATCACGCCAAGAGGCGGTAAAACCGCTCTCATGGGCACCCAGACGATTCTTGATAATGCCGTCCAACCCTATGAAAGCCCCTCCACAGATGAAAAGGATGCCACGGGTGTCCATATTGACGCTCTCCACCTCACGGTGCTTACGGGAGCCTTCCAACGGCACAGAAGCGATAGTGCCCTCCAATATCTTCAGCAACGCCTGCTGCACACCCTCGCCACTCACGTCACGGGTGATGGACGTGTTCTCGCCGCTCTTGCGAGCTATTTTGTCGATCTCATCAATGTAGACGATGCCATGCTCGGCACGAGCCACATCGCCATCAGCAGCCTGAAGCAGCCGTTGCAGCACCGTCTCCACATCATCACCCACATACCCCGCTTCCGTGAGCGTGGTGGCATCGGTGATGACGAACGGAACCTTCATGACCTCAGCCAGCGTCTGCGCCAGATACGTCTTGCCCACACCCGTGGGTCCAAGCAGCAAAATATTGGATTTGGCCACCTTAACCCCGCGCATCGAAGACGACGGCATATCTGGATGAGAGGCTTCCCTCAACTCCATATTGACACGTTTGAAATGGTTGTATACGGCCACCGAAAGCGTACGCTTGGCATCGTTCTGGCCCACCACATACTCATCGAGGTGAGCACAGATCTTCGATGGCTTGGGCAAGTCAAGTTTGTTCGCCACAGCGTCGCTTTTGCCGTCCTCTGAAATGATGTCCACGCACAGGGCGATGCACTCATCACAGATCGCAGCCCCCTGACTCGTCACCAACTTGTGCACCTGACGTTCGGATTTGCCACAGAACGTGCAATGCGGCACCCCCTCGTTGTAGCTCACCACACGTCCCATACCTGTGCTCCTTAATAGTTCACCGTATTACATAGGATACCCCAGCGGCCTGGCAACAAGTGCACGGACCAAGAATGGCCGACCCTGCCACCCTAAGTCCGTAAGAAAACGCCCGCCAAGGTAAGTACCCCGGCGAGCAGAATATCCCGGCACCCAAGCATCCGGACCTAAACTACTTTCGGTGGACCAATACCTCGTCGACCATACCGTAGTCCTTGGCTTCCTGGGCCGTGAGGAACGTATCCACCTCGATGTCGTTTGAGATACGCTCCTTGGGCTGGCCGGTGTGCTTGGCGAGTGTGTCCTCGAGCCATTCACGCATGCGCAGCATCTCCTTGGCCTGAATCTCGATCTCGTTGGCCTTGCCGCCACCCTGCTCGATGGCAGGCTGGTGGATGAGCACGCGGGCGTTGGGCAGCATGAGCCGCTTGCCCTTGGTGCCAGCGGCCAACAACACCGCCGCAGCCGAGGCGGCCTGGCCGAGGCACACGGTCTGCACATCGGGCTGGATGTACTGCATGGTGTCATAGATGGCCGTCATGGCGGTCATGGAGCCACCGGGCGAATTAATGTACATCATGACGTCACGGTTCGGATCCTGGCTCTCCAGCACGAGCAGTTGGGCCATGATGTCGTCCGCAGACGTGTCATCCACCTGCACACCCATGAAGATGATGCGATCCTCGAATAGGCGGGAGTACGCATCCTGCGTTTTCATGCCGTACGGGGTTCTTTCAGAGAACTGTGGCATGACGTAACGGTTTTGCGGGAGGAACCCAGCCACACCACGTGGTCCAGCAAGGCGATCCGCACGCGCTACAAACTTTGCCTCTTCGCTGGCCATGCTCACTCCCCCTTCTTAGTGACATCGTCCGTGGCACTCATAGTGCCCGGTGTGGTCACAATCTTGTCTATGAACCCGTAGTCCAATGCCTGCTGTGCCGTATACCAGTGATCGTACGCGTTGTCCTTGTAGATTTCGTCAAGTGTATGGCCGGTCTGATCCGCGGTGAGCTGAGAAAGCGTCCTCTTCATATCCATGATGAGTTCAGCGTTGATACGTACATCGGTGACAGTGCCGCCGATGCCGCCCGAAGGCTGATGCATAAGGATGCGAGCGTGACTCGTGGCAAACCGTTTGCCTTTGGTTCCACTGGAAAGCAGGAACTGACCCATGGATGCAGCCATGCCCACAGCCACCGTGGCCACATCAGGTTCAATGAGCTGCATGGTGTCATAGATGGCCATGCCAGCAGTGATCGAGCCGCCGGGCGAATTGATGTACAGCCAAATATCTTTCTTCGGATCCTCGGCCGCCAGCATCAGCATCTGTGCGCAGATGACATTGGCATTGGCATCCTTGACTTCATCACCGAGCCAAATGATGCGGTCCTTGAGCAGCCTATTGAAAATCGGGTCGGTGATGGATGGGGCGCTGCTCTCCTCATCATCCATCGCCGGAGTCGCCGTCAACGGCGTCGATGTCAGCAATCCTGCCACCATATCTCCTTGGTTCTAATGATATTATACGTATGAAATATTACCTTGCCCTGTACGACACCGAGCCTATTTGAGCTGAGGACGTGAAGGAAAGACACGGTTAAGGCACATTGAAACCACCATCCCGGTGGAGGAAGCGACGACAATGGGCACCGCATAGCTCATCGGCACATCCGTAAGCTCCATGACAAGGGCCATCGCCATGAGCGGAGCCTGTTGGGAGACTGAGAGCAGGCTGGCGGACCCGACCAACGCGCAAGCAGTGACGCTCAGCCCTTCAAGGTTTGGAAACAACATGAGCACCGAGACGCCGAGCACGGCTCCCATCGAGGCGCCCACAGCTATACCGGGTTGCAGCACGCCTCCCGAGGCACCGGAATAAATGGTAAGCGTAGTGAGCAGAATCTTGGCCAGCATGATGGCAAACAGCTCTAAGAGCACACTGCCGCTCGCCAAAGCCATTCCAGCGCCATTACCCGTACCAGCACTCAGCATCCCCGGAGCGATATGTACAGCATCGATAATTCGCTCGCCAGACGCTGAAGGCGAGAACGCGAACTGAGCTGCTGAACGCCCATTACCCATCACCTGGGGCAGCCAAATGGCCACAACACCCGTAGCGAGCGCAGCCAATGGCATAGCCCAGATCAAGTGCGCACCCTGAGCCCGGTTGCTGCCGGCCCAGCTCGAAAGCCCACGGAATCCCATACCAATCACACCGGCGAACAAACCACACAGCAGAGCAAATATGGTGAGCTGAACAGTTGGCGCGGCAACACCGCGAGGAGCCAAAAAACGCATGTCATAGAACACGTCGCGACCTTTGATGAGCGAACCGACGTAAGCCGCTATGCCCGACATGCCTAGGGCCATTGCCACCGTGCGGGCGCTCACATCGGCCAGCAATATCTCAACCACAAAGAGTGTACCGGCAAGCGGCGCATTGTAAACCCCGGCAAGCCCTGCCGCAGCGGCACAGGCCACTATCACCGTGCGCTCCCGCTTGCTGATATGCAGCGCATCGCAGAAACGCTGGCCGAGCATGGCGGCGAACTCTCTGGGCGCCACCTCCCGACCAATGGACGACCCGGAGCCCACAATGAAGATTTGCAGAAGTACATGCACTGTGGTCTGCCAGACAGGCATTTCCTCACCGGCAACAGCCTTTGCAACAGAAGGCACTTTTCTAGTACGTGTGCGAAGTAGCCACCAGATAATGCCGGCAACAAACGAGGCTGCCACCACCGAGGCAATCCTTCGCCAAGGAGACACAACGTAGGGGCCGGACATGGACGAACTCTCCATATACCCCATCATGAGCCATTGCACGCCCTTGAGCATCACCGAAAGAAGGCCCGAAGCCACGCCGATGACGGCACCTAAAACAAGCGCGAGCCCCATAGCACAGGCAATGCTGCCGCCATGACCACGATGCCAGATGCCTGTGGGGCCACCATCGTGCACAGCCTGTGTGCCACGGAAACTCTCATGCCCAGCCTGTGCGCCGTGATTATCGTCATCTCCAACCGCCTGCATATTCGCTCGACTCATATCGCTCTTCCGACGTGTGTCGTCTCTCTCACCTTGCAAACTCATAGTCCAAATCGTACGCTCTTTGGCGCTAACGCACATGAACGGGTACAATTCAGTCACCATTCACGCCTAAACCAACTGAATCGTACCCACTTATATCTCAGAACACCTGATACCGGTACATTCCAGTCGTTTGGTACCGAAATCACGACATATAAAAAGGACCCAAGTGCTCGTCTCAGGCCCTTTTGCATTTACACGTCAACTACCGATGTGTACAGCTCACTTCGATTCGCTGGAATCAGAGGCATCCGAGGAATCAGACGAAATCTGATCGGCCACAGCGGCCGCGGCGGAGGCGGCCTCAACGCTTTCCTCCTCTTCCTGGGCAGCCTGCGGCTGCTCGTCTTCCTCAAGGAAGGCACTCAAATCGAGGTCCTTGCCGTCGCTGGTGAATTTGACCGCACGCATGCCTGCGAGCAAGCCCTTGGAACGACCCACTTCCTGGACGGCGCTGCCAAGCTGACCATTGTTGACAATGGCGTTGATGAAGGCATTGGGATCCATGCCATACTGTTGGGCGATCGACATGAGGAAGTTCGTCACATCCATCTGGGAAACCTTGACATCCATTTGCTCAGCAAGCGTGTCGAGCACAATCTGATCGCGAAGCTCCTTATCGACGGTCTCCTCGGCTTCCTTCTTCTGGTCCTTTGTGGCCTTGGACGAATCTGCGGTGACCTGCTTCAACTGATCTTCGAGCATCTGCTTTCTGATGTCCTTGGGCAGAGGGATGTCGAGACCGTCTTCGAGGCGTGCAATGAAGGCGTCACGGGCGTTATTGGCCTGACGGCCTTCGCTGTCACGCTCGCTCTGCTTGCGCACGTCGGCCTTTAGCTCTTCGAGAGTGTCGAACTCCGAAGCCTCCTGGGCGAAATCGTCATCAAGATCCGGCAGCTCTTCCTGCTTTACGGAATTGACCTTTACCTTGACCTGCGCCTTTTCACCTTGGTGGTCACCACTTTCCAGCGTGCCTTCAAAGGTGGTCTCCTCGCCGGCCGAAAGGCCGTCCAATGCCTCGTCAATGCCGTCGAGTAGCGTGCCGCTACCCAACTCGTAGCTCACACCTTCCTGTGAATCCACTGACTCACCGTCAATCTGGGCCTCAAGGTCGATGTTGGCGTAATCACCCTTGCCTGCTGGGCGATCCACACCGACCAATGTACCGAAACGCTGGCGAAGATTGTCAAGACGCTTGTTCACATCGTCCTCAGTGACCTCGGCCTTTTCCACATCGATAACCATGTCGTCGAGCTTCGGGAGCTCAATGTCAGGGCGGTGCTCCACAGTCGCCGTGAACTTGAGTTTGGTATCGTCTTTCGCAGAGGAAGGCAAATCGCTGACATCCAGCTTTGGCTGAGCCATGGCACGAATCTTCTTCTCTTCCAAGGCCTTGTTGTAGAACTCAGGTACACCGTCATTTGCGGCCTCACCGGCAACAGCTTGGTAACCGACACGCTGGTCGATGATCTTGCCGGGCACATGCCCCTTGCGGAAGCCCGGAACATTGATCTGTTTGCCTATTTCCTTGCGAGCCTTGTCCATATATGGCTCGAATTCTTCGGGGTCTACTGTGACGGTGAGCTTCACCTTGGTGGGCTCGAGATTTCTCACGCTGATTTTCACGCTGGTCTCCTGTTGTAACGACTACTTATGCCTTAAGGCAACCCTTCTATGATAGCTCGACTCACGGACGCTGCAGTAAGGTCAATCTGCCATTGTCTGGCACCCTGATCACGGAAGAATCGTGCCACATCCTCCTGACCGAAATTCTCGGCATCGTCCCGCCAGCAAAGATTGCGCAGTATCTGCGGCTTAATCACCATGGCATCAGGGGTTTTCGTGCTACTTGCCACCCGTCCCACTGCTTTGCGTGCAGCACGAAGACGGGCTAAGCGGTCAGGATGGTGCTTGGCCCAGAACGACAGGGACTTGGGAGCCTTGCCGTGAGGTGAATCCTTGCCAGGTACCTGCCTGGGCCATTGGCTTCGTGGAAGCGCCAGCGCATCCTCGATGACCCTTCTCCAGACCGATGGCTTCACCTTGCGCTGAATGGGGGCATATCGCTCATACATCTTACCCTGCTCACCTCCAACATTCTTGCGGACTCGCTGATTGAGCGAACGGATTGCGCGGAACTGCGCGGCATTGTGAGGTTTCTTCAAAGCCGCTTCAATAATGGCCGCATCCGAGAGCAACATTGTGGGTTCAATGTCAAACCTACGGGCCAACTCATCACGTTTCTCCCACAACGCCTTTGCCACTGCCTGGCCGCGCCTATCCTGACCAAGTGCGCTGAAATGCGAAATGTTCATCCAGGGATCCGGGCTCGGGTGTTTTGGCGTCAACCCCTTGTGCAGCGTGTATTCGAACTCCTGACGAGCCCATTCGGCTTTTCCCGCAGATTCGAGCTCAGCACCCATAGCCTTCTCCAGCTCTATAAGCAACTCCACATCAAGGGCCGCGTAGTTGCGCCAATCACGTGGCAGCGGCCGATACGACCAATCTGCGGCGGAATGCTCTTTGGCCAGAGTCAGTCCAAGATAGCGTTCGGTGACCGCCGCAAGACCGAACTTACGGACTCCAAGCAGCTTCGCCGCGATTTCGGTGTCGAACAACGCCGCAGGACGAAGCCCAATATCCCTGAAGCCGGGCAAATCCTGCAATGCGTCATGCAAGATCCAAGTAACATCGCCGACGGCATCGTTGAACAGGTCCCAATCAGCCCCGGCCTGCGTCAGGGCCACCGGATCGAGCAAAATAATGCCTGCGCCTTCACGTTTGAACTGAATCAGCCAATCCTTATGGGAGTATCTGTAGGAATATGCACGTTCCGCGTCGGCCGCCAAAGGTCCATTAGCGTCCGACAGGCGCATACAGGCATCACGAAAACCCTGCAACGTGGATACCACGTCGGGCACTCCCCCACGCGGTTCCGCCAGTAGTCTAGGTTCAGCGTCCAACCTTATTCTCCCGTACGATCTCATGGCTGAGGTTGTACGCTGGCATGCCTCAGCTCAGATTACACATCCAACAGCGCCCCACATTACCGCCGCCTGAGTACACCATGCAAGGTCACGCACATCCCACCCCGCAGCTATGAACGGGAAAACTGCCGCAACTGCGGGAAGGGCACCACTATTCACGCCATTACGGACGCAAAACGGCTGTAACTGCGGGAAAGAGTCGCCACACAACGAAACTCCCGCAGTTGCGGACACGTTCCGTCCATACTCGCGGGAGTAAAAGAACTATCATGCGTAGAAACGCACCTGCCTAATAGACCACGAAACCGTGATTGCGGAACTGCTGTTTGACGCGCTCCTTGAGCTCCTTGCTAGGGACTTCACGGCTTTCGAGCGGGTAAGGTATGTTCAGCTCATGCCACTTTGGACGGCCAAGCTGATGGAAGCCCAGCACGTCGATATGTTCGACGGCATCGCCGAACTCCTCACAGATCCTGGCTACGTTCTCGACGTTCTCCACACTGTCGGTCAACCCGGGAACCAGGACAAAACGAACCCATATCTTCTTGCCGAGCGTGGAATAGCGCTTTCCAAAATCAATCGTTGGCTGAAGCGCCGATCCAGTGACCTTGTGATATGTCTCTTCATCGCCTGACTTGACGTCAAGAAGGCACATATCCGCGTCCTCGAGCATCTCATCGGTCCAGCTGGCACCCAGGAAACCGGAGGTATCGAGACATGTGCCCACCCCCTCCTGCTTGACTGCGTGGAAGACACGTGAAACGAACTTCGCCTGCATCATCGATTCTCCACCGGAGACCGTAAGTCCGCCACCTGTGGATTGGAAAATATCTTTGTACCGGACGATGTGGTCAATCATGTCCTCCACAAAGACAGGCTTGCCATCACGCATCTTCCAGGTATCGGGGTTTTGGCAGAACTGGCAACGCAACGGGCAACCACACATGAACACAGTCATACGTGTGCCTGGGCCGTCCACGGAGGTGTTGATATCCCAGGAATGCACGAAACCGATGTCTCCAGTGCGCATGGCTGCCACGCGGTCACGTCTGTCAAGACCTATTGGGGATTTGAAACCTGAAAGGCCGCCCATCAATGCTCGTTTAGCATAGACCTTCGAGGTCTTAAGCATATGAGGGGTCGTTGTATGGAAGCTGCCATCGTCATTGGCCATTTTATTTACAACCGTCGAAGTCTTATTGGGGCTCTCGTTCACCGCAATGTTCTCAGTTGCCGTCGCCACACGCGTAGTAGCAGTCATTGCCGCACTCCTTTATGTCAACTTACATTCCTCATTTTAGCGGACTGAATGCCTCCACGACACAGCAATCAACGCTGCGCAGACCGAATGTGGCATCTTTCACATTTAAGCATAGTCTGTGATTATGGCTAGTTCTGCATCGGTTGAACCCTGTGTCCCAGCTACATCAACAGTTAGGGGCGGCTCCCGAAGGAGTCACCCCTAACTTTCAGCCCTTGTACCTCTTACAGCGGTTTTGCCACTCAGTCAGTGACAGCACCCTGGTGGAAGGTACGGGAAATCACGTCGAGCTGCTGCTCACGAGTGAGCTTGACAAAGTTCACGGCGTATCCCGAAACGCGAACGGTGAGGTGCGGGTACTTTTCGGGGTGAGCCACGGCGTCCTCAAGCTGTTCCTTGCGCAGCACGTTGATGTTGGCGTGATACAGACCATGGCCATTGCCCGAATCAAGGATGCCCACCAGGTTGGTGATGCGCTCATCCTCGTCGCGGCCCAAGCCGTCAGGGGTGATGGTGTTGGTCAGCGAAATGCCGTCCAGCGCGTCGTCGTAGTCGATCTTGCCGACCGAGAACATCGAAGGCAGCATGCCGTGGGTATCCATGCCGTTCTCCGGGTTTGCACCAGGAGCATACGGGGTGCCCTTCTTGTGCCCAGATGGGAACGAACCGGTCGCCTTGCCATACACCACGTTGGAGGTGATGGTGAGGATGGACTGAGTAGGAACGGCGTTACGGTACACCGGCAGCTTACGAAGCTGTCCCATAACGGTTCCGGCAACCCACTTGGCCAGGTCATCGGCGCGATCGTCATCGTTGCCGTAGATCGGGAACTCACCCTCTGTACGATAGCCGACAATCATGTCGTCATCCATGCCCTCGACGTACTCATCCTCATGGCCGGGCATATCCTTGGCATCCTTGTTGTAGATAGGATAGACCTTCGCATACTTCAACGCGGAAAGCGAATCGGCTGCGATGGACAGACCAGACATGCCACAGGCCATCGTACGATAGATTTCCTTATCGTGAAGCGCCATCTCAATGGCCTCATACGCATACTTATCATGCATGTAATGGATGATGTTGAGGGCCTCCATGTAGGTCTCGGAGAGCCACTGCAAAGCCTTCTCATAATTGACCTTGACCTTCTCATAGTCAAGTGTGCCATCGGCTTCAGGACGAATCGGGTCAATGACGCCCTTATCGATGACCTGCATACCGGTCATCTCGTCGCGGCCACCGTTGATGGCGTAAAGCAGAGCCTTGGCGGAGTTCACACGAGCGCCGAAGAACTGCATCTGCTTGCCAACACGCATCGGGGATACGCAGCATGCAATGGCCGCATCGTCGCCCCACTTGCCACGGATGTCGGGATCGGACTCGTACTGGATGGCGGAGGTGTCGATGGAGATATGGGCGCAGAAGCGCTTGTAGCCCTCTGGCAACTTCGGGCTCCAGAAGATGGTGATGTTCGGCTCAGGACCAGGCCCCAAGTGATCAAGCGTCAGCGTGGCCAGCAAACGGAAGGAAGTCTTGGTGACCATGTGGCGGCCATCATCGCCCATGCCGGCATCGGACCAAGTGGCCCAATACGGATCGCCCGAGAAGATCTGGTCATAGGCCTTGGTGCGCAGGAAACGAACGATACGCAGCTTCATGACGATCTGGTCGATGATCTCCTGGGCGTGCAGCTCGTCGAGTGTGCCGTTCTTCAGATCGCGCTCGAAGTAGGCATCGAAGAAGGCGGAGACACGGCCGAAGCTCATGGCGGCGCCGTCCTGGCTCTTCACGGATGCGAGGTAGCCCATGTAGGTCCACTGCACGGCTTCCTGGGCGGTCTGAGCCGGACGGGAAAGGTCGAGGCCGTAGGTCTTGCCCAAGCTGATGAGCTCCTTCAAAGCCTTGATCTGGTCGGCGTGCTCCTCGCGGAAGCGAATCCAGTGCTCGACCTCGGTCTCGGTGAAGTCGTTGCGATACGGAATGGAATCCTTGTCGATCTTCTTCTGCTCGATCAGATAGTTCACGCCATAGAGCGCCACACGGCGATAGTCGCCGATGATGCGGCCTCGGCCGTAGGCATCGGGCAGACCAGTGAGAATCTTGTTATGGCGGGCAAGCTTGATTTGCTTGGTGTAGACGCCGAACACACCGTCGTTGTGGGTCTTGCGGTACTTGGTGAAGATCGTCTTAATCTGTGGATCGGGCTCCTTGCCCGCCTCCTGGATGGCCTGCTCGACCATACGCCAGCCACCATTCGGCATCATGGCACGCTTGCAAGGCTCATCGGTCTGAATACCGACGATCACGTTATCATGATCCTTGTCCATGATGTAGCCGGCCTTGAAGTTGTCGATACCAGCCGGGGTGTGGGTATCCACGTCGTACACGCGCTGCTTGCGCTCCACTGCGAGTTGGTGGGTGTCCAGGTAGTTCCACATTTCCTTGGTCTTGTCTGTCGCCTTGGCGAGGAAGGACTCATCCCCATCGTAAGGCGTATAGTTCTTCTGAATGAAGTCACGGACATCGATGCCCTTTTGCCAGTCGCCACCGACGAAGCCTTTCCAAGCCTTCTCGTTGAGTTCCTCAGCGGTTGGGACTTTTTCATCAACTGCGGTCATGTATCACTCCTTGATAACCTTTGTACTTCTTGTACTAACCACTTGAACGAGACGCACATCATCGCGCATCGTCTGGTTCAATTATAATAGATTTATATTTTCACCACGGAATAAAAGTAGTGAGTTACCTCACAAAGTGCATTTACGACATCCGCGCTCTTCATCAACACAGACATATGCTTTTATAACATCTGAATAACTCTAAATCGCTCACAAACCGCCAAGGTGTCATCATCGACGGCGAAATCAGGATTTCCGATTTCCCGAAGAAACTCGTCGCTGTACCAAAACTCCTCATGAGCCTTACGCCACTGGGACACAGTCGTATAGCCCTCCCCTTCACTGACCGCATGGTCAAGCGTGATATCCGCAAGACGCACCACCTGCATACCCTCAAGACGGGTGACGCAGACCTCGTGATTCTGCGAGTCAAGGACCACCGAGAGCTTACCCACCTGAGGAAGCGAATCGTGGTCGTGCTCATATTCTGCCAACAAGGACGTGGTGGCCGTCTTCTCACCGCTCAGAATCGCGGCGACCAATCGGTCGCGCAATGGACCGGGAAAGGCATATTCATCTCGTTCCAATCCGGTCAAATCGATATCCGCATCCATATTCGTTACCTCGTTGTTGTTTCGCAGCCTGAACCACCAAAGCAAGCTGGATGACGATATGCATAATGCGCACACAATATTGCATGATTATGTAGGTCCTAGGCTGAATGCAATAGGTGAGGCCACCCGGCCTACTCACGAAAAGCACTAGTGACCGGCAGACGTCTGTCGCGCCCGAACGCGAGCGCCGTGACCTTTGGCCCCAGTGGGTATTGACGGCGCTTCCACTCGGCTCGATCCACCAAGCGCATGACGGTGTCGACCGTGGTCTCATCGAAACCGTCTGCGAGCAAATCGGCGCGGCCGTGTGCCTTTTCAATATAGGCAGCCAGCACCTTGTCAAGCATGGCGTATTCCGGCAGGGAATCAGAATCCTTCTGGCCGGGGCGCAGCTCGGCGCTCGGCGCCTTCTCGATGCTGCTCACCGGTATCATTACGCCGCCCGGCTGCGGCATGCCACGACCGCCGCCTTCATTGCCCACGATGTGGAGCCCACCGACGCCCATGCCACTGGAAGCAGCGCTATTGCGCC
Organism: Bifidobacterium sp. ESL1118; assembly: GCF_058505595.1. Lineage (NCBI taxonomy): Bacteria > Bacillati > Actinomycetota > Actinomycetes > Bifidobacteriales > Bifidobacteriaceae > Bifidobacterium > Bifidobacterium sp. ESL1118. Next base: position 1,351,338 of record NZ_CP196371.1, read on the forward strand.
AACGAGCCAGTTCCCAGACACGTGTCTTGAGCAGGTCCTTGATAGGTGCGTAGCCGCCCACCGCGTCGCCATAGATGGTTGAATAGCCACAAGCCAACTCAGATTTGTTTCCAGTGGCCAAGGCAAGAAGCCCTTTGGAATTGGAGTAGGCCATGACGATGACCCCACGGATGCGCGCCTGCAGGTTTTCAGCAGCCACTCCCTCAAGATTGAGCTGACCCTGGAACGCCTTGAACAAAGGCTCGATAGGCTGCACGTCGTAGTGAGCACCAATGCGATGCGCCAGATCGGAGGCATCGTCCTTGGAGCCATCGGAGGAATACATACTCGGCATGGAGATGCCCCACACGTTCTGCCCGCCGCAGGCATCCGCAGCCATGGCGGCCACCAACGCCGAGTCGATGCCGCCGGAGAGTCCGAGCGTGACGCCGTCGAAATGATTCTTGGCCATGTAGTCCTTGAGTCCCAGCACGCAAGCGGTGTAGACCTCCTCATCAGGGCCAGGCCAAGCAGCCAACGTACCCACCTGCTGCTTGGCCGCATCTGTGTCAAAATCGAAGTAGCTCAAGTCCTCCATGAACATGGGCGAACGCTCCAATGTCGTTCCGTCCGCATCAAGCACAAAGCTGCCGCCATCGAAGACGAGATCGTCCTGACCACCCACCTGATTGACATAGATCACAGGAGCATTAACCTCGCTCGCACGCTGGGCCGCAAGGTCATAGCGGGTGTGGGTCTTGCCTTCCTCATAGGGTGATCCGTTGATGGTGAGCAACACGTCGATGCCGCGCTGGGCCAATGCCTCCACAGGGCCACCATCCTGCCAGATATCCTCGCAGATGGCCACGCCTATGTGAACTCCGCCAGCATTGAAAATCATGGCGGCATCCCCTGCCTGGAAGATGCGGAATTCGTCGAAAACGCCATAGTTGGGCAGAAAATGTTTGTCGTACGCCGCATATTGCTCTCCATCATGGAGTACTACCAAACGGTTGGTCGGATTGCCTTCAATAGGATTGTTGTGTTCAGGGCCAGCCTTGGTCCACGTTTCATCGGCATAGCTGTCACGTGTCTCAAGATTTTCGTCGCCTTCGCCGCCACGCTCATCGTCAGCATCGTCGGCATCGTCATCGACGCTGCCATCCGGCCGTACCGTTCCCACGGTCCCGACCACCACGTACAGATCACCCAGCCCCTCACGCTCTAGCGTTCGAGCCAGTCTACCGACCTCGTCCGAGGCAGCCTTGCGAAATGTGGCACGCAAGGCCAGATCTTCGATGGGGTACCCGGTGAGCGTCATCTCAGGGCAGACCACCACACCCGCACCGTGGGCCGCAGCCATCCGGCAGTATTGCAAGATGAGCGAAGCGTTGGCCTGCAAACCCCCGACACAGGTATCGATTTGTGCCAATGCAAAACGAAGTTGAGTCATGGTCCAATACTATTTCAACCGTGCAACTTCTCCGACAGCTGCAAGAGGGGCCTCTCTCAAGTCCGTCCAAGCGCGAACGATGATTGTTACTGACAGCCTTTGCGAATTATTCTATTGCCGACGCCTAAGCACATGTTTGGCAAAACCGTTTGCTATAGCCTGCACAACCTGTACCAAGACAATCATAATGATCACAGCCATCCATGTGACCGCGGGATCGTACTTCTGATAACCGTACGATATGGCAAAATTACCCAATCCACCCCCGCCGATATACCCAGCCATGGCGGACATGTCAAGGATGGATATGAACAAAAACGCATACGCCAGAATGAGCGGCCCTAATGCCTCAGGAATGAGCACCGTGTGGATGATGGTCAACCGTGAGGCACCCATGGCGCGCGCTGCCTCTATGACCCCGGAATCCACGGTGACAAGATTCTGCTCCACCAGGCGGGAAGTGGCGAATGTGGCCATCATGGCCATCGGAAAGATTGCGGCTGAAGTGCCGATGGAAGTACCGACAACCTTGATTGTGAGCGGCTGCATGGCAGCAAGAAAGATGATGAATGGAATGGGTCGTACGATGTTGACTATAATGTCAAGCACCCTGTATACAACGGGGTTTTCGAACAAATTCCCCGGACGCGTGCCATACAGCACAACTCCGAGAATAAGCCCAAGAAATCCTCCGATGACCAAAGTGACGAGTACCATCTCAAGCGTTTGCCCCACCGATTGAATAAGCAAAGGCTTGATGACATCCCAGCTTTGATTCATGGCCACAACGCTTGCGCGCCCATACCCGACTGTCATATCAGGCACCGCATCAGCCAATAGTTGCGTATGATCAATCATTGTTTGTTCCCCAGACTCGAATTTGACGCAAAGTGCAAAGGCTCTGACACTGCACGGCCGTAGTCCATAGGATCTGCAGCTGTGCCAAAATCATAGACATCGCTGTGGGCGCTCAACGCCCGTAAGAACTCATCACCATTTGAATCACTGGCGATTTCATAGGTCATGGCACCAATCGCATATCCACCCACAGCATCAATCCCCCCATGCAGCAAGCTTGTAGACACACCATACCTGGCAATCAAATCAGAAATATCCTGCCCAGAAGCCGCCACTTGTCTACCGTCGACTCGTTGAACCGCCCTCTGACGGACCACGACGGTGACAATACGCCCCTTCCACTGGCGATGCAGGGCCTCCATTTGCCCGGCATCCGGCACACCTGATACGGCGGTTGCTATGAATCGTTTCGTGACTTCCTGCTCAGGAGCTGCGAAGACGTCATAAACATTGCCCTGCTCAACAACCCGACCTGCACTCATGACGGCAACGCGGCTGGCTATCTGCTGGACGACACTCATCTGATGAGTGATGGCCACTACAGTGATGCCCAACTGATTGTTCGCCTGTTTGAGTAAGTCCAAAACCTCTGCAGTGGTTTCCGGATCAAGGGCACTTGTAGCCTCGTCCGCCAACAGAATCTTCGGATTCGTGGCGAGTGCACGGGCAATGCCAACTCGCTGTTTCTGCCCGCCCGAAAGCTGAGAAGGATAGCGATCGGCGTAATCGGAAAGGCCGACAAAACGAAGCAATTGTTCGACCCGACGCCGCTGATAGTCCTCACGCCAGTGGTCCAGCCGCAGCGGGTAGGCGATGTTTCCAGCCACCGTTGTGTTGGAAAACAGGTTGAACTGCTGGAAGATCATGCCAATTTTCTGACGCAACGGGCGCAATCTCGACTCTTTCATACCGTTCAGCTCTTGACCCAACACCGTTACCGATCCTGTGGTCGGACGCTCCAAGGCATTGATCATGCGCACGAGGGTGGATTTGCCTGCGCCCGAATAACCGATGATGCCGAATATCTCACCCTGATCAATCTGGAGCGATACGTCGTCAACGGCACGCACTGTCTTCCGGGAGGATTTCCCATTCCCGTCGTATTCCTTGACCACATGGTCAAATACTATTGCCTGATTCACCATGGAAGGCCCCGCCTTTCTCAACTCATCTCGTCTCAGTGCATATGCACGTTGCACTCCGGCTGGTGAGCCATTGTTATATTGCTCACCATTGGTTCCAGTCACTGCCCAGCGGCTCTCGCCTCCGCCTCAATGTCGCGCAGATAACCTTGCAACTGGCCAGCTGTGTAGTTGGCATCCAAGACCGCTGTGCCTTTTGAGCGTTTCACGATTCCATCCATAACGGTCTTTCGATGGAAGATGTCCACCAGTTTCAAATAGGTGGGGTTGTGTATATCCGCTGCCCGGACCACAAAGACGTTGATATACGGCCGCGACTGTTTTGCACTTGAGGAGTCGGTGGCAAGGGCGTCTGTGGGTTTGAGGTTCGCATCGGCAACGAAATCGTTGTTGATTACGCCGGCGTAGACCTTTGGGTCATTGAGAAAACTGGGAACCTGAGCCCCTTTGACCGGCATGACACTGACTTTCGAGGCAGCCGTGTCAATATCGGCCGGCGTGCTAAACGGAGTCCAGGGATGCTTGAGAACAATAAGATGCGACGCTGTAAGCACGCTCAAGGCCCTGGCCTGATTGCTTTCGTCATCAGGGATGGGAACTTGCGACCCCTGTGGAACATCGGCAAGCTTTTTGACCTTTGTGGAATACATGCCCAACGGATAGGTTGCGGTGGCTCCGATGGGTTGAAGGTTCTTATGGTTTTTGACATTATAATCAGCCAGATACAGAAGATGCTGGTATTCATTCATGTCGAGATTACCGGAATCAACGGCAGGGTTGTTCGATGTGTAATCCTGAAAATCGACCAAGTCGATATAGATGCCTTCTTTTTGTGCCTCCTGCTTGAAGAGGACAAACTCCGGGCTAGTGACTCCAACCACACCAATCTTCACCGGATTGGATTTCGAACCTTTCGCGGCTTTTCCTTGAAGAGCTCCAACAAGCCGGGGACCTGCAACGATGCATAACACCACGAGCACCACCAAAAGCGACGAGACGAGAACGTTGCGCTTGGTGTGGTAGACCCTCACCGGTTCTTCAAACCTCAGGGAGTGCGAATAATCCTCGTGATCGTCATCCGATTCCGCCATGACCCCTCCCAACGCCTTCGAGCACTTTTCATAACTCATGCCTCACCACTGATTGACAACACATTTTTATTGAACGCCTGATTCACCATACAGACCCTTAATCCAACGGTTGTAGCTGTCACAGTACAAACAAACATCACCCGACACAGCAGGGCAAGAAGAAATGGCTATCGGAATTCGTTATAACACGTGCATCAACGGCCCGACAGAGGCCGAGACAATTTCGCTGTGTAAACAACGCACCAACCGTCGTATGAATATGAGATACTGAACCTATGACTACAGCTATCATGCATACATCCGAGGGTGACATAACCCTGAACCTCTTTGACGACAAAGCTCCTCAAACGGTGAAGAACTTCATAGACCTGGCCACCGGTCAGCAGGAATGGACCGACCCCGCCACCGGCGAGAAGAGCAACAAGCCGTTCTACGATGGACTCACCTTCCACCGTATCATCAAGGACTTCATGATCCAAGGCGGTTGCCCGCTGGGCACCGGCACCGGCGGCCCTGGTTACGAATTCGACGACGAGATCGACCCGACCCTGAAGTTTGACCAGTCCTACAAGCTCGCCATGGCCAACGCCGGCTCCCGCCCTGGGCGCGACGGCAAGATGCACGGGACCAATGGCTCACAGTTCTTCATAACCACCGTACCTACCCCTTGGCTTGACGGTCATCACACGATCTTCGGTGAGGTGGCTGACGACGAATCCAAGAAGGTCGTCGACAAGCTCGAGGCGCTACCCACCGACCGCAGCGACCGACCCTTGGAGCCCGCCGTCATCGTTTCGGTCGAGGTCAAGTAACAAGTAAAAGGATAATAGATTCCCAACCATTCTCGGTATGCATGGCCATTGATTGGCAATGTTCACCGGGAATTTTTATATTGCGAGCAAAGATAAAGTCCAATGGCACTATCTGCCGCACGATAGCATTATTGCGGTGGATAGTGCCGCTTTATGTCACTATTTACCGCAATAAAACGGATCCACCACAGAACATGCCACAAAACGGCACAATCTACCACACAATGGTATAGCGCCGACAAATAGTGACATAAAGCGGCACAGTCTACCGCACAACAACAGCGTGACAACAAATAATGACACGTCGGATAAAGTTTGAGCAGCACAAACCGTCAACCTCACGAAAAAGCTACTTCGCCTTGCTGCGCATCTTACGCATGCGCGGCTCGGCGGAGTCCTTGGCGCCGGTGATGCGGTAGACGTCGAATACACCATCGACCTTGCGCACCGTGGAAAGCAGCGTGGCCATGTGCTGGGGATCGGCCATCTCGAAGGAGAACTGACTGATGGCCACACGGTCGGACCCTGTGGAAACGCTGGCGCTGATGATGTTGACGCCACTGTCCGAAAGCGCCTGGGTAATGTCAGTGAGCAGGTGCGGCCGATCAAGGGCCTCAACCTGGATCTTGACCATAAACAGCCCCTTGGCGCTTGTCCAGCTGACATCGATGATGCGCTCGGCGTGGTGCTTCTTCAAATCAAGTAGATTCTGGCAGTCGGCACGATGGACTGAAACGCCTTCGTTACGGGTGATGAAGCCCACGATCTTGTCTCCGGGAACCGGCGTGCAGCAACCCGCCAGCTTGACCCAAACATCGCCCACGCCCTTGACCGCGACACCGAGCGACCCACTCTTCTTGGAAGTACGCCTGCCCTCAGAGGGAAGTTGCAGTTCGGCCTGCTCGACATTGTCTTCGACCTCTTCGCTACCGGCATCGTGAACCAGATGCGTGATGGCGTTTTGAGTGGAGACCTGCCCCTCGCCGATGGCGGCGAAAACGGCATCGGCGTTGTCGTAGTTGAGCTCGTCCGCCAGCCCGACCAACGCCTCAGGAGTAAGCAACGTGCTGACCGGCAGATTGCGCTTGCGCATCGCACGAGTAAGCTCATCACGCCCCTCATCGATGGCCTCGCTGCGGCGTTCCTTGCTGAACCACTGACGAATCTTATTACGCGCCTTTGGACTCTTGACAAAGCTCAGCCAGTCGCGGGAAGGACCCGCCGTTCCCGATTTGGACGTGAGAATCTCAACCGTGTCACCGCTTTCCAGCACGGTGTCGAGCGGCACCAGTCTGCCATTGACACGGGCCCCCATGGTGCGGTGCCCTACTTCGGTATGAACGGCATATGCAAAATCAACCGGCGTGGCCTTCGCTGGCAACGACACGATCTTGCCCTTCGGAGTGAAGACATAGACTTCCGCACTACCAAGGTCTTCCTTGAGCGAGCCCAGGAATTCATCGGAATCGGGCGTCTCGCTGGTCCAATCGGCCAGCTGCTGAATCCATTTGAGATTGTCGGCATCATTGATGTCCTGGGAGTCGGCCCCCTCTGCCTCGCGCTTGCGATCCTCCTTATCCGGAGCACTGAGTTTTCGGCCGCTTTGGCCGTTTTCCTTGTATTTCCAATGGGCGGCAATGCCGAATTCGCTCCTCCGGTGCATGTCCCAGGTGCGGATCTGTATCTCCACAGGCTTGCCGCCAGGCCCCACCACCGTGGTGTGAAGGCTCTGGTACATGTTCATCTTGGGCGTGGCAATATAATCCTTGAAACGCCCCGGCACCGGGCTCCAACGGGCATGCACGGCACCGAGGGCCGCATAGCAGTCCTGAATGGTGTCGACGATGATACGCACGCCCACAAGGTCGTAGATGTTGGCAAAATCGTGGCCGCGCACGATCATCTTCTGGTAGATCGAAAAGTAATCCTTCGGCCTGCCGGTGACGGTGGCCTTGACATGCTGCTTCTTGAGGTCGGCTTTGATCTCCTCCAGAATCTGCTTCAGATACACGTCGCGCTGGCCGGCCCTACGGCTGACAAGCACCACGATTTCATTGTAGATCTTCGGATAGAGCACCTTGAAGCTCAACTCTTCAAGCTCGGTCTTGATGGCGTTGATGCCAAGTCGATTCGCCAACGGTGCGTAGACGTCGAGCGTCTCACGGGCCTTGCGCTGTGCATTGGAAGGCTTGACATAACGCCAGGTGCGGGCATTGTGCACACGGTCGGCAAGCTTGACGACAAGCACGCGCACATCGCGGCTCATGGCCACCACCATCTTGCGTATGGTCTCGGCCTGTGCGGAATCACCGTATTCCATATTCGTCAGCTTGGTGACACCATCCACCAAGCCGGCCACCGTGTCTCCGAACTCCTCACGGCATTGGTCAAGCGTGTAGTCCGTGTCTTCCACCGTATCGTGAAGCAAACCTGCCGCCACAACGGCGGGGCCCATGCCCAAATCCGCTAAGATCTGTGCCACGGCAAGAGGATGGATGATGTAGGGTTCGCCGGAACGACGGCGCTGAGCACGATGCTGCCATACAGCGCGGCGATAGGCCCGTTCCAATATATCCAAGTCGGCATCGGGATGATGTTGACGGCACAAGACGACAATCGGTTGCAAGGGGTCAAGAGGATCGGGGCTAATCTCGCAACCAAGCATCCTGGCAGAACTGCTTTCGTTTTCTTGATCAGCCATACTCTACTCCCCTCTTTTACTTACTATACGGACTCATCATAGCGACAAAAACGACACTCCGATGACGGGCATTTCAATTGGACGCAAGCCCAGTAGAACCGAACCCTCGCTCAGAGCGATCGGAACCGGGCAATTTCTGTGCCGGCACAAATCGCGCCTCGACATACCGTTGGATAATCAGCTGCGCAATGCGGTCCCCTGGATGAAAAACGGCAGTATGCTCAGAATCGAGATTGATAAGCGGCACCTTGATCTCACCGCGATACCCCGCATCGATGGTACCGGGCGCATTGAGCACGGTCACCCCCTGTTTGACGGCAAGTCCCGAGCGCGGATGCACCAAGCCGACATAACCGGCAGGAAGCGCAATGGAAACACCAGTAGGAACCAAGGCCCGCTCGAAAGGCTTCAACGTGACCATTTGGGTGGTGCAAAGATCGGCACCCGCATCTCCGGCATGAGCGTAGCGCAAAGACACGGGCACCTCGCCGACCGCTTTCAGCAGCACCTCAACCTGTTCAGGTTCGTTGTAGGCCTCGTCAAACGCCATCAGGCGGCACACTCCTTGCAGACCGGCTGGCCGGCCTCATCGGTGTAGGCCAGCTGGCTGCGATGCTTCACCAGGAAGCACTGCGAACAGATGAACTCGTCACCCTGCATGGGAATGACCGTGACCGACGAATCCTCGTTGCTCAAATCAGCACCCGGCAACTCATAATCCTCGGCAATGGCGTTCTCATCGTCGTCAATGTCGGAATTGGCGTTTTGCGAACTTTTGCCAAGTTCCTGCAAGGATTCCTCATCCTCGTCCTTATTACGTGGTGAATCATAATCCTGAGCCATGGTTCGCTCCTTTCGTCAACTTACGTGAAATATCCATATAGAATAAATCACTTTTACGCGCTACAGAATACACGATTTATGGGGAAGGTAAAATACGACACGTGGGGCATTATAGGACTAGCATAAAAATAGATGTTCGAAGCATAAGGGAAAGTGGTGACGGATGCCGGCCAAATCAGGTGCGCAAGCGAGGTTCGATCATGTTGACGACAATGGTGACCTCGTGTTTCATTCCGGTGTTTCGGTATTTCATGTTCAGGTCAATGAACAACTCGAACTGGCCATATTGGAGGCCAAGCAGGTGCGGCAGGAAAACGCCGAGACGGCACCAACGCATGAATCGCAAACCCTTCCAATCTCAAGCATTCAAGCCCTCATACGAGCCGGCGAAGAACCAGACAAGGTGGCCGAGCAATATGGTTTGAGTGCAGCTCTGGTGCGTAGATTCACCTCCTCGGTGCAAACCGAAAAACAGGATGCCATAGAACAATTCCTTGCCGTGAACGCGCCCAAGGGTAGCCACATGCACACAGTCGGAGATCTGATCAACCTGACGTTGACAGCCGCAAAAATCAATCCCCGGTCGGTCAGGTGGAACGCGACACGCCAGGGAAGAAAACCTTGGAGAGTTTGCGCACAGTTTAAAACACCACACAACCGTGTGAACGCAGTTTGGACTTGGAGCATGCAGGACAATGGGGTGGAATGCCTGAACGCCGCTGCAAAGGCGTTGCTTGGTGAAACCGTTGAGGCCCCTCGTACGATCGCCGCCAAGCAACAGACCACGGGTGACGCCTCCGGCCGTGCCACTGCCCGTCAGCACAATGTTTACGACCCACTACCCCCCTATCAGCAATCCAATCAGAGTGGTGAATCACCAAGGCAAAAGCCAGCAGCACTGCCTGCTCAAACAGCACCATCCCAGGCTGCGCAGATGGGTCGGCTTGAATCGGCGGAGGCAATGGATAGCTCTGAGCCTGGCAATCCTCAACAACCGGACTCCTACGTTCCATCCCAGCGATTTGAGCAAGCCTCAGCACAAGCAGAAACCGCATACGCGCCAATTCAACAAGATGCCGCTGATGCCGTCGACAACGCGGCACAAAGACGATATGCAGTTGGTGCATCGAGCAACGGAACCGTACCAGGCAATTCAACACAGCCGAATGGAGCGCAGGGCGACTTTTGGCCGCCGGAAAGCATCAACGACAATACGGTGATCAGAACTCCAAAGAGCCAAAGCTCGGCAGAATTGACAAATCAGGAACCCACAACGGCCAGCCAGGATCCCGATAGTGCGCAGACACAAGTATTCTCACCTTTGCAACAGAACGGTCAACATGACCGGAATGGACAACATGGACTGAAACCGGGAAGTACCCGAAACGGGAAGGCCCAACCGAACGGCAAACGTAAATCCGGACGAAGCGCCATGCCCAGCTGGGACGAAATTATCTTCGGAGACTGAGACGATTGGCTTCGATCCACTCAATCGATCAGATCAATGAGGCAGGGGATGTCGGCTTCCATATGCGTCAAGCTGCCATGGACACCAAGCAGGCTCATTGCACCTTCGTTCTGCGTGCGCGAGTCCACAATGGTGTTCTCACCAGTGGCATGCACGATCACGTCGCCAAGCACCGGCAGAACGCGCTCATCCACAGGACCATACATGTCAAGAGAGACAGCCTGGGACTTGGTGCGCACCACTGCCTTCCCCTCCAATGCATCGGCCCAACGGCTCGCCACATCCTGCGGATCGACTCCATCCTCGACGTAGAGCATTGGGGCCCTAGGTTCACCGCCCACCAAGGCCACGCCTCGCGTCAACTCCGGCCGATCGGCGATGTCGAACCGCTTTGCAGGATCGGCGCGCACCATACCATGGTCGGCGACGACCACAATCAACGTGCCTTTGGGCACACTGCGGGCCAGCAGCCCAAGTTGGGCGTCTACATTCTCCAAGGCGGCCACCCAGGCTTCCTCTCCCCACCCCTCGTGGTGGCCTATCTTATCGACATCGCGCAGATAGAAGTACGTAAGACCCGGCTCACGGGCTGATTTGACGACGTTCATCAGACGGGCATGCGGGGTGGCACCGCTGACATAGACGCTCCCGCGTAGTGCCGCACGGGTGAGGGCGGAATCGGCAAACTGCCGCAACCCCACGCTGGTGGCACGCACACCTAAATCCGTAAGCTTTTCAAAAACAGTGGGCTCTCGCTGTAGGTCTACGGGATCGCGAGCACCTTGGAAACTGATGAGTTGCGCAATCTCGCCGGTGATCGGATTCCTCTGGGTGAAGCCGGTCATGGATGTGAGCCCCGGCGCCGTGCCGGTGCCGAAGACACCCATGGCTGCGGGAGTGGTGCTCGGCACGCTCGTGGCGAGCGGACGCTGGTTCTCACTGCGGTTCATAAGCGAGCGCAGATATGGCGTGTGTCCGATGCGCATGTTGAGATTCCAGTAGCCCAAGCCGTCGACGAGTACCACCACGGCGGAGCTGACCTTCGGAAGGCCGATTGCCTTGCGGCAAGCCTCGGGGTCGGCGTGGACACGCGTCTTGACGGGACAGCCGATGGCAGCGCTCAATGCCGGAAGCAAAGCGGAAAGGTGAAGCGCCCCACCACGCTGACCATCAGAGGGTACATCGTCACCGAAACCCGCTAACGGAGCATGTTCAAGCAATTGCGTCATACCAGGAATCTCCACACTCATAGCACCATTAAACCACCGCCGCATACCCAAACACCACTGTCCGAAATGCACCCGATTCCAGCCAATAACCGATAAGCGTGTACAATCCAGACGAAATATGACTTATTTACGACCGAAACGTACCCGCTTTCATCAAACAAGGAACCAATTGCGTACAATTCGGACATACCACGCGGCGCCACGTCCAAGACGCGCCCGAATGTCCGGAATGCACCCACTCCGGGACGATAGGTTGGTGAGTGGGTACAAAACGGCATAGGACGAGCCAATCGGTCCTCACGATGACGAGGTTCTTGGCTAATATAGAGCCATTGTCACGATTTAGGGAGTCTTATCTATGGCATCACGCCGAAAAACAACCAAACCGGGGTATGACCCACGCACGGTAAAGGAAAACATCGTCGAAACACCGTTGGACAAGGAGATGAGCACATCGTTCCTTGAATACGCCTACTCCGTGATCTACGCTCGTGCACTGCCCGATGCCAGGGACGGCCTCAAGCCCGTGCAGAGACGCATCATCTACCAGATGGGTCAGATGAACCTCACACCCGACAAGGCCTACATGAAGTCCGCACGCGCCGTAGGCGAGGTGATGGGCAAGCTACACCCGCACGGCGACTCCTCCATCTACGAGGCCATGGTGCGCCTGGCCCAGCCATTCGCCATGAGGCTCCCGCTGGTGGACGGCCACGGCAACTTCGGCTCGTTGGACGACGGGCCGGCGGCCTCGCGATACACCGAGGCAAGGCTTGCTCCCGCAGCCCTTGGCATGAACGCGAATATCGACGAGGACACCGTTGACTTCTCCCCCAACTACGACAACAAACTCAAGGAACCCGACGTACTGCCCGCGGCCATTCCGAACCTCCTGGTGAATGGCGCCTCGGGCATCGCGGTGGGCATGGCCACCAATATGGCCACCCACAACCTCGGCGAAGTGGTGAACGCCGCCAAATACCTGATGAAACACCCTGATGCCAGTTTGGATGACCTCATGCGCTTCGTACCTGGGCCGGACTGGCCGGGCGGCGGCATCATCATCGGGCGCGAGGGCATCCGCCAGGCCTACGAGACCGGACGAGGAACGCTGACCACCCGCTCCGCCACGCACGTGGAGAATGTGACAGCCCGCAAGAAAGCCATTGTCGTGACTGAACTGCCGTTTATGGTGGGGCCGGAAAAAGTGCTGGAACGTATTTCAACCGGTGCAAAAAACCACAAAATCGAAGGCGTTTCAGGCGCCATCGACCTGACGGATCGGCACAACGGCACACGTATCGTCATCGAGCTCAAGACCGGCTTCGACCCGGCCTCCGTGCTCGCCCAGCTCTTCGCCAACACACCGCTGGAAGACAACTTCGCTATGAACAACGTGGCGCTCGTACACGGCAGACCACACACCATGGGTTTGAAGGAGATGCTCGAAGTGTGGGTCGAGCATCGACGCGTGGTGGTGCGCCGTCGTAGCGAATACCGCCTGAGGAAGGCGCAGGAACGGCTGCACTTGGTGGAAGGCATGCTGCTGGCCATGGTCGACATCGATGAGGTGATCCAGGTGATCCGCTCGTCCGAAGACGCAGATGCCGCCAAGCACAAGCTCATGGTGGTCTTCGACCTCGACGAGATCCAGGCACAGTACATCCTCGACCTCCGGCTTCGCAGACTCACCAAGATGAGTCGCATTGAGCTGGAAGGCGAACGAGACGATCTGCGCAAGCGAATCGACGAACTGAACGAGATTCTGGCATCACCCGAACGCCTCGACAAGGTGATTGTGGGCGAGATGGACGAAGCCGTGACCCAATGGGGCGACCCAAGGCGCACTGTGCTGCTCGACCGAGATGAGGACGGAACACTCAAGCCTGTGACAGCAGAAGGCGGCACTGCCGACAACGAGGAAGCCACGTCAGGCGTGAGCTCATCCGCACTCAAGGCAATTCACACGGCCAATGTGGTCTCCTCCGCCGCAGCGACTGTGGCCGCAGCCAATGCCGCACGCAAGGCCGGTAAGGAAGACGCGGCAACTGAGGCGTTACAGCTGGATGACGCCCCCTGCGCCGTGGCGCTAAGCACCTCCGGGCTGGTGGCAAGGCTCCCGGAAGCGGCCGTTGATCTGTGGAACAGCAGGATGGCATCCGACAAACGCAAACCGAACGATCAGATTGTCTCGATCTTTGCCACATCCATGAGAGCGAAGTACGGGCTGATCACCTCACAGGGACGACTGGTATTGGCCCATGTGGCTGATCTGCCCGCCCTCGAGGTCACAGAAAGTCCAGACGTCACCGGAGGCGTAGCGGCTTCGGAGTTGCTCAACGGCACGCAGAGCACAGACCCGCTCATCGGTGAAACCGTGGTGGCTGCCATCGCCATGGCCGAAGGCAGGAACACTACCGACGAAAACGGTAACACTGCGAACGGCAATAGTGAGAACAACACCGCCGCCACAGCTACCACACCACTGGCCATCGGCACCGCGCAAGGCACGGTGAAGCGCTGGAACCGAGAGAGCCCGAGCACCATGGACTCCTGGCAGGTCATCGACTTGAAAGAGGGCGACAGCGTGGTTGGGGCCGCCCCCGCAGCAGACGGAGACCGCATCGTCTTCATCTCTTCCGATTCCTCGTTGCTCACCTTCGATGCGGCTGGTGTACGGCCTCAGGGGCGCATGTCTGCGGGTGTCAAGGGCATCAGATTGGCTGCAGGCTGTCACGTAGCCGCCTTTGGCGTGGTAAGCGCAGGGAAGGTGGCATGGGACTACGAAGAAGGCGAAAACGGGCTGTATTCGGCCTCTGGAGCCGTGGTGCTCACCATAGCCGGCGACTCTGCGGCGTTGCCAGGCACCGAGACGGGGGCCGCAAAGGTGACACCGTTGGAGATGTACCCCACCAAGGGGCGTGGCACCGGCGGCGTGCGCAGCCAACGCTTCCTTAAGGGCCAGGACACACTTACGTTGGCCTGCGTAGGCACATATCCCTTGCATGCCAGCACTTCTGCCGGCTCGCCTGTGGAGCTGCCCAAGCCCGACGTGCGTAGAGATGCCTCGGGAGTAGAACTGAGTGCACCTATCGAATACGTGGCGTAAGACAGTTGAATTCACAAGGTCACCTGTCGGTATATTAAATGCCACGCTTTAAGCTACGCCTCAGGCAATGGCAATTCATTCCATTGCCTGACAGTAATTGACAGCATGCCATACTGCTCACACGATAAATAACAGAAAATGACACTATCAATCAGAATCCACAACAATTCCAATCGCTAGTGCCAGCTCATGATGCCAGGCGCACCTACATGAGATCCGAACGCTTACTTCTTCTTGGTCGTCTTTTCCTTTTCCTTCGCCTTGGCCCGCTCGGCCGCCACACGAGCCAACGTCTTGCTGGCCGGCTCCTTAGGGAACTTGGTGTGATGGTTCTCGTCGCCAGGCTCTGCAGGGGCGAACCCGAGGTTCACGTCGAGTAGACGCTGGGCCTCGTCCTCATCGATCTTCTCCGAAAGGGCGATTTCGGAGGTGAGGATGCCGCGAGAACGGGTCAGCATCCGCTTCTCGCCCGCAGACAGACCATGCTCATCGACATTGCGCTGGGAAAGATCACGAACCACCTTGGCAATCTTGTTGACGTCCCCTGTGGAAATCTTCTCGACGTTGAGCTTATAGCGACGCGACCAATTCATCTTCTCCTCGTCCACGACCGGCGTGCGCAGGATCTCAAAGACCTTGGCCACCTGCTTGCCGTCGACGATGCTGCGAATACCGACCTTCTTGACGTTGTCCATCGGGACTTCGATGTTGAGGCCGTCCGAGGAAAGCACAGACAACTGCAGATACTGGCGAGTCACTCCCTTTATAGTGTGCTCCGTAAAAGCCGTTACCTTTGCAGCGCCGTGACGTGGATACACGACCACATCACCAATCTGATACTCCATGCACCCTCCGTAGAGCTTCTATACAAACCATATGAGTATGCCATAAGGCAACGACTTGGCAAGGCAAGGAAGTGGTGGGTCTATCCTAGAAAGCAAAGCCAACGGTCATGCTAGTGAGATTGGTTTTGGAAAGGCAGAACATCCATGCAGAACGGCTCGGACCAACATGCAAATCCTGTGACCATCCTCGTCGTCGAAGACGAACCTGATCTGGCCACCGCCATAGCACAACGGATCGCCGCAAAAGGATGGAAGGCCCGTGTGGCCTCGGACGGTGCAAGTGCGGTCCGTGCTGCGCGATCCATCAAGCCGGATCTCGTAATCATGGACATTATGCTGCCGGTGATGGATGGCATCACTGCCACCAGGCGAATCATCGAGGAACGGCCAGTGCCGGTGCTAATGCTCACCGCCCGCGATAGTGAGGCGGATAAGATCAACGGCCTCAACGCAGGAGCCGATGACTATATGACCAAACCCTTCTCTCCTCGCGAGCTGATAGCACGCTGCGAAGCCTTGCTACGCAGAGTGAGACGGGCCAGCATCATCGCGCAGAACAATGCCCATGAGCAAGTGCTGGACTTCGGGTCTCTCGTCATCAACCCGAGTGAAAGAACGGTGATGCTCAACGGAAAACCAGTGCACCTGACCCCCACGGAATTTGATTTACTGGTCACATTGGCGCGTAAGCCACGCATCGTCTTCAAACGCAATGAGTTGCTTAAAATTATCTGGAATTGGTATGACTCATCCAACACGCGCACCGTGGACTCCCACGTGAAGGCGCTCCGCCACAAAATCGGCACCGACCGTATCCGCACCGCACACGGTGTGGGTTATGCGTTCATTCCGCCCGAGGGCAGCGAGGAAAACACGACTTGGACTCTCAACGACATCGATTACGAAAATATCGGGACATCGCAAAATGCTGCAGCAGGCGGTTTGGATGATTCAGGCACTGGCACGGCAACGCCAAGGATGATTCCCAGTTATGACACTCCCGGGTTCTAGGTGCGGCCTATGCACAAACCCGACATGCACGATATACGAACCATCAAGGAAGGTTCCGAAAAGCTTCTGGAGAACAGCCGACCTGTGCGGCTGTTCTCTTCCCTGAAGGTTGAGCTGAGCGCCATCATCGTCTCGTCCACGGGCATCGCGTTCGTCATGGCCTGGTTTCTACTCAAGGTGGGGCTCAGCGGGTGGATCGCCATGCCGGTGACCATGATTGTGGCACTGGGCATCACATACGTTTTTTCCCGAGGTCTCATCGCACCGCTGAAGCAGATGAGGGATGCCGCAGAATCAATGGCAAACGGCGATTACGACGTTCGCGTCAAGGCCGACGACAGACGCACCGACGAAGTGGGGCAGCTGGCGCGCTCGTTCAATGTGATGGCAGGGGAACTCCAGCACGCGGATAAGATGCGCCGTGACATGGTGGCCAACGTCAGCCACGAGCTGCGCACTCCGGTTTCGGCCCTCCAGGCCATGCTGGAGAATCTCGCAGACGGTGTGGTGGAACCCACGCCGGCGAATATGGAGCGGATCCTCGAACAAACACACCGACTCTCAGACCTCATCGCCTTTCTACTCGACCTCTCACGCATGGAGGCAGGAGCCGCGAGTCTTAGCATCGAACAGTTCAACTTCGCCGATTTTTTGGACGAAACACTGGAACCGCTCGAAATAGCAGATGCCGGGCACAACCACAATGTTCAGATCCACGCCTCCAAATCAATCACGCTTGAGGGAGACCGTGACCGGCTGAGCCAACTGTTTACCAACGTTCTCTCCAATGCCTTCAAACATTCCGCCGACCACACCAACATCCTCGTCCAGGCGCACGAAGACCGCATCCACAGCACGGTGGTGACCAACGTCATCAATTTCGGCACGCAGATACCCAAATCTGAGCGCGCCAATATTTTTCGTCGCTTTGTCAAAGGTAACAACGGCGAGGGAGGAGTCGGCACCGAATCCGGAGGCACCGGCATCGGGCTCTCCATAGCCCGATGGGCCGCAGGGTTGCACGGAGGCACTGTGCGGGTGGTGGATGACAGCCGCGGTGCTGATTTTGAGATTGTATTGCCCAAACGCCACAGCGATGCCAAGGGCGAGCACACCAGCGGTACGGCGGCACTCTGAATCCGCACAATATGGCATTGTTTAGCGCATATTGATGAATTTGCGGCGGATAATGCCATTCAACGGCACTATTTACCGTACCGCATCAAAACACTTACAAACAGTGACGTTTTATGGCACTATTTGCCGGCGTATCAGCCTGGTGCGGTAAATAATGACGTTCTATGGCACTATCTGCCGGACTTCCATGCTTTGTCATCAGATTCTGACATTTCATGGCACTATTTGCCGCGATAAGGTTGAACGATGACAATCTATGCCACAATGTGACAGCCTTTACCACAAACAATCACAGCAGCTACAGATAATGCCGCTGCATGGCATATCCAGCAACTAGTGCACGGACAGCATGTGTCCAGCGGCAGAGCCATACTGGTTATTCGAACATTTGTTCGAATATTTTGGAGGTGAACATGCGTAATACCCCAGTTTCGCAGACGGCCCATGGCACCGCCGTTAGGCACCGGTCCGGGTTGACATCCACCCATATCGGGCGCCGCACGGACCCGTCATGCCTCGTCTCGTCAGTTTATCGATCCACGCTCTGCCCAACCCCCGTACCCATTGCACTGGAATCAGTGCACGCAGGCTTCCCATCGGTTGCCCAAGACTACTTCGCCGGGGATTTCAGTTTTGACGAGCATGTCATCCAACACCCTGACACCACGTTCATCGTCACCGTGGCTGGCGACTCCATGCAAGGTGCCGGAATCTGGGATGGCGACCTGCTGGTGGTGGACCGTTCGCTTGAGCCATGCGACGGCGACGTGGTAGTCGCCATTCTCGACGACGAGCTGACGGTCAAACGCCTGGTGATGCACGGGACCAGGCCCGTGCTTCATGCGGAGAATCCGCGCTATCCGGACTTTAGCTCCAGCGACGCGGGACAGCTGGAAATCTGGGGAGTCGTGGTGGGCAACTTCCACATGCAACGTGGACGGCATACCAAAAGCACCCTCCGCCGCCAATCCACGGCAAGTTACGCACCCAGCACACCAAGTGATTCAATTAAGCCACACCAATCAGATTGGTCCGCGCAGCATCCCACAACGATATCCTCAAAACAAGCTCATATAACCACCAAGACAAACCGAAAAGGCACTGTGCATCCATGACCAAGTCCAATCCTGAATGCCGATATGTGTTGGCGGACGCCAATTCATTCTTCGCCTCCTGCGAACGTGTTTTCGATCCGCACTTGGCGCACAAGCCTGTCATCGTGCTCTCCAACAACGACGGCTGTGTGGTGGCCAGAAGCGCGGAGGCAAAACGACTTGGCATCAAGGAGGGCACGCCATGGTATCAGATTCGTGAGGCGGCAGAACAGAGCGGCGTGGTGGCACGCAGCTCCAACTATGAGCTTTACGCCAGCCTTTCGGCACGCATGATGTCCGTGATGCGTCGTTTTATGCCCGGCCAAGAGGTGTATTCCATCGACGAATGCTTCCTCAACCCCACAACCACAACCGAGCAAGCATTAGCCGATGCTGCATCCATGCGCGAAGCCGTGCTGAAGGGGGTGGGCATACCGGTGAGCGTGGGCATCGCACCCACGAAAACACTGGCCAAAGTAGCGAACCACTGGGCCAAAGACCATCCCTCATCGCATGGCGTGACGCTGTGGAGCGCCATTGAAGCGCAGTATGGCGACGCCGCACTGGCGAGCATACCGGTGGAAAAGGTGTGGGGCGTAGGCCGCAGAATGACGCGGAAACTGCAGGCCATGGGCATTGTCACTGCGCTCGACCTCAAAAACAGTGACCATGTCGAGATACGTCACCAGTTCTCCATTATCTTGGAGCGCATCGTGCTGGAATTGAACGGCGTGCCCTGTATGGGGGCGGAAAGCGACGCAAGCGACGGCGCGCGCAAAAACGAGATTCTATGCTCGAGAATGTTCTCCAAGCCAATTCAGGGGTTCGACGACATGCGCCAAGCACTCAGCGTATACGCTCAGAAGGCATGCAGACGCCTCCGGCGGCAGAACAGCCTGTGCACATACGTCTCGGCGTTCTGTGCCAGCAGTCCATTCAACGGACACCAGGACTACGTGTCCTTGCACGGCACTACAGCTCTTAGCGACCCCAGCGACGACCCTCTGACGATCAGCAAGGCGGCGTGCGAGGCTCTCGAACACCGATTCGATCCACACGCAAGCTATATCCGCGCAGGAGTCATGCTGTTGGGGCTAAGCGATGCCAGCAAGTACACCACACTGAACGGTCTGCAACCGAAACAAGACACACACGCACTGGGTTCCGTACTCGACGAGGCCAACAGAAAGTTCGGTTCGTTCCGAGTGGGCATCGGCTACGGTGGAATACGCGGGAAAGGCAGACAAGGAGACGACACCGGAGCACAGTGGAGCATGAGACGCAACATGCTCTCCCCGCGCTGCACCACACGTTGGGACGAGATGGCCACAGTCCACGCTCACTGACTCACAACGCTGGCAGTGAGTCAACGACATAGGCAAGCCGGCAAGGACAGACTCGCGTGACAGTAGATGCGCCTATCGGCCTGCCGCACTGCCGGCGAGTGCCAGACACGCCACCACATGCGCTCCACCCAGTTCCAGCACCCTGGCACACTGGCGCATGGTGGCACCGGTAGTGACGATATCGTCCACCACAATGACATCACGCCCAGCACACGGTTTCTTCGGTACCAACGACACATGGCCTTCAATCCTGCGGGAACGACCGGCGGCACCTTGCGTCTCCACGGACTTGCCCTGCACATGGTGCACACGCAGACTGCACGAAACCTGCGCATCAACGCCTTCGGCACACAACAGCGAAGCCATGCGCCGAGCAACCGGCAGCATATGATTGCGCCCGCGCCGACGCATCGAGCGAGACGATGAGGGGGCTGGCACAATCAGCAATGGAAGTTCCAAATCAGTCGGATCATGTTCGGGAGCAACTGCCGGCAAGGAGCCAGTGTTGTGCCTGAGCATTACGGTAGCACCGATCTCAGGCATCACCTTCAAGGCAAGATGAGCCAGAAAATCACCGAAACAGTCATCACATTCCTCATCCCCATGGTCCTTCCACCCCAAGATTGCGGTGCGGGCCTTGCCCTCATACCGGGCACACCAGAAACACCACCACTTGCCGCCGGTATCCAACACCGTTGTGTGCAATTCTTCGAATAGACGCGAACACGATGGGCAGATCACCTCGTCAGGCATATCACAACCGGCACAACCTCTGGGAGCCAAAACATCGACCAGATCTCGTATGAATTGCCCCAATACCGCGAATGCTGCATTGTCCATGCCTCAACACGATATCGAAAGCCATCACACATTCCAAGCCACACACGTCATTGTGGCAAAACGCCCGACCCGCCGGTGTTCAACTCCTCTCCAAAGCCTCGATGATGCGGATGCAGACCCTGAGCGTGTCCTCTGGACCGGCCACACGCACCGGGCGCGTGCCGATGACGGCCGCCGCATAATCATTGCCATCCGGATCCATGCGGTCGCCCACAAACACCACCTGCCCCACCTCAATGCCGAGCATGGTGCACAGATGACGCACGGCATAGGCCTTATCGACACCCTTCGCTGAAACATCCACGCTCGTGGAGCCGCCAGAGCGCACCACCAGACCCGGTAGGTCAGCCGCCACCACTGCGGCGAGGCGGTTCTTTTTGGCATTGTCCGGATCCCAGCGTTCCTTGGCCTCAACAGGCGCGCTCTGGCCTAAAGCCGAAAAGGTAATCTGGCTGCCTCGATCCTCGATGCGATCGCCCCAAACATGAGGCTCCCACAACCCCAACTCTTTGGCGTGGCGTTCAAACGAGCGCACCGCAGCGGCACGATCGGACGCATCCAGATCCATTTTGTAGACACAACGCCAGGCACCGTTCCGCCATCGGTAATATCTTGTGCCACTTGTGGGCATGACATGCACATGGCTGCAATCTGCGGAATCTCCCAGCACATCAAGCACCTGACTGCGCACCAATTCAAACCTTCCACCTGTGACGATGGCTATATCGATAAGCTCGCTCAAGTGTGTGAGCAAAGCTGCCATATCGGCATGCATCGGCTTCTTCGAGCGTGCAAGCGTGTTGTCAAGGTCAAAGGCCACCACCTTCACGCCATGCATGAATTCGGTCATGTCGCCTTCCTGCCACAATTCGATCCGTGCGTCCCCTGCCATTCATAACCCCGTGTTTCGTAAAGCATCCCGACGGATAAATCATAATCCATAGGTTGCCCGTGCCCCGACCTACAGTTGGGTGCATGTTGCAACCTCCTTGGCAAAATCATGTGTACCGCAATGCGCATGGACGCGGAATACGCACGCCCCAGTTCGGCATCCGCTTACCGCGTTACCGCACTCATGCAGGTTTTTTCGACGACATCACGGCCACGCAGATCAAACGTCTGTCCCTAGCATGGCCCGAGCTTGTGAACCCTGTGCAGTTTGCCGTTGAAGATGTCCCTCCCTCCGACCCAGTAATCTGGGAAGGCCGAAGCGCCATGACATCGCGTACATTCTCACCAAGCCATGCCATGCCGGCTCGCATTGTGCTGTACCGCATGCCGCTGGAAATGCGCCATCCCGATCGCAAAGAACTCCAATGGGCGGTCCATGACGAGTTGGTGCTGCGCATCGCGCAGCTCTATGGCAAACACCCCTCAGACATTGACCCTGAATGGGAAGAAGACGATTAACGTCTCATCGTATGTCTTCAATGCGCAATCAGCCGATTGCGCTGAGAAAAGATGCCGATATTCGACGGTTCCAATGCATTGGGGCTGACATAGGCCACCGCTGCGATATTGGCGTCGGAGACGTCTTTCTGCCCAAGCCGCATGCCCCAAACCACATCGTCATTCGCCTCAAGACGGAATGACACCGATGACGAACCGACATCCTGGGCGGATACTGACTGCGACCCATGGGCGTCTATATTGATCGTTTTGGAGCCAGAAGACTTACCCGTGGCATCATATCCAAACACGGTGACCGCTTGAGCTCTGCCGGCGGCATTGGCAAACACAAGTGTTCCCAACGTGCCATTGGGCATAGTGAGAGCGGACTGCCCCGAACCCTTTGAGGCAGGAATGAACGCAAAATCATTACCGGCACTACCAGAATTCTTCACCTGCGCCTGCACCCAAATCGGCGCATCGGCACGAACCTTGAGACCCATGACCTGGTCCGGAGCGGTGCCCAGATCAGCCACACCGACCATTCCCGACTGAAGCTGCACATCCTTCGCCAGCTCATCACCGTGCTGGGACACCCATGAAACCTCGGCATGAGCGCCCTTGCCTGAATACATAGATATACTGGCATCGTCTCCTTCCAACACACCAGCCATCATCTGCGTTTTATCTGGACCCTGCAAGGGAAGGGCATAGTCGGAACCTTCGGACGACAATCCATTGAGCACGACGCTTCGCACAAACGCTGCAACGGGGGTCTCTTTACTGCTGACCTTCACAAACAGCCCGCCTTGGCCTTGTGCCCCAGCCGACAAGTCGACATTCGCCTCACGATGAGCCTCCACATTGACTGTGCTGCCGGTGCTCAAGCTCACAGGATGGCCTGACTGCGTGCCCCATACCTGAATATGCAGCGAAGTTGACTTATCTGTTGGATTCGCCACAACAAGCTGATGCGTTGTTCCCGAATTCGTGGCAGGCAACAGGAAATTGTGCTCAAGCTCGGGAGTGATGCAGGAAGCCGAAGAGAGCCCCTTGAGGTCGCCGGATGTGGCCCACGACGCGATGGCTCCTGCAGAGCCGTTGCCTTCTTTGGAATCCAGCAGTTTTGAAATCAACAGACTTGATGTCTTGGCCGACGTATTCGAAAGGGTCTTGGCCGAAGACCCTTCATAGGAATCACTGCTGTTGAGAGTCTTGACCCCATCCACGGAAACATCCTCACCGCCCAACGGCTCCACCTGAGACTGGTAGATGGATCCGAACGAAGCATATGCGGCCGAAGACATGATGTTGCCTTCCGAAACCTGAAACTCGGCATCCCCATATTTTCCCGAATCAGCCAACGCCATTTGCGAAGGGCAATACATCAACAACTGCGATTGGCGAACCTCATAGCGGCTCTTGGAAGCTCCATGAGCCTGATCCGAGGGAACCATCCCTGCAGGAAACAGCGACAGGACTGCCACAATCGTCACAGCGGCCAGCGACGTAATCAGCGCCAGCGATACACGCAGATGACGATGCGGCCCAGAAACACGCCCCTTTTCTTTCCTCGACTCCGACTCGCTCATGCTTCCTCCCCGTCATGGCGACCGACTCTCGGTAAGGCCACCAAGCAATACAAGAACAATGCCGCGGCAAAACTCCAGCCCCAGGCATATCGCCAAGGTGTTCTCTCCGCCCTTACTCGTCCCTCTGACGAGATGCCACGATGCGTCATGGCGACATCAGTGAGCTGAAAGTACGTGCCGCCATCCGCCTTCACGAGACTTTGCACTCCCTCGCTTGCATTGACATTGCCGATCAATGTCTGAGAGGCGGCCTTAATCGAGGAACTCGTGTCGTTGACTACGTAGATACCCCCGAAACCAAGGTTTGCTATAGCAGAGATGGCGTCATCATCAGATCTCGTCAACAACCCGGCGCAGGCCTTCGCCAGTACGGCATCCGTGTCGTTGTGCAAACCCATCAATTGCTGTGTCCTCCAACCCGGCGACACATCCATCAAGTCTCCCCTTCTTGTACGCATGACCGTATAATCGACTGAATTACCCGATTGCGCCCTCAACGCCAGAATCCTATGGTCTCTGTCTTGTTGCAGGTAGTCCACTGCGACCATGGGCAAGCCACCGGCCGTGGCCCGGACCTCGTTGGCATGCGTATAGACCCCGGCACCAGCCCACAACGCAGCCGCCGCAAGCGACACGACGACAAGCACCGACCTTGCGGCCTTGGCGGCAACACGGTGACTAGGGCTCTTAGGCTCCATGGATTGGGCGTTTTGATTGGACAGTTGAATCTCCACACCTGCCTCGAGTGAAACGCGACGCTGCGCCGCGCCTCCTGCCATGATGCAGATGCAGCCCATCCATGCCATCATGGCCAGCGCAACACCGGGCAATGCCGACCCAGCAGCCAATCCGGCAGATGCCGGAGCAACAGCCACTCGCACAGCAACCAAAGCAAGGGTGACGCCACAAATGGCCACAATCCACATCATCCTTGAGGCACGCAATGCAAACGGCAGAGCCAGACATACGATGGCAAAGACCATGATCACCAACGCAAGAAGAGTCATGACCGCAATCTGCGGATGATTGGACCACAAATGAGGCAAAACCACCGCCTGGTCTTCCAGACCAAAAGCATGCAACAGCACTTCGACGAAATTGAGCGAACGAGGCTCAACGGATGGAGAAGAACCACCGACAACAACGTCGGCAAACAACTGCCTCCACAGCCCCAAGTGCGCGTAGTGGGCGGCGTGGACCAACGTGGGAGCCACAGCCAACGCGGCAGGAATAGGGATGAGCAACAACATGGCCCGATGAGAGCGCACCGTGCATATGAAGACGGCGAACACTATGACGAACGGTAGCAACAGCTGGGGTTCGGCGCAAACCACAGGAATAAAGCACAACGCCGCGCACGCCGCCATCTGCGTCGAAGGACGAGCGTGGACGGGACTTTCGGTACGGTACATGCCCACTGCACGGAAGACGAATGCAAAAGCGGCCGGCATGAACATCATCACCACCAACATAGGCAGATTGGCCGTACTATACAACCCCATGGCACCAGACAGCGCAGCCCAAAGCAGCCCTAAAGCCACACGCACGGAGTTCGAGCGTGTGAAAATACCTGCGAACAACCAGAATGCGAGCGCCGCAACCGGAGCCGAGATGAAGTATATCAATGACAGGGCAGCAGTGGTATGGCCCAATGTCAGCACTGAAGCCATAAGCCATGTCAAAAGCCAGGGCGCGGGAGGCGAGGACGCTCCAACGCCGACCCCATACGCCCACGGCGTGGTGGCTGCGTTGAACAAATCGGAAAACCGGGCGGCACTAGGAACAAGGGACGAGGAATAAACAGAGGCACCAGAGAGTGCAGACTTGAATACATCCCACTGCATAATGACGACGGCAACGAACGCGACCATGGCCATCAGGCACGCACCGCTGCGCCTGACTATGGCGCGACGGCGCAAATGCATCCTGTCAAGCACACTCAATAGCACAACATGCTGCTGATGCTCGAACATATTACGACGGGTGCTCCACTGTCTCATTTGATGTCGATCGGCTCGCAGAGCCGGAAGCCCGGAGAGAGGCACGACCTTGGCTTTGCTCACCGCACCGCGGACCCGAACGCAACGAGGCAACACCGAAACAAGGTACCAGGGAGAGCACAGCACGCACCATGCCATGTATGGACGTTTGGAGAACAGTTCCCTTCCGGCAAGAACAACCGACAAGACAAGATGAAGAATCCACATCAGAGGCCACAATGCACGGCTTACGTCCGTGTACGCATACCTCACCTGGGATTTGACACGGTCCATGGATGTGTCCAGTGGGGCATCTTCATCCACGGGTTCACCCGTTTTGGAGCGCACTCCCTCGAATCGGGCACGCCGATGCGCAATCCGAGCCCGGGGAACCACAATGACGCGACCGCCTGAAAGACACACTCTGCGCGAAAAATCCCCGGCCTCGCCCATCGACCCGAACCATGGGTTGATTCCGTCCATCTGCTCCAGCGTCGAGAGAGGAACCAAAGCCCCCGCCAACGAGACGGCGAACACATCATTGCGCACATCGTACTGCTCTTGGTCGCTCTCACCATCGACCACGAGGCTCTGCAGGCCTTGCCTTCCCTCGTAATAGCCAACATTGTGCAGATTATCGCCGGACCAATCCAATTGCTTGGCCCCCAGCAGCGAAGCCGTGGGCGTATTGCGCTTGGCTTCAATCAGCGATGCAAGGCAGCTGTTGTCAGCGGGTCTGGAGTCATCGTGCAGCAGCCACAGATTTTGGATATTCTGGCTAAGACGGGCATATTGCAAGGCTTTGTTCACTGCATCCGCAAAGGACTTTGCACCAGCGGCCCGAACGATCTGCACATCAATATATGACGCTGGCTGGCGTTCGCCCAACGGAGAGCTGCTGACTTGAACACTGAACTGAGAATATACGGGGTGGTTGGTGGTTCCAGTGCAATCGGCCACCACTATGGCGCTTGGAAGCACATCCTGATCGAGCAGGGAACGCATGGTAAATGGGAAAAACCTATCATCATCCTCCACGGCGATGATGGCAGCCACTTCGGCATCGACCGCTTCACGAGCACGCCGGGATCGACTCTGTATCAGATCGAATACAACTTGCCTGATGTCGGGCTTCAAGGTGGAACTCATGCTTCCAGTGTACGCTGAGCCCCTACGCCGGCATACTCACCTGGCTCAATTCAATGCATGAAGGGTTCTTTCCAGTCTGACAACCCGCAGCAGAGCGAATGGAAATCCTCGCCAACACTGTACAGATGGATGAGGCTATGGTCTTGTCGTAAACCCTGCCTATCGGGAGGTTCTCAGCAGTCCGTTTTACAATGGTGACGAAATACACAGAATCGATTTGTTCGGCATCGCCTAAGGCCAGGTGCCAAGTGAGCGACAGGAAGGCACGGACTTGACATCCCACAGCAAGAAAGGCAACAAACTACCCAATGTCAACGGCTTCAATCAGGAGAAGCCTCGGCACAGCATGGGCTTCCGCGCCCAGCATCGGGTGGCCAAAGCCATATCATGTGTTCTTGTTGCAGCAGTTGTCTTCATTGCCACCGCAATTGGCATAAGCGCTTACATGCTGGCCCATGCACCTCATCTCATACAAGTCATTCCGCAGAAGACACAAAAGAAAATAGAGCTCATCGACCCCAACGCCGGCAAGCCGATCACCTTCCTCGTGCTCGGACAGGACACACGCGACGGAGCCAATGGGGCAATGAGCGGCGGCACTGAAGAAGATGCCGGAGAACACAATGCCGACACCACGATGGTATTTCAAATCAGTGCGGATCGAAGCTACATCAACGTCGTTTCGATCCCCCGCGACTCACTCGTCGACGCACCAAGCTGCAATACAAGCAAAGGCACCATACCTGCTCGCTACAATGTGATGTTCAACTCCATCTTCGCCGATGGCTGGCGGTCCGGTGGCAATCTGGCTTCGGCTGCCAGCTGCACGGTGAATGCCGTGAATTCGTTGACAGGACTCGACATCCAGCAGTTCATCGTGGTGGACTTCAGCGGGCTGAAGAGCATGATCGATTCCATCGGAGGCGTGGACGTGTGCATCCCCGTGGACACCAAGGATGAATACACGGACCTGGACCTCAAGCACGGCATGAACCATCTGGACGGCTTCACGGCGACGACGTATGCCCGAATGCGTCACGGAACAGGAACTGATGGATCAGACATCATGCGTACGACTCGCCAACAATATCTTGTCAAACAACTCATCGGTGATGCACTGAGCAAAAATCTGGTGACGAACAGCGTCCAACTGTACCGTCTGGCACATTCAGCACTCAAGTCCCTGGACATTTCAAACGAGCTGGCGAAGACGAGCGTCTTGGCGGGGTTGGCCATGAGCCTGAAGAACATCCAGCAGGACCATATCTATACGAGGACCATCCCAGTCACCGCCGCCCCTACTGACCCGAACAATCGGGTCATCTGGGCTCCGGAGGCCAGCGACGTGTGGGCCAAACTCCGTAATTTCCAACCTCTGACCGAAGAACAAACCACCGGAACCGACCAATCGAATCAAACCGGAGGCGGCTCAACGAATCAGGACCAAAGTCAAAATGATTCCAGCAATCAGAATCAATCGACCACTACGACCGAATCGGCACCCGACCCCACCACAGGCCTGATTACCCGTGCTGACGGAACATTGATCGACCCTGCGACCGGAGGAATCGTAGATCCGGAAAACGGGTCGATACGCGATCCGAACACCGGCCAATACACCGGAATTGCCACCAAGTACCTCAATAACACAATCTGCAAGGTTCCTGCCCAACAGTGACGGCCTGTACCGGCACTGCCACGAGCGATATGATTTTTCAACGATTCCGAAAGAATAAGGGAAACAGATGAACAAAGCAGAAAACGAGGCGGGCTCACCAGACACACCGCCAAGTTTTGCGCCTTCTCGACATTCGGCCCCACACACGATTCATGGCACTGAGGAAAGGCACGTCCCCATCAACGTTCAGGATGCTCCTCATGGCAGTAGGGCATCGGCGAGCAGAAGAACCCGATCCAACGCTCATACAGTGGCTGCCGCCCAGAGCGTTCCCCCTGCATTTTCACCATCTGCCAAACGTTCAGACAGCGGTACCCGCAAATCCAAAACCGTTGTGAACGGCGGTTCATCGCACACCGTCCAATCAAGCACAGGCACAAGTCGCACAAACGCCATGCAGGCGCAATCGGCACCCGGCGCGCCCGTCATTCAGCCTCGCCGTTCTAGAGGCTCTTCAGCGGTTCTGACACCCCGGACCGTCAATGCGGGGCAACAACATCGGCCTCAACGCGTGTCAGCCAATGGCACCCAGCCATCCGGCCATAACCCCGGAATCATGCCGATGCCTGGACAACCTGCGGTACGCCACCGACACCGGGGCATCAAGGCCATGTTCACATTCATTCTGATTCTTTTGCTCGCAGTGGCTCTGGTGTGCTTTGGCACATGGAATTGGGTCGATGGCAAGCTCCACAAGTCCGACTGGGACACAGGGGCGCCTAACACTGAAGGCACATCGTGGCTCGTGCTGGGTTCCGATGAACGCGATTCCTCCGGCCTGGGGGGCAGCGCCGAAGACACCCCCGGCTTTAGGACCGACACCATTTTAGTGCTGACGAAACCTCTGCACGGCACCTCCTCCTTAATCTCGGTTCCACGTGATTCTCTAGTCAAAGAGGACGGAGACGACATGAAAATCAATGGTGTGGCCCAACTGAACGGCACGAAGGCTCTCATTCGTCAAGTCGAAACAATCACAGGGAAGAACATCGACCATGTGGCACAAATCAAATTTGAGGGACTACAGCATGTGGTCGACGCCTTGGGTGGCATCAACCTCTGCTACGACAGCACGGTCAATGACGAATATTCCGGTTTGAATTGGCAGGCAGGCTGCCACACCGTTGACGGAACCACCGCCTTGGCCTTCTCACGCATGCGCTATTCAGACCCCACCGGAGATTTCGGAAGGGCTAAACGTCAGCGATCAGTCATCAGCGCCATCATGAAGAAGGCATTGTCGAAAGAGACCATCAGCAAGCCGTCGACTGTCAAGGCATTCGCTTCCAGTGCCCTTGACGCCGTGGAAGTGGACAAGCACACCAACCCACTGACATTAATCAATATGGCGCTTGCATTCAAAGACGCCACTGGCACAAAGGGCATCAGCGGAAGCCTGTATTGGACGGACCCCGATTATTACGTAGACGGAGTGGGCTCAAGCGTGCTGCTCGACAAAGACAAGAATCTCGAGCTGTTTGACTCCCTCGCTTCTGGATCTCACTCACCCGGTACCGTTGGTTCATTGGCCGAAACCATCAACCAATAATCGCCACAGGCATCAATCTATGCTTTTGTTTTGCACAAAGGTTTGATTCAAGGCAAATTCAGGATTCAAGGTTAAGGGAATCAGCACTTGAAACAAACAAATTCATGTTTTTTAGCTAAAACCCTTGAAAATTCACATCATTCGTGATTATCTTAGATACAGTACTGATGATGGCGTAGGGCACTCTGGCATATAGCAATATCTGTCACTTTGGCTTTGCAATACAATGTTAGATATCTTGGACACGATATCAGAAAGAGGACAATCAATATGAATAAAGCTTTTGATTGGCGTGCAAAAGCTGCATGCAGGGATAAGGATCCTGAGCTATTCTTCCCCGTGGGTAACACGGGGGCGGCCTATCAGCAAATCGAAGAGGCCAAGGCCATTTGCAGGAAGTGCTCGGTGATTGATGCCTGCCTGAAATGCGCCATCGAAACAAACCAGGATTATGGTGTCTGGGGCGGTATGAGCGAGGATGAGCGCCGTGCTTTGAAGCGCAGAGCCATGAGAGCTCGTAGGAGCCAGAACATGCAGATGGTGGTGTGAGCCAAAAGATCTCACTTCATCATCACTGATGTCGGTGGCAGCTGTCTTACGATGGCTGCCACCGACATTTTTGTTGTTTCGTTTTGTTGCCTCTGCGATAGATAGTGCAGAACAATCAGCCTTGACCAGAATGTACTCACTCAAGGAGTCATCAAGGTCAAAGTGGGTACGATTTAGACGCAAGTCGCCCTTCCAGCGACCGAAACGTACACATCATGGGACTGGCTATGCCCAAGCGGGTACAATTCGGACGATTCTGCCGCAAACTCACACATATACACAACAATCCGGAACCGCAATCATTCTCAGATTGCAATCTGTTAGGATTAGAATCAGACAGCTAGACAACCCAACTGCCACAAGAAAAACGGCATGAAAAAGGCCTCCAAGGAAACCCTTGAAAGCCCTATCCGTGGAGCTAGGGAGATTCGAACTCCCGACCCCCTCCATGCCATGGAGATGCGCTACCAGCTGCGCCATAGCCCCGGTCTTTTTCTGTTATCGACTCCCGCAGAAGCCTTAGCAAGTGTAACGCATAACCGCGCCACTACCAAGTCGGCGTGTCGTTTTTACGATGGTAGGCAAGCACAACACACAGCACTGGCTCAGATCATCCAGATCATGTACAGAGACTACAACACTCGCCCAAGGCCGTGCCTATGGCTTCGTAACAGCCCCAGTGGATCCCGACGAACCTCCGGTATTGGAACCACTACCGGCAGAGCCGCTGGAGCTTCCATCCGTCGACGGATTGCTGGGGTCGGTTGAAGTTCCGCTTCCACTATTGCCGTTCGACGAGGAACCTGAGCCACTCGATGAGCTATCAGAGTTACCCGAATTGCTCGAGTTGTCGGAAGAGCCGTTTGAACTATTGCCTGACCCTGTTGATCCGCTCGAATCCCCCGGCTTGCTGGAATCATTGCCTTGGTTGGACGAATTCGATCCGCTATTGCTGGAATCGTTTTTGCCGGAATCACTTCCACTGTTTTGAGACGAACCGGAGGAATCAGACTGGTTTTTTTTATTACCAGTGTCAGTGCTGCTTCCAGTACCCGTATTGTTGTCTGTTGTTCCCGAGTTTTTGTTGGAATCCTTTGTTTTGGAATTGCTGATGATGTTACGGGCCACGTCATCAGTGCCTTGCCCTCGGGTCACCAAAGAGATAATGCCGGCCGTTAGCCCCACAGCAAGCAACGCACTGACCACCGAAATGATGATGATGGTGCGCTTATGCTTTTCCTGTTCCCTGTGCAGCTGCGAGGAAGCGAGAACGTCGGTGCCCTTCCCATGTTCGTGCGATGCGTCTTTGGACGAAGCGGTGCGAGCTCCAGTCATGCTGGTCATGGCTTTTGTGCGATCCTCGTCGCCACCTTCACCGGAGCGCCCAATGGCTTTTGTTTCATCCGGCTTATGTGCGCCGTCCTGCGCATCAACTCCATTTGAGCTACTGGCCACCAATGATGAGAGACTGGCGCTTCCCCCACCCGGATAGAGTATCGTGGTGCTTTGGGTGCTCGCGTTTCCATGACTTTGAGAATCAATGTCGGCTTGCCCACGACGGTTTGTTGACGTGACGCCATTGCCGTGAACCCCAGCAGTGGCTGCCTCATCATCATCCTCGTCCGCGCCACCGGAAAACGGCACTGCGTCCTGCAGCTTCTTTCCGGACTCATTCAACACATTCTGATAGATTTGCGATGCTATGGCGGAGACAATTGAGCCAACGGCAACGCCGATGACAGATCCGGCCACACCGATTTTCGCAGACAACAAAAAAGACGTGACTGCTGCCAACGAACCCGCCACAATCTGCGTCCATGAGATGCCCTTGAAAAAATTCTTCATACCGTTATGATAACCAATCCGTCTGTAAACTTGCTGGGCAAAAACCTACAAGCAGAATGATTCACGCAATCTTCACAACCAATGTGTCCACTTGCGGTCGCTGTAGTAATTCATTAATTTGAGTACAGCCTCACGCTTGACAATCGAGAGCAATACAGCGGCGAAAATGAAACCAAACCCAAGCAGCGTGACTCCCCCGATGTGCTCCCCACCGAACATCGTGGCGAATAGCTGAGCAAACAGGCTTTCCGTACACATGAGAATCGAGGCACTGGTGGCACTCAGATAACGCAGGCCGACGTTCTGCATAATCTGAGCAAGCGTGGTGGCACCGAGGAACAGGAACAGGAACCCGGCAATGACATTCGGCCTAAGCCAGGCGGCGATGGGTCGAGGCTCAGTGAATACAGCACCCATCAAAAAACAGACACACGCCACGGCAAATTGAACGAACGTGACGACTATGGCATCGAAACGCTTGGAATAGATGCCCAGATAGGTGAGATTGAACGAGAAGACCACGGCGCAAAGCAACGTGAGCAGGTCCCCATGCGTGAGCGATATAGACGAACCGCCAGGCTTCAATGAAACCAGACCCACTCCTATGAGACATGCAATCGCAGCGACAAGGTTCAGCAAACCCGGGCGTCGGCCGAGCACCATCCACGCCACAAACGGCGTCAACACACAGTAGGATGCGGTCAGAAAGGCGCTCCGGCCTGGGTCGATGGTCTCCAAGCCGGTCATTTGAAGCACCATGGTACCGTAATAGGTCAGACCTACAACCAGCGCAGGCACAATGATCGACCTATCGAGTGCAGCGATGATGCGCCGATGAAAGATAACAAACATGATGATGCACGCGCCGCCCGTGCGCAACGTCATGAGCCATTGCGGAGGAATGGTGCCCATCACTATTTTTGCTACAAGATAGCTCGCGCCCCAAAGCGCCGCACAGCCCAAAAGCATCAGACGTGCAACATTGGGCGAAAGGCCGTGCCCCGAGGCGGGAGCGGCAGACCCTACACTATTATTCTCACCAAGTTTCCCCTGGACCACATGCAATTCAGCTTGAGCGGCCACTGCACATCCTTCCGACTCTCGTTCTCAACGCCACGACATACAGGAAACATCCTGCAGTCCTGCGATATACGCCATTAATGTACCGCTTCCTGCAATATGGCACGCCATGGGCAGACTAGGGCAACATGGATTTATATACAGTGATAATGCTCACAGATACATTTTCGTGAACACGGACAAACAGAGTAGGATTGTCTGCAAGGAATAAAACAAACGAAAGGAGCCCAACATGGCAACACTGACCCCACAGATGAAGGAATTCATCAACAATAATCTGGCGTGGATCGCCACTTCGAGTAAAGACGGACAACTTGATCTCGGCCCCAAGATGTCGATGTTCGCGCTGGACGACAACCACCTTGCCTATCACGAGCGCACCGCCGGACAGCACTACCGCAATCTTCTGGACGGCAGCGATTTGGTGGTCTGCTATGCCAACCTCGAAAGCAAGTCGGGCTACCGCTTCCGCGGCAACGTGACGCTGCACACCGATGACGCCATCTACGACGAACAGGTGAAAGTGGCCGAGAAGAACGGCACCAAGAAGCCAGCATGCATCCCCGTGCTCGAAATCACCGAGATCGACGACCTCTCCGCTGGCGCCAAGGCCGGAACCGTGATTTCCAAGGACTGAAACCGAGACATCCGTCCGGCTGCAAGGCCAAGGTCGATATATGCACTAAACACGAGGGTGGCTCCTGACAGGGTGCCACCCTCTGCTATTGGTGCAGACGAGTGCCTACAATTGTCTAATCGTTCCAAACCAGATTCCCCCATCAACATCATTCAACAAACCGTGGTCATACAACGACTCGCATCACGGATTTACAAGGAAAGAAGCATGCATGACAACTCCACGCATCGCAGTCGGATCCAGTGACCTCAAGGTGTTCCCACTCGTTCTGGGCGGCAACACCTTCGGCTGGACCAGCGACGAGAAGACCAGCGACGACGTGCTCGATGCCTACAGTGAGGCTGGCGGCAACTTCATCGACACCGCCGACACCTACAGTGCCTGGGCTCCGGGACACAGCGGCGGCGAATCCGAGATCGTGCTCGGCCGGTGGATGGCCGTGCGTGGCAACAGGGACAAGATGGTAATCGCCACCAAGGTGAGCGAACACCCGCAGTACCAAGGCCTTTCCGCCTCGAACATCGCCGCGGCAGCGGATGCCTCGCTGCTGCGCCTAGGCACTGACTACATCGATCTGTACTACGCACACTTCGACCACGAGGATACGCCTCTCGAAGAGACCGTCGAGGCCTTCGATAAGCTTGTAAAGGCCGGCAAGGTGCGTGCAGTGGCGCTTTCGAACTACTCCACGGAGCGCATCGAGGAATGGTTCCACATTGCCCGGGAGAATGATTTCACGCTTCCGGTGGCTCTGGAGCCGCAATATAATCTGGTCTCACGAGCCAACTATGAGCACACACTGGCTCCAGTGGCAGCCAAGGAGAATCTCTCCGTCTTCCCCTACTTCGCTTTGGCCGCCGGATTCCTGACCGGCAAGTACCGCAGCGTCGATGATGCCAAAGGCAAAGCACGCGAAGGAATGATGTCCGATTATCTGAATGCGGATGGATTTGCCGTAGTGGATGCGTTGGATGCCGTGGCAAAGGCACACAACACCGAAATTACAACAGTGGCGCTTGCGTGGCTGCGCAGTCGTCCACAGGTGACCGCGCCCATTGCTTCGGCACGCATACCTGAGCAGCTGCCTGCGCTGCTGGCCTCGGTTGATCTGACACTGGGCAGTGATGAGATAGCGGTCCTTGACAAGGCCTCCGAGCCATTCGCCAGGTAAGGCAAGCCCTTCGAGGCATTTCGAGGTACAGTTTGGGGAACGATTCTCAACGAATCGTTCCCCACTTTCGGTTTGAATGCACGTCTAGCGGATAGTGAATACACTCAGAGTGGACTTTCCCCGTTGACCATGCCCTTGCAAAAATCCAAAACCGCTGGAAATCCGCCATTCCTGATTTCGCCATGTCTCAGATTCCAAGAAAAAGTCCCCTCTGAAGGAAATTGGCACAGAATCTGATGGAAATTGGGGCGAATCCCGGAAGGGATTCGCCCCAATCCGACGTTCTCAATGAGAAAACGTCAGAACATCACTCAGGATTCGGAACGGCGGCAGCATCTGCCACATCGCCGTCTTCACTTTCTGGACCCTCGGGAATCTCGAGGTCGATGGCGGGGCAATCCTTCCAAAGGCGCTCCAAATCGTAGTAGGCACGATCCTCCTCGTGCATGATGTGAATGACGAAATCGCCGTAATCAAGCAGCACCCATCGGGCATCCTCCAAACCTTCACGGCTTCGCGGCTCCAGTTTGTCGCACTTCAGATAGAGGTCCCTCTCCACCTCCTCCGCCACAGCGAGCACCTGCCTCTCATTGGACGCCGTGGCGATAAGCATGGCATCCGTGATGGCAATGGGCTTGGTAACGTCGAATGCCACAATATCCGTGGCCTTCATGCGATCCGCAGCCGCAGCAGCGACTCGCAGCGCATCAATCGAACTTTGCAGTGCCGGCATCAGGCTTTCCTTTCCTCACTCCGCAGCCACGCAGGTTTCCAACCTGGAACGACGTGCTGGGAATTCTCAGAATACACCATGGAATCATCACTCACCTCGTGGCGAATCACAGAGCCGGCTCCCGTGGTGACATCATTGCCCACGCTGACGGGTGCCACAAAGAGGTTGCCCGCGCCTACGTGCACATTGGAGCCGATGGTGGTGTGGTTCTTGTGCACACCGTCATAGTTGGCGGTGATGGAGCCACCTCCGACGTTGGTGTGATCTCCCAGATCAGCGTCGCCCATGTAGCTCAAGTGCGGCACCTTCGTGCCAGTGCCGATATGCGCCTTCTTCATCTCCACGAATGCGCCGGCCTTGCTGCCCTCACCCAGTTCATTGCCGGGTCGCAGGTAGGTCCACGGACCGATGTTCGCATCCTTGCCGATGTGTGAATCCTGCACACGGGAACGCTCCACGGTGGCTCCAGCATCGACTTGGGCGTCGATCAGCGTTGTGTATGGCCCTACCACCGCGTCATGACCCACATGGCTATGCCCCTGAAGGAAGCAGCCAGGCAGAACGGTGACGTCGGACTCCAGCATGACATCATCTTCGATCCATGTGGTGGCCGGGTCAAGAATGGTGACCCCTTCATGCATCCAATGCTCGCAGATACGGGCATTGTGTTTGCGCGAAAGCGCCGAAAGCTGGAGACGGTCATTCACACCTTCCACACTCAAGGCATCCTGGGCGGCGTATGCGCCGATCTTCTTACCCGCCTTACGCGCCGCCTCCAACGCGTCGGTCAGATAGAACTCATCCTGGGCATTCTGCGAGTCCAAGCCCGATACGGCGTGGGCGAGCACCTGTGCATCAAAAACGTATACGGAAGTGTTGATCTCATGCACCGCCAGCTCACTGCTGTTGGCATCGCGCTGCTCGACGATGCGAAGCACACTGCCGTCTCCGGCACGAATGATACGGCCATATCCGGTAGGGTCCGTTAAGTGAGTCGTCAGCACAGTGGCACCATTTCCTGATTGTTCATGGAATTGCAACAACTCGGACAACGTCTGTGTGTCGAGCAACGGCATGTCGCTGGCAGCGATAAGCACCTGGCCCTCAAGGCTTCCGGTGTCATCGAGCTGTTGCATGGCACACTGCACTGCCCTGCCTGTTCCCGGCTTGTCATCCTGGTTCACTATGGTGACGCCTGCATTGTACGAGCGAGCGGCCTGGGCCACACGTTCGGCCTGATAGTGCACGACCACGGCCAGTATACCTGGCTTCAACCCTGCCACTGAGGTCATCACTCGGTTCAGGAACGTCTTGCCTGCAAGTTCGTGAAGCACTTTCGGTTTTGTCGAACGCATGCGCGTCCCCTCACCGGCCGCCAAAATAATCGCCGCGGATAACGCCATAGCGCCGCCTTCCTCTTATACCCCAAACCAAAGGCCCATCTTCAGCATACACACCGAGAGCTGACCATACACAACAAGCGGCCGGCGAACCGTTTCACCGATTCGCCGGCCGTCTATCCGTTCCTCCACCTGGATTCGAACCAAGACTAAGGGTTCCAAAGACCCGTGTGCTGCCATTACACCATGGAGGAGTAGGTTCAGCGGAACTGAACCCAAGTATCAATTATGCCATATGCTCTCGATTGCCGCAACACACGCTGCCACGATACACTTCTAAGCAAAGAGGAAGCCCTGACCGTGATGCTCCGGGTAGGTGTCGAACAGCTTGGCCACAGAACCACCTTCGAATACCGCCTTGATGGCACTGGCCAGCAGTGGTGCGATGGAGAGCACCGTCATGCCATCCCAACGCTTCGACTCATCAATCGGCACGGTGTCGGTGAGCACCACCTCGCGAGCGCCGCAGTTCTTGAGGTTCTCCACGGCATCGCCAGAAAGCACGCCATGCGTGGCCACCACGGTGATTGATGCCGCACCGGCCTCCTTCAAGACCTTGCAGGCTCCGATGATGGTACCGCCGGTGTCGATGAGGTCGTCCACCAGCACACAGTCCTTGCCGTCCACGTCGCCGACCACACGGTTGGCCACGGCGTGGTTGGCGCGAGTTATGTCACGGGTCTTGTGCACAAAAGCGAGCGGGCCGCCGCCCAGGCGCTGCGCCCACTGCTCGGCCACACGGATGCGCCCTGCGTCCGGGGAGACCACGGCGACGTTGTCGAGATGGCCCTCGAACCGGTCGCGGATATAGTCCACGAGCACCGGCATGGCAATGAGGTGGTCCACAGGACCGTCAAAGAACCCTTGGGACTGAGCGGCGTGCAAATCCACGCTCATTACACGGTCGGCACCGGCGGTCTTGAGCAAATCGAAGATGAGACGGCAGGAGATGGGCTCACGCCCTAGATGCTTCTTGTCCTGACGGGAATAACCCAGCAACGGGCAGACAGCAGTGATGGAACGGGCGGAGGCACGCTTCAAAGCGTCAATCATGATGAGCTGCTCCATGATGGCCTTGTTGACGTCCCCTGCATGGCTCTGGATGACGAACACATCCGCCCCTCGCACGGATTCGGTATATCGGACGTACATCTCACCGTTGGCAAAATCGTACTGGGTGGTCTCCAACACATCGATGCCCAACTGGTTGGCTACATCGTTGGCCAGCTGAGGATGAGCTCTGCCCGTCACTAGAATAAGACTTTTATCG
The DNA here is from genome assembly GCF_058505595.1 of Bifidobacterium sp. ESL1118. NCBI lineage: Bacteria > Bacillati > Actinomycetota > Actinomycetes > Bifidobacteriales > Bifidobacteriaceae > Bifidobacterium > Bifidobacterium sp. ESL1118. The sequence continues at coordinate 1,390,317 of NZ_CP196371.1, forward strand.
GATTTGCAATTCAGGATCGCGCTCACCATGTCTCCAAACATTGTCTGACGTTCTGGGTGCTTCTCATTCTAACCAGCCAACCCGACGGGTGAGGGCAATGGGAAGTCTGCAAGCTTTAGGAATACAGCCCGTGCTTGGCGATGTACTGCACCACGCCGTCCGGCACCAGATACCACACTGGCTTGCCCTTCGAGACACGTTCACGTACATCGGTGGACGAAATCGACAGAGCCGGAATCTCCAGCGTATCTACCCTGTCCTTGATCTTCATGCGTTCGGGGTTGGAATACCCAGGACGTGTCACTGCGATGAACTTGGCCAGAGGCCACATCTTGTCGGTATCCTTCCAGCGCAGAATCTCGGCCACGGCATCTGCACCTGTGATGAAAAACAGCTCAGCGTCGGGGTAGAGCGCACGCATGTCGCGCAGCGTGTCGATGGTGTACGTCACTCCGGGGCGATCGATGTCGATTCGGGAGACGGTGAACCGTGGATTCGAGGCAGTGGCGATGACGGTCATCAAATAACGGTCCTCGGCATTGCTCACCTTCTTATCCAGCTTGAAGGAGGGGCGGCCAGTGGGCACGAAGACGACCTGATCGAGGTCGTAGACCCAGGCCACTTCCGAGGCCGCCACCAAGTGCCCGTTGTGGATCGGGTCGAAGGTGCCACCCATGATGCCAATACGCTTATGGCGTTTTTGAGAACCGATACGTGGAATCAGGCATACGCCGCCATCTTCCACGTCCGAATCCACTGATGTCGAAAGTCCCGACATCTCTCGCTTACTCATGCCTGGCATCCTGACTGTCAGGACGCTCACCCTGACGCTGTTCGTCCGCCTGCTCGGTCTGCTGCTCGATGGCCTCCACCGTGCTGCCTGATTCCTCTGGATTGATCTTGCCCACATCCTCTTCCCATTCAGCCTGCACCACGCGACGAATCTCTGCAAAGGTCGGCAATGGGAAATCGGGCTGGTACATGTGTCGAATCTGCGAAACCCTCCCGGTGGCTCGAATAAGTGAGTCCGTCATGGCATCGATTTGCCCGTCCGCCTCCTGCACACGGAAGTCGACAATGCACTGTTCCATGCCTTTCAACAGCTCCACCATCTGTCTGAAGCTGGCATTGTCAAGCTCGACGACCTCTTTATCGTCGGATTCCGGCCAACCAATAAGCACCGCATCGGCATATTCCAAGGCGGCACGTTGGCTGGCGCTGGCAATGCCATCCTCCACCTGGACAAGAAACACATAGCGCACAATGCTCAATCGTTCAGCTGCAAGCTTCAGACCTATGTATGAATCATTGACATTGATGCCGCGATCGCTGGCCAGATCGAAATCCGCATGAATGACCTCAATGCCCTTCTTATCAGGTTCAGCGCCCGTATCGACATCGCTTGCATCCAACGGTGCGTTTACATCATCAACCACAGCAGACACCTTCCCCAACATACGCTCCACCAGTTCGTCTGGTACGAAGCCCCTCTAAAACATACCAACATTGTAAGCCTAAACGCAGTCCGGTCAATTCTGCTCAACCGTGCGGGCCCATGCATGCGTTGCCCCTCGCTTTCGCTACAATGACTGTATGAGGCTCAGGCGAATGCCTGGCCGAAAACACTTGAACATGAGGGGCAAACAATGCCGACCTACTTTCACAGCACACGCAGCAAGAGCAGCAGACTGACCTCCAAACAGGCCATACGCCGGGGATTGGCGGACAATGGCGGCTTGTTCATCACCGATGATTTGGGTTCACAACAATTTGACTTGCGCGCATTGCAAGGCAAAAGTTACCAGCAAATCGCCATGAACGTGCTGGGTGTGCTGTTGCCGGACTACAGCGATGACGAATTGCGTGAATGCATACGGGCTGCGTATGGAAGGCAATGGGATGACAGCGCCATCACACCGCTCAAACCTTTGAACTCAGGCAATGACTGCTCGGATTTCGTACTCGAATTATTCCATGGCCCGACTTCGGCATTCAAGGATGTGGCACTCCAGATGCTGCCACAGCTTATGAAACGCACAAGAGAGGATACCAGCGACGAGGCCGCCGCCGGCTTAGGACTCGAACATTCTGGACGGTCTGAGTGCGCTTCAATCATGAATAATGCCCCTGCAATCAGCAATAACAGTAACACGACAAGCGGTTCCGACGAACGCATCATGATCCTCACCGCCACCTCCGGCGACACCGGCAAGGCCGCGCTGGAGGGCTTTGCGGACACCTCCGGCACCGGCATCACCGTCTTCTACCCTGAAGGCAAGGTCAGTGAGGTGCAACGCCGGCAAATGACCACGCAGAGGGGCGGCAACGTACACGTGTGCGCAGTACGCGGCAACTTCGACGATGCGCAGAGCGCAGTGAAGCGCATCTTCGCGGACGCGGAATTCGGCAAACGTCTGCAGGACGACGACCACGTGGCGCTGTCCTCCGCCAACTCCATCAATGTAGGCAGGCTCGTGCCACAGGTGGTCTACTACTTTGCCGCCTACATGCAGCTGGTGGAGCGCGGATCGGTGCGTCACCTTGGCGACCCGGTTCAGTTCGTGGTACCCACCGGCAACTTCGGCGACATTCTTGCCGGTTACTACGCCAAGCGGCTCGGACTGCCCGTCTCTCGGCTCATCGTTGCCAGCGACCGCAACAACGTGCTGTATGACTTTCTCACCACCGGCACCTACAACCGTGAGCGCCCATTCTTCCAGACCACTTCCCCATCAATGGACATTCTCGTCTCCTCGAATCTCGAGCGGATGCTCTATTACCTCTCCGGCGGGGACTGTGAGCTCATCGCAAACCTTATGCATGATTTGGACACGAAGGGTTCATTCACCGTACCGGCGCCGCTGCTTACTGCGATACAGAACCTATTCGGCTGCGGGTGGGCGGACGAAACGCAAGTGAGCGATGCCATCCGTGAGTGCTGGCAGACCAACCACTACCTCATCGACCCACACACCGCCTGCGGCTACCATGTGCTGCGTCAGATGCCGCGCGATGACGGTGATGCACCGCGCGTGCTGCTGAGCACCGCCAGCCCCTACAAGTTCCCACGCGTGGTCGGCAAGGCCATCGGCCTGGACTGCCCAGCCAATGACTTTAGGTGCATGGACACCCTTGCTGCCGCCACAGGCACCACCGCGCCCGCAGCGCTACGCAATCTCGAAACGAAACCCGAGCGCTTCACCGACACCATTGATATCACCGACATGCCGGAATATGTGGCAAACGCGGCGCAGTTGCTTGCTGCGCACCAATGACGCATCCATTGCCGACACCGACGCTGGGGCACTACGCCGATGCTGACATCAATGCCGACACCGATGAACGACACTATCTGCCGGAGAAAAATCAACGCCTACAGATAGTGCCCCCTAACGGCACATTCTGTAGGTCGGAAAAATGTTACCGACAGATAGTGCCTTATTCTGGTACTATCTGTCGGCATGATAATCAGGGCCGACACACAATGACGCAAAACGTCACTATTCGTCGGCAGAAAATGGAAGTCCGACAGATAGTGCCGATAAACGGCATTACTTGTCGGACTTCCGGTACTACAACCACTCAGAGCTCACGACGACCGAAGAAGCGGAACGAGAGCAGCATCGAGACGATGCCAAGGGCCACTATCACGCCGACCTCGAACAACACACTCGCAACGGCATTGACCAGGATGTGCTCTGCAACCCAGCCCGTGGCCGCCACGAACACAGGCATGCTGACCGCAATAATCGCAAGGGCAATCAACGCCACATACGTCACGCAGAACGCGATGGTGAGCGTCGGTGAGCCCGGGAAACGGTAGCAGACCGGAAACAGGACCAGGCACAGCAACAATACCGTACCGAAAGTGGAGAAGTCGCCCATGATCTCGCCGCGCACTATGGCGGCAGGAATATGCGACGGGCTGAATGCAAAGTAGAGCAGCCTCACCACCAGCGTCTCCATGAGGACCAGCACCGCGAAGGCGGCGACGAACACATACCTGCCCTCCACCTGCTGGCGGCGGGTCATCGGCACCACCCCGGAAAGCCTGCGAACACTGCCGTTGCTCTCGATGGTGGCGATGATGAACGGCATCATCGTGGCCACCACGGTGAGCATGCCACACATGAAACCGGTAACGCCATCTAGATCGATGTACCCTTTGGCACCGGGCCACACCAGCGCAATGAGACCCAGAACCACCGTCAGCGCAATCGGTACCAACACAACCGCCGCCACCAGCCAACGCCGCTTGCCCAGGAGCATCACCATATTCAGTTTCACTGATCGAACTACCTGTTTCATTTCCTCACCCTCACCGCTTTCATTACCTTCGCTTCAATGCACACACCGCCATGCGCCCCGCCGCATATTCCATCTTGATGTCGATTGCCGCGCATTCAGAACTCCCTCCTACGGACGATGTGTCGGGAGACCAGGAACGATACGGCAATCGCCGCAGCGACAACCGCCACGCCGATCAGCGCACCGGTCCAAGGCCCGACGAGCGCATGGACGATAAACCCAGCAAGCGCCTTGGTCAGCGCGGCCTGCATGTGTGCGGCTACGGACAGCAGCGCGTAGATGACAGTGAACGTGACGAGATACACAATGAAGAGAGCCGTTTTCGTGTGGAAACGGTACGTCGTAGGAATGATGATGACGTTGAAGAGCACTACGAGGGCGAAGACGGCCAACGCAACCACACCAATCAGCTGCACAAGGTCCGAATCAAACCTGACTGCGTGAATCAGCATGTCGAGCACAATGCACAGCGCCCCGTCAGCGACGGACAATAGATTGGTGAAAATCACGAATACATAACGCCCGTTGACCTGGTTGGCCCGACTCACGGGAACGATGCCGGTCAGCCTGCCGCCATCGGCACCGTTATCGACCATGGCAAAAATATAAGGCACGACAATCATAGTGGCCACAAGCAAACCGATGACCACCCCAAGCATTCCGTCAGCCAAATCCGAGTCCTTCGCAAACAGATTGACCGCGGCGACCAAGACCGGCGAAAGAACAAGCTCCGCAGGCCATGCCCACTTGAGCTTGGTGCCACCGACGAACCGCAGCCAGTCAAGCACAATGGCACGGAATATCTGGGCTGCTGTTCCCGCCGCACGCGGCTCCTCAGGCAGCCGAGACGGCGAAGGCTGCTGCGGTTGCAACCGGTCTGCCGAAGCATAACGATTCATTGCAACTCCCCCACTCATTGCCGTGACGCCCTTTGTCCGCTGAGGTTCTCCTTACTGGCCGAACCTGGATTCCCGCCAAGGAGCTCCGAACCATGCCTGCCGCCTCGCGCATTGGTCAGGCGGATGATGTCGTCGATCGTGGCCGGCTCGATAACGAAGCCGTTGGTATTGACACCGGCATCAGAGCCATCGTTACCACCGTTGCCGACGTTGCGACCATCGCTGCTGCTGCCGACAACGCTGCAATTGCCAAGCCGATTTATCTGCTCGGTGCGCACCAGGGCATCGAAACCTGTGGAGTAGCGGCGCAGGCCTACATCCAGCCCTTGCACCGCCTGCAATTGGTCCAGGCCGCCCTTGACTACGCGGAAAGCATCGGTGAACTCGTCCTTCGGACCGCTGTAGAACATCGATCCGGCGGTGATGTAGGTGATGAAATCGGCGGAACGCTCCAGATCGGCTGTGATATGCGTGCTGAAAAGCACGGAGCTCATACCGTCCTCGATGTAGGCGGCGAGGATCTCCATGAGCTCGTCGCGGGCGATCACGTCCAAGCCGCTGGTCGGTTCGTCGAGGATGAGCAGCCGAGCGTTGTGGCTCAGCGCTGCAGCGAGCATGAGCTTCATCTGCATGCCGCGCGAAAGCTCCTTGATTCGCTTCCTCGGGTCGAGCCCAAAGCGCTTGAGGTAGCCGTCGAAGGCTTCCTGATCCCAGGCGTCGTAGCTCACCTGCATGGCCTTCGCCACCGTCGACCCCCTCCACTGCTCTGGAAAATAGCTGGTGTCGAAGACCACGCCAAGTTGTTCCTTGACCGCCACCTCATCGGCGATGTTGTCTTTCCCGAGGATCGTAATGGAGCCCGAGTCACGGTGAACCATGTTCAAAATAAGCTTGATGAGCGTGGACTTGCCGGCGCCGTTGGGCCCGATGAGCCCCATGATGTATCCCATCGGCAGGTCGAAAGTGACCCCACTCAGGCTGAAGCCGGACTTGTACGTCTTGCCGACATCACTGACCCTCAGAGCCAATGAGGCACTGTCCGCACCACCATTTGTGGCACCTTGCATCGAAGAGGATTCCTTCATCTTCAATGTTCCTTTCCTATTCCTGAATCATTGACAACAAACCGGTAATTTTGGGCCTAGGGACCTACGCTCAGCTCTGACGCCCATATTCCCGGCGTAGGGCCTCCACCAAATCATGCAGCGGCATGCCGGCCGCCTTGGCGGCCTTCACCGCCTCTCCGAGGTGATTGGAAACTTGGGAGAACAACTGGTGTTTCATGGCTTCCCCACCACGCTCGGCCACGAAGGAGCCGCGGCCTTGCTGATTGACCACGATGCCTTCGTCGGCCAGTTCGTTGTACGCACGGGTGACGGTGAGAACGGAGACCCGCAGCTCTCGGGCCAGCTTGCGCAATGAGGGCAACGCATCGCCAGGCTGTAATTGCCCAGAGAGCACTGCCTGACGAATCTGGTCCTTGATCTGCTCGTAGATCGGTTTGCCGGACACTGACGAGATGATCAGTTTCATCGATGCCCCTTTCCTCTATCGTTCGCGATGTCAGCCAACCGGAAGTCCGATGCGCGAGGTGATGCGATACATCGCGCTATATTGATTTGCAATATAGCGTTTTACGTCGCAACACGTCTCGTTTCGCTTTCCCGATTAACTGTTGTACATAACACTATAACAGACAACATACAACTGTGCAACTTAACACCATAACAGTGTCACGAATTCGAAGAAGTCACCCACAGAGCACAATGAAAACCAGGGCGCTCTCATTCAAATTGTGCAACATGACGTTCAGTGGGTACTTTCTGCACACAATCAACGATTGCCTAATCAGTGAACCACCGAATTCCAACACTCTTAATCCATGCATGTGCCAAATTCCGTGGAAAAGTACCCACTGAACACCCTGAATCTGGAGATTTGCCATTCAGAGGGGACTTTTTGTATCAATCTGCGTCGTATTTTTTCCAAGAATGGCTGATTTCCGCCATTCCTAAAATTCTTCTTAATTCGATCTACGTGAAAAGTCCCCTCTGAATGAAACCGGCGGCAAAATCAGCCCAATATCACCGGCGCATCGGCGAAGTCATCGATAACGCCATCAGCCTCGGCGCGGATGGCCGGCCAGTCTGCACGAGATGCCTCATCGAGCATGGACCAGACCTTCATGTGTGCACTTTTGGCGGCGCGAACAGCCGGCAACAGATCCTCGAACACCGTACAATCGCCGGGATCGACGCCCAAACGCCGGGCCGCCAGCAAATAGACCTCCGGACCGGTCTTATCGGCATCTCCTGCATCTTCGGCGCTGACTGCGAGCTCAAAACATCCATCGAGTCCGGTGTGAGCCATCGCCGGCCGGTACATATGCTCGGGGAGCGCCGTGGCAACCGCAAGCCTTGCACCTGAAGCCTTCAGGTCGGCGAGATATTCAAGGGCATGCGGTTTGACCCCGACCGTGGTGGTGTAGGCCTTAAGCGCCATCGCATTCCAATGCGCCATCAATGCCTCTGGAGTGTCATTGAGTACGAACCGTTCCTTGGTGTATTCGGCCACCTGCCGAGACTGCATGGTGGAGACCACCGCCTGATAGTCGTCAGGCATGAGAATACCCCGCTCCGCAAAGAAATCGATGTCAATCTGGTTCCAGACACCCATCGAGTCGAGCAGCGTGCCATCGAGGTCGAAAATGGCCGCCTTGCCCACATTGTCCGCATCATCCACGATATCCGCACCATCCGCGTTGCCAGAAATCTCTGCCCTGTTCACAAAGCACCACCATAACAGCACTCCCGAAATTAATGCCATAGTACGGCACAAATCACGGGAGCGACATCAGGTTCCCACGAAACTGCCGCATAACGTCACCAATCAAGGGAACATCATCAAATCCCGTGATCAGTGCCACATTACGGCATACATCGCGGGAATCACGACCGCTTGGAGCACAACCCAGAAACAACACGCCGCACGACTGACTCGGCATGCGAGAATCAGTATTACAGTTTGCTTTCGGCAAGCAGCTCACGGGCATGGTCGAGCGAGGTCTCGGTCTCGTCGCCGGAGAGCATGCGCGCGATCTCGCGGACCCGCGCCTCGCCTTCGACCTTTGAAACCGTAGTCTGGACCACCGCGGCACCGGATGTGGCTGCGCTGAACTTAGCGCCAGATTTAGAGAGACTAGACTTATCGGACTTGGCGCCGTTGGACTTGGCGACACTCTCCTTGGCGACGACAAACTGGGCATCCGCCCAAGATGCTACCTGCGGCAAGTGAGTGACGACGATGACCTGCGAGGTCCGCGAAAGACGGGCAAGCCGTTTGCCCAATTCAACCGCAGCCTTGCCGCCGACGCCGGCATCCACCTCGTCAAAGATGAACGTCATGTCATTGCCGCCGTAACGCTTCTGGGCCGCAGCCAGCTCCAAAGCGAGCATCAGCCTGCTCAATTCGCCTCCCGAGGCGCTTTTGCCCATAGGCAGCTGCGGCGAGCCTGGGAACGGAGTGAACAGAAACTCGATGTCATCCATACCGTGAGCATCGAGTCCAGCAGATGATTCGCCATCTGACACCGACGATCCTAGGCGCTCGCCTTTATGAGCTGAATCGAGCTTGACACCACGGGCATCACTCGTTCGTTGCGCCTTCGACACATCACGTATGCCAGCGATCCCTGCGCTATTGCCTCCTTGGGACTCGGCACGTTCATCGGCCGCACCATCCGCAGGGGCACGTGTTGTGCCGTTTACCATTCCCTCTACCCGCGCTGTGACGCGAATCTCAAGTGATGCGCCCGCCATGGCAAGGCTCCCCAGCTCGGCTGTGACCTTGGAAGCCAGCGATTCTGCGGCCTTTGTGCGCGCCGCACTCAGCACCTTGGCCTTGACTGTGGCATCGGCAAGCAACTCGGCACGCTTGGCCTTGAGCTCCTCAAGTTTCTCAGGCGAGGCATCCAAATCCTCAATCTCGAAGGCCGCCTTGTCCCTCCAGGCGATGACATCCGCAAGGGACGGGCCCCAACGCCGCGTCAGCTCGTCGAGCTCATGAATACGCGAGTTGATGGAGTCAAGGTTCCCAACGTTCTCATCATCGTCCATTTGGCCGGAAAGGGAATAGACGATGTCGTTGAGATCGGCGTTGAGCGACTCCAACCTATCCGCGGCCTCACCGAATGAGCCACCGGCATGGATGGTGCGCAGCGCCTGGATGGCTCGGGTGATGGCATCCGTGGCACCAGATGCGTCAGAATCGGCATCCACCTGAGAGGTGTCGAGTTGGGAAAGCGCCGTGCCCACACCACGCGCGATCTGTTCCGAATTCTCGATGCGCGACCGCCTCTCCTTGAGCTCGTCGTCCTCACCCGGCTTGGGATTCACTTTATTGATCTGGTCGACCGAATCACGTAGATAATCGGCTCTTTGGCGCGCCGACGCCTCCTGCGATTCCAAAGCCTCAAGCTTGGAATCCATGGCTGCAAGTGCGTCCCAAGCCTGTCGATAGGCGGCAAGCTCTACACCGTCGCCTGCGACCATGTCCAGGAACTCACGCTGACGCGCCCCAGCCGCAATGCGCAGCTGATCGGCCTGACCGTGAATCGTGACCAGACCCCCGGCCACATCACCCAACACCGAGCGAGGCACACTGTGTCCATCGAGCATCGCTCGCGACCGCCCCGAAGACGGCACTTTACGTGCCAGGAACAACTCCTTGCGTCCCGCCTCATCGGGATCGGGGTCTCCGGCTGCACTAGCTTCGGGGAGCACTCCTGCGTCACGGGCCGAAGCGACCGCAGCGCTTTCCTCGCTCACGTCGAACACACCTTGGGCCCAGGATCCAGGAGCCCCGGGAGTGACACGGGCCGCACTTGCGGGCCCTCCCGAAATGAGGTGGACCGCACTCAGCAGCATCGATTTGCCGGCACCCGTCTCACCTGTGATGGCCGTCATGCCCGCTCCGAACTCCATCTTCGAAGAGAGAATAGGCCCCAGATTACGCACTTCCAGTTCCTCAAGCATTTCAGGCACCCTCCTTACCAAAATCCGCAGCGTCGATGTCACGGGTCGTGTCCAATCCGGCACTATGCAAGCCGTCCTCGTAGGCGATGTCGCGTTCTCCTTCGCGCTCCTCCTGAATGGCCCGAGTGCGCAAACTGACACTCGGCAAATCGAATTTCTTAACCAAACGACTGGTAAACGGCGTGCCGGAAAGATGGGCAAGACTCAATGTATGTGGTAGTTGGGAAACCTCGACAACCGTGCCGCGCGGCAACTTCCCGCTTCGTCTGCCATCGCTGCAGATCCACCCATCGGTTACTGAAGTCTTCAATATCTCAACCGTAAACCTGGACCCGGCACCGATGATGACCGGGCGGGCAAACAAGGCATGGGCTGCCAACGGCACGAGCTGCAGAGCACTCACATTGGGCCAAATAATTGGTCCACCGGCAGAGAATGCGTAGGCCGTGGACCCGGTAGGAGTGGAGATCACCACCCCATCGCCACTAAACGAACTCATTTCCACATCGTCCACGCTGACCGACACTTCCACCATCCGACCGCCACCCGGTTCACGAATCGTCACGTCGTTAAGCGCCCAATCGCTGGCTACGCTTCCGTCGGGAAACGAGACCTTCACACCGGCGAGCATGCGTTTGTCGATGGAATAATCGTGGTCGGCAACACGATGGATGGCCTCGCCAAGCTGAAAGCTTTCGAATTCCGCCAGGAAGCCGACATGCCCCAGATTGATGCCAAGAATCGGCACATTCGTGCCATACACCATCTCAGCCGCACCTAAAATCGTGCCGTCGCCTCCGAGCACAACCACGATTTCCGTGTCATCGCCCACCTTCTTGGCGGGTTCACCGAATCTGGGTGCGTCCAGGTTATCGACAATGCGAATCTGGAATCCGGCATGAGTCAACTGCCGTACGGCCTCACGGACAACATAGCCACTTTCACGCAGCCTCGTATGTGTCACCACCACTGCCTGCCGTTGACCAGTCATACAACCCACCTTTCACACACCAAACACTGCCTCGATTTTAATCGAACACCGCCTACAAATGCCCTCGGAGTCAGGCCAATGCAACGGCACTGCCACTTCACCTTGGCAATCAATCAATATATATATGATATATTTATAAGTAAATATCATCATATCTATCGGTAGCATTAAGCAAAGGAACAGCGATGATCCTGAACTTTTACGGAAGCGTGGTGCCTTCCGGCACGTATACGACCATCATTGCCCACAGTCAAGTGCAAATCAATAATGGTGTTCGTTTTACAACACTTATCGTAAAAGACAACGCGGTGTTTAACTGCAACGAGGCGGGAAACCTCATCTTAGAAGGAGGACTGGTCCATTGCACACACGACCTGCATTGCCGCAACATCTCGGGGCATGGCAGACTCTCCATCAAAGGCAATCTCCAATGTGCCTCCGTGACGGACTTCACGGGAACGATCAGAGCCAAGGCTATGCACTGCAGCGCCTCGCTCTCGATTCGAGGCCTGATCAAGACCAGACTCATGAACATCGATGAAACCGCCACAATAACGGGGCACGTCACAGCACAAAATCTGTGTGCCGAACACCTGACCGTATCCATGTTTGAAACCACAATGCTACCCCGCTTTCGTATGGGTGCCTACAGCAAGCGAAGCTCCATCGGCACCATCCAAGGTTCGCGTGTGACCGTTCAGGCAGTGACATGCGATGCCATATATGCAGATGCTGTGACACTGCAAAAGGGATCGTATGCACAATGCGTCTTCTACGGCAACGACCTCGAATACGATCAAACATCCTATGCGTCGTTGATACAACGAAGCACACACCGACACCAGGCTTACACACCGAATCGGTTCAACGGCGACGGGGAAATTCAGACGATGTATGCACTCGAAGATGAGGATCCCGACGAATGGCCGCAGGAGGCGTAGAGCAGGTATTCATGGTTTCCGTGAGTGCCCGTAATAGGTGAGTCGCAGGTGCCCACCACCTGCAAGCCATTGGCTCTGACACAGTCGCAGACTTTTTGTTGCGCCTTTTGACGCAGATCCGGATCGCTGACAATACCGTCATGACCTAGATTGCCTTTGCCCACTTCGAACTGGGGCTTGATAAGCAGCACGACATCGGCATCAGCCGCCGCAATGTCAGCTATGACGGGTATCACATACGTCAGTGAGATGAACGACACGTCAGAGACGATGAGCTCGGGGCGAAAAGGCAAATCGCCGACAGTGACATCACGAATATTGACACCGCTCATCTCGATGACTCTGGAATCGGCAGCTATGCTGCGGTCAAGCTGGCCATGACCGACATCAAGAGCCACCACTTGGCTGGCCCCCATTTTCAGCAGCACGTCGCAGAACCCTCCGGTCGATGCACCAATATCAAGGCATTTGCGCCCACCCGGCGAACACAGCCCCAAAGGGGTGAACCGTTCAAAGGCACCCAGCAACTTATAGGCACCACGTGAAACATAGGTCGGCGCATCGATGAGCGACACCACTGCATCGGCGTCCACTGGCATCGAGGGCTTGTCGGCAGGCGCTCCATTGAGCAGAACCCGTCCCCCACGAATCAGGCGCTGCGCCTTCGAACGGCTGGTCGAAAGACCACGTGCCAACAACAGCAGATCCAATCGCATACGTTGCACGTGAGCCTCTTCATCCTTTGAATCAACCAACCCTAGAGCCATCATTCCTCTTCACAATCCAATTCACCTTGCATGTCCTTGAGCACCTTGCGAAATTGTTCAATGGCTTGGGCTTCGAGATCCTCATCGAACGGTTGGCCCTCTTCGCCCTCTTTTTGAGTCTCGTGTCGGCCTGAAGCACATACCGAGAGCTCAGGATAGTTGCTCATCAAATCCGTCATGCCGCCCTCTTCGCTATAGCATGAACTGAGGCAACACGAATTTTACGGTTGCGTCCGTGCCCTCTCGCTCGTCATACTGCCAGAACAGATTGCATGCGGCACGCAGGGCATTGATGTCATGCACGTCACTGACCTCAAGGCTGTCCTCACTTAATTTCGCCGTGGCATTCTCGCAGTTCCACTCATCGTGGCCAATCTGATGGGGTTCAGGCATCGGCTCATTGAGCGACCGCAAGTCAGACGCAATGTAGGTAGGGCGTTGATACGCAGGGGCTTCAAACAGTTGTTCTGCATCGCAAACACCGGTGAGGACGGCCAAAGAATCATACCCTCCGCGGTTTCCAGCCTCAATGTCCGTGTCGAGTCGATCTCCCACCGCCAAACAACGCTCCTTGCCTATAGGTTGCCTGCCTTTATCGGCCGCAAGCAGCAAAGCCTCGTCATACATGGCCGATTCAGGTTTACCCGCCGAATCCTCAGGCTCCACTCCAGTGGCCGTCACCACGGCATGAACCATCGACCCGCTACCCGGGGCAATCCCAAGCTCCCTGGGAATCGTCATGTCGAGATTGGTCACGAAATACCGAGCTCCACGTTCCACGGCAAATGCGGACTGTGCCAACTCATTCCAAGTGATTTCCGGATACCATCCCTGGATGACCGCCTCAGGATCGTCCTGGGCGGAGTCCACCAGTTCAAGCCCCTGCTTACGCACCTCCTCACGTAGATGGTCCGCGCCTATGACCAACACCTTGGCCCCTGGCTCCACCTGCCGCGCCACCATTCGGGCGGCCACCACAGACGACGTAATAACCTGTTCGGGCTGCACGTCCAGTCCGAACCCATACAGTTGATCGGCCACCGTTGCCTGGAAGCGTGAGGAATTGTTCGTCGTGTATTCCATCCTCATTCCACGATGCTCCGCTTCTTTGATGCTCTCGGAAGCATGAGGCACAGGGTCTTTACCCTTGTAGACCACACCATCAAGATCGAGCAACGCAAGGGAATACACCTCGCTGATTGGTTTTGCAGTACCGCTTAACAATCCTCTCAGTCCTCCGTTTCGGCTTCGTCGGCTTCGGCCTCATCTACGTCGGCATCGGTGTCAGTGCCCTCTGCCTCGACATCGTGTTCAGCGTCCAGCTCGGTATCGGGATCTACATCCACCGCACTGTGCAAGTTCTCAGTTTCTTCAGCATCGTCAGTGCCGTCGTCACCTTCACTCGCCTTCTCATCGGCTTTGTCTTGAACAACCACCGGATCGGAAGCATCCTGGGCACCGTCCTCCACCATATCCGCTGGAAGTTGAGTCTCATCGCTGTCCGGACCATCGTTTTCCGCCGATTCTTCAGGCTCATCTTCGGCCTTGACCTCATCTGGAGTCACAGCCTCAACATGAGAGGGATTCTCGGCATCGTCCAGCGACCGCTTGTCTTCGGCAGCGCCCTCATCGTAATAACCGTTGCCGTACTCTTCTTCGTCCGTGTCGTCAAAATCATCAGGAGCATATTGTGCATCCTCATCGGTAATACCCAGCTCCTCCATCAGATCGTCGGGCAAAGCCTCAAGGTCATAGTCGATGACTGGTTCCTCGGTCTCGTCTTCCTCATCCGCATCCGCATACTTCTGTTCAAGCTTCTCCAGAACGACATCGAGATCCGCCGCTTGCTCATCGCGTCCGGCCTGTTCAAGGAAGTACTGCTCGGCCTGAAGGGCCCGCATGCGGTATTCCCCAGGCAAGCCCTTGGAATTACCGAGTTTATGGACCACAGCGATGGCCTGATCCCATGCGCCCAAATCTCCCAATGCACCGGCGTACACCAGGAACATCTCCGCCTTAGCCTCGCCCTCAAGCTTTTTGGCATCCTCGGAAAGCGCGATGTTGATGGCCTTCTTAGGCTCACCCAAACCGCGTTCACAGTCCGCGATGAACGGCAGATAATCGGTGAAGCCGTTCATACGCTGTGCCGTCTGGAATTCACGTAACGCCAATTTGTAATCGCCCTGACGGTACGCCACGAATGCCAACGTCTCACGGGCAAAATCGATGCGTGATGCCTGACGCGCAACCCACTTGGCGTGGTCGAGTGCAGACTTCGGCTCACTTTCCTCCAAGGCATAGGCTGCCAAGATGTGCAGCCCTATGTTCTCGGCATGCTCCTTGGAAAGCCCCCTCAGCCGCTCTTTCTCATCCTTGGACAGCATGGACCATTCCATACCCCGAGGCATACGTGGCTCGCCCGGTCGCCGGTCGGTATATGGGTTCTGGGAGGGGAACGACGTGGTACCGTCGGAATTACGGCGAATGCCCTTGTCCATGAACTCCTCACGCTTGCGGGCACGGTATTGGTCACGATCAGATGAGTGTCCACCGTTCCTGCGATCGTAGCCATCACGCGAATTGTTTCGGTCGTTGCGATGGAAATCCCGCCTATCGTCACGGCCACGGTAACCACCGCCATTGCCACGGTAGCCGCCACGGTTGTCATCACGATGGAAATCACGGCCACCTCCATTGCCACGGTAGCCACTGTGCTCGCGACGCTCCCCACGGTCGTCACGATGGAAATCCCGCCTATCGTCACGGCCACGGTAACCACCGCCATTGCCACGGTAACCGCCACGATCGCCA
Source organism: Bifidobacterium sp. ESL1118 (assembly GCF_058505595.1). Classification (NCBI taxonomy): domain Bacteria; kingdom Bacillati; phylum Actinomycetota; class Actinomycetes; order Bifidobacteriales; family Bifidobacteriaceae; genus Bifidobacterium; species Bifidobacterium sp. ESL1118. The sequence continues at coordinate 1,406,067 of NZ_CP196371.1, forward strand.
TCACGGCGATTGCCCCGATAACCGCCAGGGTTGTCGTCACGATGGAAATCATGCCTATCGCCACGGCCGCGGTAACCACCGCCATTACCACCGCGATCGTCCCGATGGAAATCACGTCCACCGTCGCGCCTATCGCCAGACCTTGAAAAATTGCCGTCACGGTGGCCGCGGAAGTCACCACGCTCATTGTCACGATGGAAATCACGGTCGCGGTGGCCGCGATACCCTCCACGGCTATCATCGTGACCCCGATAGCCCCTGTTGCCGCGGAACCCGTCGCCATGGCCGTAATGCCTTGGACCTTCTGCATCTGAACGATTACCCCGGTAACCGCTGTGCTCACCGTCCCGATGGAAGTCCCTGCGGTCTCCATCGTGATGGAAGTCCCGATGTTCACCGTCCCGGTGGAAGTCTTGCCGGTCATCGTGCCCACGATACCCGCCTCTACCGGAACCATAACCGCCCGAATGGCCGTAGCCACCGTGCCCACCGGAAGATCTGCGATACCCACCGCTGCGATTGCCATTTGCATGCCCGGAGCCATAGCCTCCTGAACGCGAACCGTGTCCGTGAGAATTTCCTGAGTGGAAGCCGCCTTGGTTTTCTGCCATATTAATGCCCTTATCCGTTTCTCTTACCTTGCCTGCGTACAAACTGCGCAGCTATTGCCTTACTTTTCGCACCTGCTGAATCACAATTATCCCAACTTGTTATCGAAGGCGCCTCATGCCAAATGTTCTATACCCTGCAACATTTACATTCCACATTTCCAACTTACATAGGAACCACTAAATCTTGCGGTTATTATCACTAATGCCCACACGACACATTCTCATCGGGTCTCTACAACCACTGTTCGGCGCATCAACGCAACTCCACCGCGCCCACTGCCTTCTTTCCTCGCCGAATAAGAGCGAATCTGCCTAAGAGAAAATCAGAACCCTGCAACTGTTGATCCTGATCTTCCACTCGCTCATTATTGAGATACACGCCACCGGATTTGATGGTCTTGCGTGCAGCCGAGACAGATGGGAACAATCCCGCGGCAACGCCGGCCTGAGCCACCCTGTCTCCAGGAACCGCAGAGGCAAAGGCCTTGCCACCGTTGCCGTCATCTATCTTCAGCCCATCAATGCTGGTCTCGAGCACTTCCAAGCTAAACGATGATAGGTCTCCACCACGTCCGAACAGCGCATCAGCCGCATCCAATGCCTGCTGTGTGGCCTCTTCGCCGTGTACAAAGCTGGTGACCTCCCAAGCAAGCGTCTTCTGTGCCTCACGCACACCTGGGTTGTTCCGGGCCTCGCCAACCAATCGCTCGATCTCGGCTTTCGGCAGGAACGTGAAGGCCTTCAAAAGCTTATCCATCTGATCGTCAGGCTGGTTGAACCAGAACTGATAGAACCTGTAGGGACTGAGCATGGTGGGGTCGAGCCACAACGCATTCCCTTCGGACTTGCCGAATTTCTTACCCTGACTGTCGGTGATGATGGGGCTGGTGAAGACATTGACGGATTCCCCGCGCACCTTGCGGATGAGATCCAACCCGCTGGTGAGGTTGCCCCACTGGTCAGAGCCGCCTAGCTCCAGCGTGCAGTTGTATTCATCGTACAAGTGTAGAAAATCGTTTCCTTGCAAGACCTGATAGCTGAATTCGGTGAAGGATATACCTTCGTCCGAGTCCAGACGCCTGGCCACCACATCCTTGGAAAGCATGGTGCCCAAGCGGAAGTTCTTGCCCACGTCACGCAGGAAGTCGATGACCGACATCTGCGCCGTCCAATCGTAATTGGAGACGAAGCGCACCGGGTTGGAACCGTCCGTGCGCAGGATGCCGCCGATCTGCCCTTTAAGACGCTCGGCCCAAGCCGACACCGTCTCCTTGGGATTCAGCGTGCGCTCACCGCTTTGGCGCGGGTCTCCGATAAGCCCCGTGGCACCACCCACCAACGCAATCGGATGATGACCGGCCTCTTGAAGATGACGCATGATGATAAGCTGCACAAGGTTGCCGATGTGCAGGGATGCCGCTGTAGGATCAAAACCACAATAATAGGTCAACGGTTCCCCGTTCAGCGCCTTTGCCAGCTGACCACGGTCCGTGGATTGGGAAATCAGCCCACGCCACTGCAACTCGTCAAATGGCGAATCAAAACCCGCCTTCCTGAAATCCATGACTTCAGTCATACCCTACGTCTCTTCCCACTCATGCAGGTTGATTGACCAACCTCAGCAAAACCCAAAAACCGAGTCTCATTTTCGCAGAACATCACGACACTGGTCAAGACACACGGAAGCCCGCTTTTTCTCTTTTTACCCACTTCATGCACCACTAAGAAGGTAAAAAGCGTTTGAGTCCATAAGGAGAAGGAACACAGCATTTAGGCGCGTGCGCTTGACTCTGGCTGAACATAGGCCGGTCCATCACTGCTCGACGTGGCGAACCGCCGGCATTGGGCGACCTTATCCTGCGCCTCATCCATCTGTTCACGGACCCGAACCGGTGCGGTTCCGCCTGTGCCGTTCCTGGATGCAACCGATCCGGTGACATTCAGTACATCTCGGACATTCACGGATTGTGCGGCAGGAAGAAACACCTTGAAGATATCTGCAAAATCGTCATCATGGAGATCCCACAGCTCCACACCACGTTCTTCCGCCAGCTTGACGCACGCACCCGAAAGCTCATGGGCATTGCGGAAGGGGACGCCTTGCTTCACAAGCCATTCCGCAATATCGGTTGCCAGGGCGAAACCAGTTGGTGCCTGAGCCTGCATACGCTGGGTGTCGAAGTGCATGGTTCGTACCATACCGGCAAATGCCGGCAGCACGGTCTCAAGCGTATCGACCTGGTCGAACACCGCCTCCTTGTCTTCCTGCAGATCTCGCGCATACGCCGTGGGCAATCCTTTGAGTGTGGTCATCAGCCCGGTCAAATCGCCAATAAGACGGCCTGACTTGCCACGAGTGAGCTCCGCGATATCCGGGTTCTTCTTTTGCGGCATAATCGAGGAACCAGTCGAGTAGCCATCGTCAAGACTGACGAAGGCAAATTCCTGAGTGTTCCAGATGATGATCTCCTCACTCAGACGACTGAGATCAACACCCATCATCGCCGCCACGAAAGCGAATTCGGCCACCACATCCCTACTGGAAGTGCCGTCGATAGAATTGGGGCACACCTTGGAAAAACCGAGTTCGTGCGCAACGGCCTGCGAATCCAAACCCAGAGTGCTGCCGGCCAACGCCCCTGCGCCGTAAGGACTTTCATCCGCACGTATGTCCCAATGCTCAAGGCGCTCCACATCGCGCAGCAGCGGCCATACATGTGCCATCAACTGGTGAGAGAGCAAAATGGGTTGTGCATGCTGCATGTGCGTTCGCCCAGGCATAACCGCATCCCCTGCGCGTCGCGACTGGCCTATCAAGGCGTCAACCACATCGAGCACCAGCCCTGTCACCTTGCGGGCATGACGTCGCAGCCAGAGTCGAATCAACGTGGCTATCTGATCGTTGCGAGAACGCCCGGCACGCAATTTCCCACCCAACTCGTCGCCTGCAATCTCAATGAGACCACGTTCCAAGGCCGTTGCCTCATCCTCATCCTGCTCAACTGGAGCAAAGGAGCCAGAATCGACACGACGTTGCAATTCACCCAGTGCCGACTCCATACGATTCAACTCATCGTCGCTGAGCAAACCTGCACGGCACAGCGCTCTGGCGTGCGCACGTGAACCGGCGATGTCGTCATCGGCCAGGCGCCAGTCGAATTGTGTGGATTTCGACAGGCGCGAAAGCTCCGCCGAAGGCCCCGAGGTGAATCTGCCGCCCCATAAGGCCAGCCGACCATCCCCAGCCCCGCAATCGCTGCCAGGTTCCTCCTTATGCTCTGCCATGTCCTTACTCCTGCGACGTGTCAATGCCGTTGCCGAACTTCACGTCTCGAGCGGCAGCAATCTTGCTGGGTAGACCATAGATTTCGATAAAGCCATTCGAGGCCTTCTGGTTGAACTCGTCACCGGAATCATATGTGGCCAACTTGTAGTCGTACAACGAGGCATCCGATTGACGGCCAGTGACAACGGCCCGTCCACCATGCAAGGTCATCCTCACCTTGCCCGAAACATACTGCTGTGTATCGTCGATGAATGCGTTGAGCGAATGAACGGCCGGAGAGAACCATTGCGCATCGTAGACCAGCTCAGCCCAACGTTTGTCGACGTCACGCTTGATGCGATGCTGCTCTCGCTCAAGACAGCAGTTCTCAAGTTCCTGGTGCGCGGCGATGAGCGCTGTCGCCCCTGGCACCTCGTACAACTCGCGCGACTTGATGCCGACCAGACGGTCTTCGATGATATCGATGCGACCGACGCCTTGAGCGCCTGCCCTTCGATTCATCTCCTCAATGGCTTCAAGGGGAGTGACATCATGCCCGTCGATCGTTACCGGCACGCCCTGTTTGAATTCAATCACCACCTCATCGGCAGCAGGCGAATCGTCGGGGCTCTTTGTATAGGCATAGCATTCCTCAGTCGGCCCATTCCAGGGGTCTTCAAGGAAACCGGTCTCGATGGCCCTTCCCCAGACATTCTGATCGATGGAATATGGGTTTTCCTTGGTTTGTACAATCGGGAGCTTATGCTCCTGAGCGAACGCTATCTCGACATCGCGTGTGAGCGAAAGGTCGCGAATCGGGCTGATCGCCTTGAGTTGAGGATCAATGGACTGGATGGACACCTCGAAGCGCACCTGATCGTTGCCTTTGCCTGTGCAACCATGGGAAATGGTGTCCGCTCCGAATCGGTGAGCGGCCTTCACTAAGTATTTGGTGATCAGCGGGCGGGAAATCGCGGAAACGAGAGGGTATACCCCCTCATACATGGCATTGGCCTTTAGGGCAAGCATGCAATAGTCACGGGCGAATTCTTCACGGGCGTCAACCACATATGCCTCGACAGCGCCACAGGCCAGGGCACGCTGGCGAATTGTCTCAAGACGTTCACCCCCCTGCCCCACATCCAAGGAGACTGCGACCACATCCTTGCCCGTCTGCTCTTTAAGGTAGGGGATGGCCACAGAGGTGTCAAGACCACCTGAATACGCCAATACGATACGATTCTTGTCTGTCATAGCAATCCTTTCACCGGTACATAGATTTATAATATCTATTGTTGTGTATATATAATCATATCTATGTCGTAGAGGAGACACGCCTATGTCAACCCTACACAACGAACCTCTACATACACGAATATCCTAGATTTAAAGAGTAGAATCTGCGTTCCCCAATCCAGCAAACAAATTTCTCGTCAATTATAACTATATTTGAGATGCATAATTATACATATGCTCTTCGCGTCACCAACAACAGCCTAAACACATCCACGGCTTGACTGCAGAACCCTACCCCAGAGCCTCCGGACGGCCATGTCCGCCACACTCAAGCTCCACCAACCATGTCAATAGGGCTTTCTGAGCATGCAGACGATTTTCGGCCTCATCCCATACCGCGGATTGAGGCCCGTCGATGACGGAGGCCGTGACCTAACGGCCGCGATATGCCGGCAGGCAGTGCTGGAACATCGCATCAGGTGCGGCAGCGTGCATTAATTCGTCGTTGACCTGGAACGGGATGAACGACTTGGCACGCTCGTCATACTCGTCTTCCTGGCCCATCGACACCCATGTGTCAGTGAACACACAATCCGCGCCATCGACCGCGGCATACGGATCGGTGGTGACCAAGACCGAACCGCCTTCCCGCTGTGCAATACGTTGGGCATCGGCCAATACATGCCTGTCAGGAAGATAGCCTTCGGGGCCTGCGACGCGCACGTTCATGCCAGCCGTGGCGCCGCCCAACAAATATGAATTCGCCATATTGTTCGAGGCATCTCCCACATAGGCGATTGTCATGCCCTTCAAGGCATCGACTCCACCTCGATGCTGCGCCATCGTGAGCAAATCCGCCAACACCTGGCAAGGATGGAATTGATCGGTCAGAGCGTTGACGACCGGCACCGACGCATAGCGAGCCATGGTCTCCACATTCTCCTGTCCAAAGGTGCGCCAGACAATGGCCGACGTCATGCGCGAAAGCACCCGTGCCGTATCTCCAATGGGCTCACCACGGCCCAGCTGAGAAGAGGCTTTGTCAATAACCAGCGGGTATCCGCCAAGTTCCGACACCCCTACGGAAAAGCTGGACCGGGTGCGGGTGCTTGGTTTATCGAAAATCACAGCCACGCCTTGAGGCCCCGCAAAAGGCCTGCGATAATACCGGTCCCGACGAAATTGCATCCCCAGCTCAAGAATCTGACGCTGCTCATCATGCGTTATGTCGTCGTCCCGGAGCAGATGCCTGAGTGTACCTACCATGTTGCCCCCTTGAGTTGATTCATCACAATGTCCCCACATCACAAAACCATATACCCATATTCCATGTCGTACCCTTTATGGTTTAACAACCATAAATGTCGGCTTGCACAGACTCGATTGCATCAGTCACAGCCATTGAATACGCCATAACCCTCACTTCTTACCACTGTCTCAATGACTCCAATATCATATAATATATTTATAACTTTGTATAAATATAGATTTTGTCGGCGTGTTACTCTCTACAAAAAGGGAATTTTGAAACTATAATTAAAAAAGAATCTAGAGAATGAATAATTATTCACTCAAGCTATACCGCTCATTCGCCATTGAACGAATAGGACTTCCGCACGGTCAACGTACAGCAGAGTCAAAACGACATTGAGATTCAAACAACCGACACAACATCAATGAATGCACGTCTCACGCACACGGCCGAACCAATATATGTATATGGTGCCTACACGCTTACGAATACATCGGGCGCCAACGAGCCAACAGTGCCGACAGGGCACAAAAGACAACGTTCGAGTAGGAGCCACGAAATCACATCATTGCAATACGCTGCATGAATTCTGGACCAAGTGCCTGAGCCACACCAGCGGCCATCAACCGATACCCTTTGGAGCTGGGATGAAACCGATCATCCGAGTAGAATCCCTCTGACCCGGCATGTACATCGCGATGAATCATATTGACATACCTCGCACCGTGGCTTGCACACACCTCCTCACTGACTTCTGCCTGCTCATCCATGGCCTTGAGCAGTGAGCGTCGCAGTGCCCTGCCCAATGCCGGTTCATTCTGCATCTGGCCGGGGCTGGAAACCAACACGCAATCGCTTAAGGATGAGATGATGCCCAGGGCAGCATCCAAATCATCTCGCCACTCCCCAAGGCTTCTCCCCGCCATGATGTCGTTGGAGCCAGCGCATAGAAACACGATGTCAAATCTACCGCTCACCTGAGGAACCAAACGATAACGCACCCTACGCATAGTGGCACCAAGCTTGCCATGCGCCTGCCACGAAACCGACCTGCCAGAACCCGAAGCCAACTCACGGGCAATGCACGGCACCAAACCGTCCCGCTGATTCGAAGTGCCACAACCAGCCACCATGGAATCGCCTATGGCACACAACGTCACAGGCTTGGCACCAACACCATCAACGATGCCGACTGGTGCAGTGCCAGGCACCTCCAGACCCGACCTCTCACCCTCGGGAGCCTCGGAAAGATGAATATGATGCTGCGCCCACAACGCCTCGGCCATGGCCAATGGGTTGGACAATGAACGTCCCACTTTTTCTCACCAACCTCAACACAAAGGCCACTGCACCAACTGCACAGCGGCCATCAATCGGATTACATCCTTGTTGACGACACCAATAGCGCCAACAGTCATATTCCCCTAATCAGCCGCGTTCTTACGTTTCGAAGCAACATCCAGGAGCCATTTACTGCGATCCTTGGCCGTGTCACTATCAACGCAGATGAGCAACACCGTATCGTCTCCAGCCACTGTGCCCAAGATGCCATCTATTGGCTGCCTGTCAATGACACTGGCCATATACTGCGCCGCTCCGGAAGGGGTGTGCACAACCACCAGATTCTTGGCAGCAGCAACGGAAGTAATCAGACCTGAAAGCCCTCGGGATAGTTGCTTATCGATATGCTCAGTGGCACTGGCCTGACCTTCCCAAGGCTCCGCACCGATGGTGTACGCAATATGCCCGTTCTTCATACGAGTTTTGGTGGCGTTCATCTCGTCCAAATCCCGGCTGAGCGTTGCCTGGGTCACGTTAATGCCACGGTATGAAAGCAACTGCGAAAGTTCAGCCTGTGATGCCACCTGATTGTTCAGCAACAACTCTTGAATGATACTCAAACGCGCAGCGCGATTGCTTGGATGGTGCAGTCCTACAGTCTTTGCAGTGCCATTGTTCGGTGCACCCGCCTCGACATCGCCCGGCATCATAGCCTGTTCTGAGCCATTTGCAGTACCCACACCGCCGTTACCTATAGTGTCGTCAGTTGCATTGCGATATGCTACATTGTTGGTGAATGGTTGAACGTCATCGCGCCCAACGAACTCCTGATCTGTTATATGTTCCAAAACCACTCCTTAAAATTATCCTTTGTATGTCGTGCCACCACGTGGCAACTGCCTAAACAATCAAGCCGTCAACGGATTACCCCCACTGCTACCGGTACCCGATCCACCCATCATCGAATACAACGAACCAAGCAAGCCCTGCACTGCATCGGGATGCAGCAGAAGCCAAACTTGAAAAATCAGAGCCAGTATGCTGATGACGATGGCCGCTATGGCCAAACCACGTCCACGCATGTGGTAGACCTTGGTACGACGGACGGCCAGTAGGCCCATAATGAGCCACACCAGTGAGAACTCGAAGTTCCAAAGCGAGCAAAGAAACGAAGCGACAGCCAGAGCACTCCAATGGCCCCATAGCGGGTTTTGCTGGGGGTCGTTCATATCAACGCCATTAACGATGTCCGGCTCGTGGGGGCCGTGTTGAACATCGCCACCCCAACCGCGCTGATTCTGCGGGAATCCATTGAATCCAGGTGCACCAGGGTGCTGAAAACCGTTTGGTCTACGGCCACCATCCTGCCCGTTTTGTGGCCCGAGGCCGCCTTGCTGCTGGACTGGAGGTTCGTTCGAATTGTTCTGGTTGTGACGATACGGCAACGCTGAGTTCAAAGGATGACCGTTAGCTCCATATGCATAGTCTCTGGCGGAGGATGAGGCACCCTTCTGACGATTGCCATCTGCGTCCCCAGTTTTTTGGTCATTGTCGGATTCGGGTTTGCCGAATACATAAGGGTTATAGCCAGCCGAAAACTGGTTCATCATGGCTCCGTACTCAGGAACCTTGCGCTGGCCGTACTGAGGCTGAGCAATGCCAGATTCATCAATCCGGTGATGCTGTTGCTGTGAAGCCATACCATCCGATTCTGAATCGCTCATGTACACCATTCCTTGTTTGTCGCTCGTCAAAAGCACCAAATTATTCAACTTCACTCATATTATGTAAGTATTAACTCTAATCTAGGGCAATCTTGCAATGACTATTCCTTATCTCACAGCGGAACAAGATAGCGTAGCATCATCTGTCTGATTTTTCTCCATAGAATGTAGCATACATTCTCAATATGTATACCATATGTGTGTGTCGACTTATTCGCCTGAAAATTTAGTCGACACACTCGGCAAAAACACCTAAACGCTACACTGCAATTTTCTAATTGGTACATTCTTCACGATAAGCAAATCAACGGGACCGAGGCTAATCCTGGCGCATATAAGAGCATTGGGATGAGTGCGCCGGCAACAGCTTGGCGCACTCATCCCAATGAGATTTTTATCACACTCGCAGTTGAGCTCCCAAGTGCTCAAGTTCCTGTGATATATGAGTACGTAGCAGTTCCGTATCAGCTTGGGTCAGTGTCTTGGAGGCGGAACGGAACGTGACCGAATACGCCAGAGACTTCTTATGCTCACCAAGTTGACCACCGGTATATACATCGAAGAGTTCAATGGACTCCAAGTCGCTACCTGCAGCCTGAATTATCGCGGATTGCAGCTGAGCGGCGGTGACCGACTCGTCAACAGTGAACGCCAGATCCTGCTTGACCGGTGGGAAGGTGGAAATCGGTTTGGCCTGAACCGGTTTGCCGTCCAGATGGCTGAATACATCGGTGAGGTTCAACTCAAACGCAGCCGAATGTTCCGGGAAGCCTAGAGCAGCCGCCACGTGTGGGTGCAACTCTCCCACCATGCCTACAGCCTGTCCATCCATCTCAACACGTGCAGCACGACCAGGATGCCATTGAGCAGGCACATCCGAAGGCTCTGGCTGTTGGAGTTGGAACTTGGCACCGATGCGATCCATCACACGAGTCATGGCCTCGACGGCATCGCTCCAATCCACGCTGCGATGTTCATCCAACCACCCTGATTCCTCGGCCTCGCCGGTCAGCAGCGCTGCCACATGCAATGGCTGGTCCGGCAAGCCTGCATCGAGCGCTTTGAGCTGCTCTGGCGTTGGCTTCACGCCTCCAGGAAGGGCCGGAATGGCCGGTGCATTGGGGTTCCAAAGGTAAACATGACCAAGCTCATAGAGCGAGACGTTTTCCAAGCCACGGCGAATATTCCGCTGCACAGTCTGAGCAAGGGTGGGCAGGATGGTGCGGCGCAAGTAAGGCCTGTCGCCGGCAAGAGGATTGGCCACCTCCACGCTCACCGGCTCAATCTCATCAGGATCATAGCCGAACGCCTTATAGTCAGCCGGACCCACGAACGGGTAGCTCAGCGACTCCACAAGACCGTACTCAGCCAGCTCGTCGGCCACCTGACGCTGACGCAGCTGGTCGGGGGTGAGCCCCACAACACCGCCGACCGGTGCCGCAGGAACGGTGGTAGGAATCTCATCGTAGCCAACAAGCCTGGCCACCTCCTCCACCAAGTCGCATGGCATGGTGAGGTCCGGGCGCCACGTCGGCGGCACCACGGAGATCTCACCGGCCTCGTTGCCCACTGAGACCTTGCAGCCAATATCACTCAGAATCTCATGAATCTTGGCATCCGGTGTGGTAAGGCCGGTGAGCCGGGCAACCTCGGAGAACTTGAAATTGATGGGCTCGGGCACCTTGGTGTGGTTCACATCGACTGGCGTTCCAGAAGCCTTTCCGCCACCAAATTTGGTCAGTAGATCGGCAGCCATCTGGGCTGCAGCGGGCTGAAGTGCATAGTCCACACCACGTTCGAACCTATGCGAGGCTTCAGAAGGGGTTTTATGGCGACGGGCGGAACGCGCGATGGTGACATGGTCAAAATGGGCTGATTCGAGCAGTACATTCTTCGTTTCAGCAGTCACTTCGCCGTAGAGACCGCCCATTACACCAGCGAGACCCAATATTCTGGAACCACGCTTACCGTCAGGCGAATCTGTAATCAAAAGGTCTTCGTCACTCAAGTCATGGTTTTTCCCGTCCAGAGTAGTGAGCTTCTCACCTACCTTGGCTCGGCGCACCACAATCGGCCCCGAGATTTTGTCGAGATCGTAGGCATGCATGGGCTGGCCCAAATCAAGCATGACATAGTTCGTCACGTCGACGGCCAACGAAATGGATCGCATGCCGGCACGAATGAGCCTGCGGCGCATCCAATTGGGCGTATGGGCATTGGGGTCGAACCCACGCACCGTACGAGCGTAATACCTATCGCAGCCAATCACACCGTGAATCGGATTGTCATCGTCAATCTCAACCTCGATGTCCCGCTTGCTGTCACCGGCATCGGCAGGTGCTTCACCATCAAGCGCAATTGCGGGGTCCGTGTAGGCGGCGCCGGTGGAATGGTGGTATTCGCGCGCCACCCCACGGTAGGAGAATGCGTAACCGCGGTCGGCGGTGATGTTGATCTCGAGAATCGGTTGATCCAGGTGCAGCAGGTGCATCGCATCGTCGCCAGGTTTCAGGGCTTCGTACTCCTCCTCGGAGAAGCCGTAGTGACGCAGCAGGATGATGCCGCTGTGGTCGTCGCCCAAGCCCAGCTCACGCTCCGAGGCACACATGCCGTTGGAGATGTGACCGTAGGTCTTGCGTGGCTCGATCTTGAAATCTCCGGGAAGCACAGCGCCGGGAAGCGTAACGACAACCTTCTCTCCGGCCGCCATGTTCGGCGCACCGCAGACGATGCCGCGGGGCACCTTGTTGCCGTCCTCATCGGTGTCGTTGAACTCGTCTCCGACGTCCACCCTGCACCAGTTGATGGTCTTGCCGTTCTTCTGCGGCTCAGGCTCAGCCGAGACCACATAGCCCACCACGATGGGACCGGTGACCTGTGAGGCATGGATCTGCTCCTCCTCAAGGCCCACGTGCACCAGGTCGGCGGCAAGCTGTTCGTACGTCAGATCGGCCGGGACTTCCACATGGTCCTTGAGCCAGTCAATATCTACCATTGGCATGAGTCGTTCACTCCCCCATCACAAACTGATTGCTGAACCGCACGTCGCCCTCCACAAGGTCGTGCATATCGTTGATGTCGTGGCGCAGCAGCAGCGTGCGCTCCATACCCACGCCGAACGCGAAGCCGGTGTAGACATCCGGGTCGAGACCTGCGGACTTGAGGACATTCGGGTTGACCATGCCTGAGCCGCCCCACTCGATCCAGCCGGGGCCGCCCTTCTTGTCAGGGAACCACAGGTCGATCTCGGCGCTGGGCTCGGTGAACGGGAAGTAGCTGGGGCGGATGCGGCTCTTGGCGTCCGGGCCGAACATGGTGACCGCGAGCTTGTCGAGCACACCCTTGAGATCGCCCATCGTCAGGCCTTTGTCTACCGCCAGCGCCTCGCATTGGTGGAATACGGGAGTATGGGTGGCATCGAGCTCATCGGTGCGGAACACACGACCAGGAGAAGCAATATAGAGCGGAACGCCCTTGGAGATGAGCGCACGCACCTGGTCGGACGAGGTCTGCGTACGCAGCACCATGTTGGAACCGACGAAACCGGCGGCATCCTTGGCTTGGTTGCCCTTGACATAGAACGTATCCTGCATCTGGCGGGCAGGATGATCGGGGCCGAAGTTCAGGGCGTCGAAATCGTACCACTCACTCTCCACCTCGGGGCCCGAGGAAATGGTCCAACCCATGGAGACGAAGAAGTCCTCTACGTCCTCAAGCAACTTGGGCAGCGGATGACGGGCGCCAAGCGGCTTGCGCTTGGCAGGGAGCGTCATATCGACCGTCTCGGCCTTGAATTTGGCCGCTTCCTCGTCAGCCTTCAACTGGCTTTCCACCATGCCATAGGTGCGGCCGAAGTCGGCACGCAGCTTGCCGAGCAACTGGCCCGCGCCCTTCTTCTGATCCACAGGAAGCGAACCGATGGATTTGCTGGCAGCCACCACAGCCGAACCGGCACCCATATATTGTGTCTTGATTTCCTTGAGCTCGTTCAGGCTTGAGGCCCTGTTGATCTTTTGTATGCCTTCGGCGACCGCATCGGTCACCGCACCGGCATCGAATGCCGCACCCTGTGCCACGAGTACCCCTTCTATCTTGTTTTCCTCTTAAGGTTCCTAAGGTTAAAAACACCTTGGTTATACGGCGTAAAGCCGCGGAAATCAAGGTATTTCACTCGCTTCTTATTCTTTCAACATCGCTCGACATAGTGGCCCGGCTCATTACTGGTTTACAGCCCACGATGAATCACACGGCGGGACGTGCCGCACATATGGCAAGCGGCAATCAAGACGTTCCACGACAGTATTAACAGTATTAGAGCAGTATTATTTGTCGGCGAAACATCAAACTGCGGTGAAAAGTGACGCTTCATGGCATTATCTGCCGTCAGAACGCCTAACTGCGGCAAATAATGACGTTTTATGGCAAAATACGTCGGCAAAACACGAAAATGTAACCGAAAGTGCCAATATTCGACACAAATTGCCGGTTTAGAATGCAGCTGCAACAAGAAATGACATAATACAGCACTATTTGTCGGCGTAATAATTTGCTGCGACCGATAATGACATTTTTCGTCACTATCTGTCGTGGTTTAATCCATCGCCTACAAAAAAGGACCTCTGCCGCGGTCTTTCATCACTGACACAATCAACCATCATCTATACCAACGCGTAGAGCACCCCAGCAGAACCCCAAACATGTCGGAACAAACACAGCTAAGCCATCGCCAGCGCATAGAGCATCACGGCGCTGGACGTGGCGAGGTTGAGCGACTCGGCCTTGCCGTAGATGGGGATTGAGACGATGCGGTCGACACGCTCCAACACATCGGCTGGCAACCCGCGCGCCTCGTTGCCGAAGAGAATGGCACGATGGACAGCACCAGCACCGATGGCATGGGCGGCAACATCACCAACACCTGCGCCTACAACATCACCAGCACCAACGGCACCTGCAGCATCGCCAGTGGCACCTGTGTTTGTGGCATCGCCAGCGGCTCCATCCCGATCGCTTTCAGGGTCTTGAATGCGTACGTTGGAGGCCTGGCCGTCAGCGTTGGCCCTTTCGAATCTAAGCCCAGCAGCCACATCGATCAACGACTCCGGCCTGTGCTCGGGCGTGCCGTAGACATCCGCCGCCATGACCTCGACGCGAGTCCCAACGTCGCTTACTTTGTCCGAGTCGTCACCGGCATGGTCGCCATCACTGCTGCGGGCTTTACCGGTCTTGCCTCCGGTCCACCGGAAGAACTCATCCGTGCCCATCGTCAGCACTGGCAGGTGGAAGAGCGAGCCGGCAGTGGCGCGGATGACCTTGGGATTGAAACGGTCCACACAATCATCAACGAAAACCACAGCCCGGCATCCGGCGGCGTCCGCAGCTCGAATCACAGTGCCAGCATTGCCCGGGTCGCGCACCTGCCAGAATGCGGCGACGGTATCCGCCAAACCCGAACCAGATGAATATGCCGCACCGGCATGCCTATCCAACTGGCGCGAGGAAACCCGAAAATCAGCGGCATGGTCTACACCCAATCGACGTGCATCAACAGCGCTGTCACCCGAACCGGCCATCAACGAGTCAACACCAAACTTCATGGCATCGATGATGCCGACCGCCGCAATCCCCTGCGCGTCCGCGCTGATCTTGTGCATCACCGCATCGGTCACACGATGGACATACAGATTGTTGGCGAGCGCATCGTCCACAATCGAAGCGACGGTGTCATCAAGGAACTCGCCATCCTCGCCGATCTGCGCATAACAGTCCATCACCGCGTCCGGCCGCCAGCGCACCAATTCACGCACCGACTGCGGGCCCTCAACGAGGAACCGGCCGGCCTTCCTGCGCCGCTGCGAGCGCTCCAGCCCGGCCACGCGGCGCACACGATCGGATTTGACATTACTGATCACATCGGGGTTCATAGGCATGACTTCAGTCTACGCGGAACTTGCACCGTTAACACAACAATCATGCGAAACCGTAACCAGTTCGACAACGACTGTGAGACAATGGGCAAGAACGGCAATGAAGAAGACGGCGGTCGAAAATGGAAACAGACGAATCAATCATGCACAACAACGTGTGGGACAGCGAGTTCGGTCGATTCGCATACCTGACCAACCATGAGAAGCTCGACGGCAGCCGCACCGCCATTGTGTTCCTTGGCACGATGGGCATCAACAGCACCTACTTCGACTTCCGCGACGTCTTCACAGCGCTGGGAGAATCTGGCGCCGAACGATTCGACATCGTCAGCGTCGACATGCTTGGCGCCGGATTCAGTGGTGTCCCGAACGAGGTGAGACGCAGCTGCGAGCAATACGGACACGAAATAGCCGCCTTTCTCGACCATGTGTGCCCTGGCCCCTATGTTGTGGTCTCGCACAGCTTCAACGCCATTTACATGCTGCACGCCCTGGCTGATGGCAACAGCTCCGAGGCGAACGCCGGCGACATATCCATTCCGCGGTTCGAAGACCTGCAGGGTTTTATCGGCATTGATCCGACCGCCCCAAAGACCATGCTCCAACACCTCGATGAGCTTGAGAACAACCTGGCGGAAGCACGGCAAGGCGAAGGCATCGAGATCGACATCAACCCTGCGCTGCCGGTCGAACTGCAGAATCAGGCGCGCCACCTCTACTCCTCCATCTCGGGCAATCCATACGAAATCAGCGAGCTGGAAGAGGCACCGCGGACGCTGAAGCTGACCGAAAACGAGTGTATGCCCGACGATGTGCCGACGCTTTCCATCCTCTCGACGCTCAACTATCCTGATTACGCAGCGCATGGCAATCCTTACGCCAACGTCAACCCGCACTCGATGCAGGTGGTACTGCACGGCCACCACTTTATTCAATGGCAGCACCCCAGGCTCATCGCACGGCTCATCAGTTGCTTCATGGACGAAATACAGAGCTTGGACTAAACAGACGCCTCTAGCTCAATACACCAAACCATCACTTCGAGCAGGATTACTCATCCTAGTTGGCCCACAGTGACGGAAAACGACCCGAAAACGTCACTTTGAGTCAACTCACGTATCCAGGCTGACCGAAAGTGACAAATTCGGCAACGAACCGTCACTTTGCGTCAATCTTTGCCCTTGCTAAGTCTCACTTGACTTCGAGCACTTGAACAGCCTTAAACTATAAAACATTATTCGATGACTTTTGACGGTGCCGTAATCACAATGCGGCAACGCAATCACCGAGATTTACCAAGACAAAGGAACGCATCATGACAATCGCGAACAAAGTAGTACTCATCACAGGAGCCTCCTCGGGCATTGGTGCCGCATCAGCGAGACTACTGGCCAGCAAGGGGGCCAAAGTGGTGCTGGGCGCCAGACGTGAACAGAAGCTCGCCGACCTCGCAGACAAGATCACCGGCACTGGCGGTCAGGCCGCCTACAAGGTGACGGATGTCACCAAGCCCGAGGACAACGAGGCACTCGTCAAACTGGCGCAGGACCGGTTCGGGCAGGTCGATGTCATATTTCTCAACGCCGGCCTCATGCCGAGCTCGAACCTCTCCGAGCTGCACACCGGCGAGTGGAACCGCATGGTGGATGTGAACCTCAAGGGCGTGCTCAACGGCATCGCGGCCGTCATGCCGGTGTTCACCAAGCAGAAACATGGTCACATCATCGCCACTTCGTCGGTCGCAGGCCTGAAACCATATACCGCAGCGGGAGTGTACGGCGCCACGAAGTTCGCCGTCAAGGACCTGATGGAGATCCTGCGCATGGAATCAGCCCAGGAACACACCAACATCCGTACGACGACCCTGTTTCCCGCGGCAATCAACACCGAGCTGCTCAACACAATCACCTCCCAAGCCGCGGGCGACGACCTGCACGCCACCTATGAGCAGTACGGCATCACACCGGACCGCATCGCCAACACGGTGGCATTCGCCATCGACCAGCCCGAGGACACGAACATCAGCGGCATCACCGTCGGCCCAACAGCACAGCCCTGGTGAGCCACCGTCCACACCGCAGGATTCGGAAGAATCCAGGAATCGCAGACAATACGAAAACACCTGATACTCATAGAAAAGAACAATGATGCAAAAACGCAAAGTCGGCAGCCTTACAGTCTCACCTATCGGCATGGGTTGCATGAGTTTCTCACACGGATACGGCAAGGTGCCTGAGCGAAGCTACAGCATCGAGACAATCCGCGAGGCGGTCGAACTCGGCTGCAACTTCATCGACACCGCGGAAAGCTACGGCGAGGAACAGTTCCACGCCGGACACAACGAGCAACTCGTCGGCGAGGCGATCAAACCGATGAGGAAGGATGTCGTGCTGGCCTCGAAATTCCATCTGCGCGACGGGGTGGTTGACGCTCATTCCAATCTGGACAAGACCATACGGAAACATCTTGAGACGACGCTCAGAAACCTGCAGACCGACCATCTCGACCTGTATTACCTGCATCGAATCAACGAGGACATCCCGATCGAGGAGGTGGCCGCGGTGATGGGGAAACTCATCAAGGAGGGACTAATCGGCGAGTGGGGCATCTCCCAGGTCACCCTGCCACAGCTTAGGCGGGCGCAGGCGGTCACACCGCTGGGCGCCATCCAGAACATCTACTCAATGGTGGAACGCGACTGCGAAAAGGAGCTCTTCCCATACTGCAGAAAGCATAACATCTGCGTCGTGGCGTTTTCGCCGACATCCAGCGGTCTGCTCAGTGGCAAAATCACCGATAAGACCGAATTCAGAGGAGACGACGTGCGTAAGTTCGTTCCCCAGCTCACACGCGAGAACCTCAGGGCGAACCAGCCGCTCATCGATCTGCTTGACAGAGCCGCCGCCGCGAAGCACGCAACACCAGCGCAAATCTCGTTGGCATGGATGCTGCACAAGTACGACAACGTCGTGCCGCTGCAGGGTTCGAAGAACAAAAAGCACGTCAGGGAGAACCTCAACACCTGGAACATCGAACTCACCGACGACGAGTTCCGTGCAATCGACGACGGGCTTGACGCGCTGACCATCCACGGCCACCGCGGTGTGGAGGAATCGGAGCAGTCGTCGTTCGGCAACAACTGGACCAGCAAGTGAATCATGATTCGGTGACAGTCTCAGCGAAACTGTCTGCTGTGCATCTTGGTCAATCGTACAGATGCACAACAGGCCAGTACCACAATGATTGTTCCCGGATGATGCTGCATCATCATCCGGGAACAATCCTGACATTCGGCATATGCAACTCAAAATCTGATCGGTCATGGGAAACAGGCAAAACCACCGTTGTACTGCATCGTCTATTGAATTTATCGTTACTCACTACAATAGCGGGATGACGCTTGGGCTGCTCATGGCCCACGCCCGGATCAAGACTCACCAGCGCCACATCGCCATATCTCCATCGACTCACCATGCCTCGTTTCCCACAGCCGGACCAAAGGGATCCTCAGTGGCATGGTATTCCCCCGTGCAATCACGAAACACCTCATCCAAATCAGGAACCCTGATGACACGTAGATTATCGTGCACGGGCTTCAGCACAATGGCATCGCCCTTGACGCTTGCCTCGACCGCCGAACCATCCTTCATACCGACCTGCTCATGCATCCTCTTGGGAATCCTCAACGCCTGGGCATTGCCCCGCTTCGAAAGCTTCAATGTAGCATTCATGACACTCCCTTCCATAGAGATACGAGTATATACATTTCTGCATTGACGCAGCAACTGACTTCATGCAGCAAAACGCTGTCACCGCCTGTTCAAGTCGGCCTTATATCAGTGGACGGCAACGTCGAAAGGCTCCGGCCGCCGAGTTCGGCCAATACACTGCCTGCCGAGTACGAGTCGATACCTGATGAAACTCCGATGCCACCCATTCTTTCGACGCTCAACTATCGGAAATATGCGACGCACGACAACCCATGCACCAACGCCAGTGCAGGTGATGAACACTACTTCGTCCAACGGCAGTACCCTCAGGCTCATCGCACAGCTCATCAGTTGCTTCGTGGATGAGGTGCAAGCATCAGTCTGACGCAAACGGTCATTTGGAGCGCCGATTATGACCACTTGCGTCAGATTATTTATTTCGCCTGACATAAACGGTCGAATCTCGACTTCAAAATGACCGTTTGCGTCAGACCCTCCTCCTACCACCGGGTTGTAAGGCGTTATAACATACCTCGATAATCGCGCTGAGGCGCATCGGCGCGTCACGAAGCAGTGCATCTTACAGTTTGAAGGAAGAGAGGCATACGTCGCCTCACCGATCCAATCTAAGGAACGACAATGAGCGAAGAAACCAACACAACCCAAACACCGCACAAGTACCATTTCGAGACGCTGGAGCTGCACGCCGGCCAGGAGCACGCCGACCCGGTCACCGACTCGCGCGCCGTGCCGATCTACGCCACCACCAGCTACGTGTTCCATGACTTCGACCACGCCGAGGCCCGCTTCGCGTTGACCGACGACGGCAACATCTACGGGCGCCTGACCAACTCGACCGAAGGCGTGTTCGAGACCCGCATGGCCGCACTTGAGGGCGCCACCGCAGCGCTGGCCGTGGCATCGGGCGCGGCGGCCGTGGAGTACGCCATCCGCAACATCACCCAGAACGGCGACCACATCGTCTCCTCCAAG
Source organism: Bifidobacterium sp. ESL1118 (assembly GCF_058505595.1). NCBI lineage: Bacteria > Bacillati > Actinomycetota > Actinomycetes > Bifidobacteriales > Bifidobacteriaceae > Bifidobacterium > Bifidobacterium sp. ESL1118. The sequence goes on from NZ_CP196371.1 coordinate 1,426,066, forward strand.
CACATCTACGGCGGCACGTTCAACCTCATGAAGCACACCCTGCCGCGCGACGGCATCACCACCACCTTCGTGGACCCCAGTGACCCGCAGAACTTCGAGGACGCCATCCAGCCGAACACCAAGCTCATCTACTTCGAGACCTTCGGCAACCCGAACGCCGACCTGCCTGACTTCGAGGCCATCAGCAAGATTGCGCACGACCACAAGCTGCCGGTCTTCGTCGACAACACCTTCGCCACCCCGTACCTCTTCCGCCCGCTGGAGCATGGCGCCGACATCGTGGTGGAGTCCGCCACCAAGTTCATCGGCGGCCACGGCACCACGCTCGGCGGAGTCATCGCCGAGGGCGGCCACTTCAACTGGGCCGAAGTGCCCGGACGCTTCCCCACTCTCACGGAGCCCGACCCCTCCTACCACGGCATGAATTTCTACGAGGCCTTGGGCGGCACCGCCTTCGTGACCCGAGCCCGCGCCATTCTGCTGCGCGACACCGGCGCCTGCATCAGCCCATTCGCCGCGTTCCTTCTGCTGCAGGGCACCGAGACACTCTCCCTGCGCGTCGACAAGCACGTGAGCAACGCACTTCAGGTGGTGAACTACCTGAAGACGGTGCCCGAGGTCGCCTCGATCTCGCACCCGTCCATCGAGGGCCGGCCGGACCACGCCCTCTACGAGAAGTACTTCCCAAACGGCGCCGGCTCCATCTTCACCTTCGACATCAAAGGCGGAAAGGACGCGGCACGCGTCTTCATCAACAATTTGCACCTCTTCAGCCTGTTGGCCAACGTGGCCGATGTCAAGAGCCTGGTGATCCACCCCGGCAGCACCACCCACTCGCAGGAGACGCCCGAAGAACTTGAGGACCAGGGCATCCACGAGGGCACCATCCGCCTCTCCATCGGCACCGAGCACATCGACGACATCATCGACGACCTCAAAGGCGGCTTCGAGGCTCTGCGCGAGTCCGGGCTGGCCAAGTAGACCAGCAACCCTGACCGTATAACCTTCAAAAGCTCCGGCAACAATCGTCACAAAAGCGAATGTTGCCGGAGCTTTTCGTTTGCGCATCCAAAGCCTGTCCCGTTGCACTGACTGACAACGGCTGAAAGCGATTGAGAGCAAAAACCGCACGCGTATCACTCGTCAACATACAACGTTCTTTGCTTGTTCCGCAAAAGCATAACACAACTACTTTATAAAACACTATTACTTGACAAAGTTATTCTTGTCGATTTATTATCAATCATTAGTGTTATATCAATAATTATCCTATCAGTTATCGCAAGGAACTCTTATGAAACTTAAAATAAATCTGATGATGCTGGGCATGTTCGTCATTGGCACAGACGGATACGTCGTGGCCGGAATCCTGCCCCAGCTGGCGGCCACCGCGCACGTGTCGGTCACCTCAGCCGGTCAACTCATCACCGTATTCGCACTGTGCTACGCCGTGTTCAGCCCAATTACCGCCTCGCTATTCGGACGAACCGACCGCAAGCGACTACTGATCGCCGCGTTGACGATATTCTCTTTGGGAAACATCGGCTTCGCAGTGGCCCCCACCTATGCGCTCATGGCGGCAGGCCGTATAGTGGCGGCGTTCGGCGCATCCATGTACACGCCGGTGGCCATGACCATAACCGGAGCCATCACTCCGCCGCAGACCCGAGGCAAAGCCATCGCCTACCTGACCGGCGGCATGACCGCGGCCACCGTCATCGGCGTACCCATAGGCACATTCGTCGGCGAGCGGTTTGGCTACCGCATTCTCTTTCTTGCCATCAGCATCGCATCTCTCGGGGCTGCGGCCGCCATCGCGGCACTCTTTGCACAGCTGCCTTCCCAAACCTCCGTATCGCTTCGAACCAGGCTTGCCGTGCTGAAACTGCCTGGCGTTGCATCCACGGCGCTAGTATCACTGTTCGTCTTCGTCGGCGCTTTCACCATGTATTCCTATGTCTCCCAATATCTCAAAGACGTGGCACACATGCCGGCGAACATGCTCTCGGCGGCGCTCCTGGCATTCGGCATCGGTGGCATGATCGGGAATTGGGCCGGAGGCAGGCTCACCGACCGTATGGGCGTAGCCAAAACCGTTGCACTCAGTGCCGGACTGCTGGCATTTGTGTTCATGACGATGCGCCTCTTTGCAGGCAACCCGACGCTCGCTTTCGCACTTACCCTCGTTTGGGGCGTCTGTGGATGGCTGCTTGCACCCGCCCAACAGGTTCGGCTTCTGGAACTTGGCGGGAACCAAGGCCAACTCCTCGTCTCTTTGAACTCCTCGGCCATGTACCTCGGCATCGGGTGTTCCGGCATCACCGGGGCCTTGTCCATCAACCTGCTCGGGACCAAAAACCTCCCTCTCGTAGGGCTTGCCTTCGCCCTTATCGCGCTAGGCATCACCCTGAAAACCTACCGCACCACCAATCATGCAAGATAATGAACTGTTCAGAGGGGACTTTTTCCTGATACGATGCAAATCTAACGTATTAGAATGGTGAAATTCCAACGAATCGTAACCAGTGCATCCCGTCGGTGTCTATAAAAGTCCCCTCTGAACGGCATTAAGGCCGCGAATAGCACACTTCGAACGCAGCAGGCCCTATATCTACGTCATCAAACATGAGTACTATGAACAGCATTGGTGAACAATCAACGTTCGAGGTTTCATGGCACATTTGACTTCACAGACTGCATCCGTCCAAGCGGGCGACGCGCTAAAAGACTGCGACCAATCCACAATCGCCTTCTGGACAGCCTTGCGCAAGGCCGAACGCGTCTTGACTGCTTCGGACACATCGGCACTGAAGACCCTTGACATCACGTTGACACAGTACGCAGCCCTCATGGGACTGCACACCCGTGGCGGTCGATCAGCCGCCGACATGGCACGCTGCCTAGGGGTTTCAGCACAGGCGGCACACAATGTCGTGACCGACTTGCAAACACAGGGGCTGGCGCAACGCGATGCGGACGAGTATTCCGATCTGATCATCATCAACACCCTCACCCACCGCGGTATACAGACATTCGAAAAAGTAAACGCCAGATTGGACGCCCTTGAACAGACGAGAATCGACACGTTGGGCAAAGTCGATCACCATGCACTGGTGCATGCTCTTGAACCGGTCGTCGTATTCGGCGATCCGTCACAACAGACGCAAGATGCGCACAACGCTCAGGACGATGCGGACAACCGCAACATCATCATCTCACACTTGGGCGCCGCCATCCGCAACGTCCATCGGCAAGCCACATACATGGCTACCGATGTGCTCAAGGCGACCGGAACCGGAATCAGTCTGAGCCAGGCGCTGGTGCTTGGCGAGCTGGGCCAGGGTGAACGCCCGATTCAGCGCATCGCGGATGCCATCGGACTGCCACAGCAGACCGTCTCATATGCAACCGGCAAACTCCTCACAACCGGATATGTCGTAGGCCGGACAGCCCCCAGACACAAGCGTCTCAAGATCTATTCCCTGACTCCATCGGGAGCGCAGATCATCAATCGGCACGCACCATCCGTCATCGCACCAGTATCTCAGCTCATCGGCGACTTTGACGTACCGGTGGAGAAACTGACCACGTTGCTCGATAAGGCGGGCCAAAAGCTATGACTCTCATTCCCAAAGTCCGTATCAGTGCCTGCTTTTGGCAAACAGCCATTACCTTATTCTCTATGAAACTCTTCAGCTGCCCAACCAGATGAATCCAACTGCAGCTTTTTGCAGAATTTCTGGTTTTAAAGTGCAGAAAATTGCAGAATTTGTCAATTTTAACTGCAGATTTTTGCACGAAACTGCTTTTTCAAGTGCAGAAAATTGTATGATAGATAGAAGAAAAGGCAAAATCACTGACTTTTATAAGGAAACCCATGTATCGAGATATAGACGCACAACTTGTGCAGTGGAGTCACTCCTCACGTCGCTTGCCTCTGGTGCTCAGAGGGGCCCGACAGGTCGGTAAGACATACGCATTACAACATCTTGGAGCGACGGCTTATGACTCCTGCGCCTACGTCAACCTCATGGACACTCAAAGCCGCGAAATGTTCGATGAACGTTTTGATGCCGGTCAAGTGTTGGAAAACATCGGCATACGCACTGGTGTAGATATCGTTCCCGGTCGTACGTTGATTGTCATCGACGAAATCCAGGAGAAGCCGCACGCCCTTGAGCTGATGAAAGCATTCCAAGAGGAATACCCTCAGCAGCATATCGCTTCGGCAGGCTCCTACCTCGGCATCGCCTATCACTCGGGAGCTTCGTTCCCAGTCGGAAAAGTAAAATTTCTCGACATGCACCCCATGAGTTTCTTGGAATTCCTGCGCGCAAACGGGGAGGATAGACTCACAGACCTGGTGACTCACCTCGAATTCGACCGTTTAGAACCTTTCAATGCACGTCTGGAGCGCTACCTGCGGCAATACTATTACGTCGGCGGCATGCCAGCGGCAGTCTCGGCTTTTCTCGACCAACAAGGCGACGCGCAAAACATAAAAAACGGCGCCAACCAAGGAACCATCGGTACGGAAGGCTACCGCTCGGCACGCGAGGTGCAAACCAATCTTCTCGAAGCCTACGATGCAGACTTCTCGAAGCACAGCGTGGAGAGCATCGACCCTGAACGTGTACGCCTTGCCTTCCGATCAATACCAACGCATCTGAGCCGTGAAAACCATAAATTCATCTTCGGCCATATTGCCAAAGGTGCACGAAGCGCCCAATACGATACGGCAATTCAGTTCATCGTCGATTCCGGCCTTGCCACGCGCGTATACAGAACCAATAAGTTGGCATTGCCGCTACGCGCCTACGAAGACCTTTCCGCGTTTAAGATGTATCTACTTGACGTCGGCCTTCTGGGGGCCTCCATGGGAGTGCACGTGGAAGACCTGCTTACCAGCGATTCCGGATTTGAGGAATATAAGGGTGCCATGACCGAGCAATATGTATGTCAACAACTGGTCGCTGCTGGAATCACACCATATTATTGGTCGGCCCAGGATTCTCGTGCGGAAGTTGATTTCGCGCTGCGGCACGGCAATCGCCCGGCGCCGCTGGAGGTCAAAGCTGAAGGCAATGTACACGCCAGGAGTCTGCGCTACATGTGTGATAAGATCGGTCTACACGGATACAGAGCCTCCATGCTCGGCTATCGAGAGCAGAGTTGGCTCACTGACATTCCATTGTGGGCAGTTGGCCCTTACTTCTCTGCCAAAGAGTAATCGTCTAATCTGCACAATCAAGCAAACAAGATTCCTTCACGCACTCAACAAAAAGATACGGTTCCAAGTGATTGACCATCCTCATCCGCAGCCATATCCTTGCCCTTCTTCCAGTCTTCTATCACTTACGCCACCGGCTTACGGGCCACGATCGCGAAGGTCAGCGGAATGCGCGGAGCACCTGCTGGCATGTGCCACGAATCGCGCTCCTTGCTGTATTCGAGCATCGGGATGGACTGCCAATCCGTCTCCTGCAGCTCCTGAACAGTCTCGATTTCGAGGCCAGCCGCGCGTAGCACACCAATCATCTCTTGGAAATCATGCGCCCAGTTGTGGTTATGAATGTGAGTGATGGCTGGCGAAGCAACGTGTCCACTTGAAACTCCACCATTGCCCACTGCACCTTTACTACCATTTTCCTTCGCACCATGGATGCCGTCTTCTGTTTCAATACCATTGACAGCATCAGAGCAAACATCGTTAGCCACCATATCGGCATTGTTGGCCACCCCAGCTGCGCCACCACCGCTGATATCGCCGGCCACCACAGCCGAGCCGGCAGCTGCACCATTACTATTGGCATCGCTCGATTCGTCAGGTGCAGCCATGGTGTAGGTCTCATTGGTGTCGTAGGAGTCCTCGGCACCGGAGCAATAATCCATCGCGATTTTGAGGCTGCCGTCCGTCTCGTCCTGGTCTAAGGCGAAGAGCAACGGGTGGTTGTCTCGAATCATGAAGATGCCGCCAGGCGCCAGCAACTCAGCGATGGACCGCGCCCACTCATCCAACTTGGGCAGCCAGGTGACGGTGCCGGCGCTGGTGACAATAACATCGAACGTGCGCTTCGGCAAAGTGGCTGAGGCATAGCGGGCATCGGCCTTCACATAGTCGATGTTCTCACCGGCCCGCGCGGCCAGATCGCGTGCATGTTCCAACGACTTCTCGGAGAAATCCAGCCCACACACATCGCGAGCGCCGAGCCGCGCCCAGCTGATGGTGTCGGTGCCGATGTGGCATTGCAGGTGCAGCAGCCGAAGTTCGGACAACGGCTTTGCAACACCCATTGACGCTGCATCATCGTCATCATTATCATCGTCATCGCCGGTATACCCGAATGAATCCAGCGCAGTGGACGAGCCTAGCAGCACCCGCTTGCCAAGTCCCGGCAGATACGGTTTCAGCACTGCCAGGTCACGACGTGCCACGCTGGTGATGGCATCGGGATCAGCCACGAACGCGTCCAGGTCGCCGTAACCGCTGGCGAAATGCACCTCCGCACGGTCGTCCCAATTCTCCTGGTTGTCTTTTACCGCAACATCATCGTCACAATCCGCAACATCCTCGTTATCCATTCATAACCTCATTCATTTGTTTTCCAGTGCGCTACCTTTTGCGACATTCTGCGTCGCAAAAGGTAACAGCAGAAGGATTCAGCCCAAGATGCCGTCGACGAAGCTCTCGGCATCGAACGGAGCAAGGTCGTCCGGGCCTTCACCCACACCCACCAGCTTGACCGGCACGCCGAGCTCCTTCTGCACGGAGATGACGATGCCGCCCTTCGCGGAGCCGTCGAGCTTGGAAAGCACCACGCCGGTGATGCCGATGGCCTGGGCGAACACCTTGGCCTGCTCCATGCCGTTCTGGCCGGTGGTGGCATCGAGCACGAGCAGAACCTCGTCGACAGGCAGGTTCTTCTCTGTGACGCGGCGAATCTTGCCCAGCTCATCCATGAGGTTCGACTTGTTCTGCAAACGACCTGCGGTGTCGACGATGAGCACATCAGTGCCTTGTTCCTTGGCTTGCTTGGAAGCCTCGAACGCCACGGAAGCCGGGTCAACGCCATCCTTCTCACCGCGCACCACGGGCACGCCCACCTTGCTGCCCCATGTTTCTAGTTGGTCGGCAGCCGCCGCACGGAACGTATCCGCAGCGGCGAGCATGACGGACTTGCCTTCAGAGACGAAGAGACGGGCGAGTTTGCCGGCCGTCGTGGTCTTGCCCGTGCCGTTGACACCCACCATGATGATGACGCTCGGCTTCTTGGCATCCGGCTTGTTGGCCGCAAGTGCTCGATCGTTCTGCGACTCAACTTGTTCGATGAGCTTGGAACGCAGGGCGGCTTGCACGTCCTTGGCCTCGGAGGTGCCGGTGATGCGGGCATCGTTGCGCAGACCCTCCACCAGTTCCTCGCTGGCCTCACTGCCCACATCGGCGAGCAGCAACGTATCCTCCACGTCTTCCCAATCGGACTGGGATAGTTTGTCCTTGGCAAGGATGTTGAACAGCACACGACCGAAGGGATTCGAGGATTTGCTGAGTCTCGACTTCATACGGGTGATGCGGGATTCTGAGGTGGCCGGAACGTCAAGCGACCCCTGCCCGCTCACCGGGTTGGAGGCGGAACCTTCGCTCTGTTTCTCTTGGACACCTGCATTGCCAGTGACATTGCTTTCCGAGGAAGTTGTATTGGTCGACTGTGCAGAATCAGCACCTGCAGGACCACCACCAGCCTCAACCGTTGAATTCCTTTGGACCTCGGATGCCGCTTGCCCTACATTCTTGCGCCTGTGGGAACGCTCAATCAACACTGCAGCGACGATGCACACCACCGCCACAAGCACCAGTACCGCCACTGCCACCATTACGTTCATATTCATAGGTACTAGCCTAAAGTCTTCAACCGACAGCAAGCCCTGAGCAAACGCTCAACAGGCCAACCGCCGACCCTCTTTGCCACGGACTGCGAATCGTAGTCCATAGTCACCGATGCCGTTACACACAATGCCTCCCAGCAAACATATCACCAGCCGCACCGACCGACGAAGCAGAACTTGCATCCAAACCGACAAATCATGCAAAAAGGAATGAGAATATCCAGCAGCGGCAGAAAATACCGATTTGATACGTGAAATTACAGTACGATGAAGTATAGGCAACGGAACGAACCGAGGGAAGGTAGCCACACATGCGAGATATCAGGATTGCTGTGGTGGAAGACGATCCAGCCTCATGCCAGCAGATACTCGGCTACCTGGAACGCTATGGCAGCGAGACTGGCGAAAACTTCACTACCTCCACATTCGACGACGGGGCGAAGATTGCGGAGCATTACCATGCGAACTTCGACATCATTCTTATGGACATCGAGATGAAGCACATGGATGGCATGGAGGCGGCCAGACGCATCAGATCAGTCGACAAAAGCGTCATCATCGTCTTCATCACCAATGCCGCGCAATACGCCATCAACGGATACGAGGTGCAGGCCCTCTCCTACCTGCTCAAACCGGTGCCCTACTTTGCCTTCAGCCAGGAGCTCAGGCGCTCCATCGAACAGTCCCGCCGCTACGAAAGCAAATCCATCATGGTGGAGGCCGGGGCAAGGCAGATGCGCTTGGAGCTGGGCGACATCCTCTACATCGAGTCGATCCGCCACACCATCATCATCCACACCACAGGCGGCAAACTCTCCATCACCTCGACGCTCAAAAGCTTGGAATCCCAGCTGGCCTCCAAGGACTTCTTCCGTTCCAACTCCTGCTATCTGGTCAACCTGCAGCACGTGTCCGGCATGGCGAACCAGGACTGCCTGATGGACAACGGCGACCGACTACGCGTGAGCAGGCCGCGCAAAAAGGCGTTTATGGCAGCGCTCACCGATTACATCAATGGCGAGGCGCTATGAACGGCACCATCACGAACGCATTGCCGGACATCCCACGGGTTTTCACCGCCATCAGCGAATGGGCGGCGTGCATGGTCTACCTTTTGGTGATTCATAGGCGCGTCAAGCCAGCACGCACAGCTGCTACTTCAGTGATTGGACTCGCTCTCATGATTGCAGTCCAGTACCTTGACGGCATCGCCCCGTTGTTCTTCTGGATTTTCGGCATGCTTCTGGCGTTCGGAGCGATGTACGCCATTGTCATGGTGGGCTCAGGCGCCAGTGCAAGAACGACGCTCTATATCACCACACGCGCCTTCGTATTGGCGGAACTGGTTGCCTCGTTACAATGGCAGATAGCCACATTCACCGGAGTCGACCTACACAACGCGCGTATGCCCTGGCTCAACGACACGCTCCTGCTGCTGGTCTATCTCGCCTGCTTCGCCATGGCATGGGCCATTGAACGGCGGAATTTCAATCGCGGTCAGCCAGACGCACCGAGCCTGAATTCCACCCTCGCATCGGTGGCCATCTGCATCGTCACCTTCGCCATGAGCAACCTCAGCTTCGTCTCCACCAACACCCCGTTCTCAGGAACTGTAGGCAAAGAGGTGTTCTACATCCGCACACTGGTGGACCTTTGCGGCTACGTCGTTCTCTACGCACAGCAGGAACAGAACAGGGTTCTGCAGACCAGAACAGAATTGAACTCAATCAACCAAAAGCTCATCAGCGAGCACCAGGAGTACCTGCAGTCACGTGAGAATGTGGAGTCCATCGGACGCATGGCCCACGACTTGAAACACCAGATCGTGGCTCTGCGCGCGGAGGTGGATCCGGAACATGCCGCGGCCGGGTTTGAACAACTGGAACACTCCGTGCAGAAATACAGCGTCCAGCAGCACACCGGCAACCCCGTGCTTGATGTCATCCTGACCACCAAGATGCAGACCTGCGCACGGCGCTTGATAACCCTCACCGCGGTGGCAGACGGCAAACTGCTAGAACCGATGAGTTCGATGGACATCGCCACACTGTTCGGCAACGCACTCGACAACGCCATCGAAGCCGCATCGAAACTCGGCAATCCCGAGCAACGGCTGATCCGGCTGGCACTCTACTCCCACAATTCCATGACGGTAATCCGAGTGGAGAACTACTACGATTCCGAACTTTCCACTGACGAAAACGGCAACCTGCGCACCACGAAAAACGACGCACCCTCCCATGGTTTCGGCGTGAAATCCATCCGCCACATCGCCCAGCAATACGGCGGCAGCATGAACATCAAAGCGCAGAATCACTGGTTCACTCTGACCGTGCTGCTACCGCGCAAGAAAGCTTGATTCACACCTGCCCCACACCAAAATCACCCTACACAAAGGCTTTATTCGCTCTTCTTGTTCTTGGGCATGATCCACCACTTGAGCAATGGATAGCTGACCACGACCGCCAGCAGCGTGTTGACAACGGTGGCGATGGTGGAGGAAATGGCGTTGTTCCAACCCCAGCCCTTGCAGATTGCCGTCACGTAGCCCGGTAGCACAAGGTTCACGACCACAATGATGACGGCGAGAATCACATACTTCCAAGCCGCATCCCTGAAGCTGGAATCCGACTTGAACACCCATTTCATCTGCACCACGAAATTGACGGCCTGAGCAGCCACCTCGGCGATGAGGAAGGTAAGGAATCCGCCCAAACCGTTGGTATCCGGCTTGGAATAGTTGAAAATCAGGAAGCTGAACGGCTGGGTCATGTGCATGAGACTGACGAAAATCGCCGTGAAGACCCAGACCAACACCATGCGCGTGATGGTGGAGATGTTCGAAAGCACATTGAACTTGATGAACTCCCAAATGTTCGGATACTTGTTGATCAGCTGCTTGCACGCGGCCAGGAAGCCACCCTTATCTCCGGGGTCCTGCACCTCGCCGTTATTCTGCTCACTCACTTGATTGCTCCATTCCCTTGAAAGATGTACATCAGCTGAAAACTGACTGCTTTTGAACCGCAGGGTCTCGCCGCACGCTCCAACCGACCCACTACGGACTACATATCCGCAAGTTCCTTCGCCATGCGTTTGTTTGCCGAGAAATTGCGGAAGAAACCGATGACGAACGATCCGATGCCGCGCCATGTATGCCCATTGGCGATCTTGACCACAGCCTGGACCATGGCCTGATCGACCAATCCGCCGGTCATCTTGCACATCGCACGCGGCGGCATGTTGAGAATGAACAAGGTATTGAGATCGGGCGAACCCGTCTTCTGACGAACATTCGCCTCGCGTTTCGTCAGGAACCTCGCGACGGTGCGGGCAGCGAACCCGCGGGAACGCACCCAGGACGAAATGGGATCATTCTCACCGAACACCTTGGGTTCGGGCGTGATCTCAACCTTTCGTCCGAAGAGCGCGTCGAGCTCGGAGTCGGTGACATGCCTCACGTCGGCATTGAGGTAATGCCCGAGCGCAGGATCCGCCGGCTGCGGATCGACTGAACCCGAGACCTGAAGCTTGGCTTCAAGAGGCAGATGCTCCACATCCGAGCCGACAAGAATGGTCCACTGACCCGATTCAACCTGCCAATCGTTCGTCTTCACATCGAAATGGCGGAACGTGGTGTCGTCAAAAGCAATATGCACCTGAGCGCTTTCGTTGGCATTCAGCGCGACCTTCGCAAAGCCCTTGAGCTCACGGTCCGGCCGAAGCACCCCACCTTTCGGCCCCCGCACATACAGTTGCGCGACGGCGGCACCAGGCACATCGGATCGATTGGTGACGGTGAAGTCCGCACCGCTTTCGTTCACTTTGAGGTCACTAAAGGCAAAGCTGGAGTAGCTCAGACCGAAACCAAACGGGAACCGCACCGGCACGCCGGCGGTTTCGTAATACCGGTAGCCCACGAACGGACCCTCGAGATAGATGGAATCACGCGTGGCTGCAGGGTACCAGCTGGAACTCGGGCAATCCTCATACTTCATTGGCCAGGTCTCAGCCAAATGACCGGAAGGATTGACCGCACCGGTGAGTATACGTGCGGTGGCGGAGGCACCGGCCTGACCGGAAAGCCCCACATACAGCATTGCCGAAACACCGTCGAACCAAGGAAGCTCAACGACCGATCCAGAGACCAGCACGATCACCAACGGCTTGCCCGTCTTGATGAGGGCTCCAACCAAGTCATTCTGCGCCTTCGGCATCGCCATCGTAGTGCGGTCAAGGCCTTCGGATTCGCTGCGCTCGTCCAAACCGACCACGGCGACAATGACATCTGATGCGTTGGAGGAGGCAAGCGCCACAGCCTCATCGATCAGCTGCTGATCCGCCTCACCCTTGCGTTCATAGCCTTGGGCGTATCCAGCCACGTCCACCCCATCAGCGGCCTTCAGCTCGTCCAATAGATTTTCCACGTGTGTGGCATTGATCTTCGAAGAACCTGAACCTTGGTATCTTGCGGTTTTGGCCATGTCACCAATCACAGCCACACGAGTTCCCGGTTTCAAGGGCAATGTTGAAGCGCCGTCTGCGGCCGCGTCGTTCTTGAGCAATACGGCAGACCCCTCAGCGATGCGTCGGGCGATTTCGTGATGATTTTTCACAATTTCTTCTGAGAGCAGATCATCACGACCCACACCCTCGAAATGCGTGCGTTGCGCGGTCTTCACCACCTCAGAAGCACGCAGATCTAGGTCGGCTTCCGAAAGCTCGCCGCTGCTGACGGCTGCAGTCAGCTCACGAACCGATGTATACCCCGGAGACGGCATCTCCAGCGACGCCCCGGCCTGTACAGCCTTCACCGCGGAATTCGAACCTCCCCAGTCGGAGACGACCATGCCGTCGAAGCCCCACTCACCCCGAAGAATGTCGGTGAGCAAATGCTTGTTTTCGTGGGCATAGGTGCCGTTGATTTCGTTGTAGGAACTCATGATGGCCCAAGGATGGGCCGTCTTCACCGCAATCTCGAAGGCGGTGAGATACAGCTCACGCAATGTGCGCTCATCGACCACCGAATTCGAAGCCTGACGGCGCAGCTCCTGGCTGTTGACCGCGAAATGCTTGGGACAGGCGGCCACACCGTTGCTCTGAATGCCCTCAATCAGGCCTGCGGCCATATGCCCCGCCACCTGCGGGTCTTCGGAATAGTACTCAAAGTTGCGGCCACAGAGCGGGTTGCGTTTGATGTTCATACCAGGGCCGAGCAGCACATTCACATCGAGGTCATGAGCCTCGCGGCCGAGCGCCTTTCCCATCGTCTTTGCAAGCTCCGGATCCCATGAATTGGCGACCGTTCCTGCAGTGGGGAAACACGTGGCAGGCTTGGAACCGCCGAGCCCGAGGTGGTCTCCCGCACCGAGCTGGCGACGCACCCCGTGGGGCCCGTCGCTCATCACAAAGCTGGGAACACCGGCCTTCTTGCTGCCGCGCGAGTCCCACTCGGATGCGCCCGAAAGCAGCGCCGCCTTTTGAATGACAGTTAGATTCCGAAGTTTCGGGTTTACCGCAAGCTCATTATTTACAGAATCTTTATCACTCATTATTTCTCATTCCCAATATCTAAAAACTTATTAAAAAATAAAATGATATTGATTGCGAACAAAGAGGGAATCCTTGCTCGCAATCAATTTCAGCACAACTGCCGCCGTCTACTTCGTACTACTGTTTTCCGTAGAGGTCTCTGTCTCTCTGCGTCGCTTCAAGAAACGACGAATGGACACGACTTCCACACCGGCCATCAAGACGATGACAACAACATCGACGATGTACAGTGCCGTCTTCCACATCGGTGTCTTCATCGCATCACTGTCGGCGTCATAGGCGCCGCTGTTGACCACAGTGTAGAGGATGTGCTTACTGGCAGTGCGCAGATGCTTGACGGATGAAGGATTCTTCTTGTCCTTCACCACGTTCGGCCCGCTGCCATAGGTGGAAAGCATGGTATCGACCCCGTTGGGGAAGGCGTTGTCCGCGTTCATGAAGCCACGGCCGTCCTCACCGAAGGAATCGGTAATCGCCATGCCATTGAAGCCCCATTCGTCGCGCATGATGGAATTGACCCATCCCTGCTCGCCACTCCATTTGGTGCCGATGAAGGCCCAAGCCACCATGGTGGCATCGGCCTTGCCGTTCTTCACGCTCATCTCGAAGGGCCTCAGGTAGACCTCACGGGCCGCCTGCTCGTTGCTCCAGACACTGACCATCATGGCATTCGAATCATAGAGCGCGAAGTGCTTGATATAGGCGTACATACCCTTTGACTTTGCACCTGCAACGACGTTCTCGGAGATTTCGCCGGCCAGTTCGCCGTCCTCGGAGTAGTATTCGAAGTTTCGTCCGCCAATGGCCGTGCGATGGGTGTTCATGGCAGGCGCATACCAACCGGTCACTCCCATCTCACGACCCATTTCGCCCATCATTTCGCCGTATTTGCGGGCGAGCTGCTGACTCCAAGTGTTGGCAAGCACCACGGCCACAGGAAATCCGATGGACCCTTGCTTGGTGAAGTTGTTGTTGATAGCTGCCGGTCCGTCGCAGTCCGTGGTGGCCACCTTGCCGATGGAGTCCACAGCCGGAGTCTGGAAGCCTCCAAGGGAGGTCAGCTTGGTCATGTCGTCCACGGTCAGCTCGTCAAGCAGCTTGTCCCACTTGGGATCATTGGCCTTAAGGCCTCGCAGGTCCTTGAGTTTGATGTCGTTCTTGGCACCGGTTACAGGCATGGTGTCCTTCGGATTGTTGTACGTGGAGTAGTCGAAGTTCTTGTTGACGTGGTACTGCTTCACGTACTTGTCCGCCAGTTTATCGCTTGCAGGAGCAGCGACGGCCACATCATGGTTGGCGAAGTGATCCTTACGGGAGAGATAAGTCACGTCGCCGGCAATATCCGAGATCTTGTCGGTTGCAGCGGTCTTGTCTCCTGGGCGAGGATTGTTCTTGCCATAGGTGATTGTTGTCGGAACCGTATAGTTCGCGGAGTCGAGCACCGTGTGGGAATCGGAGTTGATTGAAATACCGTAGCTGCCCTTTTCCAGGACGTATGCTTTGGCGCCTTTCTCATCGTAGGATGCGAGTTGGGAAACAGGGAAGGAGATTTTCACCGTCTTTGAGGTACCGGGTTCGATGGAATCAGTCTTCTTGGAGACGATGAGGTTTGCGGAGGCTTTTTCAATGCCGCCATTGGTGTATGGCGGGTCGGAATAGACCTCGACGGTGTCCTTGCCGGCCACCTTGCCCGTGTTGGTGACATCCACATCGAAGGTGATGTTGTCGCCGCTCTTGGACATTTTGCCCATTTTCTGCTTGAAATCGGTGTAACTCAGACCATAGCCGAACGGATACTGGACGACGTCATCATAGTTGATGAGGCCTTCCTTAGCGGCCGTCTCATAATACTTATAGCCCACATAGATGCTTTCTACATAATCCGTGAACGAAGGTTCGAGATGGAAGTACATGCCTTTGCCAAGCGCCAGCTTCAACGAGTCCTGCTTCATATTGCTGTACTTCGTGGCCTCGGCGTTGTTCCACCAAGGTGCCTTGCTCATGTCGTAGAGGAACGTGTCGGTGGTACGGCCGGAAGGATTAATCTTGCCGTTGAGTATGTCTCCCAAGGCATCGAAGCCGACATTGCCAGGAGCGGGTGTCCATAGTGCGGATTTGATCTGTTTGTACTGATTGAGGAAGCCGAGCTCCATGGGGTTGGCGCCGTTGTAAAGAAAGATGACGTTGTTGAAGTTCTTGCAGACCACATCGATCATATCCTTCTCGGTCTGCGAAAGCGTCAGATAGGACTGACCAGGCTTGAAGTCCTTGTATGCCTTGGAGTTGTCCTTATATTGCACCTTGCTCATATCGGTAGGCATGTCATCGTACCCTTCGCCGCCCACGCGCGCTACTGTGATGACAGCAGTATCAGAGAACTGCTTGGCCTGATTTATCACCTGCTCGGTGTAGGCATCCTTGGTGGCTTCCTGCAGCGACCAGCCGGCACCCATCGTGGTGTTGGAATTATCACGATGCCCAATCTTGTCGTAAATGGACGCAAGGTTGCTATTAGTCTCGAAACCGGCCTTTTTGAGTCCCTTCTCCAAAGACTCAACGGGGTAGTTCTGGTTGATTGCCCCAGAACCTGTGCCACCATAAACCGGATTCTCCGAAGCCCATCCGAAAAGATTAAGCTTCTTCGTGTTCTTAAGCGGCAACAGGTTATCGTCGTTCTTGAGCATCACAAAACCTTCGCCTGCGATTTGACGAGCCAAATCCGAGGCCTTGGCCGTGGTTGCCGCAGAGATGGTCTTGGATTTACCGCCCGCCGCAGCCAGATTGAGCAGAGTCGACATCGGACCCATCAACATCATTGATATGGCCGCCACAATGGCAACCACCGGCACCACGATGGCGTTGGAACGAATCAGCTTTCTCGTCGGTGCATTGACCTTGCGTACAGCCACAGCAACAATGGCTGCGACGACAATGATGGCAACGATCACCGCCAGATACCACTTAATTGATTGAAAGACGCCTATGACGTCCGACCATGCTATACCTAGCATTCGCCTCTCCTTTGTAGTTTCCCATCCCCTTCACCTCAACGCTTGTGCGACTTCACACAAATCCACAATACGATAAAGAAGACTCTCATTACAGAGGTTACGCATCAGAATTCATATATCACAGACTTCACCCCATTTTGCCGTTTTCACCGAATAATCTGCATCAAGACACCACCCGTAACAGACTCTTTACACTAGGCCATCAATGGGTGCCAACGAATATAATCACAAACTCAAAAAGAACACAGATGGAACTAAAAACGTTTTTTGTCAATTTCCAAACGATGAATCGGGTGGAATCGACATAAATCAGCTCAAAAATGTCGATTCTGATTGAATTCAAAAAACAGACCAGCAAACAAACAGCAAATTATCTGGCCCAGTTGCTCCACCGCTCAGTTAAATCCGATGACATGCTCGGCCACGCGGTAGCCGGCTCTGATGATGGCTCGGCCCACACTACCACGCAAATTAATTGCGCGCGAGGGAAGCTGACGACGCACAGCTTTGGCATTGGCCGGCGAGTCACGCTTCAAATTGGCCCAAAGCTCCCGCTTGAGCGCATAATTGGCCGGATCCTTGGAGAGAATGAGAAACACACTGGTCACCACCGACTCGATGGAGAGGAAGTGAATCATGTATCGGTACAAGCCACGTGGAACGGCCGCACGAGAAGGCGTGGCCCGGCTCATCAGCCGATTGACCCGCACCAGCTGATTGACCCGGCGTATCATGACATCGGTCTGAACGCTCTGGCCATCGCGTCCAATGAAGTAGTGATAGAGCGGAACGTTGACGTACATCAGCGATCTCACCCACGGCAGAGGCTGGTAGGCGTAGATGAAGTCAACGTAGAACGTGTGCTCGGGCAACTGCAACCGTGACCGCCGAAGCACATCCGTACGGAAGGTGAGCGCATGCATGATGAGGTACTGGGCGATGCCGAAGTGACGCAGATCGTCCCAACCCAAGCGCATATCGGGACGCATGACGTGCGAAAAACTGACCACGTGCTTGCGCCGTTTGCCTACTTTGTCGTAGACGTAATTGGTGACGACCATGTCGACCGGACCGTCTCCCGCCGCGCCGTCTGCGCATTGCACACGCAGAACCTTCAACAGCCGCTCCAGAGCCTGACGCCCAACCCAGTCATCGGCATCGACGACTTTGACGTATTCTCCCCGAGCCGCGGCAATGCCGGCATTCACTGCACCGCCATGACCTTTGTTTCTCTGATGAATCACGCGTATTGCGCTTTGGAGGGAATCGGCGGGCGCCAGAGCGCCGTCGCGATTGAATCGCGCCGCGAGCTCGTCCGCCAGAGCCTCGGTGCCGTCCGTGGAACCATCGTCGACGATGACGACCTCCACATCCGGGCTGCCCGTCGCCATCAGCGAATCCACGCAACGCCGCAGATATGATTTCATATTGAACGCGGGCACCACGAACGTCAGTGTCACAAGGGCATCGACAGCACTGACCGGCTGCATAGGAACATTGGTCACTCCATCAATCCTACTCACAGCAGCATCTCGCCACCCCGCATCACCTGGCCTGCAAACGGAGAGATCGTAATCTCCTCGCCACCAACCATATTCTTTTATAACAAAGCGAAAACTCCAAATTCCATTCCAATGTAACATTCGGCAAGATGACAGCGCAACCGTTCCAGCACAAAACGCATAAATCCACGCATAGAGTGCATCCGCGCCAAAATCAGCCCGACACGATGCACAAACCGCCTAAATCCATGCACTCAGCCGTGCGGATGAACGTCCGCGGGAATCACCGACTTATATTGCTCGTCCTTGAAGTCCTCGGCGTATGCGGCTTTGGCACGCGCCAGCAGATCAGCATCGGTCAATGCGTCATAGGCGGTCAGCGCGATGGTCTTCGCAGCCAGCACCAAACCTTTATGCGCCACGGAAGACTGACCGTTGGCCACCCACTGCCAGGAGTGGGCAGGGCTTCCCTGCGGCTCGAAACCACCGTTGAACTGGGCAGTGGGCGTGCACCAGCTCACATCGCCTACATCGGTTGATGCCTGGCCTTTGGTGCTGGTGGTGTAGACCAGCGGGAACTTCGGGGTGGCAATACCGGCCTGGGCAATCCGGGCAATCTCCTCGTCGGACTTATCGGGAAACGCCTCTTTTGCCTGAGCGACGAGATGCTGGGCGACGCCATCGGCATTGTGCTCCTTAATCTTGCGCTCGAAAGCGTCCTCCTCCTCGGTGATTTCCAACGGCCCCACCAGATCGAGGTTCCTGTCCATCGCCTCACTGAGCGGATGGTTCGGCACATAGTTGGCGCAGGCTGAATCGAAATCAATGGAAAGCGTGGTGTCGGTCATCATGGCGGCTCCCTTGGCAATCTTGACCACACGGTCGTAGATCTCCTGAGCTTGTCCCAGCTTGGGGGCACGCACAAAGAAGTACAGTGTGGCAGTGGGATGCACCACGTTGGCAGACTCACCGCCAGCATCAAGATAGGCGTAATGGATGCGCGCCTCCTCGATGACGTGTTCACGCAGGAACTGCACGCCCACCGTCATCAGCGTCGCCGCATCCAGCGCGTCACGCCCTTGCTCCGGCATAGCGGCTGCATGGGCGGCGATGCCTTTGAAGCTGAAGCTGGCCTGCATGACGGCCAATCCACCGCCGCCGGCGACGCGGGTGATGTCTCCCGGGTGCCAGGTGAACGCCGCGTCCACATCGTCGAACACGCCGTCACGCGCCATGAACGCCTTGCCGTATCCACTCTCTTCCGCGGGGCAACCAAAGAGTTTCAACGTGCCTTTAAGATGTCTCTCCTCCATCAGCGTCTTAAGCGCCACTGCGGCGCCAAGCGCTCCAGTGCCGAGCACGTTGTGGCCGCAGCCTTGCCCTGGCTGGCCTTCCACCAACGGCTTGCGGTTGGGATTGCCAGCCTCTTGGCTCAAGTTGGCGAGCGCATCGTATTCCGAGGTTATGCCGATGACCGGCCTGCCGCTGCCGTACGTGGCAATGTAGGCATAGTCCATGCCGGCCACACCTTTTTGAATGTCGAAGCCTTCTTTTTCGAGCACCTTGTAATGCTGCTCAACCGACTTCGGCACGGTGAACCGAGTCTCCGGCGTCTCCCATATGCGGTCGGACGCCTCAATGAACTCGCCCTTTTTCTCGTCCACGATGTCCATAATCCGCTGTTTGTCTTCAACGGTCATATTGTTTTCCCCTTCATTCATTGCAAAACCTCCAGTATTTATTTTCTGATTCCAGCTTTCGCACCTCACCGCCTCACCTTGACAAACAAGGCCACAACCGCTGTAGCTGCGGCGCAGACGGCAAGGAACAGGAAACCTGGGGTAAAACTGCCACCATTGGCCTTCACCAGACCCCCGATGATCATGGGAGCCAGAAAGCCGCCAAGCGTGCCACCTGTGTTGATGATGCCGATGGACGAACCGATGACGCGCGCATCCATGATCTTGTGCGGCCATGTGAAAATGCCGGTGAAAGCAAGCGTGCAGAGCATGCTCAGACAAATCATGAAAACGACGGCCAGCACCAGATTATGAGACATGACGAATGCCACCAGAAGCACGCCGACGATGAACGACGAACCCATGATCGCCTGCTTTTCACGGCTCAGGAAGAACTTTGACAGCAGTTGCCCGGAGAAAATCGTGGCGATGGTGGTGAACACGGAATTGCCCGCGAGAATCCAGCCGGCCTGACCTACGGAAAGATGGAAGGTTTTGGTGATGTAGGAAGGCAGCCACGACATGTTCCCATACATCACCACGTTGAGGAGCAGCATGGCTAGGAACAGCACAATGACATTGCGGTCGAATATCACATCGCGGAAACCGAGCGGCCTGTTCTTCTCATCCGAATCACCTGCCAGCAACTGCGCCTTCGCCTGTTCATGCGTGGTTTTCGCCGTTTCGAAATCCTTCGGCACAAACAGAGCGATGAGCACGAACGCCACGAGGTAGAGGCTTCCGAGCACCGCATAGGCCATCTGCCAGTTGTGAGAGACAAGCTGTGCGCCCAATGTAAACGCGAGGATGCCGCCGATGCCCGAGGTCGAAAGAATCAGCGACTGCACAAACGTGCGACGGGACTGCACGAAGTTCTCCGAAACGGCCTTGGTGCAACTTGGCGGATAGCCTCCGTGCCCCATACCTGCAAAAAAGCGGATGACCATGAATACCACGAGACCGCCCGCCGCGCCAAGTCCTGCGAACGAGCCCACAGCACCAAACAAATACGAGAACGCAGCTATGACTACCACGGAAACCATCAGCACGCGCTTGGCGCCGAACCTGTCCGCCAAGGCACCGCAAGGAATCTGCATGATGGAGTAGCCAAGGAAGAAGAACGACATGATCAGGCCCGTCTTGCCTGTGTCGAGGCCGAACTGCTTGGAAATCGGAATGATGGCGGTGGAGATCATGCTCTTGTCCATGTAGACCACCGAGTAGCCTGCCATCAATGCAACGATGAGCCAAGCGCCGCCTTGCCACGACTGACGCTTCCCCGCTGAATTCTGTTGAACTGCTTCTTCCTTCATACTCACCACCTTGCTGCTGAACTGAAACTACTTGAATTTCGTTTAGCGTAACAATGAATTGTTACGAAAGACCTCATAGTTCCAAACACAAGATGCGATTCATACATTGCCGCGCTAAATGATGAACGGAAACGAAGAAAACCATACAACCTATCCATCGGCAGCCGAATAACTAAAATGGTGCGCATGGCAAATGCATCGAGAATGACTTCGTACCAACGCCGCGAGCAGCTCATTGCTGTGGGGCGTTCACTGTTCGCAGCCAAGGGCTTCGAGGCCGTAAGCGTGGAAGAGATTGCAGCCACGGCAAAGGTGAGCAAACCCATTGTCTACGAGCATTTCGGTGGCAAGGAGGGACTCTACGCTGTGGTGGTAGACCGCGAGATGCGTGCGCTGACGGACACGCTCATCGGCTCACTTTCGCACGATGACGAGCATCCGCGCCAGATCGTGGAGCGAACGGCGCTGGACCTGCTCACCTACATCGAAGAGAACGCCGAGGGATTCCAGGTGCTCGTGCGCGACTCCCCCACTACCGACCCCGCCGGGTCGTTCAGCTCCCTGCTCGGCGACGTGAGCCTGCGCGTAGAGGAGATCCTAGGCAAGGCGTTCAAGAAGCACCACCTGCCGGTGAAATACACGCCCTACTACGCCCAGATGCTCGTGGGAATGACCGTGTTCACCGGGCAATACTGGGCCAGCCACCCCAAGATCAGCAAGGAACAGCTCGCCGCCCACATCGTCAACTTGGCATGGCATGGGCTCTCACGCCTCGAACCCAAACCGACACTGCAATTCGAAGGCAAGGACGTAGAAAATAATGCCGGCAGCAAGTCAAAAGAAAAGACTTCAGAAAGCGGCAAGGAAGGCACCGACGACGGCGACGCAAACAAGCGCGGAAAAACCGAAGGCGATGGAACTGGAACCGGGAACGGAGCAGGCGGCAGCATTGCCGACAAGGACAGTGTCGATAACCAAGACGGCAATAGTGCCGACACCGACAATAAAGGCAACGCCAACCATGGCACCGCAGATAATAGCGATGCCAGCGATGCCGACTCACGATGAGTCAAGTGAGCATACGGCTCACAGTCGAAGATTCCTCACCCACTTCTTGCACAAATTGAACGGTAGGTGAGGAATCGCTGAATCCGGAGACTGCATCATCCTACTTCCATCGCATTTCTTGACACCACATTCCATGGCATCAGTGCGGGCGGTCGGAGAGGGCGAACGCACTCTTCATGTGGTCGCTTGAAGTGTTGAGCACTCGCCCTAGCAGTTGTGCGTTTCGTCGCTCCAAATAATCAGAAGCTCGCTGGTTCGCACGCTCAAGCAACGTACGTATCGCATGCAACGTTGAACTGAGCGAATCGGGCGACACCGACTGCAACTGTTCCGCCAACCGCAGGGCCACGGCATCGGTTTGCTCCACAAACGTATGGCCATGGCTCATCACGTCCTCATGGAACGCTTCGATGGCGCTGGCGTTGAGGTCGTACTGCGCATCGGCAATGACCGCAATGAGGCGATTCGTCCAATAGAGCGTGTGCGTATCCACCTCTCCTGTGGTGTCACGCAGATAGGCGGGAGTCTCGCCGACCGCGGTGTAGAACGGCATGGGGGCCGTGAACGGCTGCGGGCCGAACGCAAGCCACATCACCGAGCGGAACGCCTCGGGCATATAGGAACGAATCTGCATGATGGCCAGATGGCCCGTACGGCTGATGCCGATGGGCCTGAACCGGTGGCGTGATTCGTCGGTGCCCCTGTGCCCATACGGGTCGTATGGCGTATCTTCGTAGTGCGAGCTCAGCACGCGGTGCACATCTTCTATGCTGACTTTGGCCTCGGGAACCCGACACCACGGAATGTCGTCAGAAAGCGGCGTATAGCGGGCGGACGGCGAATCCCAGTCCTCGCTTGGATTGAGGCAACGCTCCATGTACCACGCCCGTGGAGTGTTGTAGACGTGATCGGTCACCGTGGCCGTGCCGAACAGCTTGCGCGGGTTGAGATGACGCCAATGCTCCGGGCCTTGATCCATGGTACAGTCCAGATGATTGTCTTCGATGAACTCGCGCAGATCGGCGGAAGCCATGAAATCGCTGGGAGCTCCGTGCTCATCCGTTCCTGCGAGCGCCGCCGTCAGGTCAAAATCGTCGATGCCGAGCTGATTGGGAATGGCGGCATAGCAGTCATCCGGCACCCGGCGGGCAATCCAGTGATGGCCGCCTATGGTCTCCACATACCACACCTCGTTGCCGTCGGAGATGCTGATGCCATTGGCTTCGTAAGTGCCGTAAGTCTCCACCAAGCCTCCGAGGCGCTGCACACCTTCGCGGGCTGTACTGACGTATGGAAGCACCAAAGTGATGATGTCTTCCTCACCGATGCCGCCGGGAATCTCCTCGGTCTGCTCCGCGTCCGAAGGAAGGTCGGCAGGGATATTGCGTCCGGCGCTGTTGCCGGTATTGCCACCCACACCGTTGCCGGCATTATCGCCATCACTCGCATCGTAGTCGAAGAGATCTGCCACCTTCAGCCCTGTATCAGGTATGCCAGAATCATACGCCTTCGGCTCGCCGTGCACTGCCCAGAACCGATCGACTGCGAGCGCAGCCTGAGCCGGCTCGTCACCTTCGGTGCCGTCACTCGACGCGTTGCTGCAGGCAGAGGCATTGTCTACCGATCCTCCACCGTCCGAAGCGCTAGCCGAATCACCAAGCGGGCCCTTGGGCGAAGCGCTGTCCGAATTACTAGCCGTATGATTGGTTTTCGCGGGTCTCAGCACTACCATAGGGTCGGCTCCAAGCACCCGCTCATTGACCGCGATGGTCTCGGTGGCGCTCATGGCCACGTTGCGTTCCGAAACCCCGGCTTCCGCCAGTATGCCACGGTTTCGCAAGGCGTTGGGAGCCATCACATAAGCACACGGGTTGTCTGGCAGGTCGATTTGGACATGACTCAACGTGCTGCGGTAGCGCCGGGGCTGGTCTGTAGGTTTCACCGCCACGAAACGCTTCGGGTCGTACCTTCCACCGCCGCTGTCATCGTTGCGCGCAATCAGCGTGGACCCGTCGTAACTGGCATTTTTCCCTACAAGAAGCGTTGTGCAAGACATACCTCAATTCTAAGACGCACCCTACGAACGGAGACGCCGTTCAAAATCCAAGACCCCGACTTCTCTGTCCCCGACGCGCGACGAAACACCGGACATGGCAAAGCGCTCAGTGAAACATTGGAGTCATACCGATTAACCTGTTATATTGATGCACAAAACCATCGATACCGAAAAACCGACCGGAATCACACATGACACTGGCGAAACCGATCGATACATAAGGAGACAATATGACAGAGAGCAAGACTGCAGACACTGATGCGACGGTGGAGGTCTACGGAGCCGACTGGTGCGGCGACTGCAAACGAGCCAAGGCCGCGCTCGATCGTTTCGGCGTAGGCTACAACTGGCATGACATCGAGCATGAGGACGGCGCCGAAGCGAAAGCCATTGAAATCAGCGGACAGAAGCATATTCCAGTAGTGCTGTTCTCCGACGGTGCGTTCTTGGTGGAGCCGTCCTCAAACGACATCAAGAACAAACTGACTGAACTTGGTGTGTCGATTTCGGCCTGAAATCTCGAGGATTTTGCCCACATTTTCGTTCGGTAGATAGATTTCATTTTCTCTCTAAAATTAGGTACTTAAAAATCGTTGGAATCTCAACGATCAAAAGGGGCGTAGGTTCAGACCAGAGTGAATTCCCATATAAAATTTCCTTACCAAATAAAACGAAGGACAGCCAAGACGTTTTACAGCCCAATTCCAACGTCGCAGCTTCCCTGCAACAGCCGTTCGATATTTGCAAAACCTTAATCCGTGTGTCTCGTCTACGGAGCAGCTATAATAATTGTTTGTGCCCCTCTGGCTCAATGGTTAGAGCAGCGTCCTTTTAAGTCGTGGGTTGTCGGTTCGAGTCCGACGGGGGGCACTTCCAATGGGATTCGTTTCGGCAGTTTCCATTTTTTGTTTCTGCACATTCAATTGGCGCCTCATCGAATCATCTATCAATGACGCAACATCAGTATTAAGAAAAATAGCAGCATTTACCAAATCACTTGCAGACCACGCGCTTCGACCCGTCATTTTCTGCGACATTGATGCACGTCCAATTCCCAGGAATTCTCCCAATGCGGTTTGCGATAAAGACTGTGCAGCCAATCTAATTCTCACATTGAAGGCAATAATAGAGTCTAGCTCTCTTGCATCTGTTTGTGGCTTGTTTCTTTCAAGTAGAGTCGGCATCATGTCCTCCTAATGTTCGTAATTCTCAAACAAATATAACAGAGTAATTTGAATTCGTCTACAACAAACACTATATTGTATGTCATAAGCATACATAGAAAGTCAATTACAGACAGTTCAATGAAGCGTTGGATGTCTCGACAACATTTGTCGCAGCGCCAACTTGCCGCTTGTTTGGATTTGACTGTTGGC
This sequence comes from Bifidobacterium sp. ESL1118, assembly GCF_058505595.1. Taxonomy (NCBI): domain Bacteria; kingdom Bacillati; phylum Actinomycetota; class Actinomycetes; order Bifidobacteriales; family Bifidobacteriaceae; genus Bifidobacterium; species Bifidobacterium sp. ESL1118. The sequence continues at coordinate 1,451,568 of NZ_CP196371.1, forward strand.
GTGGTGAACGGCAAGGTGAACGGCTGGATTGCCTGGCAGCCTCACGATCTTGAAGTCCTTCATGACCGTTTTGGTCTATCTGCTGATTTTGTTTTGGGTTTTACCGGTTCATCTGAGGAAATCAAGGAAGGAGCTTCGCTTTAGAAATAGTGCCGGTTCCGATGTTCCAGCATCGGAACCGGCTGTGTAACAGTTCCAGCGCGGCGGTTTGGTTTGGTTTGTTTTGCATTGCCCTGCCGTCGCTCCTGTTGAAAGGAGTCACACATGTGTGATTGTACTCGGTCTCTGTTCGGAGGCCATATTTTGAAGAATACCATTGGGTTCGGTGTGCTTGGGCGGACATCCGCTTTCGGCGGTGGTGATTCCGCCCATGTTTCCGCACGGCTGATTCAGCTCGAATGGATGCGATGTTGCATCATCCCTCCTATACGGGGAGGGCGGACTGATGGCGTGGGTTGTCACGGGAATCGTCGTCGTTCTGTTCCTTCTGCTCGATACTGCGGGCGTGTACGGGCTGTGCCGCGCCGCCAGGATGGGCGATAACCAGCTTGCATACCTGGATGCCGAACGGAGGACGAAGCGGGGAAAAGAACAATGAGCATGAACGATGACAGGGACCGTTTGGTGGAACGCGTAGGCCGGCTGATGGCGATCGCCAAGAATCCGGCATCCAGCGACAATGAGCAGAGGGTGGCTTTCGAGAGGGCGTACGCACGCAAGGCAACCACAAAGCAACGCCGGGAACAGCAGCAGAGAGATGCCGATAAAGAGACCGACGAGATTGAGATGCTGGCCGTTCTGCTGCTCGTTTTCGGTGTCGACGTTTTGATCTGTGTGGTGTTGTCATGAGCACGCAGTGCACGAGTTGGGTCTACCGGTGTCGGGTGGGCAATGCGACTGCGAAGGCGGTGCTGTTGTATCTTGCGGACCGTGCCAGCGATGATGGGACGGGTGCGTGGCCGAGTGTGGCGACGATCTGCAAGGTCACGGAGTTCAGGGAGCGGAGCGTGCGCAACGCTTTGACATACCTGGAGGCCCATGGGTTCATTCGCCGTGGCGACCAGAGGTATGCGGCCCTGGCGCCCAAGGGGCGTACCAGGCCCAGGCAGTATCGGAGTGTGGTGTGGGATCTGGCGGTGGACACTGAGCCGGAGCGGCTGTCGGCCTGGCTGGATTCCACGCACTCCTCGGAGCATGAGGCCGACGGCGCAGGTAGGCTGGTCAATCCCGACGGCCCCAGCACCAAAGGGAACCCTATTTTAACTGCAGATTCCAGAGGTGCATTAAATGCACCCCTAGAACAAGATCAGAGGTGCAGCAGATGCACCCCTAGACCTGCATTAAATGCACCTCTACTAGAACCGTCAGTAGATAACCATCAATTAGCCCCTCACGAGTCCCCCGTTCGGGGCGCACGCGCCGATGCGGATTCGGAAACGGGAACCGTGGAGGAGCCGACGCCCGAATCCGGCGTGGACTCCCCCTCGGGTCTCCTTGCCGCCTTGGCAAGGCAACGCGATGCCCGCGGCCTGCCAGACGGCGCAGGCGGATCCCGCAGGGAGCTTGCCGCCGCTTCGAGGCTTTTCGAGGCCCACACCGCCGACGAGGTGCTGTCCGTGGCGGGCTGGGCGCTGGATGATGCCTTCTGGCGTTCCAACGTGCTCGATGCGGTGCATTTGGAACGCAATTGGGTGCAGGTCGCGCTCCAGCGCTTCCGTGATGATGCAAGTCCGAACCGTCCCGGCGGCGATGCATCTCCCGCTCCTGACCCGCACCGACCGGTGGCCGTGTGCTGCGAGGGCGGGACCGGCAGAGTGTTCGGCGGCGCCGTGCTCCATCTGGACCAGTGCCAGGCGCATCTGACCGGCTCGGTCCCCTCCTCGCAGTGCCCACTATGCGCCTATGACGAACGCAACAAGCCACTTCACGGTTCCAGGCCGGTCGATCCACTGCCTCCCTTCATACGGCAGCCGGAGGCCAGGAAACGCTCGACTCGCCAGGGAACGGGGTTCGTCGGCCGCTGTATCGGGGAGGCTTCGAAATGACGTCATCCGGAACGGATTTCAGAAGCGTCGTCTCACCCCGTCTGGGTGTGCGGGGCGGCACGGCGCAGCTGTGCAGATCGTTTCCACAGCCGTTCGCAGATGCCATGTGGGGGTTTGGACGAGGAGATCGACTCCACGCCGGAGGGGCAGGTGCTCCAACGGGCGGGGGCCGCAGTGTGCGAAGTATGCCCGCTGCGGATCCGATGCCTCGCGCAGGCGATCGCCCGCCGCGACCGGTATGGGCTGGCGGGAGGCCTGGGTTGGACGATGCGCAAGCAGGTCGCCAGGCTTGCGGCCGCGGACGGGGTGGACCTCGCCCATGGGTCCGAGCGCAGCCGCTACCGTGCGATGCTCTCCTGGCTGGCATCCAACCCCGATGCCGGGGCGCGGGCCAGGGCAGTCGAGGCCGATGGCCGCAGGAGACGGCGTAGGCATGAACGCGTGAGGACTCCCACGCTCCCCCGGATCCGCGCCCGCGGCCCGGCACCGGGCCAGATGTCATTGTTCTGACATGTCTTCGCGCATGCATGAAGACATGCATGCAAGTAGTAAAGACGACAAGAAGACATGAAAACGTTTATGCACATCGGTCCGGTTCCTTACGGACCGGGCTGCAAGTGAGCTGTAATTTATCTGTTATGTCTACAAGACGGAAAGTCTTTATTCGAAAGGAGCGAACCATGAGGATCGCGTTGGCGAACATGAAGGGCGGGGTCGCCAAGACCACCTCGTCCATGTATCTAGGTGAGGCATTGGCTGTGTTCGGGCTGCCGTGCACGGTGCATGACCTGGATCCGCAGGGTAGTGCGACGAAATGGAGGAGGATGGCGAAGGGTGCCGGCCACCCCTTGCCGTTCGGGATGGTTGCCTCGAACGCGGAGAGCCTGCTGGACTTGGATGGCGGCTCCGGCCGTTGGGATCTGCTTGATGTCCCGCCGTCGGGGCCCGGGCTCGACGCGGCCCTCAGGACCGCGGATTTCGTCATCGTGCCGACCTCGGATTCGCCCGGAGATATCCAGCAGACCTGGGCCACGCTCGGGTTGCTGGGCGAGCGGCGCATCCCATCGGCAGTGCTGCTGTGCAGGGTCGAAGGCAGGACAAGGTCGCTCGCACAGGCCCAGCGGACGCTAGAGGACCATGACGCGCCACGTTTCGAGACCGTCATCCGCAAATGCCAGGAGCTCAAGGCCGGTGCGGCACGCGATATGACGTTGACGCACGGCCATGCTCCCAGGCTGTTCGGATACGGGCAGGTGCTCCAGGAGCTCAGAGGGGAGCTAAGCATATGAAAGGCATGGGAGACGCGGCGTGGGAGCCGCTGCCGCAGGACTCTGAAACCACGCAGGCGGTGCTGGACAACACCACCATGCCAGGCAAGCGGAAGACTCCAACAAGGTCGTTTTTTCGGCGCGCATACCCAAGGGCCTGCGCCAGCGGGTCAGGCTCGCGGCCGTCAAAAACGGCCGGACGCTGGAGGACTGCACCGTCGAGGCACTGCAGGATTGGCTCGACAAGCAGACGGAATGACATGTCTGCAAGATGGAAAACATGCAGTCACACGGTAGGATTGGAGACAGGAGAACATCATGGAAGAGAAGAACACAAGCACTGCAGAGGAACAGTCCTCGCGCAAGTGGGTAAGACCGGCTCTCATCATCACGGCAATCGTGGTGATAATCGCGCTGTGCGTGGGAGGCGGCTGGATGTGGTGGAGCCACGGCGCCACCGCGAAGGCGCAGGAGTCGTGCGCCCAGGCGTCGCAGACGCTCACCAGTGAACGCAAGGCCTATGACAAGTTGCTCAATGGCGACGTGAAGACTGCATTACAGACGAAGCCCGCTGACGTGCTCGACGGCAGGACCCTAACGAAGCTTGCGAGGGATTCGAAGGCCAAGGCACCCAAGACGGTGCAGTGCCCCGCGAAAGGCCGGAAGGCCATGAATGAGGCCACGTCAAGGCTCACTGAAGGTTCCTCCTGGTACCGCGCCCACATGAAGACCCTGAAGGCGGATGTGAGGGCGGTGGACGCCTCCCGTGATGCGAAGACGTTGAAGGACGCGCAGGGGGTCTACGACTCCAGCGACGGCAAGGTGCAGGATGAGAGCACACGTACGGCGCTCAAGGCCGCCCTCGACAGGAAGGACGCGGCCAAGGCGAGGGACGCCGCAGCGAAGGTGCAGGTCAGTGTGAAGGCCAAGGCCGACGCCGACGCGAAGGCAGCACAGCAACAGGCTGAGCAGGCGGCGCAACAGCAGGCCCAACTCGCGCAGCAGCAAGCCACGCCGTCATATTCCGGCAATAGTGGGTATTCGGGCTATACGGGCGGCGGATACTCAGGCAGCTATTCGGCGCCAAGCAGACCTACACCGGCTCCTGCGCAGAACAGCAGCCCTGGTTACGACCCTCATTGGGCAGATCATGTGGGACCACCCGTTTGTCACGCCGGCGATGCCTGTGGCATTGGCTGATTCTCTTTAGCGCTCGTGTCTCAGGCCTCTGGCGGTTCTTCCGCCGGAGGCCTTTTTCGTTTTCTCCGCCGCCGCTCCCGTGAGGAATCTGCATAGTGGTTGCATGTCCGCCCAAAACCCCGGTAAACGGGTGCAGGGTGGATGGTGCCGGTCGGACCCGACCGGTTCGGAACATAGCGCGGAGCGGTATTTCTCCTCCGCCCCGCCCTTTACAGAGGAGAAAAGGCATGAGGAAACACAGACTTATCAGGCCACTCATCGCGGGTCTGGCGGCCATCGCCACACTCGCTACTGGAGGTGCCGCGTACGCGGCGGGCATCCAGCCGCGCGGCGGCGGGGGTGGCAACCGTCCCGGCGACGGGACCGGCACGGACGACGTGGGTACCTACTGGGCTTACAGTGATGGCAACGACGGTGCGTTCGGTGGCCATTCGATGTCGAGCATCGACGCGGCGTTCGCCAGCATGGGCGTGACCATGATCGGCGAACGCGACAAGGCACAGGGCGCTTTGGACGATGCGAACGCCAACTGCACGAGCCGGTTCGATGTGAACCATCCCGACCAGCGAGGGCACGCGCAGTGCCGCGTGGTCGGCGTGGGTGTGAAGGCCATGAGCAACGGCAAACGCTGGAGCGGCGAGGAATGGAGCCCGAAGGCCGACTACATCAATGCCTGGCTCTCCGGCCCCGCCCAAGGCACCTGGAGCAACCACGGTTACGTTTATAAGACCGATAGTGCTTTTAGTGACGATACAAACAACACAGTTAACAAGATTGTCGATCAGTACAGCACGGATACGGCGTCGATTGTGGTGGTCATGTTGGACCAGTATGAGCCGAAGCCTGCGGACCGTGCCCCGGACCCGCCGTCGAAGAATGTGCAGGATGGCGTGTCGGCCGATTCGATGACCAACCACACAACGATCAGCACGGGCACGGGCAACAACGGGAAGCAACTCAGGTTCAGGGACACGTTCCACCCGGACGGGCAGCGTTACACGGTCTCCCGCCAGAAGGTGACGGACGGGGACTCAGACATCTCCGACAGGTTCAGTTTCAGCGCTTCGGATGGCTCAACACCTGCGGGCGATGCGATGACGGCCACGTGGAAGGGCGGCGACCTTCCCACGGACCACACGTTCACATGGGGCTTCGACGTCACCGTCGCCGATCCGAAGGTGTCGAGCATCAAGGACACCGGCGACGTGTGGTGGAAGGGATCCGTCACGGAGGCCGACCAAAACACGCCCGAACGGCGGTTCCCCACCTGGAGGCCGAATCCCGACAAGAGCTGGGTGCGCCGGGACCCCTCCAACGGCAGGTGGCAGACCGTGGTCGACCCCGGCCACACGAACGCGACAGGCGCGGACAACATGAAGTTCCTCGACGGCGACACGATCGGCAGCGTGGTGAACGGCACGGTGGACGCGCATCTCATCGAGGCGCCCTCGAAGCTCGCGCTCTCCGACGACTGGGGCAGGGCCGACTACCTCGTGGACCCGCAGGACGCGTCGAAGGCGCGTGTGTACGAGGCCGACGCGCCTGTGGGCGCGGACGGCCACTACACCTCGTCCTCGATTCAGGACGTCACGGCCAAGGGCCGTGACGTGACCGCCATGTTCGACATCACGGTCAAGGGCCATGAGGCCACGGCGACAGCGAAGCCCGCGTACCTGGCCAAACTCAAGGGCATGGCGCAAGGCAAACAGGTGACGATGCTGGTACCCATGACGGTACGTTTCTCCAACGCTCAGGCAAGGGCCGACCACGACAGGAAGCCGGGCGAGGAGCTGACGTTCTGCACGAACCCCGACGGTTCTGATTTGACGAATTCGGGCAGCGAGACCATCAACGGCCAGGGCGAGCCGACGAACACGCCCAAGGTGTGCGGCTACGTGCCTCCGATCAAAAAGCAGGTGGTCTCCGAAGGCAGCCAGGGCGGGGGCCAGGAGGACATCGACGGCAGGAAGGTGCTTCCCGGCCAGCGCATCGAATACCGTGTGCGCACCGAGCCGCAGCTGCCCTCCGACCTCGCCTACGACATCACGGATGTGGGTATCTCCGACACCTATGACGCCAGGACCACGCCGGACAAGCAGACGCTGGAGGCCACCGACCTCACTACCGGCGACGCCATCCCCCACACCGCGTGGACGGTGAAGTGGGACGCCTCCGCGCACTCGTTTATCATGACGTTCGACAAGGCCTGGGTGAAGGCCAACTGGAAGCCGGGCTCCCATCCGCGCATCCTCGTGCGGTTCGAGGCCACCGTCGACAGAGACGCGCCCGCGGACCATGTAATCGACAACCAGGCTTGGGTCACCGTCGACAACTCGGTGACGCCCAGCAACATCGTCCACAACCCGCAGCCGGACATCAAGCCGGGCAAGGGCGTCACGCAGGAGAGGACCGGCGTGGATGTCGACGGGCGCACGTTCCTTGCGGGCGACCGCGGGGAATACCACCTCACCCTGGACGCACACGACCTGGGCACGCTGGCCTACCGCATGCAGAGGCTCGGCATGGTGGACGACTACGACGAATCGCACCTCACCCTCGACCCGGAGCACATCAAAGTCTCCGACAAGGCATCCGGCGCGGATGTCACCGCGGCGTTCAACATCCAGGCGGGCGGCGGCATCGTCTACGTGTTCGCCAAAACGGTCGACACCGTGATCCCCGCGACCGGGGAGACCGTCAAGGGGGACCCGCAGCCCAAGGACCTGGCAGAGTACAGCATGCGCACCCTTGACCCGCTGCACCAGCCGTACATCGACCAGGCGCTTCTGGGCCGCAGTTTCGACATCACGCTCCCGTTCACCGTCACCAAGGCGGACGGGGCGACGGTGAGCAACACGGCCACACAGGTCACCGACTCCCAGCGCACCCTGACGAACACCGTAACGAACCCCGTGGAGCCCATCGAACCGTCGAAGGACGTGGTCGTGCAGGTCGGCGGCCCGAGCGTGGACGGCGGCAGCGTGTACCTCAACAGGCTCTTCCTCTACCAGCTCGATTCCAGCGTGCTGCCGGCGCACCGCGCCTACCCGCGGATCGACGAGTGGACGATCGACGACACCCTGGACCCCAAGGTCGACCAGTACACCGGCCAGTGGGCGGTGTACGCCACACGCGACCTGCACTCCCCCACGGGCGCCACGATCGCATCCAAGGGCCAGCGCATCGCCGGCAGCGGCTTCGACTGGAGCCTCCTCGGCGTCTCCGCGCCATTGTTCACCTGCTCGCAGGACGCGTCGGGCAAGGTGACCGTGGCCTCCACGGGCGCCTACCGCACGCTCGCCTCCCAGGACGACGCGCACGAGCAGGGCTGGCGCGCCTACATCCAGGTCAAACGCCTCAAGGTCACGGAACGCCAAGAGAACCGGTTCACCGAACGCTACAACGGCAAGGCATTGCCGTCCAACGTGGTGTGGACCCGCACGCCCGACATGACCCCGAGCCTGCACATCGAGAAGTTCGACACCGAATCCGGCTTCCCCAAGGGCGACAGGGACGCTCCGAAGGATGCGCTCACGGTGCATGGCGACACGGATATCACCTTCCGCATCACCAACACCTCGAAGGTCGATAGCAGGACCGGCGAGGGCGCATGGTTCAAGGCGAGCGACCTGAAGCTGGAGGACGCCACCATCGCCGGCGACGGCAAGGTGGAATCCATCGCCTACCCGAAGGGCTGGGATTCGCTCGTGCTCAAGCCCGGCCAGAGCGTCGACGTGCACGGCACCCTCAAGGGCGTCGCCACGCACCACACCGACCGCGCGCAGGTACACGGCGTCCCGCTCGTGGAATGCCCCGCGGCCGCCGACCCCGCCCAAGGCGAGGGCCCCGGCGGCGGGGCCAGCACACGCTCCGACGCCACGCCCGCGGACAGCAGGATGCAGGTGGAGGGGCGCACGCTGTGCACGGACACGAAGGTCGACAGCAACCAGGACGACTGGAACGGCATCGCGCCTGCCAGACTGTCGCTGACCGGCTCCTCCGTGGCCACGGTCGGCGTGGCTATGATGCTTTTGGCATCGTGCGGCCTGCCGATGATGCTGGCGCACCGCCGACGTCACGGGTTGCACGCGCGTAGACGCTGACGCACAGATCCACCCAAGGCCTCCGGGAACATGACCTGCAAGTCGTTCCCGGAGGCCTTTGCGTTGCCATCGAACCGTCCGCCCAAGAACCGTCTTTCAGGACCGATGATGGAATGAATCGCCTGAACGGGCGTAGCGGAGAACGATTGGAGGATGAATATGGAAGTGTTGAGTTCGGTGCTAAGTCTGGTCAGTAAGGGGCTGATACTGGGCGGCGGCATCTATGGTGTCATGGGAGGGGTCTCCTTGGGCGGGGCGATCAAGAACCATCAGGGCCCGGATATTCAATCCGCGATCTTCCAGATCGCAGGCGCGCTGGTGATCATCGCGTCCGGCGGCCTACTCACTCAGCTCCATTGGTGAGCCTGCGATGGAGGATTTCATCGTACGCATGCTCAACGCGGTCGGTGGAGGCGGGGTCGGTGTCAACGAAGGCAACATGCTCACCGAGTCGCCGGAGAAATTCAACGCGACCCTCTATGGGCTGGCGTTGAACATCAGCGACAATGCGGTGAAGCCGGTGGCGGCGATCATCCTGGCCATCATGTTCGCGTTGGAGCTGCAGCGCAACTCCGTGAAGTTCGACGTGTCCAAGAACCTGGGGCTCAAGGTCACCGCGGCCACGCTGGTCAAGATCGGCCTGGTAATGGTGTTCGCGCAGAATTCCACCCTGCTTGTGGATGCGATGAACAGCGTGGGCACATACATCTCCACGCAGATCGTGAAACTGTCGCCCACGGCGGTCGGGAATGCAGGGACCGCATTGGGCGACCAGATGCGCTCCCAGGTCAAGGACGCCGGCCTGATGGGCCAGGTGGGGTGTCTGGTGCTGCTCATCATCCCGTTCCTGCTCTCGCAGCTTGCCTCGGTGGTGGCAACCGCGGTCCTTTGGGTTCGGTTCGTTGAGCTGTACACGCTCACCGCTTTCAGCAGCTGGCCGTTCGCCTGGGTGCTGAACGACGAGACCCGTCCCATCACCATCGGCTATTTCAAGGCCTACATGGGCACGGTCATTTCCTCGGTGACGCTGCTGGTGTGTTTGGTCGTTTATCGTGTGCTGGTGGTGCAGGCGGTGAGGAAGCCGGCGGCCTCGGACCAGAATCTGGCGGGTTGGATCTTCGACAACTTCGGCAGTCTGCTCCTCGCCTCGATACTGCTGTTCCTGGTGCTTGGGGTCTCCTCGAAGGTCTCCAGGGCGCTCACGGGACAGTGAGGGAAAGAAGGAAGACATGGCTTTGCAGATGAAGGTCTACAAGGATCCGGCGGACACGGAGGCGAAGGTCATGCTTGGCATGAGCTGGCGCCAGCTTGCCGCATCGGCTGTGCTGCTGGCGGTCGGCACTGTGGAGGTGGCTCTCTTCCACTTCGTGCTGCGCATGCCGAATCTGGGTGACGACCTGCTGCTCATCGTGGCGACGCCCGTGGCCGCATGGGGGTGGTGGAGGCCCAAGGGTTTGAAGCCGGAGCGGTATGTGGTCTACATGCTCCGCCAGCGTGTGGGAAACCACATCTGGCTGCATGACAGGCCCGCCGAGCACAGGGCTCGGGCACGCCGGGCCGATGAGCGTTCGACCGGCGTCAGAATGGCGAAAAGGAAGGAGAGGAAACAATGATGCGCATGTTCTTCGGAAAGTCCCAGGGCGATGGGAGCAAGCAGGAAAAGGTGCCACGCACGGCGAAGGACCTGATAGGCTACCGGTCCATGCTGCCGGGCGGGGCCGCAGTGCTTGATGGCGACCAGTACAGCATGACCATGCGGGTGAGCGACATCTCATACAGGGTCGCCACGCAGGAGCAGCAGATGGACATCATCGACCGTTGGGGCAAGTTCCTCAACCCGCTCTCCGACGGCATGCGCCTTGAGGTGACGGTGGCCACGCGCCGCATCTCCCCGGAGTCGGTGGGCAGGCGGATGACGATGGATCCGAAGCAGGACAAGTTCGATGCGCTGCGCTCGGATTTCAATGCGAACGTGGAACGCATGCTTTCCGGTTCGACAATCTCGACTGCCACCGACCGCTATATCACGTTCACCGTGACGGACCAGGACCGGGCGCATGCGATCACCGCGCTCAACAGGGCGTGCGTGGCGGCGGCGCGCCTGCGTTCCATCGACGGGTGCAGCGCGGTGAAGCTCGGCCGCGCCGAACGGCTGGAGCCCCTGCACCGCCTGCTACGGCCGCACACTCGTTTCGGCTTCGACGAGGAGACGTTCGCGCACGCGCGCACGGAGACAAAGGACTATATCACCCCTTATGCCATCGACACTTCGGACCGGCGCCGCCTGCGCATGGATTCGGGTTTGGGCGAGACTTGGCATGCGACATTGTGGGTCACCGATTTCCCTGACTATCTGACCGATGATCTGGTGAGCGGCCTGACTGATCTGAGCGCCGATGTGACGGTCAGCACCCATTTGGAGCCGCAGGGCAAGGCCAAGGGCATGAAACTGGTCGATGAGAAGATCGCGGAAATGGAGATGCAGGCCACGGACGAGCGGGGCAAGAACGCCAAGCGTCACATGCCGGAGGATTGGCTGCCCCACAGTCTGGAGGACTCGCTGAACGAGGCGAACGAGATGCGTGACGATCTGAGGCATAACGGCGAACGGCTTGTGGAGGCGCTCATCGCGGTCGGCGTGAGCGCCGGCAGTGAGGAGGGGCTCGACCAGTGCCTCCATGATGTCGCCGAAGTGGTCAACTCACAGTCTTGCGTGGCCGAACTGTGCACGTACATGCAGGTCGAGGGGCTGAACGCCGTGCTCCCGTTGGGCGTGAACACGATGCCGATGAAACGCACCCTGACCACAAGCGGCGCCGCGATCCTCGAACCGTTCACCAGCCAGGAGCTCTTCCAGCCGGGCGGGGTCCTCTACGGGAGGAACAGCCAGTCGGGCAACGCGGTGCTGGTGGACCGTTCGAAGGGCATCAACGGCAACGGGTTCATCCTGGGCACGTCTGGCTCCGGCAAGAGCCAGGCGGCGAAGAACGAGATGACGCAGATCTTCCTGCGCCATCCTCAGGACGAGCTGGTCGTCATCGACCCGGAGCGCGAGTTCACACCGTTGTGCCTGGCGTTGGGCGGGGCCGCATCGAGGTGGGCGAGTCCAGCGGCCAACACATCAACGCCTTGGACATCGAGTTCGGCGGGGCTAGTGACGAGGATCCGATCAAGACGAAGAGCAGCAGCGTCCTGCACATGCTCGACGCGCTCATCGGCGGCGAGGATGGCATGGTCAAGGTGGAGCGCAGCCTTGTGGACCGGTGCACGGTGGCCCTGTACCAGGAGTTCCGCGACGGGCAGCGACCAAAGCAGCCAACGCTCGGCGACCTGCCTGGCCTCGCTTGCTGCCTTGCCAGAGACCGAGGCCAGGCAGCTCGCCGCCGCCTTGGAAATCTACACGCAGGGTTCGCTCAACGCGTTCAATTCCCAGACGAATGCGGACGTGCGCAACCGTTTCGTCGTCTACGACGTGATGTGGCTGAGCAACGAGCTCAAGACGTTCGGCATGATGGTCATCCTGAATCAGATCTGGAACCGCGTCGTGCGCAACCGCGCCAAAGGCGTGCGCATGGCTGTGGGTGGACGAGTTCCACATGCTCTTCTCCAACCCGTTCGCGGCCGACTACTTCCTGCGCCTGTACAAGCGGTCGCGCAAGTGGGGGCTGTCGATCACCGGCATCACGCAGAACATCGAGGAGCTGCTGATGAACGACGACGCGCGCCTCATGCTGTCGAACAGCGATTTCCTGCTGCTCATGAACCAGACCTCCACCGACGCCGACGCCCTGCAGAGCACACTGAAGCTTTCGGACGAGCAGCGGCAGTATTTCACCGGCGTGGAGCCCGGCGAGGGCATGCTCAAAAGCGGCACGGCGTTCCTGCCGTTCGACGGGCGCATCAGCGAGGAAAGCCTGATGTACAGGCTGTTCAGCACCAAGTTCGGGGAGAAGTAGATGCGAAGGCCCGAGTCCTCGGGAGGGTGGAAGGCCTCCGGCCGGCTCCGCTCATTCCACTCCTCCGCCGGCAAGGAGGAAGGTTCCAGCAGGCATCTGCTGCATGGCAGAGTCGCATCCTTGCGGCGACCACACCTGTTCCGGCATCCCTCCGTCAGATCGATGCTGGGGACCGGCGCCAAATCACTCGAATCCGCTGACGGCAAAGAGGACGACACCGGCTCGGCTGCCGGCATGGAGACGGCGAACAAGCTTGGATTGGTGGGCACCCTACGCCCGCGGCACCGCACCGCACGCTTTTCCAAGAGTGCTCGACCCGCTCCGCACCCGTCCCGGTCCACACATTCCGCGCAGGCACGACAGCATCCCGGTGGCATCGAACCGCATCCACGTCACCGGCTGCATGCCCGCCTCCCTGCGCCGCCGGTTCTCGTCCGCGAGTTCGTCGCTTATCGTCCTCCACTGCGTTTCGTCGAAGGTGATCTCCTTGCGCACGCCGCGGCGTCGTTTGCGGTTCCATGCCATGCTTCTCCAGCGCCTTTCTGGTATCGGGTCCGGGTGCCCCGGTCCAGGCCCCTTGCAGGGGCCGGGTGGCGCGTGTACGTACACGCGCTATGCTCGCTGTGCCAAGTACGTACAGCGTGGATTGTGTACGTATAGTGCTTTGCTGGCCTGCTTCCAGGCACCGAATGCCTGGGCCATCGCACCTTTTCCGCCGAATCTCTTTCGTCCGTCCATTCTCCCCTGCATCCACCCGGCTTTTGGGCGGACACCACCAGCCTGAATCGGCATCGGGCCCGGCGGCGCTCGTCCGCCCAACCACCGTTCCTCCGGTTTTATTTTTGGAGGGACGGAAGGAGCAGATATGGCTAACCATGAGACGATGACCCAGGCCGAACGGTCGGTGGCCGAGGAAATAGAAAAGCTAAAAGCAACACAGAAAAAGGTCAGGGGTCTGCAGTCCAGGCTCGATGCGATGCGCGCGGCCGCAGCGCAGTTCGCGCAGGCAGCAGACGAGTTCATCACCGGGCAGGGTTCGAGCAGGAAATGGCTGACACGGAACATGGGCATCACGCATGCCGAGGCGACTCTCGTCTGGCCCCCTCATACGAGCAAAGACCATGGCACGGCATCAGCCACACCGAATCAGAACGACCGGGCAATGCCGGAGGTGTGACATGGCGGATGGGCAACGACCTGGAGACGTCGACTGGAGCCGTTGGCTCGGGGAGTCGGAAGCATACGTCGAATGGTGCCGGCAGCCCGGCCACACACAGAAGCGGCACCGGCATCCGATGAGCAGGGAACAGTACGAGCGCACGCTGGAGCGCAACCGCCGGTATGTGGCAGAGCATCACGACGAACTGCGAGCCAGGCAAAGGGCGCGCATGGCCCAGCGCATGCGCGAGGAGCCCGGCTTCGCCGAACGCAAACACAGTCAGGCCCACGCCTACTACCTCGCCCACAAGGATGAGTACAGGGCCAGGCGGCGCAAAAGCTACGACAAACACAAGGATGACCCCGAATTCAAGGCGAAGAGGCACGAAAAAAACAGATGCCAATACGAGAAGAGACACAACACGCAGGAAAGGGACAAAACCATGGAAGACAACAAGAGAGAAACCGATGCCGTCACCGAGAACGGACGGTGGCTCAAGGAGAACATCATCGACAACACTGAACACATCTGGAAACAAGTCGAGGAACTCGCCCAGTCCGCCCTCCCCGTGCATGGTGGGGCGATGAGGTTGAAGGCCGAAAGGATAGTCAACCAGGCGCTGGCCGAATGCTCCCACCAGGACCGCACCAGGCTAGGTGTGCTCTCATCGAAGGACATCGACGCCGCGGTGGCGCTCACCATAGCCGACGTGGACGAGCAGCGCACACAGGCGCACGACCTGCATCTTTCCGGCAAAGACCAGAAGACGACGCAACGCCGGAACGATCGGCACCAGGACTCTGGGCATCGTCGCCGCGAGAGAAGCAGGTGACGGTAGGCCATTCATGCACATTGCATCGGCTCGTTGCCGAACCGTTGACGGCGAACCGAGAATGAAAGCATACATGCAAAAAGGAGATCGTAATGACAGACATCACAGACAAGGCTTACGCGCTCTCGCTGGGACTGACGCCAAACCGAGGAAACAACCTCACCCACGGGAAGCTGCTCGACCTGCGTGGGGAGCTCACCGATGAGATAAGATCGTTCCTGGAAATGGAACAGCGGATGCGCGGCGGCTCCAAGGCCGATCCGACAACCGGGGAATGGGACCTCACCCTCCACGACAGCCAAGACGGGTTCGAACGGGCGCGCCACACCACGGGCATCACCGACTGGCGCGTCTGGAACCAGGCCTACCTCATCATCGGCCTGCTCCTCGAAGCCATCGGCTATCAGGTAAGCTACCATATGGCCAATGAAGCCAACATAGGCAAGTAGAGGACAAGGAAGGCAACCATGATAGCATGCGGACGATCGCAGCGGACTGTCGGCACCATGTCACTTGACTCGAAGGACAGGAAGAGGCTGGCGGCCGCATTTCTGCTCTCCATCCTCATCCCAATCTTGGACGCATGCGGGGCACCGGCCGCGGCCACGCCCCGTGCAGATGCCACCGGAACCGCAGCCGGCATGCTGGAGAAGCTGCCCGTCAAGGGCCGTGCACAGAAGACCGGGTACAGCCGCAGCCGGTTCGGCCCGGCATGGTCGGATGCGGACCGGAATGGCTGCGACACTCGAAACGACATTCTTAACAGGGATCTGACGAACACGACCCATCGTGCCGGCACCCACGGATGCATCGTCCTGACCGGGACACTCAACGATCCTTACACCGGCAGGCCCATACGATTCACACGTGGCCGCACATCGTCGATGGCCGTGCAAATCGACCACGTGGTAGCGCTTTCGAATGCCTGGCAGACCGGCGCCCAGCAGATCAATGCAGACCAACGTAAACAACTTGCCAATGACCCATACAATCTACTGGCGGTCGACGGGCCTGCCAACCAACAGAAGTCGGACGGCGACGCCGCCACCTGGCTTCCCTCGAACAAGCGCTACCGCTGCGACTATGTGGCCCGGCAGATCGGAGTGAAACACAAGTACCATCTCTGGGTCACACCATCGGAACGAGCCGCCATGAAACGGGTTCTCGGCTCATGCCCGACACAGACGATCCCCGTCTAGATGGTTCGACTACGTGGACGCCTTTCAGATATGCGAATGCCCCGGAGAGTTCCGGGGCATTCGTTCAATCACAATCGGGATCGATGGATCCCGTCTGCAAGAAGTCCAAGAGGCGAAGTATGCAATGCCGCCTATTAGCCTCATGTTGATCCGACTTGCCTGCCGACAATCACAGTATAGCATGACTCCGCTCCCTCGCACGTTCGATTCCCTCAATAGCCCATTCGTTTCTGCGGAATCGTCTTGGATCCATCATCAGAGTCGGATGCAACGGTGCTGATAGTCTAGGCGATAGCGGCAAGGAGCGGGCGCGTCCCATTGATCCGGGATGATTCCTTTCCATGCTGCCGGCGCCCCAATTCAGGTGCGTCTCAATCACAATCACAAAGGGAGTGCAATCAATGCACAATATCGATGGAAACGGGTCCCATGGCGACTCCTTGAAGGTGTTGGTGACCGTCACGGCCGGCATACTGGCAGGAAATCTGCCACCGACGCTGGCATGGGTGAGCCTTATGGCCATCCTGATCTGCGTCGTCATCTCTGATTGGAGAAACGGCAGGTAGCCCGTAGGGCTCCGGCGACAGCCGGGGCCCTCCCTTTGTTTCAAGACCTATGCCATAATGGGTGATGCATGAAAGGCCTTTCCTAATCTAAATCCTTGCATACGGTCGCAAAAACTACTGGTGCTTAGACCGACTGCGTTAGGCCTACTACCCATGGCACCAATACCATTCGTTTTCGCTCAATCCGGGCATGACCCTCCGACTATATTGGTGTCCTTGCATGATGGAAATAAGTTATACTGTTACGACTGTTTTCTCTGCACCAGACCATCATGAAATATCTGGACAACAGCCACGGCCAAGTAGACCGCCATCTTCGCCTCATCCTTCTGCATTGGCTCCACCCCGCCAGTGTCACCGTGCCTGCGGTCGGTCTGCCAGACGGCGCGCATCATACGCCGCACAAGACCACCCTCATCATCATTATCGCGGTCGTAATCGGTTTCCACTGGGGAGAACCAATGTTGCTTCAACATTTTTCTAATCACAAGGCCAAGCGTCTGCTTCGGCTCTGTCGGTGCAACCACGGGAATGGCGGCTGCTTCGATGGCCTTGACTGCCATGTCATAGGCCGCATTCGCATCAGGATGTCGCCCGAACAACTGTCGCCAGGAAAGGGCAAGAAGATCGCCAGCAGCAGCGCACTCATCCATTGCCTTCTCTGCTGCCTTTTCCATTGCAGGAGCCACGCGTTCGACCAAACCAGGGGCGCCAGCCCTTGTACCCACGCGCCATTTCGAGCCTGACTCCTCAAGGATCTCGCCGAGCTCTGCTGTATATCGTCTCACCGATGGATCCACGTATTTCCGACCTTCATCACGCTCACGTTCAGCGCTGTCAGGGGGATTCGAGAACGTCCCTGCTATCACCGTCATAACTTTGGGATGTGCTGCCGCACGAAGCCGGTCGGCAGTCCGTCTTTCGGGCTCGTACATACCATTGAGAAGATAGTCTACATAGTCGATGATGATGTCAGGCTCTAGATCTGTGTCGAATCCTGCGAAGAAACTGTCGCTGTCCATTACTGACAGTCCCGACACCGAGTGGCGTCTCGCGTCGAAACTGCCGATAAATTTTCTCCGCGCTTCCAAGTTAGTCGCAGTGAACCTCACACCTAGATACGACTCCACATCTTCAATCCAAGGTAGGATGTCAGCGAGCATGTAGTCAGGCACACCAGCTACGAGCACGTCGTCGTCGACAGGCTCCATCAACGGTTTCCAATCACTCATATAGCTATCGTAATATGCACCCGCGAAAGACAAGGTAGACCGGGTTCTAGTGATGCACAACACAATGGGATTTCCATAGATAAAGATGACAATTTGTCACAGTTCTTTTCTAGTCATGTCAATGTCGGCGCTTGTGAGGAGATAGATAAGATTTTCAGGCAAACCATAAGTAGCTAGGACATGTTCAAAATCCTTCTCCCTCGACGAATCCCGCCGCTTCCGATACCCGCCCAAGGATACGATGGCGCGTCTTGAATCCTCTTGGCTGGTGAATATATATTGTTGGGTGGTCACCAGGCTTTCGTGTCCTAGAAGGTTCTGCACCTCCACGGCGTCACCGGTGGCGTGCCACACATCGGTCGCGAATTTTCTGCGGAAGGCATGAGGTGGCCAGCCCGTGGCCTCCTTGACGAGCACATATACTGTGTCGGGGCTGATGTGTTGTCCGGATTTCGCCCCTGGAAACAGCCATCCTTTTGGCCGCTTTCCAATCTCAATTGCAAGAGTCTCATTGAGGGGAACGATGCGGTCCTTCTCCCCCTTGCCATGGACGACCAGGCTTTTGCCGATCAGGTCGTCCACGACATCATCGGTCCTGACAAGACTGATCGCACGTCGCCGCAAGCACGCGCTCCACGCGCGCAGGCTCTGACACCCAACGGCAGAAGACTTCCGGTTATAGAACCGTCCACCCAAAAACCATGGAAGTGGGCGAACATAAAATGGTTCGCTTTGCACTCCAAACAGATACAAAAATCCGCAGCCCCCGTTATCTCTAAAGGAGAGACAACGGGGGTGCGGATAAAACCATCTGTCACAAAAGTGACATCAGGATTCAATCAGATTCAATGCGTCAATCACACATCGTGATCGATCATGTACTTAATTCCCGTGGCGGTGCCGTCGGAAATCTTCTCGAACGCCTCTTGCACACCCTCCAGCGGAATCAACGTGGCATAATCTTCTGTGTCAATCTTGCCTTCTCCCATGAGTTTGATAACCTCATCAAACTCGTCAAGAGTAAACATCACGCTGCCACGGATGGAATTCTCATAGTTGATGAACTGGAAGTAATCGGCATCAATGCGATCAGGGAACGCCAGCAGCACGCATGGGCAACCCTTCTTCAAATGATCAATACCCGCTTTGGCTGCAACATGATTACCAGAGCACTCAATCACAGCGTCAAACCCTTCAGGAGCAAGCGCCTTGAGTTGTGCATCCAAGTCATCAGCACGGCCGTCTACCACATTCGTGATGTATTTTGACTGATTTAGCTGTTCGATGCGCCTGGGGTTCACCTCAGTAACAGCCACGGTGTCCGCACCGAGCACAGAAGCTCCTACAGTGGCGAATACGCCAATCGGGCCGCCACCCGTGATAAGCACACGGTCACCGGGCTTGATATCCGCGGTTTTACAGCCGTGATACGAAACAGACAACGGTTCCGTCATGGCACCCTGCACATAGCTCACATTGTCCGGTAGCTTACGCACCATGTCCTCACGCACGCAAATATATTCACCAAAGCCACCGTCCACAGAGACCCCGGGAACATCGTCCATCAAATGGTTGCAAAGCTGATACCGACCTGACTTGCAATATTCACATTGATAGCAAATACTGATGTCGATGGCAGTAACGCGATCGCCCTTCTTGAACTTCGTGCTGTTGCCCGCATCGACGACTTCGCCCGAGAGCTCATGGCCTTCATACAGATCCTTCACTGCACGGTTGCCCTGCTCCCAATACATGTGCACATCGGAACCACAGATTCCACCCTTATGCACCTTGATAACTATTCTTCCGTCTTTTCCTTCCGGAATTGGCTTATCAATAATTTTATATTGCCTTACACCGGCAATCGTAACACCTCTGTTCATAATTCCCTTTTTCTCCGTTGCTCACTGGACAATTTCATAGTATCCGACCACTTATACATAAGTATGAACATTGACATAATGTTACTCGCCGTCAATCATTTATGTAGAATACTGGATAATTTACTTCGGCGATAAACCCGCTACATCACTTTCGAATACTGGAATAGCTGTCATGGCAATCACCGCCATCGCGTTGATTTCGCGAGCGCGGGATTGTTAATCTTGCCAGCATGTCGCCGTAAGCATGGGCCACATGTGCGTCGTAGCCGACAGCAGCGAGAAACAACAGTCATAGGAAATGGTAGCGACCATCGGTAACAGCGGCAGCCATCTCATGCCTACCCGAAGGCCGACGTCAATGCCTTTCATGCAACCTTTAGAATTTCCCCCGTGTGACGCACAAGACCGTTACCCGTTCCGGAGCGCAATGACCTTGTCGGCTCTTCTACGTAACGTAATCCTTGTTATGCGCGGGAGCTCAAAAGCTGAGAGGGAGAGCGATCTCCGACCGTTGAACGTGACACGGCTAATACCGTCGAACGAAGTCATCATTCTCACCAAACCTTCCGTGGCACATGCGCCCGTACCGAAACACGGCTCGGGCTTCACGCGAAAGGGTGAAAACCACATGGCTACGCAACCAAACAGTACACGAATACACTCAAATCCAAGCGCAGGAACCACTTCAGGCACGAAGGCAGTGCATCATTCCTCGCTGCGATGGAGACCCGTGGACATCGCCATCGCGTCCGCCATCGCCGCGGCATGCGGCGTGTTGTTCTGGGTCTGCGATTTCATAGTAACCGTTCCCGCCACCTTCCTGGGAACTCTGATACCTGGTTTCGCCGGTATTCTCAATGGATTCTGGTACATTGCCGCCCCTCTGGCAATGATCATTGTGCGCAAGCCCGGAGCAGCGCTCTACGCGGAGTTGGTGGCAGGAGCCATCGAGTTGACCCTAGGCAACCAATGGGGAGCGGGAGGATCGTTGGTGGCAGGCCTGTGCCAAGGAGTTGCAGCTGAACTGGCGTTTCTCATCTTCGCCTACCATAAGTGGACCGTATGGGTCGCTGCGTTCGCCGGCGCCATGGCGGCAGCGGGCGGAGTGGCGTATTCAGCGGTGGCCTCATGGACAGGCATGTCGAAAACGGGAGCCTACATCGTCATGAACGTAGCCAGCAACCTCATCTCGGGCGCACTCATCGCAGGAGTCTTGATGTGGCTGCTGTACCGCGCCATCGCACGCACCGGAGCGCTCGATCACTTTGCCTCTGGCCACACCGTGGCAGAAGCCTAGGAGCAGGAATTGAAGACCGACGGAAATCCAGAGTTGCAGATCGTCGCGCAGCGGTGGACCGATATTGGCAGCGGGGAGGCACAGCTCGTGCTCGGCTCGTTGCAAGAACCGTTGACAGTGCAATCAGTGGCATCACATAGCGGACGTCCCACAGCGGCGGCATCCCTCGTGAACACGAACCGCGGCTTGGTGTTCATCAAGCGATATGCGCGCCAAGTGCGCGACGCAGACACCATAGCCCCGTATCATCGCTTCGCGGAGCATCTGGCGGACCATGGCATCCCAACGCCAAGATTCCTTCGATTTGCAGACCGGCAAAGCCCACAACCCAGCGATAGCACTGTGTTCACGCTGAACGGTAACGCATACGAGGCATATTTCGCGGCCACCGGGCAGGACCGATACGGCGAGGCATTAACTTGGAGCCCTCCGGAGACGCTGCAGGAGGCACGAGCACTCGGGGCGTTCGTGGCGAGGCTTACCTTGGCTTCGCAGGGGTTTGACGAACCAGCGCTTAAGCCAAACGGCATGTCGAACAAGTTCGGTCTTTTCGCTTCCACTGATCTTGACGGTTCATGGTCAAGATGGCTTGCGGAACGACCCAAGGTGGCGAGATACCTTACCGACACGAATCGTGACCCACGACACGAATGGCTGAAGATCATCCCCTACGCCGAGCAACTGGACGGCAGATACGATAAGCTGCCCACAGCTTGGACACACGGAGACCCACACACATCGAACTTCCTCTGGGAGGGGCCAGCTCCTTCCGCAGTTATCGATTTCGGGCTCGCCGACCGCAACACAGCACTGTTCGACTTGGCCATGCTTTTGGAACGCCACACCATCCAGTGGGTCGATGTCATGGGTGGAGACGAAACCGCCTACCGCGCCGACGTTGCCGACGCCCTGCTGGACGGATACTGTAGCATACGGCCGCTCACCGATCCGGAGAAGGCGATGCTGCCCTACTTGCTGGCAATTTGCCAAGCTGAGGCTGGACTCAACTGGCTTCAGTACTATCTCAACGTCGGCGGTCCCCGCCCCGAAGACGCAGCATGGTGCTACGACGAATGCTTTGTGGCCCACACGGCATGGTTCTCGACCGACTCTGGCAAACGGATGCTTGAACACATCCAAAACCGCCTACGTTGACCACCATAGCCCACAACCACCAAAGCACATGAAACTCAATCGGTGACGGCTCGCCGTGCACCCTGCCTCATCTCAAAACATTCGGCCGCTTCAACCGGCGACCGAGAGCCGGTACCTATTGCACGATATCGGCAGCACAACCAAAACAAAACAACACAAATAGGAGATTGACCATGTTGAAAGTCAGACTCGAATACGTTCATCCTTGGACCAACCATGCCGGCATGTATCTTGCTCGCCAGCAGAATTTCTACAAAGACCAAGGTCTCGACGTGGAATTCACCAGCGGCGACTTCTACCGCGGCGACCCGGCCTATCTGCTCGCAAGAGGCGAATACGACGTTGCACTCGTCAGACTCAACCAACTGCTATATCACCAGCAGGGCGAGGCCTCGCTCATCGCCGTCGGAGTGATGAACCAAGGGCAGATAGGCGGCATCATCACCAATAAATCCACTGGCATCAAGCGTTTCCGCGACCTGGAAGGCAAACGCGTGTGTGTGCCGATGGGAGTCAGAAGGCTCTATACAGAGCTGGAGCAGGCCGTCACCAAGGACGGAGGCGACTTCTCCAAGGTCAACACCATCGATCCAGGTGAGTGGGAGCCCGACATCCGCTCCGTGGAACGCGGCAAGTATGACGCTTTCATCAATGTGGCCTGGTGGGAGCCCTACCAGGGCTCAGAGCCATTCGATCAGGTTGTTGTCCTGCCATTCGACCAAATCGAAGTTGCACCTCATCACTCCTACTACGTATGCGTGCGCCGTGAGATGCTCGACCGAAACCCAGAGTTGGTCCGCCGATTCATGACCGCTACTGAGAAAGGCTACGAAATGGCACGCAACAACCCAGAGGAAGCAGTGGTTGCCCTGCAGCCGGCACTGTGTCACATCGATCCGGACGTGCTGGCCGCCTCCCTCAAGGCCGTAACGCCGTCGTGGTTCGATGCCAACGGTCACTGGGGCACCGCAAATCTTGCCATCGTGCGGTCCTACACTGAATGGATGGCAGCCAACGGACATCTGGACGTTCCGCTGAATCAGGCGCTAAAGTCCATCGACAATCATTGCGTCACAAATGCCTTGCTGCCGCAGTGCGATGAGCCTCTGCCGGCAAAATTGAAGCTGCCGGAAGTAAACTAATTCAACACTGCCATCAACTGGAAACGGTGCAATGCGATAATGCATTACACCGTTTTCTTGTCAACGCGCAGGAGCACTCGACCATTCATTGTCATGACTGGCGAACATGCATCAGGGCTCAAATCCATTCAGCACATTCCCCGCCACTCCGGCAGCGTATAAAAATAATGCTCACAATCCGCCCAACGTGCAGGAAGGTCGAAGTTCGGCTCTCCGATCCAGCGCATCTGCAGACCATCCAACGCACTTCCCATGGTCATATACAGATTGACCATCTTTTCGGGATCCTGGTAACGTTCAGGCACATTCCACCGTATATTCGCAATCTGTTTTCTACCATGCAATCCCCGATGCACATAGTATTCATGCGCGGGATGCGACTCATCCATTGCCTCGGCACGAAGCACCAGATACAGTTGCGTCAATTTGGGATTTCCTAGGGCTTGTTTTACAGACGTCCTATAAATTAGCGGGAAGAACTGAGCTTCACCGGTTTCCCGAAATTGCTGTTCAAGCTTGGCAGTGACCTGTGTCACCGAATTCGTTCTTTCGAATTCATCAAGAACCAGCAGCAACAGTCCGTTCTTGCTTTTAACGTGCCTCAGCAAGCCGGCTGTCGTGATGCCCACCTCATCAGCGACCTCCTGAAGTGAAGACCCATAGAATCCCTTCTGCGATATGACCTTAATGGCAGCCTGAGCTATCTCCTTGGCGCGCTCGGCATGGCTTTTTCTATGAGTGCCCGAAATATCATCGGAACATGAACCGCTTTGCACCATAATGCAATTTCCCCCTCGTTCAACCCCAAAGACTTTGATCGACACCCCTTGCCAAATATACGATAGCACACAGAAATTTGCATTTATTTCGACAATGATATACTGTTTCGAATGTAAGTAATTACTTACTTACATAATGTCGAATTGCTACAACAAAGGAAGTTCAATGGCATCTCAAACATCGACGCAACGCAATCCACGCGCATGGGTGGTCTTCATCGGCTGCTGCGTAATATCATTCATTGGATTCGGACTTATCTGCAATACTCCTGGCCTGTATTTCAACGCGCTTTCCAAAGAGTTCGGAGCGACCCGCTCACAAGTGAGCCTTCCGCTCTCCATCGAACAGATCACTGCGGCATTGACCATGCTCGTTGCAGGAACACTGCTCAAAAAGGTGGACTCCCGCATACTGATCAGTATCTGCGCCACCGTCTGCGGCGGAATATTTCTGGTAGGTTCCACTTTCAATTCCATCTGGGACTTCTACGTAGCCTATGCCATCCTCGGCGTGGCGTATGTCATTCCAGTAAGTCTGGTACCCCCAGTATTGATGTCGAACTGGTTCCAGGAAAAACTGGGAACGGTCATGGGAATCAGCATGGGAGTCTCGGGAATCGGCGGAGCGATCTTCAACCCTATCGTCTCCAATCTCATCACAAACTATGGGTGGAGAAAGTCCTATCTCTTCACCGGAATCGTAATACTCGTCTGCATTCTGCCGTTTTCGATCTTCGCGCTGAAATTCGCACCTGACGCAAGCAAGGGCGAGCATCCCTATGGCTACAATCCAAGTCAGAAGGACGCGACGCCTCCCAGTGAAACCGGCATTGAAGCACGAAAGGCCTATACGACCCTTTCGTTCGTTCTGCTGACCGTAGCCATCGTCATCCAACAGTTCTCGAATTCACTGCTTCAACACATCTCCGCCCATGAGGTCCAATATGGTCTGAGTTTGGAGCAAGGAGCCCTTGTAATGACAGGCACATTACTCGGTGCGGCAATCGGCAAGATGCTGATCGGCATTCTGCTGGATCATCTCAAACCACAGGTGGTCATCATCCTCTTCACCTGCGTCGGCGTTCTGGGCTGGGGCGGATTACTGCTCTCTCACATGACCGTCACATCGATGATCGCAGGTCTTTTTACCGGCATCGGCCAAGGATTCGTGCTCGTGGGCATCCCCTGGGTGATTCAGAACTCCTTCGGCGGCAAGGACTATAGCAAGATCCTCTCCATCATCACAATGTTTGGCAACTTCGCCAACGCAGCATTCGTGACGCTGCACGGCGCACTGTTCGACAGCACCGGCAACTATATCATCTCCATTTCGGGAGGCATGATCATCTACGTCATCACGGCGGCCCTCACCATCTATGCGTATAAACATCGGCCTTTCAGGCCAAGCGAACAATCGGAACCCGAGGTAACCGGAAAAGATGAATGAAGCAGGGAATGCAACACCCAAAAATACTACAATCAATAACGCAAATTAGAAAAGAGCAAATATGATTGTCGACAAAAACGAGGCCATCAGCCTTCTGGCACAACGAGCAGAAGGCATGGCCAAAGGCGACGCTCCACATCTTAAGGCACAGATACTGCCCGAAGGCGTGAAGAAACAATGTGACATCGCTTATCTTGACGACGGATTGGACGAACATCTACTCGACATCTACAGTCCGAAACGCACACAGCACGAAGACGGCCTACCGGTGTTCATCGACTTCCACGGCGGCGGCCTATACTACGGCAGCAAGGAAAACAACCTCTGCAGAGACATGCGACTAGCCGCAAAGGGATTCGTTGTGGCCAACGCGAACTATCGCCTCGTACCCTCCATAGGATTCTTTGACGAACTTCAGGATGTGCTCGATACCATGACCTGGGTCAGGTTGCATATCAGTGAATACGGCGGGAACCCCGACCAGGTTTTCCTCACCGGAGACTCCGCAGGAGCCACCATTGCCCTCTATGCCCTTGCCGCCAACACCTCTTCGACCATCAACCAACGTTGGGGGCTACGCACTTCCACGCTGAACGTCAAAGGCCTCGTATCGACCTCAGGTATGTTCAGATTGGAAGGCGGTGTATACGAGCCGCTGATAAGCTACTATACCGCCGCCTATTTCACCAAGCCGAGCGAACTGGTCGCTTTGGGCCCCTATAAGGCTGATCTGGACCGACTTGTGATTGACAGCAATCTGCCACCGACGTTTCTCATTACCAGCTGTGAGGATGTGTTGGCCGACAATTCAATCGAACTGGCCAGGATCATGGTCAATCGTCACCGCGATTGCGAACTGAAATTGTGGCCCATAGGTCGCCATGGGGCTCTGGGGCACATCTTCAACGTCACACAGGCTGGAAATACTGAAAACCAGGATGCCATGCAGGCAATAGACGACATTGCACAATTCGCTTTCAACGTGTTGCAATAACATATTGTATGGTTGAGCTTATGCGGAACTTCCATGAGATGGCCGCCAGCCCATACAGCTATGAAGAGGGTCGAGGGAATTCTCCCCCGACCCTCTTTTCAATAACTGTCACTCCGAGTCTGCTGTGTGATTGGCATCGGCGCCAACCGCGTCTGGTCTTGCCGAAGAGACGTCCATCTCGTCGAGTTTCACGACGTGGGTGTGGTTCTTCCACTTGTAGCCGAGGTACAGCACGGCAACGAGGATGACACTGAAGTAGGTCATCAGCAACTCACCCCAGTTGCCTGTGGCAAAGCCCTTGATATCCTGCCCGCAGATTACCACAGCACAGACCACCAGCGCCACCAGTGGACCCAGCGGGAAGAATCTGGCATGGTATTTGAGTTCGGAAAGCCGATGTCCTTGTTTCTTGAAGGCTCGACGGAAACGGAAATGACTCAGTGCGATGCCCATCCAAGCAATGAAACCGGTCAGCCCTGTGGCAGTGACCAGCCACATGTAGAACTTCGGGCCGAAGATGGACGAGGCGAACGCCAGCAGTTCCACCGCCATCGTGAGCCCCAGAGCCGCAATCGGCACGCCTTTTTTCGTGGTCTTCCTGAGGAACTTCGGCGCAAAACCGTCCTCGGCCATCGAATGGAGCATACGCGAGCTGGCATAGGCACCGGTGTTGACCGCGGAGAGGATGGACGTGAGCACGACGGCGTTCATCACGCTTGCCGCCCCGGCGAGACCTGCGCGCTCGAAGACGATGGTGAAGGGGCTCATGGCCACGTTCGTGTCCGACCCATTGAGCAGGTTCGGGCTGGTGTAGGGAATGAGAGCGGCGATGATGAAAATGGAGAGCACATAGAACAGAATGATGCGCCAAAACACCTGGTTGATGGCCTTAGGCACGGCGCGGCCCGGGTCGCTGGACTCCCCGGCCGTGACTCCCACCACTTCGGTGCCTTGGAACGAGTAGCCGGCAATGAGGAATACGGACATGATGGCCGGCAGGCCGCCAACGAACGGAGCATCCTTATATGTGAAGTTCCTAAGACCCACTGCAGGCTGGAACATGATGCCGCAGATCATGGCCAGACCCACCACAATGAAGACGATGATGGTGACCACCTTGAGCATGGAAAGCCAAAACTCGGTCTCGCCGAACGCGCCGACCGCCAACGTGTTGATGACGAAAACCAACGCCAACACCAGCAGGCTCCAAATCCACCCGGGGGTATGAGGCAGCCAGTACTGCACCAGAAGGGCAGCCGTGGAGATGTCGACCGCACCGGCAATGGCCCAGTTGAGCCAGTAGTCCCAACCCATCGCGAAGCCAAGTGCCGGATCCACGTACTTGGCACTATAGACGGAGAATGCACCAGAGACCGGAAGATTGGTGGCCAGCTCTCCCAGACTCGTCATGAGGAAGTAGATCATGAGGCCCATCGCCGTATAGGCCAGCAATCCCCCGCCCGGGCCGGCCTGGGCGATTGTGGAGCCGGATGTCATGAACAGGCCGGTGCCGATGCAGCCGCCGAGCGCAATCATCGAAACATGCCGGGTCTTGAGCCCCCTCAGCATTCCGCCTGATTTGCGGCTTTCCCTGCCGCTATCGCTGACCTCTCGAGCCTCTGCCACTTCGTCGGACTCCGACCGTTCACCGATTTTGTCACTCATCCAACCAGCCCTCTTCTCAGCGTCACAATAGATTTCATATTATGTGTTCTACATCAGGGACGCACCGATACGGCCAGATAAACTTCCACAACACACAACATCTCACAATCCAACACAACATACGAACATTTGCAGTGTCGAACAGTCGCTCAGACCAGTTTCTTGCTCTCTGACACTCTCCTTTCGTTCCGTGAGCAGTTTTCCACGATGCCACCGACCGCAACAATATTCAAAACGTTGGAATCTCAGCCCTCTTCATTTGGCAGCCACAACAATGTTACGAATTTTCCACGGAAAAGTCCCCTCTGAACGAAAGATCGCTCATTCGCACCATATTTGCTTCTCTTAGGCCCCAATTTTCGCCCGTTTGGTGGGATCTGCAAACGTTATCGGAGCATCACCTTCCGCTTGGGCGCCTTCGGCCACGGCCCCTGTGAACGCAGGTTTACCGCCAACAGCCTCATAATCGGCATGGGCCACGTCGTCGTTCCATTTTTCACCTACGAGCACGCCGTGGTTGAGCATGATTTCACGCTGCGCACATGAAGCGACCAGTGCGTCATGGGTCACCACAATGATGGTGGTGCCCTGATCGTGCAATTCACGAAACAGCTGAAGCACGATTTTCTCGTTCTTCTCGTCCAGGTTTCCAGTTGGTTCGTCAGCCAGAATAAGTTCGGGATGGTTGATGAGTGCCCGTGCGATGCAGACACGCTGCTGCTCGCCGCCGGAAAGCTCACGGGGCAAGTGTTTGGCACGGTCTGCCAGTCCGACATGATCCAACGCTTCAAGTGCCTCGTCTTCATCGACCACGGAGTGATAATATTGCGACACCATTACGTTCTCCACCGCCGTCAGATGCGGCACCAGATAGAACTTCTGGAACACCAAGCCGATGACGTTCTTGCGCACATCGGCCAACTGCGTGGCATTGAGATCTTCCAAACGTCGCCCTTCGAGCGCCACAGAGCCCTTGGACGGCGAGTCCATGCAGCCGATGATATTCATCAACGTGGTCTTGCCGGACCCCGACGAGCCCACAATGGCGAGCCACTGGCCTGCCGGCACCGTAAGGCTCAGGTCGTCCACGGCGTGAAGGTCGCCGTAGATCTTGGAGATGTGGTCAAGTTCCAATAACATTTGTTGCTCCTTATTCATGTCGCCCATTGCCTCGCTCCTCATGTCGACCATCATGTCGCCCATTGCCTCGCTCCTCATGTCGCCCATCATGTCACTCCTCGCTCAGCACCACAGCAGGATCGATGCGCGTGGCGCGCCGCACTGGCGGAATGGAAGCCACCACAGCCACCAGCATGGTGAAAACCACGGATCCCAATCCAAGTATCCAACTAAAACCGATGACCCTGTCGAATACGGATACACTGAGCCACCGGGCGAAGCCGTAGCCAATGGCTGTGCCGAAAATCCCTCCGAACAGTCCATACAGCGCAGACTCTGCAAAGAATTCGACCCCTATGCTCCGTGACGAAGCACCAAGCGCCTTTCTCAAGCCAACCTCATTGCGCCGTCCTGACACGATGGACGAGATGGTGGTGCCCACACCCACCAACGTCAGCACCAGCACCACCAGGGAGACAATCCAGAACAACGCCCGAAGCATGGTGATGATGCGGGTGTTGGCCGAAGTGATTTTGGTGACCTGCTGTGCATCAACCCCAAGCCCTGTGTCGGCGTTGATGCTGGAAACAAGGCGGGTCAATGCCTCGCCCGAAGCACCTGAGCTGAATTCCACCACATCGGCCCCGCGCCGAATGCCCGTCAGCGAATCGAGATCGTGTGACGTGGCGTAGACGATGTCGTCCTCACTGCCACCAGTGGAGACGATACCTCCGATACGGAATTCCACCTTGTTCTCCTTGGGCATGCTCCATGTGCCGGCACCGCCCTGGGGCCCGTCCCCGGTCTTGTAGGTGAGCTTGACGACCGTGCCGATCTGGGCGCCGAGCGTATTGGCCAGGTTCTGGCCAATCATCAGATTGCCGTTCGTGGGCCACTTACCTTCCACGTCCCAGTGACGATTGAGGGTACGCACCTCACTGGGGTTGATGCTGGCGATGGTATACGGCGTGGAGTTGATGCGAATGGTCTCGTAACGGTACGACGCAGACCGTGCTTCAGCCACGTGCCGAACCTTGGCGTTGACCGCTGCAACCTGATTGGAACCGATGCCTTGCGTCGAAGTGGATGAACCTTCAGCTGCCTTCTTCGAACCCTCTACACCCGGAGCACCTTCCGAGTTCGCATCGGCCTTACCGTTTGACTGCTGACGTTGCTGACGTTCGCTCGGGGTGACGATGAGATTTGCACCGTAGGAACGCATGTCCTGAGTCATCTGCTGCGGCACCACCAGACAGATGGAAACCAGGCAGAACAGCGTAGCCGCACCCACGGCCGAAGCGATGACGGCCATGACCGCCCGCGAGCGACGCCGAAACAACGCACCGAACAACATGGTGAAGAACATACGCAAGTTGGTCATATGGCCTCCTTCCATACGGATGGCGCCCGTACGGCCGCCATCGCTCTTTCGTGCGGAATGCGGCCCACTGCCTGCATCAGTACCCCGGTCAGCGGCACCACTGACTTCAATCCCATAATTATCTGCCATGAAGCACCTCCGCGGGGCGCACATTGAGAATCGAGCGAATGGCCGAGAACGATGCGACCAGTATCGTGAAGGCAAGCAACACGAAGACCAGCACGAACACCATCGGACGCATGGTGATGCCCGACCCAAAGACACTATGGCCCACCACTTGGGCCAACAGCGAGCCGAACCCCGCACCCACAACCGCCCCAACGAGCGAGATCACTGCCGTCTCAGTCAGCATCAAGCGTGAGACCGCCCCGTCTGTGGCACCTATCGCTTTCAACAGCGCCAACTCAGAACTGCGTTCGCTGATGGAGGATGCCATGAGATTGGCCACAGCAACCGCCGCTGCAATAAGGCTCAGAGCCGTCATCAGAATCATCACAGCCGTGGTCTTATTGAGCACATCGCCCTGCAGCGCCGAAACCTGACGCACCTGCTTGGCCACGGCCCCTGGAATCACCTCTTCGATTTGGTAGGCGATCGACGACGGGTAGGCCGTGCAGTACCAGGTTTCCCATTCTTCAGGAGAAAGCGCGGCTGGGTTTTTTGCCGCCTTACGAGCCAAATCGTTCTCAGGACTGGTAAGGGCCTTGACCTCTATCTTGTCGACACTGCCCGGCAAATCCGACAGGTTCTGCACCAGCTTGGAGGGAATGTAGATGCTTCCCGAGTCCTCGTCGCCGGAGTCATAGATGCCGGCAACCTTCACTTTGAGGCTCCGTTGCCGGCCCGAAACCGTGGTTTTGCGGAGCACTATGGTTTCACCCACGCCAATGTTGTGGGCCTTCGCCAACGACTTGCCTACGATGGCCTCATGCCTGTTGTCCTTGGGCCAGATGCCATCCACCTTCCACCAAGGCCGCAGGGCTTCGATGCCGGCCACCGTCTTCTCCCCTGTGGGTAGGCTTAGCCTCTTGTTGAACCAGGTGCCAACCACCGGCACACTTGTGCTAGCAGTCACACCATCACTGTCATGACTTGCATTGGCGCCGGTGGCGTTCCCAAGTTCGGCATGCACATTGAGCTGCGGCGCAAAGCCGGTGATATTGAAGGCCCAGAATGTGGTCTTGATTTTCGGCGCATCGGATTCCTTGAGAAAAACAGTGGGATCGCTTTGGTTCGCGGAACCACTGTCCCCCGTCCCATACAAATCGGAGACCACGGCGTTCTGCTTGGGCTGCACCATGATATTGGAGCCATACGTGGAAAGTTCGGCGTTCACCTTGTCTCCCACATCGAACACCACGCCGAGCATCGCCTCTGACACCGTTGCCGAGAGGCACACCGTTATGGCAATGAGCAGTCTACGCTTGAACTGCCTGCTGAATGAGCGGAACACCATTCGCAATAGGAACATTACCACACCACCTTTCGAACAATCTCATTGATCCAGCGTGCCATGCATGATCATCTCCATTCCTTCCTCGCCGTTGCAGCCGCCACAGCCACCATCACCATCCCTCGGCCTATTCCTTGAAGTGAGAGGAAAGCGCGTCAAGCGCACTCGTGTGAATGGTGATGTAGCCGTGACTGGTGGCGTACTCGAATGGTATTGGGTTGCAGCCCCCCTTGAATCCGATGGTGGCCACGTTCATTTCCACATCGCAGCGCTTGCAGATGATCTTCCCGTCCTTTTCATAGTAACCAGCGTCGCCGCAGGTCTCACAGGCATCAAGACCCACACCGTAGGCACCGCCGTTTTTCTTGATAATGATGAAGCGCATCTTGGTGCCATCCTTGGCCGCGTAGGCAAATCGATGCAGATGGCCGTCATCGACTTCCGGGAATGGTATCTTAGCCACGCCCGCCTTGAGTGAATAAGGCTCAGGAGGTGAAAGTATGGGTTCCTTATGCGCCTGAGCCACTCCAAAGGTCAACGCGAGGGCTATAGCGACCATAACGACAAAACTCCACGCCCCACTCGCAAAAGCCTTGCGCCGAAAGGCACGGTGCTCACGACGCACTGCGGGGTTCGGACCCTCGAAATCCTGTCTGAACCCTGCAACAATCGAAGCCACCGCTGGAATAACGAAGACGGCGACTTGTGCAATCACCAGCGCCATATCATTGTTGGAGACGATGATGAGCATTCGAAAAGCACCACCATGCAAGACCACCAGCATCATGGACATCAACAGCGAGAGCAACTGAGCCAAATGACGCACGAGCAACAGCACCAGCATCAGTATCACAGCCGCAAGGAAAGATTTCCGGTATGCCGTCAATCGCATGGTCCGCAGTATCGCAGCGCACACCACCGCCAGGCCGATGCCGAGCAACCACCCCAGAGCCCGCATCAGCATGTCGGAAGTCAATGGGGACTTCCCCGCCTCAACGAAGCTGGTCAGCTGCATGATGACATCCTGCAACGCAAAGAACGTCGTTACGGCGATGCCCACCGCTGCAATGGCGTTGGCCACGTGTAGCCGCAACGGATGTTCGTGCCATCGGGAAGTCAGGCTATGGGCACCTATGGCAACGGATATCATCAGGACGTCACAGACCACACAGACCACCAACACAGGGAGGTTGATGCCAGAGCGTCTATCAATGATGACAAAATATCGCAGCACCGTAAAGACGATTGCCGCCAACAGGCCCACAACCAGGCCCACCAACCGCCAATTACGGCTCAGCGGCTTGTCTCGCCTCTCACCGACAGTCAGCAGCACACTCATCGACATCACCAGTAGTGCCGGCGCAAGCATACCCGGCAGTGCCTGCACAAATTGACCCAGCATTGCGGATCCCTTCCACCTCGTATTCGAATCGGACCGTTTCGTGGCGGTTCAGCCACTACCTACGTCCGTTTCATCCGACATTGTTCGCAGAATCGGCCTGAACGGACACTTCTTGCTGTAATTACGTCCGTTTCATCAGATTGCCGTTCCGGAAGCCGACGAAACGGAAATTACGGAACGACCCCTTGTGCTTTCACCACTGATGAACCGTGTAGTCCCAATCGAAGTTCGCGGTGATCGGTTCTGTCCAGAAGCGGCCCTTGACACCGGTATCCGGATCGACATGTAGTGTCCAACCGTTGGTCTGCGGACTGTAGATGATGAAGCTGAGCTTGTATTGGCCCGCCTTGTCAAGCTTCAAATTGGCGCCATAGTGCGGGCCGTCATCGGCGTTCATCTCCATGAACGTACCATCCTGCTTGTTGTTTGGGTCGTTCTTGTCTTGAATCTTGTACTTGACGGTGAGCTTGGGAATGAACTCACCTGTGCCGTAGCCCAGCTTGTTGTCCTTCAAGGCGTGGATGTCGGCCTCAAGGTGAAGGTTCGACTCCGCAGCGGAAAGGCCCATGCCCTCTGGATACATATCAACCGGTTGGAAGTACACCGCACCGATGTTCAGTGGGAAGATCTGCTGATCGTCGCCGATAGGAATCTCCTCGAACTTGGCACCCGTGGCTCCGCTGTTGCCTTTGGCATCGTTCTTCGTGGCACTCTGGGACTGCGAAGAGGACGATTTGCCGCCCTGCGACGATGCGTTGCCCCCACAGGCGGAAAGCGAGACTGCGAGCGCCGCAGCCGCCAGCACGGCGAGCGCACCGGTGAGTTTGTTGTGCTTCATGATACTTCCTTTGCTGTTTTGATTGATTGGTTGATTTGCTTGTTTCCTGAAAATCTCATGAGACAGCCGCCCCCGTGCTGCCAGCGGCATTCACAGCATCGGCAGCAGCAACGGCACCCGTGCTATGGATATCACCTGAACCGTCGCTCGGATTCGTCGAGTCAGCGACATTCATGGGACGGGTGTTCACCTGCTGTTTTTCACGGTGCTCCCTCAATGCAAAGACCACATAGAGCGCCACCACCACAACGGCCATAACCACTTGGGCCGCAATGGTTTCAGCGTATGGATAAAGCCCGAGCCAATCGCTGGTGGGCATGCTTGGCAGGTACGTGCCGGCGATGAGGTTGCCTTCGATGAGCGAGTGCACACCGCCGCCGGCGAAGATGACCACAAGCAGCGCCATCAGGATCGACGTGATGACGAAGAACGGGCGAATCGGAATGTGCACCGACGTCAAGCGGAAAATGGCGAAGATGACCACAAGCACCACAGCGGCTGCAATGCCGCCGATCCACATGCCCCGCGAATCCCGGGTCATGGAGTAGATGCTCTCGTAGAACATCACCGTCTCCGCACCTTCCCGAAAGACGGCGAGGAAGCTCAGCATGGCCAGCGAGACCATGCCGCTGAACCTCAGCCGATCCGCCGCGGCCACACCTTGCACCGTCTTTTCGGTTTTGCCCCTGATATAGTCGTTCCACTTGTCCACACTCGATTTGGAGAGCATCCAGTTGCTCGTATAGAGCAACATGACCATGGCGATGAGCGCCACCACGCCCTCCATAATCTCCTGCTGAGGTCCGTTGCCGCTGAACAGCACACCAAACAGCACCGCCATGAGCCCAGAGCCCAACAAACCGACCAACACACCCACATAGATCCACTTGGTGAACCGTTTGTTCCCAGACTTCACAAGATAGGCGATGATGGCGGCCACCACAAGCAGCGCCTCCAGCCCCTCGCGCACAAGGATGATGAACGCCTGGCCGATAGAACTGGTGATAAACTTCGTAAATCCGCTAACGTTCTCTTCGGCGCCACCATCGAGCTTCTTGGCATCCTCATTGAGCATGCCCTTCAATGTGGTGACGTGCCCCTGCACGGTTTGGACGCTCTCGCCTTGAATCATCGACTTGCGGCAGTCCTTGAACGTGCTTTCCACCAGTGAGACGCGGGAACCGGAGATGGCGTTCATGACGTTCTTCTCAAATCCGAGTTTTTCGTAGTACTGGTAGTATGCCTCGTTCACTTTGTCGGAACCTTTGCGAGCATCCCCCGCTTTGGTGGCCTTGACGGCATCGTCGAGGATGCCGTCCATTTCACTGGCCACATCACTCCAGGAGCGAGAGCCCTTGCCGGTGAACTTGGTCTTTTTCTCCTTCTGGAGCTTCTTGCGTTCGGCCTTCGTTTTCTGCTCACGCTGTTTGGCATATGCCCGCGGCTTGGCCACGGCCGGGTTGCCGTCAAGGGCAGAGGCAGCCTCCACCAAATCCTGCTTAAGGGCGGATATTTGAGCGGCGAGTTCAGTTTCCTGACCAGGGGTGCGAGCCAAATTCTGCAAGGATTGGAAGGCTTGGCTTTCTTGTGCTTGCCGTTCAGTGCCCAAAGTAGCAGCGATTTGCGAGACCAGATTGCTGGCGACGTATGTCACATTCTGAGCCTGGCTAATCTGCGAAGCGGCAAAGGCGCAATCACCACCGCGATAGGTCCGCAGGGCCCCGTCGAGCTGCGCACCCACGCTCTGTCCAACAGCCGACCAGGAATCATAATCAGTAGGTGAGGCTGGGACTGTCTTACCCGAGACATCCACCACGGCATATGCGGCGCGGCCACGAATCGGCCGCATACCATGGCTGGCATGAGCAACTGCAACCGTGCCGAACCATAGAACAGCCGAAACCAGCACCACGGCGACGGCCAACGGCAATGCGTCGCCAAGCCGGACTCTGTGATTCCGTTTGAACGAATCATCCGCGCCGTTCATCATGCCAAGACCAGCAACGGATCCATTACCGCGATCATGCCAACGACCACCACGCACACGCATGACGTCCTCCGCTCTTCAACATGGGTTCATCACCCGTCGTTCCAGACTCAATACCATGAGCCTAAACCAAAAAGAAACAAAAGAACAGACTTGACTTTTAGATCGTTCGGATGTAGAAATCAGAATTCCCACATGCCATCAATGACAACGCAATCGACGATGCCGTCGTGCAGGGCATCGACCTCATCATCGCTGCGACATCCATCATCAGCACTTACGACGCCTGTATCGAGGCAAGGCCAACGCAAGAACCAGCATCACCACCGCGATGACACACAGCAACAGCCCCAGAAAGCCGACGCCTCCCGTGAACGGCAAAGCATTCTTCGACGAATCATACGTGTAGTCGGGTGGATTGTAGGTCAACTCATCGCCGCCCCGGCCCATGGTCCAGGTGACGGATACCGGTACGGTGCCAGGCGTGTGGGCGGGCGCGGTCAGCGTCCACTTGCCGGTGTCCGGATCCCTGACGGGCGCCACGGTGCTGGTCGTGCCACCGAACACACTGGCGGTCGGAGTGGGAACGGGGTTATGCACCTTGCCCGGCGTGGTAGCTACGATGTCATTTGCCGCACCGTTGCCCAACTCGCCGACCTTATTGCGGCCCCAGGCATAGGTGGCGCCATCCGAACCGATGGCGAAGGACGACTGATACTGGGCATAGACATCGATGAATGTGACTCCTGCGGGCATCGACACCTTGACCGGCCTCAGGGTATCAGCCCTTGAGCCGTCGCCCAACTGTCCCTGGCCGTTGCTTCCCCAGCCCCAGGCGTCGCCGTTGGAGTCCAGAGCGAGCGTCTGGGCCGTAAAGCTATCGCCGTTCGTGCTGATGCGGGTGATCTTGGCATTGCCCGGCATGGTGAGTTCCACCGGCATGGATTTATCGCCTCCATCACCGTCGCCCAACTGACCATGCTGGCCATTGCCCCAAGCATAGACCTTGCCATCCTCATCAAGCGCGAAACAGGAATTGTTATTCGTATCGACAAAGGTGAACGAGACACCGTTCGGCGTATGGACCTCAACTGGCTCTGTGCTGGCTTTGTTTGACCCGTCGCCCAACTGACCAAGATCGCCATTGCCCCAAGCATAGACCTTGCCGTCGGTGCCAATCGCCAACGCCGAATCCACGCCCATCTTCACACGGATGAAGCCAACACCCGATGGCATATTGACCTTGACAGGTGTGGAACTATCCTCTGTCCCGCCATCGCCCAGCTCACCGTCATGGTTCCATCCCCAGGCCCAGGCGTTGCCGTCGGCACCAAGCGCCAGACTGTCCAGATTGTTCGCACTGATGTGCGTGAATGTGACACCGGTGGGCACGACGACCCGGACCGGCGTGAGCGCATCGATTGTCGTGCCGTCACCCAGCTGACCGTGGTCGTTCCGTCCCCACGCATAGACGTTGCCGTCACTGCCGAGCGCAAGGACGTGGTAGTTGCCCACACTGATATCGGTGAATGTGACACCTTCCGGGGCCTTGACCTTGACCGGGGTGAACGAATTGTTCGTCGTGCCGTCACCCAGCTGGCCGCTGCTGTTCCACCCCCAGGCCCAGGCGTTGCCGTCACTGCCGAGCGCGATCGACGAGTCGGCGCCCGTCTTGACACTGGAGAACCTGACGCCTTGGGGCGGAGTCACGCTCATTGTGCCGCCGCCAGTGGCCGGACCCCGAAGACCGGAAGTTGAGGAGAACTTACTCCAATGAGCCGTAAGACTCACATCCACGGTGTCCGGCTGGGTGAAGTCGTACGGTGCCTCCTTATCCTTCTCGTACCAGCCGTCGAAGAACTGGCCGTTCTTGGATGGCATGGCGACGACCTTGGCCACCGAATCTCCATCCCGTATGCTCGCACAATAGGCTTTGGAACCATTCGGGCTCGGGCACAACGCCAGTCCTTGGGGCAACGTTGCCGGCATGGTGCCGTCTGCAGGATCGAATCTGATCTCGTGGTGCTGGGCCGAATCATAATAGGTGTAATCGTGCAGGGAAAACGTCTGAGGCGTCGGATCCGTGTCCATCCGCCACGTGATGGACACCGGCACCACGCCCGATAGATGCGCCGGAACCGCCAGCTCCCAATCGTCTCCTGCCTCGTCATAGACAGGAGAAGCCGCGTTCACATCTCCGAAGGTGCCTGCGGTCAGCTTGTACGTGGGCGTAAGAACCTTGGCAGGCGTGCTATGCGCAGCGGCACCATCATCATTCGTGCCGTTGCCTAACTCGCCGACCTTGTTGCGGCCCCAGGCATAGACGGCGCCGTCCGAGCCCATGGCCACGGACGACTGGTATTCGGAGTAGACACGGGTGAAGGAGATATGGGACGGCACCGCCACCTTGACCGGCACGGCACTTTTCACATCGGTAAAAGCAGGGTTCCCCAGCTCACCCAGGCTGTTACCTCCCCACGCATAGGACGAACCGTCGGCGGCCGTGGCCAGGACGTGCTCGTCACCAGCGCTCAGGCTGGTGAAGGTGACTCCGGAAGGCACCGTCACCTTGACCGGCGCAGCGCTCTGCGGGCCGGTGAAATCCGAATCACCCAGCTGACCCATGCGGTTGTCGCCCCACGCATAGGTGGCACCATCGCTGCCAAGCCCAAAGGAATCTCCCCCTCCCGCGCTGATGCCCGTGAAGGAGACGTCGGAGGGGGCAGCCACCTTGACCGGTGTGGCGCTCAACGCACCAGCACTCGGATTCCCCAACTGGCCCAAGCTGTTGTCGCCCCACGCATAGGTGGCACCATCGGACCCTTTAGCCAACGCCGTGTTGGCTCCCGCGCTGATGACGGTGAAGGAGACTCCGGACGGCACCGCCACCTTGACCGGTGTGGCGCTCGACGCACCAGCACTCGGATTCCCCAACTGGCCCAAGCTGTTGTCGCCCCACGCATAGGTGGCACCATCGCTGCCAAGCGCCAGCGCAGCACCATTCTCGGTAGCGATATGGGTGAAGGTGACACCCGACGGCATATCAATCTTGACCGGCGTGGATCCATAACTGAAACCATTATATCCCCACACGTAAGCGATGCCTCGGGCATCGAGTGCCACAGAGAAGGTATTGCCCATGCTGATATCGGTAAAGGAAGTAACCCCCTGCGGCATATGGACCTTGACCGGCGTGGACCTGTTTTCAGTGGTCCCATCACCTAATTCTCCGTTGGCGTTCCAGCCCCAGGCCCATGTGTTGCCGTCCGAGCCGATGGCCAGCGCCGAATCGCTGCCGACACGCACACTCGTGAACCTGACGCCGTTGGGCGGGGTGACCTTGATGGTGCCACCGCCGGCCATGGGCCCCCTGAACCCGGAAGACGAGGCGAACGTGCTCCAATGCGCGGTGAGCACCACATCGCCGTAGACGGGTGCGGTGAAGTCGTACGGGGTCTGACTGCCGGACTCGTACCAGCCGTCGAAGAACCAGCCGGTTTTTGCAGGTGTGGCGGTGGCGCGTGTGGCGGAGTCCCCATCAGCCACGGTTGCACAATAGTCCTTGCCGTCACCCGGGCATGGTGTCAGGGCATGGGGCAGCCGATCAGGCATGGTGCCACCTGCCAGATTATAGGAGACCGTATGTGTGGAGGCCTCCCTGCGGAAGGACGCCCGCAAGACCGGGTGGCCTTCCTGACGAGCGACAGCCGCTGAACTCAAATCTACCGAAGCGCCGCCCAACCCGATATCCTGAGCTTTCGTCACAACGACTCCAGAGGGCAGCAACACCATGGCTGCCACAGCGAGTGCGACCACAACGCCCCAAGCCGAGCGCCTCAATACATTCGCATGGTAGTTCATGGCCCCATCCCCCATACCAATCATGGACCATCCCGTATCAACAACATGTGGACAATCTCAAAAACCCAATAACCAACTCAAGACGGCGAACACCATCCGCCGCTGCACCCAATCATCACGACCAAGATGTGTAAGGTGGGCACGAATCAAATGCAAATACCCATCCACACCATGCGCATCGTCCGTTCCATCACGCCGCACCCCGACCGGCGCGCGAAGCCTTACCAAACTTCATGTAAGCAACTTTAGTAACCAACCATTCAAGTGGCAAATTCGCCCCTACGGCCCTGAACCACATTTCACCCTACGCGTAAGCGCCGAAACAGGATGCCCCGTTGTTCACAAAGCCGACCATTGTGATGCGTATTCCAGATGCAGCGTCCATAATCGAGTTCCCCGTGGTGCACGCACTACGAGGTACGACCGCCACGCATGAGCGCAAATCGCCGGATGCATAAAAGCTTTGACATAGGCTTATAATATGTATTGTTCAATATGAACGATTATCTCAAAGATGAGTGTGAGCAGTGTTGCAATAAGAACGGAGAAGCACCATGGAATATCAACTTTCAATGAAGTTGGCCGCAGAATTCATAGGCACCGCCCTACTGATGGTATTCGGCAACGGAGCTGTGGCAAACGTTGAACTTACAGGCACGAAGGGCAGCAAATCAGGCTGGCTGACCATAGCGATGGGCTACGGTTTCGGCGTGATGTTCCCTGTGCTGATGTTCGGAGGCGTCTCCGGAGCCCACATCAACCCCGCCATGACAATCGGGCAGGCGATCAACGGCATGTTCCCATGGAACGAAGTGATGCCCTACATCGTCGCCCAGCTTCTCGGCGCGGCGGCGGGCCAACTCATCGTCTATGCCGCTTATTACCCACATTATATGAAGACCGAGAGCGCCGAATCCATCCTGGCTACGTACTGCACCACGGATGCCACAGGCTCGAAGATCAACTACTTCCTCAATGAGTTCTTCGGCACCATGATCCTGGTGCTCGGAGCCCTATGTTGCCTTCAACTGCCTTGGGGAGCCAAGAACCTGGGAGCCGCCTCCATCGTGGTCGGTTTCATCGTCTGGGGCCTGGTTACATCGTTGGGTGGCCCGACAGGCCCAGGACTCAACCCTGCACGGGATCTGGTACCGCGCTTTCTGCATTGGATTCTTCCCACCCCACACAAAGGCGACTCTCGTTGGGGCGAGGCTTGGATTCCTGTGGTGGCACCGATTGTAGGAGCTATTGTGGGCGCCTGGATCTTCAAGATCTGTTTTTCCGCCTAAGGATTGTTCGTGTGAATCCTGTCACACTGACCTGATCTTCAGCGAGTCGATACGATTGGGACGCATGTTGTGTTCTACTATATATAGGATGTAGATCTTGGATTCATACTATATATAGTGCAATGATATTGTCAGACAATGCTGTTGCACTTGCACCGCATAGGCAACGTCGAATGGCATGCGGCACATGGTATTGTTCACGATTTATGGAACCGTATAACCGAAGGATAGCGATGACCGAAAAGTTTAAGACCGATGAAGTGAAGCTTGCAGACGACGCCATGATGGCCGCATCCATCACCCCGCCCGAGTTCGCAAGCAACCCGAATGGACGCATTCGCCCTGTCAACTGGAATGACATCAAGGACGACAAGGACCTCGAGGTGTGGAACCGACTCATCGCCAACTTCTGGTTGCCCGAAAAGGTGCCGCTGAGCAACGACATCCCTTCCTGGAATTCACTGTCCAAGCACGAACAACGCACCGTCGTGCGTGTTTTCACAGGACTCACCACACTCGACACCGCTCAGGCCACCGTCGGCGAGCTGGTACAGATTCCCAATGCCCTGACTGAGCACGAACAGGCGATATACACGAACATCGCCTTCATGCAGAGTGTGCACGCCCGCTCCTACTCCTCCATCTTCTCCACGTTCTGTTCATCCGAGGAGATCGACGAGGCCTATCGCTGGGCCGTGGGCAACGACCTGGTGCAGGAGCGCGTCCATATCGTCATGGAGCAATATCAGAGCGATGACCCGCTGAAACGCAAGATCGCGGCCGTTATGCTCTCTTCGCTGCTGCTCTACGCGGGCTTCTACCTGCCGCTGCACTACTCCAGCCGCGCCAAGCTCATGAACACTGCGGATATGATCCGGCTCATTCTGCGCGACAAGGCCATCCACGGCTACTACAGTGGCTACAAATACCAGAAGCACTTGGAGCTGCGCACCGAGGCCGACAAGGCCATGCTGAAGAA
This sequence comes from Bifidobacterium sp. ESL1118, assembly GCF_058505595.1. NCBI lineage: Bacteria > Bacillati > Actinomycetota > Actinomycetes > Bifidobacteriales > Bifidobacteriaceae > Bifidobacterium > Bifidobacterium sp. ESL1118. Next base: position 1,493,799 of record NZ_CP196371.1, read on the forward strand.
GTTTACTGACGATCTGCTCGACAGGCTCTACAACCTCGAGGTGGAGTATTCCAACCAGGTCTACGAAGGCTTTGACTTCCTCGACGACGTACAGGCGTTTGTGCGCTACAACGCCAATAAGACGCTGATGAACCTCGGCTACGAAGCCAAGTTCACACCTGCCGAAACCAAGGTGAGCCCCGAGATCATCGCCTCTCTCTCCCCTTCAGCCGACGAGAACCACGACTTCTTCTCCGGCTCAGGCTCCTCCTACATCATCGGCAACGCAGAAGCCACCGATGACGACGACTGGGACTTCTAAATCAGAAACGATTCCGTACCTTCCTTCAGGTCTGCCAGATATGTTGGGCCATGCAGACCTGAAGGAGACCATCAGAACCGCCAATGGTTCTGCATTCCTTCTTTTTGACTTCTTAGATTACAGTCTGGTCACCGCTGTTCAGACTTTTCAACCTATTATTATATAATTTGCATAATGTCGTTGAGTTTGGCTCATCAATGCAGCATAGCCTGATTCTCCGCCAATGTTTCCCTACGGCAGTCAAAATAGAAGACAAAGAAGGTAAGCAATCGATGACCGAAAGCAACCAAGACCCATCGCAAGGTCAACAATTCCAGTATCAACCACAGCCCACGGATGTGCCACTACCAGGAGTTATGCCCGCACCTGGGCCACAGCAACAACCTACCGGACAACCACAGTACCAGCAGCAACCTAATCAGTCTCTCCCCGAATACGGCCAGCCACAGTATTCACAACCGAACCCACAGCCGCAGTATGCACAGCCTCAGTATCAACCGCAATACCCACAACAGATGCAGGCCTATCCTCCACAGCAAATGCCGCCTGCACAAACCCCTGTCGGGCAAATCAAAACCAACCGCAGCCTGATGAAATACATTTTCCTTGGCATCATCACTCTTGGCATCTACGACATCGTCGTCATGACGGGGATATCGGAAGCCATCAACACCATTGCCAGTCGCTATGATGGCAAGAAGACCATGAATTATTGCCTTCTGTTCTTCCTTGTGGGCTGGCTCACCCTTGGCATCGGCAACTTGGTATGGTATCACCGCATATCGCAACGAATCGGCAATGAACTGCAACGCCGTGGGCATCCACTTGAGATCGATGCGGCTACCTATTGGCTTTGGTGCGTGCTCGGCTCACTGATCATCGTGGGACCATTCATCTATTATTACAAACTTCTCCATGCCATGAACGAGCTTGCTGCAGACTACAACGTTCGCGGCTGAACTTGCAAAGCCCCATCTAACGTCTAAGACAAAGACCATGACACACCGTTTGAGGTGATGCGTCATGGTCTTTGTCTTAAACGCCATTAATCCGACAATCATCGGCTAAAAGCACTAAAATCAACGAAACACGTCCAGATACTACTTATTCATCTTCGCCAGGGTATCCGGTGTGGTGAACCACACGAATTCTTTAGTACCATCGGCATAACTTGCCGGGAACTTGGGATCGTTGCGGCGCTCGAACACCCCAGCGGTGGCGGCGGCCTTCCCATCGCCCTTGGTCATCATCCACGTGCGGGTGGAACGTGCCATGAACGGGGCGGTCATCGAGATGCGCAGCGGCGGCATCTTCGGCGAATGCGAGACACCGACCACCATACGGTCATCGACCTCAATCTCATGGTGTGCTGGCGTCGGGAACAGTGAGCCGAAATGGCCATCAGGACCCATGCCCAAAATCAACAGATCGAGCGGCTTGACTGTGGCGAGCGCCTCCTCGGGGGAAAGCGGCTCCAGCCCGGCCTCGTCCGATGCCGCATAGGCATTGATCGGGACCGCGCTGCCGACCTCACCGGCAAGCTGATAGATCATCTCGCGCATATAATTGGAAGCCGCGCCAAGCAGCAGCATGTCATTCTGCCCGTCGCTGGCTGCGGCCACGCGTTCGGGGTCGCGCTCATCCGGATCCATCTCGTGGATGTTGCCCTCCGGCAGCAGTCCGCGTTCCACCAAGTCGCCGAGAAATGCCTTACGAGCCTGCAGAGCGTTGCGGTCGGGGTCAGTAGCTGCCACAAACCGCTCGTCGCCCCACCAGAAATGTACCAGATTCCAGTCGATGGAATCCACCAACGGATCGGAGGCCATCGCCTTGAGCGACGCAATGGAATCCGAGCCACCGGTCAGACCCACATCATACCGCTTGGCATTTCCAGTGGCGTTACTACGTTCAGCAAGGCCATCTGCTATTGCCTGCAAGGTGAGATGACCAACCTCTTTGGTCATCGTATCCGCATCATCGTAAACCTTGAGAGTGCGCTCACTCATGCTGTTTCCTCCTGCTCTCCTTAAATTCAGTTTCACTTTGCACTATACGACCCGAACACTATAGAGACATGATCCACGACACGCTTGGCAAGCGGGGCGAAGCCGCAAGGCAACGGCGTTCAGGACATCAACAGCATCGACACTCCCACAGTCAGGGCAAGGACAAGAACCGAAACCACAAGCCGATGAAAGCGCAACATGCCGCCGTTGCAATCAAAACATCCATAATGTTCAGCAACAACGGCGGCACATGAATCACAACCATGCATACAAGGGATGGCACTTAGTGAAAGCAGAGACCACCATGCCGGCAAATCTCAGCAGACCCGTAGGCGCGGCTCAGCGCCTCTACCCCTCGCGCACCACCTGAGCGTAGATCTCATCGGGATCCGTGCGGCGCAGCTCTTCGGCCAAGCAATCCTCCAAAGTGCGCAACGGCATGGACATCGGCTGCGGAGCCTGACCGGGCTGGCTGATGCTACCGATGGCACCATTCGGTCTTGTCAGTGAAACCACACCATCTTCACGGGTGAAATAGACCCCGGTCAGCGCATCCGCGTCGGCACTCGTCTCAACATCCACTTTCACGTCAAAGCACAGGCCAAGCCAGGAGGCGAGCATGTCAAGCGGCAGGTAGTTCGCCTGACCAGTCACCTTCACAGCGGTGACCGGCAGATGCGGCGGCTGGTCAATCATGCTGGCGAGCATGGCACGCCAAACCGTAAGACGCGTCCACGAAAGGTCAATGTCCTTGGGGCTCCAGTTGGCACGCAGGGCATTGATGGTGGCATTCGGATCGTCGGAACGCAAGGCATCAGTGATACGACGCACCGACATGGCCCCCAACGGATCGGAAGAGGGATCGGTCGGAGGATTCGTGGGCCACCAAGTGACCACAGGAATATCCGGCACCAACAGCGGGATGACCAACGTGTCCGCATGGCCCATCAACTCGGCGCTCGGGCGCAGGATGATGACCTCACCCGCGCCGGCATCGGCACCGAACCGTACCTGGGCATCCAAATCAGTGCCATCCACCACACCTGAAGCAGAGTCCTTCGGATAGTCCACTGAGACGCATTCGGGCTTGTCATTCAAGCCAACGAACACGGATTCAACTGTGCCATTGGCTGCAACTGCGGCTCCGACTCCAGTGCCGCCAGCAACACCAACACCTTCCACGGTAGGTTCGGACGCAGAGCCAGCCTCTCCGGGAACGCTGCCACTCTCTGAGCGCGGCACCACGGCAATCACACGGCATGGGTGCTCACGGCTCACAGCATTGGCCACTTCCAACGCACACTCAAGCTCACTCTCCTCGGTGGAGATGATGAGCGTGAGCACGCGGTCATTGCCGGCCTCGCCACGTTGCTCATGCAATTCGGCCACTTTGCGGGCGATGGCGCTCGTCTTGGTATTCGGCATTTCGATAATCATGGCATCCTCCAATGGCGTCCATCGCGCTCCAGCATTTCATCGGCTTCCTTTGGCCCCCATGTGCCGGAACGATAAGGCTGCGGCTGGCCAAGCGTGCTCCAATATTCCTCAATCGGATCGAGGATCTTCCAACTCAGATTCACCTCGTCAGTGGTCGGGAACAGCGGCGGATCGCCGAGCAACACGTCAAGAATCAAACGTTCGTAAGCCTCTGGCGAGTTCTCCGTAAACGAGCGGCCGTAGCTGAAGTCCATGGAGACGTCACGCACCTCCATGGCGGAACCACCAGGAACCTTGGCTCCGAAGCGAATGGTCACTCCCTCGTCGGGCTGCACGCGGATGACGATGGCGTTGTTGCCAAGCTCGCGCACCGCAGTCTGCTCGAACGGCAGATGCGGCGCCCGTTTGAAGACCACGGCAATCTCGGTGACGCGCTTGCCCAGCCTCTTGCCGGTACGCAGGTAGAACGGCACCCCAGCCCAACGGCGCGTATCCACGTCGAGGCGAATGGCCGCATAGGTCTCCGTAGTGCTGGACTTATCGATGCCCTTTTCATCGAGGTAACCCGCCACCTTCTCGGAACCCTGCCATCCGGCGGAATACTGGCCGCGGGCGGTGTGCGCACCAAGGTCTTTGGGCAGTCGCACCGCGGAGAGCACCTTTTTCTTCTCGGCGGTCAAGTCGGAGGCGGCAAAGCTCACCGGCTCCTCCATGGCGGTCAGAGCCATGAGCTGGAGCAGATGGTTCTGGATGACATCACGGGCAGCGCCGATGCCGTCGTAGTAACCGGCGCGACCGCCGATGCCCATGTCCTCGGCCATGGTGATCTGCACGTGGTCCACATAGTTTGAGTTCCAAATGGGCTCATAGATTGAATTGGCGAAGCGCAACGCCAACAGGTTCTGCACCGTCTCCTTGCCCAAGTAATGATCGATGCGGAAGACGGAGCTCGGGTCGAAGACCTCGGAGACCACACGGTCGAGCTCCTTGGCGCTCTGAAGATCGTGGCCGAACGGCTTCTCGATGATGACCCTGCGCCAGGCGCCATCGGTCGATTTCGCCAAACCAGAGTCCGCCAATTGCTTCGAGACCAGCGGGAAAGCGCTCGGAGGCACGGACATGTAGAAGGCGTGGTTGCCACGGGTGCCACGGCTGCGGTCGAGCTCAGCCACCGTCTGGCTCAGCCGCTCGAATGCCTCACGGTCGTCAAACGTTCCTTGCACGAAGCGGATGCCCTTGGCGAGGTTCTCCCACGTGGACTGGCGGAAGGGTGTACGGCAGTGAGCCTGAACCTGTTCCTTGACAAAGGCCGCGAACCGCTCGTTGCTCCAATCGCGCCGACCGAAACCTGTCAGCCCGAAGCTTGAAGAAAGCAAGCCACGGTTGGCCAGGTCATAGATGGCTGGCAATAGTTTCTTTTTCGAAAGGTCACCCGTGACGCCGAAAATCACCACGCTGCAGGGGCCGGCAATGCGCGGCATGCGCAGGTCGCGTGGGTCACGCAGAGGATTCACCCAATGTTGTTCTGTCATAACAACTCAGTCTAGTCTGTTCAAGTGCCTATAACACAATATTGTGCGATATGCCGAAAACGATGCACTCTTAATCATATTGAGTATACAGATTTGCAACTATTTCCGCAACGGTTTCACAATACTTGCGAAACCACAATCATCGGCTCAAAAATTCAAACACCTTGTGTTCAGGCAACACCAAACCAACAACGACCGATAGCAGAAACGTTCAGTGGGCACTTTTCTCAGCAACCCTTCAATGAGCAAATTCCAGAATGGCGGAATTCCGCCATTCCAGATTTCGAATCAGAAAAATTGCAAAGAAAAAGCACCCGCTGAACAAAATTCCGCAAGTTTACCATATAAAGCGAGTGCGAAAACCGGAATCAGGCCACACGCATCTCGGCATCGACAGGCTGCACCGAGGGGTGGCGGTCCTTCAGAAGGCCTACCGGAACAAAGGCGATCAACCCCACAGCCAAGGTAATCAACATCGGGCCCGTGGCCGAGTTCCACAGTCCGTCACAGTAGAAGTAGGTGTTGCGGAAGCCGAGCCCAATGTAGTGATGCGGCACCCACGGGTAGATGTAGTTGCGCCAGAAGCTGGGCAGCATCTCAGGGGCGAGAATGGCCGAGCTGATGCCCAGGAACATGACCACCATCCCCAGTATCTGCCCCAGGAAGACCACGACATTGCTCAGCGACATCACTATGGTCATGACGGCGAAGCTCGAGAGCCAGAGGAACAGGAACGATGCGGATGGCAGCCATTCATGCATGAGCACACGATGGATTGCATCCACCGCGGCACCGACGAACAGCGAAGTAAGCACCGCCCAACCAAGCTGCTTGAACATGGTCCCCCATTTATCACCTTGGCTGTCGTAGCGCTTCTTGGAGTTCGCCCGGGCGATGAACATACCGCCGATCATGGAGAAGACGAACGTGGGGATGATCGCCGAGGTCTGTCCAAGTGTGACGGCCGTGGGCGAAGCGCTGAGGTCGGCACTGCCTCGGTTGAGCGTGGTGACCTTGATCTTGGCCCCGGTCTTTTCAAGGGCGGTCGGCAGCGCGGTCTTGAGCGACGTGGCGACCATCGGACTCTTGCCGTTGTCGATGGTGATGTCGATCACCGGCTGCACTACAGCAGTCTGTTTGGCGGCGGATCCCGGGACTCCACCCGTCGCCGCGCCCTAGATTCCGGCAACGCCTGAGGGGGCCACACCAGCCTGAGCTTGGCCGGTAGTCGGCGCTCCGGCCTGCGTTGAAGCCCGGGCACCAGCCGGGGCTACTGCCTGCGTCTGCTTGGCAGTCAGCGTCTTGGCGGCGAAATCTTTGGGAATGGTGACGATGGCATAGTCATCACGGTTGTTGAGCGCCTTCTTGACATCGGATTTGCCACCCAACTTGGTCCAGACCATCGCGGCATTGTCCTTCTTACCGCTGTCGACTAGCTTGCCCACCATCTGATCGCCGGCATTGACCTTGGCGGCGGGTGTCTGGACGCCCTGGTCGTAGGAGACGATGCCCACTGGCATACCCTCCATCTTCGTGTGCAGCATCGGGTAGAAAATCAGCGCCATGCCGCACGCCATGACGACGATGAAGATAAACGGCATGAGTTTCTGCGCGATGATGCGTCTTTTCGGTTTTGACATAGTGTTCCTTTACATAAAGCGACCACGATCGGAGGCCGTGATTCAATACGAGAGCGACTGTAGGGAAAAGAAAATACGACGGCAATTGACCAAATGCCCAAAAAGTACTAAAACCCGAAAATAATGATGCAAAATCCTGAAATTCTGCCATTCTGGAAATGAGTCGGATCACTGGTATTTCTCCATAAGACGAAGCCGAGCAAGCCGTAACCCATTGGCAATGCGTCCAGTTCCCTCCCGCGAACAATGCCCGAACCGCCGCTGACGCAAAACCGGATGCATACCAACGGGAAAGGCCGCAACTGGCACCATTACCATAGCCTACAATGGGATGGCGGAGGCCATGCAACCGCCGTAGAGAAACCCACAGAAAGGAAGCCCATGCCGCACCTCGCCAATGCACGTCACGTCCCAAACATGGGAGTGCGCGCGACGATATGGAAGAGGCGTTCTGGGCACTGATTGAACAACGGCCATACAACGAGATCAAGCTCAAGGACATCCTCGCCAAAGCCAGTGTCAGCAAAACCGCCTTCTACTATTATTTCACCAATCTGCAGGACCTGGCGGACTCAGCCATCGAGCATGAGGTCAACAGGAGCGAGGCCATCGAACTCGCCGACGAGCTGCTGGGAGAGCCAATCGCCGGGGCAACAATCGCGCTCGCCACCTCACCGCAGAATCCGACCATGTACAACCGGCTCAAACGCATCACACTGCTCGCCGGGCCCCACAGCACGCCCCGCCTCATGGCAGCACTTCGGGCCTTTCTCGGCCTCCGGCTTGTCACAGCCCTCAGCATCGACATCAAGGACGGCGACACCGAGACCAGGACCACCATCGAGTTCATCATCGGTGGCATGGTGGCGATGATTCGACTCATCAACATCGACGATCTCAATGAAACCACGTTGATCGCCATCGAAGAGACCATGCGACGTATCTATACCAGGCTGCTGCACAGCCTCGAGGACGGTCACATTCGAGGGTTCTGGAAGGAATGAACACAAAAGGTCGGATATGGAACTCCATATCCGACCTTTGCTTACAAAGCAGACCCGGCCAACACCAAATTCCGACGACCTGTCGATCTACCCTATTGCCCTATTGTTCAGGATTGTTTGACCTCGGGACTGCCTTCCCTGACCCACAGGGTGTGGAGGACACCGGCGTCGGGATGCCGACTTCGGCGGCCTTAGCCACCACACAGTGCCAAGTGGCCTAAGACCTGTCGATCGTCTCCTTGAAGTACGGGCGAACATGAGCGAGACCTTGGCCTCGCCGGACTCGAACGCGTCGAAGACCTTGTTAAGGAACTGGGCACGGATGATGCATGCACACGACATCACACAACCCGATCCACGCGCCGGTGCTGTTCATACAAGTAAAAAGGTCAGATGCTGATATCAAATATACGTAAAATGAAAACGATACAGAGGCAAACGTGAAATACGCCAACGTCTTCTGTACTAAAACCGTTGAGTATCTATCATTCTTACAGGTATTAGCATCATGTGCGAGCATAGACGTAAAACGCAATGACACTGGGCGTCAAATTGTATAAATAAAGTGTTACACTTCGTATTTGTTACAAAATTTATGATGTGCTTGAAATGACACAATGACAGAAAGCACGAGGAGACATCCATGAAGGTTCGTAACCTACACCATCCACACAAACGTCACAATTGCACCAGAACGATAGCGAGCATCGTCGCATCGCTGGCGATGCTGCTCGGCATACCGCTGGCATCGACAGGCGTTGCCAGCGCCGAGACCATCGGAGGCGACCCCGCACCAGCGACCACCCAAGGTCAGCCGGCCAAGCCACAGCAGCCGGCCATCCCACAGCAGGTGACCAAACTGCAACAATCTACAGTTCCGCAACAGCCGGCCATCCCGCAGGCCAGGCCGGGCATCATCGGGACGCGGGCGGCCACCTGCACCCAGGTCAGCGGCACCCCAAATAAACATTTCGGGTTCACCTGGCACATCTCCCAGGACGGCGACGAATGCGTGCTGCACGCCACCAACCTGCAGTCCATCACCTCCAACAGACCATCATCGTTCTCCGATGCCATAGTCGATGCCTCAGGATTCCCCAGCGATGTCACCAAATTCGTGGCGGACAGCCCTCTGCCGGCCATATCAGTGGACTTCAACAGTCTTTTCGAAGATCTGTCCGCCCTGAAGACCGTCGACCTGACCAACTTCGCCAACGTCAAGCCCACCAGCACAAACAGCATGTTCCATAGAGACACCAGCCTCACCAGCCTCGACCTCACCGGCCTGAACACCGGCAACGTCACCGACATGGTTGACATGTTCGGTGATGACGGCAACCTGACCGACATCACCTTCGGCACCACCTTCGACACCGGCAACGTCACCGACATGAACAGCATGTTCAGCTTCGATTACGCTCTCACCAGCCTCAACCTCACCGGCCTCGACACCCACAACGTCACCGACATGAACAGCATGTTCAACGGAGACAGCAAGCTGACCAGCCTCAACCTCACCGGCCTGAACACCGGCAACGTCACCGACATGAACAACATGTTCAGCTTCGATTACGCTCTCACCAGCCTCAACCTCACCGGCCTCGACACCCACAACGTCACCGACATGCACAGCATGTTCAACGGCGACAGCAAGCTGACCAGCCTCAACCTCACCGGCCTGAACACCGGCAACGTCACCGACATGCACAGCATGTTCAACGGCGACAGCAAGCTGGCCGACATCACCTTCGGCACCACCTTCGACACCGGCAAGGTAACCGACATGAACAGTATGTTCAACGGCGACAGCGCCCTGACCAGCCTCAACCTCACCGGCCTGAACACCGGCAACGTCACCGACATGAACAACATGTTCAGCTTCGATTACGCTCTCACCAGCCTCAACCTCACCGGCCTGAACACCGGCAAGGTCACCGACATGCACAGCATGTTCAACGGAGACAGCAAGCTGACCAGCCTCAACCTCACCGGCCTGAACACCGGCAACGTCACTGACATGCACAGCATGTTCAACGGAGACAGCAAGCTGACCGACATCACCTTCGGCACCACCTTCGACACCGGCAAGGTAACCGACATGAACAACATGTTCAGCTTCGATTACGCCCTGACCAGCCTCGACATCGGCGGCTTCGACACCGGCAACGTCACCGACATGAACGGCATGTTCGCCTCTGACCGCGCCCTGACCAGCCTCGACATCGGCGGCTTCGACACCGGCAAGGTCACCGACATGCGCGGCATGTTCGACGACACCCTCAAGCTCAACGACATCACCGTCGGGGCAGACACCCGCGTGGCCCCGTTCAACGCCGTCGGCACCGCCGGCGATACGAACCTCGACTGGCGGACGGTCGACCAATCCGGCAACTGGACGGGAACATGGTCGGGGCCGTTCCAGGACATCTTCGACGCCAGCAAGACACCCAGGACCGAGACAACCGAATACCGCTCCGCACCCCGATACACGCTGAGCTTCACAGCCGGCCAGGGCACCGGCAGCGTGAACCCCATCGGCAGGCTGCACGAAGGTGACAAGCCAACCCTGCCCGCACCCACCGGCATGACCGCGCCCACCGGCAAGCAGTTCGCCGGATGGAAGGACGGGAACACTGTCTATCAGGCGGGCGACACCTACACCATGCCCAACCACGACGTGACCCTGAACGCGGCCTGGACCAGCATCGACTACACCGTGCATTTCGACGCCAACAACGGCACCGGCACCATGACCGACATGACCGGCCAGCACTACCAAGATCAAATCACCCTGCCCAGCCCCTCATTCACCGCGCCCGCTGGCATGCACTTCCAGGGATGGCTCATCGGGAGCACGGTGTATCAGGCGGGCAGAACCTACACCATGCCCGCGCACAACGTCGTATCCCTGGCCATGTGGAGTAGCGACGCCTACACCGTTCGTTTCGCCGCCGGCCAGGGCACCGGAACCATGAGCGCCATGAGCAACCTGCGGCTGAACAGTACAGTCACGCTGCCGAACAACACATTCACGGCACCTTCGGACAGCCACTTCAAGGACTGGACAGATGGCACCTCGACGTATAATCCGGGCGACACCTACAACGTCTCACATAACGTGACCTTGACCGCGGAATGGGCAAAAAACAGCCACACAGGTTATATCCTACGGTTCAGAATCAACGGATTCACCGCAACGATGGACGGTAACGCCAAGCACGACGAGGGCGACATCGTCACTCTGCCAAGCGCCTCGGCGTTCTCGACACCCAGAGGCGAACGCTTCGCCTGCTGGAGCACCGGAAGCACCTGCCCCACCACTCGCGCCGCCACCTACACCATGCCCGACCATGACGTGACCCTGAACGCGGTCTGGACCAGGGAGGCACCCCACACCGTGCGCTTCGACGCCAACAACGGCACCGGCACCATGCCCGACATGACCGGCCAGCTCGCCGGCGACGGCATCACCCTGCCCGCCAACTCACTCGTCCGCGCCGGCTACGACTTCACCGGCTGGAACACCAAGGCCGACGGCACCGGCACCGCATACCCCGACAAGGCGAACCTCACCATGCCGGACAGCGACCTGACGCTCTACGCCCAGTGGAGCCAACGGCAGCCCGCCCCAGGCACCCCGGGCCACCCGGCGGCACCGGGCGCCCCGGCATCCACGACGACCCCGGGCGGCAAGCCCGCGGCGCTCTCCAACGCGCCGACCGGCGCCACACCCAAGGCCAACGGAGCCCTGAGTGACACCGGCTCGAACACGCTCGCGCCGCTGTGCACGCTGGCGCTGCTCGCAATCTCCGGCATCACGCTCCTGGCGCTCCGCCGGAAGACCACAAACAGACGGCCCTGACCCACAAACAACCAGACATGTGATCCCCCGCCGCGTTCTCCTCGAACACGACGGGGGATCACACATTCACATGCCAAAAGCACCCTAGACAAAGACCTGCAAACCGACGCAACGCCATATCTAGAACACACAGATAATCCCAACATTCGAATCGAGGGATATCGACCTCCATCAACAATGCCGTTATCATGGTTCCGCGCAGGGCCAAAATCTGTATGCCGAACTACGATGTGAAGCGTCACAGAAAGTGTTATAAATCACATTTTTCATGATTTCGTACGTTGCACGATATGTTTTCACTGAAATACCGCGGTACGAGAAACCAGAGGAGGCAATCATGAAGGTTCATAACCTGCGCCATGTGCGCAAAAGCCACAATCCCATCGGAACGACAGTAGGTGCCATCGCATCGCTGGCGATGCTGCTCGGCATACCGATGGCATCGACAGGCGTTGCCAGCGCCGAGACCATCGGAGGCGCGACCACCCAAGGTCAGCCGGCCAAGCCACAGCAGTCAGCAGTCTCGCAACAGTCGGCCAAGCCACAGCAGGTGACCAAACTGCAACAATCTACAGTTCCGCAACAGCCGGCCATCCCGCAGGCCAGGCCTGGCATCGGGACGCGGGCGGCCACCTGCACCCCGGTCAGCGGCACCCCAAATAAACATTTCGGGTTCACCTGGCACATCTCCCAGGACGGCGACGAATGCGTGCTGCACGCCACCAACCTGCAGTCCATCACCTCCAACAGACCATCATCGTTCTCCAGTGCCATAGCCGATGCCTCTGGGGATTACAACTCAGTCACCAAATTCGTGGCGGACAGCCCTCTGCCGGCCATATCAATGAATTTTGACAATCTCTTTAATTTCATGCCCGCCTTGAAGACCATCGACCTGACCAACTTCGCCAACGTCAAGCCCACCAGCATGCGGGCCATGTTCAGTGACGATTACGCTCTCACCAGCCTCGACCTCACCAGCCTAGACACCAGCAACGTCACCAACATGCGTGACATATTCACTATGGACACTGCCCTCACCGACATTGACCTCAGCCTCACCGACACCAGCAACGTCACCGACATGGCCAACATGTTCCTTGCCGACAGCAGCCTGACCAGCCTCGACCTCATCGGGTTCGACACCAGCAACGTCACAGACATGACAGCCATGTTCAACGGCGACAGCAAGCTGGCCGACATCACCTTCGGCACCACCTTCGACACCGGCAACGTCACCGACATGAACGGCATGTTCGCCTCTGACCGCGCCCTGACCAGCCTCGACATCGGCGGCTTCGACACCAGCAACGTCACCGACATGAACAGCATGTTCGCCAACACCGTCAGCCTGACCAGCCTCGACATCGGCGGCTTCGACACCAGCAACGTCACCGACATGAACAACATATTCGTCAATACCCCCAAGCTCAACGACGTCACCGTCGGGGCAGACACCCGCGTAAGCCCTATCAACGCCGTCGGAGCCACGGGCCAGGCGAACCTCGACTGGCAGGCAGTCGACCAATCCGGCAACTGGACGGGAACATGGTCGGGGCCGTTCCAGGACATCTTCGACGCCAGCAAGACACCCAGGACCGAGACAACCGAATACCGCTCCGCACCCCGATACACGCTGAGCTTCACAGCCGGCCAGGGCACCGGCAGCGTGAACCCCATCGGCAGGCTGCACGAAGGCGACAAGCCAACCCTGCCGGGCTCCACCGGCATGACCGCGCCCAATGGTGAGCGGTTCGCCGGATGGAAGGACGGGAACACTGTCTATCAGGCGGGCGACACCTACACCATGCCCAACCACGACGTGACGCTGAACGCGATCTGGACAAGAGACACTCACACCGTGCATTTCGACGCCAACGACGGCACCGGCACCATGCCGGACATGACAGGCCAAATCACAGGCGACAGCATCACTCTGCCCGCCAACTCCCTTGTCCGCACCGGTTATGATTTCATCGGCTGGAACACCGCTGCCGATGGCACCGGCTCCGCCTATCAAGACAAGGCAAACCTCACCATGCCGGATAGCGACCTGACACTGTATGCCCAGTGGCATCAACAGCAGTCGCCAACTCCTGGCACCCCGGCATCCACGACGACTCCAGGGAGTAAGCCCACGGCACCATCCAACGCACCAACCGGAACCACATCCGGCACCGCCAAGAAGGCCAATGACACCTTGAGCAACACCGGCTCAACCGCACTCGCGCCGCTGTGCATGCTGACACTGTGCGCGTTGTCCGGCATCACAGTCCTGGCACTGCGCCGTAAGAAGGCCACGGGCAAGCGGCTCTAACCCCACCTCACATGGGAATGTATGATCCCCGCTGCGTGTTGTAGGTGAACGCAGCGGGGATCATACATTCCCAACCAAACAGAGAAGCTCATCCGCAATCAGCGGTTTGCAATAGCGCCTGCCACTCAGCCGCAATAGTGATTCTGACCGCGCTACTGGCCTTGCTCGGACATAGCCGCCACACTCGCCATTCGCCGGCTCAAGGTGTGATGGCGCACAATCAACAGCTTCGCTAAGCTCAAATAACTATTGGGGTCGGATGCATGTGGAATGCATCCGACCCCAATAGTTATTTGACAACCCATTCATGGGCGAAGCCATATCACAGCCAAAACCATGAGCTCAGGACTGCTTGACCTCGGGGCGGCCTTCCTGGGCCCACAGGGTGTGGAACACACCAGGTTCGTCCACACGGCCGTAGGTATGCGCCCCGAAGAAGTCACGCTGAGCCTGAATAATGGTGGCGGGCAGCCTCTTGGAACGCATGCCGTCGTAGTATGCGAGCGAGGTGGAGAACACGGGCGTAGGAATGCCGACCTCGGCGGCCTTAGCCACCACACGGCGCCACGCAGCCTGAGACCTGTCGATGGCATCCTTGAAGTATGGGGCGAACATGAGCGAGACCTTGGCCTCGCCGGACTCGAACGCGTCGGAGACCTTGTTGAGGAACTGGGCACGAATAATGCAGCCGCCGCGCCAAATGCGCGCCACAGCCGCCAGGTCGATGTTCCAGTCATATTCCTTGGCACCGTCGCTGATCTCCTCGAAGCCCTGAGCATAGGAGATGATCTTCGAAGCGTAAAGCGCCTGGCGAATGTCCTCAATGAAGGCAGTGCGCGCCTCACCGGTCAGGTCGATTGTGCCGTCCGGGCCGCTCAACTGCTGCTTCTGAGCCTCTTCACGTTGAGTCACACGGTCGGAAAGGCCACGGGCGAACACGCCCTCGGCAATGGCGGTGACAGGCGTGCCCAAGGTCAGGCCGGTCTGTACGGTCCAAGTGCCGGTACCCTTCATACCGGCCTGATCGACGATGATGTCGACCAGAGGCTTGCCAGTCTTCTTGTCCTTCTCATGCAGAATGTCGGCAGTGATCTCCATCAGGTAGGAGTTGAGCTCACCCTTGTTCCACTCGCTGAACTGGTCGCCGATCTCATCTGGGGTCATGTTAAGGCCTCGGCGCATGAGGTCGTAGGCCTCGCCGATGACCTGCATATCGCCGTACTCGATACCATTGTGCACCATCTTGACGAAGTGCCCGGCACCATTCTCGCCGATGTGGGTAACGCAGGGCTCGCCGTCGTCGGCCTTGGCTGCGATGGACTTCAGAATCGGCCCCAAGGTCTTCCAAGACTCATCGGTGCCGCCAGGCATCATGGACGGACCGTTCAAGGCGCCCTCTTCACCGCCGGAGACTCCGCAGCCCACGAAGTGGAAACCGCGCGAGCGCACTTCCTTCTCGCGGCGGATGGTGTCCTTGAAGTAGGCGTTGCCGCCGTCGACGATGATGTCGCCCGGCTCCATGGCGGCCTCAAGCTCGTTGATGACCGCATCGGTCGGCTCGCCTGCCTTGACCAGGATGATGGCGGTGCGCGGCTTCTTCAGCGATGCCACAAACTCCTCGATGGTCTTGGAGGGTACGAAGTTACCTTCGGTGCCGTGGTCCTTCATCAACGTTTCGGTGCGGTTGTAGTGACGGTTGTAGACCGCCACCGTATTGCCGTGGTGCGCAAGGTTTCGCGCCAGGTTCGAGCCCATAGCGGCCAACCCGATGACTCCGATGTTTGCAGTAGCTTCTGCCATTGTTTGCCTTTCCTTTGCTCCAGATACCTCACTGGTACGTATGGAGTCAAGCTTAGCGCAACCAAACGAAGAAATAAGCTCGCCAGAAGTGAAAACGAAATGACGGATTGGGCAAATCGAATCGAATCGAGGAGACGAACCAAAATTGTGTTGTTCCGCAGTATGACAAAAATGACAACTGGCGTGCTTAGTCACATCGCGCTACCAAAAGCGACATCAGATGTCGAAAATAGTAGCGGCACCATATCTACGGTGACCAGTTATTCCTACACCTTTCGAATCCTTGTGTAAGAACCTGACCATCAGGTCTACTCGACGAACAGGTGCCGAAGGGCAGCAATCTCCTCAGCAGTCATGCCATTCTTTAGGCAGTAGCCTTCAGCCCCACCATAGTCCTGCTGCAACTGAACGAGCACACCGCGCATGAGCTGGGGCGGAGATGCGAGCGCGGCGGTCTGCGCCGCCGAGACCTGAGCTGCTCCATCCTTGTCGCTTTCCAGTCCACCCACCACCGCATCGGCAAACGACTTACCCAAATTGGCACCGGAGCGCGCGTAGCAGGAGACCACCATGTCGTCGTTCACACCGAGCAGGCTCATGAGGATGCCCGAAGTAATGCCGGTGCGATCCTTGCCGGCAGTGCAATGAATAAGCATCGGGCGCCCATCATCACTCAGCAGCCTCTTGAGAATCGAGACAATCTCTCTGCCTGAACCAGCAACAATATCGTGATACATCTGGGCCATGTCGATACTGCCTGCCGCATCTCTGGCGGCTTTGGCCTCTTGGGAGTCACCGCTGGCATTCTTGCCGGCCTTCATAGCCGCAGCGGGATCAACACCCATGCTTTCAGGCTTGATGAGGGGAACGTTCTCAACTTTGATATCCTCAGGCAACGTGTAAGGCCAGAGCTTGGCTTCAGCCGGATCGCGAAGGTCAATGACCTCCTTAATCCCTAGACGGCGCAAGTCTTCCAAGCCATCATCGCCGAGGAAGTTGAGGCCCGCAGAACGGAAGAAAAAGCCATTGCGGAGTTTGTGGCCATCCTTGGTCGGATAGCCACCGATACCGCGAGCGTTGGGCACACCGCCAAGACGAACGCCCGCGCCGTCGCCGTCAGGAACATAGTCGGCCTGTGGGTTTGGATCAGGGTTGTTCGCTCTATCAGATTTTGACAAATTCACCGAATTGTGCTCCATAACCAATGCTTGCCTTTCCCTATTTCATACTTCCCCATGATTGCTCAATCAATGTTTCCTGCTGATAGTATAGTGCGACAAGGGTAATTCACCAGGAATTGGATATCAGATGATGACAGCACCGACAGCTGGATGTTAGAATCTAATCTTCATCAACTTTATCCAACCCGATGCTGTTCATATTGCAAATGTCCAATTGCCAAATCGCCAACACACCGGATTCGCTGACAAGTTTTACGGCACGACGTCCAGATCCAGGATAACTTGTATGCAGTGAGCACCTGACGCCCATCATTGACATACACTTCCACCAAACCGCGATCGATGAACACCTGAAGCTTCAATTCATCCGCATCAAGTTCTTCAGCATTAAGAGCCGCCACCCGATAGCCTCGTTTGCCTTGTCTACTGTCCTGCCAATCAATAACTACTCCGCCTATCTGAGCGTCATAAGCTATATACGTATATGATCCGTCGCCGGTCGCATAAACCTTCAATCCTGCACGCTCTGCGGTCGAATGCTTAAGATCCATGCTCAAATTAATCCGCGCCGCCTCAACGTCCTCTCGAATTACAATCTCACTATTCTCGCCCACCAAACAAGGCTCGAAATCGAACTCATCGGCGCACAACTGATTGATTTCATGAACCGGAACAGTGTGTAATCGCCATCGTCACCCAAGAAAACCTCGCGCAGCAACGTCAGTTGCCCACACCAACCATCCGCCTGCATCGGAACATGGCTTGAGAACGGACTCACCCACCCATACATAATTCGTCTGCCATCGGTTTCCATTGACTGTGGGGCGTAGAAGTTCGGCCCACAGTCCCATTACCGAAACAATGCATCGATCCCCATTACGTTCCGAATGGGTTTAATTGATAGAACACATGCCAACGACCGGCATAATAGCATAACCCATTTGAATCGTTAATCCGGCCTCCCTCGGAAGCTATATGGAACTTTGGATAGCAACGATCCCTACGCCCACGGACAAGCCCATGCACACTACGTTCGGCACGCCGCAACTCAGCAACATGATCACGAATCGGCACACTTACAGAATTAGAGATATTCATCTTCGAACTTTTCCATGAAAACATCAAACAGCACATGATGCCATATAAAAATCTCTAGACGAAACTGAAATCACTTCGAATCATCATAAAAACCTTCATATGGCATCATGCACGACCACAGCAATCGCCTTCAAGCAATCACTTGATACCCGTCATCGTCACCCCTTGAATGAAGTACTTCTGCAGGAAGATGAACAGCAATAGAATCGGAGCCACCACCAGTACGGCACCGGAAAGCAGCAAACTATAGTCCGTCGCGTTCTGGCCTGTGGAATACAACGAAAGAGCCACTGGCAGCGTATACATGCTGTTTGACTGAGCCGCGACCAAAGGCCACAGGAAGTTGTTCCAGCTCGAAAGGAACGTCAACACCGCAAGTGTGGCCATTGCCGGCTTGCACTGCGGTAGCACGATCTGGAAGAAAATCCTGATTTCACCGGCACCATCGATACGCCCAGCCTCCAACAGGGCATCAGGGATGCCCATCATGAACTGACGCATCAGGAACACTCCAATAGGTTGGGTCAGGAACGGCAGGATGAGTGATGCATAGGTGTTGAGCAGATGCAGATTCGTGATTTCCACAAAGAGGGGAACGAATGTGGCGACACTTGGCACCATCAATGTGATCATGACCATCCCAAACAGCAGATTCTTGCCAGCGAAATCGATCTTTGCCAAGGCGTAGCCAACCATGGAACAGAACACCAGATTCCCGAGCATCGTGACGGCGGCGACAATCAGGCTGTTGACAAAATACGTGCCGAACCCAAATTGGCCGAACCACCGTTCGAAATTGCTCAAAACAGGTTGCTTTGGCAAAAACGTCGGCGGAATCTGCATGTTTTCCCTTTGTGTCTTGAAGGCGCCGAGCACCATCCAGACAAACGGAAACACCCAAAACAGCGCAATCAAAGAAAGCACAACATAGGTTATGCCATGCGCCTTGCGAAAGCGACTCCACAAGGAAGACTTATTATCGTTTACGGATTCAATCGCAATTGCATTCGACATATTGGCCTCCTCAATCTTTCTCCCGCATCAGTCTGAATTGCAGCAAACTGACCAATGCGATGATGAAGAACAGCACGTAACTCGCAGCCGATGACATTCCATACTGCCCAAACCCGAACTTTTGATAGATATAGAAAGACGCAGACATTGTCGAATCCAACGGCCCTCCCTGCGTCATGACGAATGGTTCATCGAAGAACTGCAGATAGGAGACCGATTGCATGACGACGGCCAAAAGCAGTGTCGGACGTAGCAGCGGCAAAGTGATGCTCCTGAATTTCCTCCATTCGGACGCCCCGTCAATAGAGGCGGCCTCGAGCACATCCTCGGGAATGGCCTGGAGACCTGCGATGAAGATAATCATCAAGGTGCCCACGTTCCTCCACGTCGTCATAACAATCAACGCAGGAAGCGCAAACCTTGTATCATGGAGCCAGTCCGGCCCTTGAATGCCGATCCACGACAGTGCGATATTCAGTAGCCCCTCCTTTTGGAGAATGTAGCGCCAAGACACTGATACCGCTACGGTACTGGCCACGACTGGGGCGTAGAACAGGGCGCGAAAGAACGCATTGACCTTTCTCAACCCTTTGTTCAGAGCCACAGCCAGTGCCAACGCCACAAGAATCGTCAGCGGAAGGCCGATGACAACAAAAATGGCAGTGACACGCATCGAATTCCAATACCGTGGATCAGTGAAAAGCTTCGCGTAATTCCCCAGACCCACAAAATTGACATTGAACGGCGTCTGGACATCCGTCGCACCAATATCCGTGAAGGACATCAGAAGCGATGACACCAAAGGCACCAACATGAAGACAATGAAAACAATGAGGAACGGCAATGAGAATCCCCATGCAACCAAAGTCCTGTGCTTGCGCAGAACGCCCAGGGAACTTGATGCCGATGTGGCATCCACACTACTTTTGGCTTTTCTCATTGGTTCAGTTCTCCGTCCCCAACGAATCAGCCTGCTTCTGCAGATCAGCCAATCCCTGATCCACATTGACCTGCCCCTTGCTTATCTGCTCAAAGCTTTTATCGGCAGCAATCATGAACTGAGGGTACGTTGTAGTGAACGGCACCGACTTCACATCCTTCACCTGCTTGGTGAATGGAACCATCTTCGGGTCATTCATCAATACCGGGTCTTGCGCCGCCTTAGTGGAGGCAGGCAAATCGGTTGTCGCCTTGAAAAACTTGACTTGCGTCTGTGGCTTAAGCAACCACTGGATAAACTTCCAAGCCGCCTGCTTGTTCTTGGACGTCTTCCAAACCGTCATATTCGCGCCACCGACAAACGATGTGGATGTCTTTCCTTTAGGCAAAGGAGCGGTTGCGAACTTCGATTCGAAGCCGTCACCGCCAGCCTGTTTCAACTGCTTAACCGTGTTTGGAACACCAAACATGATCGGTGTCTTGCCGGAAACAAACTGCTTGGAATCCGAACCCGTCTCCGTATCGACATTCTTATCTGCAATGCCGTTCTTAAACAACGACGTGGTGTAGTTCAGTGCGCCCTTGAACTCGGGAGTGTCCACGGTGTATTTGGTCCCTTCCTTATTCAGCAGCGAAGCCTTGTTGGAATAAGCCCAATACAGGAAGTTCTGGAAGCAATCAGTGCCGGAATCAGCGATGTATACGCCGTGCTCGACACCATCGACCTTCTGCATGTCCTTGGCCATCTGCCGGAATTCGTCCCAAGTTGTTGCCGGCTTGCTCCAGCCCGCTTTCTGGGCTATGTCAGTGCGATAGAACATGACACGGGGATCCGCGTAGAAAGGAATGGCAATCTGCTTGCCCTTGACATTGGAGATGGCGCGCAGTGAAGCCGGAATATCGCTGAGACCAAAATTACTGGGAGCGGGAGAATATATCTTGGCGAACGCAGCAAGATCGGCATTACCCGACATCGAAATATCCGGCCCCGTGCCAGAGGCTATTGCGGTCTGGAATTTTTCGCGATAACTGGACCATGGCAAATTGGTGACCTTGATGTTGACGTCAGGGTTCTCCTTTTTGAACATGGCGACAAAATCAGGCATGACCTGCCCTTCGTCCCCCATGGCCCACATCGTCAGATCACCCTTTGCAGGAGCCGAATCGATTTTCTGCAGTGCGTCCTTGTCTGACACAGCATTCGAAGACCCGGCCTGCCTGCCGCATGCACCCAGTGACAACAATGTGCATAGGGCCACGGCAGAGGCCAAGACGGTTTTCACAACTTTGTTCTTTCTCATTTGAACTTCCTTGCTCAATTCTGCTTATTCGCTTAAGCAGAAACGAAAAAATAATAGACCGTATTTACTATTCTTTGTTCTCACCTTCTTTCAGCCTTTTAATCCTCTATGCACCACTGCATTTTGGACATGGACGGAACCATCTGTGACGAACACATCGAGGCAATCCCCCGGATGTGCATACAGTCGTGCATTCAACGCCACACCGTCCACATACAAGGTGGCGATGGTGTCGTCGAAAACAAGCTGGATATGGTACTTATGACCAGCTTCAAGCGCGATAGGACGTTCCAGACCTATATTCATCACCGTGAACCACGGCTCATTCGGCGTACCTTCGAACAAGTAACGATTCTGCGCCACAGGAAACTTGAATTGATAACCCTGCCCGCTGTCTTCATCATGCAACAGCCGCAGACCAAAATCACGGGTTCCGGATTCGAAAGTGACATCCGCCTCAAAGGCAAACAGATCCCCACAGTCCCGCGCCAAAACAACATTCTCACGCTTGCCGAAAGTGTCGACATCCACATCGTCCAAACGCTCCCCGTCGTTGAATGCGGACCAAAGCGTATCGACAGGGTATGCTCCTAAGGTTCCGTCGGAGCGTTGATGAATCTCGTGAGGAACGAAAGTACCACCCCACTCGAAATTACCATTGTCCCGCTCGTTCTCCTTGGTACCGACCCAACCAAACAGCACACGCTTGCCATTGAGGGCAAAGGTGCGACCAGCATAGTAATTGCTGCCGTCAAAGGCATCATCATCAGGAGCGATCCACGGCCCATCCAAACTCTTTGCCATCCGATACACCATGCCGTGCTTATCGGAGTATTCCGTAACGACGTGGTACCACCAGTCACCAATCTTGAACAAATCCACCATCTCATGCATGGTGAAGAGATCCGGCGCCCAGAAATCACCCGCAAAGGTCCAGTTTTTGAGATCCCTTGATACGAACTTCACGGTTCGCCCGGTCTGACGATGCTTGGGGCCTTGCAAACGAGCGCCAAGGATCAGTAGATACTCACCATTCTCCTCATCCCTGAGCACGAAGGGATCGCGCCAATCACCGGTGTCATAGCCAGGCTGCGGCACGAAAGTCAACTTATCCTTGGTCTTGTGCCAATGACGCAAATCGCTGCTGACAGCATGCATTAAAACCTGAGAGGGCTTGCCGAGCTCCGGGTAGTCGCGATTGTAGCCGGTATAGAAAATGTGATATTCACCTTCGGCTTCAAACACGCTCCCGGCAAACACAAACTGGTCTTGGGCGTCATCCCCGCCTCGTGGCACAGCGACACCGCAATCCGTATAGTGAACGAAATCTTTGGTTGTCACAAGATCCCATCCGAACGGCTCGCTCATAATGTCCGGATTACGCGTATCCCGCTGGTGAAAAAGATAAAATTCATCGCCTTTTCCAAATGGCATGCAATCACCAAACCAAGTACCCGGCGACTGATAGTAAAGCTTCATCGCAGCCTTTCCATGTGGCTAATTTGCCACACTAATACGTCAGACAGCCAGTGCATTCTAGCCGCCAACGTTTCCAACAATTACCTAACATCCGTTCTTACAACTATGTTTAATCGCTTAAGCAAATGTCTAAGATAGAATATAGCACTTGTTTTCACTTTGTCAAACCGGACGAATCGATTCTCGCAACACAGCCGGGCAAGCCACTTGCCACGATCTGTGATTGCCTGCATTAACCACCGTATCACTCATATTCTGCTTGCCAGTTTGGCTGGAGCCCGCATTAATCAAATCCATCAATACACGCACACCCATTGCCCCCAAATCATATTGCGGGAGACCAACTGTCGTAAGAGCAGGATGCAAATGCGCGGATATCACTTCCTGATTGTCGAACCCCACAACCGAAATGTCCTCAGGAATCCTGATGCCACGTTCATGCAGGGCATCATAAAGCCCCATCGCCAATCGATCATTGTGGCAGAATACCGCCGTGGCCCTAGACGCCAACAAGGCATCCGCCATACCATAACCGCCCTCTTGGTCAGCAGTGGTATTGATGACCAATGACGAATCGAACGCTATCTCGGATTCATCGAGCGCCTGACGATACCCATGCAGCCTCCCAACCGAAGCGGGCGTACGTTTGGCATCATTAAGAAACGCCACTCGCCTGTGCCCTTGCCTCAGCAAAAGCCGGGTTGCGGTGTAACCGCCTTGTCGCTCATCAGGCACCACCGATGCAAAATCATGATATTTGTTGAAACAATTGACCAGAACCGTCCGGTCCGGCTGCAGAGCGACTGGCGGATTAACCTCCTGATGAACCCAAGAGGAATAGATGATGCCTTCTACTTGATGCTCCATCATGAAATCAAAGGCGGATTCCTCTATTGAACGCTCACCATCAGTGTCGACTATGAGCAATATCTTGCCGTTCTTCCAGGCCTCATCCTGGGCCCCCCGAATCACCTGCCCGGAAAAGGGGGTGGTGGCGACGTCATTGCCAATAAATCCAATCAGCGAAGACGAGCCACGGGCCAACCCCTTTGCCAGGGCGTTAGGACGATATCCAAGCTCACGAGCCACCTGGCGCACCCGCTTACGCGTCATTTCCGGAATACGTGCACTACGATTGTCGTTCACAGCCCAAGACACCGTCGCCGTGGAAACTCCGGCAGCCTTTGCCACATCCTGAAGTGTTACTTTTCCCATGCGTTCTAACCTACCCTGGATAAGCACCATCAAAAATAGTAGTCATAGCGAGAATAAACCGAAATTGCCCGAAGAAATGTCACCTACGGCTACTATCAGCAATGCAATATTATTCGCAGCGTTATTCTAGTGTAATCTCAGCTCAACCTTAATTCCCGAAAAGTTTCAGACGGAAGTTACTTTGTCCAAAACAATGATATGAACTAAAATCCTATGTATCGATCAATCGGGGAGACATCATGCAGGCGAATATCGAAGACGTGGCTCAACGCTCGGGCGTTTCCATTGCCACCGTTTCACGTACATTCAAACATCCTGAGCTTGTGGCAGAAAAAACCCGCCATCGCGTGCTGGCTACGGCCAAGGAACTCAATTTCTCCATTTCCCGTTCAGCCTCGATCTTCCAGACAGGGCAGACCTTTCGCGTCGCCCTGCTCATCAACGATCGGTCATCATCCTGGTTCAACGCCCACATCTACGAAGGGCTGAACTCAGTGCTGCAGCCGGCCGGCTATGACATTGTGTTCTACCAAATCGACAGCGCCAAGGATCGCCATGAATTCTTCGAGACCCTCCCCATTCGCCGTAACGTGGATGCCGTCATCGTCTCCTCATTCGACATCGAGCGTTCCGAAGCAGAACGTCTCAACGCCATGAACGTACCAGTAGCAGGCATCAACGCCATGCCACATGAGGCATTTGGGGTCTCGATCTGCATCAACGACGAAACATCAATGCGACTGATGACGCGCCATTTGACATCATTGGGGCATACCGACATCGCATTCGTCACCTTCTGCGAAACTCAAAACGGTGAGAACGCTCTGCATTTCAGCGCCAATCTGCGAGCCAAGGGATTCACGGAGGGCTGCGAGGACGCCGGGATACAACCAATCGTGATCAGTGTAAATGAAAACGAAAATCCCGTCGACGATGCCCTGACGCAGCTTTTCGCACTCGGCCACATGCCGACAGCTATATGCTGCGTGCAGGATTCTCTGGCGCTACCGATTCTGAGCCGACTACAGGGATTTGGTTACAAGGTTCCGCAAAACATCTCCGTCACCGGATTCGACGACATGGAACTGGCTGGGCAAACGGGACTGACCTGTGTACATCAGGACCCCGTGGCCATGGGCGCCGAAACCGGCCGGCTCGTATTGGACGCCGTCTGCGGCAAGCTGAACTCCCCGGTGCGCAAAGAGGTGGAACCGAAGGT
Organism: Bifidobacterium sp. ESL1118; assembly: GCF_058505595.1. Classification (NCBI taxonomy): domain Bacteria; kingdom Bacillati; phylum Actinomycetota; class Actinomycetes; order Bifidobacteriales; family Bifidobacteriaceae; genus Bifidobacterium; species Bifidobacterium sp. ESL1118. The sequence continues at coordinate 1,519,144 of NZ_CP196371.1, forward strand.
GATCTTTCGATCCTCAAGCTCTTCGGCTCCGCAACCATCAAACGTCAGATAACAAAACCGCAGTAGTACAGCATCGCTGAAAGTCGGAGTCAAATAGGGATATCGCAAAGCCTAAAAACCGATTTCCCAAAAGCAAATACAGCCGAGCTCCATGTGAGTACGACAATTGTTTGTAAACGCTTTCAGATTTTTGCATTATTTAGAAGATAAATCTATTTTCTTGCATTTTATGTTATGCTTTGTCTTACAATGACAACGTAATCACAACATGCTAAATCATGCATACCACGCTCAAGTACATAGTGAGATGCAAGGAAGGAACTCATGACAAAAAACAATACCCGCGACGACTGGTGGAAGCAGGCGGTCGTCTACCAGATCTACCCTCGCAGCTTCAAGGACGTGAATGGCGACGGCATCGGCGACATCGCCGGCATCACCGAGAAAATGGATTATCTGAAGACCCTCGGCATTGACGCGGTGTGGCTCTCCCCCTTCTACCCTTCCGCACTGGCAGACGGCGGCTACGACGTGGCGGACTACCGCAATGTGGACCCGAGACTCGGCACCATGGATGATTTCGACCGGATGGTTGAGGCGGCCCATAAGGCCGGCATCAAGGTCATCGTCGACATCGTGCCCAACCACACCTCGAATCTGCACCCCATGTTCCAGGAGGCCCTCAAGGCCGGCCGCGGCTCTGCGGCACGCAACCGCTACATCTTCCGCGAAGGGCGCGGCGAGAACGGCGAGCTGCCGCCCAACGAATGGCGCTCCCTGTTCGGCGGCTCCGCCTGGGAACGCGTGGACGACGGCCAGTGGTACTTCCACATCTTCGCCAAGGAGCAGCCCGACCTCAATTGGAAGAACCCCGATGTGCACGAGGAGTTCAGGAGGACCCTGCGCTTCTGGAGCGACCATGGCACCGACGGCTTCCGCATCGACGTGGCTCACGGCCTGGCCAAGGACTTCGAAAGCAAATCGCTTGAGGTGCTCGGCCGTGAATACACCGTTGAGGACAACAGGCAGGATGTGCTCGAAGGTAAGAACCCCATGTGGGATCGTCCTGAGGTCCATGAGATCTACAAGGAGTGGCGCCAGGTGTTCAATGAATACAACCCGCCGCGATTCGCCGTGGGCGAGGCCTGGGTCACCCCGGAGCATCAGCACCTCTACGCATCCCCCGACGAATTGGGCCAGGTGTTCAACTTCCAGTTCTCAGGCGCACAATGGAAGGTGGATGACATGCGCACCGCCATCCTCGACGGCCTAGATTCCGCGGCCCACACCGATGGTTCCACCGCGACCTGGGTGATGAGCAACCATGACATGCCCCGCAACGCCACCCGCTACGGCCTGCCACAGGTACCCGCGCCGGATTCGCACCAGATTGCGACCGACTGGCTCATGCGCGACGGCACCACCTACCACGAGGACCGTGAACTCGGCACCAAACGCGCACGCGCCGCCGTGATGATGGAGAACGGCCTGCCCGGCTCGGTCTACATCTACCAGGGCGAGGAGCTCGGCCTCTTCGAGGTGCCGAACATCCCCTGGGACCGCTTGGAGGACCCCACGCCATTCCGCACCGCCCAGAATTTCACCGACAAAGGCCGCGACGGCTGCCGCGTGCCGCTGCCATGGACCGCATCGGACGAACCGCAGCCCGCCGAATGGAACGATGCCTTCGGCACCGGAGCCTCGTTCGGCTTCTCCCCCGTCACAAGACCGGACGGGACCGCGAGCGCCGACCCCCACCTTCCCCAGCCACTGTGGTACAAGGACTTCGCCGCAGACAAAGAAGCGAATGACAGCACCTCGATGCTTGCGCTCTATCGTCGCGTTCTGAGCCTGCGCGCTGAGCTGCTCACCGCCACCGGAGACACGTCCAGCTTCGAATGGATGGACATGGGAGGCAATGTGATCGCCTACAGCCGTCCAAGCACTGACAAGTCTGGTCGTAGATTCGTCTCGGTGACCAACTTCGGCGCCGAGCCGGCCGCACTGCCCGAAGGCGAGGTCATTCTGACATCCGGCGAGCTTAACTACGAAGGCAAGCTGCCACAGGATGAAACCGTCTGGCTCCTTGTCTGATTTCGCTCATCAAGCGTGACCAAAACCAGTATGCACAATATCTGTAGTCGGCGCACCATCATCAAAAGGAACCGCCGACTAAAGATTCCAGCGATCGATGACACGGTCACCTTTGTAGTAGCTCAGCACCGAGAAATGGGCGGTATCGAAGCGAAGCAATCGTCCTTGGTGAGGATCTATGCCAAGCCACTGGGTGGTGAGGATACGCAGCACATGTGCATGCGCCACAAGCAGGACATTACGTCCCGCCGTCAGACTCTGATTCACCTCATTGATTAGCCTGCGAGTGCGAGAGGCCACCTGTTCGATGGCTTCTCCGGCACCGTTGGGCACCAAAACCTGCTGGCCGTCAGGCAACCGGGCGCTCCACGCGCCACCCATCCGCGGTCCAAGCGCCTCAGGTCCATCGATCCACAATCGCCAAGGACAACCAGCCATCTGCCGAACCTGGTCGCGTGTGCGGCCTTCCGCATGCCCATAATCCCACTCAAGAAGATCGTCGGAGGTACGGTAATCGTAGTACCCGGCGTATTCAGCCGTTCTACGCGCACGGCTCAGCGGACTCACCACGACGTCCGAAGAATCAAAACCATGCGGAAACGCCTCATGCAGCCGTCTGCCGCCCTCAATCGCCTGACGCTCGCCTTCAAGAGTCAACGGCAAGTCAACCCGACCGGTGTGCTGACCGGTCATGCTCCAAACCGTCTGCCCATGTCTCAACAATACCAAGTAACCTGGCGAGGATGCACCATTGCCCGACGTAATGTAATTACTCATACCTCGACTATAGCGCGACTGCTGCAAATCTGCCCGGCATAACCCATCTTCAGTCACGCCGCAAGCCATCACTGAAAACGTTGGGACGAATGCAACGAAACGCCAGATGCCGTCAGACGATTTCCCAGACCCTCAACGATCTCGCTGGAATTTCAAGAGTCAGCCCTGCAGCCAAAGTCCGGTCTTCCAATAAGACGGCTGAATCAGCTTCCAAACCAGTCAACGCAGCAGCCGAATCGGCGAGAAGACGGGCTGCTAAGCCTTTCCGCGCCACAGGGACTACCGCCGCAGCAGCAGCCGAAGCGACAGATGACTGTGCAACCGTTCCGTCCTCCACCAATCTTCCACAGGATGGCACCCCATCAATCAACAGCTTGAAGGACGCATCGTCACCGCCGGGGTTGGCACCAATGACCAGCGCCCCTCGCAACCGCTCCGAATCCTGCAGAAACTCGCCATCACCGGTGCCGTTGCCCTTACGTCCGCTCTTGCCGTTTGCCGGCACCATAAACGCCACGACATCATCGGGCGATGCAAGCACCTCACGCCGTCCGTCAAACAGCTGCGGAAAACCCTTGCGCAGAGCTATAAGCTTGCGATACCAGCCAACCAATGGTGCCATGCGTTGCGCTCGCAGCCAATCCAACTGGTTCAAAGCCGCACTGCGATCAAAGGAATTCGAGCACCCGAACTTCGTCCTCGCGAATTCCTCGCCGGAAAGCATGAACGGTATACCTGCAGAAGCGAACACCAACCCCGCTGCAATGGCATTGGCTGCAAGCATGTCGCCAGCACCTCCAGCACCATCTATGGCAATGGACTCGTCACTTGGGCGACCGGACTCCGTTGTCTTTACCCCATCCTTCTGCCAAGCATCAAAATCAGTCTCAACAGGCCGGGAGCGCATAGTCAGGCAGAGCTTGTCCCACAAGGTGAGGTCGTCGTGAGCGGAGACATACTGCACGAGTTGGCCAGCCGCCTTCGGCTCGCGATCCGTGCCGCGCCACGCGTTTACCGCGGATCGAATCGCCGGGGCGTTCTGAGCGGCCTCCCCGTTGACAAAGCCGCAGGCCTTCTCATCCATCACACTGCCTTTGAGCGCGTCACGCGTACCGTCGCAGAACCAGCCGATGCCGCCATCCAAGCCATGCAATCCTCTGCCCCATGCCAACGGCACCGCAATATCTTTGGTTTCCTGCGCATTGGCCACCCACGGCTCGCCGTACATGAGGATGCTTTCACCATCCGGCAGAGCATCAAGTGCACGTCTGGCGCGGTTCATCGTCTCCACATCGATGAGCCCCATAAGGTCGAAGCGGAAGCCGTCCACATGATATTCACGTGCCCAATATTCCACGGATTCCACGATGAACCTACCAAACATCGGCCGCTCGCTGGCCATGTCATTGGAGCAGCCGGATCCATCCGTCAACGCACCCGAGGCATTGCGTCGGCAAAAGTAGCCCGGCACCATGAGTTCGAAGGAGTTGGCAGCGGTGTACATGTGGTTGTAGACCACGTCCATAATGACGCGAAGCCCCGCACGATGCAATGCGGCGATCATGGCTTTACATTCACGAATACGGCATGCGCCATCGTCCGGATCGCTGCTGTACGAGCCTTCCGGCACATCGTAGGCCACGGGGTCGTAGCCCCAGTTATAGCCTCCAGGCCGAGTCTCGTCGACCGAACCATAGTCATAGAACGGCATGATCTGAACATGCGTGACACCGAGCCACTTCAAGTAGTCGACCCCCGTGGGGAAAAGGCCGGCATCATCCACTGAAGTTCCCTCATCGCAGAACGCGGCGTATTTGCCACGGTGCTCCGCAGGGATCCCGCTGTGAGGATCGTTGCTGAAGTCCCCAATATGCGTCTCCCAGACCACCGCGGAATGTTTGGGAATGGATGGCGACCGGTCAGCGCTCCAACCTTCCGGATCGGTTGCCACCAAGTCCACGACCATGCTGCGCACACCATTGGCACCGCTGGCCTTGCCCCAGGGATCAGGCGTTGACGTATGAGAGCCGTCTGGAAAATCCAGCTCATAGTCGTAGTAGGTGCCATCCAAACGTCTCGGTATCGACACGCTCCATGAGCCGCTCTTCCCCGGCTGAAGGTCAATCACAGCCTCAGCGCCGCCACCAAGCCCTGCGCCGAAAAGCCGCACCGCCACTGAGGAAGCCGTGGGAGCCCACACCGTAAACACCGTGGAGCTCTGTTCAAGACATACTCCGAGCGGACCGGAATAATAGGGATATCCGCTTGAATCGACGGCGGAATCGCCGGACGGCATTGAGCCACGATTCGATGACGGTGTGATTGACATGATTTCCTCTCTGGTGCGTTTGGTTTTGGATGCACTCACGCACACAACGAGCGCTCAAGAACGCTGATAGGCATAAAAGTCACCCCACCATCCAGACGTGAGGTGGTGGGGCGACGATCTGCCAGCCGAATGGCTCAGCCCTTCGTGGAACCGCCCGTCACAGACTCCTGGTAGAAGTTCTGCATGATGACGAACAGGATGGCGATCGGAATCGAGACACAGACGGCACCCGCGGCAAAGCGCGCATACCACTGGTTGATGTATTCCTTCTGCAACATCTGCCACAGGCCGAGGGCCACGGTGTAGTTGTCCTGCGTGCGAGCGATGGCCTTGACCATGACGAAGTCGAGCCACGGGCTCAGGAAGCTGCTGATGGTCTGGTAGACGATCATGGGTTTGCACAGCGGGATGATGATCTTGGTGAACACCTGCCACTTGGTGCAACCATCAAGGTAAGCGGCCTCGTCAAGTGACTTGGGGATGGTGTCCATGTAGCCCTTCATGACGTAGAAACCCGCGCCGGCCCCCGCCGAGTAGACCAGAATCAGGGCCACGATGACCCACTTGCCCTGGGTGAGCCCGAAGGTCTTGAGGATGAAATAGATGGCGATCACCGACATGATGCCGGGGAACATACCCAGCACGAGGTTGATGTTCATGAACGCCTTGCGACCGCGGAAACGCAGGCGCGACATGCAGAACGCCACCGACATGAGCAGGAACAACGAGATGACGCACGAGCAGCAGGCGATCACGAACGTATTGAGGAACATATGCGGGAAGTTCAGCACATCGGTCTGCGTGAACAGCTGCTTGAAGTTGTCAAGCGTGTACTGACGTGGGAAGAACGTCTCCTGGTAGGGGGAGGGATCCTTGTTGAAGCTTTCGAGCAGCACCCATGCGATGGGCACCAGCCAGATGACGGCCATGATCGCCAGGAAGATGTGCGTAAACACGTCACCGACGATGCGCCGCTTGCGCTGATCATGCCAGAAGCCGACCTTGGAGACCTGTGAATCGTTACTCATTGAATGCCTCCTCGTTCTTGTATGAACCGGAGCTGCGATAGGTAATCAGCGAGACCGTGGCGAGCACGATGAACGTCAGGATGCCGATGACCGCTCCGAGGTTGTACTGGGATTTATCGACCGTGAGCTTGTAGAGCCAGGTGATGAGCAGATCCGTTTTGCCTGCGGACTGGCCGACCGGCGTTGGACCGCCGGCGGTGAGTAGGTAGATGATGTTGAAGTTGTTGATGTTGCCTGTGAACGTGGTGATGAGGTACGGGGTCATGACGAAGAAGATGTAGGGCATGGTGACCGCGCAGAACCGCTGCCACCAGTTGGCTCCGTCGAGCATGGCAGCCTCGTACTGGTCGGCGGGGATGTTCTGCAGGATGCCCGTGATCTGCATGATGGTGTAGGGGATGCCGACCCAAAGGTTCACGATGATGACCGTGACCCTGGCCCAGGTGGCATCCGAAAGGAACGGCAGTGGGCCGCTCGTCAGCCCCCAGCTCATCAGAAGACGGTTGATTGCGCCGTCCTGCTGGAGCATGGTGTTCATCACCAACAAGGAGACGAACTGGGGCACGGCCACCGACATAGAGAAGCACGCACGCCAGAAACCCTTGAAATGCGTGGTCTTGCGGTTGATGATCATGGCCATGAACATGCCTAGGAAGAAGTTGAGGAACGTGGCGAAGAAGGCCCAGACCAACGACCAACCCAGCACCGAAAGGAACATCTGGATGTTGATGTCATGGCTGGAGGTGGACGAGCTGAACAGCTTGCCGAAGTTCTTCAGACCGACCCAGCTGAACAGCACCGTATGGTTCTTGTCGTAGCTGGTGAACGCCATGGAGATCATGAACACAAGCGGCAGAACCGTGAACAACACGATACCCAGCGTCGGCAGGGTCATCAGGCCAACAGCCGCGTTCGTGTCGGTCAACTCGTGCAGGTCCTGTCGGAACGTTGCCGGACGATCGCCGCCACGCGCCACCACCTGCGCCTTGTAGGCGCTGCGGGCCGAAAGCACCGCCAGCAACACCAACAGCAGAATGGCGAAGATGGCCATGACGCCGTAGAGAAGGATCTGCACGGAGTTGTCACCGGCCTTGTAGACCCAGAATCCGTCAACCTTTACTTTGGTCTGCTTCGCTGTGCCGAGCGTGGAGAGCTTGGAAAGATTCTTCACGCCGCTTGCGGCGAGGTAAGCGATGATGCCCGCTTCGCACAGCAGGAACAGCACGCCCTTGCCAATCTGCTTGCGAGCCAGATTGCCCAACCCGAAAATCACAAACGAAAGACGCGTGACCACGTCACCGTCGGCCCACGCCCGGCGCGCCGAATACGGCGAGGGCGGGACGTCACCGACGTGGCCCTTGCGCCGCCTCTTGGCAGGCGCGTGAGCCAACGATGCTTCACTCATAAACTACACCTTTCAACAATCAATATGCCAGACGGGCGCCGCAACGGGCCACAAGGCCAATGCAGCAGCGCCCGGACGGCGGATCTTACTTCTTGTAAGCGGCAGCCCAGCTCTCTGTCTTCTGAGCGGCGTTGTCGACGGTGACCTCCTTGTTGGTCAGAGCCTTGCCGAAGTTATCGCAAGGATCCCAGAAGTCACCCATGCCAGGCAATGTGGACTGCACTCTAGCCACGGTCGAGATGGTGTCCATCTGAGCCTTGGCTGCAGGATCGGACTTGACGGATGATGAGAGCGAGCCATCGGAGGGAACAATGGAACGCATGGTGTAGTGCGCCTTCTGCGCCTTGGTGCTGCCCAGATACTGGGCGAACTGTGCGGCAACCTTCGGACTCTTGGAATTCGGGTTGTAGCCGACGGCCTTGGAACCGGCGAACGGAGCAATCGGATATGTGCCCGAGTCAGTGGTGAAGCTGGGAGGGACGGCTGCCGCATAGTTGTCGCCAAGGGCCTTCTTGGCATTGTCTGCATCCCAGGTGCCACTGAAGAGCACGTCCGCTGTGCCGTTCTTCAAAGCGGAAAGACCAGCACCGTTGTTGTCGAGCACGAAGTTGGGGTTGGTCATCAGCTTGGCGAGGTATTTGGAAACATCCGTGGCATGGTCGCCGAGCTTGATGCCATCGGCCTTCTTGTCACCGTCCTTGCCGAACACCGTGGCGCCTGCGCCAAGATAGAAGCCAGGCAGATACCAGGAGTTGCCAAGGTCAAACGAAACCTTGCCCTTGGAGAGCATGGTGTCGAGCGACTTGATGTCGTCGGCGGAGAACTTGGACTTGTTGTAATACATGAACCAGGTGTTGCCGGTGTAAGGAATGCCGTAGACCTTGCCGTCCTCGCCGGTCACCGATTTGATCATGGACTCGTCGTCCTGCTTCTTGACCTGGGCCATGCCGTCATCGCTCAGCTCGCCGATGGCCTGAGCCTGAACCAGAAGGCCCAGCTGATCGTTGGCGAAGAGGTAAACGTCAGCAGCGCTCGAAGGATCCTGCTTGACGGTCGTGGCTGCGTCGCCTTCGGCAACCACGGAGTTCTTCCACGTAATCTTATATTCGGGGTGCTCCTTCTGGAAATCATGCTCCATGGTGGGCAGCCAGGAATCGGACTTTGCCTGGTCCTCGGAAGAGCTCCACACCGTAAGCTTGGCATCCTGGGTCTTGCCGCCGGACGCACCATCCGAGCCTGACCCGCATGCCGAGACCCCAATCATCAGCGCCAATGCCAGACCCGCTCCCGCGATTCGTTTTGCACCTGTCATCTTCGACCTCCTTGTATCTAATTGATGACAATAATTACTTCAGCGCATTCGAGGTGGGCAAATGCACCGGCCCTCGATGTCTAAACCCAGATAGTACACCTTTTTGCAAACGTATGCAAAAAGGTTCCCGTATCAGTGTGGCGCACCCTCAAAACTGCCAACTAAGACCATGCTTCTGTAGGTATCAAACCTATATGATGGACGATTCTCAAAGAATCCACAACACGAAATCTGAGAAATACAACATCTCATTGATACATTTTGATAGCGTTTGCATTATGATGTCCAGTAACACATAGCATTGAGGCACCATGCCCACGCTCCGCCGACGACGGACAGCAGACGTAGCAACCACACTGACGACAAGGAGAGCAATGACCGCAAGATCGACACAACCCAGCTGGCTGAGCAAAGCCAGGTTCTACGAAATCTACCCACAGAGCTTCTGTGACTCCAACGGCGACGGCATCGGTGACATCGCCGGCATCACTTCGAAACTGGATTATGTGAAGGACCTGGGATGCAATGCGCTGTGGATCAACCCCTGCTTCGACTCTCCGTTCAAAGACGCCGGCTACGACGTGCGCGACTACCGCAAGGTGGCACCTCGCTACGGCACCAATGCCGACTTGGAAGAGCTGTTCAAGGAGGCACATAAGCGCGGCATGCACGTGTTGCTTGACCTTGTGCCCGGCCACACCAGTGAGGAACACGAGTGGTTCACACGCAGCAGCGAGGCCGGGCCCAACGAATTCTCCGATCGCTACATCTGGACCGGAGGGGCCATGGAAGGCTATTCCATGCCGTTCATCGGTGGCGAGAGCGAACGCGACGGCGCCTACATACTGAACTTCTTCAAGTGCCAGCCGGCACTCAACTACGGCTTCGCCAAGCGTGACCGTGCATGGCAGCAGAGCCCTGACTCCCCTGCGCCCGCAGCCACGCGGCAGGCCATGGTCGGCATCATGGAGTTCTGGCTGGATCTCGGCTGCGACGGCTTCCGCGTGGACATGGCCAATTCGCTGGTCAAGAACGACGGCGACGACAAGCCCGAAACCATCAAGAGCTGGCAGAGGATGTTCGAAGTGGTCAAAAACGACTATCCCGAATCGGCGTTCGTCTCGGAATGGGGCGTGCCCGGCCAATCGCTCAAAGCCGGATTCGACATGGACTTCTACCTCGACTGGCGCTGGGACGGCAACCCCAACGGCTACAACATGCTGACACGCAACACCGATGACACTTTGGGAGGCGGGAAGGATCTCAGCTACTTCTCGGCGGACGGCGGCGGCAGCATCACCGACTTCCTCAAGGAATACCTGCCCCGATACCTCGACTCGCAAGCCAACCACGGCTACTTTTGCTTCATCACCTGCAACCACGACACACCTCGCATGGCCCCGCGCCTTTCCGAACGCGAGCGCAAGGTGGCCTACGGCATGCTGCTGATGATGCCGGGCGTGCCATTCGTCTATTACGGCGACGAAATCGGCATGAACTATAGGGCGTTGAAGACCAAGGAAGGCGGTTTCGCCCGCACCGGCAGCCGCACGCCCATGCAGTGGACGAACGGCAGCAACCTTGGTTTCTCTTCCGCCGATCCCAAAGATCTGTATCTGCCCGTTGAAGGCGCGCAGACTGATGCGACAGTCGAGCGGCAGGAGGCTCGCCCGGACTCGCTGCTCAATTGGACAAAGGCACTACTCGCCTTGCGCGCCCAGAGCTCCGCACTCGATGCCGATGCAGGATTCACCGTACTTGCGGCACCGACAGACGGTCGTTCGTTTGTCTTCGAGCGCACCGGCGACCCGACTCGTGAGGGCAACGGCGACCGGCTCATCGTGGCGCTCAACCCCGGCACGCAAGGGGAGACGGTTCCGCTGCCAGAGGCCGCAGGCTTCAAAAACCTGCTCACGTTGGGCGAGGTCTCCTTGCAAGGCACCAGTCTGTCGCTCGGCACACAGAGCTTCGCCGTGCTACAGGCCTGAAGCAGGAAGGCAAGCGGCAATGAGCATGGTTGAAGATTCAACACCGAAAGCGGCGACCGGCTTTGGCGTAGATATGGCATTCCGGCATGGAGCCAAACGGCTAAGCCGGCGCTCAAACAAGTACGATTGCATCATGTTCGACCTCTACGGCACGCTCGTCGACATTCGCACCGACGAGCAATCCGATGCCTCCTGGCTGGAACTGCTGCACTTTCTGGAGGCACGCCGCCCTGGCGATGCGCTCCCCCGTAGCACGGACGAATCGCTCACGCTGCTGCGTTCCAGATTCGCCGCCCTCACGCAGGCGCAGTCCGAGGGACGGAGTGAATATTTCGAGCCCGACCTACTGCCAGTCTATCGCTCGCTCTTGGCGGACGGCTGGAGTGGCGAGAGCGCCTCGGCAAATATACGCGGTGCGGACGCAGCCCAAAGCCCATCCACGTACGACGCAGCCGCCCGTCAAGCGGCATGGGTGTTTCGCAAATCCAGCTGCCGGATGATTCGCGCATTCCCAGGAGCCGTTGCCGCTTTGGCCGAACTACGCAACGCCGGGCTGCACGTATCGCTCGTCAGCAACGCCCAAGAGGTCTATACGCTTCCCGAGTTGAAACAGCTCGGCCTGAGCCACAGCTTCGACCACATTGTCATCTCGAGCGCGGAGCACGTACGCAAGCCGGCAGCCGAGCTCTTTCAGAAGGCGCTAAGCCTCTGCTCCTGCCCCGCCAACCGCGCGCTCATGGTGGGCAATGACGTAGCGTGCGATATTGTCGGCGCGCGGGCAACCGGCATAGACGGAGCATATTTCAACACCGCCATCTCGCCCACGGAAGACCCGGTGCACCCCGCTCAAGCGGTATACTCGCACCATACGGATCACAGCGAAGACGGGCCGGGCCCCGATTGGAACGATTTGGAGGCATTCATTTTCGCATGAACCACACAGAGCAAATGAGCACAGACAATGACGTATCCACTCACAGTGAGGAACGGAAGGCAAGCCGCAGGAACCGCGGACTGACAATCTGTAGTCTTAAAATAATCGGCGCCGTATTACTGATATTGGGCACAGCCGGCACAACGCTGCTGCCAAGTCTTTTCGGCCTTGATCGCACCTCCATGGCCGGTCTGACACTCATGGTGCTGTGCGAAGTGGCTTCCTGGGCCGCCACCCCGCTCTACGCCTGGGCTCTGGTGGAAGGCGTGCGCCACAGCAGGAACATCACCGTCTATGGTGTTCGGCTGCTGGTGCTTGCACTCATCACGGAAGTGCCCTATGACCTTGCCACCAGCGGCAAGCCATTCGATTTTTCCTCGCAGAATCCGGTGTTCGCCGTATTCATCTGCCTGATTGTGTTGGCTATCTGCCGCTGGGCCCGCACGCGGCCGGCACCCCAGCGCCGCACCATCTGCATCGTCGCGAGCATTGCAGGATTCGTGTGGATGCTCATCCTACGCATCGGTGTACGTCAGCAGTTCCTCAACCTCGGTGCGCTCACACTCGCCTTCTGCCTGATCTTCTACTTTTCCAGCGCCCACGAAACCACCATGCTGTTCTCTGCTGGTCTCGTCGGCGCGTTGTTCGGCGTCACACCAGCAATTGGCGTAGTACTCCTGCATTTTCGCAACGGGAAGCTCGGCTACCGTAATACCGCCATCAAATGGGCCTTCTACGCCTTCTACCCGGTGATGCTCCTGGCATGCTCCCTGCTGGCGTAGCCACCATTGGCGTCGTCACTATTGCACCATCTACTTGAACAAGGCATCGGAGCCGCGCAGAACCAATCGAGGCTCGACAGAGCGAAACGGATCGGAAGGAATCCTGCCGTCGATGAGCTCCAGCGCCTGATGCGCCGCCCACTGCCCCATGGCCTGCGGATCCTGGCGCATCGTAGTCAGGTTGACAGTGTCGGCGTAGGGGCTGTCATCAAAGCCGATGATCGAATAATCGCGCGGAGCGGCCTTTCCATAGCGTTGCAACTTGAGCATGACGGGAATGGCCATCATATCGGTCTGGCAGCAGATGGCATCGGGAAAGTCCCTCAACTCGAGCAAGGCCGCAAGGGCGGAATCTGCGAAATCACGACCACGTGGCACTTGCAGCACCTGCCAGTCAAGGTCTCGCTCATTCTCAGCGTCTTCGCAAGCCCGCTGAAAACCGAGTGTACGCTTGTCAATGCTCGAGTTCATGGAAGTGGCGCTCTGAGAGCAGGTATAGACGATGTGATGATGGCCGAGGTTGATGAGATGCTGAGCCGCCGTGAACATGCCTCGCTCATCATCAATGGCCACCGAGGCGTCGAAACCATCCGTCTCCGGCGTGTTGATACCGATGATGGGCACATGGATGCGCTGCAGCTGCTCCACTTCATGGTGATCGACCGCAAATGAGGCCACGAACACAGCATCGACATTGCGCCGCACCGGCAGGTCGGCAAAGAACTTTCTACGGCTCTCCCCCGTGTCCACATGCTGGAACAGCGACACGTCGTAGCCTGCAGGGTGCATGACCGATTCAACTCCGGCAAAGACTTGGGTGTTGAACCAACTGGTGACATCCTCATTCATGAGCAACGCCACGCGATAGGCTCGGCCAGACTTGAGCGAAGTGGCGGAACGGGAGATGTTGAAGTCCAGTCGGTCCGCAGTCTCAAGCACCTTTTGACGTGTTTTGTCGGAAACCAAATCCGGCCTGGTGAACGCCCTGGACACTGTTGAGACCGATACGCCCGAGGCCTTGGCAACGTCTCTGATTCCCGCTTTGTGCATCATGCGCCCTTTCGTTGCAACACTATCAACAATTCCACACCAAAACCGGTGTTACCACTGAAAAACCATTGAAATATCTGTTATCAGAATAATGCACACGTTGTCAAAATCAAGTACCATCTCACAACGAATCTGCCCCACCCGCTATCAGCGCCACGCCGTATCATGGGTATATGCGCAAGACAACTCGGACGAACACGCCGGACACCACCAAGGCCGCTGGTTCCGTGGGCGGCCCTTCCAACAACGACAACCCCGCAGATGCAAAGACCACAAGCACCGGCAACAGCAACTCTGCAGACCGCGTGGTGGAGAAGTTTCATAAGGCCGATGGCAAAATCGCCCAGGCGCGTGCCAAATTACTCAACGATCCTGACACTTTGGGCGACAAAGCCATGAAATCCTTCATTCCTTCGATTATCGGGATTGTTGGCGGAAAAGTGTTCCAGTCCATCTGGGACAGCACCGTCACCAAAAACCACAAAAACAATGGAGTGGGAGGCGATGCCGAAACCACTCATCAACAGGGCCTGATGATGAGTCTCCTTTTCGCCGTGCTATCCGCGGCCTTCGGCGCGGTGATCGGTGAACTCTCAACGCGGGGTACCCAGGCGTTCGTGACCCGCAGACAAGGCAAGCGCCGTTAAACGCCGGTAGATGAGCACAGGCGAAAATGCCGCAGCCAATCATCGGCATTTTCGCCATCAAACTTATGGCAATTCATTCCGTGAGCACTTTTCCTGTCATCCAACCAAGATTTGAACATAAGGTTGACGTGATTTCAACGATTTCTTGCCTGGACCTCGCATGATATCCTCAAAAAGTGCTCACGGAACGAAAACAGGCTCAATGTTGACCAGAGTTTCGCATGAACCCTCGAAACGCACGTCACTCGCGCATGATGAGGGCGAGCATACGGCCCTCGTGTGCCTTGTGCGTCAACGTTGAGCGGCGGTGGGAGTACCACAGTGGGTTCTCCAACGTACACAGCGCATGGTGCACACTTGAGATGAAGCCATCATCCGTACCATCGGCAGCATAGGCCTTATGGCCATGAGCATTGCCACCTTCCACGCACCCGTCCCGGCTTCCGGCTTCTCCAGCGCCATCAACACAAGGCACGGCATCGGCTTGATGCAGCCTTAGCAATTCCTCATCATTCGCCAAATACTGAGTGGCCGCTGCCACGCGTGACGTTGAGGAAATTATGTTGGCTGGTAGCACGCCAGCGGCATCGAGCTCCTGCAGGGCTGCCGCAGCGATGTCGATGCCAGGACCGCCAAAACGGGTCAGCGTGAACGTGCCAGGAAAACGGGCATCGAAGGCATCGGCGATCTCCTGACCGACCTCGTAGCAATCGCCGCAGATGCAGGGGCCGAGCGTGGCGACAATGCGCTCGGGCTTCGCACCTTTGCCCACCATCATCCTAACTGTGGATCCGAGAATGCCACGTTCCAGCCCGCGCCTTCCGCAATGAGCGGCGGCGATGACGCCAACCTCTGGGTCGGCCATCAGCACAGGCAGACAGTCCGCTGCGAACATGCCAAGAGCCACACCTGTCCTGGAACTCACCTGGCCGTCTGCTTCGACTGCAGACATCACAACCCGGCCTTTGTTCTCACCAACCGTGTAGGTTGCCGCAGAACCGGCCTCGACCTCACCCACTGCGCCAACACCCATGAGTTCATCGACATCAACGGCTTTGCCAGAATGCACCTGGGAGACCAGAGCAAGCGGGGCACCGACGACCTTGGCCACAGCCGCACGATTGCTCATCACATGCTCAAGATCGTCACCTCCTTTGCCGCCGAGGTTGCATGAGGCATAACCACCGGTGCTCACTCCCCCCAGGCGTGTGGTATAGACCACTTTGACGCCTTCAACCAACGCAATGGGAATGGTGACCGGTATTGGCTGACCGGCATCATCATATGGATCAATGGCATTACTGTCCACAATCGCGTCATCATAGTCAGACTGAGCGCCTTTTCCAGCGGCATCCTCCAACATATCAATCTCCCATCGGTATCATTTCAACGGCCCATACACCATACTACAAAGCAAGCCATCACTGAAACCATGAATTCGCTAAGCCATTAAGCGATTCGAAATCCAATCCGTGCATTTCCCCCGCAGAAACCGGCAGAAAACGTCCATTACTCAGAGGCACTACAACAAGTCCGCGAGAAACCGACAGAAACGCATCAGTAACTGCGGGGTATACGAAGACCAAAGGGCGCAAAGTCAACCTACTGGTGGGAGCCATACTCCCGAGCACATCTCAACAAAATGGAGGGCAAGGCCCTACAGCCATGCCCTCCAATACGACTCAACGCTCAAGCGTCAAATCGATCAGTCCTCGTCATCGAACGGATCGAAGTCGCGACGCACCTGGCGACGCGGACGCTCATAGCGCTCCTCACGGTCGGAACGATAGTCATCGTAGTGGTCATCGGTGGCATAGCGTGGGTTGCGATCATTCCTGCGTCCTCCACGGTAGCCACCACGGCCTTCACGGCTGCGACGCTCGCCACGGCGGTCACGGTCGTGGCGGGAGCCACGATCACGATCGTCGCCAGCTTCGTCACGGTCACTGCGACGGCGACGCGGGCGATCGTCAAAATCACGATCGTCATCGCTGCGGCGGCGACGGGACTCATGGTGGCGACCGCCACGGTCTTCACGAGCAGGACGCTCATCGCGCTCAATAGGCTCATCCACATCATCGTCGGCATCTTCCGGCTCAGCATGACGACGGCGCGGACGATCATCAAAATCACGATCGTCACGGTCAGCCCTGTCACTGCGATCATCGCGGTCTCCACGGTGACGGTCGTCACGACCCTGCCCACGGTACCCGCGATCGTCGCGATGCCCGTAGCCGCGGTGATCGTCCCGACCTTCGTGGCGGCCGCGGGACGAAGAGCCCTGCTCCTCCTCGTAGCCGGGGATGGCGAGCGAAATCTTGCCGCGGTCATCCACACCTTGGACAACGACCTCGACAGTGTCGCCTTCCTTAAGCACATCTTCCACAGCATCGATGCGCTCACCATCGGTAAGGTTGCGAATCTGGGAAATGTGGAGCAATCCGTCGGTTCCAGGAGTCAGATTGACGAACGCACCGAAGCTCGTGGTCTTGACCACCTTGCCGTTGAAGGTCTCACCGACTTCCGGAACGTGCGGGTTGGCGATGGCGTCGATGGTGGCTTTGGCCTTGTCAGCCGCATCGCCACCCTCGGATGCAATGTAGACCGTACCGTCGTCTTCGATCGTGACGGTGGCGCCGGTATCTTCCTGAATCTGGTTGATCATCTTGCCCTTCGGCCCGATGACCTCACCGATCTTGTCGACAGGAACGGTGGTGGTGATGATGCGAGGAGCAGTCGGGCTCATCTCAGCCGGGGCGTCGATGCACTCGTTGATGACCTCAAGGATTGTGGTGCGAGCTTCCTTGGCCTGCTGCAACGCGGCGGCGAGCACGTCGGCGGGGATGCCGTCGAGCTTGGTGTCGAGCTGGAGGGCGGTGATGAACTCGGAGGTGCCTGCCACCTTGAAGTCCATGTCGCCGAAGGCATCTTCCGCTCCAAGGATGTCGGTAAGGGTCTTATAGATATGCTCACCGTTGACATCACCGGAGACCAGACCCATGGCGATGCCAGCAACGGGGGCCTTGAGCGGCACGCCGGCGGCCAGCAGCGAAAGCGTGGACGCGCAAACGGAACCCATGGAAGTGGAACCATTGGAACCAATGGCTTCGGAGACCTGACGAATGGCGTAGGGGAAATCCTCGCGGCTGGGGAGCACAGGAACCAAGGCCTTCTCCGCCAATGCACCGTGGCCCACCTCACGGCGCTTGGGCGAACCCACACGGCCGGTTTCGCCGGTGGAATACGGCGGCATCTCATAGTTATGCATGTACCTCTTGGTCTGCGGGCCAGAGATGGCGTCGAGCGTCTGCTCCATCTTGAGCATGCCCAAGGTGGTGACACCCAGAATCTGGGTCTCGCCGCGCTGGAAGAGCGCGGAACCATGGACGCGCGGCACGATGTCGACTTCAGCGGAAAGGGTACGAATGTCTTTCAAGCCACGGCCATCAATGCGGTAGTCCTCTGTGAGGATGCGCTTGCGCACGATCTGGCGCTGCAGTTCCTTGAACGCGTTGCCGAGTTCCTTCTCCTTCTCGGCATCGTCCATGTCGGTGAACTCGTCAACGAGCTTGGCGCGCACGCCTTCCTTGATCTCGTGAATGCGCTCCTGACGTGGCAACTTCTCCGCGATGGACAGAGCGTCGGCCAAATCATCGTGGGCGATCTCGTCGATGCGCTTGTAGAGCTCGTCGGTGTACTCAGGGAAGAGCTGAAACTCCTTGGTGCTGGTCTTTCCGGCCTTCTCCTTGAGTTCGTTCTGCGCCTCGCAGATCACCTTGATGAACGGCTTGGCGGCTTCAAGACCACCGGCCACGACTTCCTCATCAGGCTTAGTCTGGCCCTCGTCATAGATGAGGTTCCAGGCGTTCTTGCCCGCGCCGGCCTCGATCATGGCAATGGCCACGTCGCCGTTCTCTACCACACGGCCCGCCACCACGAGTTCGAAGACCGCGCGTTCGCGTTCACTCCAACGCGGGAAGGCGACCCACTGACCATCGACGAGCGCCAAGCGCACGCCGGAAACTGGGCCTTCGAACGGGAGGCCGGAGATCATCGTCGAAGCCGAAGCTGCGTTCAACGCAATCATGTCGTAGGCATCATCGGGATTGCAGGCTAGCACTGTCTCCACGACCTGCACCTCGTTGCGAAGCGTGTGCGGGAAGAGTGGGCGCAACGGACGGTCGATGATACGGCAAGCCAGGATGGCGTCGTTCGACGGACGGCCTTCGCGGCGGAAGAAGGAGCCGGGAATCTTGCCCGCGGCGTACATCTTCTCCTCCACATCAACCGTCAGCGGGAAGAAGTCGTAGTTCTCCTTGGGGCTCGATCCGGCCGTGGTGGTGGAAAGCACCATTGAATCGTCATCCAGGTAGGCGGCCACGGCGCCGTCCGCCTGCTGGGCCAAACGGCCCGTCTCAAAGCGCAGCGTGCGCTTACCGAATGTTCCATTGTCTATGATGGCCTCAACGGCCTTGATTTCGGGACCCTCCACGGGTTCCTCCTTTGTTTGATCTATTCCTAATACCCTGCATACCTCAAAATGCTTGATGTCATCGTGGACGTCAACCTACCGCGGCACATCGCCGCATCCTCAACCGTCCGGACGCCACTTCACTTCTCAGCGTCAGTCATTTCTTCAATTATACATTGAAACTATTTCCGGCCCACACCTTAAGGCCGCCAAGTGTCTCTTCCACAAACCGACTCAACGCGCCAGTACATCTTTTGCCTGTACGTCGCCGTCTTACATAAATTGCCCGAGCCAAAGCCCGGGCAATAAAGAACTATCGACGCAAACCGAGGCGCTCAATGAGTGAACGGTAACGGTTGATGTCCTCACGCTTCAAATAACCAAGCAGACGACGGCGCTGACCGACCATGAGCAGCAGACCACGACGTGAATGATTATCATGCTGATGGGTCTTCAGATGCTCAGTCAAATCAGAGATACGCTGGGTGAGCAAAGCCACCTGAACCTCGGGAGAACCCGTATCGCCCTCATGCGTTGCGTACTTGGTAATGATCTCTTGCTTAACTTCAGCCGTAAGTGCCACGGCATCCTCCTTGTAATTGCTGCGCGGTGCCACCGACGGGGTGTCGAAAGCGCTCTCAATCCGCGGGCGAAACACGCCAGTTGACAATTATACGGCACAGGCTGGAAATCATGCCACAGCCAATGCTGGAATCCCCACGAACATGGCAATCAGCAAAGCCACAACCTCGACGACGAAAAACAGAAGGAATGCCACCCAACTGTGTGTCAATACGTTGAGGTGGGAATCTGGATGAATCGATACCAGCAAACCCACAAACACCAATGCGAACACAGCAAGACCGAGGAACGATGCCAAAATACCAAGATTTGCGGCATTGGGAAGTGCGGAAGACTCGGTATACAGCACACGGGTAGAATACCAAAAATTGATCTTCAACATACAAGCGCCGGCAATGAGTTGTTCAACGGCCAACCCCACGGCGAAAAGCACTCTCCATAGCCAAGAAGAGGCTTCCACAAGGGCCAGGCCTAGGAACGCAAGCATCGCCATGACTATCATCCACGAAATGAATGTAATGCCCTGAGGCGTGAATGGACCGAGTAGTTTAATGACCAGCGCGGCGTGCCCCAAAGCGAGTTTGCGACCAGCCCAATATGGAACCACGATTGCCAGCAGAATGGAGACCACATAAATGCCCCAAGCCCAAGGATTGAACTTGCTACGCTGAATGTCCGCCCAGGATACATCCGTTTCAGGAATGGTGGAAACGGGATGCTTGGAAACCGGAACCTCCTCGACCTTGCCTTCGATGATTTCGATGGCCTGGTTGGGCTTTCTAGGTTGAGCGGAACCACCTTCAGCCTTTGTGGTCTCAAGCCTGCCGCGATTGTCTTCGCCGGCATCGCTCCGCGTTGTATCAGCCATTGCCCTGCCTTATTCCTCGTATACCTTCAGAGCACACCTTACCCTTACACCGGTAAAACAAACGTCGCACGCCAGCAGACAACTGCAAGCATGCGACGCATAGCCCTCGTGCAGTGCTTTACCTTACCTCATGTGCGTCTCCACAAAAGAGATAACAACATAAGACAGCAAATCATCTAACGCAATTGAGTCATTCACCATTGTCGTTATTCATTGGTGTCTTTGCCGTCATGGTTGTGCGTGGCCACGCCGCAGGACTCGCCACCCGTTCCTTCAAGGGCCGCACTGGGGATAAACGAAAGCAGACCCGCCGAAGCAGAAGACTGTTCTTGAGCAGGCGAGGAACCCTGTGCACCGTCCTTGGAACCGACCGCAGCAGACCCGCCTGCTGCATCCGGAGTATCGGCTGAAAGAGCGTTGCCGGAACCATTGCCACGGCTCACGGCCTCGTCTTCGTCGTCCTCGCTCCATTCTTTGCGACCGTAGTAAAGGTCCTTGTCGAGCTCATGCTCAGTGGCGGCCACGATAGTGGCAGTGTTTGCAGACCCGGCCACATTGACCGCGGTGCGTCCCATGTCGACGATCTGCGAAATCGGCTGGGTGACGGCGATGAACGACACAGGCAGGCCAGCAGATGCGAAGAGCGCCGTAGCGGTGACGGTTGCGGTTCCAGGAACGCCAACAGTGCCGATGGAGACAAACAGTGCCAACGCCACAAGCAATGCGTATCCACCGATTGAATAATGAAGACCTTGAGCATTGATGGCGAAGACGGCCAGGACCATGGGCCATACTCCTGCGCAGCCCGGCATACCCAGGTTGGCACCAAGGCTGGCCACGAATGAGGCGATGTCATCGGGAACACCGCTCTTGCGAAGCTGACGCACATTGACGGGGATGGTGCCAATGGATGATTCGGAGGTGAAGGCGACCACACCGGTGGACCCGTAGAACTTGAAAAAGTTGATTGGATTCAAGTGGGTCGTGATGCCGAGCACGAGCGGTTGAAGCAGGAACAACTGGATGGCGAGCGCCAGATACGAAACCACAAGCACGCCGACCAGAGGCAGCAATGCGTCCACCACGCTATTGCTCACAGCCTCTGCTATCAACGCGAGGGTGGCGTAGGGGGTGAATCCCATCACAATCTGCGTGGCTCGGGAAAGCACGGTGTTGCCCGCGTCTACAAACGCCTTGAACGAAGCCACGGCATCGGCACCCTTGACGGTGCGCGAGGCCTCATTGAAGGCAATAGCCAGGAGGAGGGCAAACAACACAACAGGGACCACCTGATTCTGCTCCCAATTGCCCACCAGGTTAGAGGGGAACAAACCGATGAGCGTATCAACGATGCCGGGGACCTCGTGAGGCTTTACACCCTTGGGTGCTCCACCGGTGAACCCCTTTCCGATGCCGAAAGCGATGGAAAGCAGCAGGGCCGTAACCGAGGCCAGCAAGGTGTTAAGCAACAGGAAAACAACAGTTTTGATACCGATGTTCTTCAGGCGCACAGACTCACCGAGATTGGTGATGCTCGCGACGACACTGAACAGCAGCAGCGGCACCACAATGGCCTTGATGGCGTTCGACCAGACCGTGCCGAACATCGACACGAATTCCAAATGCCCCTTGAACCCGATGCCTACAACGATGCCAAGTGCCGTGGCCACGATGATCCTGATGCTGAAGTTGACGTGACGGCTGCGATTGAGCCACACCAGAGCGGCGAATAGTACGGTGACGACCACCAGGGCCGTCCATTGCCATGCAATATCTGTCATTTTCATCTCTTTTCCGCTGATTACGATTATGTTTCGCCCAACTGTAATGCAACAAAGGCAGGAAAAACAGAATCTTGCACGCTTTCGCTATTGCCATAGCTTATGAACGCCCATTAAGGCCGCCTGATTGCTGGGTTGATCTAGGCGACAAACACTATCACATCGAGTGCTTTAGGGAGTAAGAATACAGCGCAGAGAGAAATTGAGCACAGAGTGAAATCCAAAGTTGATTGTCATACCTGGCTGCCGGAGCCATGGAGACGGGCATTCCATGATGAAGCAATGATAGCAATCGCTTAAAAATACTCTGCTTCAGGGCAAATCGTAGAAATCGAAAAACAATGAAACCCAATTGCATCAATCACTTTGCCACTATGCATATCCAACGAGAAGAGCGGATGACGGGAATCGAACCCGCGTGATCAGCTTGGAAGGCTGAGGCTCTACCATTGAGCTACATCCGCGTTGCGCCGTCGATACCAAACCGAACAGCAAGATTCAAGTATACACGAACCCCGTGCCCGAACGACACAACCAGGGCAACCCGTCGATCATGCCGCCCATGGCAATCATGTTTCATGAGGAAAGGACCGCCACAGCGCAAGCTACGGGCCCGTCGTGACTCAACGAGATGTGCCAGCAGTACGAGACGGCATGCTCTTTCTCAGCATGACTTGCATCGGCGTGCTTCGCCTGATAAATCGGCACATATCGAAAAGCGTCCAAACTCGGGTCAACGCCGGATTCCTGTGCAACAGCTGAAGCCGCATCTTGAGAGTCCAAGCCCAGTGAGGAGTGTAAAACGACCTTGCACTCTTGCCCGAATGCCACCATAGGGCAGCCACGGGCATCGTCCAAAATCTCAACCTGAGCCCAAGGGAAATCGTCGAGAGTATAAGGGTAGGAGCGCTCCCCCAACGCCTGGCACCAAGCTTTCAGCACGGCTTCCTTGCCAGCCCAACGACCGGCAAGGTGCACTGCCTCATCGTCGTGTTTCAATGCCGCCCTAGCTCTTGCCTGGCGCAACTCACGGTCTGAAAACAGCGAGCGCATGCGGGTGCCCGGCTCGTCAAGCTGCTTCCTGAACCCGTCGACTTCCACCAAATCAAGCCCTACGCCTAAAACACTCACATTCACATGGTAACGGCTGACCAGGTCAGCGTACAATGAAGGAACGAATAACATCGACCGTGACAATCGTCTTGTCACCGCCGAACCACGAATGAAGGAACGAATCATATGGTGTGGTCATGGACGCATTTGGTCGTGGGTATCGTGCTGATCATAGCAGCTCTGCTCGGTCTCATCGGCCCTGCCAAACAAACGAAAATCTGGGCCATGGTGGCTCGCGTATGCTACGTCATCATTATCATCAGCGGCATTGTCATGTTCGCTCGGCCTTGGAAAGAGAACCCTGTGCTGCTCATTGTCAAGATTGTTGTGGCACTTGCGTTCATCGGCACCCTGGAGATGGGTTTCGCCAAGAAGACCCGTGGCGAGGCGAGCCTCAAGGTGCTTTGGATTCCGCTCGTCCTGGGTATCATCGTTGTGGTGCTTGGCTTCACCCTGACCAAAGGATTCCCGGTGACGACGCTGTAATGCCGCAGTTTTTATAGTCCATGGACAGCGGCGTCGAACTGCTCGGCGTGAATGATGTTGCTGGTTCAAATGCTAAGTTGGCCCAAAGGAACGGAATCCGACGATTTTCCGTTCCTTTGGGCCAACTTAGCATGGGCGACTACGAGTAACCATCAGCAAACATCAGTAGTTGGCGCAAAAGAATGTTTTCGCCCTAGATTCCGTTCTTTTGAGCCAACTTGGTGTGCTCCCCCTACCCTCGCATGCACCTTTAGCGGCAAAGATTCACACATGACGATGGCGGCCACTGACACTGAATCAGCGGCCGCCATCGTGGCATTTACCGAGTTAACGGATTGACCGAGGTTATTGGGTTATCTGCACTCACTTACTCGAAGTAGCCATCGGCACCGAGACGAGCATCTGGGTTCAACAGCATGGCCTTCTCCACCTCGTGTGAGTCGTAGCGCTTGCTGTCTTCGTGGAAGCGACGGTTGTCGATCTCCTCGAAGAGCGGGGCCTGACCCATCATGCCCATGATGCGATGACGCTCACCGGCGGCCAAACGGGCGTTGGCCTTGCGGCGCCATTCCTCAAGCGCTTCCTCACCCTGCGTATTGGCCACGGCCGCCTCAAAGGCACCAGGACTCACCAAGGCAACGAAGCCGGCGACGTGGCCAAAACCAAGCGACGTGGCCAGACCGGCCTTGACGCTGCCCACCTTGAGCGGCTTGCGCAGCCAGACCATGTGGTCATCCTTCTGCATCTTCGGATCGACGCACTCGAGCGCCACGTTGGCGGGGATGACACCGGACTTGAAGAGCTGGGTCAGGCCGTCGATCTGGAAGATGGCGGCACCACCCATCGCATGGCCGGTAAGGGACTTCTGCGAGATGACGAACAGCGGGTTGCCGTCGGTGCGCCCGATGGCGTGGGCCACGGTGTTGTGCAGCTCGGACTCGTTGGAGTCATTCGCATTGGTGGACGTGTCATGCTTGGAAACCACGGCGATGTCGTCAGGCGAGACACCAAGCGCAGCGAGCTGACGGACCAACTGCGAATCCTTACCGCCTTGGGCTGCGGCAAGTGCACCGAGACCTGGGGCTGGGATCGAGGTGTGGGCGCCATCGGCGAAGCTGTGGACGTAACCGACCACCGCCGCCACCGGCAGACCCATCTTCAACGCGATGTCGCCACGGGTGACCAGCATCGTGCCGCCGCCTTCGGACTCCACAAAGCCGTCGCGACGACGGTCGTTGGAACGGGAGAAGAAGCGGGACGAGATGCCCTTGGCGTACATCTTTCCTGCATCTGCTGTGGCACCCATGTTGCCGAAGCCGATCACCGAATCCACGCCGATGTCGTCGATGGCGCCGGTAACCACGAAGTCGGCCTTGCCGAGGGCGATCTTGTCAACGCCTTCCTCAAGGGAGACCGCGGCCGTGGCGCAGGCGCTAACCGGCTGGATCATGTTGCCGTATCCGCCGATGTAGGACTGCATGACGTGGGCGGCCACCACGTTGGGCAGCGCCTCCTGCAGGATGTCGGTGGGAATCTCGTGGCCGAGGAACCGGTCGAGGTAGAGCTTGCGCATCGAGGCCATGCCGCCGAAACCAGTGCCCTGCGTGCTGGCCACCATCGATGGATGGATGGTCTGCAGCACCTCGGCAGGGCTGAAGCCCGCGGAGATGTAGGCATCGACCGTAGTGACGATGTTCCAGAGGGCAATGGTGTCGACCTCGCCGACCATGGATGCGGGAATGCCCCACTTCACCGGATCGAAGCCCTTGGGGAACTGGCCGCCCACGGTGCGGGTCATAGCCATGCGCTTGGGCACGCGAATCATGGAGCCTGGGTGACGGGTGACAGTCCACTCATCGTTCTCCTCATCACGTTCCACACTGGTGTGGTCGGGGTCGATCTTGACATACTCACCGGCCATCTCCTGGCTCGGCACATTGAAGGCCACGTCGTGATCGAGATAGATCTCGGTCTCGCCGCTGGCGGTGCCGTCCTGATAGTCACCGCTTCCCATGCCCTCGTCGAAGGGGCGCAGGCCGGAACGGGCCACGACCTCGTCGTGATAGCGCTCGGCGATGTCGCCCTCGGGCACGAGATTGCCATCCGTATCGTACCAACCTGCCTTGGGGCTGTCCTGCCAAGTGAGCAGGCCCATGTTCCAGGCAAGCTCCAACACAGCACCGGCGGAAAGGTCAACCGTACCATCCGGGTGGATACCAAGCTCGGCCTCCTCACGCGTACGGCCGGAGCCCCACGTTCCAAGCTCGCCGATGGAGACGATGACGATCTCATCCTCCGGACGAGCGGTGACGCCCTTCCAATCGGCAAGATCGACCTTTGCCTGACGAGGCGGATTCGGCGTAGGCAGAGCCTTCAGAATCGTTGCGGATCCATCGGAAGCACCGTTCTGTGACTCGTCCGATGCGGCAGTATTGGCCTTGGCCCCCTGTTCATCGGCTTCAGCTTCGGAGCGCAACGCCTTGATGTCGATGGGCTCACTGCCCAACCCTCCGGTGAGGTCGGCGCTGATCGGGGCCTGAACAGCCTTGGCGCGCGACTCCTTGGTGGCCAGATCAAGCAGCTTGACCGAAATCTCCTCGGTGGAATAGGTACGAATGCCGTGACGCTCGACCACGTTCACCAGCGGGTCGTTGCCTCCCATAAGACCGGTGCCGCGCACCCAGCCGATGAGCGGGTGGGCAAAGGTGACTCGGCCGGACCAATCCTTTTCGGCGTGAGCACGGGTGACGATGGCATCGAACGAGGACTTGACCTCGCCGTATGCACCGTCGCCGCCGAACACACCACGGTTGGGCGAACCGGGCAGCACGACGTGAAGCTTGTGCTGCACATCCGTGTCGCTGCCCAAGGCCGCGAGGCCGGTGATGGCGCGTTCGACACCCCAAAGCATGAGGCGGGCCTGGGACTCGAAGAGGGCCCCGGAATCGGCCATGGTGCCATGCATCGGAGGGGCAGCGAACGGGAAGAAGAGACTCGGCTCATAGGCCGGCTTCAGAATGGTGGTGGTGGCACCGGTGGTCTTCTTGGAGACGTTGCCGATCCACTTGACCAAGGTATCCACATCACGGAAGCTGGAAAGATTCGCAGGGACGACCCACAGCTTGGCATCGCCCACCGCATTCTTGCGGTAGACCTGTTCGAACCAAGACTTGGCGCTCTGCTTGAAGCTATAGGACGTTGCGATGACGGTGGCTCCTCCGGCCAAAAGACCCGCCACCACTTGGCCCGCAATCGAGTTGGCGGCCACACCGGTGACCACGGCCACATCGCCTGCGAAGCGCGAAGCCGCAGGATTGCTCTCCGGCTTGGAGATCGCCTCCACGGCGATGCGATTATAGGTGGCCGCCAACGCGGCGTTGCCATCGGCCTGGGCCTTGGACTGGAACCATTTGGCTTCTTCAGCCACGGCCTCACCGGCACCGACGAAGCTCAGGCGTGAGACGTCGGAGTCGTGGTTGTAGTAGAGCCGTGCCAGATCCTCACGGGCGGAAGCCCAACGGTCGTCGAGCAGCAACGCCTTGCGCTCATCGAAGCGAGGAGTGACCTGCTTGACCCAGTCGCTGCCGAGCTCGGCCTCGACCGCGTCCACAACGGCGGCGTTCTCGTCCTCACCCGGCTCAGGCGCAGGCTCGGCAACGCCGAGCTCCTTCAGCACGAAGCGGGCAGTGGAGGCGAGCACACCCTTGGAACCGGTCACCTTGGCGGCGAACGCATCGAGAGCAGCGGAATCGACCACCGCACCGCCTACAGCTCCCCCGGCACTCGGCATGGAGACCGCCACACCGTGGTCGGCGGCCACCTTCTGCACGGCGGCATCGATCAGGGCATTGGCCCCAGCGGCGTTCTTGGCCGGCTCGGTGCCGAGCGTGGCCAAATCGTCTCCACGCGAGGAAGCACCCTCACGAGTCTCGAGCACCAGCGCGGAGAGTACATAGGACACCCAGCCCGCGCCAAGCTGCCATGTATCTGTCACACGCTTCTCCACCTGCTGCAGCTTGACACCTGCGGCACCGAAAAGCGAACGGATGCGATCACGTACGATGTCGGAAAGCACCGGGCCGAACGCCTTGTAGTTGGGGGCCACCTTGTTGACCAGAGCGAAGAGATCGATCATCGAGGCCTCGGCCGCACCATCGACGCTGGCCACGCCAAGCTCGGAACTGATGTCCATCAACAGCTGGTTGCGGCGTGAGGAGACACCATTGGTGAGTGAATCCGTAGTGTCGGATTCCCCGATCTGGTCGGGACGCACCTTAGCGGCGTATGCCAGCAGCGTGGCGATGCCATCCGACGCCTTATACGTCAGGTCGGCCGGACGCTCGCCCGAAGCCGCCACCGGTGCTGCCGCAGCAGGCTGCACTGCGGTTGGTGCGGCACCTGGAGCAGGTGCACCCGGTGCGGAGGCAGGAGCGACCTGCGCAGCGCCGGAGGGCTGTGCAGCAGGGACGGGCACGGCACCGACATTTGCGCCAGCGGCTTCGGCCTCGTCCTGGGGCTCATCGTCTTGGACCAACGAATCGGAGTCGGTCATGTAGACGCGGCCTTCGTCGCGCCCGAGGTTGTAGACGGAGACGTGGCTGCCTGAGAAGTCAGGAAGTTTGAGGGTCTTGGTGGCGAGGTTGGCCAGCGTGGGCTGGTTGCCCAGGCCCACCTCCACGTAATTCTCAACGCCGAGGCCACCCTGGGATGTGTCGCCGAACATGAGCGCCTGGGTCTCGATCCAGCGCACAGGCGAGGCGAACTGCCAAGCCAACAGTTCGGTTAGGAGCAGCCTGCCGAGCTTCTGCTCGTCGGCGGCATAAGAATCCCAGATCTCAGGATTGTCCAATGCCTCCTTGATGCGGGTGGAAGGCACCACGTCGAGGATCTTCTGCGCGAATTCACGGGTCATCTCGAATGGTGTGGCCACGAGGTTGGGGATGTAGCGACCCACCAAACGCTCGTAATCGAGATGCTCGGGCAGAAGGTTGTCGAGTTTGTCGCGGAAGTCGGGCACGCCCTTGCGCAGCAGCATGGAGTGGAACGGCACATCGATGCCGGCCACATACATCATCGCCGGCTTGCCGCCATACTCCTTGACGCGGCGTGCGGAGTCCTCCTGCAGGGCCTTCAAGCCCGCGAGAGTGCCGGCCACGACGTACTGCGAACCGGAAAGATTGTAGTTGACGATCTGCAGGAACTCTCCGGAAGCCTCAGAGACCGACTTCACGTAGTCGTCCACACCGTCGTCGCCCACGCCGAACTGGTTGGGGCGCAGAGCCGCCATGCGGTAGTTGGTGCGACCGTGCTCGTCGCGCTCCACGAGGTTGTTCATGGCGCTGCCACGCTGGAAGACCAGCTCAAGCACCGTCTCGAACGGGATGATGCCCGCGAACGAGCTCAGGGCGTTGTACTCGCCAAGCGAATGGCCGGCGAAATAGGCGGGCCACACGTCGTCTCCCGCCTCACGCAGACGCGAAGTCTGGGCGTAGGCGACGGTCGCGAGCGCCACCTGGGTGAACTGCGTCAGGTTGAGCAGTCCGTCCGGATGGTAGTACTTGACACCGTTGGCGATGAGGGTCTTCGGGTTGTCGCGCACAATGGCCAGGATCGAGAACCCAAGCTTTTCGCGCGTCAGTTTGTCAGCTCGCTCCCAGGTCTCACGTGCGGCGGCGGACTTGGCTCGTTCGTCAAGGACCATGCCCTGTTGCTGGATGCCCTGGCCAGGGTACACGTAGGCCGAGCACTGCGGACGCACGGCGGCCGTGCCGCGGGAGACCAGGTCGCCATCAATGCGGCAGGTGACTTCCATGAGCATGCCGCCATGGCGCACCTTGCCGATGCGCTCGACGGAGATCTCCACCTTGTCGCCAAGCTGCACCATGCCGTACATGTTGTAGGTCCAGCCGACGATCTCGTAGTGGGCTCCCTTTTCGTCGGTGGCCTGCAGCACATGCTGGGCGGCGGCGGAGAGCCACATGCCGTGCACCAGCGGTGCCTTCAGGCCCGAGACCGAGGCGCCTCTATGGGAGGTGTGGATCGGGTTGAAGTCGCCTGAGGTGCGGGCGAACGCGGTCATCTCGCTGGGCGCGGTGAGCGTGACACGGCGCATCAGGCGGCGCGGGGTGGAGACCACCAGGTCCTTCTTGTCCTGCGCGATATGTTCCTCGAATGGTGTGCCGGCACCGGTCTGCTGCTCCGCATAGTCAAGGTAGCCACCGTAGTCGGGTACATCGGCGGGAAGCGCCTCGGAGTAAGAGCGGCCGCGCACGGCGAAACGCTCCACCTCGTGGGCCAGCACGGTGCCGTCGGAGGAGGTGTGGGTGACGTGGATAGTGACGATGCGGCCGGAGGCGGACTCGGCATAGCGCTCGGCCCAGCTGGTGAGATTGACGGTCTCGCCAGTATGCTGCAGCAACTCGTTCTCCGTGACTTCAAGCTCCATCTGATGATCAAGATGCACGGCGTTCAGGAGACCTTCGATGACGGGGTATCCATGTACGTACACACTGCCAAGCGCCGTGTAGATGGCGGGCCAGGCCGGGCCCACCAGCGCGTCCGGAGCAATGCGCGAGGCATGCAGACTGCCGGGCATGATGCCTGCGGTGGCCGCCTCGTGGTCGTAGCCGAGGTTGCCGGAAAGGGTGTAGCTGGTATGCGCCAGGCCGAAGGGATAGGTCTCCTTGTCTTCGGACTGCTCCACAACAGGCATCGCGGTGAGCTTGTCACCGGTGATGGCGGTGTTGCCGATTCCGGCCGTGGCCGCAAGCATGTCGTAGACGTGCTTGGGCAGGCGGTCACGGTCAACCACCGGGAAGAGACCCGGCTCCTCCGGCTTGACATTGAGCGGCACCACAATATCGCGCACCGCGTGCTTGGAGAGCCCGCCATCGGGATCGTTGTCCCAGAAGGTGTCGAGATGGATGTCGAGATCGAACTTCTGCACGCCGCCTTCGAAACCGGCCGAACGAATCTCGTAATACTTGTCGCCATTGGGTGTGCCGTAGGCGGGGTTGGCCATCAAATGACCGACCCAGGAGATGTTCGGGGACTTGCGAATGTACTCCTCGGCCGTGGCCGCCGACGCCAACTCCGCAAAGGCTGCTTTGGGCTCGATGCCGGCCTGCTCGTTCATCTGCTTGGTGCGTTCCAGCGCAGCGGCCTCGAAGCGGCCCAGGATGGAGCCGACCGGCTCGTCTACTGTGGTGATGCCGGCTACGGAAATCGGGCCCGGGATGGCGCGCACCTGATCGGCGGTGTAGCGGGGATCCTCGGACTGCCAAAGCTGATCCTGGCCCCACCAGCGCAACAGGTCGTTGTCGATGGCAGGCACGAACGGCATGGGCTTGTGGTACTCACGCACGAGGGTGATGAACCAGGCCACATCAACAGGATTGACCAACACCTGATTTGCGAGCGGATACGCCCGACTCAGCTTTTCTATGGCTGCCTGCGGATCGGACTCAACGTCCTTCCTGGAGTTGAAGAGCGAGGCGAACTGGCCGCTCTCCTGCTCGCAGACCCTGGCCTCGATGCGCTGCAGCAAGTGCAGGAAGCGGTCGGCATACGTGGGGTCTGCCCACGGGAAGGACAGCTCGGCGAAGCGCTTGGCCCATTGAATGTAGGTCATCTTGTCGATGTCGCCGAAGTAAGGGCGAGAAGTCTTGTTCAAAGCCTCAATGATTTCATCACGGCGACTTTCCAGCTCCTCCGGGTGCTTCATGACGCGAACCAGCAGACGGCCGCAACGGGCGGACGAGTTTTCGAGCTCGTAGATGTCGGCATGCAGATGCGAAAGGCCTGAGGCCACCCCGCCCTTAGCCGCAACTCCGGAAGGCACCCAGTTCTCCCCGAGCGGGGCAAATGGGTCGGATCCATCAGGAGTCGGAGCGATGCCGGGCGTGGCAACGAGCATGCGCTTGACATCCGGATTGGTGTGCGCCTCTTTCGCCGTCATCGCGGCGGTGCCGATGAGCACGCCGTCCACCGGCATATTGGGGCGATCATACGCCTTGGACCACTGACCGGAAATATAGTCGGCGGCACGTTCAGGGGTGCCAATGCCGCCACCGGCCACCAGCACCAGGTTCTCGCAGTCACGCACATCGGCGTAGGTGTCGAGCAGCAGCGCGTCCAGCGACTCCCATGAATGATGGCCACCTGCGGCACCGCCCTCAACCTCGGCGATGATCTTGACCGGAGCCACGGCCTTGGCAATGCGGACGACCTGGCGAATCTGGTCTACGGTGCCGGGTTTGAACGCCACGTACGGGAAGCCCTGCGAGCGCAAGGATGCAACTAGCGTTTTCGCCTCATCAAGTTCCGGAATACCCGCGGAAACCACCACGCCATCGATAGGCGTGCCCGAAGCACGTTTCTTGGCGACGATGCCGGCAGGGCCGAACTGGAGGTTCCAAAGGTAACGGTCCATGAACATGGCGTTGAACTCGATGGTTCGGCCTTCTTCAAGGCGATCCTCAAGCTCCGCCACATTACGGTCGAAGACGGAGGCAGTCACCTGACCGCCGCCGGCCAACTCAGTCCAGTACCCGGCGTTGGCTGCAGCAGCGACGATTTCGGCGTCCACGGTGGTCGGTGTCATGCCGGCCAGCAGCACGGGCGGCTTGCCTGTCAAATCACTGAACTTCGTACGAATCTTCTCACCCGCGGGAGTGGAGAGCACGGTTGGAGCGAATTTGCTCCAGTCCTGGGTGCGGGCCGGTTCATCTTCCATGGTGGAGAGCGCTGCACGGGCTTCGCCGGTGTCGGCCTCCACCACGCCCACGCCGGTGCCCTCCACCAGCGTACCGATGAGCTTGCCCACCGTGTTGCCCGGGCCCATGTCGAGCACCCACAGTTTTGTGGGGTCTGTCGAAGACAGCAACGAGTTGATGCGGCCGGCCCAATCCACATGGTTGACCAGCACCTCTTCGGCGAGCATCCTGGCACGGGAGACATCAAGGCCACAAGCCTGCGCCCACTGGACAGTGGAGTCCACGGCGGCCTTCATCAGCGGGGAATGGAACGGAATGGTGACATCGAGAAATTCGAGGATCGGGTCGAAGACCTCGCCGCCACGCACCTTGTCCTTACGCAGCTGGGCTTGCTTCTTGTGCTCCTTGCCAGCCTCGACCACGAACGACGCCAGATCCTCGGGATGACCGGAAAGCACCGTGTTGTCAGCGGCATTGGTGACGGCGACTACGATGGGGCCGCGCGGTTTGGCCACACGAGCCACCAAGGCTTCAATCTGGCGTTTGGTGGCACCGCGCACAGAGAGCATTGGGGTGGCGCTCCCGGACTTGGTGGAGATGGGTAGCAGACGGGCCTGACGCGTTCCCGCAGCACCGATCAGGCGGGCGATGGCGAGGATCTCATCGATCTGCGGCGTCGCGGCCTCGATGGAACCGGCATTCCTGATGGCATCCACCATGTGCACGGCGATGATGCCCTGCGAATGGCCGAGCACCGCCACCGGCTTGGCTTGGTTCACATCGTAGCCCAGATTGGCGGCGTCGATGATGGCGCCGAGCTGGGCCAGGGCAATGCCGGGCACACTGGCTGCGGCTTCCGCCGCGTTGCCCAGCTTGGCCGGGTTCGGCTCGAAGCCGAAGAGGTCCACTGTGCCGCCTGTTGTGGCGAGCAGGTCGGGGGTCACGGCCGAAAGCAGGCGCTGGGACGCGTCAGCATGGCTCCGCAGGGTCTGCTCCAGGGCGGGGTCGGTGCACTCGTCGTCGAGCGAGACCACCCAAGGGGTGGACTGCCCTCCGAACGCCAGTGCATGGGGCTCGGAACTGAGGCGATTGAGGAAGAACGTATTGTCGGTCATTGAATTTCCTTTATTTTCCATGAATTCCATACTATCGGATTGCTTGTTGCACATATTGTAAACCAGCTCGAAATGAGCGGCGGAGGAGAATGAGAAAAATCACTGTGCCTTCGCCCGGCAGGCATCTGAGCTGTATCTGCCGGCACAATCCGATTGCCGGCTGACATTGAATTGAGATATCACATAGGCTGGTTGCCGTGATGCTTGCCCGTACGCCTCACGCGCTTCTTGCTCGCCAAAAGCGTAAGCGACTCCGAAATGGCGCTGCGCGTCTGCTCAGGATCAATCATGGCATCGACCTGGCCGGTTTCCAGCGAAAGGTTGGCATTGAGCGTCTCGTTTTGGTATTCGTCAACATACTGGCTACGCAGCGCATCAACATCCTGGCCACGTTCCTTGGCCTTGTGCAGGTCCTTGCGGTGAATGATGTTGACCGCACCCTCAGCGCCCAATACAGCGATCTGGCTGGATGGCCAAGCGTAGTTCACATCGGCGCCGATGGCCTTGGAGCCCATGACGATGTAGGCACCACCAAAGGCCTTGCGCAGAATGACGGTGATCATCGGCACCTGGGCGTTGGCATAGGCGTAGATGACCTTCGCCCCGCGGCGGATGATGCCGGCGTGCTCCTGATCGCTGCCCGGTTTGTAGCCCGGGGTATCAACAAGGGTGATGATGGGAAGGTTGAACGCGTCGCACAGCCGCACGAAGCGCGCCACTTTCTCGCTGCTCTTCACGTCGAGGATGCCGGCCTCAACCGCCGGCTGGTTCGCTACGATGCCCACCGGCTTGCCGTCGATGCAGGCAAAGCCCACAACCGCCGAAGTGGCGTAAAGCTCCTGCACCTGCACGAACTCACCATAATCGACGATGCAACGAATCACTTCGAGCACATCATAGGGCTGGCGGTCGTTTTCAGGCACAATCGTGCCCAGACGCTCGGCGTTCTGCCTGTCGGCGCGCTTGGCGGCATAGGCGTAGATGGGAGGCTTCTCGTCGGAATTCTCGGGCAGATAGGCCAGCACGGTGCGGGCGTAGTCGATGGCATCCGCCTCGTCCTCGCCCAGGTAATGGGCCACGCCTGAAGTGGAGTTGTGCACCTCGCCGCCGCCCAAATCCTCCATGCTGATCACCTCGCCGGTGGCGGTCTTTACGACGTCCGGGCCGGTGACGAACATATTGGAGTTCTCACGGGTCATGATGATGAAGTCGGTGAGTGCAGGGCAGTAGACAGCTCCCCCGGCGCAGGGTCCGAGAATCAGCGAGATCTGCGGCACGAAACCACTCGCCGCGCACGTCTTCTGGAAGATGTGGCCGTACTGGGTGAGCGACTCCACACCCTCCTGGATGCGGGCGCCGCCCGAGTCGATGATGGCCACGATCGGAATCTTGAGTTCAAGCGCCATGTCCATCAGGTGGCAGATCTTCTCGCCCTCAGCGTGGCCGATAGTGCCGCCGCGCACGGAGAAGTCCTGCGCGTAGACGGCCACCTTGCGACCGAAGACGTCGCCGAAGCCGGTGATGACCGCCGAGCCTGCGACACCGCCATTGATGTTGCCACCGGAGAAACGTCCGATCTCCTGGAACGTGCCCTTGTCGAACAGCAGGTCGAGACGCTCACGCGCGGTGAACTTGCCCTTGGCGCCCTGCTTCTCATGGGCCTTGTTCTCGGCGGCGCGGGCAAGCTCGGCGGCTCGGGCCACGGCGGCGCGAATGGGCTGGCCGCCGCCTCGACCCGCCGACTGCTCCTCGATGGGCTCATTGGATTGCATCGCCTTTTGCACGGAGGATGTCATCATGATGTCCGTCATCAGCGCACCTCCTTACCGGATTCGTCGGCCTTGCCATCTGCGGATTGCGCGGTGCCGCCGTCATTGCGGGAACCCGAACCAGCAGCGTCCGCAGCGTCGCCGGCTGGCGTCCCTGCACCATCGCCCAGATTGAGTTTGATGAGCAACGTACCCGGATCTACGGATTGGGAGGGCGTAACGCAGATCTTCTCCACCGTTCCGCCCACCGGTGCGTAGACGTAGTTCTCCATCTTCATGGATTCCAGCACGGCAAGCAAATCGCCCTTGGCCACTTCCTGGCCGGGAGCCACGTTCACACGCGTCACCACAGCCTGCATGGGCGAGGCGATGAGCCCCGTCTTGCTGCCGTCGTCGATCTTCGCAGCCTGCTTAGTGCTTGCACCACCGGAGGCTCCGCCGCGAAGCGGCTGCCGAGGCCTGCGGGGCGAACCGCCTTGGGCACCCTGCGAAAGGCCGGCCATGATGTCCTTGGGCACGCTCAGCTTGACCCGTTTGCCGTCCACCTCGATGGCGAACGACTCGGAAACCTGCTGTGTCTTGGCCTCACCATCCTCGGAAAGCGAGGCCGGCTGACCTCCCTCGGCGCTGGCCGGCTTATGGTTCAGGTACTTGCGTTCCAGCCACTTGGTGGAGACGGTGAACCGACCCGGCTCACCATCGTGGTCTTCGGCGGTGAACTCCGGGTCGTTGAAGATCTGCTCGAAGAGGCTCTTGGGTGTGGGCACACCTTCCAGCTTGAACTCCTTCAAGGCACGGCGCACACGTGCGATGGCCGTGGGCCTGTCCTGCGCGGTGACGATGAGCTTGCCCATCATCGAGTCGAACTTCGGGGAGACCACGTCGCCCACCTTCACGCCGAAGTCAACGCGGATGCCGGGGCCGGAAGGCCAGTTGAGGCTTTCGATGGTGCCCGAGCTCGGAGTGAGGTTCTTTTCGGGATCCTCGCTGGTGATGCGCAGTTCGAAGGCATGGTCATGGGTCTGAGTGACCGGTGTGAGGTCCTCGCCGTTGGCGATGTTGATCTGCTCACGCACCAGGTCGAGCCCGCTCACCTGCTCGGAGACGGTGTGCTCAACCTGCAGGCGTGGGTTCACTTCGAGGAAGTAGACCTTGTGTTGCTCGGTGACCATGAACTCGCAGGTGCCCAGACCCACGTAGTCGACGGTGCTGAAGAGGGCACGCGAGTAGCGTACCAGCTGGTCGAATTCGTCATCCGTGAGGAAGGGAGCCGGAGCCTCTTCGATGAGCTTCTGGTTGCGTCGCTGCACGGAGCAGTCACGGGTGGAATAGACGGTGAAGTTGCCATGGGAATCGCGGCCGGACTGCGTCTCCACGTGGCGGGCCTTGTCGATGAACCGCTCCACGAAGTACTCGTCCAGGTCGCCGCCCTCAAGCGCGTCATGATTCATGTAGAAGCTGCGCAACTCGTCATCGTTGTGCACGAGGGTGATGCCCTTGCCACCACCGCCGTCGGTGCGCTTCATCATCACGGGGTAGCCGTTGGTCTGGGCAAAGGTGAGCAGCTCGCGCATATCGCTGACGGGCTCGGAAAGGCCCGGCACCGGCGGTACATGGGAACGCTTGGCCACGCGGCGGGCGGTGATCTTGTCCCCCAAGTCGGTCAAGGCCGTGGGGTTCGGGCCAATCCAGGTGGCGCCTGCCTTGATGACCTTCTGTGCGAAGCTCGGCACCTCGGAAAGGTAGCCGTAACCAGGATGCACTGCGTCGGCACCGCTACGGCGGAGCACATCGATGATGAGGTCCTCGTCCAAGTAAGCCCGATAGGAATCACCGCTCAGCAGATAGGCCTCGTCAGCCATATCGACATATTGGGCGCCACGGTCCTGCTCAGCGTAAATGGCGACGGTGGGAATACCCATCTCGTGCGCTGTTCGGATGACGCGCAGCGCTATTTCGCCACGATTTGCCACTAACAATTTATTGACATTCTTGCCCATAATATCTTATTAATAGTCGCCGGCATTCAGCTCCACGCGCGGGAAACCTACAAAATTCCATACGCGGTTTTGTCGCTTCGCACAAACCACAGGCGGTTCCCTTGAATTTCCCGCCTACGCGATGACGCCCACATCAGCGGTCTGGACGACCCTGCGGACTCCGTCCTCGCCCTTAATGGTCAGCGAGGCATCGAGGTTAAGATCTACGGCACGACCACGCAGCACAGACCCGTCAACGAACTTGGCCTCGACTCTCCGCCCCAGTGTCCAGCAGACGGACTTCATCTCCCGATACAGTTGCCGGCGTGTTTCCTCTGGTTTGGCCACCAACTTCGCCAGCCGCCCACGCAAATGCCGCGCGATGCCAGCGGCAATGGCATCGCGCAACTCACGGGGGTCGGGCAACGGCCGATAGATCAATTGCAATGAAGTGGAAATAGGGGTGGGCAGTAACTCCTCGTCAAGATCGAGGTTCATGCCGATGCCAAACATCACACCCATAGCGGGGCAATTGCCACCTGGCAGAACATCACCTAAAATCATGCCGCCTTTGATGGCATCATCTGCATCGTCGTGGCCCTCGGTGCCGTCGCCCGGCACAATCGCCAACGCATCCATTCCCATCGGCAAGTCACTCACGAGCTCCGTCAGGATGCCACCGAGCTTGTGGCCGTTGTAGAAGATGTCGTTGGGCCACTTGAGCTCCAAAGCATGCGCCGGGTCAATGAGCTTGGCACCACACTCCTCCATGGCGTCCTCAACGGATTCAATAGTGGCCAGGCCGACCTCGATGGTGAACCAGCCGTTGAAATCCGGATTGGTGACCAGAGCCGTGGGCAGCGCCGTCATGAACGTGACCAAGAACGAGGAGCCGGCTTTGTCAGCCCACTTACGCCCCAGTCTGCCATGGCCGGAGGTCTGGGCTTCGGCACACATTGCCGCCATACGCGGCTGACCTTGTGGATCCACCAAAGGCAAGCTACCATCTCGGATCAACTGGCGGGAAAGGAACATGGTGGAGTCGATGGCGGCAAGGGCAATCACCTGGTCTGCCGTCTGTTCAGTGCGCGGCAACTGTGGCACCTGCGCCTCTGCCTGTTCGGCGAAGTCAGCGTACTCGGCAGCCACAACGTTGAGATCGGTCCTGCAACCTTCCGTCGCACCAGCACCAGCCGCCTCAACCTCGCCAGCCGCAACCGCGCCAGCTGTGCCGACCGCATGAACGGCATTGGTCTGCTCTGACTGCACCGTCTGCTCGGACATTTTCACCTGCTTATCTACTTTCTCAACCATGCTTTGAGTATATTCAGAGACACGAAAGTCAGATTTCAGGATCAATTCTGCCTCAATCACCTTCAAGCATCAAAAATGGGGCGGAATCAAACAATTCACACCCCATTTTGATGGTTACGCCGCGGTTGTCATGACCCGCCGTTCTATTTCGCTCGCCCTGTGGCGAAATTGGGTGGGTTTACAGGCACCGCACTTCAAAGACAAGCGCCGAATCAGTGCCGAACATCCGAAGTCTCCCGCTTCTTGGCCAGTCCGAAGGAGACGACGAAGCCGATGACGGCGAGGGCCAGAGCGAAGGTAAAGCCCCAGCGGGAACCATTGACATACGACATTTGCTCAAGCGCCTTGCCGGCATACGCACCATCGCCATGTGCTCCCATGTAGAAGCTCTGGCCTGAGCCCAGCAGGATGGTGGTGACGGCAGTGACCACGGCGCCGAGCACCTGTTGGACAGTGTTGACGATGGTGGAGCCATCGGTGGAAAGAGACTCGGGAAGCGAGCCGAGCGCCGAGGATTGGGCCGGGTTCATGGCCATCGGGATGCCGATCATGAGGACGA
Organism: Bifidobacterium sp. ESL1118; assembly: GCF_058505595.1. NCBI lineage: Bacteria > Bacillati > Actinomycetota > Actinomycetes > Bifidobacteriales > Bifidobacteriaceae > Bifidobacterium > Bifidobacterium sp. ESL1118. The sequence continues at coordinate 1,558,241 of NZ_CP196371.1, forward strand.
TGTGGGCCAGGATGATGTAGGCCACAGGGCTGGTGGGTTTGGCCAGCATAAGCAGGACCAGGCCGACCATGGCGATGATGAGGCCACCACGCACCAGAATCTTGGCGCCCATGGAGTCATAGAGCCTGCCGGAGATCAGCGAGACCACGGCGTTGATCACACCGCCGGGAAGCATGATGAGACCGGTCATTGCCGCGGCGATGCCCATGCCCTTCTGCAGTTCCTGCGGCATCAAGTACATGGAGGCCAGCGTGATGCCGAAGTCCATCACCACGATGGTCATGCCGACAGTGAATGGCTTGATGCCCAAGGCATGCAGGTCGATGACCGGGTTGGTCATGTGAAGCTGACGGTAGCAGTACCAAGCCAGGGCCAGCACACCGACTACAAGAATGACAACGACGGGGGCGGTGAAGCCGAGCACGCTGATGAGGCCGACGCCGAGCACCAAGCCACCGAAGCCGAGCACCGAGGCGATGCAGGAGAGCGCATCGATCTTCGGACGAGTCAGCTTGTAGGGGTTGACCATCCACAGGGCGGCGCAGACAAGCGCGACCACGGCAATAATGGCGAAGCAGAAGAAGATGGCACGCCAGGAAAGCGCTCCGATGAAGGCACCGGCGAGAGTAGGCCCAATAGCCGGGGCGAACATGATCACCAGGCTGGCGGTACCCATGGCGAAGCCGATCTTGTGCAGCGGGAACACCTCAAGGATGACGGCGAACATCATCGGCAAAATCAGTCCTGTGGCGACGCCCTGCACCATGCGGCCGATGAGCAGCACGGCGAAGCTCGGCGCAAAACCCGAAAGCAACGAGCCTACCAGGAAGGCACCCAGACCCACGAAGAGGATGCGGCGGGCCTTGAACCACTTCAGAAGCAGGCTGGTGAACGGCAGGACGATGCCGATGACGAGCATGTAACCCACCACCATCCACTGCGCCACGCCCGCGGTGATGTTGAAGCTCTTCATGAAGTCCGGCAGCGCGATGTTCATCGACGTCTCGGAGAGCATGCCAAGGAAGGCACCCAGGTACAGGCCGATCATGGCCAGCATCGGATGCTTGGTGTCGTAGCGGGCCTTGGCCGGCTCGAACTGCTGGTTTCTGTCTTGCTCAGTCTCGGTGTGCTCCGGCTTGCCGCCGTTATTACCCGTTTCGGGCATGGTTGTGTTAGTCATGGTTGAGCCCATGAATCCCTTCTCATTCCTGCGATCAGTTGGTGATGCTGCAACATAGCGCGTTTGGAGCACGCATGGAACCCGGCGAACCCCCGGACATGCATCCAACGCATTTCATTATCGGGGGTGACGCACTTGGCGTCCACTGACGGTTGCACCGGATAGACAATGCACATACCGGCGGGCTGAATAGCCACAAACCAAACGGGAACCCCTCGCAATTCCCAAGCGAAGACTTTATTATTAGCGCTCCCGCGGACAATCCATACGCCATTGACTTAATTCGCATAGGCCGGTTGGTACGCAGTTATGCAAGGATGCGGGTTTTCCGGCGGGGTTATGCACAGGCGCCCCTTGTTCCGGCGTAAGCTTGGCCGAACGGCCTTGAGTGTCCGGAACAAGGGGTGCCTGAGCATAACTCGGAACTCGCTTGAAAGGAATCTCACACCTTGCGCGGGGTCGGCGAAACGCAGCGATGCGCGTGGACGGCCTCTAAGGCCTTGGCACAGCCTTCCTTGTCGCCGGCGCGCAGGGCGCGGCCGTAGGCATCCGTGTCAAGTATGGCCTGTTTGAAGCGCTCAGGGGTATAGCCATACGGCGCGCGCCCCCACTCGTTGGTCTTCTGCGCGCGCTCGACGATGCCGTCCAAGGCATCAAGCGGGCATTCGATCTGCTCAAGTGTGACGGGCAACCCCAGCTGCATGTTGATATCGGCAAAGCGCTTGACCCCTTCGACGTTGTCGTCAAAGGCCTCGACGATGATCGTACCGAAGCCGGTGAGCTCACCGTGCAGATGGCGGCGGGATGCCTCGCCGATGCCGGTGTATGCGTTGTAGAACGCGTGGGCGACGCTGGAATTGAAGTAGTATGCCCCTTCCTTGGCGCCGAGATTGGTTGTCATGTTGGAGACCAAGCCGGTCGAGACGATGATGTCGAGCACGACCTGCTGGAGTTCATAGCTGGACCTACGCGCCTTCTTGTCGGCCATGGCCTTGACAGAGTAATCGAACAACGGCTTGCCACAGGCCGTCGCCAGGGCGCGGCCCATCAACGGGGTGTGCGGCAGGTCGAGGTCGCGGCTGGAAAGCTCGACCTCGGGCTCTTTCGACAGCGCGTCTCCGATACCGGCCCAGAAGTAGTTGTCGGGGCTTTCGGAGATGACCTGCGTGTCGATGAAGCAATGCAGCGGCGGCTCCTTGGGCAGGAAGTAGTTGTCGACTGAGTTGTCCTCGTGGTAAAACACGCCGATGGCCGTGACAGCGGCGCAGTTGGAGGCAAGCGTCGGGAAGGTGAACAGTGGCTTGCCCGCAAGCTCCGCGATCTCCTTCGACTCGTCGACCGCGCGGCCACCACCCATGCCGAAGACCATATCGGCCTGCTGTACACGCGGATCCTTGGCCATCTCTGCCGCCACATCGTGACGAGCCTGGCCACCGTACCAGATGAAGTCAAGAATCTTTACGTCCGTGCCCTCCAGCGCCTCACGCAGACGTGGGCCAGCGGCGTTCATCGCCTTTTTGCCGCCGATGACAACGGCGGTGCGCCCATAGCGCCTGGTGACCTCTGGCACGGCCTTGTAGGCATCGACACCCACAGTGTAACTAGGCAGATAATTCGTACTTGTTAGACTCATCAGACTCCCTTTCCTTTGTTTTGCCAATGATGTAAGTCACACAATAATGGCGGTATACACAAGGAGTGGTTCTTCGTCTCAATATGAGAAAACAATGTAGGCACGATTCGCCAGAAAATCGCCTTTATCATAGGAAATTATGCACAGAGCCACATCAACATTCCCAAGAACACTGATATGGCTCCACTATTCGCTAGGAAAAAGCGCCTTTCCCACATGGAGAGTTATGCACAGATACCCCTTGTTCTGGCGTAAGACCGGCCGAGCGGCCTTGGAGCGTCCAGAACAAGGGGTATCTGTGCATAACTCGGAACTTGCTTTAAAGGACAATCACCTTCACAGGAACTGACGCATGATCTCGCGAAGCGGCGGCATCTTCGGGATGCGGAATTGCTCGCCGAAGTAGTCGAAACCGAACTTCATATAGCCTTTGGCCTCGTCCCAGACGATCTTGCCGGGCAGCGGGGCCTCGTCGGCGGAAGCGCAGTTGATGATGACCGGTTTGGTGGGGTTCTTGTACTTCTCTATGGCGGCGTCGAACTCCTCGTCCGTAGTCACGTTCACGCCGATGCCGCCGCAGGCCTCGGCGAACTTGGCGAAGTCGATGTCCGCCAGGTCGATGCCGTAGTTCTGCTGGCCCACCGACTGCTGCTCGTACTCGATGAACGCAAGGAGGTGGTTGTTCAGGACCACTACCACGATGGGCAGCTGGTACTTGACGGCGGTGACGAAGTCCTGCATCACCATGGCCATGGCGCCGTCGCCGCACACTGCGTAGACGGGGCGGTCGGGCATGTCAGTCTTGGATGCGATGGCGCCTGGAAGCGCGCAGCCCATGGTGCCGAGCCACGCGGAGATGATGTACTTCTGGGTACTCTTGGCATCGATGAAGCGGGCGCCAAAGGAAGTGGATGTGCCCACATCGATGGACCAGACGGCGTTGTCCGGCGCCACATCACTCATCTTGGCGAACGCACGGGACGGCAGCACACCCTTATGGGACTTGCTTTCCGTGTCCTTCATCCACTTGCGCCACGTGGCCATGTTCTTGCGGCAGGCCTTGAGCCAACCGGTCTCCTCAATCTTCTCGCCGCGCTCGTTAAGCTGGTTCAGCGCATCGGCGGCATCTGCAACAATACCCACTTCCACAGCGTGGCGCTTGCCGATATGGTCTGGATCCAACTCAATCTGGATGGCGGGGATCTTCTTGTTGAGGTACGGCGCATACGGGTAATCGGTGCCGACGAGGATGAGCAGGTCAGCGTCGAACATGGCTTCATAGGCCGGCTTGGTGCCGAGCTTGCCCACCTGACCCAACGCATTGGAGTGGTCGTCGTCGATAGTGCCCTTGGCCGGCATAGTCTGGATGAACGGCAACGAGTAGCGCTCCACAAACTCCTTGGCCTCAGCCTTGGCGTTCTTGGTACCCACGCCGAAGAAGGCCACCGGCTTCTTGGCCGAGTGAATCATCTCCAGGGCTTTGTCGATCTGCGCCGGATCGATGACCGGGTGTGAGCGGTGGAACTGGTCGGCGGTGGGCTGGAACGTATCTTCAATCATGTGGTCGGGCACATCATCAGGAATGGTGAGCACGGCCACACCTTGGTGGAGGTATGCCATGCGTATGGCCTCATCCATGACTTCAGGCACCGTCTCGGGGCTGGCGACCAGCTTGTTGTACACGGCCACGTCGTCGAAGAGCTTGGCGGTGTTGACTTCCTGGAAGTACCCGGTGTTGAGCAAGCTGGACTGAATCTCACCGAGAATGGCGACGACCGGCACGTGGTCCATCTTCGCGTCGTAGAGGCCATTGAGCATGTGGATGGCACCCGGGCCGCCAATGGAAAGGCAGACTCCCACCTGACCGGTGAGCTTGGCGTGGGCTGCTGCGGCGAGCGCACCCACCTCCTCATGACGCACCTGAGTGAACTTCACCTCGTCGCGCTTACGGTATAAAGCTTCTACTGTTGTATCTACCGAGTCACCCGGCAAACCATATACATTATCGACTCCCCAGGCCTGCATGACTTGGACCATCTTGTCTGCGGCATTGATTTTCCCCATTCTTTGTCCACCTCATTATTCTTCGTTGTTTTGGAATTTATACATCGAACTTATCATTGTTGTATTCCGTCAAACGTTTTATGAACCACGTATTCGCCATAGACTCACGTGATATATTTCACAATGTGATATACATCTTATTTTCTGAACAAGCAAAGCGAGAAATCAAACGCATTTTCCCTCATACAAATCGACGTGGCAAAATCCGGGACCAAACCGGATTGGACAACCACTGGAAATGTCACAGGAGTCCTGCACCAGAGCGATGCCCCCATTTGCAAAGAGAACCGTCACAGTGCCAGGCACAACCATGAGTGCGTACAACAACCCACGATCCCTTCCGGTGGTATAGTTAAGCACGGGTATGAGGTACACCCTGGGCATAACCGTCCGAACCGCCATTGAGCTGACGACTTCTGCAGGGCTGCAGGGGTATTTTGTATCGGTTCCTTCCCTGAAACGCATTTGGAGAGGAGCACAATATGGCCAAACCTTTGAATTCCAACACCTTCACAGTCACGATTGAAATGCCACGGGGGTCTCGCAACAAGTACGAAGTGGATCACGAGCACGGGTCGAACGCCAATGTTTTGTGCATTCCTGACGATGTGAGGTACGACGCGGTCCAAAGTCTTGAGGAGACCTGCAGGCCGAAAACGTTGAAACGTCATCCCCGCAGATCTCCTCTCCGTACAAACATGTGCAGACGCGCCGGATTGGAATGCCGGTGTGCCTGAGCCGATATGAGGGTTTTAAAATTTGAGATTACGCAATATCTCAAACGCAAGTGCATGCACTTATAATTACTATATTCAGGCGCTCGCTGTTCCGTTTCACAAAACGAACGCAACTTGGAAGGGCTTATGAACAACAACACGAACACGGCGGCAGGAAAGCAACAAACAGATACGGCCGGTACGCCAACTCATACCCTCTGGATGCGGCACACCCAGGCATTGGCTGCTCTGGCGGTGTTCTGCGGTGGAGCGGTCGGATCGTTGACACGGCTGGGATTGGGATCACTGCAATCTACGAGCGCAATCTCATGGCCTTGGGCCACCACGCTGGTCAATCTGACTGGTACCTTCATGCTCGGCCTCATCACCGAATGGTTCGCGCAGGCCGGCAAGGATGAAGGCGTTCGCAAGGTGGTGAGGCTGGGCCTGGGCACAGGCGGGGTCGGAGGCTACACCACCTACAGCACGTTCATTGTGGAGACCGACACCCGATTCGCTACGGGCGGCTGGATGCTGGCCGGTGGGTACATGGTGGTCAACATCGTTCTGGGACTGGCCTGCGCCGGTCTTGGTATTGCAGCTGGCGGGGCACTGGCCGGACTTCGGAACGAGAAGCACAGTAATGCTCTGTCTCCCAAGCCCATGACAACGACGGGAAACGATGTTCCCGCCAAACCGCCAACGACGCAAAGCGCAACCGCCACTCATAGCCAACAGTTCGACACTGCTTCCGGCGCGACGCACCACGCCTCTCACCAGGAGCGCCCCCAACGAGGCAATGGCGAGCACGGAAACGAGGCAGAGCAATGAATCAAACAAATGTTGTCGTCATCATTCTCGCCGCACTGCTGGGAGGTTTGGGCGCCGTGCTGCGCATGGAGGTGGACGGCTGGGTCAATGCGCACGTCACGCCGCACAACCATTGGAATTTTCCCCTCGGCACCATCGTCATCAACCTCACCGCATGCTTCCTGCTCGGCCTGCTGACCGGACTGGCCACTGCGCACATCGTCTCAACCACAGCAAAGTATCTGCTCGGCTCAGGCTTCCTCGGCGGCTACTCCACATTCAGCACCGCCAGCGTGGAGGGTGTGCAGCTCCTGAGAGCCGACCGCCCGCAGGTCGCCCTTGTTCACACTGGCGGAATGCTGGTGCTGAGTCTGGCCGTAGCCTGGTGCGGGGTTCTTATCGGCTCGACCGCGTTGGCATAATCCCATTGTCACAATCCCATCGGCATGATTTCATTGCCACAATCCGAGACAAATCCAATCGGACACCCGTTGGCACCGCACAGATCAAGGCAAACAACTCCCGACCGCTCGTGCCCATGCCCATGCCCATGCCCATGCCCACACGTTACCACCCCGGCAATGCGGTTTCTTTGAATTGTCGCGAATATGGACAATCGTCGCGCATACAGTCAATTTCAGGTTGTTTTTCGACTGTATGTGCGACGATTGTCCGTATTCGCGACTTGTGCTGCCGTCAGACTCTCACCAGCGCACGGAGATGCGCTCACGGTCGTGCGGCTGAGCTGCTTCAAGCTCATCGACCATCGCAATGGCGTAGTCGGCGTAGCTGATGGCGCTGTCGCCATCGGCATCGGTGGTGTAGTCCTCACCAGCGAGCACGTACTTGCCGGTGCGCTCCCCCTCGGCCCGAAAGTCGCCCGCGGGGCTGATATAGGTCCAATGCACATCGTCGCGCTGACGCAGCTGATCGAACGCCTTGCCCATCGCCAGCGGAATCGCCTTAATCTCGTCAGGGAAGTTATCGGAAAGCCGAGCCGTGTGCTCTTTGTTAGTATAAAGACTGCCGGCGCCACCAACCACGAGCAGACGAGTACTGCTGCCGGAAAGTACGTCGGCCAAGTGCTTGAGTGAGGCGATGTGCTCATCGGCCTTGTCTGGAGCGATGCCGAACGCATCCACCACCGCGTCGAAACCGGTCAGATCATCCGCGGTCAAGTCGTAGAGATCCTTGATCAGAGCATGCTGGGCAGCTGTTTTGTTCTCGCTGCGCACCACGGCGGTCACATCCATGCCGCGCTTGACGGCCTCCTCGACGATGAGCCGCCCTTCCTTGCCGTTTGCCGCCACCACTGCGATTTTCTTGCTCATATTACACTCCTTATTTTTTGTTATCCGTCCATTGATTCGAAATCAAACTGACTTTAATCAATAACAAAATGTTAGCAAATCTCGGTTGGCATCTTTCCTCATTCTCCGCAGAGCGCAGTGCAAGAAATATCAATGCGCCCGGAGCGTGCCATCATGGCTTTCGGCGTAGGTCAGCGCAAGCACATACGCTTCTTGACGACTTGATAGACAAGCAGCCAATCCCCTTCGACATGAAGTTCTTGATACCCTTTAAGCTCACCCTTCAGGGCATGATTCCGATATTTGCGCGCCAGCTGTTTCCTATCGAATTGTGCCAAATCATGCAGCACGCCATTGAGCTTCTCCAAGTCGCACCCTTTACGTTTAAGTCGCTTAACATCGCGTAAAAAGCTTGGCCGATATTCAAAGCTGTACGCCATCGTACCCCCATAAACGCTACAGAATTTCAGAGCGAATCAATGATATGCGCCATATCGTCGGCACTTCCACCGTGAAGCAAAGGCTCGGATTCAGCCTTACGCACCGCAGCAACCAAGGGATCTACGCGCTTGCTGGGCAGAAACGGAAAACCCCTGTCCTGCACAGCCTGCTTAAGAAACATGTTGACAGCAGTGCCAGTATCGGTGCCAAGTGAGGAAAATAGCGCGTCGGCAGCCTCTTTCAGCGCACGCGACGTGCTGATCTGCAATCTCACCTTTTACTGCGTTTGTGCCATAACTCCCCCTTACATCAACATCTACTCAATAATAATACTCTACTGAGTGATATTTGAGTAGCAACACACGATATATAGCATTACTATAAACACGAATGCTCATTCACCAAGGTGTGGAACCCCACCTGAACTCACTATTGCCGCGCACGAATTTCAGCTGGCTCATCTTCAGGATGGGCGGCGACATAGCGCTCAAGCAGCGCATCATAGATTGGCTCCGTACCCGTGAGGTCGGAGACCATGAGCGCCAGGAAGCTGCACAGCGCCACCGGCAGCATGTGCACCAGCGTGCCACTCATCTCAACGGTGAGCAGAATGGACGTGAGCGGTGCTTGGACGGACGCCGTCAGCACGCCGGCCATGGCGCAGACGGCGAAGATGGGGATGATGGACTGCGGCACGAAACCGCCAGCCGTTGAGCCGTTGAAAGCGAAACCAAATGAGGACACCGCTGACGCGGTAGTTGCATTGACGGCAACATTCCCCGCACCGATAGTAACACCGAAGCCGTGGAAACTCACACTGTGCAACGCAACTCCGTACACCGCACCCACCAGCGTACCGACCGCCAGAATCGGCATGAAGATGCCGCCGGGCACCCCAGACCCAAAACTCGTGGCTGTAAAAAGCATCTTGACTACAAGCAACACCAGCAACCCTGCCAGTCCTATGGCCAAACCATGACGCTCCGCATCCCCTATGACGCCTTCGCCGCCGCCGAGCACCTGGGGCAGAAACAGACCGACCGGCAGCGCCACAGTCAATGCAATCAACGGGCGGCTCCACCATGGCAGGCGATTATACAGCGTCTGAGCACCAAGCAACAGCCGGTTCATCAGCACACCAATCAATCCCGAAAGCAGACCCAGCGGCACAATCCACCAATACTGCGGCAACGAAAGCTGTGAAAGACGAGTGAAGTCAAGCACCGGCTGCAAGCCAAACCATATCTTGGCCACCACGTCCGCACTGAGGGCCGCACCTGCCGCCCCGAGCAATATGGCGGGCGAAAAACTGTGATGCACCTCCTCGAGCGCGAACATCACGCCGGAGAGCGGAGCACTGAACGCCGCAGAAAGTCCGGCTGCCGCACCTGCGGTGACGAGCACGTTCTCCTGCGAGTTATCAGGCTTCTGCGTCTGGTCAATTTGGGATTGCATGGTATCGGATTGCATGTTCTTGGGCTCGACGTTCTCGGACTCCACATTCTCAGATTTTGCAGCGCCAATGCCCACAGTGCTACTACTGTAATCCGAAGAAGCGATTTCCCGCCGAATGCGCAACCAGCGCATCCCTTGCTGTGTACCTTGAGCCGTGGCGGCGCCAATCTGCACACTCGGTCCTTCACGGCCGAGCGACAGCCCGAACATGCCACACAAAATTCCGCCGATAAATCGAACAACCAGTACCAGCGCCCATCGCATCTTGAGTCCGAGGCGCACTACGCCCTCCACCTGGGGAATGCCACTGCCAGATGCCATCGGCTCAAGCCGCACCAGCCAAGCCACCAGCAGGCCGACAGCAACAGCCGCAAGCGCCCACGGTGCAATCAGCCACGAATTGTGCAGCATCTGCGGGTACATCCACTTGGCAAATTTTGTGGCCAGCCCAATGCCCTGCCGATAACAGGCCGCCAGCACACCCGCAAGGAGGCCACAGACAACAGCCCGCGCCGCAACAACCCACTTGCTGCGGCGCGAAATCCCGACAGTTGCCAAAACGACCTGCCCCTGCTGTCTTTATGCCGCTCAGTCCACGAGCGAGCGCACGGAGATGATGTGGTCGCGCTGCGGACCGGTCCCGATGGCGGAGATGCGGCAGTTCGAAAGCTCTTCCAAGCGCTTCACATAGGCCTGGGTATTGGCCGGCAGGTCCTCGAAGCGATGGACCTTGGAGATGTCCTCGGTCCAGCCAGGCATGGTCTCGTAGACCGGTGTCGCCTTGGCGAACTGGGCCTGGTCAACGGGCATGTCATCGTAACGGGTGTGCGTGCCGTCGCCGTTGTCCACGTTGTAGGCCACGCAGATTGGAATCTCCTTCAAACCGGTCAAGACGTCGAGCTTGGTGAGCACGATGTCCGTCAGTCCGTTGACCTGCGAAGCGTACCGAGTCACCACTGCGTCGAACCAACCGCACCGCCGCGGCCGGCCGGTGGTCACGCCGTACTCGTGGCCTTGGGCACGCAGCCATTCACCGGATTCGTCATTGAGCTCCGTGGGGAACGGGCCTTCGCCCACACGGGTCACGTAGGCCTTGGCCACGCCGATGACGCGCGAGATCTTCGTAGGGCCAACGCCGGTGCCGGTGCATGCGCCGCCGGCGGTGGGGTTGGAAGAGGTGACGAACGGATACGTGCCGTGGTCCACGTCAAGCATGGTGGCCTGACCACCCTCGAACAGTACGGTCTTGCCGTCATCGAGCGCCTTGTTGAGCAGCAGCGACGTATTGGCCACATACGGCTTCAGCCGCTCGCCCAGCTTGAAGAGTTTATCGGTCACCTCGTCCACGTCCAGCGGACGGCGGTTGTAGAGCTTGACGAGCATCTGGTTCTTCTGGTGTAAGCTGGCCCCCACCTTGTCGCGCAGGTGCTCCTCGTCGAAGAGGTCGGCCACGCGGATGCCGGTGCGGTTGATCTTGTCGGCATAGGCCGGGCCGATGCCACGGCCGGTGGTGCCGATCTTGTGCTTGCCAAGGAAGCGCTCGGTCACCTTGTCGAGCACGCGGTGATACGGCGCAATGATGTTGGCCGATTCGCTGACGCGCAGCCTCGAACAGTCCACACCACGCGATTGCAATCCGTCGATCTCCTCGAACAGCACCTCGGGGTCAACCACCACGCCGTTGCCAATCACCGGTGTGACATTTGGATTCACCACGCCGCTGGGCAGCAAGTGCAGCGCATAGGTCTCGTCACCCACCACCACGGTGTGCCCGGCGTTGTTGCCTCCATTGAAGCGGGCCACATAATCGACCTTCGTGCCGATGAGGTCGGTGGCCTTGCCTTTGCCCTCGTCTCCCCATTGAGCACCGATAAGAATGATTCCAGACATAAGCAGACCTCCGAATTCGCCCGATTTGGCCGTTCCAAGCCTACCTTCACGTCTACCTAATGCCATTGGGGACAGTTCGTGTCGTTCCGTGAGCACTTTTATCGGTCACTATGCAACAGCCAAAATCAAAAACACCGGAATACCACTATTCTTAGATTTCGTTTTCTTCTATTCTTCATACAACCTCAGGAAAAGTGCTCACGGAACGAAATCAAGCACAGATCAAGCCTACAAATACAATTTTTGCCCAAAAAGCATCGAAATTCGTTTAGAGGGGACTTTTCTCCGGAAATTTCACATCGCAACAATTCACGACAATCAGCAATCCCGAGATTCCGCCATTCCCGATTTCGGTCTCTGATAGACATCCCGGGAAAAGTCCCCTCCTAATGAAAACCTTCCATTGAGGTCGTTTTTTGGGGGTGCCAGACTATTTCAGGGCCTTGCCGGCGCTGCCGAGCACCTTGCATGCCTCGACCACGCGCTCGGCCATGGCTTTCTCGGCCTCCACTCCCCAAGACCGGGGATCGTAATACTGTTTGTCGCCCATTTCACCATCTATTTTGAGCACGGAATCGTAATGCTCAAACATGTGGCCAGCCACTGCGCGGGTAAAGGCATACTGTGTGTCGGTGTCGATGTTCATCTTGACCACGCCGTATTTCACCGCCTCACGTATCTCGTCATCCGTGGACCCAGAACCGCCGTGGAACACCAGTTCGAAAGGCTTGTTTTCGGGGAACGCCGGAATACAGTCATGCTGAAAGTCAGCTGTCGTAGCCATGCCGACATCGGCTGAAGCGGGCTCGCCATCAGCGCCGGCCGAGGCACCTGAACCATCACCAATTGTATTCCGAGCGTCCAACTGCGGACAGGCCTCTCCAACGGCTGGCCCATCCTCGGTCTTGGATTTGCCTATGGAACCATCGTCCACAGCCTGAGCCACAGCTTGCTGAATCTCTCCGAGCAACTCCGGACGCAGCTTCACCACGCCGGGCTTGTAGGCACCATGTACATTGCCGAAAGTGAAAGCTGCCATATAGCGGCCACGCTCCCCCAACCCAAGACGTCTGGCGACTTCGATGCCTTCCTCCGGCGTTGAATACAGTTTCTCGTCGATGCCGGCTATATGGCCATCCTCCTCGCCGCCGACGGCACCGATCTCAATCTCCAGAATCGTGTGCGCTTGGCGTGAAAGACTCATTAATCGTTCTGCAATGTCAAGGTTACGCCCAAGCGGCAAGGCGGATCCATCCCACATATGCGACTGAAATGCCGGCTCCTCGCCGCGCTGCACTTGCTCCGCCTCATAGGTGAGCAACGGCTCTACCCACTCACCCAAATAAGGCTCGGCACAATGATCGGTGTGCAACGCAATAGTGATGCCCGGATAGTGCCCTGCAATCTGGCGCGCAAACCCGGCGAATGCCAACGAACCGGCCACACGGTCCTGCACAGCCTGGCCCGAAAGATAGGAAGCCGCCCCCACCGATACCTGAATGATGCCATCTGAACCCGCCTCTGCAAACCCTTGCAAAGCGGCATTCAACGTCTGTGTGCTGGTCACGTTGATCGCCGGGTAGGCATAACCGCCCGATCTTGCCGCATCAAGCATCTGCGCATACCGTTCAGGAGTTGCAATAGTCATGCCTTCATTATTGTGCGCGCCCTGCACATCACGGCAAATGTCCGAATCATCAACAGCAGTCCATCATTGGAGACAGAACGGACGCCAACCAACACACAAACGGCCGAATCATCAACAAACGGTGCACAAATGGCGACAAAACGGACACACACTGTTCATCAACGTTCGTTGACTCGTCGATGACACTTCATTACGCTATAGTTCCTTCCATTATCTAAGCATCACTTCATGTGCTGGACGTGCAAGAACCCGAACGGTCGACACGTAATCCACCGAGGGTAGAGTGAGCGGTGCGGGTTCGGCCACGCACGGAGCGATGCACAGCGAACCTCACTACACATTGACGCTATCCGAAGGAGTTTTATGAGTACAGCATCAACAACGAACAATACAGCGGCCTCGCCGGCGAGGGCGGACAACGAAAAGGCCATCGATACGGCTGCAGTAATCGACTACTCGAAGAAATTCAACGCCGAGCGTGCCAACCGAGTGGCAGCCAACGCCGCCACCTCACAAGGCATCCTCAAAGCCGCCACCAGCTACCAAGGCATCCGCTCCCTGCCCAAGGATTTTTCGGTGGACCTCAAAACGACGGGAATCACCGACCAGAAGCAATCCGGCCGGTGCTGGATGTTCGCGTCCCTCAACACGCTGAGCTTCGAGGTGATGCACAAGTGGAACCTTGAGGACTTCGAGTTTTCGGAGACCTATCTTTTCTTCTGGGACAAGATGGAGAAGTCGAATGCCTATCTTGAAAATGTGCTTGCCACGCTTGATGAGAGCACGGAAAGCCGTATTTTCCAGACCATCAATGCCGAGCCCGCGGACGATGGCGGCTGGTGGCAGATGTTCGTCAACCTGGTCAACAAGTACGGGCTCATGCCCAAGTCCGCCTACCCCGAATCGGCGAACTCCACCAGCTCCGCGGATTTCGAGCAATACCTGAATGCGAAGCTGCGCGAATTCGGAGCTGAGTTGCGCGAACGGCACGAGGCCGGGAGCGGCATCGACAAGCTGCGTAAACTCAAAGTGCAAGACATGGAGACCGTGTACCGCATCTGCGCCATAAGCCTTGGCGAACCGCCGAAGACGTTCGATTTCCTCGCCCGCACCAAGGAGGACGACAAGGACGGGCAGAAGGCCAAGAACAGCAAATCAGCCAAAACGAAGGACGCTGATGACAAGAACACCAACAGCAAGGATTCGCGCATCGATGACCGTCAACAGATCCGCGAATATGGCATCACCCCGCAGGAGTTTTACAGGAAATACGTGCCTGTGGACGTGAACGACTACGTGTGCCTGGCTAACTCCCCTATGGAAGGCCGCCCCTTCAACCGGCGCTACCACCTCATGTACTCCACCAATGTGGCCGAAAGCGGACCGTTGGAATTCGTCAACGTCAGCGAGGATGTGATGCACAAGGCTGCCGTGGACCAGCTCGAGGCAGGCTACCCGCTGTGGTTCGCCTGCGATTGCGAACAGTATTCGTTGCTACGCGACAAGCATGGCGTGTTCGCCCCCGAGGCCGTGCGCATGGACGAGCTCTTCGGCACGCAGTTCACCTTCGACAAGGCACATGCCTTGCAATACGGCGTCTCCGAGAGCAACCACGCGATGACTTTCACCGGTGTGAACATCGACGAAGACGGCAAGGCCGACCGCTGGAAGGTGGAGAACAGCTGGGGCAAGGACGTAGGCGAGGACGGCTACTATGTGGCCTCCGACGACTGGTTCCGCCGCTATGTCAACGAGCTCATCGTGCGCAGGGAGTTTCTGCCGAAACCTGTGCTCGAGGCACTGACCGACGAGCCGATCGACTTGGAGCCCTGGCAGCCACTCACGAATATCTGCCGGTAAAAACTACTGTCCCCTTACCTTTTGCGTCATACTACGTCGCAAAAGGTAGGAGTTCGTTGTTTTACCGCCTGCGGCCGGTCACTGGCCTATAATCGTCATATCACGAATCACAGCAGATGTATATGAGGAGGGACAATGAACGAACCAACAGACAATGAAGCCAAGGAGAGTGCCGCAGAGAGCGCGCTTGCGGCGTTCGCCAAACAGTTCGAAGGCGCCACCTCGTCGCAACCAGATGCCAATTGTAAAGCGCAAGCCGAGGGCAACCCTGAGACCAACTCCAAGCCTGCCACGTTCGACACCGACAAGTTTCTTAAAGGCCTCGATGACATCTATGAGGCGCACAAAGCCAAGGACGACGCGGAAGATTACCTCCAGCAGGCCATGGTGGACGCGGAGAATGCGGGCGATGACGCCGGCCTGCTCACCGTGCTCAATGAGACGATGGGGTTCTACCGCTCCCACGGACGGCACGACGACAACCAATGGATCATCCAGCGAGCGCTGGAACTCGGCCTCAAAATGCGCATTGAGGGCACCGAAGCTTGGACCACCACGCTCATCAACGCTGCCACAGGAATGCGCGCAGCCAAACGTTACGACCAGGCCGCTGCCCTTTACGACCAGGCAATGCAATCGGCAAAGAAAACATACACACCCAACGACCGGCGCATGGCCGCTTTGCACAATAACATCTCCATGCTCTACAGCGAGACTGGTGACCTCAAACGGGCGCAGCAGGAGCTAGAAGAGGCGCTCGGAATCCTGACCAAGTCCAGCACAGACGCCAGTCAGGACCTCGATGTGGCCAGCACTCACACCAACCTGGCGCTAGTGCTGCTCCAGCGTGCACAGAAGGAACACGACCCGGACCTCATCGCCGAGGCACTGAGGCACGCCACAACCACATTGGACATCTATAAGGCTGGGCACTTGGAACACAGCGCACACTACGCCTCGGCACTGGCCGGTTATGCACAGGCCAGTTTCATGGCCGGCAGACTCCATGAGACAACCGACGCATATGAGCATTCGTTGGCCGTCATTGCGGAATGCTACGGCAAGGACACTGACTACTACCGCATCACCGCGCAAAACCTCAACGAAGTGCAACAGGCCTTGAAGGAGACCAAGAAAGCCGAGGCCAGCGACGACAACGTCGACGCTCGTCAATCGGGCAACCAAGCATCGCACACCGCAGCAAGCCAAGTCAGCGCTTCGACGGCACCATCAGCGTCATCATTACCATCAGCCTCATCACAGTCTCGCCCCACTCAACCATCCTCAAACTTGTCCGGTATTCAGCTTGCCCGAGCCTACTGGAAACAAGTGGGCAAGCCCATGGTCGCCGAACGCTACCCCGACTATGTAGGCCGCATCGCTGTAGGCTTGGTGGGGCACGGTTCGGAATGCTACGGCTTCGACGACGAACTTTCACACGACCATGACTTCGGCCCCCGCTTCTGCATGTGGTTGAATACGGAAGATTACACGGCCATCGGCGAGCAGCTTGAAGACGATTACGAGGCATTGCCGCAGGATTTCATGGGCTTTACACCGCGTGAAAGCACCGCCCGTGCGCAAGGCGCAAACCGTCGTGACGGCGTGTTCGAGGTTGGGACTTTCTTTGAATCCATCACTGGCTACCGCCAGGCACCGGCGGAAGACAAACCACACGAATGGTTGCTGCTCGATGAACCGACACTGGCCGCAGCCACGAATGGCTCGATCTTCGCCGATCCAGTGGGGCTTTTCTCCAAAACTCGCCAAGGCTTCAAGTTCATGCCCGACGATGTGCGGCTTTCCCTGATCTCAAGGCGTTTGGGCATGATTGCGCAGGCCGGTCAATACAATCTGCCCCGTATGCTCCAGCGCGGCGATGGCGCAGCAGCCTGGCTTTCCATCCAGGAATTCGCCACCAACGTGTGCTCACTGGTGTTCCTTATCAATCGGCCCGTCACAGCCGGCTACATGCCCTACTACAAATGGCAGTTCGCTGCTTTGCGCAGGCTGAGCTCTCGCACGGCCACACGCTTGAAAGACGTGTGCGAACAACTCGAATGCATACTGCGCCTCTCTTCCGCCGCATGCTTCGGTGGAGCGGGCTTCGGAGAGGGCGGCAAAGGCTCAGGGCCGGCCATGGAACAAGTGCAGCGGAGCGTGGAACGTATTTGCGCAGAAATCGCAATGGAACTCAAGGCCGAAGGGCTGACCACCTCTGACGAGACGTTTCTGGAATGGCAACGGCCGTACGTGGAGGAACACATCAGTGCCACCGACCCCGTGCTGCACAGTCTGTGAATCGCGAGCACTTCTGCATTCTTCACGCCACAGTCTGATTTGCCAGAAACTGAGACCATCCGCTTATCTGCCCTCTCATCAGCGCGGCAATAAGGTAGTTCGATAACGGAAGGGCAAATGGCAATCGAGCCCAAAAGCTCTAGGCGTAATCCACTGAATGTCTAGACTTGAGAACAGAACGAAAGCATAAAACCGATGCAAGCGTGGCACCGGTACAAGGGAGCCACAATGACGACGCAAACTGCACAGCACACCACGGACGATTTGACCGAAACCGTGATACGGCACGAATGGGAACAATTCCAGCAGACCGACAACGAGGGAGGACGCGCCGCCTGCCAAGGCAACTGGCCCACATTCCATCAGATGAGGTTGAGCCAATTCCTGACATGGCCTCAGGATCTATTGGAGAGCTATGAGGCAGACCTCACGCAAGCCGACCGCGAGGGACGCAACCTTGTCACCGAGAAGTACGGACGTATGATGGCGTCCACAGCCTCCGAAGAATACAAACGCAACATCGAGCCGTATATTCCGCGCCTGACAGGTGCACGCATTGCCGCCCAAGAGATGGTGATAGCCCAACAGGTACGTTGGGCGAGCGCATTTCGTATCCACTACCCCAAACTTGGCCGCGAGATGAGGGCGCTCACCACCAATGAGGACACACCCGAAGCCACATCCTTTGAAACCTATCTGCGCGGAGAACTCGGCACCTACTCCGAGAGAACATTCGA
The DNA here is from genome assembly GCF_058505595.1 of Bifidobacterium sp. ESL1118. Taxonomy (NCBI): domain Bacteria; kingdom Bacillati; phylum Actinomycetota; class Actinomycetes; order Bifidobacteriales; family Bifidobacteriaceae; genus Bifidobacterium; species Bifidobacterium sp. ESL1118. Next base: position 1,576,286 of record NZ_CP196371.1, read on the forward strand.
ACTCTATCGACAATTCATCATGCATCTGGTGAGCGCAGAACACAACCTCACAGAGGAGACCATCCTCAATACGGTCAAGATCGCCGGTTACCAGACACTGGCCAAGGCCGAAGCCGCACAGAAGGCATAATTTATACCATAAATAGTATATTTCATTGTATTTTCAGCATGTTTCACTCTTGTTAGCTAATCATGCATTTGCTCTCGCCCCGCTCACTCGTTCAGAGGGGACTTTTCCGAGATAAATTATTGAAGAGGGAAACAAAGAACACCGGAATTGCGCCGTTCTTGATTTCCCTCTCACCAAATTCAGCGAGAAAAGTCCCCTCTGAATGAAGCACTGCTTCGAATATTGCAGATTCCGCCCCTACAAGGCATCGATTTCATCGAATATTCCCTAAAATGCCCGCCATTGGCAACCTAGAGGCGATGCGTTAGAGTGACACAGTGCGAATTTTGAAACGAGTTCTGACTTACCTCGCCGCGTTCATAGCCCTTCTGCTATTGCTCGGAGCCGCAGGTGCCGCCATGATGCCACATTGGACCGGCACCACCCCCTACACTGATCACATTCATCTAGCAGACCAAAGCACATCCACTCAGGCAAGAGACTTTGGCGGCGTGCCAGAGGGCACCTACAAAGTGCGCACCACCAACACCCGTGTGAAACTCAGCCCTACGGTGAGCGTGGACGCCATCATCCGCGAGCCGGTCGGGGCGCCGCAAGGCCGACCAGCGTGCCTTTTTGTGCACGGCGCAGGCACAGGTAAGGCTTCGGAAGTATTCGGCGACATCGCCCCAGCCATGGCATCGGCCGGCATCGTCACCCTTGTGCCGAGCAAACGTATCGACACCTATTCCACGTTACGTCGCAACTACTTCGCCATGGCCCATGATTATGAGGCCTCACTCAACGTGTTGCGCCATATATCAGGCGTGGAGCCCAAGAAAACCGGTGTATACAGCGAATCGGAAGGTACATGGATTTCGGAGGTCATGGCCGCCGACGACCCGGCAATCGCCTTCATGATCCTCGTTTCGCCTCCGGCGGTCTCGGGTCGCCACCAGATGGCGATGGCCGCAAACTCCTATCTTTCGCTCTCGGGCGCACCGAAAGGCCTGCACCGTACGGTCGACAAGATCCTAAGCATGAATTTTTCGCCCCTTGGTCCCAACTACGCCGATTTCCCCGCGGAACAATACCTGAGCAGTCTCACCATGCCATTGCTGGTGAACTATGGCACGGACGACCCCTCCATGCCCATCGAACAAGGAGCCAGGCTCATCCTCGACAAGACGCGTTCAACCGGCAACGCCAACGTAACGGTACGCTACTACGCAGCCAACCATCAGATGCGCGTAGGCGCCAAGACATCGAAGCCTGGCCTCCCTCTCGATGAGCATTACACCAAAGACCTCGACTACTGGGTTGAAGCCGCCACCTCAAACGCCGCTACGAGTGGCACCAGTTCCTATTCTGGTTGGCTCACCCCTCAGATTGCTGGTGCCCAGCCGAATCAACGCTACGCTGCACCGACAAGCACGCCTTCGGGGATCATCAGTTCACTCAATGTGCTGGTGGCATCCATCGCCATAGCCGTATTCTGCTTCGCGCTTGCAGCGCTGCTGGCAGCTGGCGGTGGAATTACACAATCACTCACCAAATCGCGGCACACCCTGCCTTCTGGCCTAGCTTCGAGACTTTCGGCCAGCACGGCGGCACTGCTCATCACCCTCATCGCGTTCTTCATATATGCAGGCGTAGCGGTGACCGGGGCACTCAGCCTGAACGCCAATCCGAACGTGCTGCAAATCGGGTGGCTGTCTCTCCAAATACTCGCCATCATTGATGCGGCACTCTGCGCAAACCTCATCGTGACCATGTTCACATTGCGTCACACGGCGAACACAAGCTGGGGACCATGCAGAACGGCAGCGACCGTACTGGCCATCGCCAGTACGGTCATTTCACTGTTGCTGCTCGCGTTCTTTGGTCTATATAGTTTCTGACATCAATTTTTCGTGTCTGTCCCAGCCCTAGTCAGACGTGCCAGTGTTTCGGTTTCTGTGCATCTGAAAAACGGCACACACCACAGCGACGACCAACAACAGCACCCCTACCGCCGCCAGAACGATTGCAAAGACCTCGCGCGAACTCAAGACAAGATCGGTGACCCACGGAGCCGAGAAACTCAGGCCGGCAACCAGTGTGGCAATGCCGACAAGCACGATGAGCGCCCCGAGGACGATGGTTGCCGCACTGGGTCCCTTCTTCGGCGGTATCGTGGGACGCGGCTGCCTACCGAAATAGGACGGACCATACGGTGGCGCACCGGCGGAGGCATACAACGGCACCTGCTGGGTTCCAAAATCTTCCTGCCGCTGCCAGCCCTGAGAACCACGACCCGAATTCACATGGTCGCCGTGTGCTTGCGAGGCATCACCAAATCCCTCACCGTCAACGCCTGCATCGCCATCAGTAGTGCACGATTCATCGGCCGCATTCTGAAAACCGTCTACATTGCCTACCTCGCTGAAAGCATACGATTCGTCGGTCTTATTCCGTTCATCAGCACCTCCTACCATGTCTGATGCAGGCAATGGTTCGGTCGACGAGGAATCAGAGTCCGCACTCGCACCACCGACAGCTGGAAATTCGCTCGTCACGGCGTGATCGCCGTCGATGTCCACATTGCTCGTTATAGCCTGATTATCATCGGTGCCTGCATCGCCGTCGACACCCACCTTGCTCGCCGCAGAAGATTCGCCGACCTTTGGCAAGTCAACGCCAACTTGGGTCATCGGCAAAGTAAGGGTTCTGTCTTCGTCACCTGAATTCTGCATGTTCATTACGATTTTCTCCTCGCTGCCATCGTTGTTTTCCCGCAATTGCCATCACCACCGTTAGCGTTACCGCCAACCAGACCAATGCCATCACCCGTGCCGAACGGCATCATTTTCCCATCCATCACTTGCTCCTTGAAGGAATATGGATATCGCCCGGGTAGCCAACGTGCACTTGCGCCTCTATCAACGCCGGAGCCGAGACAACAAGTTCAGGGCCATTGTCGGGCATGGCGGACGAGGAATTCGTCCACCCATAGTCCGGCCCCGAGGCAAAGCCGCGAAGCTGGCCATAGCCCAGGTAGGATCCGCCGCCGACGTAACCCGAGGAGTAAGGACTACCCAGACTATTGACGCCTAGCGAGCTACCGGAATTCCAAGAACCATAGCCCAGCCAATGCTGGTTTTCGGCGTAGTCGTCATATTCACCGAAGTCATTGTTCTCATCCTCATAATCGTCATAATCCTCGTCCTCATCGTCATTAGGATCATCGCTGTCATCGTCATCGCTATCACCGTAATCGTCCTCATAGTGGTGACGATGATGCCTCTGCTGCTTGGCGTCGGTTTTCTCGCCAATACTTTTCAGATTGCGTTTCCCGTCCGGCTCGGAATACAGTTCCGCCCTTCGGCCATCGGAACGTCTGTATGAAAGAATCTCACCATCTATGTTGTCGGTGAGTACAAATGTGCAGTCCTTCGGCAGAGTGATAAAGACCTGAGCATCCTTGGCGGCAAGGTTGATACGTCCTGCCGGGCAGGAGGAATCCACCGTCTTGCCGTTCTCTTGGGTGATCTTGTGGGTGCCAAACGTCTTGGCGTAATCGCTCAGATCGATGTCGACAATCGAGCTGTCGTACGACTCGCCCATGAACCGCATGCCGCGCTGCAACTGCCGCATCTCAGCTCGTGTGGCCCCTATGTGCTCTTCGCCGGAAACGCTCACCTTCGGCCCATAGTTTCCAAAGCCATTCATGGCCTGCAGTCTTACGACGTACCCTCCATCGAGACTGATGACGAACACCGCCACAGCAGCCACGATGAACGCCGCCAATTTCACGCCGCCGGCCCTGCGGCCCATGACGCCAAGAACGAGGACGAGCACCCCCAAGGCCACGCAGACCAAAGCCACGGCCATGGACACAACCTGCAGTGTATCGTGCAGATACAGATTGTTGACCTCGATCACCGCCACAGCAGCTGCAGCAGCCACGAAGACCAAGCCCAGCGTCCCCAAGGTCAGAGCCACACCTGCAGGGCGTCTACGCAGACGTTTGGGCTTGCGAGTGGGCTGAAGCACCGGACTGGGCTGATACGGCGGCATCTGTGTGGAAGCATACCCGCCTCCGAACGGTGTGGAAGCTGCAGAAGCATGACTCCCCAACGGCTCCGACTCTGCGGGAGACTGCCAGTCGGTGCTCGTAGAAGTCGATTGCTCGTAAGCTTCGCCATCGACTGAGTGATATGTCTGACTGCTGGTCGCTGAACCATCAGTGTGGTAAGGAACGCCTCCCATCGGTTGGTTACGCTGGCCCTGATACTGCAAATTCGGCGGAATCGGACCGGCCGGCCCCCATCCACTGCCATACCCGCCGCCATTGCCATTTCCATAGCCAAAGCCACCTTGCGGTCCGCGTCGCGCAGCCCTATGAACACCACTGTTGACCAACAACAGCAGCACCGCTAGAGACACGACGAATGTCGCGGCACCAACCCCCGGAATCCAGACCACCAGAACGAACAGCACCAAAGCTCCGACGCACTCGCCCCAGCGGCCGCCGCGAATCAGATCCTCAGCGGGAATGCGCCCATCTCCCACGTCAGGCAACAGCGCCCAGGCCAGGGCGTAGAACATCGCACCGGCACCGCAGACGAGCGTTACACCGAATATGATGGCCCTCACCAAAGCCTCGCTGACACCGAAATAGTAGCCCAGACCCGAACACACGCCTCCGACCCAACGCCGCTGCCCACGCACGAGGCCGCTGCGGCGTATCCAGTTGAAGAACCTGTCAACGATGTGCTGACGGGGAGCCTGTGGCACCGCGTTCGGCGCACCATAGTTCGACCCGTAATACCCTTGGCCGTTATAGCCCGGCATGCTGTAGTTCGGCGCTCCGGAGGCACCATAGCCTGGGGCACTTTGATATTGGCCTTCATGCTGACCTTGGTATGGTCCATTGCCCGATTGGCCGGCACCTTGGCCATAGACATTGTATTGACCGCCGTTGCCCGGCTGGCCGGATGCATCATCGTCGTGTTGCTGTGTATCATTCATAGTTTCATTACACCACTTCGAAGCCGGCCGAAGCATGGGGGAACACCCTGATTCAACCCTGATATTCTCATGAATCGCCACCCCTAATCCGAATCACCGTGCACAATGGAGGTATGAAGCAAGCTTCTGACTCCTCGCACGTTTCGTCCCAACCGCAGTACATGGGCGAAGGCCGGCCGCGTAATCCCCAGACATGGGCCGACGCAACTGAGCCATACCAATCGCAGCCGGAAGCGGCGCGCGATACAGCTCGACGCAGTGGAACACAGCCGCTATGGTCAAGTTCAATGAATCAGATGAACAACGATGCAGGCATTGCGCAACGACTACCGCTGATGCGGCCAACAAAGCACCGTATGCTGTGCGGGGTGTGCCGTGGAATCAGCATGCATCTGGGCGTGTCGGTGAAGATGGTGCGCCTGTGCTTCCTTGCATCCACCATCCTCTTCGGCGCAGGGATAGCGGCCTACATCTTCCTTTGGGTGTTCGTGCCCGCGGGCGACCCGATTGCCGTCTGGAACCAAATGGCAAGGAATGCACAACCGGTTGGCCAACAGCCGCTATCGCGCGGGAACAATCCCGCCGCCACCGAAAACTGGGAGGAGACCGACGGGGCTCCGGCAAAAAACGAGGGGCTTACGGATGTCATACACCACGCGCCGAAAGCATCGCTGTTCGCACTTGCGGGCCTTGCTGCGGTGATTCTGGCGGTGGCGTTGGCCGCAAGTCCGGCGCCCAGCGGCATGATTGCGCCGGTCTTGCTGGCCATTGCCGGCATCGGCGTGGCCTGGCTGCACCTCGGAGAGGAGGAGGGACAATCCCGTTCCATGGCAATAGGGGTGGCATTGCTCGTTGCCGCATATGGATTGTTCGTCTTCAGCAATGCCCAGGTATTACGTCAATCACCGGTGGCCGACTTCGTGGCAGGCCTGGCACTGCTGGTGTGCGTGGGCGTGGCCACCGTGCCGTGGTTCAACAGAATCATCAAAGACCTCGGCGTGCAGCGCGCCCTGAAGGAACGCGAGGAGGAACGGGCCGACATGACCGCCCACATTCACGACGGCGTGCTGCAGACGTTGGCGCTCATCCAGCTGCACAGCAACGAGCCACAGACCGTGTTTACCTTGGCGCGAGGCCAGGAACGCGACCTACGCGAGTGGCTCTACCAGGACCGCACCCCGCCTGATCATTCAGTGAGCGCGGGAATCAAGGAGATTGCAGCGCAGATTGAGGACGAGCACGGCAAACCCATAGAAGTGGTGAGTGTGGGAGATGCACAGCCTTCGGCCCAGACCGATGCCCTGCTGGCAGCCACCAAGCAGGCACTGCTGAACGCCGTGCAGCACGGAGGCGAACCGATATCGGTGTATTGTGAGGCTGGAAACGGCGCAGTGGAGATGTTCGTACGAGACCACGGCAACGGTTTCGACGTGAACGCCATACCTGCCGACAGGCTCGGCATTCGCGAATCGATCATTGGGCGCATCAGGCGACGCGGGGGTAATGCGGAAATCGTATCGCGCCCGCAGTGGGGCACGGAAGTGCGCATGCACATGCCGATCGCGCAGGCCAAAGTGAAGCCGGGCGAGGCAGAACAAGCGGAAGGACAGCAATGAGTGAGGCTGAAAACACCGAGACCACGGAGCTCGGCATCGATACCCGGATCCGCGTCGCGGTGATCGACGACCATGAGATGTTTCGAGCCGGGGTCATCTCCACGCTTCAGCCACATTTCGACATCGTGGGTCAGGCTCCCGACGTGGACGGATCAGTGGCAATGATTGCGGCGACCAAGCCGGATGTGGTATTGCTCGATGTGCATGTGCCTGGAGGCCAAGGCGGAGGCGGCGCGGAAATATTGACGCGAGCGCAACCGCTTTCGCCAAGTTCCGTATTCCTGGCGCTTTCGGTCTCCGACTCACCCAAGGATGTGGGAGCCGTAATCCGTGCCGGCGCCCGCGGCTACGTCACCAAGACCATCAGCGGTGCCGATCTCATGAGTTCCATCAAGCAGGTGCATGAAGGGTACGCCGTCTTTTCACCGAAACTGGCGGGTTTTGTGCTCTCCACCTTCCAAGGAGCCGGGCCAGCGCAGCGCGACGACGAGCTCGACAAGCTCTCCACACGCGAGCAGGAGGTGATGCGGCTCATCGCCCGCGGCTACACCTACCGCGAGGTGGCCGCGGAACTCTTCATCAGCGTCAAGACCGTGGAAACGCACGTGAGCGCCGTGCTCCACAAGCTGCAGCTCTCCAACCGCAGCGAACTGACCCGTTGGGCCGCCGACCGGCGGATTGTGTAAGCGACCCGCTTCCACGCAGCTTGTGTAGCGACCTGCCCCCTACACAGGCCCCACGCAGTTCCCGCTCAGTCCACACAGGCACAAGTTGACCGAAAAGAACGGTTTTGACCCCAAAAACCAACCCTTTGCGCCAACCAACTGCGGCAACCAAACCGCTTATCATCAAAGCAAAGTCCGTGAGGTTGAAATTCCTAGAGTCCCGGGTTTTACGAGTCTCAATTATTCGAGGAAAAGCCCTCTCCGAACAAAAGTAGCCCTCAAACTGCAGATTATGGTAATCAAAACTGCAGGAACGACGACACCACGTAACAATTCCAATATGTAAACGGCTCCAGCTGTGCAATCAGTGATTGCGGAAAAGTCCGTCGTGGCTGCCCATGGTCATCATGACAAGTACCATGCGACGACCCTCCCGCCTATAAATCAACAGCCAATCCGCACTGACATGAAGTTCCCTGAACCCAGCCCACCTGCCGGTCAGCTGGTGGTCATGCCACCTTCTCGCCAGCTGTTCTGCGTCATATACCGCTAGATCATCAATGACCTGGAGCAACAACGACATATCGTAATGTTTCCGTTTTAGCCTTTTGACATCACGAAGGAACTTTGCTTGGTAGTCGAACTCATACCGCATCGATAATGTCTTTCATGGCCTGAGCGCTGCCCGCATGTAGCGTTGGCGAGGCCTCCGCCTCCATCATCTCCCTATCGAAGGGCGAAAGTGACGGTTGAAACGGCAACGCACCATCGTTGACGCTTTGAGCGAGAAACATGTTGATTGCGGATCCCAAATCGAGACCCATACCACGAAACACCGCCGTGGCACGATCCTTCAATGCCTTGTCAGCACGCACCTGAATCCGAACAGTCGTATCCGACATATCATCCGCTCCTTCTTGCAAAACTACAACCATATATTACGACAATAATGACAATCTTACTCCAAGTATACTTCATTTGTCTACAATTGCTATATTGTAATCTCTAATTGTTATTACCTATGAAGTCATCACACCTACTCTTGTGAAGATTCACCATATCTACGCTGGAAACACCACCACAGGTCTGAGCTCAGTTGGGCTGGTTGGCTCCACCAGCGCCACCACCTCGCCAGTCTCGGGCAGGTATGCGGCCGCCGTGATGGTCTGCCCATCGGCACCATGGGCACCGGCAGCTTCATCAGCATCGTGGGTGCCACAACTCTCATCCTCGCCGAAAGCACATTCGTCGGTGGATGCATCGGCGATATCGCGATGCAACCTACGGCCATACCGCAGGTCACGGGCCTCGCTCTCATCGATCCGCAGCATGGGCATGACGGCCTGCGCCGCGTCAAACATGCTCAGCGATCGGGCGAGCAAATCGTCGCGACTGGCATCGAGCACCGCACGGTTCTTCGTCACGCTTTGGCCCTCACGGTTGGTGAAGGTATGCGGCTCGGCGCGTACACCACGCACCACATTCGGCGCACTGACATTGAACCGGCTGATCCTCGTGCGCCGCAGCCGAGTCAAGTGGCCACCCACACCGAGCAGTTCACCCAAGTCACGCCCCAGGGAGCGGATGTAGGTTCCCGCCGAACATGTCACGCGTACGGAAACGTCCACAACTGGAATGCTCACATGCTCCTGTTGCATGAGTCGGTTCCCAGCGGCACCTGTACGGGAATTCTTGCTGCCCCCTTCATGGAATCCACTATCGGCACCACCATCACCAGCGCCTGAAGCATCAGCACCGTCGGCCCCTAGATGTTCCTTCGATTGTGCAGCGGGAGATTTTACAGTTGCGCAAGCGACGGAGACCACCCGAAACTCGTCGATGGAAACCCTGCGTGCGGCCAGCCTGACATTCTGACCTGAGCGGGCCAAGTCATAGGCGCGCCTGCCGTTCACCTTGATGGCCGAGTAGCTGCTGGGCACTTGTTCGATGGTTCCGACAAGATGATCCGAGATTGCATGTTCAATCTGATCTCTCGTAAGCACACGCGATTGTTGTCCCCGACGAACAGGCTCGCAGAACGGCTCAGCTGCATCGTCCTCGCCGCCATCGCCATATCTGCCATCGTTATGATCTGCCAGCCTATCGACGGTTGCGTTGACAGTTGCGTTGGCAATGGCAGAATCATCCTCATTGCCATCCGCGAGTTCACTGAGTTCAGTCGGGACGCATGAGACGATATCGCCGTCGGCATCGTCGGTGGTGGTGCGCTGGCCCAAGCGAATGGTGGCCTCGTAGGTCTTATGGTGGTCAACAATGTAGTTCAGCAGTCGTGTTACATGGCCAAAGCCAATGACCAGAACGCCTGTGGCCATGGGGTCGAGCGTGCCGGCATGACCCACTCTTTTCGTATGCAACATGCTGCGCACAGCCGCAACGACATCGTGACTGGTGACGCCCTGCGGCTTGTCGACCACGAGCAAACCTGAGGGGTCGGAAGGCTTTACGGCCTTACCCAACGGTCACTCCCGAGTCAGGGGCATTCCCTTGGCCAGCATTCCCGCCATCAACGTCGTCATCATCGGAGGAAGATGAATCCTGTGAAGAAGCGCCGTTGTCGAAGCTCTCGCCAAAGACTTCATGATGAGCCTCATCCGCTGCATCATCTTCGAAGTAGTGGGGCTCGAAATCTGCTGCGGTGCGCACACGCGGATGCTCATACGGATCCTCTTCACCGGCATACTGTGCCTTGGCCCGGCTCTTATCAATCTGTTCGTCACGCCTGTGGGCCACGGTGAGGATATCTTCGATTTCGTGGGCCTCGCTTGGCACCTCGTCATAGATGAACTGCAGTTTGGGCGTCAGCCTCAACCCGGCCTTGGCGCCGACGAGCGATCGCAGCCTGCCGGTGGCTTGGCGCAACGCCTGCTGTGCACGCTTGCGCTCCCCCTGCTCCTTGCCTGCGTCGCCGAACTGCGTCCAATATACACGGGCTATCTGAAGGTCGCCCGTGACGCGCACGTCGGTGATGGTCACACCTTCCAGCCGCTTATCGTGCAGCTGCCGCTCCAACGTCTGCGCGATGACGCGCTGGATAAGCGCTGCGATGCGCGCGGCGCGTGGATTGGTTCCTGCCATGATTCACTCCTTGGTCGCCCGATGCTGTGTGCCATCGGCTGCGGCATTCATTCTCGTTATCCGCCGAAGGCAACAATCGAATAATATATCGGACTTATCGGTAAATCTTAGCGGCGCATCCTGTCGATATGTCGTCAACACTCAATCAATGCCTAATCAAACGTGTCCGTTGAGTACGCACTTACGCCGCAACTCGTAGCAACGAGTGTACACAACGGACACAATATCAAGGTTTCGCGTCCATATCGTACCCCACCTTGACCATAACGCCGGCAAGTGAGTAGGAAATGGACGCACGACGCAGGCTACTTGCGCTCGATCTCCTTCATCTCGAAGGTCTCGATGATGTCGCCCTCCTGGATGTCGTTGAAGGAGCCGAGGTTGATGCCGGCCTCGTAGCCTTCCTTGACAGACTGCACGTCGTCCTTGAAACGACGCAGCGAGGAAATCTCCAGGTCGTTGACCGTGGCCACCCCGTTGCGCAGGATGCGTGCCTTCGTGCCGCGTTTGACCTCGCCGTCCTGCACCATGACGCCGGCGATGTTACCGAACTTGGAGGAACGGAAGATCTGGCGGATTTCGGAGTGGGAGGTGGTAACCTCTTCGTACTCGGGCTTGAGCATGCCCTTGAGGGAGGCCTCAATGTCCTCGATGGCCTTGTAGATGATCGAGTAATACTTGATCTCCACGCCTTCATGCTCAGCGAGATCGGCAACCTGACGGTTGGGCCGCACGTTGAAGCCGATGATGACGGCCTTATCGACAGAAGCGAGGTTCACATCGTTCTGGGTGATGGCGCCCACGCCGCGGTGAATCACCTGGATGCCCACCTCTTCGCCGACGTCGATCTTCATCAGGGAATCCTCGAGCGCCTCGACGGAACCAGAGGAATCGCCCTTGATGACGATGTTGAGCATGTCGACCTCGGACTTGGCGAACTGCTCCTTCAGGCTCTCAAGCGAAACCACCTTGCGACGCTTGGCCAGCTGGGCCGCACGTTCGGAAGCCTCTCGTTTCTCGGCGATCTGACGGGCCGTGCGGTCGTCGGGAGCCACCAGGAAGAGGTCGCCTGCGCTGGGAACGGACGTCAAGCCCAACACCTGCACAGGCGTTGAAGGTTCGGCCTTGTCCATCTCCTTGCCGTTCTCGTCAAGCATGGCACGCACACGTCCATATGAGGTTCCAGCCACAATGGCATCGCCAATGTGAAGCGTGCCGGACTGCACCAGCACCGTCGCAACCGCGCCACGGCCCTTGTCAAGCCTAGCCTCGATAGTGGCGCCTCGTGCGTCTTTATCGGGGTTGGCCTTCAAGTCCAGCGATGCATCGGCGGTGAGCAGCACAGCTTCAAGCAGCTTGTCGACGTTGGTGCCTAGTTTTGCGGAAATGTCGACGAACATGGTGTCGCCGCCATACTCCTCAGGAACCAGACCGAACTCGGTAAGTTGGCCACGCACCTTCTCAGGATTGGCACCCTCCACATCAATCTTATTGACCGCCACCACGATGGGCACATTCGCGGCCTTGGCGTGGTTGATGGCCTCAATGGTCTGCGGCATCACGCCATCATCAGCGGCGACCACCACGATGGCGATATCCGTCACCTCGGCGCCACGGGCACGCATGGCGGTGAACGCCTCATGGCCTGGGGTATCGAGGAAGGTGATTCTGCGGGGTTCGCCCTCTAGGTTCACCGTGACCTGATAGGCACCGATACGCTGCGTGATGCCACCGGCCTCACGCGCCACAACATTCGTCTTACGGATGGTATCGAGCAATCGGGTCTTGCCATGGTCCACATGGCCCATGACGGTGACCACGGGCGGACGTGGCTTAAGGTCCTTATCGTCCTGCTCCGCTTCCTCGTCAAGGTTGATATCGAACTGCTGGAGCAGCTCCCTGTCTTCCTCTTCGGCGGAAACGATTTTGATGTTCCAACCGATTTCCTCACCGAGAATCTCGAAGGTGGCCTCATCCAAAGACTGTGTGGCTGTGGCCATCTCGCCCAAATGGAACATGACCGTAACCAAGGCAGCGGGATTGACATTGATCTTCTCAGCCAGATCAGCGAGTGTGGCTCCCTGACGCAACTTGATGGTCTTGCCGTTGCCCGTTGGAATGCGCACGCCACCGATGGTAGGAGCCTTGATCTCCTCAAAGTCCTGACGCTTTGCCAGACGGTTCTTGCGAGCCCTGGAGGATTTGCCTCCCTGACGTCCGAATGCACCTGCAGCACCGCCGCGACCACGGCCACCACCGCGTGAAGGACCATGGGATTGGTTGCCGCCCTGATAGCCACCGAATCTGCTTCCACCGCGGCCTTGCCCGCCACCGGAATTGGCACCGCCCTGACCTGGGCGATTATGGCCCCACTGACCTGGACGAGGCGAACCACCTTGACGGCCATTGCGGAATCCTCCGCGGCCGTTGCCATTACGACCTCCACGGCCATTGTTGACTGTCGGCCGAGCCATGGGATGTGGACGCGGAATGTCACTGGGCACAGGCACATGCATGCCCTGCTTGCGGCTGAACGGGTTATTGCCCGGACGTGGGCCGGAAGCGGTGTGCGGCCTGTGCTGCCCCGAAGCCGCTCCTGAACGGTTGCCTGTACGAGCGCCCGCAGCACCTGGACGAGGCGAGGAACCATTCTGGAAACGCTGACGTGAGCCGCTCTCGCCTTGACGGTGTGAATGATCCCTGGAAGCGCCTGGACGCGGACCCGGGCTTCGAGTGAAGTCACCCTTGCCACCGCTGCGGGCACCTTGTGAAGACCCGAAACGCTGCCCCTGTTGCGACGGGAAATGAGAGCCGCTGGAAAATGCCGGAGCGTTGGTTTGCTGCATACCCGAAGCGTTGCCGGCAGACTCATGGCGCCCAGAAGAATCATGCTGCCCCTGTTGCGACGCAGATCCAGCGTTCTGACGCATATGGGTCTGGTCCGCAGAGGTCTGAGAAGCGGTGCGAAGCGTAGAAGGCTTCTTGGCCTTACTTGATAATTTATGACCAGCGCCGGAAGCGGCATCTGCTTCGCTCTTGGGCTTGGGGAAGGCTGCCATCAGCCTTCTGACCACAGGGGCCTCAATCGTCGAGGACGGTGCCTTGACAAACTCCCCCATGTCCTTCAATTTTTTCATGACAGTCTTGCTGTCTACGCCAAGATCCTTGGCGAGTTCATATACGCGCTTTTTAGGCACTCAGTTTCTCCTCAATCTGATGGCCACGCGTACATGCGTGGTCAATATTCGATGACGGCGAGCTTACTCTGACTCATCGTGCGACCATGATCGTGTTACCTCGTCTCTGCCGTAGCAGGCGCTGGACGCGCCCTTTTAGCGGAATTACCGTATGAAAGTATACTCGCGACTGTGGATTGACTGACACAGTGTTCGCTGGACCAACCAACCCCTATTACTCTGATTTTGTTGCGCTCCCCGCTTCATCTCGATTTTCACCCAACTGGTCTTGAACACCGCTGCCGGACTGAGCCGCAGCCACTGCGGCCTGAGCCGCCTCCGACTTGACTTTGACCTCATGCTTCTCAGCACTTTCGATGCCGATCTTCCAACCGGTGAGCTTGGCCGCAAGCCTGGCGTTCTGGCCTTCCTTACCAATGGCCAAGGAAAGCTGATCATCGTGAATGTAGGCCACGGCGGTCCTGTTCTTCTCACTGACCACCGTCACACCCGTTGCAATTGCCGGAGAGAGAGCAGCAGCCACGAACTTCGCAGGATCCTTCGACCAGTCCACGATGTCGATCTTTTCGGAACCGAGGTTCTCCATGACGGCCCGCACGCGCGAACCACCTGGCCCGATGAGAGCACCTTTGGGATTGACCCCCTCGGTGTTGGCACGCACGGCAATCTTGGTGCGGGCCCCAGCCTCACGCGCAATGGCCATAATAGAGACAGCACCGGAAACCAACTCAGGCACCTCGCGTTCGAACAGCTTACGCACCAGCTCCGGGTGCGAGCGCGAGACCACGATCTCTGGGCCCTTGAGCCCACGGCCGACCGTGACAACGTAGACCCGCAGACGTTCGCCGTGGCGATAATGCTCGCCGGGCACCTGCTCACGCCTGGGCAGAATGGCCTCCACGTCGTCGACCGCTATGTGCACATTATCCGTGTCTTTGCTGTCTTGCTGCACTATGCCAGTGATGAGGTTGCCCTTTTGCCCGGCAAAGGCACCGAGCACACGTTCATCCTCGGCATCGCGGAACAGCTGGCGAATGACCTGACGCGCCGTCGAAGCGGCGAGCCTGCCGAAATCATGAGGAGTATCGTCATATTCCTCGCCCAACTCAGGACGCGGATGCGGGTCTTCCTCCGTAGGTTCCACCGGTTTTTCGTCTCTGGCCCAAATGGTGAATGTTCCAGCACGTTCGTCAAGCTCCACGCGTGCATGCTGCGAAGCGTGAGGGGTCTTACTATATGCGAGGAGCAATGCCTCTGTTAATGCATCATCCAATGTTTGAGGGTCAATGCCCTGTTCCGATGCAAGTTGATGAATGCCCGATAGGTCCAGTTCCATAGCCGCCGAGACCTCCTATATGAAATTATCCCGTTTGAAATTATTACTTACTATATGTCTCTACACGCTGCCACACCACATTTGGAGCGCACCCCGAATAGACATAGTTATCATTAATTTTATGGGATCGAGCAGACACTCGACCCTTTCTTTGCGCTCAGCTCACCCTGATTGTGATACGAATAAGCCAGGCCACCGCCCATCGAACAAATCGCCGCCCGACTCAGAAATTCACCGCGACCAGGGAATCCGTCATAAAACCATCTCATGAACCACAAACTTACACAGTCTAACCTTCAGAACTGCACCTGCGCGTTCTGCCTAGCACCCTCATCCACCTGGAAGTACTGCGAATGCTCGAAATGAAACAGCGAGGCGACGATGTTGCTCAGCACTGTTTCGACCCTGGTGTTGTATTTCAGGACCATATCGTTGTAGAACTGGCGGGAGTAGGCAATCTTCTGCTCCAGGTCGGCAAGCTTACCCCTGCAGATCGAGGAAGTTCTGGTTCGCCTTGAGCTCGGGGTAGGCCTCGGCGGTTGCATTGAGGTTCACCAGAGCCCCAGTCAACCCATTCTCGGCCTGGACGCGCTCAGCCGCTGAAGCACCGGGATTACCCGCTGCAGCGACCGCCTTGGAACGAGCTTGAGTAACCTTCGCAAACACCTTTGACTCGTGGGCCGCGTATCCCTTCACAGTCTCAACGAGATTCGGCACCAAATCGGCCCGCTGCTTTAATTGCACATCGATCTGTGCCCAGCCATTCGCCACGCGGTTGCGCAGTGTCACCAAACCGTTATAGAGTGCGACTGCCCAGATCAGCAGGACGACCACGAGCACCACCAGCACAATCGACACAACCAACCCAGCACTCATCCTCGCTCTTTGCCTGCGTCATTCACCCGTAATAATCATCACATTTTATCATGAGACAGACCAAGGGACGCTGCGGCATTGCATCAAGACCCAGAGCATCCACCAATACCGAACAACAGCGGCCAGTACTCATTGAAGTGACAGCGCTTACTGAACCCATCGAGAGCCTACCCTACAAGGTAAAAAGAAGGCCTTCCGGGGTGGAAACCGGAAGGCCTAGGCGGATGAAGCGAGATTCGAACTCGCGGAGGATTTCTCCTCACACGCTTTCGAGGCGTGCTCCTTAGACCGCTCGGACATTCATCCATGTTGCCTTACAAATGCACAGACAACTTTTCAAGTATACGACAAAGCATGCCCAGCTTCACTCACGCGTGGCGACGTGCCTAAAATCTCGTTCAATTTCATTCCGTGAGCACTGTTCTGCGCCGTCGAGGTGTAGGTTGAACGGAGAATGGCGGAATTCCGGAAAGCGCTAAAACTAAAAACTGCCAAGCTCACCGAAAAGTGCTCATGGAACATTGATTTGGGCTGAACACGCACAGAATTCAAGATTTTGGCCGCCGGTTTGGCTACAACGTGCGTTTGGCACGAATAGTCTCAGCGCGTGAGGCGAGTTCACTCTCCTGCGGATACGCCACATGCTCCAACGTCAGGCCGCAAGCAGCGATGGGACCGGTCGCCCCCTCACGCACCGGATGCTCCATCTTATCCTGAAACCAACTCACAGTGTTCTTGCCGAGTCCGACCCGCACACAGGCGTTGACCAACGAACGCACCATGTTGTGGGCAAAGGCATCGGCAACGATGGTGAACACCACCAGCCCGGATTCCATGGAAGGCACCGAATATCGATGACAGTCATGGCTGAGCCCAACCTCATCCTGTACACACCCCGGACCATTCGAATCACAATCCACACCACGCCCATCGGATTCCATATCCGGATCAACCCCACAGACCATCTGTGCCTTCGACAGACCTTGCGGGTCATCCGTCTTTCCCCATATCAGCGGTCTCATAGGCAGTCGTTGCCAACATGCATACTTCACCTCGCGAATCGTGGTGCCTCCCGGGTTGGCAGTGGCGAACGAGCCGAAATCATGCAAGCCGATGGTCGATTGCGCAGCCTGGTTCATCAGACAGATATCAAGGTTTCCCTCAACCCCAAGCACAAACCCCCTCATCCTGGGGTCAGGTGCACGCCCACCGTCGCTGATGCGGTATACGTATGTGCGTTCCAACGCTGAGAACCGAGCATCGAAGCCTTGCGGGGCAGTGCAGACCGAAAGCAACGCAATATCGGAGGGCAGGATGTGACGCAGCCGCCGTTCAAGCGCCTGTGCACCGCTGACCTGCATATGGCCCACACAGCGCTCCAGAACCTTTTCATCCACATCGAGGTGGCATACCTGATGACTGGCATGTACACCAGTGTCGGTACGCCCGGCCACAGTGAGGCGCATACCTTCACTCGAAGTCGTATGATGCCTTACTGCGGAATTTGATTCCCCCGAACGCGCCAAACTTTTATCAGCAGATTGAGACCGCACATTGCCGCCAGGAGCCTTTGCCTGCACACCATTGAGTATCTCGTCAGCGCCACTTCTACATTGCTGCGAAACAGCCCCACCATCACAATGCAACACCTTACGTAGCGCAGCCTCAACCTCTCCCTGCACCGTCCGCAGCCCAGGTTGTCGTGCCCAACCATGGAAGCTGCTGCCGTCATAAGCCAAATCGAGTCGCAATCGCATCATTGCCTCAGTATACAAGTCAACGGCGAACGCAGAGTGCAAACCGTCCTTAGCTAAGGATTTCAAGTCTATATATCCGTTTGGTCCAACTTTCAATCTTCAGTCAGCCAAAATAGACGATGAACAACTCCCAAACGTCCGTTCAATCCACATTTGAATTTTCAGTCACGAAAACAGACAAACTACAGGTTAAAAACATCCGTTTCGCCCAACTCAAGATCTACAGTCGAACTAAACGGACAAAATACAACCAACATACCAGTGCATCAAACACACAAAAGGGGCCGGAACAATTGTTCCGACCCCTTAACAGTAAATCTTCGTCTATTTCGAGACTACTCTGCGTCCTTAGTGGACTCCTCAGCCTGCGCACTTTCGGCCTTGGTCACTTCAGCATCATCAGCAGCCACGGCTTCCTTGGCCTCGGCGGTCTTGACTTCCGATTCACCTGCATTTTCAGTCTTGGTAACCTCGACGTCGTCGGCAGCCACGTCTTCCTTAGCCTGCGCAGACTTGACAGCGGACTCGGCCTCTTTCACGACAGCCTGCTTGGCACTCACCGGTTCCTTGACCAGTTCGATGATGGCGCGAGGAGCGTTATTGCCCTTGGACGGCGCAATCTTGACAATACGAGTGTAGCCACCCTCACGCTGCTGCATCTGCTCTGCTATCTCAGTGAACAGCACATGCACCACATGCTTGTCACGAATGACCCGCATCACGCGACGACGGCTAGACAAATCGCCACGCTTGGCAAAAGTGATCAGACGCTCAGCCAGTGGACGCAAACGCTTGGCCTTCGGCAACGTTGTAACAATACGACCAGAACGAAACAGGCTGGTGGCCATGTTCGCAAACATCAAGCGCTCATGAGCCGGGCTCGACGCCAGGCGTGGCCCTTTACTGGGTTTTGGCATTATAATAACTCCTTTTGTCTTGAATCTCCGCCCAGGTGGGCATACGCCCGAACATCCAAACGAACTTCAAAACGATTTTACAGTGGAATCCTCACTCGTCATCTGGCGAGAAGAACGTGCCACCTTCCAAATTGTTGGTATCGAAACCGAGTGGGGAGGCTTTCAACGAAAGACCCATGGACTGCAGTTTCTCTTTCACTTCATCGATGGACTTCATGCCGAAGTTGCGGATGTCAAGAAGATCCTGCTCGGTGTGTGAAACCAGTTCACCGACTGTGTGTATTCCCTCACGCTTCAAGCAGTTGTAACTACGCTGAGTGAGGTTGAGTTCTTCAATCGGAACCGCCATCTCGGGGTTCTCTTCCTCTTCGACCTCTTTGGAGCCGACCTCAACACCTTCGGCCTGCTCGTTGAGCTCACGGAAAAGACCAAACAACTCGACCAACGTCGATCCCGCCGAAGCAACTGCGTCACGAGGCGTGATTGCCGGTTTTGTTTCCACATCGAGAATGAGCCGGTCGAAATCCGTGCGCTGCTCCACGCGAGTGGCCTCTACCTTATAGCTCACTTTCAGCACCGGAGAATAAATGGAGTCGACGGGAATACGGCCAATCTCCGAGTTATCGCCCTTGTTCATCTGGGCTGGCACATACCCACGGCCGCGCTCCACGGTAAACTCTATCTCAAGCTCGCCATCTTCTGCCAATGTAGCAATATGCATATCGGGATTAGCAATGGTCACACCTGCAGGAGGTGTAATATCTCCTGCTGTCGCCTCACCTTTACCGCTCTTTCGAAGGTACATTGTGACCGGCTCGTCATACTCACTGGTGACAACAATGCCTTTGATGTTCAGCAAAAGTTCCGTAACATCTTCCGTCACACCAGGAAGCGTGGTAAACTCGTGCAACGCACCGGAGATACGAACAGACGTTACTGCTGCACCCGGGATAGAGCTCAATAAAGTTCGACGCAACGAGTTTCCAAGTGTATAACCAAACCCAGGCTCCAGTGGTTCGATAATAAAGCGCGAACGCTGGGAATCAAGCGATTCCTCGGTAAGTTTCGGACGCTGTGCAATAAGCACTGTATTATCCTTTCAGCTTTTGATCGATGTTGCACTCACATCCATCATCGGCAAGTTGGACTGATTATTTATAGAGTGCTTCAGACGCGACGGCGCTTGGGCGGACGGACACCGTTGTGTGCCTGCGGTGTTACATCAGATATGGATCCCACTTCAAGTCCTGCCGATTGTAGAGACCGAATTGCTGTCTCACGGCCCGAACCTGGCCCTTTGACGAACACATCGACCTTCTTAACTCCGTGTTCCTGAGCCTTACGTGCAGCAGACTCGGCTGCCATTCCTGCGGCATACGGCGTGGACTTTCGTGAGCCCTTGAAACCCGCATCACCACCGGAGGCCCAAGCAACAACCGCTCCTGAAGGATCGGTGATTGAAATGATGGTGTTATTGAATGTAGATTTGATGTGCGCTTGGCCGACCGGTACTGATTTGCGATCACGACGACGCGGTTTGCGCGCGGCTTGCTTTGCAGCTGCCATGAATCCTCGTTTCTTAATGACGATGTGTTGATACTAAACGAAAGACGCTTGACAATTTCAAGCGAATCTCCGTGGCGTCGCCTGCTACTTGACGGCTTTCTTCTTTCCAGCGACTGTACGCTTCGGCCCCTTGCGGGTACGAGCGTTGGTCTTGGTGCGCTGACCACGCACCGGCAGACCATGACGATGGCGTAGGCCCTGGTAGCAGTTAATCTGAACTTTACGACGAATATCTGCGTCAACCTCACGACGCAAATCGCCTTCAATCTTGTAATTGGCCTCAAGATAGTCGCGCAGCGTAATCAGCTGCTCGTCGCTCAGATCCTTGACGCGAGTATCAGGATTGACTCCTGTGGCGGCAAGTGTTTCCTTTGCGCGGGTACGTCCGACACCAAAAATATAGGTGAGGGCTACCTCGATGCGCTTCTCATTTGGGATGTCGACTCCGGCAAGACGTGCCATTGCGATTCCTTCTGTTTGCTCGCAGGTGTGTACCAAACCTTCTGGTTTCCCAGCCCGGGCCTGCGTACCCGAGGTTCAGCTTTCGCTGCGGTTTAGCACCTTTTATTTGTCTGTCTAGCTTCTGCTCAGCCTTGACGCTGCTTATGGCGTGGGTTCGAGCAGATAACCATGACACGACCGTGACGACGAATCACGCGGCAATTCTCGCAAATCCTCTTCACACTTGGGCTGACCTTCATGGTTTTCCTTTACCTCTCGTACTTACTTATACCTGTACGTAATGCGGCCACGAGTCAAATCATACGGGCTCATTTCCAGAGCCACCCGATCCTGCGGCAGAATGCGGATATAATTCTTCCTCATCTTGCCTGAGATAGTGGCCAACACGACGTGCTTGTTCTCAAGCTCCACGCGAAACATCGCGTTGGGTAGTGCCTCCACTACCCTACCTTCGACTTCAATCACACCGTCTTTTGCCATAAGCCTCAATCCGTTCGTTGGCGTGCATTAATAACAGCGCATGCTAGATACGCCAACTTACAAATATAGCGCTATGGCAGTAAAAACTGACACCAAGCGTGTCGTTTTACTCTCGTAGCACTATTTACCCTATCTCAGGCTGCCTGTCGCTGAGGAACAGACCCCCCTATGCTTCCAGCTTCGAGATGATTTCCTTTGAGATGTCACCGATGTCACCGCTTCCATCCAGAGACAACAACGAACCTCGTGACTCGTAGGTATCGAGCAGGGGCGCTGTCTGCTCCTCATAGGTCTTGAGCCTTACTTCAATGGCTTCCGGCGTGTCGTCGGCACGACCCTCAGCCTTTGCCCTCTTGGCCATGCGTTCCATAAGGATATCTCGGTCTGCGTCGAGCGCCACAACATCACTGAGCTTCTCACTGTTTTTCTCCAAGACTGCGTCCAATGCCTTCACCTGTTCGGCATTGCGTGGATAGCCGTCGAGAATCCAGCCGTTCTTGGCATCGTCCTGAGCGAGCCTGTCAGCCACGATTCGGTCGGTGAGCTCATCGGGGACCAACTCGCCCTTGTCAGTATATTGTTTGGCCTCTCGACCAAGCTCAGTATCGTTTTTGAGGTTCTCGCGGAAGATGTCGCCTGTTGAAATATGCGGAATGCCATAATGCTTGGCCAGAAGTTCTGCCTGTGTACCTTTGCCTACACCTTGGGGCCCCATGATAATCAAACGCATGCCTGAAGTGCGCTCCTCTGTTGGGGTGTTCGAAGAGTCACCTGACGAAGACACCGACTCGGTGTTCTCCACTTGCGCTGTTCCATCAGTGTCGGCAGCCGAAACCGTAGACGGCTTAGTCTTGGACGACACCTTCTTCTTGGATGACTTGACATCCTTGCCTTCTGTGTGATCGGAATCCTCCAGCAAGAAGCCAGTGTATTGGAACTGTTCGGTCTGCGCCTTGGCCTGGCGCAGCGTATCGAGACCCACACCTGCGATGATGAGGATGGTGGTGCCACCGAACGGAAGCTTGCTGTTGAGTTTCAGCGCCATAATGAGCATCGTCGGAATAAGTGCCACGAACAAAAGATAGATTGAACCGACAGTATTGAGCCTGTTCATCACATACTGCAAGTAACGGCTGGTGGCACTACCTGCACGAATACCTGGAATGAAACCACCATATTGTTTCATATTGTCTGCGGTCTCGTCTGGGTCGAATGTGATGGACGTGTAGAAGAAGCAGAAGGCCACGATCATCAGTGAATACAGAAGGATGTATACCCACGATGTGGTGTTGGCCAGATTGGTGTTGATCCACTTCACCCATGACTGATCGCTCTTGCCGAACTGCGCGATCAATGTCGGAATGGCCAGAATCGAAGACGCAAAGATTGGAGGAATCACACCGCTCATATTAATCTTCAAGGGCAAATACGTTGAAGAGCCGCCGTACATCTTGCGGCCTACCATTCTACGGGTATATTGCACCGGAATGCGACGCTGTGCCAGCTCGACATAATCGACGATGACCAGGATGACAATCAGGACCGCCGTGACGATGCCGAATGCCTTCCAGTTGCCGTTCTTGCCATTTGTACCCCACCCGATCTGCCAAAGCTGCGGAAGGAAGCCAGAGCAGATGGACATAAAAATCAAAATGGACATGCCCTGACCGATGCCCTTATCGGTGATGAGCTCTGCCATCCACATGATGAGACCCGTACCACCAGTGAGAACGATGACCATGAGCACAAGATTCCAGATGGAACCATCGGGGATGACCTGACCGCACTGATAATTGAACAGGGCACCCGATCGAGCCGTCACTAGAATGGTGGTGGACTGCAGAATTGCCAGACCGATGGTCAGATAACGTGTATACTGAGTGAGTTTAGCCTCTCCGGACTGCCCTTCCTTGTGCAGCTCTTGGAAGCGAGGAATCACCACACGCAAGAGTTGAATGACGATGGACGCCGTGATGTAGGGCATTACACCCAATGCAAAAATCGAGAGCTGCAACATGGCCCCACCCGAAAAAAGGTTCACGAGCCCAACGAAGTTCTCCTGTGCGTTCTTCATCGTGCCGACGCATTCCTGAACCTTGTTGTAGTCCACACCGGGAGCCGGGATAAACGAACCAATACGGTAGATAATAATCATACCGATGACGAAGAGAATTTTATTTCGCAGTTCCTTCGTCTTGAAAGCCTGGATTAACGTCCTCACGTGGGATTCCTTCCTTGACGCGCACACACCTGTGCAGCGCTATTCACACACTCTGAGAAAATCTTAGCGTACAGCGTCTACTTACGCAGTGCACACCGCTGGTATACAACAACACCAGCAAAAACAATAAAAGCTGACTCCTCCCACCGAGGCGATGAGAAGGGTCAGCTTATGAGTAACCGACGATCCGATTAGCACAGAGCACTCACTCCTGTGAAATCGAACCACCAGCAGCTTCGATCTTCTTCACGGCTGAAGCCGATGCCTTAACACCCTTGAGCGTCAAAGCAACAGTCGTCTCGCCGTTTCCGAGCACCTTGACCGGCTCGCCTGCACGAACCAATCCAGCCTTGGCCATATCTTCAACACTGACCTCTCCACCCTTGGGAAATGCAGCAGCCAATGCATCCACGTTGACAACCTGATATTCCGTCTTGAACGGGCTCTTGAAGCCACGAAGCTTAGGCATACGCATATACAGCGGCAACTGACCGCCTTCGAAACCAGGACGCACCTGATAACGTTTCTTGGTGCCTTTCGCCCCACGACCGGAAGTCTTACCTTTGGAACCTTCGCCGCGACCAACACGGATACGATTCTTTTTGGCACCAGGAGCAGGACGCAGATCATGCATCTGCAAAATTGTGTTCTCTTCTTCTGCCATATCAGACCTCCTCAACGGTAATGAGATGACGAATCGCCAAAATCTGTCCACGAGTCTCCGGAGTGTCTTCACGTACCACAGACTGACCGATCTTGTGCAGGCCAAGCGTACGCACCGTAGCGCGTTGCGAAGGCTTACGATTCACAAGCCCCTTGGTGAGGGTAATTTTCAGCTGAGCCATCACTCACCATCCTTTGCTGCATCCGCTTCAGCCTTGGCCTTAGCTTCTTCACGAGCCTTGCGTTCCTCGTCCAAACCAGTTGCGCGAGAGCGTAACAGTGTGTCAGGAGCGACCTCTTCAACCGTAAGACCTCGACGAGCTGCAATTTCCTCGGGTTCCTCGAGATTCTTCAATGCGTCGACGGTTGCCCGAACCACGTTAACTGCAGTGGCGGAGCCCATGGACTTCGTCAGAATATCGGTGATACCGGCGCACTCCATGACGGCGCGAACAGGACCACCGGCAATCACTCCAGTGCCAGGGGCGGCCGGACGCAGCAGCACGGTACCTGCAGCATCGTGACCGATGACCGGATGGGTCACAGTCCCACGCACACGGGGAACAGTGAACATGTTCTTCTTGGCATCAAGTTGACCTTTGGCAATCGCCGCAGGAACTTCCTTCGACTTTCCATAGCCAACACCTACGGTGCCCTTGCCGTCACCGACAACCACGAGAGCGGCAAAGCTCATCGTACGGCCGCCCTTACGGGTCTTGGAAACACGATTGATGGTGACCACACGGTCGAGCATATCGTCTTCATGACGATCATCTCGACGTCCGCGACGTTCACCGCGCCGGCCTTCACCGCGCGAGCCACGCTCACCGCGACGTCCGCCACGGTCGGAACGCTCACTGCCACGTTGCCTATCACCATTATTCGTGTTCTCAGTGCCCTGTACAGCTTGCGCCTGAGTATCCTGCGCCACTTGGGTTTCCTTTTCGTTATCGCTCACAGTGCCAGACCTCCCTCACGGGCGCCTTCAGCAACCGCTGCGACGCGACCATGGTACTTGTTGCCGCCGCGGTCAAACACCACTGCGGTAATGCCTGCATCTTTGGCCTTCTTGGCCAGCAACTCGCCAACCCGTTTGGCGGCTTCGCCTTTGGTGCCCTTAAACCCATCAAAATCATGAGTAATCGTAGATTCACTGACAAGCGTCACACCCTTGGTGTCATCTACAATCTGAGCAACCATATGCCTATTGGAACGAGTGACCACCAGACGTGGCATTTGCGGCGTTCCACTGATGCGCTTGCGAATGCGACGATGACGACGCAGCCGGGCAACGGACTTTCCTTTACCGAAAACTTTGACCGTCATAATCACTTACCAGCCTTTCCAGCCTTGCGAATGATGTGCTCATCCACGTACTTGATCCCCTTGCCCTTATAGGGTTCAGGAGCACGAAGCTTACGGATGTTTGCAGCTGCCTGGCCAACCTGCTGCTTGTCCATGCCCTTGACGGCAACATGGTTCGCATCAGATAGTTCGAAAGTGATGCCATCAGGAGGATTCACTGTAATAGTGTGTGAGTAACCGAGTGAGAACTCGATACCCTTGCCCTTCATCTGAGCCCTATACCCTGTTCCCACTATCTCAAGGTTCTTCACATAGCCTTCGTGCACACCCTGGATAAGGGAGGCCACAATGGCACGAGCCAACCCATGCTTGGCACGGGTGGGACGCAGGTCGTCGGCGGCATCGAGAATGACCTCATTGCCGTCAACATGAGCCGTAATTCCTTCGGGAACGGTATATGAATCCGTGCCTTGGGGACCTTTGGCCGTAAAAGACTGACCGTCGATTGTAACTTCCACGCCTGCCGGAATGGCGACAGGGAGCTTTCCAATATGTGATGCCATGTTAGCTCTCCTTCCTCACCATACGAAGGCGACGACTTCGCCACCAATGCCTCGGTCAAGGCATTCCTTTTGGGTCAACAAGCCTGAACTCGTTGAAATGATTGCAACTCCTAGGCCACCCAAAGGCATGGGTAGTGAATCGGACTTTGCATACCGGCGAAGCCCTGGCTTTGAAACCCGCTTGATACCCTTGATGGCACGCTCGCCATTCTTGCCGTATTTCAGCTTGATCTCAAGATCTTTGCCTACTCGAGCTTCCTTAGCCGAGAAGTCCGAAATATAGCCTTCACGCTTGAGAATCTCGGCGATGTTCGCCTTAAATTTGGAATACGGCATCACGACGGTGTCATGCTTTGCCGCACTCCCATTACGCAGACGCGTAAGCATATCTGCGATTGGATCTGTCATTGTCATGTGGGCTAATGCCCTTTCTCGCAATGGTTTCCAACGCCTTCACATTGTAAATTCCATGTGAAGGCACTGGACCTTCTGCGTCGATATTTACCAACTGGACTTTGTAACTCCGGGCAGTTCGCCGCGGTGGGCCTTCTCACGAAGGCAGATACGGCAGAGGCCGAATTTACGATACACAGAATGTGGACGACCACAAACCTGGCAGCGCGTGTATCCACGCACCTTGAACTTCGGTTTGGCAGCCGACTTATTCCTCAAAGCGGTTTTCGCCATTAGTTCTCCTTGAACGGGAAGCCAAGCTGTTTGAGCAGCGCTCGGGCTTCCGTATCGTCTTTAGTACTGGTCACCACCGTGATATCCATACCACGTTGGTGATCGATGGAATCCGGATCAATCTCATGAAACATCGACTGCTCCGTGAGACCGAAGTTATAATTGCCCTGACCGTCGAACTGCTTGCCACTGATACCGCGGAAATCTCGGATACGTGGCAGAGCCAACGTCAGAAGCCTGTCGAGGAACTCCCACATGCGGTCACCTCGCAGCGTCACATAGGCGCCAATGGCCTGACCTTCACGCAGATGGAACTGAGCCACGGACTTCTTGGCCTTTGTAATCTTGGGCTTCTGACCAGTGATGGCAGTCAGATCACTGACTGCGCCTTCGATGAGCTTGGAGTCGCGAGCCGCGGCACCCACACCCATGGATACAACGACCTTCTGCACACGAGCCACACGCATGGGGTTCTCGTATTGGAACTCCTTCTCCAGCTCAGGCACAATCTGCTCATTGTACTTCTGCTTCAGACGGGGCATCGCCGGGGCTTCAACTGTAGTCTCACTCATGCGAGCTCCTTTCCTGACTTCTTGGCGATGCGCGTACGCACCATCTTGACCTTGCCGTCTTTTTCAACAGTGCTGATCTTGACGCCAACGCGGGTCGGCTTCTTCGTCTCCGGGTCGATCACCATTACATTGGAACGATGAATCGGCGCCTCAGTGGGAACGATGCCAGCTTCCTGACCCTGCTGTGTGGCACGAATGTGCCTCTTGACAATCTGAACGCCCTCGACAATAAGACGGTCATTGGGCAAGACCTGAGTGACCTTGCCTTCCTTGCCGCGGTCTTTGCCACGGATGACCTTCACCTGGTCGCCTTTTTTGATCTTGGCTACCATCTCAGATCACCTCCGGTGCAAGGGACACAATCTTCATGAAGCGCTTGTCACGCAATTCACGACCGACTGGTCCGAAAATACGAGTGCCGCGCGGCTCACGGCCAGTGCCGAGAATGACCGCTGCGTTCTCATCGAATTTGATGTATGAACCGTCTTTACG
Source organism: Bifidobacterium sp. ESL1118 (assembly GCF_058505595.1). Taxonomy (NCBI): domain Bacteria; kingdom Bacillati; phylum Actinomycetota; class Actinomycetes; order Bifidobacteriales; family Bifidobacteriaceae; genus Bifidobacterium; species Bifidobacterium sp. ESL1118. The sequence goes on from NZ_CP196371.1 coordinate 1,603,879, forward strand.
ACGATGCTCTTTGACTGTGCGGACAACGACAGCCTTGACCACGTCGCCCTTCTTGACCGACCCGCCAGGAATTGCATCCTTGACGGAGGCGACGATGACATCGCCGATGCCGGCATAGCGTCGCTTCGACCCACCGAGCACGCGGATAGCCAAAATCTCCTTGGCACCCGTGTTGTCGGCGACGCGAAGCCGCGTTTCCTGCTGAATCATTGATTCTCCTTAGTCGTGCCGGTTCTTCGCTGGCACCGGTTACGGTGCACAACGAAGCCTTGCCGAACTTGTTACTTGGCGCGCTCCACAATGGAGTCAAGGCGCCAACGCTTGGTCTTGCTCAGAGGCCGAGTCTCCATGATACTCACGAAGTCGCCAACATGGGCGTCGTTGTGTTCATCATGAACCTTGACCTTGCGGTTGGTACGCACAACCTTGCCATACAGGGGATGGGTTGAACGCTGTTCGAGTTCTACAGTGATGGTCTTATCCATCTTGTCGGACACGACATAGCCGCTACGGGACTTGCGGAAGTTACGCTCTTGCTTTTCAGCCATCGCTTACTCCTTTTCTTTCTTATCGCTCTGCTCAGGAGCCTTCGAAAGCCCAAGCTCACGTTCACGCAGGACAGTGTACATCCTGGCGATATCACGGCGGACGGCCTTAAGACGTGCTGAGTTGTCGAGATTGCCTGTGGCGTTCTGGAAGCGGAGATTAAACAACTCTTCCTTCGACTTCTTGAGTGAATTCTCAATCTCGCCGTCGGTCTTCTCATTCAGCTTTTCAATGGTGTAGTCTTCGGTTCCCACTGACATCAGATGTCACCGCCCTCTCGTGCAATAATGCGGCACTTCATAGGAAGCTTATCGATAGCTCTACGGAGAGCCTCCTTAGCCGTCGATTCGTCCACGCCGCCGATCTCAAACATCACACGGCCAGGGTGCACATTGGCAATCCAGAATTCCGGAGTACCTTTTCCGGAACCCATACGGCTTCCAAGCGCATGCTTAGTCAATGGACGGTCTGGAAAGATGGTAATCCACACACGACCGCCACGCTTGATGTAGCGGGTCATGGCGATACGAGCCGCTTCGATCTGTCGATTGGTGATGTAGGCAGGAGCCAAAGCCTGAATGCCATAGTCACCGAACGAAATCTCGTTGCCACCCTTGGACATACCACGACGAGCAGGACGCTGCTGTTTACGATATTTAGTCCTCTTTGGGATAAGCATATCCGCTCACTCCTTCACTTCTTGAGGCTGACCTGCGGCAGGTGCTTCAGCAGTTGAAGCAGCTGGAGCGCTTGGAGCCGGTGAAGCCGGTGCATTGCCATTGGAGGCTGACGCACTGGAACGATCATTCCTGCGAGGGCGACGGTCAGAATTACGACGGGGACGACCGTTGTTGTTCGACTGAGCCTGTTGCTCATCGAACTGCTTTTCAGTCATATCTCCCTTGTAGATCCAAACCTTCACACCGATGCGGCCGTATGTTGTTCTAGCTTCGAAGAAGCCATAATCAATCAAAGCACGCAACGTCTGCAGCGGCACACGACCTTCACGGTAGAATTCCGAACGGCTCATCTCAGCGCCTCCGAGGCGACCCGAGAGTTTGATTCGAATGCCCTTGGCACCGGCCCTCATGGCATCTTGCTGTGCCTTACGCATAGCACGGCGGAAGGTCACACGGGCAGTAAGCTGCTCGGCGATGCCTTGAGCCACAAGCTGCGCATCGATAGCGGCGTTCTTGACTTCAAAGATGTTGAGGCGCACCTGCTTGCCCGTCATCTTCTCAAGCTTGGCACGCACGCGCTCTGCCTCAGCTCCATGACGCCCAATGATGATGCCCGGACGTGCGGTGTGAATATCGACGTTCACGCGGTCACGAGTACGCTCGATGTTGATGCGAGAAACACCCGCACGCTCGAGATCCTTGTTCATGGCCTTGCGAATCTTATCGTCTTCTAGCACGAAATCGCTGTAACGTTCACCCGGCTTGACCGAGTCGGAGAACCACTTGGAACGATGGTCTTCGGTGATGCCCAGACGATAGCCTAATGGATTGATCTTCTGGCCCATCAGCGCTCTCCTTCCTTGCTGGCGACAACGACGGTGATGTGGCTGGTACGCTTGTTGATGCGTCCTGCCCTGCCCTGTGCACGAGCGCGGAAACGCTTGAGCGTCACACCCTCATCCACGTAGGTTTCCTTAACCACCAAATCGTTCTCCTTAAACGGCTCGCCAGCCTTCTCAGCCTTGACTCGCGCGTTTGCGGTGGCACTCTTCAAGACCTTAAGCACCGGATCCGATGCGTCTTGCGGAGCGAATTTCAATATGGTCTCGGCTTCCGTCACATGCTTGCCTCGGATGAGGTCGACCATGCGGCGAGCCTTGCGTGGCGTCACGCGGACGTGACGTGCAATTGCTTTAGCTTCCATAATCTATCTCTTCCTTTAGTGGCGAGCTGCTTTTTTGTCGTCATGCACATGACCACGGAAGGTCTTTGTGGGGGCGAACTCACCGAGCTTGTGACCGACCATTGCTTCGGTGACGAACACCGGAACATGCTTACGGCCATCATGTACAGCAAAAGTCATACCGATGAAATCAGGCGTGACCATCGAACGGCGCGACCACGTCTTGATGACGTTATGCGTACCCTTCGCAATCTGCTCGTCGACTTTCTTCTGTAAGTGGGCGTCGACGAATGGGCCCTTCTTGATGCTACGAGTCATCTTTTCGACACTCCTACTTACGATTCTTGCCATTTGGACGACGACGGACAATCATCTTGTTCGAAGCCTTCTTCGGATGGCGTGTACGAACTTCACCCTTGCCCCACGGAGACACTGGCGGCTTACCACCGCGAGTAGTTCCACCATGTGGATGGTCGACGGCGTTCATGGCCTCACCTCGGGTAATGGGCCTGCGGCCAAGCCAACGGGCGCGACCTGCCTTGCCGAGCTGAACGTTGGCGTGATCGGAATTACCGACCTCACCGACGGTTGCACGGCAACGTGCGTCTACGTTGCGAATCTCACCTGAGGGCATACGGAGCTGCGCGAAAGCGCCATCCTTTGCCACCAACTGCACGCCGGCACCAGCCGAACGAGCAATCTTAGCTCCGCCCAAGGGCCGGAGCTCAATGTTATGCACAATCGTACCTGTTGGGATATTACGAAGAGGCAAGTTGTTACCAGGCTTAATATCTGCCTGCTCACCAGTCTCGATAACATCGCCCTGCTTAACACCTTCGGGGGCGATGATATAGCGCTTCTCGCCATCTGCATAGTGCAGTAAGGCAATACGAGCGGAACGGTTGGGGTCGTACTCAATCTGTGCGACCTTTGCCGGCACGCCATCCTTGTCCCACCGTTTGAAATCGATGAGACGATACTGGCGTTTGTGGCCGCCGCCGCGATGACGTGAGGTCACACGGCCGTACGAGTTACGACCACCGGTCTTCTTGAGTTTGCGTACCAGCGACTTCTCGGGTGTGGAGCGCGTCAGATCGGAGAAATCCGAAACAGACGCACCACGACGACCCGGAGTCGTCGGCTTATATGCGCGAATAGCCATAATGTAGTTCTTCCTTTGACTTTCTCGGCTAAATCGTCAGTTACCGAAGATGTCGATGCTCTGACCTTCAGCCACGGTCACGACTGCACGTTTTTCATTGACACGCTTGCCGAAACCGGTGCGGGTACGCTGACGCTTGCCCGAGCGGTTGAGGGTGTTGACATTCGTCACCTTGACCTTGAAGATCTGCTCGATTGCCTGCTTGATCTGCACCTTGTTGGCATCGGGAGCCACCACGAACGTGTACTGGCCGCGATCCGAACCGGCATAGCTTTTCTCAGAGACGACCGGCTTCAAGATGACATCATGGGCTGGATTATGAATGGCAACCATGTTCAGGCCTCCTTGGGTTCAGTCTTGGCGGATACGAAGGCATCAAAGCCCTCTTTGCTGAAGACCACATACTGACTGGACACAGCGTCGTACGTGCTGAGCTGATCGGCAAACAGCACATGGACCGACGGAATGTTGCGCACGGAAAGCCACTCGTTGTTCTGCTCGCGATCGAGCACCACAACGGTGGATGCCGTACCTGAAACCTTGGCAAGTGCTGCGATAGCGGTCTTCGTGGATGGCGCCTTGGAGACTCCAAAGTCCACTACGGCCACATGACCTGCATTGGCACGATTGGAAAGCACGTAACGCAACGCGCTGGCCTTCATCTTCTTCGGGGTGCGCTGACTGTAGTCACGCGGAACCGGTCCGTGGACAATGCCGCCGTGAACCCACTGGGGCGCACGAGTGGAACCCTGACGAGCACGACCGGTGCCCTTCTGCTTCCACGGCTTCTTGCCGCCACCAGAGACCTCACCACGAGACTTCACGGATGCGGTACCCTGACGGGCTGCAGCGAGCTGGGCGGTGACCACCTGGTGAATCATCGGGACATGCGCCTCGACGACCTCATTGCTAAAGCCGAAAATCTCGGCAGGAGCATCGACTGTGCCTGCGGACTTACCCTTGGCATCCGTAATCTTGAATGTAGCTTGTGCCATCGTTTTCACTCTCCCTTCACAGCATTGCGGAGCAAAACGATGCCACCCTTGGGCCCCGGCAGGGCACCCTTGACGGCAATGACTCCGTTCTCCACGTCGGAGGAGACGATGGTGAGGTTCTGCACGGTCTTCTTATCGTTGCCCATGCGGCCAGCCATACGCTTGCCCTTCAAAATACGGCTCGGTGTGGCGCATGCGCCTACGGAACCTGGACGACGCTCGTTTTTGTGAGAGCCGTGTGTACGACGATAGGACTTGAAGCCCCACCGTTTGATCGTGCCTGCGAACCCTTTGCCCTTCGTGGTTCCCGTAACGTCAACTTCCGCACCATCAGCGAAGACATCTGCACCCAGCTCCTGACCAGGCTTGTAGTCTGCTGCATCTTCCGTGCGCACCTCGACGAGGTGACGACGCGGAGTGACGCCCGCCTTGGCAAAGTGACCGGCCATGGGCCTAGTCACCTTACGCGGATCAATCTGGCCATATCCGAGCTGAACGGCGGCATAGCCGTCGCTTTCTTCGGACTTGACCGCTGTAACCACGTTCGTGGAAACATCCACGAGTGTGACAGGAACGAAGAAGCCCTGCTCATCCCAGACCTGCGACATACCGAGTTTGCGCCCCAGCAGCGCAGTACGATTTGGTTTCTGTTTTGCCATGCTTCTCCCCTCCTTACAGCTTGATCTCGATATTGACATCTGCCGGCAAATCGATGTGCATCAAGGAGTCCACGGCCTTGGGAGTCGGGTCGATGATGTCGATGAGGCGCTTATGAGTGCGCATCTCGAAATGCTCGCGAGAATCTTTGTACTTATGAGGAGAACGAATTACTACGAAAACGTTCTTCTCAGTAGGCAGAGGAACCGGGCCCACAACAGTGGCACCCGCGTTCGTGACCGTGTCGACAATCTTTTTGGCCGACTGGTCAATGACCTCATGGTCATAGGACTTAAGCCTGATGCGGATTTTTTGTCCCGCCATTGCCGTCCGCCCTTTCTTGCGATTCGTTTACTTTAACCAACCCGTTTAAGGACACCGGCGTACACGGCCGCAAGGAAACCTTGCGGCCGAGCCACATCAGTGTGCGGCACTTCAGCTCCATTCCAATGTTCATAACGTAGCTGCGGCCACACCCGCTATTGAAATAACAATTTGCGAGCCCAAAACAGGCAACTGTTCTATTAAAGCACCCTGGGGCTACTTTGCAGCCAGGTGTGTCGCCATTGTAACGTTGGTCTTTCCCGGTTTCAACATACAAGAGCATGAAGTCGGCACAGCCGATATCTTCCCAATACCGCTCGCGAAGATCACACGATGGGGTCCAACGCCGACCATCACTAAATCGACACTGCACCCCATCGCCAAACATGCTCTGTGCGAAAATCTCGTCTCACACAGACGACTTCTCCTTTGTGGCAGGTTCGCCCTCACGTTCGACCCGGAGCTGATGCCCCTGCGCCTGCGGCACACCGTAATAGGCGGCTATGGCGATGTCCTTCATATCCTCAATCATGGGAACGCGGGGGTTGGCAGGCGTGCACTGATCCTCATAGGCCCTCATGCCGATATGGTCGAGCATGTCCCAATAGTGCTCCTCGTCCACTCCAGCCTGCTGGAAGCTGGAGTCCATGCCAAGCTTGTTGTCTCTGAAGTCCTCCACCGCCTGAGCCAGGTTCTCCACACCTTCCTCAGACGTACTACCTGAATCGACTCCAATTTCCTCGGCGAACTCACAGTAGCGTTCGGCAGCCACATACCGGCTGTACTTTGGCCAGCTCGTGGGGTCGCTGGGGACCGAGCCGTTGTAGCGAATCACATACGGAAGAAGGATGGAGTTCACCTTGCCGTGAGCCACATCGAACAGAGCGCCGATGGTGTGGGCCATGCCGTGGCACATGCCAAGGAACGCGGAACCGAATGCCATGCCCGCCATGGTGGCGGCATTGTGCATCTTCTCCTGGGCCCGCGTCTTGCGCTCACCCGGTTCGGCGTTGACGGAGGTCTCGAGATTGTCCCAGATGAGTTTGGCGGCATGCAGCGCCATGCCGTCGGTAAAGTCGTTGGCATAGACGGAGACATAGGACTCCATGCAATGGGTCAATGCATCGAAACCGGTGTTGCAGGCCAAGGTGCGCGGCTGGGTACGAGCCAGCACAGGGTCGACGATGGCCACAGACGGAGTCAGCGCATAGTCGGTGATGGGGTACTTGTAGCCCGTCTTGTGATCAGTGATGACCGCAAACGGCGTCACTTCACTCCCGGTGCCCGAAGAGGTGGGGATGCAGACCAGTTTGGCCTTCTTGCCAAGCGGCGGAATGCGGAAGGCTCGCTTGCGAATGTCAAAGAACTTCTCGCGCACATCGTCGAACGAGATCTCAGGGTGCTCGTACAGCAGCCACATGATCTTCGCGGCATCCATCGGTGAGCCCCCGCCGATGGCGATGATGGTGTCGGGCTGGAACTCGTCGCGCATCATGGCGGCGCCACGCTCCACGGTCTCCACGCTGGGCTCGGGCTCGACGTAGTCGATGATGCGGAATGTGGCCGGGACGGTGCGTGCACGGAGCTGATCGATGACCTTGTCGATGACGCCAAGCTGCTCCATGACCTTGTCACAGACGATGACCACACGCTGGATGTTGTACATGTCTCTCAAGTAACGGATGGCATTGGGTTCGAAATACGTTTTTGCCGGCACTTTGAACCACTGCATGTTGTTGTTCCTCCGTGCGATGCGTTTGATGTTGAGCAGATTGACCGCTTGGACGTTGCCGGAGACGGAGTTGCCTCCGTAGGAGCCACAACCAAGGGTGAGGGATGGCGCGATGGCGTTGTAGATGTCGCCTATGCCGCCCAGCGAGGAAGGCTGGTTCCAAATGATGCGGCAGGCGTGCATCTTAAGGCCATACTCACGCGAGAGCTCCTGGTTGTTGGTGTGGATCACCGCAGTGTGTCCGGCGCCGAACTGCAACATTTGCTGGCACATGCAGAAGCCCTCATCCTTGTTTTGGGCACGAAGCATAGCATGGACTGGGCAGAGCTTCTCCAGCGTCAGCGGTTCGTTCCTGCCCACCTCCTTGCACTCGGCAACGATGATGGTGGCGTCTTCGGGAATCTCGAAGCCTGCCTCACGGGCAATGTACTGCGGGGACTTACCCGGCACCACGGAGTTCAGTTTGGGCTCGCCATGGACGCCGGAAACGCAGCCGAACATGTAGCGCTCGAGTTTGGCCTTCTCCTCGTCGCTCACAAAGTAGGCCTTCCGGCGCTGCAGCTCTGCTTTGAGGGCATCGTAGATGTCGCTCTGGGCAATGATGGCCTGCTCGGTGGCGCAAATCATGCCATAATCAAAGTGCTTGGAGAGCACCAAGTCGTTGGCCACACGGGCGACATCCACGTCGTCATCCACATACGCCGGGGCGTTTCCTGCGCCCACGCCCAGCGCCGGTTTGCCCGAAGTATAGGCGGCGTGGACCATGCCGGGGCCTCCGGTGGCGAGAATCGTGGCGACCCCAGGGTGTTTCATCAGAGCGTTCGTGGCATCGATGGAAGGATGCTCAATCCACTGGATGCAATTCCTCGGTGCTCCGGCGGCGACAGCCGCATCACGCACGATGCGAGCGGCTTCGACCGAACAGTGTTGGGCACCCGGGTGGAAACCGAAGATGATCGGGCACCTAGTCTTCAACGCGATCAGCGACTTGAAGATGGCAGTGGACGTGGGGTTGGTCACCGGAGTCACACCAGCCACCACGCCGACCGGTTCGGCCACTTCGTCGACGCCCATCACATCGTCTTCGCTGATGATGCCGACCGTTTTCTGACCGGAAAGATAATGCGTGACATGCTCACAAGCAAAGATGTTCTTCGTTGCCTTGTCTTCCACCAGTCCACGGCCCGTTTCATCGACAGCCATCTTCGCCAGAACCAGATGCTTGTTGAGCGCCGCCACCGAAGCCTTGGCCACAATATGGTCCACTTGTTGCTGGTTGAGCAACTCAAACTCTTCGAGCGCCTTCAAGCCTTGTTCCACCAAGGCGTCGACCTCGCCGGCCGCCGAATCATTGACCTTAACCGACATGCTGTGTTTGCGCTTCGACCCTTCAGCCGTTGTTGATCCACCTGCTATTGCTGTATCAACCAAGGCCGTTGTGCTCACGGAAGCTTTTGCCATGATTCCCCCTGCATGTTTCAATCAATCGTGTTCCATTCGTTTGCAAATGAACGCCTTGCCTATCAAGACATTTTTCCAAACAGTCACAGATTCATACGAAAATATGACATAATCGACAATACGGGTTGGCACACCGAACGTAGCATTCTGTTGTTTTTTGTGCGCCACAGGAATGTTCATAGCATGTTCTTTGGGTTTTGTATTCACAATATTGCCAAATTTGTGAGATATTGATACTTATTCTGTTCGATTAAACATTTTAAGTACATGACCTCATTGCGATCAGCATTTTTGTTACCGCTAACAAATCAATGTTTTCAGTGCATGGGCGTACTCATTCATAGTTGCGGTGAATGCATATGACGTATGCATACGCACAGCAATCGCCGGTAATCAGCGAAACCCCCAATACTCCCGATATACGCAGAATAGGTAACCCGTGGGAACCCCGCACCATAGCATTGCCAATAAACCCTTAACTTGCGGGCGATTATCAATAAATCTTTTAAAATTCCTGGACACGCCCTTTTGCAAAACGAATTTTAGATTATATTAGAGTTATGAACCATTTACAGGGTGACCGCGAAAATCAAGTTGACGAATTTTCCGGTGCAAAGGCCAACGACCGAAATCTCAAAGCCATAGCCAATTATGCATATCACCATCCGACCGTGACCAAACGCCAACTTTCGCAAAATCTCGATTTAAGCCTCCCCACTGTCGCCAAAAACCTGCAGGTGCTGCTCGGTCAAAACTATCTTGTCTCCGGCAACACCCTCAGTTCCACCGGCGGCAGGAGGGCACAATCGTATACGTTCAACGCAAACGCTCAATGCGCCGTAGGCGTGGATGTGCAACGAGACTACGCCGAATTATGTGCGGTGAATCTGAGCGGAAACGTCATCGCCGAGCGCCGCGTCTATATGAAGTTCAAACAAGCCGATTCCGGCAATGTCGCCGGAAGACGTTCCAAGGAAATCAAAAAGTTCGTGCAGGAACTCGATGCCAAAGGCACGAATGTACTCGGAGTGGCCTACGGGGTGCACGGGTTCGTCTCCCCGAACGGCAAGCACATCCTCTTCGGAACCCTGCAACGCGCACAGGATGTCGAGTCAGGAGCATTGAGCGACTACATCGGCAAGCCATGCCAGTTCATCCATGACTCCTACGCCTCAGCGCTGGCCGAACTCTGGGCAAAACCACAAATTCAAAACGCCATGTGCCTTTACCTTGGTCCAAGACTCAGCGGCGCCATCATACTCGACGGCAGCATCAACCGTGGCACAAACATGCGCAACGGAGCCATAGAACATATGACCTTGGTCCCTGGCGGACGCCCTTGCTACTGTGGAAAAAAAGGATGCGCCGCGTCATATTGCTCGACTGATTTTCTACTTGAGGACGGCAATGCAGGGCGGACCCTGAGATCGTTCTTTCGGAATCTGAACAACGGAAACGAATACGCACAAGATAAATTCAACGAATGGCTTCGCTACCTCGCCCTCACCATCTCCAACGCCGCATACCTGATTTCAGGCGACATCATTTTAGGCGGAGAGGTTTCAGAATATCTCAGCGACGAAAACCTTGCTTCCCTTAAAACACTCATCGAAGAGCAGGACACATTGCACACTGGCACATTCACCGTGGAACGTAGCATCAATGAACCGAAACAGGAGCTCATCGGTTTGGCGTTGCACTACATCGCACCGTTCCTCACGAAGATCTGCGGACCATTGAACCGTCACCAGTGAACGAGCATTTATATGGCAGTTCGGTCGTGTACGCAACACATTTGAATGATGTGCTGGACATACGACCGAACTGTCATATATTGAAAATCAACAATCAGACAATCTCGCAGAACTCTATGGTTTCACGATTGGGGCCGTACACATTGAAGTAGCGAATCCCTTTGTCCCAAAACGTGGGGATGCTTTGAATCTCCTTATCCTTCAGATCAAGTCCAAGCGCCTTGGCATTCTCAAACGCCGCTTCAATGTCCGGTGTGTCGAGTGCCCAGTGGTTGATGGCCCCATCCTTCATGGCAACCGGGTCGCCCTCCCAAGTCTCGATGGTCAGATGCCCATAGCGTAGGAATGCACAACGATTTTGGCCATTGTGGAAGATGCCAGCCACTTCAAAGCCCAACTTCTTCGTGTAGAACTCGATCGTCTCATCCAAATCCTTGGCAGGCATGCCGGAATGCTGGAAATCAGTGGTAAACGCTGACATTGGTTTCATAATACCCTCTTTGTTTCATTCATTGTTCTCTTCGTCATTTTCCGACTTCGCCTACTTGACGACCTTCACCACAGCCTTGGAAACACCGGCGATCTTGCCATCCAGGAAATCCTGCACCTGGTCAAGCTGAAGCTCATGGCTGATCAATGGATCCACGTTCACTTTGCCGCTTTCCAACAAGGCAATGGCATCTTTGAATGTGAGAGGATTGATGAAGGAACCCTTGATGACGAGCTGTTTCTTGTAGATGTCGTACGTGTTCATCTCAAAACTCGCCTCTTGAGGCCCCACGCCAAACATCAGCACCTGCGCGCCCTTCTTGGTGGCATCGACGGCGGTACGCTGTGTCTGCGGGGAACCGACAGCTTCGACCACTACGTCGTATCCGCCTTGTGGCACCGACTCCTTGGTGGTGTTATACGTACACCCCACATGGAATAGCTTTTTGTTCAGCTCCAGCTTTTCGTCAAACAGACCGGCCAAATCCACCTGATGCACGCCATACGCCTCAAGAATCTGGACGAACAGCTGGCCCATGAAACCGTCACCGATGACCAAGGCCTTCTGATAGGGATGCAAATCGAGCAAATCCACACCATGCACAGCACAGGAGATCGGCTCGATGGTGGCGGCATCCTTGAGCGACACCGAATCCGGAAGCTTGTAAACCACGGTGGCAGGAGCGACGAACTGTTCTTCCAAGCCACCATCGCGGGTCACACCCACGGCGCTGAGATTGTCGCAAAGTTCCTGACGCTGCGTGAGGCAGTATTCGCACTGACCGCAATAAATATTGGGATCCACAGCTACTCGGTCTCCGGGCTTTACATTGGTGACATCGGCGCCCACTGCCTCAACGATTCCGGAATTTTCATGCCCCAACACAATCGGCGGAACGGCCGATGCGGAACCGGGCCTGCCGGCGTACAAGTCGTGATCGGTGCCGCACACGCCCGCGTAAGCGGTATTGATCAACACTTCATCCGAATTGATTTCCGGAGTGGGCAGGTCCTTAATTTCAAATTGTTTGACACCGGTGAGAACAAGAGCCTTCATGGCATTCCTTTCATAGTGACTGTAAACGCTGTCATAACGCTCGCAATTACTATGAAACACCCCATTCATGACATCACTGCATGCGTGGGAACATAAAGCGTGTACTTCAATCAACTACCAAAAGAGGCAGAAGATGACGCAAAAGGTAGCAGCAACACGATCAGCTACCAAAAGCGACAGAATACGTTGCAAAAGGTAGCAACTATCTTATGCCACATATATAAATTGGCTCCAGAATCCATTGCAGATTCCGGAGCCAATCGAATAGCGCGCAAATACGCGAAATCAACGCTTCGAGAACTGAGGCGCGCGACGGGCCTTGTGCAGGCCGGCCTTTTTGCGCTCCACCACTCGGGCATCGCGGGTGAGGAATCCTGCCTTCTTCAACGCAGGGCGATTGGCCTCACGGTCAATCTCGTTCAGCGCACGAGCCACGCCCAAGCGGATTGCGCCAGCCTGGCCGGTGGTGCCGCCGCCGTCAACGAGAACGGTGATGTCGAACTTGTTCTCAAGCTTCAACAGAACGATGGGGGAATTGACCTCACGCTGCTGCAGACGAGAGGGGAAGAACTCCTCGAGCTTACGACCGTTGATGGTCCAATTGCCGGAACCAGGGGTGAGACGCACACGCGCCACAGCCTCCTTACGACGACCGGTGCCGTAGCCCGGAGCGATCTGCGAAGTGCCGGTGCCGGCGCCTTCGTTGGTCTCGGTGGTGTAGCTTGTCAGCGTTTCCTCGCTAGCCTCGGTCTCTTGAACTTCGGAGTTTTCGGTATTTTCAGCCATGATATATTTCTCCTCTCGGTTCACTTGACCTGCTGGGAGACCTTGTCGATCTCCACGGGTTGCGGCTGCTGGGATGCGTGTGGATGCTCCGATCCAACAAAAACATGCAGACGGCGCATTTGCACTGCCGCGAGCTTGTTCTTGGGAAGCATCCCTTTGACCGCGGATTCGATGATGCGGCGAGGATTCTTCTTGAGCAGATCGGCGTAGGACTCTTCACGCAGACCACCTGGGCGGCCGGAGTGAGAATAGAGCACCTTGCTGAGCTTGTTGCCCGTCAAGGCAATCTTCTCGGCATTGACGACAATGACATGAGCTCCTGAATCCGCATTGGGTGCATACGTCGGCTTGTTCTTGCCGCGCAGCAACGTGGCGGCAATGGTGGCAACCTTACCCAACACGACGTCCTGAGCGTCGATGATGTACCAGTCATGAGTCAGATCAGCTGGCTTCGGTGTGAAAGTTTTCACGAGTCTACCTTTTCCTTATATTGTGTTTCGGGTCAACGCAAGCGCTGTAGCAGAAGCAAAAGCCTTGACCACTATTTCCGTGGGCTCCCTGAAAGTCCTTATGCGAGTGGGAAAGCGCTTTGAAGGACCCCGAAGGAAACACAACAACATTTAAGTATACATACGGCCATGACCAAACGCAACGCCCCAAACTGACCGAGTTGTACTCATGTCAGCTCCACCACCCTAGAAGTGCGTACATTCAGGTCACGAAAGCGACGATTTGCGTCCAAAATGTACACGATTAGCCTCAATTATGACGAAAGCGGGTACGTTTCAGACTCATCCAACGAGCGCAGTGCAGTAAGCGGACCGACACCGCCTCCCATCTGCCTACTTTTCCTATTGAAATCGACGTGAATGCTCACCGGTTCAGTCGCAGCCGGGCCTGCTTCGCCACTTCGTCAGATTCGTCGACCGACAGGCGGCGTAGGGTGTCCTCGCCAGCCGAAGGATTACATGCCACGGCGCGGCGCACCATGCGGGTCAACACAGGTGAGGCATCCTGATATGAGTCCACGCCCATCTTCGCCAAGAAATCAAGCGTTTCGACTCCGGTACGTGGGTCCTGGGCGCCCTCCAGACGCATCTTCCACGAAGTCTGCGGGTTATGCAGCGCCGCCTCACGCACGCCGGCATCAGCATCCTTCGTAAGCCGGCCCACAAGCCAGTTCTTATCGTCTTTGTTGGCCGCCACCGCAGTGCGTACCTCAGCAGATTCGTCATCGGAAAGCTTGACGAGGATATTCGGGAACGGCATGGTCCGCCCCAGGAAGATGCGGTCCTCCAGTGGGGTGTTTGGATTGCCGGCCACAGCCTCAAGCAATGCGGTGGAACGTGAAAATGCGGATTGATCAGTTTTCTCAGGCAGAGGGCGATGGGCGAATTCGCTCAGTTCTGCAGAATCGGTGGAATGGCGCAGACGCTCATAGCTATCCGTCAACGGCTCGGACTTAGCCTGCGGTACATCGATGCCAGCGTCACCGGCAGCACCGGCATCAGCCGTACCAGTGGCGCCTGCGGAGTCGTTCATATCGATATTTTCCCTACCGTCGATCGTATCAGTCATGCCTGAATTGTCGGAAACATCTGAAACACCAGCATCGAGCACCTGAGCTGCAATATTGGATTGAGCATCGGTGGCAATATCGGCATCAGCGGCCGGATTGGCATCGGCAGCTAAAGACCCTTCGGACGTGCCTTCTTCATCTTGGTTCGTCTCATTCATACGCCCATCATAACCGAAACATGGAATCCGGGACTTGAGTGAACTCCTACCAATACAGACAGGATATGAAAAAGATACGGAAATATCGAGAGAAAAACGGCAATCGTCGATCGGCAATCAGAACGACTTCGTCACTTTGGCCCGGGCACTGAAAGCATCGCGGACTCCGGTCTCGAATAAATCTGCAACCGCCACAGGAACAATCACGTTGAGCCTCACCACATCGGTGAATTTCCGACTCCTCACCTCGCCTCCAACCTGCGCAAGAATGTGCTCGAACCTGCCAATCCAAGAGTATTCCAATGTAACCTCGTACCCAGTCTTCGGCACGATCGGAACGATGCCCGCCTGTTTCAACGACATTGACGCAGCGGTGGAATACGCTCGGATCAGCCCGCCCGAGCCAAGTAGCACTCCCCCGAAGTACCGCGTGACAGTAATGACACAATCGGTGAGACGACCCGCATCAAGCACTTCCAGAATTGGCTTGCCTGCAGTGCCGGACGGCTCGCCGTCATCGCTCATCCGTTCATTCGCGCCTCCTGCGGCGGCACCGACGATGGAGGCAAACGCGACGTGCCGTGCCTTCGGATTCTGAGTCCGAACAACGTCCACAAACGCGAGCGCCTCATCGAGCGAATCGACATGACAGGCGGCACCGATGAACTCAGACTTACGCTCGATAAAGGAATCGGTGGCCGGAGCTTCGGCAGTGTTCGTCAGCGTGGAAAAGCCGGAGACGACATGAGCGCTCCGTTCACCCTCCGACATTTGCGGCCTTCCTCCCAATCGACGAATCCATGCAACACAACTATACAGACAGCAATTGAGCACCCCCCCCCCCCGCTAATATCGAGGAGCATGGAAATCACCACTGATAGACTCTTGCTAAGACACTGGAAGAAAGGCGATCCATGCGAAGCCTCTTCATTGTATCGGTTCGCCTCGGACCCTGAGATCGGGCCCAAATGTGGATGGGAACCACATTCCAACGTAGAAGAAAGCACTGAAGCCATCGAAAATGTGCTTACTGGCCCTGAAAACTACGCCATCACACTGCGCAGCCCACAAACTATCGCCAACGGCGTCACTATCGAAACGGGTCTGCCTGTTGGCGCCATCGAGCTTAAGGCCACAGGAGAACGGGACCACGCCACCTCGAGCGTGCGAGAGGCATTGGAGGCACACGATTTGAGCGACGGCGTGGACGAAGACGGAATACAGCGCCTGCTCGACCAATCAGCTCACGAACTAGTGCTCGGCTACTGGATTGGACGTCCATTCTGGGGCAACGGTCTCATGACCGAGGCACTGAAGGCCATACTGCATCGCTCGTTCGCAAGCCGAGACGAAAGTGGACTGGAAGCGAACGCCGTGTGGGGCGGCCACTATGTAGAGAACATCGGCTCCGGCAAAGTGATGGAGCACTGCGGATTGCAACCCGTATGCCGTATAAAGAACGACTACTTTCCGCTCATCGACGAACGCCATGACTGCGTAATCCGCGTCATCACCCGCGAGCAGTGGGAAGCACAGAGCCGAGTCTGGGGTTCAGGCCTCACCACCCAAATGTAGCTTCCACATCCCCGTGGGAACTGTGACTGGATCATACCCACTTCATCACCAATTCGCATGAAACGGGTACGATTCAGTCACGAAACCGATGAATATAGACTGAAATGTACACACATATCAGTGAGGGAAGCAATTTAAGGTACGAAACGGACAAAACCAACTTAACCGCGATACTAATCCAGACAATCTTACACAATCGCCTCATGGCCACGGAATCTCGGAAACTTTACTGTTGCAGGGAAACTGGCATGAAAAAGGACTTCCAGAAAATTCCCGGAAGTCCTATTCGCGGAGCCGGAGAGATTCGAACTCTCGAACCGCTTGCGCAGTTAACACCTTAGCAGGGTGCCCCTATCGGCCACTCAGGCACAGCTCCTAGTCATCAGAAGAATGTAAATCCACACTCGACCGAACAACAGAGATAGTCTATCATTGATTCGCGACTGCACGTAACCTCAAAGTAAACCGGCGTGGCGGAAATGAGTTTGACTCAAGCCGCCGCACGAATTCAGATACAAGAAAGCCCTCCCGCGGGAGGGCTTCGATTCCAAAATCAACAAGGTAATCTCGGAACTTCAAGCATATAAGAATCAGAGCTTGGTCACAGTTGTGGCTTGAAGGCCCTTCGGACCCTGCTCACTTTCAAACTCGACCTTATCTCCATCATCAAGCTTCTTGAAGCCGTCACTTTGAATGACGGAGTAATGGACGAAAACATCCTCAGATCCGTCGTCCGGGCTGATGAATCCATAACCCTTACCAGCATTAAAGAATTTTACGGTACCTGTAGCCATAATAAACCACTCTCTCAATTCAAGCTGCGGAAATCGATAGAAAAAACAGACTTCCTGCCTCCTGCTCCAACAGCTTATACATGAGTATACAGGAAAACCAGTCGATAATTCATCGCAACACGCCCGAATTATTACAAAAAGACACTCGTCGTTAATTTACATAATTCTATTTCGACAAATAAAGGAAGTACGATGCATTAGTGAGAAAGCGTACTGTATTCCCAGCTACGCACAACCGATATCAAGGACAGAAATAGCTACCTTAAGACTACGAAGTGTCTCAGTTCAAAAGAACAACAGTAATGGGCGCGGATAAGCCGCTCTGCTGCTGAACCGCAGTAATGCCCAACGCCTGAGCGACATCATCTGCAGTGACCTTGTCGGCATCATCCTGATACCACACGACGGATGAAGTGGGAGCCTGACCTAAAAGATTGCCAACAGATACATTTTGATACCCGGCCTGGTTCAACACAGTCTGTTTACTTGCGGCGTAACCTGCAATCCTAGTGCCATTGACTATACGGACAGCGGTTTGCTTATTGGGCGAAGGAGCTGGGGCCGACTGCTGCTGTTGGACAGTGTTGTTGTTGGTCTCACTGCTCTTTTTCGATGCGTCCTGTTGCTTCGTGTCGCTTTTTTTCTTTGTGGAACCATTGGACGACTTAGCCTTAGTTTTACTCTTCTGAACAGTCTGCGAGGTGCTACTCGATGACCGCCAGGGGAACTTGATGTGCGAGAATTCACCTGAATACAAGCCCCAAACCAACACACCCGCGGCTGCGGCTACAACAATCACAACAAGGTAAGGTACAAGACGAGACCAGAATGAAGGATTGCCCTGATGCACACCTATCGGGCCAGAGGGAGGGTTGTCGAAAACATCCTTATCGTATGACTCGTAGGTTTCCCGATCTCGACGTGCCATAAGCCTCAGCCCTCCAACCGCCTTGATATGTTGCGAATCTTCAGTATACCGTCCAGCACAGCCAACGGCAATGAAATCATCCACACTCAAATGCCAAGAATGCCGACGGCACGGACCATTGGCTGGATGACAGCACACCACGCCCGGATAATCATAGAGGCGGCAACCTAGAGTTGAGGCATGAGCGAAAAACATATCAAGCCACTGTCGGAACTGGTCGAAGCGGGTTGGGCCGAGGCTCTGGCACCCGTGGAACCCGACATTCACCGTATGGGCGACTTCCTGCGTTCCGAGTTGCGTGCCGGACGACGCTACCTGCCGGCAAGCCACAACATTCTACGAGCCTTCACCATTCCCTTCGACTCAATCAAGGTGCTCATCGTGGGCCAAGACCCCTACCCCACTCCCGGCCATCCGGTGGGGCTGAGCTTCTGCGTGGCCCCGGATGTGAGGCCCGTGCCCAAAAGCCTGCAGAACATCTATCTGGAGCTCAATAACGACTTAGGGCTTCCCATACCAAGCAACGGGGACCTAACACCTTGGTGCTCGCAAGGCGTGATGTTACTCAACAGATGCCTTACCGTTGGCGTCGGCAGGCCAAACAGCCATCAGGGCAAGGGCTGGGAGCATGTGACGGACGAGGCGATACGCGCTCTGAACGCCAGAACCGATGACAACGGGCGGCCAAAACCACTCGTGGCCATTCTCTGGGGACGAAATGCGCAGAGCCTGGAACCATTGCTCACCAACGCCACCGTCATCAAGTCACCCCACCCAAGCCCTCTTTCAGCCTCCCGCGGATTCTTCGGGTCCAAGCCATTCTCCAAAGCCAACGCCGCACTCGTTGCCATGGGCGCCATACCGGTGGACTGGAGCTTGCCGGCTTGAGTTGGTGACCGCCAGCCACGAGGCACCCCCATCCCCGCCGTTACCGACAGCTATCCGTCCATAACAGCGAGAATGTGATTTCAGTAGACTCAAGACGATGCAACAGGTCAGTGACTCACATTCGCTGATAATCCACCCCGAATATTGAACATTTGAATGCATCTCCCCACCGCCGATTACAATGCTGTGAGCACGTGGCGAGTCTGTGACAATCGCCATCGGTTGCCCGAACAAGACGCCCTGCGCCCAGACACGAATATGCTTGCATGCAAGATGTGTATACAGCATAATGAACGTAACAAACGAACAGTAAAGCAGCGTGAATCATATGGCATTATTCCCACCCCGACCGCAGATGCCCCAAAACCCACAGGAGCGAGGCCAGCAACCGTTGGGTCAGTCTGGCATACAACCTGGCCACCAAGATACGCCAAACACGTTGAGTGCACAGGAAGTGGCACGCGCCCAAGCGCTGGCAGAACGTTTGAGGTCACGGTTCAACGGGGAGCTTATTGGACAGGACAACCTACGGGAGGCCCTGATAACCACTTTGGTGGCCGGCGGCCATCTACTCATTGAATCCGTGCCCGGCCTGGCGAAGACCACAGCAGCCCAGATCCTCGCCACATCTGTTTCCGGATCATTCAAACGCGTGCAGTGCACCCCCGACCTGATGCCGTCCGATTTGGTGGGCACACAGGTGTTTGACTTTGCCAACCAACGATTCAACATACAGATCGGTCCCATTCACGCCAACTTCGTGCTCCTCGACGAAATCAACAGATCCAATGCCAAGACGCAGTCGGCCATGCTTGAGGCCATGGCCGAGGGAGCCACCACCATCGGCGGCCAACGCATACCACTGCCCAAGCCATTCATGGTCATCGCCACTCAGAACCCCATCGAGGAGGAAGGCACCTACACGCTGCCGGAAGCCCAGATGGACCGATTCATGCTCAAAGCCGTGATGACCTACCCCACTGCAGAGGAAGAACAGCAGATGCTCGCCATGCTCTCACGCCGGGGCAGCGATGCGATCGACCCAAGCCAGATGGGCCAAGAGGCACTGAGCAATCAGGATGTCATGTTCTTGAGGGATGCCGCCAGGCGCGTGCACGTTTCGGATTCGATCATGAAGTATGCCGTCGATCTGGCCGCCACGACGCGTGGTAGGGGAAGCCATCCCATCAAAGGTCTTGCCTCGTTGGTGCGCCTGGGGGCAAGCCCTAGGGCATCAATCGCCTTGGTGCGCATTGGCCAGGCGAAGGCGTTGATGAGCGGCCGCGACTATGTGGTGCCTGAAGATCTGAAGTCATTTGCGCATGAAGTGCTACGCCACCGCATCATGTTGACGTTTGAAGCGCAGGCTCAAGGCACAACCGCAGACCAAATCATCGACACCATCGTGGAAACGGTGCCAGTGCCATGAGCAAAAGCGCCACCAAGAAGGCACAACGCACCATCCGGCCAACAGCCACAGACGAGCTGGTACAGGGGATGAACACCTCCCCGCAATCGACGGTTGTACGCAGAAAAATCGAAATGCTCTCCACCACTCTGAGCCTACCGACGATACGGCGAGCCTTAGGCGTGCTCGAAGGCGAACATCCTTCCGCCAGAGGCGGCGGCAGCGCAGACCCCCTCTCCACCAGAGACTATACCAGTCAAGACGAGGCACGGCTCATCGATTGGAAGCTCAGCGCCCGAAGCGGCAAGCCCATGGTCACCGAACGCGAGCGCCTGGTGACGTCACGCATCTGGCTCATGCTCGACACCGGAGCGCAGATGAACGCCACGAGCCCATCGGGCGAGCGCGCCTGGGAAGTGGCTTCGAACGCACTGTGCATGTTTGCGGCTCTGAGTTGCCGGCGCCACGATGCCATTTCGTTGGTGCTGGCCGACAACGAGGCCATCATACGCGTGCCGGGGAAAGGCGGCCTGGCGAATTTCGAACATTTGCTGGATGCCGGGCTGACACGCACGCTCAAGACTTCGGGAAATCTGGAGGCACTCCTCAATTTCGCCGCCTCCCATGCCGGCAACGGCTCGATGATTGTACTGGCGACGAACGAATGCTCTCTTAAGGAGCGTCATATCGAGGCGCTGCGAACCATCGCACTGCGCCACCCTCTTGTGGTGGTCAGCATAGCAACACTCAACCCATTCAACACCGCCAATCATGGCACCATCGTCGACGTCCACTCGGGGCGACGCATACCTGCCTTCATGAAGGACCGGAGAGCGACGAACGAAGTGAACACCCACAGGGAATATATGGCGGCTCTGGTGGATAAGGAGCTTCGTGGCTTCAATGCTTCGATGCTGAAGGCGTCGGGTAGCCAAGAGATGTTCGACAACTTCGTGTCTCTCGTTTCGACTTTATCCCAACGTAATCTTGGGTCTTCCACACCGATGCCGGTCCTTGATGCAAATGACGGTGATGCAGCGTGAGCGAAGTCAAAACCCAATTTGCACCAATGCCCATGTCTGCGGCAAGGAACAAACCGTATGGTCAGATACAGACTCCGCCATGGCTTGTTGCCACCGCAGTGGCCCTTCTCGTTGTTTGCGTTGCGCTGGTAACGGCTATAATTCTGCTTTCGCGCTCAAAACAGGCTCGTGTACGTAAACAGAACCATGGAGCGCACAGCCAGACAAACAGCAGACGAACATGGCATGAGCGGATCGACTCGATCGTTGATGCGCACGCCAACGGCGAAACGAGCCGCGAAGAGGCTTTGGACGCTTTGGCACGGGTGGCTCGAGAATTCGCCTCTGCACAAACAGGCCGCGATATGAGCTCGAGAACCCTATTTGAGATTGGGGCAGAACCCAACACCCAAGACGTCCACCATGGCATGGGCTTGCTCAAGGCCACCATCAACGCACTCTACCCGCCGCAATTTGCCAGCAGCTCAAGCTTCAACCACTCCGACGAGGCCAGCGTGGAACAGGCCGGGGAATGGGTGAGCGACCTTGTGGATAGGTGGCGCTGAAATGACATCAATATTGACATGGCATTGGCCTTTGGCGTTGGTCATCGGCGCGGCGTTGGCCGTCGTTGTGGTGGTGATATGGCTTATTGCCTCCGCACACGCGAGGCAGGAGCCTGCCGTGGCTGAGGTCTATGACCTTGACGACGATTTTGCGACGGAATACACATCACATATGCTTCGGCGCTGGAAACAACTAGGCCGGGGCGCTGCCGCCGCATTGACCGTTGCGTTGGCGCTGGCCATCATCATTGTGGCACGACCTTCACAAGTGGGGCAGGAAGAAGAGAACTCCGGCAGCCGGGACATCGTGCTTTGCCTGGACGTCTCTCCTTCGATGCTGGCCTACGACCATGCCGTGCTCGACACATATCAGCGACTGGTCTCCAATTTCAAGGGCGAACGCATCGGTCTGAGCATCTTCAACTCCACATCACGCACGCTTTTCCCTCTGACCGACGACTACGACATGGCATCCGCCCAACTTCAGCACGCATCGAGCGTGCTTGGCAAGGTGACGACGCAAGACAAGATCGATAAGATGGACGCCAAGACGTCACAGGACTTTTCAGACCTCATCGAAGGCACACAGAACCGCAAGGACATGACTTCCCTCATCGGAGACGGACTAGTGAGCTGTGCCGCCATGCTGCCCGGTTTTACGTATGGAACAAGCGGGAACAGTTCAAGTGGTTCGAAAGCCGGTTCAGCGAAGACACAGGTGCACCGGCCCAAGTCAATCGTGTTGGCCACCGACAACGTTTCGGGAAAGTCCACGTACAGCCTGGCCACCGCACTCAATATGACAGCCAAGGCGAACATCAACGTGGACGGGCTGTATTCCGGAGCGCAAAGTGCAAAAAACGACAAGACCACGCTGGAAATGAAACGGCTGATCGAGGCACACGGAGGAACATTCTCCGGCGACGGCAACAACTCGAACGCCATCGATTCGATTGTGAAAAGCATTGAACGCCACAAGGCACGCACACAAGAGCAGGCGCGCAAGGCCGCCATGCGTGACACACCCGGGTGGTGGACGTTGGCATTGGCCGTTGTGGTGTGTGTCTGGCTTGCATTGGTTCGGAAGCTGAGGCGGTAATGGACTTCAACATCTTCATGAACACGGCTGTCAGCCGGGCGGCGGCAGGCTTGCCAACGCTCAAGCTTGCACCGGCGCTCGGCTGGCCTCTGGGTGGATTTCTGGCTGCCCTCATGGTTGTGGCAGCCGTGCTATGCGTGGTCGATTACGTGCATGGCCATGCAACAGGCGACGATGCTGACGCCATGTCTGCACAGTCCGATGGGACTGCGGCCTCAACCAAATCCGCCACGGACGAAACCACGTGGAATTGCACCCGTCGCACACTGATCTGCCTCGGCATCGCAGCAATGGCACTGACCCCCAGCGTCACTCAGACAACGCAGACCCGGGCCGTGAACGCCACCGATGTGGTGATAGCCACGGACGTGACGGGTTCAATGGCCGTTCAAGACGCACAATACGGCTCTCCTGAAGCCATCAGCAGAATCGATGCGGCCAAGAAAGCCATCGACGATGTGGTGCGGCTCTACCCTGATTCCAGCTTTTCCGCACTGCGGTTCGGGGCTTCGGCCAGTACAGATGTGCCGCTGACCCCAGATAGTCAGGCAATACTCGGCTGGACAGATGGATTGGAACCGGAGGCCACGAACACTTCCGTAGGATCCACACTCGACACCCCCATCGATCAGCTTCTGGTGAACCTCAAGACCATTCGCTCCAAGCACGCACACGACACCATCGTGCTCTACGTCATCTCCGACGGCGAACAGACTTCGCCAAACATGCGCCGCTCGTTCTCATCGCTGCGTCAGTATCTCGACGCCGCATTCACAGTCGGGGTTGGCTCAAGTAAAGGCGGTAAGATTCCGCAAATCACGGCAGAGCCGAATAGCGGCTCTCCATCCGACGACGCCGGCGCCGACAACACACAAGGTAAAACGCAAACCAAGCACTGGGTTACGGACCCAACCACCGGGCAGCCCGGAATCTCCAAAATGGATAAAGCGTCCTTAAAGGCCATCGCCGACGAAATGAGCGGAAAAGCAGTGTTTATCAACGCGAACAGCACAATGAACAGCCATGACACGGCCAAAACCTCCAGCCAATGGGACATTGCCGACACCCATAAGGCAAGAGAGCGTCTCAATCCAGTGGTGTGGCCAATCGCGATAGCTGTGGCTGCCTTGCTGTGCTTGGAGCTGGGATCGTGGCTGGCCACCAGCAGGAGGCTGTTATGAGCATGGCCACCACTAATGCAAGCAACAAACCAACGGATGCAGACAGCTTGGAAACAGCGAAAACAGACAAGAAAGCCGGCACTGGAATCTGGGTACGGATGGCTCTCGGCCTGCTTGCCCTTCTGTCTTTGCTTGGCGCGGGAGTTGCCGCAACCAACATCTATGCCATCGGCACTTATAACGAGGCCACGCATAAGCTGGAGCAGAACATCGCACAATCGAAGAAACCGGAAGCGGACCTCAATCAGCTTCTGACCAGCCTGCAGCAGACGAACGCACAGTATGACGATGCCAAGCGGCTGAACCCGCTGCTTGCGCCTTCCCTACGATACAGGATCGAGCGGAACGCAACATTCTCGCAGTCGTTAACGACTGCCACACGCCGTAAGCTCACCGCCGATGGGCAAAAACAGAACGAAGCCAAGCAAAGCAACAAGAAATCCGGGGCGCAGCGGCATGGCCAAGGTTCCTCTAACGAGAAGACCCAAGGCCTTACCGAGGAGCAACGCCAGGAAGTGGAACGGCTGCTGAAGGCAAACCAAGGAGCCACCGGGCAAAACAACAAGCCAAATGATTCACAGTCCAAGTCAAACAGCAACAACGCCAAACCTTGGTAAATCACGTTTACGGCTGGCGGTAACCTATAGAGCATGAAGCTCACCGAAATCTCCCCCGCAATTCCACTGACATCGCTCGATGGGCGGTACCGCAAGCAGACACTCCCTCTGGTGGAGTATCTAAGCGAGGCTGCGCTCAATCGCGAGCGCATCGACGTGGAAGTCGAGTGGATGATCCTGCTGGCGGGCGGATACGCAGGCAACGGTTACCAGCCCATCATACCTGGAATCAAACCGCTAAGCCCAGCCGAGCAAAAGTACCTGCGTTCCATCGTCAGCGGCTTCGGTGCGGATGGCATTGCCCGGCATGCAGCGTATGAAGCCAAAACCCACCACGATGTAAAGGCCGTGGAATATTACATCGATGATTTTCTCGACGGCGCCCCACAAACGCTGGGCGAAGACACCCAGCTACCAAGGCTCAAGACGCTGGTGCATTTTGCCTGCACCTCCGAGGACATCAACAATCTGGCCACGGCACGGTGCGTGAAGCAGGCCGTCGAGCAGGTATGGCTGCCGGCCGCCAACGCAATGACGGACTTTCTGGCGGGCAAGGCCAAGGATTACCGGGCCATGCCCATGCTGGCCCTGACGCACGGCCAACCCGCCACCCCTACAACACTGGGCAAGGAACTGGCCGTGTTCGTCCACCGGCTGCGTCGGCAGCTGAGACATATTGAAACCCAGGAGTACCTAGGGAAAATCAACGGAGCCACTGGCACCTTCGGCGCACACACCATAGCCTGCCCGGATGTCAACTGGCTCGCCGTCTCCCGTGAATTCGTCGAACATCGCATGGGGCTCACGTTCAACCCGTTGACCACGCAAATCGAAAGTCATGATTGGCAGGCCGAGCTTTACGGCTCGATCAGCCACTTCAACCGCATCGCCCACAATCTGGCGGTGGACACTTGGATGTACATCTCGCGCGGCGTGTTCGTGCAGGTCCCGGTCAAAGGCGCCACCGGCTCCTCGACCATGCCCCACAAGGTGAACCCCATCCGTTTCGAGAACGCCGAAGCCAACTTCGAGCTCTCCTGCTCCATGCTCGACACACTTGCCGCCACATTGGTGGAAAGCCGCTGGCAGCGGGACCTCACCGACTCCACCACACAGCGCAACATCGGTGCCGCCTTAGGCTATTCCCTGCTTGCCATCGACAACCTGAACGGAGGCCTGAGCTCCATCCATCCGGATGAGGCTGCCATGAACGCCGAGTTGGAGAGCAACTGGGAGGTGCTCGGCGAGCCCATCCAGACCGCCATGCGAGCCCAGGAACTGCAAGGGCGGCAAGGCATGGAACGGCCGTACGAGAAAGTCAAGGAGCTTATGCGAGGCAAGCGCATAGGGCAGCAGGACGTGGAGCAATTCATCGACTCTTTGGACTTCGACGAAGCCACAGCGCTTCGCCTCAAGACGCTCACACCAAGCAGATACACAGGATTGGCCGAGCAACTGGTAGCGTTCGAAGCCAACGATGATGATCACCATGGGTCACATCAGTAATGACAGATAGCGTACGGGAACCCACCGTGTCATCGGATGGGCAGGATGATATGGAGACCGTTCCGATCCCCCAAAAACGGGATGGACAGCCCACGGCGCTTGCATCATCGCAGGCAACCCAGAAACCACAGCGGCAAGTCGAAATTGAGGATGTGCCTCCGGAACGCACCCACAACCTCAACGATCTGCTCCACGCTGGCGGGGCCTTATTGGCGGCGGTGGTCGTCATTCTCATCGCCATGTATATGCGAGGCCTCACCAGCGGCGTGGAGCATGATGCCAGAACCGCAGCACCTGCATTGGAATGGCTGTTGGTGCTTCCCTCATCGGTATTACAGCAGCTGACATCGTTCATCATCGTCATCGGCGTGCTGTTCACCTTGCTCACCAGCCGCGAATGGTTGCAATCCGCTGTCAGCATCGTGGCCTTATTCAGCGGGTACGCGGTTATTTTTGTAATCTCCTACATCCTCACGCATTTCAATGTGCCTATGCTGCTTTCCGCCTTGGCTCCGCCGGGAGGCAGCACACTGACCCCTACGATTCCTGACATATACGCCGGCCTCGGTGCCTTTCTTACGGTCGCAGGACCTCGCAAAATTCGCCCCAGCGTAAAGTGGAGCTGGAATGCCCTGTACATCGTCGCAGTGGTTTGCGTGGTGCTTTCATGGAATTCCGTGCCAGGTGTCATCGTTTCCTTTGCAGTAGGCCGCATCATCGGCATGTTGCTACGGTTCGCCACCGGAACCAGCAACAAGGGCCTGTGGGGCAAACAGATCGTTCAGCTCATGAAGGCCATTGGCCTCGATATCGTTCAACTGCAACGTAGCCATGCGGCAAGCAACGAGACCGGAATACTGCAGGCCACTCTGGATGATGATCTTATTGAAAACTCAAGAATCTACAAGGCCCTAGACAGCCAGGACAAATGGTACACGGTCTCAGTGCTCGACGCACAGCCCCACAATGCCGGCTACCTCCACCAACTTTGGCAGGGACTTAGATTCAACGGAATCTCCGTGAGACTCGATAGATCCGCAAGCGATGCCAACCATCACCATCTTTCGATGCTGCTCGGCCTGAAGAACAGTGGACTGAAGACGCCCAATGCCTATGGGGTGGCCGATAGCGAGGAATCATCGGCGTTGGTGTTTGACACACAGAGTGCGCCACAGTCCTATAACTACACCAACATCAATGCCGAAGACGCCGCCGGGTTCATGGCCTACCTGAGCCAAGCCAACAACCACGGCTATACGCATACCCGTATCAGCCCGAAAACACTCTCGAAACTGAACGACGGCAGCCTCATCATCTCCGGATGGCAGAACGGTGATTGCGCAAGTTCGTCCACAGCCGTAGCGGTAGATAAAGTACAGCTTCTAGTGTTGATGTGCATTCTCCTCGGCCGCGACAAGGCCATCGTCACCGCACAACGGGTCTGGGGTACAACGACACTCTCATCGTTGGCCCCGTTCATGCAAAAAGTCGTCATCCCCAGTGAAACAAAGGGTCTGCCAGGGTGGAACAAGCAGATTATTGCCTCCATACGTGAGCAGCTTGTCAAGCTCATTCCCCCTGAGGAACGTCAGGACGGCGAACAGGTCACGCTGGCACGGTTCAACGTAAAATCCTTTGTCTCCATAACATTGCTCATCGTCGCCGTAGCCGTCATCTTCACGCAGCTCAAACCGGATGAAGTCATCGCCGCCGTCAGAAACGCCAACATCTGGTGGGCACTGGCGAGCCTCTTCTGTTCGATGTTGGCATGGGCCGGGTGCGCGCTTACGCTTGGTTCTTTCATGGACAAGAACCACAGACCCGGTCTTTTGGCGCTGTTTTGCTCTCAAGCCGCTTCAGGGTTCACCGCCGTTTCGATGCCTGCCGGAGTGGGGCCGGCCTTCGTCAATCTTCAATTCCTGCGTAAAAACGGCTATAAAAACACAGCGGCAACCGCAATCATGAGTGTCACCTGGCTTATCCAAGGCATCACCACCGTGCTGTTGCTTTTGTTCATCGGCTTGTTCACCGGCCGCAACACGCTCTCTGGCATGGTTCCCAGCAACACCCTCATCGTGGTCATCGGCGCCATTGTGCTGATTGCCAGTGCGGCGATGGCCATTCCGTCATTGAGGCACATGCTCATTCGTAAGTACCTTCCCGTGGTGAAATCCTATGTCAATCAACTGCTCGCGGTTCTCAGCCAGCCCGTACAATTGACCCAGGGTGTCGTTGGCGCGTTGATTCTCAACATTGCAACCGGATTCGGGTTCTGGTGTGCTTTGATGGCATTTGGCTACCACAGCAATCCGGTCGAGGTCACCTTCGTCTTTCTCCTTGCCAACACACTTGGATCTGCGGTACCGACCCCAGGTGGGTTGGGCGCGGTCGAGGCGGCCTTGACATTTGCGTTCACATCAATAGGAGTCCCTGCTGCCGTGGCGCTTTCGGCAACGTTGGTCTATCGTGTGGCATTTTACTGGCTACGCATTCCGATAGGGGCTATCGCATTACGATGGTTAAACAACCATGATCTGCTATAAGTGGCCCAAAAAGTGAGAAATTCATCGTAAAAAGTACCGAAAACCCTTATAAAAGGCGGTTGTTTGGGATATGTTGGGGTAAAATAGAGTCGACCGAGTTTTCTACGTACAGGTAGAAACAATAATTAGAAAAGGATCTCATTCATGGCATACAACAAGTCGGATCTCGTTTCAAAGATCGCACAGAAGTCCAATCTCACCAAGGCACAGGCCGAAGCAGCCGTCAACGCTTTCCAAGATGTCTTCGTCGAGGCGATGCAGTCAGGCGAAGGCCTGAAGCTCACCGGTCTCTTCTCCGCTGAGCGTGTGAAGCGCGCTGCCCGTACTGGCCGTAATCCTCGCACAGGTGAGACCATCAAGATTCCAGCATCCTACGGCGTTCGTATTTCCGCCGGTTCGCTGCTGAAAAAGGCCGTCACTTCCAAGTGATTTCGGATTCCGATTCCGAACGTCCCTGGCCTCACAATATAGAGGTCAGGGACGTTTTGTGTCGGACTCCAGACACATCAAGTATAATTAAGACCGACAAGTGCAGTCGTGTTTAATCCAACCCACGGAAGGTGTGGTATGAAATTACGGGAATTAGCTTTGAAGGTTGGGCAGATTATGCAAGACGCCGGTCGACATGCATTCCAGACACAAACCAACCCCCACGATCTCAACCTTTCATCAGTACCAGATACACGAATACGTTTGGAGTCGATGATTGACAAGAAGCTCGTGGCATTTGTCGAGAATCGATTGAATTATTTGGAACCATATCAGGGCATGTGGCGCAACCGACCGAAAGAAGGCAACCCCGGCGACCGCTATTGGTGCGTGGGAAACATAGACGGAGTCATCAACTTCGCCCGCAACATGCCCGAATGGACCATCACTGTCTCGTTGTTCGAATTCGTGACCGCCACACATGCCCACCCGATCCTTGGCGTGGTGCATGCTCCTGCGCTTGGCGTCACATATCTGGCTGCCGAAGGCGAGGGGGCCATTCGCATACGGAACACACCTCTGGGCGACAAGCATCAGAAGATCATGCCTTCGACCCTCGAACATCTGGAAGGTTCAGTGGTCAGCTTCGGCATGTCACATGTGCCTGAGGAATCAGCCCGGGCGTTTACGTTGCTTGGCCTGATCGCCGGTAAGCCAGCTGATGTCAAGCGGGTCGGGCCTGTCTCTCTGGACCTGTGCAAAGTGGCTGACGGAACATACGATGCCTATTTTGAACCCCACCTGCATCAATGGGATATTCCCGGGGTGTCGGCAGGGACTGTTGTGGTGCGCCAGGCACAAGGCAAGGTGACCCAATGGGTCGATGACACCATCCACTGGCGCGGCGAAAACGATATTGTGGCCACCAACGGACTGATCATCAACGAATTGAAGCCCTACTTGGCCAATCCCTCGGTTTCAGGGGTATGAGCGTCCGGTATGGCCGCGACGACAATACGGCACCCACTACTCTTCATTCAATTTGCACCTTTCCAACCTCTTGGCGTTGAATGGGCCCACAATCAGTCGACATCCAGAGGGATATGGTGCGTGGGAGCGGGATAACGATTATCAAGACGAGTCAGCTCTTCTGCATTCAGTTCGATATCAGATGCGGCCACATTGGCCTGCATATGCCGAGCGTTGCTGGTTTGCGGAATGGCAAGCGTATTGCCGTCACGTACGCTCCAGGCGAGCATCAACTCGTAGGCGGAGACTCCATGGGTGTGTGCAATCGAAAGCACTGCAGGGTCGGTGAGCATGCTGGTCTTCAAGTTGTTCTTGAGCCCACCTAAGGGAGAGTATGCAATCAGAGGAATGCCACGTTGCCGCTGCCAAGGCAGTAAATCGTATTCGATGCCACGCGCCTCAATGTTGTAGAGATCCTCATTTGCCCCCACCTCGCCTCCATGGGGCAGATCCACCAATTCCTGCATATCTGGAATGTCGAAATTCGAGACACCCCAAGACCGAATCTTGCCTGTGGCTTTCAATCGCACCAACTCGGAGACGGTCTCCTCCAATGGTATGGAGCCGCGCCAGTGATAGAGGTACAAGTCAAGATAATCGGTCTGGAGCCTTCTGAGACTATCGTTCAGATGTTGCTCCATAGCGGCCTTTGACGCATTCTCCGGTCGCACTTTGGAAATCAGGACGATGTCGTCACGGTTGAATGGCTGCAATGCCTCCCCAACCAAGGTCTCCGACTTGCCAGAGCTATAGGTCTCAGCCGTATCCACAGCTCTGGCCCCGGCCTCGATGCCTGCACGGATGGCCTCGACTTCGGCGTCGTGGGCCAAAGGGTCACTTCCCATATGCCATGTGCCAATACCCACTGCAGGCACCGACTGGCCCGCCACCTCAATGGTCTTCAACAGTTCTGCTCCCTCGATGATAATTATCGACTGCAACCCGCAACATCTACAATCGCATCATTTGATGATGATACCATTCTACAAAACATTCAATCAACATACGCATCAATAGCCAAATGAGCACCGCGAGCCCAATCCGCGGCCTTCATGGCTTTCTTGCCCTGCACCTTGACCTCTTGAAATTCAAGAGGACCAGAAGCGGTGCCGACCCACACATGCTTCTTGCCGGCAGCAAGCACACCGGGCTCCAAACCACTTGGCACTTGCCCATCGGAGGTATCGGCCACGCAAGCTTTGAGCACATGAAGCAATAGAGCGCTCTCGCCTTCATGCGAGCTTTGCGAACTCTTCGAACCTTTGGCGTGCAATGTGCACCAAGCACCCGGATCAGGGGTGCAGGCGCGAATCTGGCGGTCTGCTGCGAAGGCCGGCACATCGAAACGGATATGGGCATCATCCGTGGTAATCTTCTGCGCCACTTCGTAAGAACCTTGAGGCTGCTCCTGCGGCACGGCCTCGCCCTCGGCCACTGCCTCCAGAGACGCCGCCAAAAGATGGGCACCGTCCTCAGACAGGCGTTGCAGCAAGTCCCCGGATGTGTCATGTTTGCCGATGGCCAGCGTGCTCTGGGCCAGAACAGGACCGGTATCCATACCTGCGGTCAGGCGAAAGACCGTGGCTCCGGTAAGGCTGTCACCCGCCCAAATGGCACGTTGCACAGGAGCGGCACCTCGCCATTGTGGGAGCAATGAGAAATGCAGGTTATACCAGCCCAGAGGCAAAGCATCGAGCACCGGCTGGCGCAAGATCTTGCCATAGGCCACAATGGCACCAGCCTCGGCGCCGGTCGCCCTCAGTTCGTCAACGAACGTAGGCTCCCTCGGATCGCATTCCAGCACCGGAATGCCAAGCTCCATAGCCGCAGCCTTCACCGGGCTCGGGGTGAGCTTCCGCCCACGTCCGCGCACAGCATCGGGCCTGGTGAGCACCGCCACCACCTCGAAATGCTCGGTATCTTGAGCCAGTGTTCTCAATGCCGGCACCGCCGGCTCAGGAGTACCCGCAAACAGCAACCTCAACATCTGCTCCCTCATTTCTTCAAGTCGTCAGCTCCAAGGCAGTGGATATGCGTCAAGCCCTATAACAACGGAACCAAAACGACACATCACTCTATCGTATCCACCCCACGACATCATCGCACGTTTGTCGGCGTGAGGGGAATTGCACTGTTGCCGCAGCAGCGGATCAGCGTTTTCCTCAACGCTGAACGGCGGGAATGCCGATGCCCAAGCCGATGAGCGTCTCGCGCAGCTTGGACGCATCGGAGAAACGTAGGGCGCGGATGCCGGCAGAATTGGCACCGACCACATTCATCGCCTTGTCGTCCACAAAGAGACAGGTGGCCGGGTTGATGCCGAACCGTTTGACGGCATATTCAAAGATATCCTTATGCGGCTTGCGCAGCTTGACGTAGCCGGAAACCACCGAATCATCGAGCGAACTCAGAATCGGGTACTGCTTCTTTGCCGGCCCGAAAAGCTCCACGGCCCAGTTCGAAAGCCCCCAAACGCCGATGCCAGCATCCTTAAGATCGCCCACCAGCACCCTTGCACCAGGCACCGGGCCCACCAGAGAGTCCTCGAAATTATCAAAATAATATTCCAACATACTGGCCCATGGCTCACCGTACTGCTTGTTCACGGCCGCCACAGCCTCAACCTCGGTGCCACCCACATCCATGGCATCGCTGGCGTCGTAGAACCCGGAGATATCATTGTCGAGGAATTGGTCGATGAGCTCCTGGGAATACCGCGGCATCATCGCCGCCTGTGGATCCCACTTGACCAGCACATTGCCGAAGTCAAAGAGCACGTCGGTAATCGGCTGGCCTGCCGCTTGCCTCGCCGCACCATCGGCCATCACCTTGTCGTATTCCATTTCTGGTTCACCCGGCCAGCCTTTCATAGTGACACTCCTCATCGCTCAAACATGCAGGTACACATCCCACTCTACAGGGACGGTCTAACGGCTACTCCTATTAATGCCAATCGTTTTGCTATATTGAGCTAATCTTCAAACATGCAACTCCGCCGATTATGCCGCCCATTCAGGCACGAGCCAACTGCCGACGTACATATTCGCTGCGGCTGATGTGGTATCTTTTGGCTGCACGATCAGTCTGTACAAGAAGGCGACGAGGCATACGCAATGTGACCGAAACCATATTGTCCTCATTCTCCGGTTTGAGATGAAAATCATAATAAACAGGACCGACGAGTCCATCATCTATGCTTTCGTTCTCGACCTTCTCCGCATCTTCGTCAAGCTCCGTACTAGTTACGCCGAACTCCTTAAGAAGCTCCTTCTCATTCATGTTGCTCACTTACTCAATCCCTTCAAAATCCGTATCTCTTCGACAATCTTCTTCGTCGGCGGCGTCATCGCATGATAAACCATTACGCGACAGCCCTTCACCCGATATATGAGTTCTAAATCACGCCCTCGCCCGTCAAGTCCAATGGCGATCCATGCTCCATTGGCTCGTTGTACATCCATCTCAATGCTTTCCATTGCAGTCACCACGTCTCGATCATTAATCTCAGGATGTCGTCGATGCACTCGTTCCAGTACATAAATCTCCATCTTCACCCACCAAAAACAAAACGTAAGACAAACGCAAAACTTCACACTTACATGCGTAAGAATACCACTAATAAACAAGCCACACAAACCTCAGTCTAGGTCTTTGGGGTCGAGGGCGAAGCGAAGCTCACCAGGCTCTCTTTTGGCCACATGTAATGCTGATGCATCATGCAGGCGAGTGGCCAACACTGACCGCAGGCCTTGCGGCACCCGGACGATGGCCTTGACTCGGTCCTGCGTGGCCTCCAGCTCACGGGCATCCATGGTACGAGGCTGGGACATCGGCACCGGGCCAAGCACCGAGGGCTGGGAGCCATCGGAAAACTCGATGGCGGCGAAGTCACCATCCACAGCGCCGATGCGCCGCAACGTTTGGTCCACCGCTGTACGTCGGCCCCAAACGGCGGCGGCTGCACATATTGGTGGCAGTCCGGTTTCCAGCCGTGCATCCAATTCGTCAGCGGCGAGAATGCGAGAATCCCAAAGCAACAGCGAGCGTGCGATAACAGGATCGGTCTCCCCCAGCAGCAATGCCTGGCCACCGGCAGCCCTCGGCACGCACATCGAGACGGCGCGCATCCACGCAGTCAGCACATCAGGCCTGGCATCAAGGCTCTGCGAATATAGACTCGTCCAAGCATCAAGGATGGCCACCGCCCGGTAACCGCCAGAAATCCTCGGCTCAGCGCCGGGTGTGGCGATGACGATTAGAGGGTGCGAGTTGCCCATCTCTGGCGACGGAACAGACTGATCGTGTTGGATATTTGATGATCGATGCGTCTTCTTCCACCCCGTGGATGCGTATCGATCCGGGAGACTGTGCACAATGCCACCGGGCTGCTGTGGACTGGATACGACCATATCCACACTATGAAACAGCTGTTGGAGCTCCTGGGCAGTACCGGCCGCACCGACACGGACCACACGCAAGCGGTCGTGCTTGCAGGCCGGGCACACCCAGTTGGCACTCACCGCCCCGCACCAGGCGCAACGAGGTGCCTGCCCTCGCACCTGTTGCAATGGGCCAGTGCAGCGCGGGCACCGGGCCTGACGGTGGCAATGGCAGCAGCTCAATGCAGAAGCCACACCGTCGCGCGGAATGGAAAACAGCACCGGGCCGCGTTCCAACGCTTCAGAAAGTATGTGAACGGCAATATGGGGCACGCGAGCGCCGATGGTGGAGTCCGCCAGTCGAGATAATTCATCGCGATTGAACCATCGAGTCCAGGGGACGGCGGTATGCACAGCAGATGGTACGGGGTGCACAGACACGCTGGGACCAGTGACGCCGTTTTCTTGCGGTGCATAGGGTTCCGTGCCAGTACCATTCACTGCGGCGGCGACATCTTCACTGGCGGCACCATCATCACCATTGCCATCCAGCGCCGCTCCACCTACGCCATCCGCATCGTCAGAGTCTCTCCGACCAGCGCTCTCTTCGAATCCGCACTCCCACTGGCTGACCACACTGCGGGCGTTGGCGAGCGCCACAAATGTGCCACCGTGGGCTCGGGCACGAAGCCGAAGCACCCCTCGGGCCTGGGCATAGGGCATCATGCCGTCGGCATACTGATAGGCGTTGTCTTCCACGAGGGCAAAGAGCGCCTCCCCCTCCACAGGTGCGTACATGGCAGCACGGGTACCGATGACGCAGCGCACTTGGCCCGTGGCGACGGCAAGATATGAGCGGTACCGCTCGGCCGGGGCCATGGACGCAGAAAGCTGTGCCACATCTCCTGCATACCCGCCATGAGTGGCCTTGGTACGAGCAAACGGCTGCAGACCGTACTGCTCCAGTGCCTGCATCATATCGTTCACTTCACGCACGGTTGGAAGCACCAGCACCATACCCCTACCGGTTGCCAGCGCCTGCACCGCCATCCACGCCGCATCCCGCGCCCACTGACCGGGGCCAGGCAGCGGATCGAACACGAACGATGAAAATCCACTGGAAGCCAGCCCGTCTCGCAACTGTGTGGCCGCGTCGTACTCTGCCTGCATGCGGCTGAACTCACTGCCGAGCAGCACGGTGTCGATATGCCGGCGCACAAGGGCGGTTCCGGCAGCGGTAAAGTCGCCGATACCCGTAATACCGTGCACCTCCGAACGCCCTGTCTCGTCGTCATCAGAGCCACCGGCATCGTCATCTTGCGCCGAAACCAGGCCCTCCCCCAATGCAGCCAACTGCTGTTCCTTATCCACTCGAGCCACACGAGGGGGAACCGCTAGACGAAGGATATTCGCCGGAGTACCTCCATAAGCCTGGGCGATCAAGGTGATGTCACGACGCATCGAGGCACTGACCAGAATTTCCGGGCTCACCACGCGCTCAATGTAGCGCAACGCCGAAGCCTGCGTATGGCTGGAAGCCACGCGAGCCCAAATGATGCCGTTGACACGCTGACCACCAAACCGCACACGCACCATCACGCCAGGCCGGGCCGCTTCGGAATCCTTTTCCTCAATGAGGTAGTCGAATGGCGTGCCCAAATGCGTGGCCTGGATATCGAGCACCACCTGCACAATCGGATTGTTCTTTGCAGGGTGACGCTCCTTGGGCTTGCGTTTGCGCCGTTTGCGTGGGGCGAGGCCGGCGAGCGCCAGTTGCTCCGCCTCGCCTTCACTGTTTTTATTTCCAGCACTCGCCTTGCCTGCCATCACTCACCACCCTCCATGCTCAATCAACGTTCGAAACCGAATCACCGTCGGCCACCGTTTCATGGCCATATAGTCATTATGGCACTGCGACGTTATTACCGCTGATAAAGAATGTCATTATCGCTGGGCACCAGTATTGCAGACAACCGCCGTTGCGGCGGAACGAAACCAGCGAACGCTCTTGCACGCACAGATTGTTATGGTCTGATATTTATTTAGGAACTTCCGCGTAAACTCAGATGCCTCTGAACTTCAAAGCGCTGGAATTCCAATGTTCCAGTCGTTGCAAAGTCTTGTCAGTCGATTGAAATCTCCCTACATAAACGAAACAGCCTGTAACTCAGCTAAAATGTGCCGAATTACAGACTGGTTTCGCCTGATCTTAAGATCTACTTCGCTGATTTGACCGTTGGGTCCTTGACCCACCACGGGCGCAGCGGGTAGGTGTCCGTCATCTTCTCGTCATCCGGGCGCACGCATAGGAACTGATGAATCTGGATGTTGTTGAGCTCGAAGTTCAGAGCGCAGCCTGCCATGTAGAGCCCCCACAGACGCGCCTTCGGCTCACCCATCAGCTCCACCGCACGATCCCAACCGGCAACCAGGTTCTTGTTCCAGTTGTGCAGCGTAAGGGCATAATGCTGGCGCAGGTTCTCCTGGCTGACCACCTCGAAGCCGGTGTCTTGGATGACGGTCTCGATCTCGCCTGGGGAGGCCAGCTGGCCGTCAGGGAAGATATAGCGGTCGATGAACTCACCAGCGGACTTGCCGGTCATGGAGTTCACGCGGGTGATCTGGTGGTTGAGCAGGCGGCCGTTGGGCTTGAGCTTGTCGAAGATCTCCTTGAAATAGGAGGGGTAGTTCTTGAAGCCGACATGCTCCATCATGCCAATCGAGCAGATGCCGTCGAAGTCGCCCTCCGGCACATCGCGGTAATCCATCTGGCGTACCTCGGCGAGGTCCTCAAGACCTTCCTTCTTGATCCACTCCTGAGCCCACTTCACCTGCTCGCCAGCGAGGGTGACACCCAAGACCTTGATGCCGCGCTGTGCGGCACGAATCTCCATGGAACCCCAGCCGCAGCCGATATCGAGCAAGCGGTCGCCCGGCTTCAGGTCAAGCTTGTCGAGCACGAGGTCGAGCTTGCGCCATTCGGCGTTGTCGAGCGAAGGATCATCCTCGGTGAACACGCCGCAGGTATAGGTCATTGAGGGCCCGAGGAAGAGGCGGTAGAACTCGTTGGACTGATCGTAATGATAGCTGACGGTGGCGGAGTCGCCCTTCTCGGTGTGAGGCATGAAGCCTTCGGCGCGGCGCTTCCAGCGGCTTGGGCCTTCGATGGACGGCGGTTCGGGGTGACGAATGCCATGGGAATAGACCGAGGCCACGGCTTTTGCCAAGTCGGCAGGATTCGGCTTCTTCATATCCGATTTCAGAGCCATTAGCGCCTT
This sequence comes from Bifidobacterium sp. ESL1118, assembly GCF_058505595.1. Taxonomy (NCBI): domain Bacteria; kingdom Bacillati; phylum Actinomycetota; class Actinomycetes; order Bifidobacteriales; family Bifidobacteriaceae; genus Bifidobacterium; species Bifidobacterium sp. ESL1118. The sequence goes on from NZ_CP196371.1 coordinate 1,641,684, forward strand.
GAAAACCTCATAGGGATCTCCGGGGATGAGCTCCGGCGAGGCGATATCGCCCTGTAGATAGGCACGAGCCAGCCCCAAATCATTCGGATGGTCAACCATGTAGTACACCGCGCGGGAGTTGTTAACGGTGATGTGAATCGGCGCATCTTTTGGACCGAAGCTTGACCCGTCAAACGCCGTAAAATTAACTTTTCCGCTGTCATTAAGGAACAGCCCTATCATATCCGCAACAGTCATTGTGGACATACCCCGCCTCCTGATTACACAAATTTCTTCAGTTCATAGTTACTGTATTGCGCCTCTCAGACACGATTTCTCGGCACGCGTAGTTGCTCTCAAGAAACAGACACTTACTTTGTTAATACCCACTCAATACAAGACAACATTGCTCAAAACCACATTCAGCATAAAAAGGGGGCACGGCAATACATACCGCACCCCTTCATTGTTCAATTCTTATGATGCATCAGCACACTGCAGACGAACAGTTCACTCTGATTGGTCAATTCGCTGCAAATGCTGACCGCACAATAAACTCAAGCCTTCGCGATTGCCGCTTTGAGTTCGTCCGCCTTGTCGGTGCGTTCCCATGTGAAATCAGCGTCGTCACGGCCAAAGTGACCATACGCCGCGGTCTTCAGGTAAATGGGGCGAAGCAGGTCGAGCTCGTCGATGATGGCGGCTGGACGAAGGTCGAAGACCTTGCGCACCGCTTCCTGTATCTGCTCATCGGTGACACCGTCAGGCGCCGTGCCGAACGTGTCGACGTTGATGCTCACCGGGTCGGCGACTCCGATGGCGTAGGCCACTTGAATCTGAACCTTGTGCGCCAAGCCGGCAGCAACGATGTTCTTGGCCACCCAGCGCGTGGCATACGTGGCGCTGCGATCTACCTTGCTTGGATCCTTGCCGGAGAATGCGCCGCCGCCGTGAGGAGCAGCACCACCGTAGGTGTCGACGATAATCTTGCGGCCGGTCAGACCGGAATCGGCGGCCGGGCCACCGAGAACAAATGAACCAGTGGGGTTGACGAGCAGACGGTAGCCATCGTGCTTGATGGCGCTGCCGCACACCTCGTCGAGCACCGGCTCGATGACGTGTTCGCGCAGCTGGGCCTCCAGCCAGTCGTGCTTGGCCTCTGGATCATGTTGAGTGGAGACAAGCACGGTCTCCACGCTCTCGGGGCGCCCGTCCTCGCCGTATTCGATAGTCACCTGGGTCTTGCCGTCCGGACGAAGGTGCGGGACAATGCCCTCCTTACGCACCTGAGCCAAACGGTAGGCAAGGCGGTGAGCCAGATAGATCGGCAGCGGCATGAGCGCATCGGTCTCGTCGCAAGCGTAGCCGAACATGATGCCTTGGTCGCCGGCACCTTGGGCCTCATAGCGTTCCTCGCGGGAAACCTCGGACTCCTGCTCTTCGCTCAGGCGGGACACGCCTTGGTTGATCTCGCTGCTCTGGCCGGTAATCGACACCAGCACGCCGCAGGAATCGGCGTCAAGCCCCACCTCGGAGCTGGTGTAACCAATGTTACGCACCACATTACGGACGATGGTTTGAATGTCGGAATAGCCCTTGCTGTTCACCTCGCCGAAAACGAAGAACTGGCCGATGGCAGCTGAAGTCTCAACGGCCACATGGGAATGGGGATCCTGACGAAGCAAGTCATCCAGGATTGCATCGGAGATCTGATCGCAGATCTTGTCGGGATGCCCTTCGGTGACGGATTCAGCGGAAATTAAACGGCGTTCTGCAGCCATGATTACTTCTTTCTTCCATGCTCGACTCCGGAACCTGCCGGCGCACGAACGTGTATACATACATCCTTGAACTTTACGCCCATGCCTCTATCGGCCGCGCATTGGCATTTGTGGCGACACACACTAGCACTTCCTACAGCACACACATTGTCACTTCCTGTAGCACTTATTTTCCATTGCGACACATAATGCTTTGCACAGCACTATTTACCGTCAATCGAATCTACGCCAACATACAATGCCGTATTTCGGCACTATTTACCGTCAACAAAACTTATGCCTGCAAAACATGCCGTTCAATGGCACAATCCGCCGCATCCAAGTTGTACGACGGCAAATACTGCCATTATTCGGCACAATCTGCCGGCACCAACGCAAACACCGACATATCATGCCACTTTACGGCACAATCTGTCGCATCTAAAATGTCCCCAACCACATTGTGCCATTACTCGGCATGATTTACCGCAGCAAAGTTACATAACGGTAAATCATGCCGGTACAGTAATCAATCAGAAGTATCCATCCAGTAAATCCGTAAAGATACGGCATTCCCAGATGTACAAAGGCACTCAACCGTAGCGCTCGTCAACAGTATCGCCCTCATAGGCATATATGCAAAAGGCATTCAGCCATCAAACTCCATCCACTTGTGTTGTCTTAAGCAACATGCTCACACATTCGTGCGGATGCTCCGGCACTCATAGGCCCGTCTGCAGTACACCAGCGCGAAGCAATGCGCTGGTAACAGGCTTTCGGTCCATCACCTGATCAAAATCAAGCCGCACTATCCGAGCACCGGTCACATCCTCCAACTCACGTTCTCTGACACGCTCCTTATGCACAATGGCCTTCTCTGTCAGCCCCTTGGTCAGTTCAGGATTGACAAACTTACCCATGCCATCGAATTCCACAATCACGAGGCAACCATCAAACGCGGTGAATTCAAAATCCGTTCTAAACGTGCCGCCTCCCCTGCGTGGGTGCACTGTTTGTAGACGCGGTATAGGAAATCCTGCTTCAAGCATCGTCGCCCGGCAAAGCGACTCCCCACCATTCTCACTGCCGGCATCGGCATACGCAAGCAGCTTCTCCACTCTTCCGCGACGACGTGCCAGCCTCTGACTCATTGCAATAATTTCCTTTTTATTGGTCAAGCCACGTCGCAATGCGCAATCCATCATAGGCAGCACATCGCGGAATTCGTAACGCAGAGCACAGTCAATCAGAGTCCGCGCAACGCTTGTCGTACTTACTCCGCCACTATCGATGCGCGGCACCAAAATCATCGGCACATATTGCAAACGTCTCGCCCGACCCGTTCTCTTGCCCGATGAAGCTATATAGATATGGTCGTCCTCATCATGAAGACCCAACCTATATTCAAGGCCAAGAACAGCAGCTGCAGTCAGCCCTGCAAAAGTCCATGAAGCATGAACATCGGCTAATGCGCGCGCAATGTATTGCGTCTGCTGCGGCTTCTTGAGATGCTCCCATTCCACACTTTTTGCATATAGTCCAGGATAGGGCTCGACCAATTCCGCAACCCGGAAACGACGCCGCAGCATTTTGCACTCGGCGTTGCTCGCAGCTGTCATGCATTTGTGATTGGCCCAGGCACGCCCACAATGAGTCGGTAATGACAACATATTCATATTCCGAAACTATCAGTGTCAACTCGCAAATTCGCAACCAAACAGCTTCGTGTGGATAACTGCTTCCAGTTTTAGAACGTACAGTGTGTCGCGACGAATATCGGAACGTTAAAAGATTCTCATCAAATGGCTATAAAACGCGATATAAAATGTCATTTTATTCCTTTAGCCGTCACATAGCGACGTTGAACGGCACTATCTGACGCACAAATCCCCTTCACCGACAGATGCTGACACAAAACGGCACTATCTGCTGCACCCAAAACCATGCCAACGCATAGTGCCACTGTCGGCACTATTTACTGCACAGATTCCCCTTACCGACACATTATGACACGAAACAGCGCTATCTGCTGCACCTACTCACTGTGGCTACACATAGTTCCATAAATTGTCACTATGTACCGTTTCTAAGCTGTATGGCGGTAAATGATGCCATTGTCCAACACTATTTACCGTTAACCGAATCTATGCCGACCTATAATGCCAGTATCCAGCACAGTTCGCAAAGTCCAATCACTTCACAGAGAAAATATACTGTACCTCGGGTAAGTACAACGGAAGTAGCAGAAATCTCAGAAGAGAGAAACTCTTAAAACGAAAAAACGGCCCCGACGCATCGAACGCCGGAAGCCGTTAAGTCTTGGTTGAAAACTCAGTTGCCCTCGTTCAGGTCGTCGGGAGCGAGCGTCTCCTCAAGCAGACCATTGTTGATCTCACGGAAGGCGATTGAGAGCGGCTTCTCCTGGTTCTTGTATTCCACCAGTGGGCCGACGTTCTGCAGCAGACCCTCATTGAGCTGCGTAAAATACGAATTAATCTGACGCGCACGCTTGGCGGCGAAGATGGACAATGAATACTTGTTGGAGTCGACGTGCTCCAGCAGCTCATCAATCGTCGGATCCGCAAGCCCAGTCGGCGTAGGATCGGTACCAAATTCCATAGATATGCCCCCAAAAATACTTGAAAATCCTCTCGAATCTCTAATTATATCTCCCGGCTTCGATATCCATCAGTTCTCAAGCGAGCAATGAGCACAGCAGTGTTCCATGGACACTATGCCCACCGTACAAGTGTAGGCACTGTCACAACACTGTAACCAACATCGGTATTGACGTTTCGTTCTTCAACGGCAACGTCGATACCGAAACTCATTCATACGCCGACAATCCTTCTGTTTTGAACTCAGAAGGTGATTACCGAGCGGATGACCTTCCCCGCCTTGAGCTCCTCATAGCTCTTGTCGATCTCACTAAGATCGATATGCTGGCTGACCAGATCCTTGATGTTCATCCTGCCGGAAACGGCAAGATCGGCATACATCGGAATGTCGTGCTTAATGTTCGTAGAGCCCATCCACACACCCTTAAACCCGCGCTGATGCACGAGGAAATCAGCAGGATTGATTTCCAGCTCTATGGTGGCATCGGGCTTGGCCAAACCAATGCAGTAAGCGGTGCCATCCACACCGAGCATGTCCCAGCACTGCTTCATGGCGCTGCGCACGCCGATGGCCTCGAACGCCTCGTCAACGCCGCCGTCCGTAATCTTGCGGACCGCTTCAACGGGATCGACCTTGCTTGAATTAATGACATCGGTGGCACCGAACTTCTTGGCGAACTACAGCTTGTTGTCCAGCAAGTCGATGGCGATGATTTTCTTGGCACCACAGATGCGCGCACCAGAGATGATGTTGAGACCGATGCCGCAGGTTCCCACCACAGCGACGGTGTCCCCTGGACGCACATGGGCCGAGTTGATGGCCGCACCGGCGCCGGTGATAGTGGCGCGTCCGATGCAGGCGGCCTCATCCCACTTCACATCGTTATTGACAACCGCCAATTGATTCTCATGAATCAGTGCCCTCTCGGCGAAACCTCCGATGCCAAACGTCTGGGTGAGGGGACGACCATCGGGGAAGGAAAGACGCGGATTATCGCCAGGATCACGCAGGCACTCATCCTGCTGTGTGCAGGATTGGGGATTGCCACTCAGGCAATTGGCGCAGTGCCCACATACCTGCTCAAGCGAGGCGACCACATGATCGCCCACTTTCATACCCTGTACTTCAAGGCCCACAGCCTCGACCACACAGGCAACCTCATGGCCGATGACGGCGGGGAACGAAAAGAACTTGTCGTCGTCCTCAACCAGATGCAGATCCGAGTGGCACAAGCCGGACGCCTTCACATCGACCAGCACCTCAGCACCTTTCGGATCGTCGATGATGGTGTCCTCAGGCTGGGCGAATCCCTTGCCGATGCCGTAGGCGACAGATGCTTTGATTTTCTGTGGCATAATGAACTCCTTTGTGTTGTAATTTCTTGTGTACCGCCGCATCAACGCAGACCACGGTGACGATGAAAAACAACTTATTTATCAGTGTGATCGCAACGGTTTGCGAGCAGCAGCTATGGGACTTCGTACGATTGTCCGGAATCATCACAGCGTCGAACACCGACGCATTCCAGAAAGCACAACAACGCACAATTACTAACTTATTCGCTCAAATCCGACAAAAACGGACCGTACAACACTAATATCAACGCTAAAGAAAAATATTAACGCTCACAACTCACAAAATCTAACATCCAAATCACGCGCATAACCATCTCATGGGTCCGTCAGGCTACAATGCCCTGAATTACGAAAACGACAATGCCGGTTTTGAAAGAATGCGCAGATACACCATCGTATGAGGCCACCCGTTCAGAAGAAGATGCCACAGAACTGCGAGAAGACACCACACCACTCATCCCTCATCGCCGCCACTACTCCTTGATGCCATATTCCTCGGCGACAACCTGCCAAAGCTCGTCGGCGGCACGACTCACCTCGTCGTTCACAATCGTGACGTCGAACTCGGACTCCGCTGCGAGCTCCACCTTTGCCGTCTCCAAACGCCGGCGGCGCTGCTCCTCATTTTCCGTTCCACGGCCAATCAACCGCTTCACCAACTCGTCGTAGCTCGGTGGGGCGATGAACACGGAGACGATCTCCAAGCCAAGTTCCGAGGCCCGTTGACGCACCCTGCGAGCGCCCTGTAGGTCAATTTCAAGAATGGTCGGCGTGCCGGCGGCCAGGTGGTCAAGCACCGGCTGAAGCGGGGTGCCGTAGTGGGCCATGCCGTGCACGGTAGCCGTTTCCAGAAACCAGCCCTCGCGCTCCCTCTTAAGAAATTCAGGCTCGCTCATGAACCAATAGTTCTTGCCATTGACCTCGCCAGGCCGCGGATCGCGCGTGGTGCCTGAGACCGAAACCCAAACTCCAGGGTGCGCCTTGAGCAAGGCGGCCTCGACGGTCCCCTTGCCCACAGCCGTGGGGCCGGTGAGCACAATAAGCCTACCACCCTGCGTCTTGCCGCCACTGTGCGCGCTGTCAACACCATTACCACGTTTGCCTTTACGCAATCCCATTTGACCTATCGATGCATTCCGACTGTCAACACCCATCCGTACCCCTTCTTTCGTCATATCTTCAAGTGTAACGACAATCTCAAACTGTGCGAAACCAGACACTGCTTAGGCATCGCAAAGAATCCCTGCGGTTATGAACAAAACGTGTCGCTAACGGTGAAAGACGAAAACGTCATGGACAGAGTTCATCTGTAACTGTGGATGTCAGATACGCCCCCACAGGCACCGACACATTTCGTCCATACCCGCGGACAGCGCAAATACCTATTATCATGCCTTATGCGTGCGATAGAATTACAGCATGGCGAACAATCAGGGACAACGCAGTGACAGCAAACACTATAGGAAAAGCTACTTCGCACCACTGAAGCGGCACTGGATTCGACTCAGCACCGCCAAGCGAGTGGCGGCTGTGACAGGCGGCATCGTGGCCGTGATTTGCGCGATGGCCCTGGTGATGGGCGCGGTGCGCTTGGTGCAATGGCATATGGAAGTCAAGGAGGCCAAGCAACGTCAGACGGAACTTGTGCAGCAATATGATTTCGACCCGGGCAACATCATCTCCGACGCCCAGTTCTTCAACGCTGATGCCATGAGCGAGCAGGAAATCAACGCCTTCATCTCTAATCCCAAGCGCAGCTGCACCGCCGAAAACTGCCTCGCCGCCAGGAAATTCGACACCGAGAAAATTGCCAAGAACGACCTATGCGACGCCTACGAGGGCGGCGACAAGGAAACCGCCGGCACCATTGTCTACAAATCGGCGCAAGCCTGCGGCGTGAGCCCGACCATACTGCTCACCGTGATGCAAAAGGAGCAGCACCTCATCACCACCAACCCCGCCACGGAGCTCCAATTCAAGGCGGCGATGGGCCTAAGCTGCCCAGACGACGCCAAATGCGACCCGAAGTATGCCGGATTCTTCCGGCAGGTGCACGGAGCGGCCGAACGCTTCAAATACTATCAAAAGCACAATGACCAGTACCAATACCACGCCGGCACGCTCAACGACATCCAGTACAACCCAAACAAGGCCTGCGGCAGCACTAAGGTCTACATCGACAACTCCGCCACCGCCCTGCTCTACAACTACACACCATACCAACCCAACGCTGCCGCGCTCAAGGCCGGCTTCGGCGAAGGCGATTCCTGCTCGGCGTATGGCAACCGGAACTTCGCGCTCATCTATGCCAATTGGTTCGGCGACCCAAGGAACTGACCGCACCACGTCGATATCTGTTATGAATGTGTCCGCTAGTTCATAGGCCAGCGGACACATTCATACGTTTATGTATCCCAAGTCGTATTGATTGTTTACTCAGTGTGGTTCAGTGAATGTTCAATACGAACCAACGCCCTTTTCCATACGAAACGTCCACTGGCACCAACTCAGCGAACGTTCGATGCGAGCCCCAAGGCTCAATGCATCTATGACGCACTCCCTACAGCGTGGGAAGGAAGCGCTTGAGCTCATATGGGGTGACTTGGTGACTGTAATCGGCCCATTCCTTGCGCTTGTTGCGCAGGAAGTATTCAAAGACATGTTCGCCCAGAACATTGGCCACGAAGTCAGAGCGCTCCATAATCTGCAGAGCTTCCTCAAGCGAGCGAGGCAAGGGCTCGATTCCCATGGCCTTGCGCTCTTCGTCGGTGAGCCCCCATACATCGTCCGAGGTGGGGTCGCCCAGCGTCATCTGCTTGTTGATGCCGTCGAGGCCAGCGGCAAGCAGTACGGAGAAGGCGAGATACGGATTGGTCACCGGATCGAGTGCACGGAACTCCATGCGTGCGGAGTTCTCCTTGCCCGGCTTGTATTGTGGGATGCGTAGCAGAGCCGAACGGTTATTGTGGCCCCAACACACGTAGCTCGGAGCCTCGGCACCGCCCCACAGGCGCTTATAGGAATTGACGTACTGGTCGGTGATGGCGCAGATTTCGGCGGCATGGTAGAGCACACCGGCTGCGAACTGACGGGCCACGAGTGACATGTTGAACTCTTGGCCTGGCTCGTAGAATGCGTTTGCATCGCCCTCGAAGAGACTCAGGTGGGTGTGCATGCCGCTACCGGGCTGATCCGCCAAAGGCTTTGGCATGAAGCTGGCATGGATGCCCCGCTCCAGCGACACCTCCTTGACCACAGTGCGGAACGTCATGATATTGTCGGCGCTGATGAGCGCGTCGGCGTAGCGCAGGTCGATCTCGTTCTGACCGGGGCCCACCTCATGGTGTGAATATTCCACGGAGATGCCCATGGCCTCAAGCATGTTGACTGCCGCCCGTCGGAAGTCCATGCTGGAGCTGCGCGGCACATGGTCGAAGTAGGTGCCCTGGTCAATCGGCACCGGAGGTTGGCTCCAGTCCTCCTGCTGCTTGAAGAGGTAGAACTCAATCTCGGGATGTACATAGAAGGTGAAACCCATCTTCTTGGCTTTTGCCAGCTCCTGTTTCAGAACGTGGCGGGGATCTCCCAAGCTCGGCTCACCGTCAGGGGTGAGAACATCGCAGAACATGCGGGCCGTGCCCTTATCCTCGCCACGCCACGGCAGCATCTGGAACGTGGCCGGATCGGGTTTGACGATCATGTCGTCTTCCGAAACGCGGGTCATGCCCTCGATGGCGGAACCGTCGAAACCGAGCCCTTCGTTGAATGCGTCCTCAAGCTCAGCGGGGGCAATGGCCACGGACTTCAGGGTCCCAAGCACATCGGTGAACCATAAACGAATGAATCGTACGTCCCGCTCTTCCACAGTGCGCAGTGCAAATTCCTGTTGCTTATCCATACCCCGAATTATCTCACGCGAACATTACATCGGCATGACGGCCTTCGCATCCGCTACCAAAAACGACACCGAACGTCGCAAAAGGTAGCAACTCATCTCAGCGCACGGTTTCCAGCGCCTCCTGAAGCGTGAAGGCCCCTGCGTAAAGGGACTTGCCTACGATGACGGCATCCACATTGGGGCATGCCCCGCAATCAGCATCAACGGCATTCGTTTTGGCTCCAGCACTTACTGCACCAGCGTCATCACCGTTTCTACCATCGCGCGCCTTCCTCGCCTCGCCATCGCCAAGTGCCTTGATCGCACGCAGGTCGTCGAGGCTGGAGATGCCGCCGGAAGCAGTGACGCGCGCGCCCGTGCGGGAAGCCACCTCGCGCAGCAACTTCACATTCGGCCCAGTCATCATGCCGTCTCGGGCCACGTCGGTGACCACATATCGCGAGCAGCCGGCGTCATTGAGCGCTTTCATGGTCTCGAACAGGTCGCCGCCCTCACGGGTCCAGCCACGAGCCGCCAACGTATGGCCGCGTACGTCAAGACCCACCGCCACCCGATCACCATACCGCTGAATCGCAGCAAACGTCCACTCAGGGTTCTCCAGCGCAGCGGTGCCGATGTTGACACGAGATGCACCTGCCTGAAGCGCCGCGTCAAGGCTTTCATCGTCCCGGATGCCACCGGAAAGCTCGATGCGCACCTTGCTTCCCAGCTCTGCGACAATTTCGCGCAGCTGTGCGCGGTTGTTCCCAGTACCGAATGCCGCATCCAAATCAACCAGATGGATCCACTGGGCCCCGGCATCGACCCACGTGCGGGCGGCCTCAAGCGGGCTGCCATAGTCCGTCTCCGAGCCCGATTTGCCTTGACGCAGCCGCACAGCCTTGCCGCCGCGTACGTCCACCGCTGGAAGCAATGTCAACATAGCATTTCCTTTCGCCGTCCACACCATCTTACGGTCTCGACGCAGACCACGCCAAAGCGTTGCAGCATGTGGATACCAAACACCGATCAGAACACCGGCACACGCCTACAATGTGGCAATCCAATTGCGCAGCAACGCGGCACCGGCCTGACCCGACTTTTCCGGATGGAACTGGGTAGCACAAAGCGGACCCTGCTCATAAGCCGCCACGAAACGGCTCTCACCATATGTGCACCATGAAATCTTCGCATCGGCATCAGAGAATCCACCGGCAGCGGGTTCGGCGCTCATGGCCGCGTAGGAGTGTACGAAGTAGAATCGCTCGTCGCCCAATCCTGCCAACAAAACGGAATCCTCAGGAGCATCGACCGTGTCCCAACCCATGTGAGGCACCACAGGTGCATCCAACCTTGCTACAGTACCTGAAATGAGGCCAAGGCCTTTCGCCGCTTCTTGATCCACCTCGCCATCTGCTGCAGTCAGGTCTTCTTGGCCGCCACGCTCAAGCCCCTTGTCAAACATAATCTGCAGGCCAACGCACACTCCAAGCACAGGCCGCCCGAGTCTGAGCCGTTCGCGAATCACGCGGTCACCATTCACGGCTCTAAGCCCGTCCATGCAAGCGGAGAATGCACCCACACCAGGCACCACCACACCATCGGCATCCATCGAACGCCGGTAGTCGTGGGTGAGCTCCGCGTCCACGCCCTGATGAGCCACGGCGCGCATCATGGAGCGGATATTGCCGAAACCATAATCAAAGACCACTATATTTGTCATATGCCTCTACTCGATACCTGGACGCCCTTTGCGAAACTTGATGTGTGCCGCGATGGTTTTCAGCGCTTTCTTCCGATCAAATTCTGCGACGTCAACCACTGTCTCACCTTTTGCCTTGAGCTCACGAACGTTGGAAAGGCCCAGCTCCAAATCCTCTACAAAAGCCGGTGCAATGTCAAAGAGAATGGGCGGAGGAAACTTCTGTTTGGTGGCCTTGCCCTCAACAAACAGAGTGGATTCAAGTTTGTCGGCCCGATTGACGCACAGGATTGTCGGCATGCCTTGCACAACCGTTGTGATGTCTTTGGCCGCGGATTCCGGGGCATCGCCATCCAAATTACGCAGCACCGCTATGGCACCCCGTGAATCCGCCAGACAATCCGCGGAGATATCGGAAAGGCTGCAAAACGACGCAAGCAGATCAGCCGACACAAGTTGGGTGATCAATATGGCGACTTTTGCTTTATTCCCCAAAAGGCCGGCAAGCTCATCATCAAAATCGACCTCAGGCTGATCGGCGAATTCACGCTCAAATGCCTTGAGCTCGCCCTCATCGCCATCTTGCGAGCCGACTGGATTGTTCTGCGAATCGTTGGACACATCGCTGGCAGTATCAGCGTTGTGCGGCGCATCATCGCTTTCATCGGAACGTCCAGCGGGATTGAAATCGGAATCGGACATATCCTCGGGCATTCCACCGGGAAAGAGATCATCCATATTGAACTCGTACGGCACCGAATCGTTGGTGTTCATAGAGTCATCGGCATCGCCATTTTCATTGCTGTTACGATTTTCATCATCCTCTGCCATCACAACGTCCCCTTCGTGCTTGGAATACCCTCGACCCTTGGATCAGGCTCAACGGCAAAGCGCAACGCCCTTGCCAATGCTTTGAATTCCGCCTCTGCAATATGGTGTGGATCGCGACCAGCCAAGAGCTGCATGTGCAGGCAGAAATCACCATGCAGCGCGATGGATTCCATAACGTGGCGCACCAATGAACCAGTGAAATGACCGCCGATCATGGCGTATTGGAAGCCTTCCGGCTCACCGGAGCACACCACATAAGGACGACCCGAAATATCGACCACAGCCCGGGCGAGCGCCTCGTCAAGCGGCACCGTGGCATCGGCGAAACGACGAATGCCGCGTTTGTCCCCCAGCGCCTGCTTCAAGGCCTCCCCGAAGACGATGGCCGTATCTTCCACGGTGTGATGCACGTCGATGTCCGTGTCACCTCGGGCATGAATCTTCAGATCGATGAGCGAATGCTTACCCAGCGCAGTCATCATATGATTGAAAAACGGCACCGACGTGTCGATGTCCGTGCGCCCCGTGCCATCCAAATCAAGGCTCAACTCAATTTTGGACTCGCTGGTCTCACGCACGATGCTCGCCGTTCTCGCCATTCTGGCCTCCGTGTTTCTCAAGTTTCTCATATTCATCTATCTTGTCTGCAGACCACCGCGCTGATTACCGTGTCGGCATACGCATTCACAAACCACAACCGTCACAATCACCGCATTCAGCCAAACCTACAGTCCATCCATTCCCTAGTATCGGCCAAAACCGTCGCGCACACGCCGAAACGTCTGTATGCTGGGCTGCAAAACCTACTCGCACACCAGTAGGCCATGCAAAATTGTTCGGAGGGGACTTTTCACTGCAGAATTCGAGATATTCAAAATTCAAACCTTAGAATTCCATGATTTAGATTTTTATACTCCTCTTTTTTCTCTCAAAAGTCCCCTCTGAATGCATCAAAGCACCTTCAATTACCCTCATTGTTCGTTCCGTGAGCATTTTTCGCGTTCGAAGCGGAAATCAAAAAATCGGAAACGTTGACATTTCAACGTTTCCGATTTTTTGATTTACACCAATGAGCCAGAAAATGCTCACGGAATGAAATCACAGACTAATTACTTGCGGAAACCGTTTGGGTTCTTGGTCTGCCAATTGAGCGACGACTTCGCCATCTCGTCCATGCCCAGTTCTGCAGTCCAGCCCAGCTCCTTCTTGGCCTTCGAGGCATCGGCATAGCAGGCGGCGATGTCACCGGGGCGACGGGGCTTGATGGCATACGGAATCTTGTGTCCACAAGCCTTTTCATACGCCTTGATGACCTCAAGCACGGAGTAGCCGTGGCCGGTGCCCAGGTTGTAGACGTACACACCGTTCTTGCTGATGTGGTCGATGACGGCAACGTGCCCCTTGGCGAGGTCGACGACGTGGATGTAGTCGCGTACGCCGGTGCCATCGGCGGTGTCGTAATCATCACCGTATACCTGCACCTCCTTGAGCTCGCCGACCGCCACCTTGGCCACGTATGGGGTGAGGTTGGCGGGGATGCCCTTCGGATCCTCGCCCAAGAGGCCGGACTCATGGGCACCGACCGGATTGAAGTAACGCAGCAGCACGATGGTCCAGGAATCGTCGGCCACATGCACGTCGCGCAGGATCTGCTCGATCATGAGCTTCGAGGTGCCGTAGGGATTGGTGGTGCCGCCAACCTTGCTCTCTTCGGTGAGCGGCAGCGACTCCGGGTCGCCGTAGACCGTGGCGGACGAAGAGAAGATGATCTTCTTGACATTGTGGGCACGCATCGCCTTGAGCAGCACCAGCGTACTGTAAAGATTGTTGTCATAATACTCAATCGGCTTGGCGACAGACTCGCCCACCGCCTTAAGACCAGCGAAATGAATGACCCAGTCCACGTCGTTCTCGTCGAAGATACGGTTCATCAACGCCTCGTCACGCACATCGCCGTCGTAACGAGTGACCTTCTTACCGGTGATCTGCTCTACGCGGTCAAGCGCCTCGGGCACGGAATTGCCGTAATTATCCACGGAAATGACGTCATACCCCTTGTTGAGCAGCTCGATATCCGTATGGGTGCCGATATAGCCGGCACCGCCGGTAACCAAAATCGTTGTCATAGTTCCTCGTTTCACTTGATTTTCCAGATTCCAGTATAAAGGAACGCTATACCGAAAACCCGATCTCGCGTTTGCGCACAAACCTTATGTGAGAAGCCTCTGCAAAGCGCACACAAAATATGTTAGGACTCTTTGCCGTACACGCCGCCCGACTTCTGCAACAGCACGAAGGAAGCTGTATCGCGTGCCCTCGCAGTCACCCTGTACAATGTGACGTGTGTCTGCCTACAAGCCACAGCTGTACGGGTACGCCGAACGCTCGAGCGCACAGCACAGGCAACATCGGCTCGGCACTAGGGGGGGACGATGGCTCAAACCTCGTACAGCGACAATGAAATAGACTGGCTGCTGGGACACATCGGCGACGAAGACCCAGCCGTACGCGACGACACGGTGTATATCGCCTTCTGCAACGGATTCATCAACGCAGCCTTCACAGTGGAACAGGCTCGGCACATCGCCGCCACCATCATCGAACGCAATCTGCTCACCTACCGGATGGACGAACGGCTGCCCGCAACGGTGACACGCACATTCGCCGCTTTGGCCTGCGCCCTGCTCATCGGCTTCGACGGCACCGCGGATTCGAAGTTCTCAGGGTTCCTCAACGACCCGCAACGTGCCTATCTCTTTGAATCCTCCTGGCGCTACTTGATGTTGGAACATGATTTCACGGGATATAGCGCACAATATGGCTGGGTGCACGCCTTCGCCCACGGTGCCGATTTCCTTGCCGAGGCCATCGCACACCCGCGGTTTCCAACAACATACGCGCCGCAGGTCTTGAGCTGCATCGACGCCATCCTCCACCGCTTGCCCTCCCCGTTCAGGGATGGCGAGGAGCAACGGCTCGCCCAAGTGATCGTCACCGGCATCAACCCTGCACAGGCAGGTCGACGTAGCCAGGGCGTGCTGGGCCAAAACCAGGTGTCTCAGTGGATTCAACAGGTTACCAACGACTTCGCCGCAGAAGACAAACGCAACAGATGCGATACGAGAGAAAACACACTCAACTTCGAGCGCTCACAAAGCTTCACGACATTGCTCGCATACGCATATGCCGGCCTAAGCCCGTGGAAGGGGCTGGAACCTGAACTCAGCGATGCTCTACTCAAGGCAATCCGCCAGCATTGAGCCGAATCGTACCCAACTACGTACTGTTTGCACAATAGCGGATACAAACCAGACGGTATTCGAACGTCCCGCGACCAAATCGTACTCAGTTATACGTCGCTCGCACGCAAGTGGGTACGTTCTGGACGGCATCTTCTCATCTCATGACCGGATTGTACCCGTTTCCCGTCACTCACACTCAAGTGGGTACAAACCAGACATCTCCCATCGCGGCCATGTACATTTCGTACCCAGGTCGCTGCATTCACCCTTTAATAGGTACATTCTGGACGCGATTTCTGCATATTGCGACCGGATTGTACCTGGTACAGCATCAATCGCACGCAAGTGGGTACGAATACGACACCAGTGACAGCTTCAGCGACACAGGCCAAGCCGACAGGCCGATCCGTATATAAAAAGGGGCCTTGAGCAATTGCTCAAGGCCCCTGATGGCGGACAGAGCGAGATTCGAACTCGCGGAGGATTGCTCCTCAACGGTTTTCAAGACCGTCTCTTTCGACCGCTCAGACATCTGTCCCACACACAAAAAATGTGCAAGTCACAATTATAGCAGAGCCGACCGCCAAACCGACACCATTCCAATCGATAGCGATCAAGCCGCTGTCCAAAAGATGTTCCACAGGTGCCTCATACTTTCGAGTAAAGCTTGGCCTACCGGCCTTGAGGGTTCGAAAGTATGAGGCATCTGTGGATAACCCAGATATTTAAAAGGCCTAGGCCTCCCACTTCTTAGGCTCGATGACCTCCTTGCCGTTCATATACGGGCGCATGGCCTCGGGAATGGTGATGGAGCCATCGGCGTTCTGGTGATTTTCCAGAATCGCAACGAGCCAGCGGGTGGTGGCCAACGTGCCGTTGAGCGTGGAGACCGGACGGGTGGACCCGTCATCCATGCGCTCGCGAATATTGAGACGGCGTGCCTGGTACTCCGTGCAGTTCGAGGTGGACGTAAGCTCACGGTAGCGACCCTGAGTGGGCACCCAAGCCTCGTTGTCGAACTTGCGGGCGGCGGAGGCGCCCAAGTCGCCTGCCGCAGTGTCGATGGTGCGGTAAGGCACGTCCACCTTTGCGAGCATCTCCTCTTCCATGCCCAGCAACTTCTGATGCATGGCGCGGGAATCCTCCTGCTTGCAGTACACGAACATCTCCACCTTGTCGAACTGGTGGACGCGGATGATGCCAGAGGTGTCCTTGCCAGCGGCACCGGCCTCGCGGCGGTAGCAGCTGGACCACCCGGTGTACTTGAGTGGTCCGTTTGAAAGGTCCAGGATCTCGTTCTCGTGCATACCTGCGAGCGCCACTTCGGATGTGCCGACCAAGTACTGATCGTCGGGCTCACGCAAGCGGTAGATCTCATCGGCATGGGAATTGAGGAATCCGGTGCCGGCCATGATCTCGGGACGCACCAGCGTAGGCGTGATGGCCAGCGTAAAGCCTTCGGCCTCGGCCTGATCCACCGCCATAGTGAGCATGGCGATTTGCAAACGGGCCACCGTGCCACGCAGGAAGTAGAAGCGGGAGCCAGAGACCTTGGCACCGCGCTTCATATCGATGCCGGCAACGCCCTCGCCCAACGTCAGGTGATCCTTGGGCTCGAATCCTTCGGCAGCGAAATCGCGAATCTTGCCGACCTTCTTGACCACCACGTAGTCATCCTCGCCGCCTTCGGGAGCCTCAGGCTCCACCAGGTTGGAAAGTTGCCAGATAGCCTTGGTGTATTGGGCGGACAACGAGTCCGCCTTCTCTTTATATTCGGCGACGTTGGCCGCCAATTCCTTGGTCTGCGAGATCAGTGCCACCTTTTCGTCACCGGTGGCTGAAGCAACCTGCCTGCCAATTGCCTTCTGACGTGCCCGCGCATCCTCATATTCCTTCAACGCGCCACGGCGCTGCGTGTCGAACGTCAGTACATCATCCACCAGCTCCACGGACTCACCGCGACGGCGCTGAGATTCCTTCACTTCGTCAGGGTGTTGACGAATAAATTGAATATCTAGCATAAGCTCAAGATTACTGCCGTAAGCCGACACGAGGAGAGAACAACATGGTCATAAACGGTAAGGGCGATATTTGCAGATATTTCGCAGACAGCATACAGCAAACTCACTAGCCGAAGGTAATAGGAGGGGATTAGACTGCTAAGAAAGCAGTTCATCCATAGCGGGATTATTCGACGTTCGTGAGGAAGGGCAGATGTCAACAGGCGCAATCATAGTAACAGTGACGATTATCGTCACCGCTACGCTTGTGGTGGCAGCCTGTCTGTGCAGATATGCGTATAGGCGATACCAGAGGGCATCACAGTTGCGTAAGCGCAAAGATGACCAGGTACGCTACGCCTTCGTGATCAATCCGTCCAAGCCCCAGGCAGAACGAAGCCGCACGGCGATTCAACGCTTCTGCCAAAATCGCGCCATAAAAAACTTCGAATTCATCGACACCACGCTTGAAAGAGATGGTCGTGTCTGTGCTTTGCAGGCCCTTAACAACGGGGCCGACGTGGTCGTGGCCGTGGGCGGCGACGGCACTGTGCGCACGGTGGCCAGCGCGTTGAGCGGAACAGGGCACACCATGGGCATCATTCCCATCGGAACGGGAAACCTCTTTGCCCGCAACATGGGTATCCCCGTTGACGACATCGATGCCGCTCTCACCGTGGCCACCTCGCATGGAGCTCGCACAGTCGACGTGGGGCGCCTCACACTCCTGGACGACGAAGAGGAAAAGGATTGCGCCCACGCGTTCCTCATCATCGCAGGAATCGGCTTCGACGCACAGATGATCGATGACACCGACCCGGAACTCAAGAAAAACATCAGCTGGCTGGCATACTTCTCAGGCGGCATGAAAAACCTGTTCGCACCTAAGTATCGCGGCGATGTAGTGCTCACCGCTGCCGACGGCAGCACGCACACCAAGAACAACTTGGAATTCCGTACATTCATGAGCGGCAATTGTGGGCAGATCCCCATGTTTTCCCTCATGCCGAACGCCGTCTTCGATGATGGTCTTCTGGATTTCGAGGTCATCGACACAACCGGCGGCCTTCTGGGTTGGGTTCATCTCTTCAGTGACGTGATGCACCAGACCATCACCGGCAAGG
Organism: Bifidobacterium sp. ESL1118; assembly: GCF_058505595.1. NCBI lineage: Bacteria > Bacillati > Actinomycetota > Actinomycetes > Bifidobacteriales > Bifidobacteriaceae > Bifidobacterium > Bifidobacterium sp. ESL1118. The sequence continues at coordinate 1,660,173 of NZ_CP196371.1, forward strand.
CGGAGCAGGCCCCGTGGTCCACCAACTCCACCATGGATCAGATCCAGGGGGTGAGGGCCGAGGTGACGCTCGAAAAACCGGCTCTGGCACAAGTGGACGGCGACACGCTCAAGGAGACGAAGCACATCATGTTCACTGTCGAGCCTCGATCACTGACCGTGCGAGTGCCGATTCCAGAAGCCCTGTAATCTGTCACCACACCCTCAAAGTATCTTGACAGATTCTCCCACATAGGCACGGCATATTCCTTCGGTAGGTAGATTTTCCCAAACACCTCATTTACGATGAACATGACAACGTTGGAATTCCGACGAAACCTATTCAACGCCGAGCCCTTTGGGAACCATATACATCCGAAACCTCCCTACCGAACGAATCAATGGCGAAACCCACGGTATGGCTCGAACACTCAGCTGCTATAATCGGTCAATTTCAGATGTCCGTTGACATACTCCCCCAAATAGACGGAACTGGCCTGAGCATACCCTTGGTTCCTCAACTGCTCATCAAGCCAATCCTTGTTGCGGCCCGTTCCTTCGAGCGCATCTTCGTCAATACGGCCGTCGACAATAAGCGGAAGACGCAGCATGTCGTCATCGTATGAGATGACCGTAAGCTGGCCACTCTGCTCAAAATAGGCCTTGCGCACCTTGGAGATCTCATAGACACCCTGGGCACGCAACTTCAGCATGAGCTCACTGGCGGAAACGCCGTTTTTCAGGCAAGACGCCACGTCGATCCTGCCATTGGTGACAAGACTCACCGGGCTGCCATCAATAATCTTCTTAAAGAACCCGCTGTGCTCTTTCAGCACTTTGAGCAACATGCACAACAGCGTCCAAGTGACGAGCACAAAGAAGAAATCAAGCAGTGTGATCTGTGCGTTGTAGATCACACCACCGACGATGGCTCCAAGAACATAGTTCTGAATCTGGTCCATAGGAGAGGTGGGAGCAAGGTTACTCTTGCCGAACAGATTGATGTGGACGATGAGGAAGATTATTCCCAAAACAAGTTTGGCTATCAGGGTGGCGTTGAGAAACATGATCAGTAAGACCTTTCATAGATTTTAGATTTGTCGGGCAATGCAAGCCAATGAGGCAAGAACGTACACAGAATACGTTGGAACGGGCCCGTCGAGAGTAAACGGATGAGATGTCGGTCACACCGTATAGAAACGAACTTGGGCGCGCTCCACAAGTCAATTTGAACAGCGTTTCACTTCATCACCTGAACATTCGTCAGCATATGGGCCGGGGTCAGCGTATAGACGGTGTAATCCGTATTGAGCGTGACCGTGTAATAATCATCATTGATTTTTACAATGACGTCGTTGTTGAGGTAGCGGGAATTGACCAACACATCCTGTGGCGAGGCATGGTGTTCCTTCGCCACGCTTTCGACAAAATTGACCATTTGCGTGGCCTTAGCCGAGGCCGTTTCATTCTGCTGATAATGCACGTATCCGTAGCCTGTGGCAAGTATGACCAGCAACAAGGCGATAACCGCAAAATCACGGTATTTCGATTCCCTGTGCCGAAAGTAGAGCACCAGAAACAGCACCAAGGCAATGAACGAGACCGCAATGACCACAACGGTCACCAGTTGGCTCACTTCGTGTTGCGATTTCAGATACGAAATTCCGTAGAACGTCATAATCTCCCCCTAACCTTGCAAAACCCGACGTATCTCAAGAAGACACTCACATATATAACTGTAGAGGCTCAGCCTCAGCCCCAATACGGATTTCGCGATTTATCGGCGGTTAATATCGGAAGTTTCGCATAGAAAACATGGAGAAATTAGACAACTCGTCAGCGAAAGCCAGTCTCAAGTGATTGTCTCATGCCAATGCACTGTTTTCTGGATGAAGTGAACACCGGTCGACTTCGAGGTTAATGAGGTCAACATGCCAATGCACTGTTTCCTGGATGGAGTGAACACTATCAAGTCACGCTTCATAATGTCACCGAAAGCGGCACCGGCACTCGGCTGAGCAGAAAATAAGCACAAAATGATTCAAAATAGCACATAATTGAACAAAATCAGAAAACTGTGGCAAAATAGGAGGCATGGTAGCAAACAATGCGGGTATGCCCGCCACCCCAGCAGATTTGATCAATGTCGACGAGGTCATCGGCGACTATTACGACCTTGTTCCCGACCCGAACGTGCCCGAGCAACGCGTCTCGTTCGGCACCTCCGGCCACCGCGGCTCATCGCTCAAGACCTCGTTCAACGAGGCGCACATCGTGGCCATCACCCAGGCCATCGCCGAGTACCGCAAGGATGCCGGTGTCACTGGCCCGCTGTACTTGGGCCGCGACACCCACGCCCTCTCCAAACCGGCGATGAAGACCGCCATCGAGGTACTCGTGGCCAATGAAGTGACCGTCCGCGTGGATTCACGGGGCGACTTCGTGCCCACCCCCGTGGTCTCGCAGGCCATCCTGACCCACAATCGTGCCGAGGACGGCTCACAGCGCTTCAAGGGTGCAGGCTTGGCGGACGGCATCGTGGTGACGCCTTCGCACAACCCACCCACCGACGGTGGTTTCAAGTACGACCCGGTGACCGGCGGACCGGCCCCCACCGACGTGACCGAGCGCATCGCACGCCGTGCCAATGAACTGCTCGGCGACTTCCGCTCCGTCAAGCGCGTGCCGTACGAGCAGGCCGTGAAGTCCCAGTTTGTTGAGCCGTTCGACTTCCGCGAGCACTACGTGGATGACCTGGGCAACGTCATCGACTTCGACACGATCCGCTCCTCCGGAGTGCGCCTGGGCATCGACCCGCTGGGTGGGGCAAGCGTCAACTACTGGCCGCTCATCAACGAGAAGTACGGCCTTTCCATCGACGTGGTGCGCCCGGAAGTGGACCCGACATGGCGGTTCATGACCATCGACCACGACGGCAAGATCCGCATGGATCCCAGCTCGCAGTACGCCATGAAAGGCCTAGTGGACTCCCTCAACAACGGAGCATGGAGCAAGTACGACCTCGTGGGCGGCACCGATCCCGACGCCGACCGCCACGGCATCGTCTGCCCCGACTGGGGGGTGATGAACCCGAACCACTACCTCGCCGTGTGCGTGGAGTATCTCTTCAGCGGCAACCGCCCCGGCTGGCCCAGAGGCACCGGCGTAGGCAAGACCGTGGTTTCCTCCAGCCTCATCGACCGGGTGGCCGCTTCCATCGGCGCACCACTCGTTGAGGTTCCTGTGGGCTTCAAGTGGTTCGTGGATCCGCTCTTCACCGGCAAAGTTGCCTTCGGCGGCGAGGAAAGCAGCGGCATGAGCTTCCTGCGCCGCAATGGACGCGTGTGGACGACGGACAAGGACGGGCTTATCCCCGACCTGCTCGCCGCCGAAATCACCGGCAAGACCGGCAAGAACCCCGCCGAGCTGCACAAGGCACAGGTCGAACGGTTCGGTGAAAGCTGGTACAAGCGCGTCGACACCCCCACCACATTGGAGCAGAAGCAGAAGTTCGCCTCCATGAGTGAGCGGAGCGTCACCGCCACGAAACTCGCCGGCGAACCCATCGAGCATGTGATGACAAAGGCTCCCGGCAATGATGCACCGATTGGGGGCGTGAAGGTGACCACGAAGGACAACTGGTTCGCCGCCCGTCCCTCCGGCACCGAGAACATCTACAAGGTATATGCCGAGTCGTTCGACTCCCCCGAGGCGCTGGACACGGTGCTCACCGAAGCCGGCGATATGGTGGATGCCGCGCTGAAGTGATGCACCCCCGCTGGTTGGCTCCAAGGAACGATTTCGCGGCCGTTTCCGTTCTTTTGGGCCAACCTGGATGTATTGGTTTGGCCCAATTTATATAAGTTGGCCCAAAGAAACGTTATATCGACAGTTTTCGTTCCTTTGAGCCAACTTATTTCGTCCGCTGACTCAAAGTGACGATTTGATGCCCGAAACCGTCACTATCTGTCAGGACTCGTAAACTGGTGCCTATGACAATCACAGTTTCAACAGACGGCAGCGCACTGGGCAACCCAAACGGACCGATGGGATGGGCATGGGCCGACCACGCGAGCAATGCGGCGCACACACCCGGCCACCAGCATGACGGTGACAGCGACGCGGGCGGCGCCACCAATGGCACCAACCAAATCGGCGAGCTCTGCGCGGTGCTCGAAGCGCTGCGTGCACATACCGGCGCCGAGCCGCTGACCATCGAGACCGACTCGCAGTACGCCATCAACTGCTCCACCAAGTGGGTGCGCGGCTGGAAGAAGAACGGCTGGAAGAACTCGCAGAAGAAGCCGGTGAAGAATGCGCCGCTCATCAAGGCCATCGATGCCGAGATCTCCAAGCGCGAAGGCCCTGTGAAATTCGTATGGGTGAAGGGCCACAACGGAAACCCCGGCAACGAGAAAGTGGACGACCTGGCCCACACCTATTCCGGCGACGCTCGCAGTGGAGTCAAAGAAGGCTACCTGCCGCTGGAAGGCTGGCAGTCGCTGCTGGCCTCGGAATACTCGAAGGGCACGGACGTGCCGGCGGACGCGCAGATGCTGATCGACGGCAAGATCACCGGGGAGCAGTATCACTTGGGTCGCGGTGAGCGTACGGACGATGGAAAAACAGAGGACAGCGATTCCATCGCACATCAGCTGGCCGAACCCGAAGGCGTTCCGGATTACGATTTCGGGAATGGAGCGAACCCGGAGGGCAAGACTGCACAAGCAACCAGCAAAGACAGAGGCAAACATTCCACCGATCAGATGGCAGATGAGGGTGAATCCGAAAACGAGCACAGGAGCAATCGTGACACCACGGCCGCAGGCAATGACGCGGACCTTGACAATGCCACAGATCGCTCAGATATACCGGAATCCCCAGTTCCATCCAATGCCTCAGACACTGTACGTACAACAGATATGGACACTACCGCCGCTTTGGATGGATCCGACACCACCGACGTCTCCGGTATCTCAGGCACCTCTGATGTCACCGCCTCTCCAGTTGCCTTCGACCATTCCGAAACCCAAGATATTGCAGGCACAGAAGACGCCGGTTCCCAAACAGAGAACGACAATGAGGAAGATCCGATTCATGACATTGAAGGTGAAAGCGGCACTCAAGACGACCACGAACAATCGGATGGCTCAGACACCGAAAATTCAGATGCCACAGAAACCACGACCAACAAAGCAGCGAGCCAAGAGCAAGCAGTCCCTCGCCTCACCCGCTCCGGTCTCACTGCCTCCGGCACGCTGCGCATCACCCCTCCGCCAAGCAGCAGCCCCACGTATGATGGGCATCCGCGCTTTGTCAAAGGTGCCATCGCCGTAGAAGGGTATGTGGAAGGCGACGGAACGCTTCGCATCGAAAACGCCCAGTTCCTGATGAAACCGGCACATACCAGCTGACTGCCGTACGAGCCGGCAAATAGGTGACTTAAGCTACTATGGTCTATGGGTTTCGCATGAATTACGAAATGAAAATCCATGAAGGAGTAAGAATGGATCAAACGCAACAGAACGCATTGAAGAAGGCCGCGGGCATCGAAGCGGCGAAAATCGTGCAGGACGGCATGATCATGGGCCTGGGGACCGGTTCAACCGTGCGCTACCTGGTGGACGAGCTCGGACGCCGCACCCAGGAAGAGGGACTGAAGTTCACCGGCGTCACCACCTCCCGCCGCACCGCCGACCAGGCGCGTGGATATGGCATCAAGATCGTAGACATCGACGACGTGGACCACATCGACATCGACATCGACGGCTCCGACGAGGTGGACCGCAATTTCAACGGCATCAAGGGCGGCGGCGCAGCCCTGCTTTGGGAGAAGATCGTGGCGATCAACTCCGACAAGCGCGTCTGGATCGTGGACGAGTCCAAGATGGTCGACACCATCGGCAAGTTCCCGCTCCCCGTCGAGGTGATCCCCTACGGCGCAGGCCACGTCATCAAGAAGTTCGAAGGCAAGGGCTACAAGCCGGTGCTGCGTCTGCAGGAGAACGGCAAGCCGGTGCTCACCGACGAAAACGACTACGTGGTCGACCTGCATCTGGAGCGCATCGATCACCCGGAGGATTTGGCGGAGGACCTCATCAACACGGTCGGCGTGGTGGAGCACGGCCTGTTCCTCAATATGGTCGACACGGTGATTGTGGCCGATCAGAACGGCCCGCGCGTGATGAAGAACGCCAACAAGCAGTGAGCATGTGCTGCTGACGCTGGCCGCTAAGAGAATATCTATCTTGGCCAATCAGGAATAATACAATACAGGGTCTGCCTCAGTGAACTATGAATTCACCGAGGCAGACCCTGTTTGCTTGATTGATAGGCAGACCCAAACATCAATAATCCGAACACCACTGATTGATTCTGCTCAAACCACTTGGTTTCGGTTAATTACTGGTCTCATTGCATCTACACTTTCGTTCAGTGGGTACTTTTTCAGCAATTTTATAGAAGCCGAAATCCGAGAATAACGGTATTCCGCCATTTTTATTTCTATTTGTTTAGAATTTACAAGAAAAAGTACACACTGAATGAAATAACCAACTAGTTGAGCGCTTCGATGGCTTTACGCGCGGCATCATAGTCGGGTTCATTGCCGACTTCGGCCACTTGCTGCGTATAGGCCACGTTGCCATCGATGCCGATGACCACCACACAGCGCGAAAGCAACCCACGCATGGAGCCTGTGGTGATGGTCACGCCGTAATCTTCCCCAAACGAAGAACGGAAAGCCGAGCCCGTAACCACGCCATCAATGCCTTCTGCCCCGCAGAATCGCGCCGTGGCGAACGGCAAATCCTTGGAGACACACAGCACGGTGACATCGTCATATTCCTCAGCCACTTTGTTGAAGTTGCGCACCGACATGGAGCATGTATCCGTATCGACCGAGGGGAAGATGTTGAGCACCAGTTTCTTGCCGGCGAACCGTGAAGAGCTGAAATCGTTCAGATTCTTGTCAGTCAGTGTGAATGCCGGAGCCTTGGATCCAACCTGTGGAAGTGTACCTACTGTTTGCGTGGCCTCGCCACCGATGGTTATTTGAGTCATGGTTCCATTGTGACACACTCACGCGAAGGAAGGAACTTATGCTTGACGAATAAGCATGAGTGGGCATCCACATCACCACAATGAAAATGAGAATCTGTAGGAAATCGCTAAATGCGAAATCCACAGCAAAGAATCTGCAGAAGACTGCAACGTAACGGAACAAGCGCATTGAGGCAATCAAAAACAATTGGACTCATAGTGGATAGGTCCAAGAATCATTGGTTGCAACTCCAGGAACGTGCACAAGTCCATACATCTCATAAGCGTCTGGCCCTACAATAGATGTATGAGCACAGCACCGAGAATGGCCGCCGCCAAGCGAGATTGGGGGCATGACGAGACCGGATGCACGGTACTGCATATCGACATGGATGCCTTCTACGCCTCACTGGAGACCGCACGCCACCCTGAGCTCAAAGGCAAGCCTGTCATCATCGGATTCCTAGGGCCACGCAGCGTGGTCTCGGCAGCGAATTACGAGGCACGGAAATACGGCGTGAACTCCGCCATGCCGATGGCCCGCGCGCGCCAGCTGTGCCCGGGCGGGCAGTATGTGCCGGTGGATATGGCCTACTACCGTGAAATGAGTCACCGCATATTCACCGAAGTCTTCTCGCAGGTGACTGACCAGATTGAACAGGTCTCCGTGGACGAGGGTTATATGAATGTCTCGGGGGCACTGCTTCGCTGGGGATCCCCGAGTGTCATTGGAGCGTGGGTACGAGCCGAGGTGCAACGACGATTCCACATCACCTGCTCCGTGGGCATCGCGGCCAATAAACTTGTGGCGAAAATGGCCTCCACCAACGCCAAACCGGACGGTATGCTGCTCATTCCCAAATCGCAGCATGCCGCATTCGTGCAGATGATGCCACTGCGCGGTATTCCCGGCATCGGGCCATCGCTTGAATCCAAGCTGAAAGCCTGGGGCATCGGTTCCGTAGCAGACCTGGCCAAGACAAGCGAAGAGGCTCTGTTGCAGGCCACACACTCAAAAGTCACCGCGCACAACCTCTATTTGGCCTCGCACGGTGAGGATGAACGGCCCATTGTGACGCACGCCCCCGAGAAATCCATCGGAGCGGAAATCACCTTCGAGCGCGACACCAGAGACATGAATCAAGTCACGCAGCTGCTCCATCACTGTTGCAACGAGGTGAGCTCGGAGCTGCGCAAGAAAGGTCTGGTAGCCCGCACGGTGACAGTGAAACTGCGATTCGCTAATCTCGCCTATTCCACCAAGGCACACACCCTCGAACGGCCGATCGACACCACAGATGCCATGTACCCCCAGTCCGTGCAGCTACTTAAATCGATGCTCGGTCTACCCCACAGCGCAAACGAAAGCACTGCTCTGCCAAAGGAAATCAGACTCGCTGGAGTCAGCGCCAGCACGTTGAGCGGCAAAAATGATACTCCGGTGCAACTGACCATCGACGATCTTCTGGAGGAAGGCGGCACGAGCCCAGCCACTAGCGAGCATTCAACGGACACCACAAGCAGCAATAACGTCACTTCGGCTTCCGCCACAGATAGCAAGTCCGCAAATTCGCACCGGGCAGAGCATCTGCACAGGGCCGAGGTGGCACTGGATGCAGTACACGAACGATACGGCAAAGCGGTGGCCAGTTTGGGCGTGGAACAACGGCAATGGAAAAACCGCCCTGTCACTTCCAGCCCTCAAACCGGCGAATAGATCAACATAAGGATTATTTAGGGAGATTTCAGGTCACCACACCTTGGTTCACCTCGGTGTCCAAAAAAATGGCTGATTTCCAACATTTTGACAATCTTAGATTGCCTGTAGCCTCCGCAATCTCCCTCAATAAACGAAAACCATCAATTATTTGGCGGATTTGAACCTGCCGCAGGCCAAATCGATGGCTGCGTCGGTGGCTGTGGCGGAAAAACGCAGAAACTCCGGTGCTCCATAGAACTCGCCTGGACTTGGCACGATGCCCAGAGCCGCAAGAGACTCCATGTCTTTCCAGCAATCACCGGAAAGAGCCCTTACCCACACATACAGCGCCCCTTGGGGCATCTGCACGTCATAGCCGCACTCACCCAAGGCCTCCACCAGCTTGGACAGCCGACCACGGTATTTCTCACGTTGCTGCGCCACAGCCGCACCGTCGCCCAAAGCCGCCGCCATTGCAGCCTGCACCGGGCCTGGAATAATCTGTCCAATTTGCTTCCGGTAGTCCAACTGCTCGCGAACCAACGACGCATCCCCTGCAACAATCGCGGTGCGATAGCCGGCCATGTTGGATTGCTTGCTCAAGGAGTAAAGAGCCAAAACACCATCGGCGCTGCCTGCGCACACCTCCGGGGAGAGTATCGAGGGTGCAGCGGCCATATCGTTTTCTCCGCCACTTCCCCATGTCAATAGAGCGTAGCATTCATCGGAAAGCACCACGGCACCAATGGACCTGGCAGCCGCAACGATTCCGGCCATCTGCGGGGCTGAAAGCACCTCACCTGTGGGATTGCATGGAGAATTGACCCATACGGCCTTGACGCCGGGAACCGTGACCCACGATTTTACATCGGCAACGTCTTCCACCTTCAGCGCCCGAGCGCCGGCAATTTCAGTTCCAATCTCATACGTAGGGTAGGAAATGCGTGGCTGCACCACCAAGTCGCCAGAGCCTATATGCAGCAGCGAAGCCATCAACGCCACCGCTTCCTTGGATCCGACTGTGGGAACGATGTCGGCACCGATGCTCTTCAGATCCACATTCCGCACACTCTGGAACCACTCGGCGATGGCGCTTCGCAGCTGGTCACTGCCACGGGCCGCAGGGTAACCGTGCCCATTGCCATCATCGGCATGCATGGAGAGCGCCTGTTGCACAGATTGCGGAACATGGTCCACCGGGGAGCCAACCGACAAATCGACCATTCCTCCAGGCACTGTTCGTGCCGCATCCTTATACGAAGCGACCCGACCCCAATCATACGTGTGCGAAAACCGTTCAAATCCCATATCTCATCACTTTCACATGACTTGCGGCAGCCAACCGTACTATAAAGCTCACGCAAACCCTAAGGAACACACAGCATCAATGGCGGCCAAACAAACCACACAGCCCGGCCAAAGAGAAGGGCTCCCAACGCTTACAGTGACTGGTGATGCCGGCAGCTTGGATTTACGCCATTCGAATCGTCTGCCGCAACGTCCGGCAACACTGAGAGGCTATTCATCCTGATTCTGTGGAGGCAGCGCCGCCACCCTTGCAGGATCCTTGTCGGTGGGACCAGCCGCCTGAGCTCCGCCCAAATCGCCGATGTCGTTGAAGTATTCCACGGCAGCATCCTTGTACCAAGCCCATTCCTCCGGCACATCGTCCTCGTAGAAAATGGCCTCAGTGGGGCACACCGGTTCGCAGGCCCCGCAATCCACACACTCATTGGGATTGATGTAGAGGGAACGGCCTCCCTCATAGATGCAGTCCACAGGGCATTCGTCCACACATGCCTTGTCTTTCACATCGACACACGGCTGAGCAATCACATACGCCATTGAATTCTCCTTACCAACACATTAACTTTCTCCAAGGATACGCGATGTATCTGACTGCCATCAAGCGCTGCGACTGGCACAACATGAGGATTTGGACGGCGGAAGCATCACTTTCTGCCTGATGTTGCCGCTACCCGACCTCGGCACAGCCCACCAACTCCACCACTACAAAAGTGGAACCGACTCTCCATTGAATCGGCGCCACATCTTCTTCTCGTCACAATTCAATGAATTGCGGCATTATTCTCTTGACATCATTCGGTAATGTGACATGCATCACTTGCCATGGCTTCATAATACAACACAATCTTCTTTTTTAGACGCGTGTCTCCCACTTAACCGTTTTAGGTGAGACATTCCCTCTCAAATGGTTCCCGTGACGATTCCCGCAAGCCGAAAACCTCAAACCAAACCTGGCTAACGCCGGTCCATCGGCACGTAGTCACGCCGCCGCTGCCCGGTGTACACCTGACGGGGCCGGCCGATCTTGGTGGCCGGATCCTCCATCATCTCCCTGTATTGCGCAATCCAACCAGGGATGCGGCCGAGGGCAAACAGCGTGGTGAACATCGGCGGGTCAAACCCAATGGCGCGGTAGATGAGGCCAGTGTAGAAATCCACATTCGGATAGAGGTGGCGATCAAGGAAATAATCGTCATGTGTGGCGATGTCCTCCAGCTCCTCAGCCACATCGAACAGAGCCCTGTCGTTGGCGTTGAGCTTGAGGGTGGCATCCTGATTGCGCATCTCCACTAAGTACTTCTTTGCAATAGCGGCACGGGGATCATAGGACTTGTAGACCCTGTGGCCCAGACCATAGATCTTGGTGCCGTGACTCTTGGCGTCCTCAACGAACTGCTTCACCGACTTGCCCGAGTCTCGGATGGCCTTGAGCTGGGCCAGCACCGCCTCGTTGGCACCTCCATGCAAAGGCCCGGAAAGTGCGTTGATGCCTGCGGAAATGGCGGAATAGAGGTTGGCGTGGGCGCTGCCGGCAATGCGGACCACGGAAGTCGAGCAGTTTTGCTCGTGGTCGGCATGGATGATGAGCAGCCGCCCCAGCGCATGCACATAGAGCGGGTCCGATTCAAACGGTTCGTACGGCACCGCGAAGCACATACGCAGGAAATCATCCACATAGCCTCGGGCGAGATCAGGGTACAGCATCGGCTCATCGCGTCTGCGGCGGAAAATGTAGCTGACGATGGTGCGGGCCTTGGCCATGATGATGCGGCTGGCCTCCTCGAACTGATCGGAATCCTCCGGATCGACTGTTTCGGGGTAGAAGGCTGCGAGCGCATTGACGGCCGACGCGAGCACGCTCATCGGGCTGGCACTGCGTGGGAACGAAGCCATGAACGTGCGGAAATCCTCACCGACCATGGTGCGATGGTTGAGATCGGCGCAATACTGGTCATACTGCTCACGCGTAGGAAGCTCACCAAACCGCAGCAACCAAGCCACTTCGAGGAAATCCGATTGCTCGCACAATTGCTCGATGGGATAACCCCGGTAGAGCAAAATCGAGTGCCGCCCATCGATGTAGGTGATCTTGGACTCGCACTGGGCGGTGGTGAGGAAACCGGGGTCCAACGTGACCCACCCGTCATTGCGCAATTGGGAAACCTCTATGCCATTGGGACCCTCCGTCGATGCCACAACGGGCAGTTTGAGCGTCTCATCCTGATCCGCCACAAGCGTGACGGCGGCGTTTCCCTCGGTCTGAGTGGGCTCAAACGTAGCCATCAACTTACCGGTTCCGACGGATTCATTGGCTCTACTCTTCTGCACACTATCACTCATATGACCTCCTCCGTTGTGGACGTATCTTAGCCTTGTTGTTATTGCCAACCACTTGGTTGTTCAACCATTCGATTGCATGTGTTCCGTCGTTTTGGCCGCAAGGGTTACATACAGTACGAACCAGCCTGCACGATCGTTCACTTGGAATTTGGCGCTCAACACTTGGATTCCAACACCGAGTTCAAAATGCCACCAGTGGAAAGGTAGGAAATCTCGGCATCGGAGTCAAGACGCAGCAATACCGTAAACGTCATGTCGCCGCCATCGCCCCGCTTGGCGATCACGGTGACATTCTGACGCGGTTCAAGACGTTCGGGCAGGTTGATTGTAAACCGCTCGGTGCCATCCAATCCCAGTGTCTCGGCACTTTCACCCTCTTGGAACTGCAGCGGCAGCACGCCCATCATCGCCAGATTCGAACGGTGAATCCGTTCAAACGACTGCGCCATGACCGCACGGACTCCCAGCAGCTTCACACCTTTGGCAGCCCAGTCACGCGAGGAGCCCATGCCATAATCGCGGCCGGCAAGAATCACCAGCCCAGTCCCTTTCTCCTTGTATCGCTGACAGGCATCGAATATAGGCATTATCTCGCCGGTGGGCAGGTACTTGGTGTATCCGCCCTGTTTGCCGTCGGCGAGCGCATTGTGCAGCTGAAGATTGGCGAGGGTGCCACGCACCATGACGTGATGGTTACCCCGCCTAGATCCGTATGAATTGAAATCACGGGGCTTGACTCCATGCTCGGTGAGGTAGCGGCCAGCCGAAGACAGACTGGCAATGGAGCCCGCCGGAGAGATGTGATCGGTGGTGACGGAATCGCCCAACTTGGCCAGCACCGTCAGATCCTCGAACTTCGGCCGTCCGCTTTCCCCAGCTATCTGGCGGTCGAAATAGGGCGGATTCGAGATGTAGGTGGAATTTTGATCCCAGTCGAACGTCTCGCTATGGGCAGCATCCAACGAATCCCACTCCTTGCGGCCGTCATAGATGTTGGCATACGCCTTTTTATAGGTTTCCGTAGTGACGTAACGGCGCACCACGGCATCCACTTCGGCGGAATCCGGCCAGATGTCCTTCAGATAGACAGGCTCGCCATCATTGCCCACCCCGAGCGGCTCATGCTGCAGATCCGCACGCATGCTTCCGGCGATAGCATAGGCAACCACCAACAACGGCGAGGCAAGATAATTGCCTGTGATCAGAGGATGGATGCGGCTTTCGAAGTTGCGATTACCGCTCAACACCGCCGCAGTGCTGATCTCGGGGTGCCCGCGCAGCGCCGCCTCGATGGCCGGGTGCAGGGGGCCCGAGTTACCGATGCAGGTGGTGCACCCGTAAGCGATGACACCGAATCCGAGCTTGTTCAGGTAGGGCATGAGCCCGGCGGCCTCCATGTAGCCGGTCACAGCCTGCGAACCGGGCGCAAACGATGTCTTGACCTTGGGCGAAATGGTGAGGCCACGCTCCACCGCCGACTTGGCCAGCAAGCCTGCGGATACGAGTGCCGAGGGATTTGACGTGTTCGTGCAACTGGTGATGGCCGCGATGAGGACATCTCCGGTGCGAATGGTGGCGTTCGTACCGTCCAGGTCCACATCCACGCTGGCCTCCAACGTTTCGGATTTCTTCCCGAAACCCTGATTTCCAAGCAGAGCGGTCACTTCCCTGTCGAATTCATGGCTCATGCCCTGCAACGGAATGATGTCTTGTGGGCGCTTGGGACCGGAGAGGCTGGCGGAGACGCTTGAGAGATCAACGTCGACCACTTGGCTGTAGGCAATGGAATCGGCAGTTTGCGGGTCGTAGGCCAGCGAATTGGCGGTCATATACGCTTCCACGCGGGCAATCAGCTCATCGCTTCTCCCTGTGAGCCGCAGATAGTCCACCGTATGCGCATCGAAGGGCGAGTAGCCGCATGTGGAGCCGTATTCCGGGGCCATGTTGGCCAAAGTGGCACGATCGGCCACACTCAGGCGCTCCCAGCCTGGACCGAAGTATTCCACGAACTTGCCCACCACGTTCTCCTTACGGAGCAGATTCGTGATGGCAAGCGCCATATCCGTGGCCACGGCACCGCTGGGCAGCGCGCCGTCCAGACGCACGCCCACGACCTCGGGAATCGAGAAAATCGAGGGCGAGCCGAGCATACAGGCCTCGGCCTCCAAGCCGCCCACACCCCAGCCGAGCACGGAAAGGCCTCCAATCATGGTGGTGTGCGAGTCGGTGCCGAACACCGTGTCTGGGTACAGAAGCCCCGAAGCAGCGTCCTCCTGCACCACAGGTGAGATGTGCTCGATGTTGATCTGGTGAATGATGCCGGTATCCGGCGGAATTGCATGGAAATTGTCGAACGACTTCTGCGCCCATTTGAGCAGCTTATAGCGCTCGGCATTGCGTTCGTACTCGCGCTTGATGTTGAAGGCCATCGCACCAGGGCGCCCTGCCTCATCGACCTGCACTGAATGGTCCACCACCAGGTCTACAGGAATCTCAGGGTTGATTTTCTCCGGATCGGCGCCAAGGCTCTTGGCGGCATCACGCATGGAGGCCAAGTCGACCACACATGGCACACCGGTGTAATCCTGCAACAGAACACGGGCCGGATAAAACGCAATGGCCTGACCGGTTTGATTCCTCCAATCCAGCACCAGCCGCACGTTCGGCGAATCAAGGTCGCCACCGGCTTTGCGCACCACATTCTCCAGCAACACACGAATCGTATATGGCATGGTCTAAACGCTGGCCTCCGCACCTGCGGCGGCCTTGATATCCACGTAACGGTACTGCTTGTGACCACTTTGGACTGCAACGTTCAATGGCGCAAACACGCCCGACCCCGCTGCCACGGAACCACCACGCATATTCCCCGTATCTGAACTTGTCGAAGAACCATTGGGCTCATTCGCCTCAACATCTGGCGTATTCACTGCACCTCCAAACGCACCAACAGGTCATTGCCCACGAACCATTCCCGCACGCAACACCACCGCCGACGACTTCCTGTGTGAATCAGAGGTCATTATGGCTCAACATTGTTACGAACGCACGTTGCGTCTCATTTCAACATTGCGATTGCCACGATTCAGCCGAATGCCGTTCAGAGGGGACTTTTCTTCTGGATCCTGCCGAGCCCAAACCCACAATCGTTTGAAGTCCGCCCCAACTCTTGCCTCTTGCTCATTGAGGAACCGGAAAGTCCCCTTTGAACAAACCCCAATGTGGATGCACGAGATTCGATGGACATCACTCGATATGCAGGCCCACCAGCACTGGCTCGGGTGCAAGACGCACCCCAAACACCTTGAACACACCATCTTGAACGGTCTTTGCCAGGCAGGCCACATCGGCGGCGCTGGCATCGCCCCGGTTCGTCAGCGCCAAGGTGTGGGCAGTGGAAAGCGCTGCATGAGAGTAGGGGGTCTCCAAAGCAAAACCCTTGTGAAACCCGGCATGGTCGATGAGCCAGGCTGCTGAGGTCTTCACCCTTCCAGCAGATGCGCCGTACCGGGGAGCATCCTGTGGCAAACCGGCCGCCTCTTGCACAGTGAGGATGGGGTTCATGAAAAAGCTGCCACAACTATGACGGTTGGCTCGATCCGTCACCGCAACGCGTGGCAATGAACGTTGCGCGGCAAGAATATTGCCCTGTTCACGTGTTGCGACCATCCATTTGCCGTCGTACCGGTACGGATCTTCGAGCATGCCTTTGCGAGCGCGAACCGCAAGCACAGCCGCACGGACCGAATCGCTCGGCATCAGCGTTCCCACCTCGACACCCAGAGCCGCAGCAAGCTGGCCGGAATCAACTCGGCACCGGGCACTTTGCGGCAGACGGAACACCACGGAGAGCACGACATATCGGGGTGTAGGAAAGTATCGGCTTGCAGGCACTCCTGGAGCCTCATACATCGATGATTTGAGCAACGAGGTACGATACCCAAATTCAAGCTGTACATTGGACAGACTGACTTCAGCGGCCTTCTTACGATCCCACGTCCGCACCGACTCTACGCATTGGGCCACCTCTTGGCCATACGCACCGATATTTTGCACCACTGAGGCACCCACCGTACCCGGTACACCTGAAAGCCCCTGAACCTGCGCCAAACCACGTTCAGTGCAGTATGCCACAAAATCGTCCCAATTCGTACCCGCAGTTGCTTCGACACGGACCATCGAAGCCGTTGCATCGGTTGTATTGTTTCCGTCGACCCTGACACCGTTTGGCTGCATGGGCGAAGTCTGCGGGACCGCCACCGGGCTCCTGTCGCCGAGCTGGGCGTCTTCGCCTCTACTGGCAACGTCTATGACCGTGATGTTTCGCCGTGCATCGCGTATCACCGTGCCGTCAAAATTCCCATCGCCAACGAGCAGGTTTGAGCCGCCACCTATGACGCAAAGCGGCAATCCCTGTTCGTCGACGCGACGCACCGCAGTCACAAAATCCTCGGTTGTCTGCGGTTGTACGAACTCCCGGATTGGCCCACCCACACCGATGGTCGTAATATCACTGAATCGTGGATTTTCGCTTACTGCATTCGTCATAGAATCCATGCTTCTGACTCCGCGCCGCTACAAGGCGCACTTAAACACACCATACAATAAAAGGGAACCCAGCCAAAGCCAAGCTCCCTTAAATACACATAGAATCGTTCAACCGCGTTCAGCGGGTCTCGCGATGTACGGTTTCCTTACGGCAACGTGGGCAGAATTTCTTGAGTTCAAGACGATCTGGCGTGTTACGACGATTCTTCGTCGTGATGTAGTTGCGCTCCTTGCACACTGTGCATGCGAGCGTGATACCTGGACGGACTGCTGCACTCTTGCTTGCCATACGTTCACCTCTACTTGTCGTTTGTCACCGGCTGGCACCGGTGTACTTGTAGCGAGAAAGAGACTCGAACTCTTGACCTCACGATTATGAGTCGTGCGCTCTAGCCAGCTGAGCTATCCCGCCAGAGAGCCTCGAGTGAGAATCGGACTCACGACCTCTTCCTTACCAAGGAAGTGCTCTACCACTGAGCTATCGAGGCGTGGCGGATAGTGGATTCGAACCACTGAAGCTATAAGCGGCTGATTTACAGTCAGCTCCCTTTGACCGCTTGGGAAATCCGCCATTGCCGACACTCAGCTCAATAAAGCCTCATGCAGACAACTTGATTATCATGCCACGAACGCACGACAGGCGCAAGCGAATTGCGCCACGGGGGTGTCGCCCGCATCGTTGTTCACATCGCGCACCAGCCTATTGCCTATGCCAAAGCATCGGCCTTGAGCTGGCGGCACACCTCAATGACGCCGTCGTTGGCTTCCTTCTCCCCGACGGAAATACGAATACCCTCCCCGCTGAATACGCGAACGGAGAGGCCTGCCTTCACAAAACGGGTGGCGGCCTCATCGGTGTGTCTGCCAAGCGGCAGCCAGAAATAATTCGCATATGGCTCGGGAAAATCCCATCCTTGCTCGCGCAAAGCCGATACAATACGCCGGCGCTCGGCCTTGATCGCATCGACACGCTCCATGAGTTCAGGCTTCGCATCGAGCGAAGCCAGCGCCGCCACCTGAGCCGTTTGGGTGACGCCGAACGGCAGGGCCACCTTACGCATGCCCTCCACCACGTCCGCAGGGGCGATGGCATACCCGATGCGTAAACCGGCCAAACCATATGCCTTGGAGAAGGTATGGGCCACGACGATATTGGGATACTTGTTGTAGAGCGTCATGGCCACATTGGTCTGCGGATCGTCGTTGAACTGATAGTAGGCCTCGTCAAAGAGCACCAATACGTCGCTCGGCACCGCCTCCATGACACGCCGGGCCTCGTCGTCGCTCATGGATGTGGATGTGGGGTTGTTGGGGTTGTTGAGAATGACCAACCGCGTATGGCTGTTGATTGCGGCTATTATGGCATCAATGTCGTGCCCGCCGTCGGGTCGGTTGGGAATCTGCACGCTTGTGGCGCCTGCGCCGGCAACGATGATCGGATATGCCTCGAAACTGCGCCAAGGATAAACAACCTCGTCACCGGGCCCGGCTACCAGATTGACCAGCTGCGTGATGACTTCCGTGGAACCGCAGCCCAACACCACATTCTCAGGTTTGACGCCATATTCGGCATAATCGTCTGCGATGCGCTCCACCACATCCCATCCGCGCATGTCCGGGTAGCGGTTCATCTCCACCAATGCCTGCTCATCAATGGCTTTCTGCACAGACGGCAGCGGCGGGAACGGGTTCTCATTGCTGGAGATTTTGAACGAACGGACACCTTGGACCTGAGGAGCGGGCTTGCCCTGGGCATAAGGAGGGATGGTGTCAATAATCGGACGATGCTTATATGTCATACTTCATAAGTATAGGCAATATCATCAATCAATGGCGACACTGTTTCGAGTATGGACACATCAGAGAGAGCCATCCACCAATCGCCAACGGACGAACCGTATGAGATGGTGGTTCATACAAATATCCGCTGATACACTTCCAGCGGACGTTTCGTACGACAATGCCACATCCGTCGTATGTTCCATCCACTGGCTGTGTCCCGGCGAACGTTTCATACGACCGGCTGTGTCCCGACCAACGTTTCATACAACACCACGCCATCGGTCGTGCACTTCGCCCTCCAACCACGTGTCAGCGAACGTTCCGTACGACAATCACCTGATCTGCGGAGCTATGACAGAAGCCCTGTGTCCTGGAGACTCAAGGCCGTTTGGCCAAGCCTACGCCAGAACACAGGGCATCTGTGCATAACTCCTCTATAGAACGGAGCGCGATACTAGCGAATCATCAGTTCAAAATCGCCAGCACATCGCGGGCACCTACGATGAGGTAGTCCTCACCCTGGTAGTGCACCTCAGTGCCGCCATACTTGGAATAGAGCACCTTGTCTCCCACCTTGACATCCATGGGAATACGGTTGCCGTTGTCGTCACGACGGCCCGGACCGACGGCCAGAATCTCGCCCTGCTGCGGCTTTTCCTTGGCATTGTCGGGAATGTAGAGACCTGACGCGGTCTGAGTCTCGGCCTCTGCCTGCTTGACAATGATCTTGTCTTCTAGCGGTGTAAGTGAAATTGACACTGTGAAACCTCCTTGAGTTCTTCGCAATCAACATGGCTTCAGGACACCGCTTTCAGGGCTGACGACACTTTAAGCACCGTCCCGTTGCGTTTCGTCTCTATCCTAGCGCGAAAATTAGCACTCTGCCAACTCGAGTGCTAACGCTGTGAGTGAACACCGCTATTGTGCCGCTCTCAAAAGGCCTGTCTTTGCAACAATTGCAAAGCCGAATACTATCACAGCACAATGCTCGAGCATGGACCTCGAAATCGGTTCATGCACTGCGGCGTACGAGAATCGATTCCAGCCCCTCGCCCAGAGAATCGGACGATGCGTCCGGCACGTCTACACGCGCCGAGCCCTCAGCCTTATGGAACGCCTCGGCATCACTAAACGTGGGCGCATCAGTCTGTTTGCGATTGAAGGACGCACGACGATGCATGCGCACAGAACGACGGTTAAACAGCGATGGTTCCGATCCCTTGGCCTTTACCCCAGGTTCAGCGGTTACTGCGTGCTTTGTAGGTTGATTGGCGTCACTACTGGTGCTGTGCGCACCGGAAACGGCAGAAGCGAGCGAGGATTTCACCTTCACGGCATTGTCAGCCGAATCATTGTTTGCCGACTTTACCTTGGCGTCGACACTGTTGGCCTTGGGCCGGGCCTTGGAGACCTGACGGGTAGATTTGATCTCCCGGCTCTGTGGTTCGGGCACTGAGGTCTCTCGCTTGGAATCATCGGCTGCACCAAGTGAGAACGAAATGAGGTCCTGCCTGCCCACCTGTTGATCAGACGGCACGGCATCCTCTGGTGGCAACACAGTGCCCGTTGACTGTTCGGCCGACGACGTTCCCGCATTTTTGGCCTTAGCCTTCCGTTCCGGCGGATTGGGCGATTCCGAAGATTCGCTGAGATTCTGAGCCGTCGCGTTCTGTACAGCCTTTGCATTGCCTTGCTTGCCACGCTCGTTATGCGACTGTTCGTCCAAGACATGCTGAATTTCGGATGCGTCAATAACGCTGGTCTCAACTTCGTTGGATTTGGCCGTATAGGCATCGCCCTGAATCTTGGCGCCACCATTGGCAACTGCTTTTCGATTCGGCCCTTCGCCAACCTTGGCCTTCGTGGCTGAATGCTGAACGGCTCGATCGGCCTTCTGACGCTCCTCAGATGCACGAACCGCAGTATGGTGAAGTGATTTTCTACGCAGACAAAGCTTTGCTTCCCATTCACGGGCCTGGCGTGAGGCGCGAGCGCCCAGCACCAACACCACAACAAGCAGCGCAACAGGCATAAGAACGAATAAGAAACTGAAATGAAGAGGAACCGAAGCAACGGCAACCACAACACTAAGAGCCAGCAGCCCAACAGCCAGTGCACGCCGACGTTGTATGGCCTCGCGTCGTGCACGACGAACCTTTGCCACACGTTCCGGGGAAATCGCAGACCCCTTGGTTTGCGTGCTTTGCATGACCATCCCTCCCCGTGCCAATCTATGTTCATCGGAGAAACGCGTCCCACTTTCTGCATCCACCAAATGCAGCGAGTTGGAATATTTATCCTCCCTGTGCTCCGCCACTCTGTCCATGCCATGCAGCGCATGCCGTGGTAGTAGCACGGCCACAAGAATCACGAACACCACAAGCAGAATCAAACTACTGGCCCATTCGTAACCCATATTAGTTAAGGATAGAAAGACTTCCTGACTTTTCGCTGAGACCAAGCCTTGCGTGTCGCACAATCTTCACCTGCCGTATGCATGCCAAATATACCCACTTCTAGTGAGGCTCAAACGACACTGAATTGAATTTATACTGTATGAATTGTTGCTCTATACTTGTCTTCCGGTATTGCACAAGGGTATCGTATTGCTTGGTTCCCACTCGAATGCGGAGCTCGTGCCAGGCTGACGCCATGGCATGCACCGCAAATCAGACTACCAACGAAAGATAACGACCCGCTGGCCGTCTTGGAGGGAGCTCCGATATATATATTTATATATATATATAAATATATATATAAATGATACCGTCCCCGCGCACTCTTGGAACCAAGACGGCCGCAAAGACCAAAACAGCAGAAGGAGACCCTTACGCTACACATCGATAAAAAAGAACTGAGGCGTTCGGCGCTTGCACAGCGAAGAATGAAAACCAGTCAAAGCCTCTATGAACGTTCAGGTCAGGCTATTGCCACATATGCGCTTGGCCTCGTCGACACAGTGGGTCTAAGCCCTGGGAGCACCATAGCGGCCTACGTGTCCATGGGCACCGAAATTCCTACGGAACCGCTCCTGGAGCAGTTCCGTGGCCATGGGCTTCGCATCATTGTTCCCAAGCTGGGCAGCGATGGTGCGTTGGACATTGACTGGGGCGAGTACAACGGAAAGCACCTTCTGCATGACATGCTCTCCGTTTCCGCTTCAGGCAGGCGCCCTCGAGAGCCGGACGGACCCGACTTAGGGGCATCCGCACTGCACGACGCCGCTGTGATTTTGGTGCCTGCCCTTGGCGTTTCGTCTGACGGGACTCGCCTCGGCAGGGGTGCCGGATGGTACGACAGAGCACTGCTGAGTGCCAAGAACGACACACCTGTATTCGCCATCTGCTGGTCTTGGGAGTTGCACGCACAATTGCCCCGCGACGAGCACGACATGCCTGTGGACGCAACCATCACCGAACGAGGCGTGAAATGGATAGCCTCAAACCATGAGTCCCATTAGACCTGGTTGGACCGATGAGGCAACAACGCAAACCATAACGAAGCAGACCAGAACCTACCACACTTTACCGGCAATGAACACGGTCTAGGATGGTACTAGGATTGAACCAGTTGATCGAGGTGTTTCGCGGCGTACACTGCCGTGAACATCAGGAACCCCTGGAGGAAATGTTGCCTACATACCATTATCAGTGCAAGAATTGCGGATACGATTTCACGCAATGGCAGGACTTTAGTGACGCTCCGATCACGATATGCCCGAAGTGCAACAAGCCGCAGGTGCACAAAATCTATTCCGCTGTGCCAATCGAATTCAAGGGGCACGGGTTCTACCGGACGGACAGCAACAATTCAGCTTCGTCATCCTCGAAATAACACGTTCGAGTCCTTGCAGATGCAAGGGCATGCAGTCGCTCATGGATTGCAGGGTAACGGAATGTCGTGTAACGACACGCTGAACGACGCAGGCCGGAGCATTTGACCACATCGGGCTTTCCATCTTTATCTTCACATACCGTTGAACGCATCATTGATGCATGACACGGTTCAGCAGCAACAGACATCGCACCGGAAACGGCGGCAAACGAATAGCCACACACAACTGGCGGCTCACACTGGTCCAACGCCGGCAGATGGGCGTTGTAAGGCATATCGCAATAGCCCTGCTCCTTGGACTGTCCGTATTTTCAGGCCTGAATGCCATCATTGATGCCGGGCGAACACAGACTGTGGTGATTGCCCAATGCCCGCTGAAACGAGGGCGCATCATACAGCCGCGAGATGTTGGCACCCGTACGGTCCCCTTTGACTCCGCTTTCACCGCCGTCGCATCCTCGCCACAGCAGGTTGTGGGCCTCATTGTGAATTCACAGATCGATCAAGGAACCATCATCCTGAACACCATGGTGACGAAGACACCTCGCCTCCCTGCAGGGCTGACCTTGGCACGTCTACGAGTGGCTCCCACATCCACAGCAATCGCAGTGGGAGACACCGTTTCTCTGGTGTCTCCGATCGGTTGTTCTCATTTAACGGCACCGACACAGCCGGATACGAATCAGGGAGTTGGTCAAGGTCAGCAGTCAAGCTTCAAATCACGGCCCGGAATCACAGTGAGCAAGACCCTGTTGCACCGACGTGAACCGGCAAACACAGTAAGCCTTGACGATGACGCAACCACGCCCGGTTCCAGCGGCACAGATGCCATTAGTCCAGACAACGCCAACAGCACAGGACCTAACGCCGATAGCGCAGATGGCGTATGCGTCCTGGCACCATCCGCATTGGTGATGAGCGAGGCCCACCAAAATAGGGACACTTCGGATGAAGGTACCATCATGGAATTCGCCTTGCACCCGCAAGAGGCAGCCACTGCAGCAGCCCTACAAGAACAGACTCCCGTGATGGTTGTGGCGTCAGAACCAGACGCAGCCAAGACCGCGCCACCGGGCAAAGCCGACAGGCAGCATTCCACACCGACAAGTCACGATCACTGACCGCGTTCGTTGAACATGCCCCAATGCGGAGGAAGCTCACCGAGTATGCGCTTGTCGTCGTCAGCATCCCGTTGGTGCGGCGTTACCTGATCAGCTGGCTCATTCTTGACGCCATCGACGTCGAACCGCTCATTGCCGCCTTTCACCACACGCCGATGAACCCGTGCAGAGCGTTTGCTGGCATTATATCGGCTCATCGTGTCTCTTTGTATATCTCGCCCATTTGGGCCACCACGCGGTCCACTTCCTTATCGGGATTGACAAACGCCGACACACCCCAGACCGTCATCACCGACCAGCCGAGTCGTTGCAAATCCTCCTTGAGCGTGCGATGACGTCGACGGGTGGATTGGACGGACATGAACCGATCGTCGTCAGTAAGCACAGCCAATGAGTATGGCTTGTTCTTAAGACCGACGACCAGAGGCAACGTGCTGCCTCCCTCAAAACCATAGCCAGTGGCCACGGTAAGGCCACGGTCACGAATACGCCGAGCCAGATCTTCAAACAACACATCATTTGATTGTTTAGCGGCATCAGGGCGCACGAGCTTGCCATCCAGTCCCTCGGCCCAGACAAGCATGCTCTTGAGCAGTTTGGTTCCATCCTGATGCAACCGGTCATCTTCCAAATCTTCCGATCCGAATGCCGAAACGATGTCCAGATCACGCTGAGCCAAGGCCAGAGCATCGAGCAGCTTACCGGCACCACCAAGACCCTCAATCGGACCGAATTGCTGCAACAGCCTACCATGCGCCGTCTTGGCGAAACAGAGGGAAAGAATGACATCCGTGGCCAGCATGCCGTTGACTTCTTCCACACCAACCAACTGTACATGGCGCAGGAAGCGCGACATGGATTTGTCTTTTGCCGCGACAGCCTTCAGCTCAGCCCCAAGCCGCGAACGAAACGCAGCAGTGAGCGTAACCACAGCCAAGGTGTAATCCACTGGAATGACGGTAAAGCCGGAAGCGCGTTGCCGGATGAGACGAACCACCTCGTTGATTTCCTGCTGGCTGCTTTCCACCAAGCCTGTGGAAAGCACAGGCACACCTGTGGCCTCAAGCCGGTGCAACCGAACTCTGCCTTGACTGCTTTCCGTAGCCACATCGCGTCCAAGATCGCCATAGCCATGCTCACAAAGGAAGGCAACCAGCCTTGGATCACACCCGACGCTGCCTGAACGATCCTCCACGCACGGCAACAATCCAATCAAAGTCTGAAGAGAGGAGGATGTGACTGTCTCACGATGTGCAATAACCACAACCTGCTTCGCCCTGCTGACGATGCTGGGCAACTCAAGCGATGGCATATGGGCGCAGCCGTCAATGATCGCCACATCGCACAGCACTCCCAAGCCGGTCAACGTAGCCAACGTGGAAGGTGTGGCAACAATAACAGGCTTGGCCGCTGCAAGTATCTCAGGATACTCTTGACGAATTCGTTGCAGGGGAACAAGGGAGTTACTGACCAATAGCGTATGCAGCTGATTGGCCTCCTGAGTGCGGGAGAAGAGCAAATCGCTCAGCCGCCGCATCGATTCCTGCTCTATCACCGGACCGATGGACTCTACATGCTCCGCGTCCACTTGGGCAAAACGATTCGCAGCGGTTTCAAGTGCAGACCCATCCTGATTGGAGATGATGGCCGAAGAACGCACGATGTCCTCAAACACAGTGGTCCACCATGACAACTGGAATTCGCCTTCTACAGCATCTTCGCCGACCTGACGTTCGCGTAGGTCGGCCATGAACTCGCCCAACCCCACACCCTCCAAATCGCGCTCGATCAAAGCACGCAAAGGCAGTGTGTCCAACGCCTGGCGGTCGGAGTATAGAGCCTTGAGCCGTTCCTCCAACTGTGCCATAGGGATGGTGGCAAGGTTGCCGCCCTGCACTGTGGTGGCCAGCACGGCACCAAGCGCCGTGAGACTTTGGCTCAGGGCATCCTGCGTTTCAAGGATGTCGTCGAGTTTGGGCGGAAGCACGGGCCAGCCCCCATGCGGCACCAGTTTCCTCCACTCCTGTGCTTCTTTTGCCACCACTTTGAGCGCAGCGTTAAGGTCGTCGACTTGGGCACCGGCCCGCAGGAGTTTCTTCGCCTCCTTCAGATGACGACGGCGTTCCCAGAAGCCCATGGCGCTGCCCGAAGCCTTACGTTCCTCCTTCGGCTTGCTCGCCTCGATCATCGCATCGATATCACGTTCGAAGATCTGCGGTTGGAACACATCCAGCACACGACGCACAGCGCTCAACACAGATACCTGTTCGCCCCACTCCTCAGCAGTCTGAGGAATCGGGAACCCACATGCCTCCACGGTTGTTGCCACTTGCGCACGGGTGGCCGGAAGGAGATTCTGCAACACCCGCTCCACCGTGCGATATGCCTCATCGGCCTCGGCTTTGGAGAATATGGACGCCTTATACCATGGCGTATCTGCTGGGCCAATCGTGTATTCGCCGTATTCACCGGCCTTACGCAGTTTTGCCACCCAACCCGGCATATCAGCACGAACACGCTGAGCCGTCTGCTGACTTAACCGCACCGTGGTGGCAGGGCGAGTTTCAAGTTCGGCGATACGGGCCAGATTCTCTATGGTCTGGTATGCCGAAACGCCCCAATCCTTGCTGACTCCATGCAAATCCCCTAGATAGCGAGTAAGGCGCGAACGCACTCCGACCAGCTCATCGGAAAGCTGATCAAAATGGGACACAGCCGTACCCGGCTGGAAACCGACGGCTGCAATAAGCTGCTTGTCGATGGACGCAGCCATATGCTGATCGGACAAGTCAAGCACACTATGGCCAAGGCCGAGTGCATTCATCGTGCGGATGAAACCACGTTTCTGCCCCGTGGTTCCGGGAACATACAAAACAGAACGCTCGCCTGCCATACAACGTGATGCAATGGAGGCCGCATCCAGTGCCGTGTTGGCATTCATACCTACATTGAGGAACAGAGAGGTTCCGGTGCCAGCCAGATTCGCCGCATACCTCACCACGTTGTCGACATCGCCTGCAGCATACTCATTGTGGGGGTCGTCATCAAAGGGACTGTAGGCAGGCAATTTCTGCGTCGCCAACGTATTGATGGCTTTGTTATCCCCTGCCAAGGCATCAAGCAACACATTGCCGCTTGCCCCGTGCTCCAACCGATCAATGATATCCTGACTTTCGGAAAGCAACTGCGTGGCAGGATTCATAAAGCATCCGAGCACGATGTCGCGCTCGATGTCGAAATCGGGGAACACCGGTTTGGCCTCAGCTCGTATGGCTCCGAACACAGCCGACGTATCAGGGGTGCCGGACTCGTATTTGGACCCATCGAATAAATCAGCCTCGTCCAAATGCACATGGTGAACAAGCATCATCGACTTAAACACCGGGTTCAAATGAACTCTGCCGACGAACCTCACCGTGGCATCGGTCTCACGCCCGCCTTTCTCCCTATCCACCTCCACAGGGTAGAGCAGCACGGGAACGGCATTGCCTTTCCAAGTCGCCACTCCCACCACCAGCGAGAGCTCGGCAACGCCTTGAACGCGTTTTTTGGCGGCCCGATCCTCCAACACACGCTCCAAACGGCGTCCTGCAGCCCGAAGCATGCCGGAATCGCGGAACAACGAATCCAGTTTCGCCTTGCCACTGGCAAAAAGCTGTGCCACTCCCGAAGGATGTGCATGGGTCATGTCAAGCTGCGCCGTCAGCTGACCGACATCTTCGAGGGGCGAGGGACTCATGATGTTGCGGTATTGCTCGCGCCATGAGCGCAAGGCCTCAATCCCCACATTGTTGGTTTGAGAGTCATGAGTATTGTCTTGTGATGCCATTTCGATTCCCCTACTATTCCCGATTGCCATGTATTTGAGATTTCATCACCAGTTCAGCAACTGCTTTGACACAAGGTGCCTTCTTCACTTCGACTGCCCCTTCTCAATTGATTCGCGATAGCGTTCATACCCTGCATTGCGTGAAAGCCCGGCATCAATATCAGCGTTGCCCTGAGCTGAAAGCCAGGCGTAGAGATCATCATACAGATAAGGGTTCATGGCCAGGAAGGGCAGCAACGGTCGGTGCCGCGCCATCTCAAATTGCTGCGCGAAATCAGTGGTCTTGACCGCATCTTGTGAGCTGAGGCCATCTTCTTCCACAGGTTGCTCAGGCTTGGTGAATTCACCCTTGGAAACCTTATCAAAAATCGATCCGGGTTCGAATACGCTCGTTTGATCAAACTGCGGAACCTGCTGAACACCTATAGTGCCCACCCCTTCAAACCGGCCATCATTGCCAGCCTCGGTTTGGTCTGGCTTTTCGCCGCTTACAGGTTGTTGGTCCCCACTGCGGGCCACAGACGTCCGGCCGTCGGACACTAGAGGTTGCTCCTGGGGCTGGACCCGGAACTGCGGTTGGTTGTTGGCCTTTGCGGAAGAGGCCATCGGCTTGCGACGCTCAGGGAGCGCAGCCGAGCCAAGGCTGTTCGCAGACCCACCCGCATGCGGCATTTCCTGAACATCGCCATCGCGAGCCGTCGGATTGCCAACCTCGTTTTCGTATTCGTTTCCCAATGTCCCGGCAGCGGCATTGCCATGACTTTCATCGGCGGATTGGACTTCGGCGTTCATAGCATCCTGGAACAGGTCACGCTCCTGAACCTCATTGGGACGCTCCGCTGCAAAATTGACCGAAATATGGTCGACCAAGCGGTTCAGTCCATCATGCACAGGAGCGGAGTCTGGCTGTTCGGTGGGTGCGCCGGCCGTTACTGCAGCATCTTCCGCATTCGCCGCGCCTTCAGCAGCACCTGCACCTTGCACATGCTGGGCATCAGCGTTATCTGGCGTATTAGGAATCTCTGAATTTTCCGGTTGCACGCCAGAAGCCGAGGCATCACCACGATTTTGGTGAACCTTCCTGGCCACATCGCTGGCATCAAAAACACGTGTTGGCTCGCCGGCACGCAGGTTGAGAATATCGTCCACTGACATATCTCCCGCTTGGGGCTCCTGCGGCACATCCGAAGCGGCGAAATCAAACAAATCAGACACAACTGGGTTAGTGTCATCATGTATTGGGGAAGCTACGGATATGAACTCAACCGGCACATCACCCATCTGTATCCATGTTCCATCTTCAGGAAGCGTGTAGGGCGAACTCGCCGTGAGCCCAACCAAGTCCTGATGGCCATCGAACCGGTAGGTGCCATTGGTGGAACCCAAATCGGTCAATGTGGCCACTCCCGATTTCGAAACCGCAAACACCGCATGACGCTTCGAGATCGATCGGGTGTCGTCGTCAATCTCCACCCTCTTCAATCCGTCGTCGCGCATAGGACGTATAGGGCGCCTACCTATCTCAACGCTTTCGCCAGGGGCAATCTTCGCCAATTCGACGCCACCGACCTTAACAAGCCATTGTGGCACGTTTTGTTGATCCGTCACTTCAATGCCCACCTTCCCGATGCTACCCGGCTTGTAGCTCAAAGCAATCGCAAAACCGCCTTCAGCCGCTCGCCATCATTCGCGTCAACGAGTCAGCCCCTACCTGCCATATAAGGGGCATAATCCAGCATATATTTCCCGTTATCTACCAACGATACCCTGATAAACCAACAAAACCCTGTAAACGGATAATCCGCAAACAGGGTTTTGTAATTTCCGTTCGTCACATAGGCTCGATGAGCCAGGCAACGGCAGGGAACGAACTACTTGAGTTCGACGGTGGCTCCAGCGGCCTCGAGATCGGCCTTGGCCTTCTCGGCGTCTTCCTTCTTGGCGCCTTCGAGCACAGCCTTAGGAGCTGCATCGACGAGGGCCTTGGCATCAGCCAAACCGAGGTTGGTGAGAGCCTTGACAACCTTGATGACGCCGATCTTCTTTTCACCGTAGGAGGTGAGGACCACGTCGAACTCGGTCTTCTCTTCCTCGGCGGCGGCACCGGCGGCAGGAGCGGCGGCAACGGCGGCAACCGGAGCAGCGGCTTCGACATCGAACTCGTCCTCGAACTTCTTGACGAAGTCGGAGAGCTCGACGAGGGTCATTTCCTTGAACGCATCCAGCAGTTCATCGCTTGAGAGCTTAGCCATGATGGCTTCCTTTCAATCATCGGCAGCGGAGTATTGTATTTGTAGGTTTTCGCTGCCAAACATTTTGTCTTAATTTATATTTCCAGAAACTTGTCAATCGGCTGTACGATCCGTCCGGCAAAATCACCGAACAGAATCAGGCAGCCTTCTCCTGCTTCTCGCGAAGCGCGTCGATGGTGCGCACGGCCTTGGTGGGCAGAGCGTTGAATGTGCGAGCGGCCTTGGACATCGTGCCCTTGAGCGCGCCGGCCATCTTGGCGAGCAACGTGTCGCGGGACTCGAGTTCCGCGAGTTTCTGGAAGCCCTCGGC
This sequence comes from Bifidobacterium sp. ESL1118, assembly GCF_058505595.1. Lineage (NCBI taxonomy): Bacteria > Bacillati > Actinomycetota > Actinomycetes > Bifidobacteriales > Bifidobacteriaceae > Bifidobacterium > Bifidobacterium sp. ESL1118. Next base: position 1,690,215 of record NZ_CP196371.1, read on the forward strand.
GTCATACATGGTTCCATCTGCAAAACCACCCTTGATGACGAGAGCCTTGTTTTCCTTGGCGAAGTCGCGCAGCACCTTCGCAGCCTCCACGTAATCACCCTTGACAAAGGTGATTGCGGACGGACCGGTAAGAGCTTCATCAAAGCCCTCGTATCCAGCCTCTTTGGCGGCGATGCGTGCCAACGTGTTCTTTGCCACGGCGTAGGAAGTATCGCGGCCTAGCTTTTCTCGCAAGTCAGAGACCTGCGGAACGGTAAGCCCGCGGTACTCGGTAAGGTAGACTGCGTCAGCGTCGCGGAACTTGTCCGTCAGCTGCTCAATCACCGCTTCCTTTTCGGGCCTTTTCATGGCGTTCCTTCCTAAGTCGACCGTTGACCTGTGAAATGCCGTTCCGGCGTTCACAGCGAAGGAATCCGCTTCACCATTAAGGCAATAAAAAAGCCCTGCGCACAGGCAGAGCAAACATACGATTTCTCAATCGGCTCCTCACGGAGCAGCTTACGCAACCTATGCTGGCTTGGCGAACCAAACTTCGGGGAACTTGCGCTCCCAACCAACAGTCTGTGGTTAACAAGTTAAAAGTATACGGCAACACATTGACCTGGCAAACCTTGCGTGTTACGGCATCACTCAGCCACCGTTTCGTCTCGGTCACTTTGCCATCAGGCCGCCAAATCATAGCCCAATTCCGCACTGGTCACCATCATCGAGCCAAAATCCGCTGACTGCCGCACACTACAATCCTAAATCAATCAAATTGACCTATCACCTCGCCCAGAGGGGACTTTTCTACGAAAAATTCCAAAGACAAAACACCAAAACGGCGGAATTCCAACATTTTGATTTTTGGTCTCAGCGATTTTCTCTCAAAAGCCCCCTCTGAGTATAAACACAGTCGATTGGGGCCGAAAATCGCTCGGATTTTCGACCCCTCTGATGATTGGGCTGCTCTCTCAGAGCGAATCTGCTGCCTACAGCACGGCCTGTAGCGCGAAGTCGGCGATGAAGAGGATGGTGACCACCCACATCACCGGGTGAATTTGCTTGGTCTCACGCTTACAGATCTTCACCAGGCAGTACATGATGAAGCCTGCAGCGATGCCGTAGGAGATGGAGTACGAAAGCGCCATGAACACAGAGGCGAATAGGGCAGGGATGGCCTCGGAGATATCTTCCCAGTTGACCTGCTTCAGGCTGGAAGCCATCATGCAGCCGACCACCACAAGCACACCGGCTGTTGCGGCTGAAGGAATGGCGGAAACCAGCGGAGAAAGCACAATGGTGATAAGGAAGCAGGCCGAGACCACCACGCTTGTCAGGCCTGTGCGGCCACCTGCCGCAATGCCTGCGGAAGACTCCACATAGGTGCTGATGTTCGAGGTACCGAAGATTGAGCCGACCGACGTGGCAATCGAATCGGCGAAGAGGGTCTTGTCCATCTTGGAGCTGAAGCCCTTGCCGTTGGCCATATCTTGGATGTCTTTATCGGAGAAGATGCCGGTGTGGCGGCCGGTGCCAACGAGTGTACCGATGGTGTCGAACGTGTCGGACATGGAGAAGGCGAAGATGGTCACAATGACCAACGGCAGTCGCGAAACGTTCGAGAACAACGACGGGAAGCCTTGCGGGCTGAAGATGGCGCCGAAAGTCTGTGGCAACTGGGCGAAGGTCTGGCCGATGGACATGGAGTTGCTCATCGTCGTGACGCCGAAGGGAATGCCGATGACGGCAGAGAGAATAATCGAGATGAGCAGCGCACCCTTGACATTGAGCACTGTAAGCACAATGGCAAGCACAAGACCGATGAGGAACACCCACAGCTCAGGAGTGTTGATGGTGGCGAGCCCTGGTGTGGCGGCCACGGGCAAACCCTTGCCGGCAGCTTTTTGATCTTTGGGAGTGAACTTGATGAAGCCGACATTGAGCAACCCTACATAGATGATGAAGAGGCCGATGCCACCGCCGATGGCCTGCTGCAACGATTCCGGGATGCAGGCGATGACGAGCTTGCGGATAGAGGTGACCGTGATGAGGATATTGATCAAACCGCAGAGAAACACCATGCACAGCGTCTCCTGCCACTTGAAGCCAAGACCCTGGCACACCGTATATGTGAAGAATGAGTTGAGGCCCATGCTGGCGGATTGTGCATACGGCACGTTGGCGAACAGGCCCATGATGAGGGTGCCGACGATAGAGGCGATGATGGTGGCAAGGAACACACCGCCCCAAGGCATACCAGTTTGGCTCAGAATCGATGGATTGACCACAATGATGTAGCTCATTGCGAAGAACGTGGTAATACCAGCTGTTATTTCAGTGGATACGTTGGTGTTGTTCTCTTGAAGATGGAAAAACTTGTCCATCGTCTCTCTTTCCTTGGTTTAAGGCCGACCGAACAGGCACAGAGAAGAATGAAGAACAATATGGAAACACCTCAAGTCAACAGGCACGCTCGCTTATTGACTCTTGACGAATCCGTATGCGTTACTTTGTTACTTGGTGTTCCTGAACAGTCGAGCAGAGGTCGCTGCGACTCATCCACGTGTTTACGCGGACAGCTAAACTATAGCATCAGGCATGGCCAAACCTTAAAAACCATCGGCGCATGTGCGTTGGCGACAGCAAAAATCAGTGACCATTCATTCAGAGAGGACTTTTCTTGCAAGATGGAGGGAACCTGAGATAGAAAATAACGGAATTCCAACAAATTCTATTGTTGAATCCAGCAACTCCTCTCAAAAAGTCCCCTCTGGACAAAAGTCATCAAAATATCATCGGAAGAAGCCGGTTATGCACGAAAAATTGAACTTCCTTCATTCAGTGAGCACTTTCCCACGAGAACGAGCAGTATCAACCATAAAAATGGCGGAATTCCAACGAATGAAAATCCAAAAACATCAGTTTCTCCGGAAAAGTACACACTGAATGAAACATCACCCCACTATCAGTGAAAACCAGCCAGCAATCTCAGCAAACCAGCACAATCTTCACAAATCATGCAGGCGAACTTCATAATTCACATTTGAAGGGGACCTTTCCACGCCCACGCTAGGCAAGAACAATCAAACGGCCATTTTCCAAGGATTCTCCATATAAAGGTAGTCAGAAATTCCAGAGAATCCACCTGACTGAGATGACGCAGAATTTTCTGCTGAAACGCACGCGTCAAACCTGATTATTGTCCATCGACTTGGTTTCTTTTTTAACTTCAAGCCTTGGCTTCGACCAACGGCAGAACCTCGGACAGCGCTTTGCGAAAGACCTGCATCTCCTCGTCGGTGCCCATGCACACGCGCAGCCACTCCTTCGGGCCAACTGCACGGATAAGGACACCGCGCTTCAAGAGTTCGTCGAAAATGGCCTGACGATCGTCGAAGTGACCTCCAAACATGAGGAAATTGGACTGGGATGGAGCCACCTCGATGGGCTGGCCGGCGTAGGTCTGCTCGCTGAGCCAGACGGCGGTTTCGTTGCGGGTTTCACGCAGATGAGCGACCTGGCTCAGCTGCTCGTCGGCATGCCCGAGAGCTGCGAGCGCCGTGGCTTGGGTAACGGCGGAGAGATGGTAGGGCATGCGCACAATGCGCAGGCAATCGACAATGTCTTGTGCCGCAGCCAAGTAGCCGAGCCTAGTACCAGCAAAGGCGAAGGCCTTGCTCATGGTGCGACTGACGGCGAGCGCCGGGTAATCCTTGAGCAGTTCCAGCGCAGAAGGCACACCAGGGTCACGGAACTCAATGTAGGCCTCATCCACCACCACAATCGGATGCACACCGGCTGGCGCACCATCAACTGGGGCAGCCTTACAAGCTTCGAGCACGGCCTTGAGCTGGTCGGTGGGCAGGATGGTGCCGGTAGGGTTATTCGGGCTGGTGAGCAACACAATCGAAGGATGAAGCTCACTGATGGCCTTGAGCAGCGCATCAAGATCAAGTGAAAAATCGGCACCGCGAGGCACCACCTCCCACTTGGTGAAGGTGTCGCGGGCATACTCGGGGTACATGGAATAGGTGGGTGCGGCACCGAGCGCCACACGTCCGGGGCCGCCGAACGCCTGGAAAAGCTGAAGCATGATCTCATTGGAGCCATTGGCTGCCCAGACCTGCTCCGGGGCGAGGCGCACACCCGACTCGCGATCCAAATAATCCGCGAGCGCGCGACGTAGCGCCATGTGCTCGCGGTCGGGGTAACGATTGAGGGTCGGTGCCACGCGGCGCACAGCCTCAGCAATGGATTCCACTACCGCGGGCGATGGTGGGTACGGATTCTCGTTGACATTCAGGCACACCGACACATCGAGTTGCGGCGCGCCATATGGCTCCTCGCCCACTAAATCAGAACGCAGCGGCAGAGCCTTGCTGATGGTTCCCATGCCAACCTCCCATACTCAACGGTTATATCGAATTCCCATATTCTAATCTGCACGCCGGGCTAAAACCGACATCCCGACCCAACCGATGGCTGCAGCATCGCTGTGACCGACATCCATTCAAAACACTGTGATGCTACCAAGTGTGATGCTATCAGACGATGTGGCGGCCCAAGGAAACAAGTGCGGCATCATCAGGGTGCCGCTGACGCAATACGTAGCACCCCAACGACGAATGACGGAATCACTCATGGAAAATCACTCCCGGCTGAGCCAAACACCGTCTCAGCGCAGACCGGCAGCAGCCTCCTGGTCCTTAAGCGTTTCCTTGTTATACGGATCTTCCACGAAACGGCTCAGCACACATTCGCCATGACCAGGCAAATCTTCGGCTACGGCGAAGGCATTGATACGAGCGGCAAGGGGTTTGAGACCCTTCTCATTGTACTCGATGACCTCAACAGGCTTCATGAAGGAATGCACACCAAGGCCGGAGCTGAAGCGAGCCGTGCCACCGGTGGGCAGCACGTGGTTGGAGCCCGACATGTAGTCGCCCAACGGCACTGGAGAGTATGGTCCGCGGAAGATGGCGCCGGCGTTCTTGATACGAGACACCACAGCGTCCGGGTCGGCGGTCTGGATCTCCAAGTGTTCGGCGGCGTAGGCGTTGGCGGCCTCAACACACTGATCGAGTCCGTCGGTCAGGATGATGCCGGACTGACGACCGGTGATCGATGTGGCGACGCGCTCGGCATGCTTGGTGCGCGGAACGCGATAATCCAAGCTCTCCTGAACCTTCTTCGCCAGCTCCTCGCTGTCGGTGATGAGCACCGAGCCTGCAAGCTCGTCGTGCTCGGCCTGGCCGATGAGATCGGCTGCAACCCAGCTCGGGTTGGCCGTCTTATCGGCAAGAATGGCGATTTCCGTGGGACCAGCGACCGCGTCGATGCCAACGATTCCGGAAACCAAAGACTTGGCGGTTGCCACGAAAATGTTGCCCGGACCGGTGATCTTGTCGACCGGGTCGCACAGAATCTCACCGTCCTGCGGCTCGCTGCCCTTGGCCCCATAGGCGAACATGGCCACCGCCTGGGCACCGCCAACTGCGTAGACCTCGTCCACGCCGAGCATGGCGCACGTGGCGAGGATGGTCTTATTGGGCAAGCCATCGTTGTCTTTTGAAGGCGGCGTTGCGATGGCAAGGGACTTGACTCCAGCCACCTGAGCCGGCACTGCATTCATGATGACGGAAGTGGGATACACGGCTTTGCCACCGGGCACATAGAGCCCAACACGCTCCACGGGAATCCAGCGCTCGGCCACGCGCGCTCCATCGGCAAGGTCGGTATAGAAGTCCTTGGGCACCTGGGAGGTGCAAACCTTGCGCATACGGGCGATGGACTCCTCGATGGCGCTCTTGACCTCAGGGTCTAGTGTCTTCAACGCATCCTGCATGGCTTGATCAGGCACCCGCAGATGCTTGGGGCGAATATGGTCGAATCTCTCTTCAAAATCACGTAGAGCCGCAGCACCCCGCGCTTTTACGTCGGCCAGAATCGGACGGACCTGCTCGCTGGCTTCGCCAGTGCCCATTTCCGCCCTCGGCATCGCGTCCAGCATCTGGGCGCGAGAGAGGGTTTTGCCCCTAAGATCGATGATTCTCATTGTGTTGTTAGCCATATGTAAAGCATAGCAACACGCCGCAGGATTCGGCGTTTCCGTCCCACCACATGGTCACACTTGTGAACATATCATCAAAGATTATTTTCCCGTGCGAATGAGAATCATACAAACGTCGACCGAACGTCCAAAGGCATTACATCCACCGCACTACATGCACTGCACCATCCACATAGCAGATACTCAACGTACCCTGATACATATTTTCCAAATGGAAAATCCCACCCTTGTACAGATCATCTTCAATATATAAAATCAGTACTGATATGGAATTGGTCGGCCTCCACGAACAAAATCAACAACGAGAAGCACAATGAGCAAAAACAGCAAAGCCAAAACCAATGGAAAACCCAAGGTCTTACAGTGGCTGGCCATCGCCGTAATTGTAGTATGTGTCATTCTCGCGGGCATTGCGTTGGTTCCCGCCGCATATACCAAACTCACCGGCTATACATTGAACCAGTCAGATGTCGATTTCAGCTCAACTCGAATCGAGTTGCCTCAATCAGTCCCTCCCTCGACTCAGCACATTCTCAAATTTGGAAGTGGCGCACATCAAGAGCGAGTTGACCGACATGAAAGGATGCTCCATACAGTCCATTTCCTTCATGCCATCATCAAGCAGCCCTATATGGGCAAACAAAACGGCCCCAAACAACGTTAGTCTGAACAATCAAAAGGCAGAATTTCAAATATCCTATTCCTGCGCCACGTTCAACGAACAGACCTCATCAATGTCGCCAAAGGGCACGTTTGAATACCAGATACGGTATACGTCGAACTCCTCAGATGGCAAGAATGGATGGGTAACAGTAGATCGAAGAAACGGGTGAACCGTTCAAAGGCCTGGGGCAGGCATAGCCTGCCAGACGAATATGCATCAAAAAAGAGCCCCATCCGTGCAGATAGCGGTTATCCGCAGGTAGGTTTTGCGCTGGCGTAAGACTTGGCCGAGCGACCCGGAGCGTCCAGCGCAACATCTACCTGTGGGTAACCACGGCCTCGCCTTGAAGGGAAATCAGGCTGCAGGAATGCAGCCAGGGCCGAAGACCGTCTTCAACTCACCGAAAAGCGACGTGTCGCGCTTGACGCGGAATCGATCGCCGAACGTGAGCACCTTGGCGTTGCCAGCGGAATCGAGCACGGCCAAGTGCACCTCGCAGGGACCGGGGTGCGCCGCTACGATTCGCCCCAGCTGCTGGGCGCGGTTGGGGTCGAGCGCCGAGCTGGGGAGCGCCAGCACCACAGGCCGCTCGTCCTGATCCTCGATGGTGGGCACCGTGCACTCCTGGGCCCGCAGGCTCACCGTCTCGTCGCGCAACTCCACCTGACCGCGCAGCTGCACCACCTCGTCCACGGCGAGGATCTCGGCGCAATTCGTATAGGCTTTGCCGAAGAACATGCACTGGATGGAACTCTCCATGTCCTCCACGGTGACGATGGCCCAAGGGTTGCCCTTCTTCGAAACGCGTCGGTCCACGCTGGTGACCAGGCCTGCGATGGTGACCTGACGCCCCTCGCCCATGTCCTTGGCGCTGTTGAGCAACTGGGCGATGGACATGTCCCTCAGTCCGGAAAGCACGGCGCTCATGCCGGAAAGCGGGTGATCGGAGACGTAGAGGCCAAGCATCTCGCGCTCGAAGTTGAGCTTGGTCTTCTTGTCCCATTCCTCGATGTCGGGCACCTGTACCTGGGCGTCGCCCATCGGGTCGCTGCCACCGTCACTGCCAGCCCCACCGTCGTCGAGACCGGCAAAGAGGTCGAACTGGCCCTCGGCCTCCTTGCGCTTCAGGCTCACCACAGAGTCGATGGCGGACTCATGGATCTGGAAGAGCGCGCGACGGTTCGGGTCGATGGAGTCGAAGGCACCGGCCTTGATCAGCGACTCCACAAGCCGCTTGTTGAGCGCGGAAAGCGGCACGCGCTTGATGAAGTCCATGAAATTGACGAACTTGCCGCGGCCGCCCTCACGCTCAGCGATGATGTCCTGCACAGCCTTGTCGCCCACGTTGCGGATGGCGCCGAGGCCGAAGCGCACCACATCGCCCACAGGAGCGTACTCCAAGCGGGATTCGTTGACATCTGGCGGCAGCACCTGGATGCCCATGCGCCTCGCCTCGCCGAGGTAGAGCGCGGTCTTGTCCTTGTTGCTGCGCTCGTTCTGCAGCAGGGCAGCCATGAACTCCACCGGGTAGTGGGTCTTGAGGTACGCGGTCCAGTAAGAGATCAAGCCATAGGCCGCGGAATGCGCTTTGTTGAACGCGTAGCCGGAGAACGGTACGAGGATGTCCCACACGGCTTGGGCCGCCTCGCGGGAGTAGCCATGCTCCTTCATGCCTTGGAAGAACGGAACCTGCTCGTGCGCCAGCACCTCGGGCTTCTTCTTGCCCATGGCGCGGCGAAGCACGTCGGCCTCGCCCAACGAATAACCCGCGAGGATTCGCGCGGCGGACTGTACCTGCTCCTGGTAGACGATGAGGCCGTATGTCTCGTCGAGCACCGGGGCGAGCGCCTCGGCCACCTCCGGGTGGATCGGGGTGATCTTCTGCAGGCCGTTCTTGCGCTTGGCGTAGTTGTTGTGCGAGTCCATATCCATCGGGCCCGGGCGATAGAGGGCGATGAGTGCGGAGATATCGTTGAAGTTATCGGGCTTCAGGCTCTTGAGCAGGGCGCGCATGCCGTCGCCATCGAGCTGGAAGACGCCAAGGGTGTCGCCGCGCGAGAGCAGTTGGTAGGTCTCCTTGTCGTCCAGCGGAATCTTCGTGTAGTCGATCGGCTCCTTGCCGTTGAGCTCGATGTTCTTCAGGGTGTCGTGGATCACGGTCAAATTGGACAGGCCCAGGAAGTCGTTCTTCACCAAGCCGAGCGTTTCGCAGGTATGGTATTCGAACGTGGTGGTCACCGTGCCGTCGGTGCGCTCCAGCAGAGGCGAGCTGTCGGTGATGGGCGTGGACGACATGATGGTGGCGCAGGCGTGCACACCGGTCTGGCGGATCAGACCCTCGATGCCCTTGGCCTCGTCAGTGATCTTGCGGGCGTCAGGGTCGGATTCGTACAGGTCGCGGAACTCCTTGGCTTCGGCATACCGCTTGCTTGTGGGATCGAAGATGTCCTTCAAGCTCACGTCCTTGCCGTTCTTGCTGGGCGGCAGGGCCTTGGTGATCTTCTCGCCCACCGAGAACTCGTAGCCCATGATGCGGGCGGAGTCCTTGAGCGCCTGCTTGGTCTTGATGGTGCCATAGATGACGCACTGCGCAACCTTGTCGTGGCCGTATTTGTTGCCCACGTAGTCGAGCACGCGGCCGCGGCCCTCGGGGTCGAAGTCGATATCGATATCGGGCAGGGAGACACGCTCGGGGTTGAGGAAGCGTTCGAAAATCAGACCGTGCTTCAGCGGATCGAGCTCGGTGATGCCCATGGCGTAGGCCACCATGCTGCCTGCGGCGCTGCCACGGCCCGGACCCACCATCACATCATGGCTTTTGGCCCAGTTGATGTAATCGGCCACCACCAGGAAGTAGCCGCAGAACTGCATCTGGCAGATCACGCCGCACTCGTAATCGGCCTGAGCGTGCACCTTGTCGGGCACGTTGCCGTCGTAGCGCTTCTCCAGGCCCTTCTGCACGTCGTAGAGGAAGAGGGACGTCTCATCCCAGCCCTCGGGGCAGTCGAACTTGGGCATGAAGGCGCCGTCCTCGTGGTCGTCGAACATCACGTTGCAGCGGTCGGCTATCTCCAGCGTGTTGTCGCAGGCATCGGGATGGTCCTTGAAGAGGGCACGCATCTCCTCGGCGGACTTGATGTAGTAGCCCGAGCCATCGAACTTGAAGCGGTCGGGGTCATCAAGCCGAGAGCCGGAGTTGATGCAGAGCATGTCGTCCTGGGCCTCGCGGTCGGCCTCGTGCACGTAATGCGAATCGTTGGTGGCCAGCAATGGGGCGTCGAGCGCCTTGGCGATCTTGAGTAGGTCTCCCAAGACGCGCTGCTCGATGGACAGACCGTGGTCCATGAGTTCGATGTAGAAGTTGTCCTTGCCGAAGATGTCCTGCAACTGGCCTGCTGCGCGCAGGGCCTCGTCGTACTGGCCGAGCCGCAGCCTGGTCTGGATGATGCCGGAGGGGCAACCCGAGGAGCAGATCACGCCCGTATGGTATTGCTGCAACACGTCGTAGTCCATACGAGGGTAGCGGGCGACGCGGCCCTCAAGGTTGGCCACGGAAGAGGCTTTAAACAGGTTGCGTAGACCCTCATCGTTCTCGGCCCACATGGTCATGTGGGTAATCAGACCGCCTCCGGAGACGTCGTCGCTGCGCTGGGCCTCAGTGCCCCAGTGCACGCGAGACTTGTCGCCGCGTGCCGTTTCAGGAGTGACGTATGCCTCGATACCGATAATCGGCTTGATACCCTCCTTGACGGCGGTGCTCCACATCTCGTAGGCACCGTGCATGTTGCCGTGGTCGGTGATGCCGATGGCCGGCATGTTGAGTTCCTTGGCACGCTTGATGAGGTCGGGAATCTTCGAGGCGCCGTCGAGCAGCGAGTAATGGGTGTGGTTGTGCAGCTGCACGAAATTTCCCGCAGAACCCCTTGCACCCGCACCATTCTGCGCTTCATCACTCATGTTGCTCCCTATTATTATCCCTTGGTGTCTTTCGCTCATGGCTGTAACGCGCAATAGCGACCGGTGCGCACTGCACCGTCAGTCACGATTTTGCCGTAATCGATTCCATTCTAATAGCTAGCTTGACCCGAATTACAACTCTCAGCGCACGACTCAGCCGTCCGTTGCCGAAATTGGGCGAGATGGCGGAATCTAGCACATCAGTCTGCGCACTACCAAGTTTGAGGAACCAAGCCATACGAAACCACATGAAACCAGCTGAATTGGGAGCCAAACCGTTAGATTGGGTCAATGTTCCGTTTCAAATCATCAGAACCTAACGAAATCTGAATCCAAACTGTTAGTTGCAGTCAATGAGTCCATCGGAGTTGACTCAACCTAACGAAACCATCGATTATTCCGTTAGGTTGAGGCAGCCCATCGAATCTGAATAGCAGAAACTAACATATCGCACAAGTCAAGCGCACGACACGGTTACCCGCAATCGGCCGAACATTCGATAGCGTTTGACCACATTGCCTCAACGAACTTCACACGGACGAATCAGCAATGGTACTTTGCAAATATGAACAGACATAGGGAAAACACCGGCGCGGCACGATGCATCCATCGCTCCGAGGCCGAACGCTGCTGCATGTTCGCCAAAGATGCAGCAGAGACCGAGGCGTTGTACAGGATGCGGCTCAACGGCGAGGTTGTCAGGGTACACCGCAGCCTATATGAGAATGCGGAGATCCACAGGAAATTGAAGCCGCCCGAGCAACGCATCCGCATACTCAGAGCGCTTGCGCTGAAACATCCCGGCTGGGTTTTCGCAGGGTTGGACGCAGCCACCATACTCGGCCTTGACTACCGAGACCGGCTGGGCGACGATCCCCACGTCTATATCTCCTCATCCACTAGTCAAACCGCAAGAACCCGCACCGTACAGCACATTCGCACGAACTCGACCCAGTACATAACGGTCGATGGTATCAAGACGACCACGCTCGAACGCACCATGTTCGACCTCGGAGTGCGGCACAATTTTCGCGATGGCTTAGTGCCATTCGACTACGCATTGCGGCGTGGTCTAACCACTCGACACAAACTCACAACCGCCTTCCAAACCTTCAACCGCCCTCGCAACAAGGCTTTGCACCGGCTCCGTGCGCTGCTCCAATATGCCAGTCCATTGAGCGAAAGCGTGGGCGAATCGCTGTGCCGCGGAACCATGCTCGAAGCGGGATTCCCGAACCCACGGCAACAAGTTATTCACCCGAATCCCAGCCGACCAGGGCATAAGTATCGCACAGATTTCGAATTTCAGGCAGAGGATGGAGGCACAGTCATCGTGGAGTTCGATGGCATTGGCAAATACCAAGGGCACAAGGCGGATAGAGACGAGACCGAAATCATCGTGAACGATGAGCAAACCCGTGAAAGGGACCTATACAAAGAACCCAAAGTCAAGCAGATTCTTCGATTCAGATTCGAGGAGATGATGAAGCGCACAACCGTCGTGCGCAAACTCGTTAGCGTAGGCGTTCCAAGATTGGCAGCGACCCCCAGATTTGCGGTCCAGTGAGGGTAAACGAAGCGCTTCGAATCTCCACGCAACAATTATATTTAGCATCTAACCGCCCCTACGCAGGTCGGATATTGCGGTCTCGGTGAGCCCACAACAATTAGGTATTTAGAATCTGGCCGACCTGAGTAACATCGAAAACAGCACATAAAGACATTGACTGTGCCCAGCCTCACGTTGACAAAAGCAAATAATGAAAACGGACAGCCAATATTGATATTGATTCAAGCTGTCGATCATCAAATCCCGAACCTATTCCACACGTATTGTGCTGGAATGAAGTAAAACTTGGATTGAATCGTTAGTTTGCGCCACTCAACAATCCGAACCTGGCCGAAACTAACTTAAATCAAATCCAGACTGTTACTTCCAGCCGCACAACAATCCAGAAACATCGCAAACTAACGAAATCAAGCATAAAACCGTTAGCTTCAGCCTATGGGCGACTAGAATCGACTGAAATTAACAAAATCCGAAACCGAACCGCGAATTCCAGTCAGTGAGAGAATTTCAACCAGCAGGCTAGCTGCACCATGAGTTAGCTTCAGTCAGCGAACGACTTCTATGTGACCGAAACTAACAGTATTGGGCACAAAACCGTTAGTTTCGATCAATGGTTTTTTCAATGTGACTCAAACTAATGGAATTTGATACAAAATCGTTAGTTTCGGTCTGTTTTCAATTGACAATCGACTGAAACTAACAAACACACTAGAGTAATCAACCCTGTACAAAGACAAACCCGCTAAACCGACAATCCACAATCCACCAGCCACCAGTACAGTAAACCTATTAAAACAAGAATTCGTTAAAAGAGTAAACCCACTAGAACGAAGACTTGGTGAAATGACAAATCAAAGAGAATGACAACTCACTAGAGCGATAAAGCCACTGAGTGAAAACCCACCAAACCAACAAACCAACCGAGCGGCAAACCCAACAAACCAACTGGAGGATGGTGCAGAAACGATGAGTCGTGGACGATTTGACTGCTGCAACCGCTCAGAGCAGTGGAATGGTCGCGATTTTCTGCTCTCACCGTTGTGGACGATTTGACTGCTGTAACTGCGTCAAGGCATTGCGCAAATCTTCGGGATAATGGGAATCCACTGTGGTCCAGACGCCCGTGCGGGGGTGGGCGAACTCAAGTTTCATGGAGTGCAGCCACTGGCGATTCAAGCCCAGCCGCTCAGAGAGCACCGGATTGCCGCCGTACATCGGGTCGCCCACCAGCGGATGGCCTATGGACGAAAAATGCACGCGAATCTGATGGGTTCGGCCGGTCTCAAGGTTCACCGAAACCAATGTGGCCTCACCAAACCTCTGCAGCACGTCATAATGAGTGACTGCTGGTTTGCCTGTAGGTGTGACCATAAAACGAAAATCGGAGACCTTCGCCCGTCCGATTGGAGCCTCGATGGTGGCGCGATCCGCGTCCAACCCGCCCTGCACCAACGCATGGTAGGTCTTGACCACTTCGTGGGCGGCGAACTGATGTCGCATCTGCACGTATGCCAAATCAGATTTGCACACGAGCATCAGTCCGCTGGTGCCCACGTCCAATCGGCTGACAATGCCTTGGTGCCCGCTCTCTCCATCATGAACAACGCTACCGTCCACCTCGCGGTACGACGAACCGGCACCGCCCAGCGATGTGATATGCACACCCCGTGCAAGCAGCGTGCCCAAGACCGTGGGCCCCTCCCAGCCTTTGGAAGGATGCGCCGCCACGCCGGCCGGCTTATCGACCACTACAACGTCGTCATCCTCATAGGCAATCGCCATATCACGGCTTACTGGTTCTACAGGCTGCTCCGACGAATCTTTGACATCAACGTGCAACAAATCGCCTTCCAGCAGCCGCCCGGATTTCGGCACAACACGTCCGTCAACTGAGATCCGCCCACGCTCGATGAGCGAGGCAGCCTTGGAACGCGAAACTCCAAGCAACCGCGCAGCCGCCACATCAAGCCGTTCTCCAACCAATGAATCGGGAACACGTTCCTCATGATTCATATCAATATTGTTCAACAATCGAGCCCCATTGCGATCATTGAGGCTGCCGAGCGTTACGTTTGGCACTGCTGCTTCGCGGTCCCCCGAACGGCACTTCACACACAATGATCACAACTATGAACACACCGGCCACCATGAGCACGATATCGGCTACGTTGCCCACCGACCAGCCGTAGTCAAGAAAATCGACCACCTTGCCATCGAGGAACCCCGTGGCATAGATCACGCGATCGATGAGATTGCCAAGGGCTCCGGCAAAGCCCATGCTCAGCGCCGCCGTCCATAGCATGGATTTTGTGAGCAATGCAAGCACCGCCAACACCACACACGCCACAATCGCCAAGCAGGAAATTACCCAAGTGAACCCGGACCCCATACCCAATGAGGCCCCCGGATTGCGCACCAACGTGAACGAGAGCAGCCCCGGGATGACATTCACACGAACGCCGGAACGCAAAAGGTCCAGAGCACATACCTTTGTAAGCCTATCCAAGGCAAGGAGAAGCAGCGAAATACACACAAAGACGGCTACGCGTGTGCGCAACCGCCTTATGTGTACATTATGTTCCTGCACTACAATATCTTCCGGTTCCAGGCTCAGTTCTGAGCCTTATCGTTTTTGTGCTGTTCCTTGGAATCGGAAACCTGGTCGATAAGCTGGGTCAAGAAATCTGTCAGACGTGTACGATACTCGGTCTCGAACTGCTTGAGGCTCTCGATGTTGTTCTGGGCCACCTTGGACTGAGCGGCTAAGTCGTCACGAACCTGCTGGGCGTAGGTGTCGGCCTCGGTGCGGGCCTTGGTGTCGTAATCGGCGGCACGACGCTGCACCTCGGACTCATACCCATCCGCTTCCCTACGCTTTTCAACGGAGTAGGTATCGGCATCCGCACGCACCTTCTTGGCATAGGAATCCGCGCCTTCGTGAGTGCGATTGGCATATTCGTCGGCCTCACTACGCGTGTGCTGTGAATAGGCATCCGCCTTCTGCGTGGTCTGCTTGCCGTAGTCATCAGCCTCGGCGCGAGTGCGGGAGGAATATTCATTGGCCTTGCCAATGATCTCATCGTACTTGGCCTGGCTGGCATCGGTGATTTCCTTGGCCTTGGCCTTGCCCTTGTCAACGTACTGATCATGCAGCTGCATGGCCAATGTAAGCATTGCCGTGGCACGCTCGGGTTCGCTGGCAGAAGAATCTCCGGCACCTGCGATCTTGCGAAGGCTGCCGGTCTGTGTATCGGGCTCAATCTTGGAAATCTGAGCACGAAGTTGGTTCTCGCGCTGCTTGGATTCCTCCAATTGCTGAGAAAGCTCGCGTACTTGGGATGCCTCTTGCTGAGCATGCGAAAGCTGCTCACGGGCGGCGGTGAGCTGTTGGCTCGCCTGCTCACTGCGCGAACGGAATTCATCACGTTCGTGCTGCACTGCCTTGAGCTGCTCACCCAAGTCGGGCTGGCCTGCCACCTTGGCGGCCTGAGCCGTGAGCTGGTCCACCTGCGCGTTAAGACGGTCGACCTGATCCTTAAGCTGTCTGTTCTGCGAAGCCAGAGCCCTGTTGCTTTCTTCGGCCTCACTCAACTTGGAGGCATCCACCTGCTGCTCGGTGCTGCTAGCCGAAGCACTGCCCGCCTGTGACTGCAGAGCGGCGTTCTCCTTGGAAAGGCTTTCCACCTGCGCGTTCAAATCCGAAATCTTCGTGTTCAAGGCACTGACATCGGGGCCTAGCGACTGCGTGGACTGACCGCCTTGGGCCGCCTGCTTGCCCAACACTTCGACAGTCTGAGTAACATCATCAAGAAACTCATCAACTTCGTCCATGTCATATCCCTCTTTGAAATGGACGGTATTGAAACTGTGTTCCCTAATATCCTTTGGCGTTAATAAAGAAGCCATAAACTGTTACCTCACTTTGGGCATGGTGACCTTCACTCTGATATATGAGAAATGCTACCACGTCATGTGCCCAGAGACCAATATAAAAATGGCATAATCGACATTGCAAACCGTATGTGGCCCAAGCTGTATGCCTACATTCTGCAAGCCTGCCGACAAATCAATACATCAACGTCGACAGGCGGCGACGTGCAGCCTTCAACCGTTCATCATCAGGCTCCGGGATGGCAAAGTACTCCAACAACCGTAGACGAACCGGTTCGATGTCCTTCTGATGACCGTTGGCAAGAAAATCAAGCAGACGGCCGAAGGCATCCCCAATCTGCCCACCGATCATATCGATGTCGGCAACGGCGAGCTGCGCGTCCACGTCATCGGGGTTGGCGGCGGCCGCCTCGCGAACCGTGCGCACATCAGCCGATGCGGAACGGGAAAGCAGCAGTGCCTTGGAGCGTTCACGTGCGGCAAGCGCATCGTTCGGGTTGGCTTCAAGAACCTTGGCGTACGCCTCTGCAGCACCGGAATAATCACCCTTTGCCGCCAAGTCATGCGCCTCTACATGTTCAGGAGGCACCTGAGAGGCAGCATCACCCTGCTGGGCCGCCTCATCTGCATTCGGGTCACCGTAATACGGCGCAACACCTGTGATACCAGACTTCTGGGCGATCTGAACCACCTGAGGAAGCAACTCGTCCGTAATCTGCTTGAGATCGTCGTCGCTCGGCAGACCCTGCGCAATGGGCATCAACTGGCCGCCGATGACGGCAAACAACGCGGGCGCACCCTGAACACGCAGGCTCTGGGCCACGGTTGGATTCTGCGCAATGTCCACGCGTGCCAACTGGATCTTGCCGTCCATGGCATTGACGGCCTCACCAAGTTTGCGGGCCATGGAAATCAGCCGATCGTCCGATGCCACCCACAAGAACAACAGCACCGGATACGTGGCGGAGGTCTGCAGCACCGCCTGGAAGGTTTCCGCCGTCACATCAACGACATATCCTCCGGCGACGGGCGCCCCGCCCGCCTGGCCGGGTTCGGCGTCGACCTTGTGTTTCAATGAGCTCAAATCCACGGCGCCAGCCAGGGAAACCCCTGGTCTTGCCTCACCACTACCTGCCATACCTTCTCCTTTAGTGACCATAGAACAACTTTTATTTATCTCAGAACAATATATGTTCTACCATGTTTTGCCGTGTTGAAGGCCTGAATTGACTGCCTGCTAAACATTGCTCAGAGTGCCTCGACCTTGACTGGCTGGCGTTCGGCGCCCACGGCCGTGACCTTTTGCCCAGATTTTGCTGCAGGAACATACAGAGCCACCACATTGACATATGTCACTCTCATCGTGCTCGTGGCCTTTCCAGAGCCAAACAGCACACGCTCCTCATCCGAAGCGGGCTGTGACTCCCTGCCTTCCCCCGCCTGACGTGTCCATTGCGAGTCGATTTGAGCCATGACCAGGTCGCCCCCGTCTGCCGAACGCATAACATACATGGCGTTGGGAACCGCCGTGAATGTCTGTGATTGAGTGCCGTTGTTACGCTCCATGCCCTCCTGCACCGTTTGAGCGAGCTTGGTCAGGTCATCTCTGAAATAGTCGCTGGCGAATCTGCTCGCATATTTACTCTGCGCACCGTGCGTGAGCAAGTCCGAATATTGCTCGACCGCCTTGGCCGGCGTGCATACAAGCCCTGTGTCGTTGGTACTGCCCATTTGGGAACCAATGGATGCAATGGCGAATTTCGGCAACGTGACGCTTGGGAACAACCTAGCCACTCCCCAAAGCTGGTAGTTGCTGCGGGCGCTTTCCTGACGCATCACCATCAGCCGCTTTGATTGCTGGTCCGAGGTGTTGGCGGTGATGGAAAACACGGCACGCGGCCAACCTGATGTGGTGGGGATGACGGCTTGCGCCAAATCCTTGGGCACTGTGGCCCTCGGGTCAAGCTTGCCTGTGGAACCGGCAATCTGAAGTTCGCTCTTGCGTATGGCCAAAGCCGGACCTGCCACGCGCGAAGTAAGGTCGTCCGGATTCTTGGATTTATCCGCCGCATCCAACGCATCGATGATGGAGTGCCGGATCTTCTTCTCCTGGGCCACGCTCAAATCAGGAACCGGGGCGGAGTCCACCTGATCGCTGGGATTGGGGATGCCCACGCCGCAAGCGGTTAGGGAAACCAACGAAAGCACGGCGGCCAAAGCGGCCACCGTCTTACGCAATCCACTCCTTGCGCCATGGGTCATGGCGTTCCTATTGTTGATGTTCTGCATATGCTCACGCATCCTCATGTTTCACGTTCGTCTCGCCCTGAGCTGCATCATCAGCCCCCTCGGCACGATCGGCATCTTCAGGCGAAGAGTCGGCGCCACTGTCGCGATCCCCATCAACCTCGCCCTTAGGGGATGCAATCTGCCCGACCTTTGCCTCATCGGTATTCGTATCCTCCGGGGTGTCTACAGACTCCCCGGCACCTTGGTAAACACCATCATCGCCGGATCCATCAGGGGTTTCACCATCTTCTGAAACCGGCGAACCATCTGGCGTTTCAACCTTCTCTTGGGTCTCTTCTTGCGAGAACCTCGCCAGGTAATCGCTGAAGTCGGCATCCGAGATAATCGACGTCAGCTCAATATCCTCATTGTTCCCATTTAGGCCAGTGCTTGACCCATCGCCCACGCTTTCACCGTTCTTCGCAGAACCGGCATCTTGAAGGCCCCCGGCCTCGGACGCAGCCTCATCGGCATGATCCACCAGATTGTGAAGCGACGGATCGACAATGCTGGGACCTTCCGCCTTGAGTTCACGCGCAGATTGCAGACCCTGCAATGCCGCAGCCTCGGACGCAGCCTCAGCTTCCAATGTCTGTTTTGAATGCCGCCCAGGGGAGGAAACGCGAAGATTCCTGCCCAACCCCTGCAGACTGCCTGTCAACGCCTCGCCAATAGTGACCTCAACCTCGGGAATCTGACCGGTTTGCCCACCTTCACCCTCGCGTTTCTTGCGACGCTTGGGTTCCATAGCCAATATCGAGGCACAAAGCACAGTAATCACGGCGAGCACCGCGGCGGTGATATAGAAGGGAATCGCCGTATTGGGCACCTTGCTGCGCACCCAATGCATCGATACTTGTTCAGCCTGACCACTCAAATTCTTTCCAAAATCGATCAAGGCCACCTGCGAAGAGCCGGCTTTGACGTTCATCTTCACCGTACGGGCGCTATTGACACATGAGACTTGAGACCACATGTCCGAGTGCTTGAGCGTGACGTCGCCACCTGCCCTGGCGGTATCGGATGTACCGCTGTTCTTCGACCCGCTGCCGTTCGACTTGGCGACGGTGCTGGATGAATCAGAAGAGCCCTCGGCCGTCTGCGTATGGAGATTCGTCCAATTGCGAAGACCGATGATTCTGTCATACTTGCTACCCGCCAGCCAACCGGCCACATCCTTGGACTGACCTATGGCAACGCATATCTCATTGGAGCCACGCGAATCGGCTGCAGTGGATTTGTCGGTCTTATTGGATGTCGATTGCTTGGCATCGGCAGGTGCGGCGCCACTGAGGCCTACTTGAAGGTTCACGTCGCCGTCCAGCAATGAGAGCACCCCCGGGTCAGTGACAACATATCGACTCGAAGGATATCCCGTAGCAGTCACTGATGGATTTGGCTTCCAAATCGTGGCGTTGAGCAGGCCAAATGCAATGGCCGTCACTGCAAGCAGACCGAAAATGGGTGCGATGATGCCGCGCATCACCTTGGCCCGCCTCGTGGGCTTAGCGCCAAGCTTCGCACCGGATTGAGACCCGTCATGCCCTTGGCCATCTTCGGTAGTGTTCTCTTCGTCAGCAGTCATAATACGTATATCCTACTAGGCAAGGCTGATACCAAGCTTAGTGCGGAATTCAATCAGCCACCGCGTCCTTGGGCAATCAAACGAATCAGGGTTACACACAACCTTCTGAAATAGCCCCACGTAGATCGGACAACGGCTCAGATAAACGCCCGTTCACCGAAAATGGCAGTGCCCACACGCACCATTGTGGATCCTTCAGCCACCGCGAGGGCCATGTCGTGGGTCATGCCCATGGAAAGCTCCTTGCAACCGGACGTTCCCGCGTCGCCGGAACCTAGGATCTGGTCACGAGTACGGCGTAGATGTGCAAACCCCTCGCGCACACGCTGTTCATCATCAACGTTGGCACCAATGGTCATCAGGCCCTGCAGCTCGAGTCCGTCAAGGGCACCGATCTGACCTGCCAGTTCGATGGCATTGGACGGCGAGCATCCCGATTTTGTTTTTTCACCCGATTCATTGACCTCGAGCAAGACACCGACATCGATGCCACGAGCCACGGCACGGCGGGCTATGCGTTCGGCTTCCTCCAACGATTCCACGGACTCGATGGTGTCAACCACGGGAAGCACCTTGCCAATCTTATTGGCCTGAAGCTGGCCGATGATGTGGAACGGAATATGCGGCAATGCCGAGGCGCCGCTCTCTTCACCTGCCGCACCGACGCCGATGGTGAGCCCACGCTCGGCACACTGCCGCCGAAGCCCCTCGCACTTGGCCTGAATCTCCTGGGGTCTGTTTTCACCGATCATGCGCACGCCGGCATCGATGGCGGCCATGATCTCACCTACGTCGCGAGTCTTCGTGGCGGCAAGCAGATGGACCGAACCGCTCTCACGCCCTGCATCCTGCTCCGCCTGAGCAATCCGATCAAGCACACGGTGCACACCGTCGGCTATCTGGATCGCCCGTTCTTGACTGATCTGCTCGTTGGCCAAATCCTTATGATGCATATACGCCGTCATCTTCAGCTCCCTACCAATACCTATTATCGCTTACTGCCAACCACGCTACCACCGTTGAGCCACATCAAGGCGCAATCGGCTATCGAACGGCGAGGATCGCCCCGCAGATGTCGTTCGGCAGGGGCCGGTCGCCCAGATTCTCCCGCACCTTGCCCCAGGAAAAAGACGCGAGCGCCTCTTCGGCGCTCATTGCAACAGGACCACGTGTTTGAGCGGCACATCCACTACCCCTCTGGAGCCCAAGCAGCCATGCACAATAGCCGATCACCTGCTCAGGGCGGGCACCGGCGGAACGCAACGCTCCTACGTCAAAGGAACGACGGCGTTTGGCCAGTCGCACGCCGGAAGCGTCGTCCAACAGCGGAAGGTGGGCATACACGGGTGCCTGCGCGCTGACCTTGCACCGCGAACACTCCCTTGCAACCGGATTGCGGATGGCACGACTCGAATCAGTGCCAAACCCGGAAGCAATCAACGCCTGGCGAATCCACATCTGCAACGCCGTGGAACGCAGCAGATCGCGGCCACGCACCACATCACTCACCCCCATGAGCAAATCGTCCACCACAACAGCGAACTGATACGAAAACACACCGTCCGAACGGCGGATAATGCCGTCTCCCACATCCTCCGCAAGATCAAAGCGTTGAAGGCCGAACACACGATCGCCGAATCGTTCTTCCACGCCCGACGGCACCGCGATGCGCAAGGCATGCCGTCTCCCGTGCGCAAGCCGGGAGCGCACCTCGTCCGGGTGCTCAACGAACAAACGTCGGCACGTGCCGGGGTAGACGGCAAAACCATCGTCGTTGGTCGGCGCAATGGACGCACTGGCTGCACGTAAGTCGGAACGAGAACAAAAACAAGGGTATATCAGTGCCGAACCAGCACGATTCGCATCCGCAGCGTCACACTTATCCATGGGCCGAACGATGGAAGATGCGGATTCATCGGAATCAGACGCGGCACCATCCCTCTGCCCCACAACCATCTGCCGCATATCGAACGCCTGCAAGGAGTGCAACGCCTCCTCATAGATGTCCGTGCGCCGCGACTGGTATACAGGCTCACCGTCCCAATCCATCCCCAACCAAGCCAGATCGTCCATGATCCAGCGGTCGGCATCCGGCACTGCACGAGGGCCATCGACATCCTCAATGCGCAGAAGCACACGCCCACGGCGACCGGTTTGCGGGTCAACCTGTGATTTGGCCGAAAGCCATGCCGCAAGCATGGCATAGACGTTGCCCACATGCATGCGTCCTGAAGGGGTTGGTGCGAAACGGCCGATGACCTCTCCCGAAGGCCGGCACGCATTTGAGTGACGCCCTGCACGCTCGAAACCAGCCACGACCACCGGCTCGGCCACACTTACTGGCTGATCCACAGTTCTCCGTCCGTAGGCCATATGTTGAAGGTACAACCTCCAAGGCCCATCGACTGTTCCTGCATCAGCGGCGCTGGCTGGCCGGGAGCCGGGCAATACGGCTCGTTATCCATATGTCCCAAGCGATGGCCCACCTCGTGGTTGATCACCATGATGCGGTAATCATCCATCGAACCGCCTGCGGATAGCCACTCGGACGTGGCGCCGTTCCAACGGTCGTCGTTGACGATGACGGCCTGCCCCACTCGGCAGCTGTACTCATTGGAGCAACCTGAAGAGAACGATGTCATCTGATCGCTTTGAGCCAAATACAATGTCATATCGCACTTGCTCGAATCCGGGCTATAGACGAAGGTGGCACCCGCACGAGGCCACCCTCTGGGATCGTTCAATGTGCGGAAGATGGTGTTTTCGAATGTCGCTGCATCATCTCCAATGGCACCCCTGGTGGCCACACAATAGGAATAATCATGCCTCGGCTTGCCACTTTGCCCGGCCACATCCTGCGCCTTGGCGAGAATCTGCGCTCGGTCCCGCTCGGTCAACGCCGGCAGAACGGTGACCACGCCACCGGCCACATGTTCGTATCTTGCACCCAGGCCACTTGCGCCCTCGGCGTCCTTCTTCTTGTGATCGTTGCCCTTTGGGGTGCCTTTGCCAGACGTATCGCCGCGGTTGCCGCTGTTCTTGGATGAAGAACGCGGCGAAGGTTGTGATGCTGTGGTGTCGGACCCAAACAATGATGACTTCACGGCACCCCTCACCGAAGGAACAGCAAACCATGCAGCTGCGGCAAGGAGTGCAACTACAACGATGACAATGAGAACAACCAATATGACTCGTCGCATGCGTCGATGCGGTCGAACCAGTGGCACAATCTGCCCAGGCTGTTCATAGTCATGGGTTTCAACAGGCCCTTTAGATCGATCAGATTGTGTGGAACCTGGACCGTGGAACCGCCAGCGCCGTTGGGGGCGGCCAGATCGCTCGCCAGACACATCTTGGCCAGCACCAGACACATCCTGGCCTGCATTGGATGAAGCAAGCCGTTCGTCGTTACGCAACGTATCTGTTTGATCCGTTTCCTGGCCCTTGCCTGAAACGACAATCGGGGGCTCAAGGGGAAGACCCCGATCCGCATTACCATTCGACTGGTGGGCCTCCTGCTCCGAGTCCTTTCCCATACTGACTTTCCTCCACTCACATCACTTCATAAGGTCATTGCCACCATCATTAGGAAAACGTCCTTAAGAAATGACAAACTTCGCACTCGTCATGCACCTCTAAAGTATACGGTCTACCCCACTCAGCCAGGCCATCCCCAACTTCGACGGCTAAAAACCGAGGCCGCAACACACCGATTTGCGATTTTCAATCCGCCCGCGTATAGTTTCTGTTTGGCTTTACAGCTAACCAGCGCCCCTATAGCTCAGCTGGTTAGAGCAGCTGACTCTTAATCAGCGTGTCCGGGGTTCGAATCCCCGTGGGGGCACAGATACGGAATCCGATTCGTTGGGTTCCGTTTTTTGTTGGTCGTACATCAATGGACGCTCCCTACAGCCAGAAGACAGCCTACAGACACAAGCCGATTCGCATGGCATAACATTGCAGACAGCAGAAGTGGGTGTTGGGATCCAATCGAAGCCAATTGAAT
Source organism: Bifidobacterium sp. ESL1118 (assembly GCF_058505595.1). Classification (NCBI taxonomy): domain Bacteria; kingdom Bacillati; phylum Actinomycetota; class Actinomycetes; order Bifidobacteriales; family Bifidobacteriaceae; genus Bifidobacterium; species Bifidobacterium sp. ESL1118. Next base: position 1,714,229 of record NZ_CP196371.1, read on the forward strand.
CCCAACACCCACTTCAATCATGGCGAGCACATCACATACCGCTCAAGCGCACCCGCCCCATTGCCTTTCACAGTGCAGTTTCCCACTGTTTTGCACGCACATGCCTCTCCAGAGACACAGCGGCAAACGCCAAGGCGATTGCGACAAAAACGATGCCGCTGACTGCCACACCCGTGTATCCGAGGGCTTTGAGACCTGTCGGCTTACCGGATGTCGCAGCCGAGCCGCTGGCACCTGTGCCAGATTGCCCTGGAACCGGCTTGTCTGGCTTGCCGGGCTCAGTCGACTTGCGCACCAACGCCTGCTCGGCGGCGTTCAAAGCATCAAGAGCCTGGGACACCGTACTCGGGGTCGCGCTGGAATCGTTGAGCATCGCCTCGGCATTCGTGAGCGCCGTGGCAAATGCAGCCCACGAATCCTCGGTGTAATCCGACTGTTTCAAAGTCTTTGCCTTTTCCACAGCCTTGCTCAATTCGGTTTTGTCGACCGGACCGGCCCAAAGTGTGTCCACCACAGCATCGCCTTGCTCAGCCGTATCGGGCACTGCGCCTTCGGTGTGCAGCATCAACAGCTCAGTACCATCCGCATCCCGAGTCGGGGCAGCTGACTTATGAACGGGAATGGACGTGCCATCCCTATCAGCAAACTCGCTCTGGCTGCCAGTGGCGCCGGAATGGCCAAACCACACCGCAGGAGCGAACGCATCGAACTTGAGCGTCGGCACAGGTGTTCCATCGGTTTCCTTGATGCCTACCTGATCGACGGTGCTGTCATCGTTCACCGCATGGGCCGAGGCGCTTTCGACGCCAAAGCTGATCGGCGCGGTGGAGGCGGAAGAGGCGATTCCCAATGCCGACAACTTCACGGAAAGGACCACCTGGTTCGAATCCGAGATGAAGGCGTCGTCAATGGGCTCCAAGTCAACCACATCACCGGTCTGAAGATCCTGGGTCACGGCCATGACGGTATCCCACTGCGTGCTGCCGTTCTTCGACATCATGTCAGTCATATAGTCTGGCTTGCCATCCGCATTGGTGTCGATATAGACGCCGATGTCGTTGGTGCCGTCCAACCTGTTCCAGGTCTTATCGGTCACAATGCCGAAGTTCAGCATGCTTTGCGACTTATCCTCGCTCTGAGGGGCCGTGGTGGAATAGCCCACGGCACGAATGTCAAAGGACTGCAGGTCTCGCACGTCCGTCTCCGATGGATCGTCGTCCACGCCAGAGGCGTCCTTGCCGGACCTTGCCGCAAGAACCATCGGGATGACCTTGGACTGATAGGCATATTCATCGCTCCCCTGATTGATTCCATTGCCTGTGACGTTCAGCGTTCGGGCACCGTCAGAGGCGATATCGTAACCGACCTTGGTTGCGGAGATCGGCTTCGGAGCCGCGACCACGGCCACACGCAGCGGAACGGCCGACGCATCGCCGCTGCCTTGAGGAGTGAGTTCCACCACACCGGTGGCATCGCTGATATAGCTCACCGGCTGCCCACCGACGGTGCCGTTCTGCGTCGCGTCACGTGTATGACGCAGTGCGGACTGGTCCGGGATGCTCAAAGTCACGTCGAAGGAGGCGGTGCCATGGGCCGGCACAGTCACGCTCGAAGCGCTCAGCGTGTAGCTCACGCCCGGTGTCGAGGTCCTGGCCTTGTAGCTTGTGCTATAGGTGCGGTCCGTGTCGCCGTTATTGGTGACCGTGATGGTCTTCTTGGCGCTGTAGCCCTCCTTGGGAACCTGAACGATGCCGAACTGGGCCGTTATGGCCTGTTCACCATCAGCCGTGGCCTGAACCGTGTTGTTCACCGCGGCTAAGGCGTCGATACGCCCAGTGCCGTCACGCAGAGGCCCATACGGAAGACGACTGGCATCAGGTGTGCCGACATCGTGGCTTGCGGTGTTGACCATCTGCGCCTTAAGCGTGGCCACATCCCAGTCGGGATGAGCCTGGCGCGCCAACGCCGTGACTCCGGCAGTCAAAGGAGTGGCCATGGAGGTGCCGCTCATCTTCTCCATTCCCGTTCCAGTGCCCGCGGAAGCTGAAAGTATGCCTACACCCGGAGCCGCCACATCAGGCTTGACCGTGCCGTCATAGGACCCATGCAGGCCACGCGAGCTGAAGTCAGCCAACGTGTCGGCCAATGACGGGTCTTGTGAATCCATGCTCAGCCGGAGTGAGGATGAAAGCCGAATGGTGAAATGACCTTCATCAATGGCCTGCTCGATGTTGGCATCGTCTGAATCCTTCTTATCGATTTGGAATCCGGGGATGTCCGCATTGCCGGCGATTCCTGCAGTGAATGTGTTTTTCTGCGAATCGAAGACGATGGCCTTGGCACCGGCGGCCTCCGCGTTGTTGAACCGCGTTCCTGAGCCGCACGCCACGTCGGAGTCGTCCCATCGCACATACGCAATCTTCCCATTGACCGCGGTTTTGTCCGCATCCGAATAGGCCTTGCAGCCATCGAGGTTGCCTGGGTCCTTCACACGGACCACTTCGCCGGAAACGTCGAAATGGTCGATATCGGCGAAGTCACTGGAATACTGGCCACCCAGCGTCTTGCCGTTGAATGCGGCGGACCCGCCTGTGACCGTGATGGCGTCCACCAACGACTTGCCGCTCTGGCTGGCGGCCACGGTCAACGCCGTGCGCGCGGAACCGGGAGCGCCAAGAATATCCGTGACGTCCCCGTCGTTGCCTGCGGCAATCACCGAAAGCACACCGTCCTTCGCAAGGTTGTCGACAGCTTCATTCTCTGGGTCGTAGACCGATCCGAACGAACCGCCGAGCGACATGGACACGATGCTGATCTTGTCCTTGGCGGCGACATCCGGCTTGAGGTTGTGTTGAGACACCCAATCCAAGGCCTCAAGCACCAGATCTGTGCTTCCCCCGTTGTCGCCGAACACCTTGAGTGAATACAGACCCGCCTCTGGAGCGGCGCCGGGGCCGATCTTCATTCCAGCCACATCGGCATTGGTCAACGTCTTGTAATCACCCGAGAACTTCTGATTGGCATTGGTGACACCATAGCCGGCCACCGTTCCGGCGACGTGCGTGCCATGGTGACCGCCCTTGCCGTCGATGGGGTTCTGATCAGGGTCTCCCCTGGAATAATCGGGGTCTCCGTTGGCGTCCACGCCCGGATAGTTCGTGCCCGCGAAATCATACCCACCTTTGAACTTGGCGGGGTCAAACATCGGCTTCAACGTGGGATCAGTCATAGGATCGGCCTTCGTCGAAGCCAACGCTGTCTCATAGTCAGCAGGGTTGCCCGAACCGCCAAAATCGGCATGGGTGTAATCCAGGCCGGTATCCACCACGGCCACATTCACACCCTTGCCGGTCTTTCCGGTCTGGTTCCAAGTCTTCACGGCATCCACCAGCTGGTCGCTGTTCTTGTTGGCGGGTTTCTCCTTGCCGGCAGCTGACGGTGCCGGTGCCTTCGACGGTGCAGCCTGGCTCTTATCGGCAGGCTTCTGCTTGCCTTCAGTGGACTGCGATGGCGCAGCCTGGTTCGTATCGGCAGACTTGTCCTTGCCCTCGGCCGCCTGCGACGGCGTCTGGTCCTTATCGGACTTTGCATTCTGCGTGTCAGCGGAATCAGCGGTGGAATCGCCAGTGGAATCGCCAAGTGGCGTATGCAGTCTCAATGGAACGATGCGCACCACATCAGATGATTCCTTGGCAAGCTTGTGAAGGTCATTCCCACTTGCGCTGACCACCAGACCGGTTGTGGCGTATGAAGTGGTATATGCCTTTTCGGCTTGGTGGTTGGAGATGGTCTGAAGCTTTCCAAAAACACTGTTGGCCGTGTCTCTCGCGTTTTTGGCGCTGTTGTTTCCGTCGTTATTGGCCTCGTTCTGCTTCTGCTGTTCGGAAGCCCCGCTACGCTGACGGTTCAGCGAATCAAGCGTCTGGCTTTTCTGGACGACGCCAGCCGTACCCTTCGTCTCGATGAACACGTTGACCTTTTGCGAATTATTCTTAATCGACGGAGAAACACGTCCAGACAACTGTGAAACACGTCCAGCCAGCTGTGAAATGTCGGTATTTTCATTCCCCGTCGGGCTCGCAGGCGCGGCACTCGCCACTCCTGGAACAGCCAAGGTCATTGCAGCACTGACTGCCAAGGCAATCAGGCTCGACAATTTCCTAGTTCCCATAACTCAATCCTTCATTCTCTTGGAAATCTAACGTGATGAATTTCACGTAAGATACATGTACGATAAACGATTTTGCGTTACGATGTGCATTTTGTCTCAACTTTTAAACTTTTAACAGAAATTTCATAGATTTTGTTCAATGACCACATTGTGCGACATTGATACCGTTTTGTAAGCAACGACTTCAGGAGGCACAGCACAAGGTTCCATACCATGCGCAGACCATGATCATACTTCATTCTTAGAGCTTAAGCCGATTCAAAGCAGGGACGCCCACTACAATATTATTCACTATAATTTCAATGATTCGTCACACTTTCGAACAACACAAGGACGAAAAATGGACCAGCCTATGCCTGATACGAAACAGCCCATGGAAGTAAGACAGATGCCCTCCTCAGGGCAGTCGCCGCAGACCGCCTATTTTGCAGGAGGCTGCTTCTGGGGAGTGGAGCGCTATCTGCAAGGCGTGGACGGCGTGACCGGCACGCAGGTGGGCTATGCACAGTCGAACCGTGAGCATCCAAGCTATGAAGCAGTGTGCACCGGTGCCACCAATGCGGCGGAAACCGTGAAGGTAACCTTCGACCCCGGCCGCGTCACCCTGCACACGCTCACGCTGCTGTTTCTCGATGTGATCGATCCGTTCAGCCTCAACCAACAAGGCAACGACACCGGAACCCAATACCGCAGCGGTATGTTCTTCACCGACGCCGAGCAGCAGCAGATCTTTTCTGAGGCCAAGGCACGGCTGGAACTGCTGGAAGGACGCAAATCGGTGGTGCTCGTGGAACTGCTACGGAATTTCTACCCCGCCGAACAATATCATCAGGACTACTTGGATAAGAATCCTGGCGGTTATTGCCACATATCGGTGCCCAAGATCATGAACGTAGGCAAACGGCAAAAGGAAATCGACCGCATCTTCGACCTTACGCCGGAGCAATATCAGGTGACGCAGCATGCCGCCACGGAGCGGCCCTTCACCAACAAATACGACCAGACGTTCGAACCCGGCATCTACGTGGACACAGTCAACGGCGAGGCGCTGTTCCTCTCCACCGATAAATACGATTCAGGCTGCGGATGGCCGGCGTTTACCAAACCCATCGAGAACTCCGCACTGACCGAGCACAGAGACACCAGCATCCCAGGCCGTCCGCGCATCGAAATCCGCACCTCCAACTCGCAAATCCACTTGGGACATGTGTTCGACGATGGACCAACAGACCGCGGAGGCTTGCGCTACTGCATGAACTCCGCTTCGCTGCGGTTCGTCCCCCTGGGTCAGATGGAGAGCCAAGGATACGGCAAATATATACCATTGCTGACACGCACGACCGGCAAGTAGCCGGCGACCGGATGCTGTTGCTGCAACAATACCTAGTCTCTTATGAGTTTCTAATATGAGTCTCTAGGAACTCAGTTGGCACAGGCAACGCCGCAACCTTAGAATCTTCGGGCTCGTGGATCGTCCAGACCCGCGAACCCGAAGAAGCCCACTGATTTTTACGATTCCGCTATTTGCACGGATTCTAATTTACAGACACCTGGCTCTGGGCGAAGGTGTTGCATCGTGCGGCAAACGCGGAAAACACCTGCTCGGCCAGTGGCTGCATCTGATTGGCGTAAGTGCGGTAGTCGCTGCGAATCCTGGCAATCTGAGACTTCTTCAACCCATCGGTCATCTGAGGCTCGGCCAGCCACTCATCGAGCAAAGTGGAGGTGACCTCCAAATGGAACTGCATTCCGAGAGCGGTCTTGCAGACGAAGGCCTGATTTTCCGTATCCGGTGAATTAGCAAGCAACTGCGCGCCCTGCGGCAGCGTCACCTTGTCGCCGTGCCAATGAAGCACCTCCAGCTCTTTGTCCCACATGGAGAAATAATCGTGACTACCGACCTTATATATGGGAGCGAATCCAATCTCCTGATGCTTGCCTTTCTCCAGCTTCGCACCAAGTGCCGTGGCGATAATCTGATGCCCCAGGCACACCCCCAGAACCGGCATGCCTGCCTTCACGGCCTTGCGCACCAGCTTCGACTCGATTTTCAACCCAGGGTATGCATCAAAATCGAGCGCGCCCATCGGGCCCCCCATGATCACCAATCCACAAAGCTCGCCAACATCGGGCACAACATCCTTGCCGTTTTCAAGAACGTTTACAATCTGCGTTGGGGTATCGCTATCTTCGAGGTTTTCAAGAATTCTCCCCGGCTTTTCCCAAGGAACATGCTGGACTATCAGTACTTTCTGCGATACTTTCTGCGATGTCATACCCAACATTATGCCACGTTGGGTACCTGCGCCCAATGCCGTTCGAACACTGCATCCCTTGCGGCTGTGCCGCCCCAAAATACCGTACGATTTCGTTCAGTGGGCACTCGCCTGTGGCCAATGCGAAGCATAGTCTCATGGAATTCGCCTAAAATCAGCCATTCCCGTCTTAGGTAGACCGCAAATCACAAGAACGGTACCCGCTGAGCAACATCGGGCGCTCAAACGCATGGCAATCAGAACAGCGCACGCAACAAATCGATATATTGCACGACCAAAACGCCCAAAACACCGCACACGCCAAGCTCGCACCACCAACGGTGCCGGAGGCAAGGCTCGCCGCGCCATTCTGGCCCACGGCAAGCAATGTGGCGCTCAGCGCCGTACCCACAGCGCCCGCAAACTGCTGGGCGGTGTTGAAGAACGCGTTGCCCATGCACAGCCCCGTGCCCAGCATGAACAGCAGGTAGAGGCACAGTATGCCCACGTTGGTCAGACTGTGCCCTGACCCCAGATTATTGGAATATACGATTTTGATTGGATATACGCGAGTCCTTAAACGAGGATGGCATGGAATTCCTTTGATATTCCAACGTTCTGCGGCAAAGCTTCCACAAAGGAATCCGCTCGAACCACAGCAATGTCCCTACCGAACGAAATCGTCGTTCGAGGAGGTACGTTGTCGGGCAATTCACATAGGCTTGCATCATATAAAAGTGCTAAGGGAACCGCGGAATTCCAACACTTTGCCATTCATGGAATACTACTGGAGCGAATATGACCTCTCAAGAGCATCAGAATAATATGGAGCCGAAGGGCACGGTGGCATCGCTTAAAGAGTCGGCAAAGACGTTGAGCATCTACAACACCGCCACACACAGCACCGCGCCATTGATGCCCACTGTGCCGGGGCATGTGGGCATGTACGTGTGTGGGGCCACGGTGCAGAGCTCACCGCATATCGGCCATATCCGGGCCGCCGTGGCCTTCGACATCGTGCGCCGGTGGATGGAACGGCTCGGGTTCAAGGTCACTTTCATCCGCAACGTGACCGACATCGACGACAAGATTCTTGACAAGGCCGCCGACGCAGGCCAACAATGGTGGGAACGCGCGTACATCTATGAGCAGGAATTCACCCTAGCTTACGAAACATTGGGCGTCAAGGCTCCGACATACGAACCGCGGGCCACCGGTCACATAGGCGACATGGCGGAACTCATCCAGCGTCTGCTCGACAACGGCCACGCCTACGTGATCTATGACGAAAGCGGCAAACCGACCGGCGATGTGTTCTTCGACGTGGCCAGCTGGCCGCACTATGGGGAATTGACCCGGCAAAAGCAGAACGACGCAAACGCTCCGACTGGCAACTTGGCGAGCACGAACGCTAACACCCTTGAAGACGAAACGGCCGTGACCGACCGCATGGGCCCCAGCGTCGACAAGGCCGGTGACGACAAATACAACCCCATTGACCCCGCCGACTATTCTCCCGACAAGCACGACCCACGCGACTTCGCGCTGTGGAAGTCGTCGAAACCGAGCGACCCGCAGACGGCGCGTTGGACAATCATACTCAACGATGGCGGCAGGCAAATCCGGGCCACCGGTCGTCCCGGCTGGCACATCGAATGCTCGGCCATGAGCCACCGCTACCTCTACGACCCTGCGAACCCCACCCGGGCTATGTTCGACATCCACGGGGGCGGCCTCGACCTACGCTTCCCGCACCATGAGAATGAGATGGCGCAGACCCGCGCTGCCGGCTGGGATTCGGCGAATGTGTGGATGCACTCGGCCTGGGTGACCGCCAAAGGCGAGAAGATGAGCAAATCACTAGGCAACGGGCTTTCCGTGCCTGCGGTGCTCGCCGAGAACCCAGCCTGGGTGGTGCGCTATGCCCTCGGAAGCGTGCACTACCGCTCGATGCTCGAATGGAGCGATCAGACGCTTGCCGAGGCGAATTCGGCGTATGAGCGTATCAATAATTTTGTCGACCGCGCCGGCAAGATGCTGAGCACCCAGCCCTCGCGCGAAGAAGTCGCAGCGGTGAGCGCAGACGAGCTACCAGAGGAATTCGTGAAGGCTATGAACGACGACTTCAATGTCTCAGGGGCTGTGGCTGCCGTCTTTACAACGATTCGGGAAGGTAACAAAATCATGGATGCAACGCCCGGGGCCGTGGTGAAGAGTGCCCATGCTGCACTTCAACGCACTCTGCTGCTGGTGCGCGCCATGCTCGATTGCCTAGGCCTCGACCCGCTGGCTGAACCATGGATCGGCGCCGCTGGCAACGTCAGACTGGCGGCCGGCAACGGCGCACAAGGCGAGACCGCGGCTGAGCACCAGCTGCTCGACACCATGATCCACCATCAACTTGAAGCCCGCGAGGCGGCGCGGAAGGCCCGCGACTTCGAAGAGGCCGACAGAATCCGCGACGGTCTGAACGCGCTGGGCGTGGCCATCGAGGACGGCCGCAACGGTTCCACTTGGAGCCTCAAATAGTCGCAAACCACTGTGCATCATTATGAGCCACTGCGCACCGGCATTGTTGAGCGATTTATTTTCCTACGCCGGCACATTATGCCGTTGGATGGCACAATGTGCCGGCGTAGGTTGGTTGTACGGCAGATGGTGACGTTGGATGGCACAATCTGTGGTCATTGATGAATTATGCGGCATATAGTGACGTTTTACGGCACTATATGTTGGCAATAAATGATTCTGCGGTAAATACTGCCATAAAACGGCATTTATTGTCGGCCTGTATTATTCACACGGCAAATAGTGACGTTGAACGTCATAATGTGCCGGCATTGGTTGGTTCCGCGGTAAATAGTGACGTTAAGTGGCACTATTTACCGCGGAAATTGTTAATGCCAACAAGAAGTGCCGAATAATGGCACTTTATGTTGGGAGAATTATTTTCGACTGCAATTTATGCCTTCTAACAGCACTGTTCACGTGAAAACAACGCCACTCCTGCGAGAACTGACGTACGTCATCTCCAATAGAAGTGCCCGCGTTCGCCGCATCTGCACTTCTCCCGACGAACCGGTAGAATTGAGCACATTATGGCAGCATTTAGTTCTTTGACAGATAAGCTCTCGGGCGCTTTCAAGCACTTGAGGAGCAAAGGCAAACTTTCCGAAGCAGACATCGACGGCACCATCCGCGAAATCCGCCGTGCCCTGCTCGACGCCGATGTGGCGCTCGACGTGGTGCGTTCCTTCACCGCACGCGTTCGTGAGCGCGCCCTGAGCACCGAAGTCTCAGAGGCGTTGAACCCGGCGCAGCAAGTGGTAAAGATCGTCAACGAGGAATTGACCAACATCCTTGGCGCCGGAGTGGATAGACCGCTCAACTTCGCCAAGAATCCCCCTACCATCATCATGCTGGCTGGCCTACAAGGCGCAGGCAAGACCACGCTGGCAGGCAAGTTGGGCTACTGGCTCAAAGACGCAGGTCACACGCCACTGCTGGTGGCAGCCGATTTGCAGCGCCCGAACGCCGTGACCCAGCTGGAAGTGGTCGGCGAGCGGGCAGGCGTGCCGGTGTACGCCCCCGAGCGCGGCGTGAGCGCTGACGGCGGCGAGGCGGTTTCCGCACCCGGCCAAACCCACGGCGACCCAGTTGAGGTGGCTCGCGATTCCATCGGATTCGCCAAGCAAAAGCTCTATGACATGGTCATTATCGATACCGCAGGCCGGCTCGGTGTGGACGAGGAGCTCATGGAGCAGGCCCGCGACATTCGCGATGCTGTGCATCCCAATGAAATCCTCTTCGTCATCGACGCCATGATCGGCCAGGACGCGGTGAAGACAGCCGAGGCGTTCAACGAGGGCGTGGACTTCACTGGCGTGGTGCTCTCCAAGCTGGATGGCGACGCCCGAGGCGGCGCCGCGCTTTCGGTCGCCTCCGTAACCGGCAAGCCGATCCTCTTCGCCTCCAACGGCGAGGGCCTGAAGGACTTCGAGGTGTTCCACCCCGACCGCATGGCCTCACGTATCCTCGACATGGGCGATATTCTCACCCTCATCGAGCAGGCGCAAAAGGAATTCGACGAGCAGGAGGCTATGGAGTCCGCCAAGAAGATGGCGAAGGGCACCTACGGCCTCGACGACTTCATGGACCAGCTGCAACAGGTACGCAAGCTCGGTTCCATGAAAAGCCTCCTGAAGATGATCCCCGGCATGAACGCCTACCGCAAGCAGATCGACCAGTTCGACGAGCACGAGGTGGACCGAACCGAGGCCATCATCAACTCCATGACCCCCGAGGAGCGCCGCAACCCCGACATCATCGACGGCTCCCGCCGCGCCCGCATCGCCTACGGCTCGGGCAACACGGTCTCCTCCGTCAACGGCCTGCTTGACCGCTTCAACCAAGCTGCCAAGATGATGAGAAAGATGACCAATAAGGTCGGCGGCGGCATCCCCGGTTTTGGCGGCCCGGCAATGGGCGGTGGTAAAGGTGGCAAGAAGGGAAAGAAAGGCAAGAAGGGCAAGTCCAAATCAGGCAACCCGATGAAGCGCGAGGCCGAGGAGAAGGCATTGCGCGAGCGACTTTCCGGCAAGGGCCGCTCTGGAGGCAACTCCGGCGGATCCGCATTTGCCAAGAAACCGAACGCCAATGGCCTTCCGCCCGAGCTGCAGGAAGCCCTGAACGGGGTAGGCAACGGCACCAAGGGCATGCCCGACCTTCCACCGAACTTCGGCGGAGGCCTTTCCGGACTGCTCGGTTAAGGCCCAAGTACAGAATTGAGCATGATGGCACTGAGCCTTGTCACGGCGCTATTGGCATTGTGGTCGTTGCTGCGCTTTCTGCCGGCTGGCTGGGACGGACACGGCCCACTGCCCTACCTCATTGCGTTCATCCGCTTCCTCTGGATTCCTCAAGCCTTGTGCCTGGCGGCCGGTATGCTACAACGCAATGTCGTTGCAATCATCATTGCGGCCTTTGCCATCGTTCTGGTTGCTATCGTGAATTCTTCCTGGTATCGCCAGCACATGCAACGCCCGCTCAAAGGCAACCAACCTCCGGCAAAAGCCACAACTGGCACGCAGACAGTGGCAATGACACTCAACTGCAGATTCGGGCATGCCGATGCCCGGGCCATTGTGGATGTAGTGCGCGGCAGGAACGTCAGCGTGCTGGCGTTGCAGGAGCTCAACGCTGAACTCGTCCATCGCCTGGAAGGCGCCGGGCTTATGCAAGCGCTACCCTACTGGCAGCTGGGAAAATCCCGGCCTTCCGACAACGGCGGGTTCAATGGCATATGGACCGCAGCAAAGCCCAGCTCCGTCAGCCCATCAGCCATCGATATTCAAGCCGCCAACGTGCCATGTGCGGTGGTGGATGGCGTTGCCTTCTACTGTGCGCACACAAAGTCTCCCATGCGCGGGTGCCGGCAATGGTCGGCAGGCATACGAGCGCTCAGCAAACTTGCCGGTGGGCAATCAACCGTAAAACCCGGACGCGCAAATCAGCAGGGCAGCGATGGAGGCGCTGATATTGGTGGTCTTCCCCAAGGCACGAAGTACCGGCAACCTGCAGTCGTCATGGGAGACCTCAACTCCAACCTGGACCATCCGAGCCTGCGCTCGCTGCTCAAGAGCACCACACTCAACGATGCAGGCCTTGATGCCCACCATGGGCGTGTGGCCAGCTTCCCCTCCTGGCTGCCTTGGCCTCGCCTTGAACTCGATCATATCCTGACATCCGAGGGGATTCGCACCGCCCAAGTCGAAGCCTTCACCATTGCCGGCAGCGATCATCTGGCTGTCACCGCGCGGATGAATGTGCTCAGCGCGCACACAAATCAAGCAACTGGGCACTGCAATGCCACCGGCCTGCGCAAATCCTGAGTATCGCCGATATAGCGGTCTTGCCCAACCGCCGTGGAGCTCAGATGCGCGGTTTCACCATCCCAAACCAGCGTATAGTCAGAACGCAACGGGGCGTCAGGTGTAGGCGCCCTCCATACCTGCAGCTCCTTCATATCGATGGTCCAGCTACCGGCGGGTTGCATATACACGCTGTTATATGACTTGGGAAACCCCCACGTACCGACCACCACATGGCACCCATCCGCACTGGCCGGCTCCAGAACCGTATAGTTCGTATCCGCAAGGGCGGCAAGCAATGGAAAGAAGGAGACCAGCAACAATACCACATCGAGCAAGAACGCTATGAGCAACGCATGCATGCCCTTGCCCTCCAACGGAGCTACACCATGAAACCACCTGGGCACTCTGGGCAGCAGAGCACCAGCGAATCCGCAGGAGAGTACGCCCACTGCCACCACCACGGTCAAGATCTGCAGAACGGTGCCTTGCCGTAGAACGAAGTCGCCGATGATGAACGGCTTAGGTTGGAAACCCTGATATTGAGGCCACACCCGATACGTCAGCAACAATGCCATGGCTGCCGAACAAGTCGCCCACGGCAACGCGAATTGCAGAGGGTAACGAGCGATCGGCGACTCTGCACTGACCGAATCAATCGGTGACTCTGCACTGACCGAATCAATCGGCGAACCGGTCACTCCGCTCGCACCATTCGCGCAGGTTACAGTGGGCACATTGTCGGCATCAACAACAATGTCTGTACCGACTGTGCAGCTTTCGTCATTTTTACCATCGAATGCACGCCGGTGCACCCTGTCATTGTTCGTCATACCAACCATGGTCGTAACCAAAAGCAAGCGTTTCAAGCCAATATCACCACAACTTCACGATTGACACACAACCTTCACGCAACTTGCGACGACACGGCCACACAATATGTCAAAACCCATGCAAAATCCATTCGTATTCTCGGCACCGCAAAGCAAGCGACAACCACCGGCTCCACACTGCTCCACATGGCACACCTACAATTTAATCAACATCTATCCAAGCCACTCGCTATAATGAGAAAGTTATTCGCCAGCTGGGTAGACCCTCTCATTACTGCCTGAGCACGAGGAACACGTAAGTGCAGGCGGCATGCCCCACATGCCAGCTGAAACTTGCATTGCAATACAAGGAGAGCCATTTATGGCAACCAAGATTCGTTTGAAGCGTTTCGGCAAGAAGTTCCACGCCGTTTACCGTGTGATCATCACCGACTCGCGCAATAAGCGTGATGGCAAGTCGATCGAGGAGATCGGTCAGTACGACCCGAACCAGCAGCCTTCGCTCATCAAGATCGATTCCGACCGAGTGCAGTATTGGCTCGGAGTGGGCGCACAGCCCAGCGACGCCGTGTTCAAGCTGCTCAACATCACCGGCGATTGGCAGAAGTTCAAGGGTTTGCCAGGTGCCGAAGGTACGCTGAAGACAGCCGATGAAGAAGCCGATGCCGCCGCACGCGTGGAGGCGGTGGAAACAAAGGCTCAGAAGCTCAAGGCCGCCCAAAGCGAAGCCAAGGCTAAGGCTGAGGCAGCTGCCGCCGCCGAAGCAGCCAAGGCCGATGCCGCAGACAAGGCCGCCGCTCCTGCCGCAACGGCTGACACCGCCGCAGACAACGCTGAGACCGCTGCCGAGAATGAGGCAACGCCCGAAGAGAAGGCCAAGTAATCATGCTTGCCCAGGCTGTTGAACATTTGATTCGCAATATCGTTGATTTTCCCGATGACGTTTCGGTCAAATCCCACGAGAACGGACGGGGCGAGCTGCTCCGGGTCCGTGTGAACCCTGAAGACACCGGCCGCGTCATCGGGCGCAAAGGTCGCACAGCGAATGCAATCCGCACCGTGGCTCAGGCTCTATCCAACCACAGCGTTCGTGTCGATATCATGGACGTGCGCCGGTGAACGGGAGCACGACAAGTTCGCAGCAGGCAGACCCGCAACAGCATGAGTTGTTGCGGGTCTGCCGTATTGGACGAGCCCAGGGGCTCAAGGGCGAGTTCAACGTCTACGCATTCACCGATGAACCGAAGCGTCGATTCGCTGCCGGTGCCAGCTTGGTGGCGCAGGCGGCCACCGCAGGTGGAACCGGCAACATCGATACTAGCAATTTTGCCAACACTACCCGCACCACACATACGTCCAACTCGGACGCCGTTCCCGTTCAATACACTGTGCAGTCGGCCAGGTTCCAGAAGAACCGCTGGGTCTTGAAACTGCGGGGCGTGGACGACCGAACCGCGGCAGAGGCACTGAACGGCACCGACCTGTATGTGCAGGCCGATGACGCCGAGGAAATGGCCGAAGAGAATGCCTGGTATCCCAAGGACCTCATAGGGCTCACGGCAGTGCTGGACGATCAAAACGAGTTGGGTGGGCCGGCAGGTCAAGCAGTGGGAACAGTCGTCGATGTCACTGATACAGGCGCTCAGTGGCTTCTCAAGATCCGCCTTTCCAATCCGCCTGCCGATGCAGAGCCAACAGCGCTGGTGCCATTTGTGGACGCCATTGTGCCAACAGTCGATTTGGATGCCGGAACGCTGACGCTCAACCCACCTGGTGGGCTTATACCAGGACTGTGAGAATCGATGAAAACAGACATTGTAACCGTATTCCCTGAGTATTTCGGGGCACTGAACGTCGGGTTGTTCGGCAAGGCGCAGGAACACGGGCTCATTGAGATCGCCACGCACAATCTGCGCGACTGGACCCACGACGTGCACCATTCCGTGGACGATACGCCGGTGGGCGGCGGCGCTGGAATGGTGATGAAACCCGAAATCTGGGCCGCATGCCTGGATGATTTGTTGGGACTGAAACCTACGGAAGTCCTGTCAAGCCGTAATGGCGACTCCGGCAGTGATGCCAATGAAGGCGCCGATTCCCTCAGCACCAACATTTCCCACAAGTTCGGCAGTTCTGACATATCCGTGGCCTTCAGCGAGTCCGGCAATGACAGCCACGGAGCAGGCGCTTCTGACATTCGCACTGCAAGCCTTACCACAGCCGATGACACGAGCGGCAATGTTGAAGTAGGCGCATCGACGACTCCAGCAGCACCAAGCGAGGACTCCCCCGTGCTCATTTTCCCGAATCCCTCCGCTCCACTGTTTACGCAGCATAACGCTACCGAACTTTCACACGCCGGGCATCTTATCTTCGGATGCGGCCGATACGAGGGCTACGATGCGAGGATCCCTCGGTATTACGAAGCGCAAGGTGTAGATGTGCGTGAGTATTCCATCGGCGACTATGTGCTCAATGGCGGAGAGGTTGCGGTTTTGGTGATGCTGGAGGCCATCACGAGGCTCATCCCCGGGTTCATGGGCAACCCCGACTCCATCGTGGAGGAATCGTACACCGGAGCGAACGCGCTGCTCGAGTACCACCAGTACACCCGCCCCACCACGTGGCGTGGCATGGCGGTACCTGCAATCCTTACGAGCGGCGACCATGGCAAAGTCGACCGATTCCGCAGGGACGAAGCGCTAAAGCGCACCAGTACGATTCGCCCTGACCTCATTGAAGCACTCGACTGCTCACTGCTCGACAAATCCGATCGCAAGACGCTGATGGCCTTGGGTTGGGAGGTCTCGGGGATGCACCCCAGGCGGTTTGCGGTCTGAATCCGTCCCAAATCTGTGCCCTGCAGATGTCTTTACGTTCAGAGGGGACTTTTTTGGAGAACATAATCAAAGACAGAACATACAAACGTTGGAATTCCGCCGATAAAGATTTCCGCCTCTGCAGCAATCCGGGTAAAAATCCCCTCTGAAGAATTTCAATGGCGATTTTGGGTGGATTTGGCCTGAAACATCACGTCGAGAACCCGGGTGAAAAACAGAATTAGTCGAAGTTCACTCGGCAGAGAAGGTGAACACCGCGGTCTCGCCGTAGTCGCGCTGATCGGCCAGCTGCCAGCCTTTCGGCGCGATGAGCGAATCGGAGCGCACAGAACGCTCGATAAGTATAGTGGTTTCAACGTTCGTAGTCGCACTGGCAGCCAACGAGGCAAGCAGAGCGTTGCATTCTTCGGTGGAGTAGGCATATGGCGGATCGGCAAAAACCACACCAAATGCGGGACCATGATAGCCGGAAACCATGCGTTCGGCTGGTTTACGGAGTGCACGAG
Organism: Bifidobacterium sp. ESL1118; assembly: GCF_058505595.1. Lineage (NCBI taxonomy): Bacteria > Bacillati > Actinomycetota > Actinomycetes > Bifidobacteriales > Bifidobacteriaceae > Bifidobacterium > Bifidobacterium sp. ESL1118. Next base: position 1,730,704 of record NZ_CP196371.1, read on the forward strand.
CATGCATAGACGGGTTCCAGGAACGCTGACGCTGCAACGACCTGAGCGTGCCAGCAAGCACCGCCTCAGCTGGGCCTGCGGATTCCACCGCTACGAGCTCATCGGCACCGCGCGAGAGGGCCTCGATGCCAAGAGCACCGGTACCGGCGAACAAATCGAGCACACGCGCGCCAGCCAGGATGCCAAGCGAATCGAGCCGTGAGAAAATGGCCTCCTTCGTGCGGTCGGTGGTAGGCCGTGTGCCTGACTTGGCCTGCGGAAGCTGGAAGCCTTTGAATCTGCCGGAAATAACACGCATACTGCCATGGTAGCGGGCAGTCCCGTCGAATTGGCGGCACAATGCATTGCGCGATACGAGCCACCACACGAGACGAGCCACCGCTACCCATAGTATGGCACTATTTACCGCGTAAATGCTCAATGCCGACATATCGTGCCATAGCATGACACTAAGTGTCACACAATTATTCAATGACTACAGATTGTGACGCCTTACGGCACTATTTACCACACGAATATCTGACACCGACATATAGTGCCATAATCCGGCACTATTTACCGCGGAATCATCCAACCACTACACATAGTGCCGTCTAACGGCAATACTTACCGCATAAATATATGACACCGACACATTGTGACGTTTAAAGGCACTATATGCTACACGAACATCCATTGCCGACACATCGTGCCATAGAATGACACTATAAGTCACATCATTATTCAATGACTACGGATTATGACGCTTAACGGCACTATTTACCGCGGAGTTTACCATCTATGACACATTGTGCCAGCAATTGGTTGAGTCAGCTACTGAAAATTTGGGTTTCACTGCCACGGGTGAAGTCAAGCACGGCACCGGCGAGTTCAGGCTCTCCATCCAACGTAGGATTTGCTGCCAGCAACGACTCGGCACTTTCGCGTGCCTGAGCAATGAGCTTCTTGTCTTTGACCACGCGCAGGAGCTTCAGGCCAGACTTACCGCCCGACTGGGCGTCACCCGTCACGTCTCCTGCCCCGCGCAGCTCAAGGTCTGCCTCCGCAATCTCGGCGCCGTCAGTGGACCGACGAATCACATCAAGCCGCTGCTCGGCAATGCTGCCAGGCTCTGCACGCGAGACGAGGAACGCCCACGCATCGGTCCCACCACGCCCCACACGGCCACGCAACTGATGCAACTGCGAAAGGCCAAACCGGTCAGCATCAAAGATGACGATGCAACTGGCTTCAGGCACGTCCACACCTACTTCGATGACGGTGGTGGCCACAAGCACAGGCGTTTTGCCGGACTGGAAATCGGCCATCACCCGCTGTTTGGTCTCATCGTCGTCGCGACCGGTGAGCGTGGCGAAAGCGATACCACGGAACTGTGGCAAGGAGGAGAGGCGCGCCGCTATCTCGCTGACTGCATGTAACGGCGGCTTCTCAGCAGTCTCGCCACCGCTGGTCTCATCCTCGTTCAGACCTTCATCGGTGAACTCCACGAAACCGGATTCCGCATCATCCGCGGCCGAACCACCATGCCTGCCACGAACCAATCGGCCTCCGGAGACGCTACTGCGTACCGCAGCGTTTCCAACACGTACCGCGCTCATGCGCCCAGCACCGCCCAAGCCGCGCATAGAATCGGCGATGGCATCAGTTGCCTTCCCGGACACCTTGCCGACGGCGCCGGCACCACTCTCGACATCGGCAGCGTCAAGTGCCGCTTCCTCATCGGTTTCAATTCGAGGGCAGACGATGTAGGCCCGCTCCCCTGCGTCGACGCGACGACGCAAGTGGACGAACATCTGCGCCATAGTGCGGCTATCGGCCTCCGGCACCACCACGGTCTTGATCGGTTTGCGCCCACCCGGAAGCTCGGTGAGCTCGGAAATCTCCAGATCGCCAAACCACGTCATCGCCGCCGAACGCGGAATGGGCGTGGCGGTCATGACCAGCAGGTGCGGAGTCTTTCCACCCTCAATCGGCTTGCCATCGGCGTTCAGCGTGTTCATGTTCTTCAACACCTGACGCTGTTCCACGCCGAACCGATGCTGCTCGTCGATGACGGCGAGCGCCAGGTTCGGCATCTGCACCTTTTTGGAAAACGCGGCGTGTGTGGCGATGACAATGCCAGGTTCGCCGCTGGCCAGCTGTGCCAGGGCACGACGACGTTCGGCCAGCTTCATACCACCCGTCAGCAGCGTGACCGGAATGGGTGCGGATTTAGACCTGGCGTTGGCATTGCCATTCTTAGCACCATCACCACGTTCGACATCGCCGACACGACCATTCGCCTCGTCCAGCTTGCCCGCCATGCCGGTGATGGTGTGGAGATGCTGCTCGGCAAGCACCTGCGTCGGCGCCACAAGCACAGCCTGCCCGCCTGAACCGACCGCCTGGAGCATGGCCGCCAGCGCCACCACTGTCTTGCCGCTGCCCACCTCGCCCTGCAGCAGCCGTTGCATGGGGTAGTCGCGCTGCATGTCTTCGCCGATGGTGTTCACCACGGCGCGTTGGCCAGCGGTCAAGCTGAATGGCAGTGAATCGATGAAGCGGTCCCTCAACCCCGTTTTCCCACACACTATGGAATCAGCCTTGCGTGAGGTTTGTCGAGCCTGCAACACCGCGGTTTGCGAAACGTACGCCTCCTCGTAGCGCAGCGCCTGCAGGCCGCGCTTGAACTGCTCGACGGACTGCGGATTGTGGATGGCGGCGAACGCCTCGGCGCGGTGCGGCAAATGAAGCCGTTCAATCTCGGATGCCGGCAGAATATCGGGGATGGCACTTGAAACGGAAGGTGCCACGCCGCCTGCAGGATCTTCTCCATTGACTGTATTGGAATCACGTTCAACGCCGCTGCTTGGGCTGTTCGTCGCAGTTCCTACGCCATTCGCAGCTTCGCCATAGTTCGTCAGCGGCACGCCAAGGGCTGCGAGCACAGTCAATATGCTCTCATGAATGTGATCGCTTGAAATGCGCGAATTGGCATGGTAGACGGGGCGCGGGCGGCATACATGCCGGAGTGCCTCGGCCTCACTGTTGGCATCGAATCTCAACCCACGCATTGCCACAGATGATTGATACGCTGGGAACACCCTGCCAGCAGAACCAGCGGCTTGCACACCACTAGGGGCATTGGCACCGTCAACTCCCGCCTCCTGAGCGGAGGTGCCGCTCCCATTCGAACGCCCACTGGAAGCACCTTCTTGGTTCGGCGCAACCGTCAGCACCTCAGGGTGGGTGAACTGCAGCTGGCCGTTGAACGTATCGAGCACGCCGGCCACCACGACCTGCGCCCCGGACCTCAACCGATTGCCCATCCAGTCCATATATGGCTTTTTATGCGAGAAGAACGTGAGCCTTATATCGGAAGGTGCCACATGCCGGCCTGCCGCAAAAGCGCTGTCATCCACACTGGCCTCAAGCCTGAAACCAGCGCTGCGACCCATGGGAATCACGCGTGAGACGCGCACCACACCGGCGAATGCCATCGGCTCTCCAATCCTCGCCTCCCGCACCGAGCGCACTGGAACCGGCTCGGTGACGCGGAACGGGTAATAGGTCAACGCGTCGCCTACGCTCACCACACCGAGCTTCTTCAGCGCGCTGACCCGCCGTTTGTTGGCGATCAGCGAGGAAATCGGGGTGAGAAGCGTTACGTTGTTCATATCTCCATTGTATAAATTTGCGCTAACCTCGACGGTGAGGGCTCAGTGGCCCAGCCTCTGCTGAATCGGCATCGGCGCATGCCCCACATATCAGTCGCCACGCATCACTTGTCCCATAACCGAAACATACCCACTTCCAACGCCAAACATCGAAGCGTGTACAATCCAGTCGCGAATCAGCCGTTGACCGACCGAAATGTACCCGATTCTCCCGCAGCCCATCAAAATCGGGTACGATTCGGTCGCAAACCCGCGCCTTCATATCCGAACTGTACTCGGTTCGCAAACCACTGTGCCCCAGCGCGCACGATTCCGACTCACATCTCGGCTGAACACGACAGCTCCGACCACATGATGGCGTATCGCGCACCAATCTCTATGGGGCGAGAGAGTATGGGTTGGTTCAATACATTCAACCGATAAAACGGAATACGTCACTTGTCAATGGCACGTACAACGCGGCCACCAACAAGGGAAGAGGAGGAGCATGACCGGGTTGCTCAGCGCGATGCAGGGGTTCTTCGTCATCGCTGTCATCATCATCGTGGGCTACGTGGCGGCCCGTATGCGCATCGGGGGACCAAGCGCACAGATGGTGCTGAACAAGGTGAGCTTCTTCGTCACCAACCCTTGCCTCATGTTCGCCATCCTCTCCAAGGAGCCGCTCACCGAGATCTTCCATTCGTCCATCTTCGTGGCGTTCTTCTCGGCGTTGGCAGTGGGCGTGGTCTTCCTCATCCTCAACCAGCTGTTCTTCCACATGGGTCCGGCGGATGCCACGGTGGGCGCGCTCAACTCGCTGTACCTCAACTCCAACAACATCGGCCTGCCCATCGCCACATACATCCTTGGCAACGGCGCGCTCGTGGCACCAATCCTCGTCATGCAGCAGGCCATCTTCACGCCCATCGCCCTGACGGCGCTCGACATCACCACCACCGGTAAGGTCTCAGCGAAGAAGATTCTGGCCCAGCCGCTGCACCAACCACTCCTCATCGGCTCTCTCGGCGGCATCCTCGTCTCGGCCATCGCCATCAAGGTGGGCTACTACCCCATCCCCAAGTTCATCTACGACCCCATCAACATCATCGGCCAGGCGGCGGTGCCCATGATATTGATGGCCTTTGGCATGTCCATCTACGGCACCAAGCCGCTGCAGAACAAGTCCGCGCGCCCAGCTGTCTACACCGTCACCGTCTTGAAGAACATTGTGATGCCGATCATCGCGTTCCTGCTGGCAAAGTACGTCATGGGATTTTCGGGCAAAGTGCTTTACGCCTGCGTGGTGCTGGCGGCATTGCCCGCCGGTCAGAACGTCTACAACTACGCCGCCCGATACAACGTCGGCATGACCTTCGCACGCGATGGCATCCTGCTCTCCACCGTCACCAGTCCCATCTTCATCGCCATCATCGCCGCACTGCTGAGCTAGCGCTGCAAGGCGAAACGGTATCAAATCGCCAACGTCAGCCGCAACTCAACAGCCGAAATAGTCTCATCCACCAGCCTCGCCACAACAACACGGACAGCAACCGTAACTCAGCGAACGTTCCGCACGAGTTCGAGGTTGCAGCCGCACGAAACACTCGATGAAGACGCACCAGCGGACGTTTCATCCGAATGAAACGAACAACCCGCACCAAACATCCGGTGAGCGTCAATCCCAGTGCGTCTGGTACGGCTGCCGTAACGATGTTTCGACGTTGTCGGCTAGCTCCGACTCACTATCGACCGATATGACTGGCTGCGAGCGCGTCGAGCCGCTTTACGAAACCAGGCCAGTCGGCGCGGAAGGCGGTGAGCAGATTCCGATCCGCCACCTCACTCACCGGCACCCAGCCAATCGTAAGGCTTTCATCATCATTAGGATGCGGGTCGACACTGTGCCCCGGCTTCTCGAAGGCGATCACCGTGGTATAGGCCCACGGGCCGTGCTCTTCGCGATGAGTGCCAACGACTTCAATGTCTTCCGGGGTGATATTGGCCTCTTCGTATGACTCCCGCAGAGCACCTTCGATTGGAGTCTCCACCGCGGTGATGGCCCCACCAGGCACACCCCACGTGCCGCCTTCCGCGCTCCACACGGCGCGATGCTGCATCACGATGTCAGTGACCTTGCCCGTTGTTTCGTCACGCCGCGCAAGTAACACGCCAGCCGCACCGCACCGCCCCCAGTGGCGCCGGCCGCAGGCACAATCAACCCAACCGTCCCCCGGCTGACGGATGCGACCCTGCGGCGAAGTCACCGCAGCCAGCCGAGACTCAAGGCTCGATGCATCCTCCGGGGGTTTGAGTCCAAAATCGGCGCCTCTCCTGGCCGCACTCGAGGCGGCACCCGTCGTTGCGTTCACCTTCGATTCGCCTGTTTGCGGCACGTCAACGCCATCAATGCCTGCAGCGCCCTTCCAATTCCAAAGCTCAGTCCAGTCAACGCCCAAGCTCCCCACCATACGCCGCAACAATGGCAGACTGATGCCGAGCACGCCGCTCGGGTCTCCCTCGACGCTCTCGATAAAGGCGCCTCCCAAGCCTTCCAGCGTGAAGCATCCAGCCACCTCCAGCGGCTCTCCAGTGGCGACATATGCTTCAATCTGTCTATCCGTATAATCGGCAAACTTTACCTTGGCATGGCTGGTGGCCGTGCTTTCGCGGCCTGTGGCAAAGTCGACGACGCAATGGCCAGTCCAAAGCTCGCCGAACTTGCCACACATTGCCTTGAGCCGCTCCAGCGCCACCTGCGGCGTATGCGGCTTGCCGAGCGCCTCGCCGTCGAAGAGAAACATGGAGTCACACCCCACAATCAACGGACCCTTCGCCAAGCGTTCAAACCCCTGGAACCCAGCCATGGCCTTCTGCAGAGGTTCGGTCTCCATGGGTACGTCCACGCCTGAAAAATCTCGTGTCAGCGTCGAATCAAAGTTACTGACGACGGCATTGCCTGTTTCAGTTCCTTCGTCATGCCCTTGCGGCCCCTTGATTCCTGATTCTCCGGAGCCCTCTTCGCCAGCAACGCGCAACGGGTAAGCAGTGACCTGATCACCTTGTGCGTCCGAGACCAGCGACGCCACAGCGCGGTAGCTCCTGGCCACCGTTCGGGCCTTGGCCTTGGCCAGGATCTCAACGCGCTGTTTGACGCTGAGATCAGCCATGCTGGCCCCATGCCTCCGGGCGGTGTCATCAAGTGCCACAGACTCATCCACATGCGAAACGCTGACATTGGGATTGATGCCGGCCTGCAGCAGCACACGCCGGCGCGACGGAGAACTGGAAGCAAGAATCAAAGGAACGGTCATAACACTCCAAACTCTGTAATCATGCGGCCTGTGCAAGCCGCATGCTCAATCCATACATACCTTGTTTCCTCATGATATATCACTAAACAGGCCATATATAGGCGCATTTATTTTATTTAGGGAGATTCCTGAAGTATCACAGGGATGCAGAACATCAAGAATGTTGGAATTCCGCCATTTCTTATGTTCGGTTACAGCGTCGTGCAGCAACAATCTCCCTGAACAAACGAAATTCGTGGAAATTCCGAACACCATAAGACCAAAATGGACGAAAATGAACTCACTGTGCCTCAACTTGGATGCCGGAAGCGTTGATGGCTAGATGGAGCACCTTCCAATGGCCGCTCTGCAGCCAATCAGCGGCGAGCGTATCGAGCTGCTCGGCAACGTCGCCATAGTGCAACACCAATATGCACGGGCCGGCCCCAGAGACCGCAGCCGCAAAGCCCTGCGAGCGTAGACGCTCGATCAACGCCCAAGCCGAGGCCATCAAAGACCTACGGTAAGGCTGATGCAGCGAATCCTGTGTGGCGGCGAACAGAAGCTGATTGCCTCGGGCCCGATTGCCACAATTCATGGCAGCCGGGAGCAATGCCGCCCGTGAGACGTTGTACACAGCGGAATCGTAGGGCACCTTGGACGGCAAGGCACGACGCGCCCGTTCGGTTGAGAGTTCGAAGTCAGGCACGAACACGGTGGCACGCACAGCGCCACTGACCGGGTATTGCACCGAGTGGAAGCCGGTCTGCAAGGGTTGCGCATCGGCAACCTTGAACGAGCCGACGCCTTCCACGGCCTCCTGCCTCCAAGAAGCGGTGAGGCCGCCATACACGGCAGGCGCCACATTATCGGGATGCCCCTCGGCCTGAGCCGCCAACGCAAATATGGAGTCCCTATCTAAGGAAACGGGCTGCGAGCCAGTGGCGCCTCTACCCGCGTCTGCAGTGGCGAATGCAGCAGCGGCGGCGATACCGGCAACAATGGCTTCTGCGGAGGAACCCATGCCACGTGCCTGAGGAATGCGGTTATTGGCCTCCAGCGTGAACCCGAACAGAGGCAAGCCAAACGTACGGCAGGCCCTGCGGAATGTGGAGACCACCAGATGGGTTTCGTCTCGGGGAAGCGTATCCTCGCCTTCGCCATGAATGATGACGTGTGCGGACATGTCTTCAGCTCCGGCAGCGCCTGCAACATCCCTCACCTTGCCACCGGCAAAGCCGCCATCCTCATCCGCGCCCATCGTGGCGGTGCCGGTGCAACCGTCATCACCGTTGCGCGTAAACACCAACTCGTCGCAATAATCCAAAGCCAGGCCAACGGCATCAAAACCGGAGCCAAGATTCGCCGTGGTGGCTGGGACCAGTATGCGCACCTGGCGAATCATCGTTCCATCACCCGCAGAATCGAGGGCTCGCCCACCACAAAACTGAAATCGCAAATATCCTTGATGCACTGCCTCAGCGTGACCTCATTGCAACGATGGGTCACCAAACGCAGTGTCTGAATCTCACCGGAATACCCCGGGTCGTGCGGCGTGGGTGTGATGTCTTGGTTGATGCCATTGATGGAAAGACCATAGTCGCCGAACTTCTGCGAAATCTTCGCCAGGATGCCGGGCCTGTCGCAAATCTGGAAGCGCACGGCAAACACGCCTTCCGAAGCATTCAGCGTGGCTTTGGGCAGATCTTGGTATAGATCGATGGCCTGACCTGTGGAACCTTGCGCAATGTGGCGCGCCACAGTCACCACGTCTCCGACCACCGCCGAGGCCGTAGGGGCGCCTCCCGCCCCGCGCCCGTAGAACATGAGGTCGTCGGCGGCCTCAGCGTGCACGAACGCCGCATTGAAACTGCCGTGCACCGAAGCCAGAGGATGGTCCTGCGGAATCAACGCGGGGTAGACGCGAGCCGATACGCCATCCTCACCATTGCCCACCACGGCAAGCAACTTGATCACCCTACCTTCGGCAGTGGCGGCGGCAATATCGTCCGCAGTGATTGTTGTGATGCCTTCAACCGACACATCGTCTATGCCGATCGGCGTGTGAAACGCAAGGGAAGCCACGATGGCGGCTTTGTTGGCGGCATCGACACCTTCGATGTCACCGGTCGGGTCCGCCTCGGCATATCCTTTCGCCTGTGCATCCTTCAGTGCCACATCGAAATCGAGGCCTTTGGTGGTCATCTCGTCAAGAATGTAATTCGTGGTGCCGTTCAAAATGCCCAGCACGCTGTCGACCGTATCTCCGGAAAGTGACTCGCGCAGCGGCCGGATGAGGGGAATCGCCCCTCCCACCGCGGCTTCGAAATAGATGTCGGCATGGTGCTTGGCGGCGGCATGGTAGAGTTCGGGGCCGAATTTCGCAAGCAACGCCTTGTTGGCAGTCACCACCGACGTGCCCACATTGAGCGCCTGCAACACCAGCGTTCGCGCCGGCTCCAAGCCGCCGATGAGCTCGACGACAATGTCCGCTCCACGCACGACGGACTGCGTGTCTGCGGTCAGCAGAGCCTTGTCGATCCATGGAACATCGACTGTTTCGGGATGTCTGCAGGCCACGCCGCTCAATGTGATCGGCGAGCCAATGCGGTTTTCCAGCTCAACGCGCTGCTCCACCAATAACCGTGCCGTTTGGGAGCCCACAGTGCCGGCCCCCAGCAACCCTATGCGGATGGGGTCCGCATCCGCACGTCCACCCACAGCGCCGACCTTGGACGCATCCTGATTCGCCATACTCTTCCCCCACAGTCAGAAATCATGAATATGGCTTTATCTTACGGAACGAAACCGACAGGCTCCCGCTCCAGGAATCAGCGGCTCACGTCAAGGCCGAGCAAGTCGTCGATGGTCTGACGGCGAATCATCACATGGACATCGTTCTCGCTGACCGACACCACTGCTGGAATCAAAGCCTGGTTGTAGTTGCTTGCCATCGTACGGCCGTAGGCTCCGGTGACGGGAACGGCGAGGATGTCGCCCCGACTGAGATCTGCAGGCAAGCGACACTCATGTACAATGATGTCGCCGGACTCGCAATGCATGCCGACCACACGTGCAAGCATTGTTGCACCGCCGGCGTGAGACGCTTGGCCTGCAGCCCTTCCGGCCACGACTGCCGTGTAATCTGCACCATAGAGCGCCGGACGAATGTTGTCGCTCATACCACCGTCGACCGATACATAGGTGCGCTCATGGATTTCGTTGCCAGCACTGTCTTTCGTCCCAGCGGGCAAAGCGATCCGCTTGATGGTGCCCACCGTATAGAGCGTCACACCGCAGGGGCCGGCAATCGAGCGGCCCGGTTCAAAGGAGATGGTGGGCGCCGGCATGCCGAGTGCCTTGTTGACCCGGCTTACGGCCTCGGAGAGCCTGCCGAGCTCATGTGGCACGTCCATGGCATCTTCACTGTCGGTGTAGGCCACGGAATAGCCGCCGCCAAGGTCAACTTCGGGCAGGAAATAGGCATCGGTTGCGTAGAAGGTGCGGCGTAGGAGCATCATGCGCTCGCCCGCCTCGATGAAGGCGTTGGCATTGTGGATCTGCGAACCGATGTGGGAATGGATGCCCACCAATTCAAGGTCGTCACTGTGGGACTCGATGTCTTTCAAGACAGCGATGGCAGGCCCTTCGGCTATTGCATCCATGGCGCGTGCCAAAGCTAGGTCATTGTCGGAAAGTGCCGTATGCTGACCGGTGTCGTACGGGTAGCGGATGCTGTAGTCCAGTTTGTCGGCGTTGGCCAGATTGGCATGAATCGGGCTCTCAGAACTCTGACCATTCCCGGAATCCACAGCTTCGGCACCATTTTGCACCGCCTGCACCTGTGATGCGTTGCCGGCCGCACCGCCGTATGTCTGTGTGGGCGTGCCTGACATATCAGCATAGGATTTGCCGCCACGCCCATCCGGCTGGTCCACACCGAGCTTATCGAGTACATCAAAGATTTCCGGACCCACTCCTGCCGGTAGTAAGGCAACCCCGAACTTCTGATCCTCGTGGGCAGTTGAGATATATTCATGGCCGCCGGCGTGGATGCCGCAGGTGACGCGCAACATGACACGCGCCCGCTTGCCGAGTCTGTGGGCAATGGCGGCGATGCGAGCCGGTTCGTCGGGCGAATCCACCACGATCTTGCTGAAATTCTGAGCGATCGCCAGCTCCAGCTCGGCATCCGACTTGTTGTTGCCATGCAGCACCAGGCGGCGCCCAGGCACGCCGGCCGCAAGGGCAATGCGCATCTCGCCCATCGAGCAGGTGTCCACGGACATGCCTTCCTCGGTGACGATGCGGCAGACTTCCTTGGAAAGAAACGTCTTGCCGGCGTAGCTGACATGGGTGGTTGAGGTGGGGAATGCAGCCTCGGCGGCACGCACGAATCCGCGGGCACGTGCCCTCAGTTCGTCGATGTCCATGACGTAGAGCGGAGAACCAAAATCATCTAGCAATGAGGCAGCCGAATGCCCATGAAACGTCAGCTCGCCGCAGTCATCCCATGCCGCGGTTACCGGCCAAATCTTGCTGATGCCTGCCATATGACCCTCCTGTGTACCTTTTGAGACAACTTTATTCATCATATTTCCTTCAGTGGGTACTTTTCGTGGGCAAATCGCCGGATGAGCACATTGTATAACTAAGAAAATGGCGGAAAATAGCCATTCTTAATAACTCAGTTCCATGCCTCTCACAAGAAAAATACCCACTGAACGAAAACAACCGGATATTTCACATCTTGCTGGGCGCGCTGACACCGAGCAGGTCGAGGCCGGAGGCAATGACCAAGCGCACAGCGTCGTTGAGCTTCAGGCGTGCCGCAGCGCGGGCGGGTTCCGGATCTTTGGCGATGCGCAACGCTTCGCGCTCGACCTCATCCTTGCGCTCCTCGGGCTCAGTGAGTGCCATAGGCACCACGCGCTCCAGGTTGTACCACTTGTGGTATGCACCAGCGAGCGTCTCCAAATAGTGAGCCACCTTGTGTGGAGCGCGCAGATTGCCAGCCTCAGACACGATGGACGGCCATTGGGCCAACGCCGCCAGCACTTCGCCGTCGGCGGCCGTGTCCAGTAGGCCCAGCTCGGCCTGGGCTGCGTCGATTCCCGCATCGGCGGCATTGCGGTCCACGTTGCAGCTGCGGGCGTGGGCGTACTGCACGTAGTAGACCGGGTTCTCGTTGGTGTGCGAGGCCAGCACATTGAGGTCGATGTCGACGCTCGTGTTGTAGTCGGTGCGGGCCAGCGAGTAGCGCGAGGCATCCACGCCGATGGCATCCACCAGGTCGTCGATGGTGACGACGTTGCCGGCTCGCTTCGACATGCGCACGGCCTTGCCGTCCTTCATCACGTTGACCATCTGCCCGATGAGAATCTGCATGTTCTCGCCCGGCTTGTCACCAAACGCAGCGCACATGGCTATCATACGGCCAATGTACCCGTGATGATCCGCGCCGAGCATGTAGATGGCCACGTCAGCAGGATCGACCGACCGGTGGCGCTTGTCCCAGTAATAGGCGATGTCGGCGGCGAAGTAGGCGTACTCACCGTTGGACTTGATGATGACGCGGTCCTTGTCGTCGCCGTGCTTGGTGGAGGCGAACCAGGTGGCGCCGTCCTTCTCGTAGATGTCGCCCTTGCCCCGCAGGTAGTCGATGGCCTTGTCGGCGGCACCGGACTCATAGAGGCTGTTCTCATGGAACCACACGTCATAGTCCACGCGGAAGTCCTTCATGGACTGCTGAATTTCGGCAAACATCATCGGCACGGCGCGGGCGCGGAACTCCTCACGCTGGGGCGAGTCACCCTCACCCAAGGCCTTGCCATCCTTATCCACACCGCCGTCGACGCGAGGCAGCGAAAGGATATCGACGCCATCCGCTTTGGCCTGGGCAATCACACGATCGACTATCTCCTTGATATACGCACCCTTGTAGCCATCGGCGGGCGTCTGTTCGCCATGGGCAGCAGCCACCAACGATTTGGCGAAGCGATTGATCTGCTCGCCGTGGTCGTTGAAGTAATATTCACGCACCACCTTGGCACCGTTGGCCTCTAGCACGCGCGCCATCGAGTCGCCCGTGGCCGCCCAACGCACGCCGCCAATGTGAATCGGACCAGTGGGGTTGGCGGAGACGAACTCCAGATTGAGCGTTCTGCCGCTCAGACTCTCATTGCGGCCGAAGGACGTGCCCTCTTCATTCAGCGCCTCACCGCCCTCAGACTTGTACACGTCGCCAATCGGCTCACGGCCCGCCAGCACAGCATCGACCACTGCGGCAGCAGAGGCGGAGTCAAGCGTGATGTTGATGAATCCGGGGCCAGCCACCTCCACGGATGCAATCCCATCGGCATCCCTCAACTCCGCGGCAAACAGCTCCGCCAAATCCCGTGGCTTCATTCCGGCTTTCTTAGCCAGCTGCATGGCAACATTGCTCGCCCAGTCGCCATGCGAACGATCCTTTGGGCGCATCACGGCAAACTTGCCCACCGGCGGCACGAGCTCATCGGTCAGTTGCCCGGCTTTGCCACCAGATGCCAAACCGTGCGCAATGTTGGAAATCAGTTCACTTAAGGATTCAGGACTCATTCCATCAATATTACTGTGTTTGCCTGACGTGTGCGGTGCCGATGCCCAATATGTTCGGTGCGATGCGAAGACGCACTAGGAACCAATTTGCAGTGCGTTGGCTGAATTCACTGCTGAGTAGACGCACGCTTTGTGACCGTTTTTTTGGCTGTGGCCTTTTTCGCTGGCGTGCGCTTGGTTGAACCCGCAGTCTTCTTGACCGACTTCTTACGAGTGGCGGTGCGACGGCGGCGCTTGGTAGGGCCAGCCGCACGCTTCTCGGCAAGCAACCGGAACGCATCGACGGGGTCGATGGACTCAGGAGTGTACTGCTTGGGCAGCGTACGGTTGGTTTCGCCATCGGTGATGTAGGCTCCATAGAACCCGTCCTTGATGGTGACGTTCTTACCGTTCTCCGGATCGGCACCGAGCTCGCGCAGCGGCGGCTTTGCAGCGCCACGTCCGCGGCCCCGGCCATACTTTGGCTGTGCAAACAGTTCCTTGGCGTGCTCGATGGTGACGCTGAAAATCTCATCCTCACCCGAAAGCGAGCGCGTCTCCGACTTGCCGTCGGCACTGGTCTTGGTCAGATACGGACCATACCGCCCGTTGTTGGCCACCACCGTGGCCTCGGAGACCTCACCGGTTTCGGCGTTCGTCTCCTCCACCTTGCCCACCTCACGCGGCAGACTGAGCAGCTTCAATGCGTCTTCAAGCGTGACGGTCTCAGGAGTCATGGTCTTGAAGAGCGAGGCCATCTTGGGCTTGGGTGCCGCAACTTTCTTTGACTTCGAACGCGACGAGGACTTGGCAGTCGACTTCGACGCTGCAGACGCGCCAGAACCCTTCGTTGCAGTGCCCTTGGCGCCCCTGGCATTACGCGTCTTCACACCTTCGGTTGTTGCCTCGCCCGTCGCAGGTTGGTCTGCCACACTGGGAGCCACCAGTGCTACATACGGGCCGAACCTGCCGGTGCGCACCTCTACTGTGCCGCCGGTCACGGGGTCCTTGCCCAACTCGCGCGGGCCGCCGGCATTGGTGCGAATCAGCTCATGACCGGCCTGGACGGTGAGCTCATCAGGAGCCATGGTCTCGGGAATCGAGGCATGCTTGGGATTGCCCTCGGCATCCAGGTTCTTGGTGTCCTCCAGATACGGGCCATACCGGCCCACGCGCACCTGCAGGCCATCGCCGATCTCGATGGTGTTGATGGCGCGGGCATCAATGTCACCCAGCTGCGCCACTTGCTGCGCCAAGCCCTCGTGCGCCTCATCACTGGATTTCGCCGCTCCGTCGCCAGACCCGAAATAGAACCGTGTGAGCCATTCCTTGCTTGTCTCATCGCCACGGGCTATCTTGTCGAGGCCGTTTTCCATATCCGCAGTGAACCGGTAGTCCACGTACTTCGGGAAGTTCTGCTCCAACAGCTTGGTGACGGCAAAGGCCAACCAAGAGGGGATCAAGGCACGGCCACGCTCGTAGACATAGCCGCGATCGATGATGGTGGAGATGATGCTGGCGTACGTGGACGGGCGGCCAATCTCCTTGGCCTCCAACGTCTTGACCAGCGAGGCTTCCGTGTAGCGAGCGGGTGGCTGCGTCTCATGGCCATCGGCACCCACCGCCGAGGCGGTCAGCGCGTCGCCTGTTTTCATCGGCGGCAACGCCACATCGGATTCGCCGCCATCGCGACGCGGCCACCCAGATACCTTGAGGAATCCTGGGAACTCGATGACCGTACCCGAAGCCTGAAACTCGGTCTCGCCCGAACCACTACCGGCAGCAGGGACATCCACCCCTTCAACGGGAGCCGTAAGACGCACCGTCGCAGTGACCCCGGTGGCATCGGCCATCTGGGAAGCGAGCGTACGTTGCCAAATCAAGGTATACAACTTCAACTGATCGGGTGGAACCTTGGTGGCGAGTTCATCAGGATCGCGGAACTTCGAACCGGCAGGACGAATACATTCGTGCGCCTCCTGGGCTCCCGCGGTCTTCGTGACGTACTGCTTGGACTTCTCCGACAGATATTCCTTGCCAAAATGCTTCGTCACCGACTGCCGTGCGGCCTGGATGGCTTCCTGGGAAAGCGTGACCGAATCGGTACGCATATAGGTAATGTAACCGTTCTCGTACAGCCCCTGGGCTGCCCGCATGGTCTGGCGCGAACTCATGGAAAGCCTATTGCCGGCAGCCTGCTGCATGGTGGAGGTGGTGAATGGCGGAACCGGCCGGCGACGATACGGCTTGGTCTCCATGGAGCTCACGGTGAACGTGGAGTGTTCCAGGGCCTTGGCAAGCTTTTGCGCCAAGTCCTCGTCGATACGCGTTACACCATCCTTTTGGCTGGAGGCAGTCAGCGTTCCATCGCTGTTGAAGTCCTTGGAACCTGCAAGGCGACTGCCGTTCATCGCGATCATGCGCGCCTCGAAGCTTGAGCCGCCTTCGCCAGCGCTCTCGCCAGACTTGGCCAACGTGGCCGTGACGTCCCAATACGGAGCCCGTACGAACGCCATGCGCTCACGCTCGCGCTCTACAATGAGCTTGGTGGCCACCGACTGCACGCGGCCGGCGGAAAGACCAGGGCCGACCTTGCGCCAAAGCACCGGTGAAAGTTCATAGCCGTAAAGGCGGTCGAGCACACGGCGGGTCTCCTGCGCATCCACCATATTGGCATCCACCTGGCGCGTATGATTGAGGGAATCCTTGATGGCCTCGGGCGTGATCTCGTGGAACACCATGCGCTTGACGGGCACCTTCGGTTTCAGCGTCTGCACCAAGTGCCAGGCGATGGCCTCGCCCTCGCGATCCTCATCAGTGGCGAGGTAGAGTTCATCGGCGTTCTTGAGCGCGCTTTTGAGCTCGGCCACCGTTTTCTTTTTCTGCGGCCCGACGATGTAGTACGGCTCGAAACCATCGTTCACGTCCACACCGAAGCGCCCGAACTTCTCTTTCTTGGACGCAGGCACCTCACTGGGCTGCGCCAGATCGCGGATGTGACCCACCGATGCCCTGACCGTGTAGTCTTTGCCCAAATAGCCTCCGATTTTCTTGGCTTTGGTGGGAGATTCCACGATGACAAGCTTCGTACCAGCCATAACCGCTCCTTTTAACTTGAGATGCTGCCGTTGTGCGCTATGCAACGAACCTCTATGTACAATGACATCATAACTCGCATGTTTATCAAACTTTGCGGAGAAATACAGCATCAACCACAAAACCTGCCATATACCGCCATTTTGTGGCACCCGTTTCGCCGTTCCGCTCGTCAGTATTGCACAATAGCCCTACCTAACCTTCAGGAATCGCACGGACATGCATTCAGCATCACATTGAGTAGGCACAACAAAACATATCAGGCGAAACGGATTTCCGGTTACCTTTGGGTTTGGGCAAACCCCAGATCTGAACAAACCTATAACTCTCAAATCGACGCGGAATCATCAAGAGTCACCAAGAATCGCCAAGGCAAGGCTCAACGTTGGCAAAAAATGACAACTCGCATCATCCCAATCCTTTCTTGTGCAAATAATGTAGCATAAGACTCGGGCGCGATGCTATTGGCACTCCCGATGCGAGGTTCGAACGTGGAGGCAACAAGAACATGAATGTACACATAATAGTGATGGGCGTTTCCGGCTGTGGGAAAACGACGGTTGCACAGGCCATCAGCAACCAGTTTGGCTATGAGATGGCCGAAGGCGACGATCTGCATCCGCAAGCCAATATCGACAAGATGAGCGCCGGAATCCCACTCACCGATGACGACCGCCGGCCTTGGCTCGCGCGAATCGCACAATGGATCCAGCGGAAAGACAGCGAAGGCATTCCCACCGTCGTCTCCTGCTCGGCGCTCAAACGCTCGTATAGGGATGCGCTGCGGAAGACGTGCCCCGTCTACCTCGTCCATCTCAAAGGCTCGTTCGATGTCATCGCTTCACGCATGAGCTCACGAAAAGGCCATTTCATGCCCACCTCTCTGCTTGAAAGCCAATTCGAAACGTTGGAGGACCTGCATGACGACGAGGACGGCTACACCATCTGCGTGGACGGGGACATTGAAGAAGTGGAATCGGAAGCACTGGACGCGGTTCGCGCGTACGCCGGGCAAGTGCAGCCCAACCATTAAATCCGACTGTAGGAAAACTCACGAATCTGCTCGAACACGGTCTGGCTTTCAGGCAGCCAGCTCATGCCGACGGGGTAGACATGCCCCAGCGCCTGACCCTTCGGCGCGTACACATCGTGCAACTCGAAGTCGCGCCCATTGCGGCTCAACGCTGCAGCGAGACGTAGCGTATGGAACTCGATGAAGTCGTCGTTGCTTGTGTTGAGAAAAAGGGAGGGCAGGTTCACTTCATGAGTCATTGCATTCAAGTCAACGTAACGCTCAGGAGCTCCTGCCAATCCGGTGAACATGGCGGGGGCGAGCAAATCCCAGCCCTGGATGATGTCCTCACCGTCACGCGGCGATCTTCCTACCGCAACATCCACATAGGAGGTCAAGTCAAAGAGCCCTGAAATCAGAGCCGCACCTTTCCATTTGATTCCAGACCGTTCAATACCGAAAGTCCGAGCCACAGCCTCCGAACCATCAATCGCCAAAGAATACAGTCCAAGCGTTCCTCCAGCCGAGTCACCGGTGATGAACAACGAATTTGGACCCACTGGATAGTCCTGCAAATGTTGCCTTATCCATGCAAAAGCATGAAAAACATCGTGCAATTGCCCTAAGAAATCAGTCTGTGGCACTGGCCTGTAACTCAGTGAAAACACCGCAAACCCTTGCGCTGCAAGATTGACGTTGAAATTACGATTCAGCTCCTTGTATCCGTACGTAAAACCACCGCCATGAATGTCAACGTAAGCTGGCAATACGGCACCACCACGCTCGCGCGCCTCATGCGGCAAGTAGACATCCAGCTTGTGGCCGCGCAAACCATCGTCCATATAGGGAATATCGTTGAAGCAATCGATGCCTTCCGGCACTTTCCAATGCTCAGACCGCAACCTGTCGCTTCGAGCCGTCACTATACGACTGGTACGTATGTACTGTGCCAGTTGCGACTCCACGCCGTCCAAATCACCGTCAATCTCGGTCCACCGTTCGAACAGATTTCGCTCTTCATCGCTCAACTCACCATCAGCCGAACCCATCCCGGGTCTCTCCTTCCAAAGCATCGCTGCCAATCATTGTCACCGCATCATATACACGGCTCCATAATGAGTCAGTATAGAACGACTCTATGCATATCGCCGTTACGGGAAGAGGGACCGGCCTAAAGAGACGAAATGTACAGATCCGACACTAGCGGATACATTTCGTCCGTTGAACAGACATAAGTAGACGAGATGCCGCCTCACCTCGCCAGGCTGGAGACAAAACGCTCATGACAGGCAGTCAACGGGCGAAATGTCACCAACCCTCCGATATGCGGCAAAGCGCCTCCCAACAATACAAACCTCTCCCCAGCAGGCTCTATGCTTCAAACTTCGCAAGAATCCGGCTAATCGGAATCAACCCGTCGGTGCGATAGGTGGCCGTAAACTGATTCACATACTCTTGCGGGAACCTGTCACTGGCCTCCAGCGCAAGCTGCTCGACGGGCAACGGGCGGTCGTTGGCAATCTTCACGTCGATCACCACCGGGCCGCGGCCCTGAGCCGTGTAATCCGCGGCTTCGCTGAACGCCTGCCGAAGCTCGGCGAGCGTACGTACCTCGTAGCCCTTGGCCCCCAGACCCGCTGCAGCCTCACCGAAGTTGCCATCGATTAGGTCCACCCCGGAGTGCGGCTGGCGGTTGTCATCCTGCTCCGCCTCGATGAATCCAAGCGATTTGTTCGTCAGCACCACGTTGATAATCGGTTCGCGGTACTTGACTTGGGTCATGATGTCCTGCATGTTCATGGCAAATCCACCGTCGCCGCTGATGGAGAACACCTGACGGCCCGGATAGCTCTCCTGCGCGCCGATGGCTGCGGGAACGGCAAAGCCCATGGTGGCGTACCAAGCGGAGGTGGCGAACTTCTGCGTCGGCACCATGTTCAGCAACCGCACTGAATCTATGGTCACGTTGCCCACATCCACAGAGAATATGGCATCGGGCTTGGCAATCCGGTTGATCTGGGTGAAGACGGCATCCACGTCGAGCGGGGTCTTGTCAATCTCCGAGCGGCCAGCAAGCCACTCGTTCCAATTCTTCTTGTCGGCAATCATCGCGTCGTAGAACGGCCGCGATTCCACAGGCTTCGCCACTTTGAGCATGGCTTCAAGCGTGGCCTTGGCATCGGCGATGATGCCCAAATCGACCCTATGGCGCTTGCCGATGTCGCTGGGCTTCGTGTTGACTTGGATGAATTTGGCATCCGGCTTGATAAAGAGACCGGCAAACGGCATATTGGTGCCGATGAAGAGCACCACATCAGCACTCGAGGCAGCATCCACGCCCGGCTTGGAGGCCACGCGGCCAGCCGAAAGCATATATGCCGGATCGCTGTCGGGAATCAGACCTTTGCACAGTGCGCTCGACATCAGCGGGGCCTTGATTCGCTCGGAGAGCTCCTTGAGCTCCTTCACCGCGCCCTTAGCGCCAACGCCAAAATAAATCAGCGGACGTTTGGCGTTCGTCAGCATATCCACGGCCCGGCGCACCAAGTCAGAGTCGGGAAGCGGATGGTTTTGCGTGAACGTGAAATCATTCACGGTGGCGTGGAAGTCGTCATCGATCTTGGTCCAGCCCAAGTCCTTGGGAATGATTACCACAGCCACACCTGAATGCTCATAGGCCTGGCGGATGGCCTGGTCCACCACCGCCGGCAGCTGCTCGGCGGTCATCACCGTACGGTCGTAGGAGGCCACATCCGCGAAGATCGGTTCCTCGGGCAACTCCTGGAAGTAGTCGGTGTTGATGGTGTCCGTGGGCACCTGGGCCACCAGCGCCAGCACCGGCACATGGTCGTGTTTGGCATCGTAGAGCCCGTTGAGCAGATGGACCGCACCGGGCCCTGCCGAGCCGAAGCACACACCGATCCTGCTGGTGAACTTGGCCTCGCCCGCTGCGGCGAGCGCACCTGCCTCCTCGTGACGCACCTGGATGTATTTCATGGTGCTGGATCGGGCGTGCAGGGCATCCATTGTCGAATCGAATGAGCCACCCGGCAACCCGAAGATGTGCCTCACTCCCCACGCCTCAAGAACCTTAATCATCGCCTGAGAAGCCGGAATCTTACCCCGCGCACCTTGTTTCTCATCTGGTTGCTCACTCATCATTCGCTCCTTTCGCGGATGGAACCGACAAAAATATTATCCGCCGGCTTGCGCATGAAGCGTCTCTGCTTTGCCTGAGCCGGCCACATGCGTCTACCTGAGTCCAAGTATATGGAAATTTCACCGGTGAACAAAGTTTTACAGCTTGCAGCGCAGAAACGCGAAAGCTAAGCTACCGATGCTAGCCGACGCTGACATACACCACATGGAGCCAACCGGTACAATGAACCGGCCCCCTTAAGAATTGCCTGAAATACCTTAGGCTTTGGCGACTTGAGCGATGCCGGCTACTTGCGCTTCATGACCGGTCGCCTGAATTGTTCGAAGCAAATCGTCAAACGCCATCAGCACTGTAGACGTGTTGACATTCGGATGAACGCCGACTTTATCCAGCTCCTGCAACCTGACATCAAGCAGAACCCGAATGCGGCAATCCGCATTGTGCGGCAACGCCAGCGGAGTCACCGTACCGGGCGCAACTCCGAGCAGTCTTGACAAGTCGTTGGCCTGTGCAAACGATACCTTGCTTTTGCTCACGCCCAGCAACCCGGCCACGGCATGAATGTCAAGACTGTCAGCACCAAGAAGCACACACATGCAGTAGCTCCCTGTCCTTTTGATGTGCAGCAGCAACGTTTTGACCACTGGAAAATCCAGGTTTGCATCTGAGACATCTCCGACATGGAACACAGCGCCGTGATGCACCTCCCGATAGGAAACCCCTGCCCTTTCCAGTAGTTGCAGTGCCTGCGAATGAGTGGCAGGGTCCGCTTCACTCACCGTCGGTCCACACCTGCTTGGCTCGGTTGAAGGCGGACCACGCCTTGGGCCAACCGACGTAGAAGGCGAGATGGGTGATCATCTCACTGATTTCCTGCTTGGTGATGCCATTTTGCTTGCCAATGTTCAGATGCGCGTCGAGCTGCTCGGTGGCGCCCATGGCGATGATGGCGGAGATGGTAATCATGGAGCGGTCATGAGCGGAAAGCTTGTCTTCCCGGCTCCATACCTCTCCGAAGAGCACATCGTCGTTCAGATGTGCAAACTCCGGCGCGAACTCACCCAACTGCTTATGCCCTGCCGTCTGCTTGATAGCCATAATTGTACCTTTCTTCCAATGCTCCAGCATCCGTAAACGCAAGCGAACACCTCATGCCGTCCATAGGCCACATGACGCCCATGTTCGCAGGCGTCCACAAACAGCCGCAAGCACACTCAAATGCCTGACGCGCCTCTGCAAAGGGCACGTTCGAGCTAATCCAACTTCACTAGGTTAACTCTTCAAGCCATCTTGAAGTCAAATTCGGCCCAAAATCAGCCTCATAACCATTCAGTGCGTACTTTCGCCACGAAAATAATCAAGATTGAATCCTAAAATGTTGAGGTTCCAACGGTTTGATTCCCAAGCCGTTCAAAAAAATTCAGAAAAAGCACCCACTGAACGGAAACCCGGCGAAGTCAGCACACATCAGCTGCAAAACCACTACTTCCCTGCGGCGAATTTGGAAGCAGAACGAACTTTGATGGATACGAGAGTCAGGGCGAGCGCCACCACGCCGATGGCCATAACCAACAGGAAGGCGTTACGCGCGCCGACCAGATTGGCCAACGCCACCTTGCCGGGCATGCGGATCGTGCTGACGGAAAGGAACATGGAGAACACCGTGGTGCCGAGCGACCCGGCATATTGCTGGAGCACATTGAACAACGGGTTGAAGTCGGTCTGGCGGGCCGGTTCCACAAACTTGCTCGCGTCCGACATGGTGTTGCCATAACCCATGTTGAAGCCCAACCGCAAAAAGGCATAGAGGAAACCGACGAACACCACCCCCATATTGCCCAGCAGGAAGTACATGGCCACCGCACCCGCCAGTACGCAGGCGTTCGAAAACGAAAGCACCCATGAAGGTCCGTGCCTGTCGTAAAGATGGCCGGCAATCGGCGCCACCACCGCTCCAAGCAGGGAGCCAGGCAGCAGCATGAGGCCGGCGGCCATGGAGCTGGCATGAAGGAAGTTCTCAGCAAACACTGGCAACATGAACGAACAGCCGATGTTGACGAACTGAAGAATGAAATAATTGCAGCCGCGCAGTGTAATGATTGGTTTCCTGAGAATACGCAAATCAAGCAATGGCGAGCTGGAAGTCAGGCAGCGCCAGATAAAGAGTGCCAGAGCCACCAACGCCGCCATGACGGCAAGACCGACGCGGACCGACCAGCCGCCTGCCACACTGATCTGGTCGAAGATCTGCGTGATGCCAAGCATGACAAAGCACAGAAGCACCAGCCCCAGACCGTCGAACGACTTGGAATCGGCATTGTCGCCGCCGCCTGCCGCCTCAAGGCGCACGTTGAACTCGCCGATGACCCAGGCGATGATGATGAGCGGGATAAGACCGGCGAAGATGACACGCCATGAGAAGTAGTTGTTCACCGTGCCGCCGTACGTGGGTCCGAGGGCCGGCGCAAACGAGGTGATCATGTTGGCGATGCCCATGTAGGCGCCACGACGGCTGATGGGCACCAACGCAATGATGATTCGAATCAACAGCGGCGTGGAGATGCCGGTGGCCATGGCCTGCAGCAAACGGCCCGCAAACAACACCCAGAAATTCCCTGGCACAAGGCACAGCAGGATGCCCGAAAGGCTCAGCACCGCAGCCGTGCGAAACAGCGTGCGGGCGCTGAAGCGCTTCATAAGGTAGGCCGAAGCGCTCATCATGAGCGTAACCATCAGCAAATAGCCGGAAGTGAGCAGCTGCACCGTGGAAAGCGGCTCGCCAAACTCCTTCTGCAGCCGAGGAAACGTGACATTGAGTGACGTCTCCGTAAGGATGCCGATAAACGAAAGCATCCCCACCCCGGCGATGGAAAGTTTGGTGTCCAATGGCACGTGATTGTCAGAGCAATGCAAAACATCGCCAACGCCGCTCTTTTCAACGTTTGCCGCCGTACCCTGCTCATTGTGAATATTGCTCAATTCGTGCCTCAATGACCTCGGCCGAACCGAAGCCGCTAGAAGATCAGAAGCGCCCAAAACAGGCGTAGGAATCCAGTATATAACTGCATTCATCCAAAACCTAAGAGAGCCGAACCATTCTGCCACACGTGGAAAACCATCGACGAAGCCGTTCGGATGCTACACTGCATCGCGATACAGTACATTACATCAAACGGAATATTCCTTCACAGCACGCGAAGAGAAACAAACGATACATCTATTATAAATTTATAGATATCCATTTTATCTAAGAAATATCAGAAAACACACATACCATTGCTGAGAGCTGACAAATCCTCCTCGCGCCATTGATCAACGCTATGGTTAGGAAGTGAGCAATGAAGTGTTCATTCATGGAAGAAGGCGCATATGTCTCGCATTGGCAAGCGTACTATCGGATGGCTATCGGTGATTCAGCTAGTGCTGTCCTTGGTCATGCTTGACTCACTGTTTCTGAGTCACATATGGCCGGGAAACATCATCCTGCCGTGGCTCTCCACCAACGCCGGATTCTGGTTCGTCGCCGGAACATTTATCTTCACTGGAGTGCTGGCGCTAGTCTGCGGCTTCATCATTCTGTTCCTGCCAACCACCACCAAGACGCTGACCTTAAGTCGGGAAGGCAGCTATAGGCTCACCATCAGCAAGGCCGGAGTCGAACACAGCCTCGACGGCATGGTCTCGCGCGAATACCCTCAACTGGCCAACGCCGAATCACGGGTGCACATCAACCGACGCACGAACAAGGCCAAGGCCTTGGTGGAGGCCACGGTGGTGGAGCCCAATGACGTCAAGGAACTTGAACGGCAGGTTAGCCAGGATGCCGAACGAAATCTGACCAGCATCCTAGGCATCGACGTGGCACATATCACCGTGCGGCTCAACCCCTATCAGCCCGGTGAATCCATTGAGGTGATCTGACATGTTGCAACCCAGGAGCACTATGCGCCCTTATGAACATCCTGAACGTACCACCGAGCTCGGAGAGCCCAAGGAGGCAATCGCATGAACACAACCATGGTCGGAGCGGTGATCGGTTTTCTCATTTCCACGGTATGGATCGCTTTCGGATTCATACCCATGCTCATCGTCCTTGCGTCGACACTCATCGGAGCCGCCGTGGGTCATTGGCTCACTGGCAGGGGGCTTGGCTCCCCACGTAAGGTGGCCACCGCGATTTTGAACAAAATATCAGATTAGGAGGTACCTATCATGGCAACAGCAAACAGCGAACAAGGGACCGGCGAGGTTCAGGGCAAGCTGACATTCGACGATGACGTGATTCGCAAGATAGTTGGCATCACCGCCCAACAGGTGGACGGCATCGTCTCGTTGAACGGGAGCGCACTGGGCGAACTGGCCGACTCCGTGACCAGCGGCACCGATCCGAAGAAGGGCATCAGCGCCAATGTCGGCGAGGAACAGGTTTCGCTGCAAATCAACGCGACCATCCGCTACGGCACCGATGCCAATGCCCTCTTCAAAGAGGTCACCAAGAAGTGCGCCCAGGCCCTCAAACAGATGACAGGCCTCAACCTGGTTCAGTTGGAAATGAACATCGACGACGTGAAGACCAAAGAGGAACTGGAGAAGGCCAATTCCGGCAAGAAGAGCGAGAATTGACGCACATGGCATTGGCATAACGTTACCAGATGCAGAAGTCCCGCAGTTACCGAACTATTTCGTCGGTCACTGCGGGACTTCGCACACTTAACCCATTACTCCCGCACTAACCGACACAATACGCCCATAACAGCGGGGCTTTCACTTAACCCATACCGTAAAACGCAACAAGGGTGTTTCCCACTGCTCATTACAGCAGGAAATACCCTCTTGTTAACTTAAAGCACCTTACTCAGGCACAACCTTCACGGTGAAGGATGCGGAAATCTCCGGATGTAGGGCCACGGTGACGGCGAAGTCGCCGGCGGCCTTGATTGGGGCGACCGTGATGGTCTTGGGATCCACCGCAGCCTTCGATGCCAGAGCCCCGGCGATATCGGCAGGAAACACCACCGAACAGCTTGCCGGAATAGGGCAGCAGAGCCATCTCACGTGCGTTCTTAATGGCACGGGAGATCTCACGCTGCTGCTGGATGTTCACGCCGGTAATGCGACGGGAACGAATCTTGCCGCGATCGGAGACGAACTTGCGAAGCAACGCAACGTCCTTATAATCAATCTCATGGACCTTCGCCGCACTCAGCGGAAACACGACATTGAGCGACGTCTCCGTGAGGATGCCGATAAACGAAAGCATCCCCACCCCGGCGCTGGAGAGCTTGGTCGAAGTGGGGATGCGATTATCCTGAAACTGCGCAAATTCTCCATTCATAGCTGAACCCTGATCATTCTGGCGACGTATTTCGTTCAGTTCTTCCCTTCATGACTTCGGACTGGCCTACGCTGAACTCAGCAACAATAAAAAATTACCCTGAAAATACGCACAGATACCACGTATAAGCCGCACTCGTCCAATGAAATCATATTCTGCACACAACTGAACAGATTATTCAATGGTCCAATCGACGAGGAAGCCGGCAGTCTTTTTCATCCTTTAACTTCTGGCACATTTAGTATAATTGACACCGGTAAGCGTCTCATATTCATTGGAATATGAGACTCATTATCAGAAACGTCAAAATTTGACATTGCCAATCAAGGAGGAATTATGACAGGTCGTTTGGACGGCAAAGTTGCACTCATCACGGGAGCTTCTTCAGGTATTGGGCTTGCTATCGCCAAGCGTTTTGCACAAGAAGGCGCAAAGGTGGCGTTGGCTGATATCAACGAGACCGATGGCGAGAAGGCAGCACAGGAGATCGGCGGCAACGCCATCTTCATCAAGCTCAACGTCACAGAAGAGGATCAGTGGGAAGCGGCCTACAAGCAGGTCATCGAACACTTTGGCAAGGTCAACGTAGCGGTCAACAACGCTGGCATCGGTGACGGCTACAGCGTGGAAGACCTGCCGCTTGACGTTTGGAACAAGGTCATTGGCATCAACGGCACCGGCGTGTTCCTCGGCATCAAGCATGCCGTACGCAACATAAAGAATTATGGAGGCGGCTCCATCATCAACATGAGCTCAATTGAAGGCTTTGTGGGAGCGCCTATGGGCCCGGCCTACAACTTCACCAAGGGCGGCGTGCGCATCCTCACCAAGTCTTCCGCACTCTACTGCGCCGACAACAAGCTGAACATCAGGGTCAACTCCATCCACCCTGGATTCATCCACACTCCGCTGGTTGATGTTTCGCCTGAACTTGTGGCTCAAGAGCAGAAGAAGACCCCACTCGGCCGTCTCGGCCAGCCTGAGGAGATTGCGAACATGGCCGTGTTCCTGGCTTCCGATGAGTCAAGCTACTGCACGGGTGCCGAGTACCTTGTTGATGGCGGCTACACCGCTCAGTGAGCGAAATAGGAAGCGGGATTCCGCACCCCGCGCTTCATGTTGAAGAATCCTGTGGCTTTTGCGATGGACAAGCACAAGCCACAGGATTCTTCCGCTGTGCAGCAGTGTTGAGCAGAATCGTTCGGCATTGCGTAGAAAACCATAGTCAGTTGAACCGTTTCAACCGTGGACGTGGGCATGCCAAATCGAC
Source organism: Bifidobacterium sp. ESL1118 (assembly GCF_058505595.1). Taxonomy (NCBI): domain Bacteria; kingdom Bacillati; phylum Actinomycetota; class Actinomycetes; order Bifidobacteriales; family Bifidobacteriaceae; genus Bifidobacterium; species Bifidobacterium sp. ESL1118. The sequence continues at coordinate 1,758,081 of NZ_CP196371.1, forward strand.
GATGACAGCACTGACATACTCCCACACACACAAAGCGGGAATCCACAAACCAAGGGCGAAAATAAGAAGGTGCCTTCCACCCAGGCAAATGGGTGGAAGGCACCTTACCGAAAGCCCTCGTGAGCTTACTCGGCCACAACCTTCACGGTGAAGGATGCGGAAATCTCCGGATGCAGAGCCACGGTGGCAGCAAAGTCACCGGTGGTCTTGATTGGATCGACCGTGATGGTCTTGGGATCCACGGCAGCCTTCGATGCCAAAGCCTTGGCAATATCGACAGTGGAGACACCGCCGAACAGCTTGCCGGACTCAGAAACCTTGGCACTGATCTCAACGGTGGTACCCTCGATGGCAGCCTTGGCAGCCACGGCGTCTTCACGAGTGGCCACAGCCTTGGCCAGATGTGCACGCTTGATGGCGTCGATCTGAGCTGCCGCACCCTTGCTGTAGGCAAAGCCCAAGCCCTGCGGAATCAGGAAGTTACGGGCGTAGCCAGCCTTGACGTCTACGACATCGCCGGGTTCTCCGAGGTTCGATACGCTTTTGGTGAGAATGATCTTGGTGTTAGCCATGCTTCCCCCCTCAGCGGCCGTTGCCGGAATAGGGCAGCAGAGCCATCTCACGTGCGTTCTTGATGGCACGGGAGATCTCACGCTGCTGCTGGATGTTCACGCCGGTAATGCGACGGGAACGAATCTTGCCGCGATCGGAGACGAACTTGCGAAGCAACGCAACGTCCTTATAATCGATTTCGTGGACCTTTGCCGCACTCAGCGGATTCGGCTTTTTCTTGAATGGTTTGACCGGTGGTTGCGGCCTTTTACGTGACATTTCTTATGTACTCCTTAATAAAACTGATACAACCTGCAGCTATTGAGGCTGCCTGACATCGAGAACCCTAGAATTCACAAATCACCTAGAACTCAGGCTCGTCACTGTCTCCGCCGAATTCAGAGCTTGACCCAAACGAGCCAAAGCCCTCTCCAGACGAAGTGGAAGAGCCCCAAGGATCACTGGCGGGAGCGGCACTCTGACCGCCACCCTGAGCACCTTGTGTAGCTGCTGAAGCGCCTCCCTGGTAGCCGGCTCCTCCTTGGTAGCCGCCGCCGGCGGCGGCTCCGCCCTGGTAGCCTCCGCCCGCATTGCCGTTCTGGAAGCCGCCCCGCGAACCGCCCGAAAAGCCGTTCGACGAGGGCTGGCGCTGCACCTGCGCCGTGGCATACCGCAGACTCGGGCCGATCTCGTCGACCGTCATCTCCACCACCGTCCGGTTCGTGCCGTCGTTCGCCTGGTAGGAGCGCTGCTGCAGCCGCCCGCTGGCGATCACACGCATGCCCTTCGACAGGCTGGACGCGCAGTGGTCCGCCAGATCGCGCCAGGCCGAGCAGCGCATGAACAGCGCGTTGCCGTCCTCCCACTGGCCCGAATTGCGGTTGTACGTCCTCGGGGTCGAGGCGATCGTGAAACTCGCCACGCTCGCCCCGCTGCCGATGGTACGCAACTCCGGATCCGCAGTCAGATTACCGATGATCGTAACCGTCGTCTCACCTGCCATGACCGGCCTCCTTAACAACTTGGAATTCTAAGTAATTTAATTACTTCGCGTCCTTGCGCAGAATCTTGGTGCGCATCACGGAATCATTGAGATTGAGCAAGCGATCAAGCTCGGCGCTGGCAGCCGGCTCACAGCTGTAGTTGACCACGACGTAATTGCCCTCGCTCTTATGATCAATCTCATAGGCGAGCTTGCGACGACCCCAGATATCGGGTTCCTCTACTTTGCCCCCGTCTTTAGTGACGGTTTCCATATACTGATCGGTCAGCTTCTTCAGTGCTCGTTCGTCAAGCTCCGGATCGGCAATGAACATCAGTTCATATTTGTGTGCAGACATCACCCACCTCCTTTGGACTCAAGTCGGCCACGGCATTTCCGCGGCAGGAGTGTGTATGCATGCCACTCAATGCTCCACGTAGTTGCGCGGGCACAAAATGACTTATTAAGTATACCCCGACCTCTGACTGAAGTAGCATACTATTATGCACGCCGGGAAGGATTGCAAATGCGTGTGTTGCCTGCCCGACACGTTGTGAACGGCCTCGAGTATCCTTGAAGACAGAGATATTGGTCAGTATCTTTCCGAATGCGACTGACCTCATGATGTGGAGGAAGGCAGGATATGTCGGCGATTTTGGACGGGACACCTAAAAAACGCATGGCCGTGGTAACTGGTAGGGCCTACCCAGAGCTGGCTGAAGCCACTGCCGAATACCTGGGTTGCGACTTGCTGAAGACCACTGCCTACGACTTCGCCAACGGTGAGATGTACGTTCGGTTCACCCAACCAGTGCGTGGCGCGGATGTGTTCGTGCTGCAAAGCCACACCGACCCCATCAACAAATGGATCATGGAGCAGCTGCTCATGATCGACGCCCTGAAGCGCGCCTCAGCTCGTTCCATCACCGTCGTCGCGCCGTTCCTCGGCTATTCCCGCCAAGACAAGAAGGGCCAGGGCCGAGAACCCATTACCGCACGATTGATATTCGACCTCTTCTACACAGCCGGCGCCGACCGCATCATGACGGTAGACCTGCACGCCTCCCAGGAGCAGGGTTTCTTCAACGGGCCGGTGGACCACCTCACGGCCATGCCTATATTGCTCGATTACGTCCGCGGCTCAATGCCGCTGGACAACACAACCATCGTCTCCCCCGACGCCGGCCGTATCAAGGTCTCTGAACGCTGGGCGGCCAAGCTCGGCGGGCTGCCATTGGCCTTCATCCACAAGACCCGTGATGTGACGCGCCCCAACCACGCCGAGGCCCATGGCATCATCGGTGATGTCGACGGCCGTGACTGCGTGGTTGTAGACGACATGATCGACACTGCCGGAACCATCTGCGAGGCGGTACGCACGCTCAATGAGGCCGGGGCAAAATCCGTCACCCTCGTAGCCACCCACGGCCTGCTTTCCGGCCCAGCCGTCGAACGGCTCAAAGGCTGCGGGGCCCGCGAGATCGTACTCATGGACACCGTGCCGGTACCTGAATCCAAGCGACTTCCGAACATGACTGTGCTTTCCTGCGCACCGCTGCTGGCGGCGGGCATACGCTCGGTCTTCGAATCCGGCTCGGTAAGCGGGCTCATGGACGGTCTGCCCGAAGACATGAAACCGCGCAGCATGTACGCACGGTAAACATACCTTCATAGCATATTTCACGATTTAGGCATGCCGCTTTATCCAAGTATACTTTTTCTAAACAGCATTATGCACTTTGCTTGATGTTTTGCAATTTATAAAAGTTATCCTGTGAAAATGGCCCTATCTGATATAAGTATGCCCAGATATCCCTTATTAACAGAGCCATATCTAATATGTACGCGGGAACGGGATAAAGCGCAGAAGCGAGTACGTTTCGGACACAAATCTTCGCGCTGGCGACCAAAACATACATAGTTTAATGAATCGTCATCCATACTGTGTACAATCCTGCCACAACGTCCATCCTGCTCAGAAAGTACATATAACGAGAGCGGAGAACGGTGCCATCATCTCAACGAAAAATCGGATCTTCGACGATAATGAAGCCGTCTAAGATCCGATTGCTTTTGTCAATCCTCTACGAGATTCACGCACCCATAAGCAGGAAGATGACCATGGAGAGGATGAAGGTAACAACCACACCTGCGAGCATAGGCACGCCGGTACAACGCACGAGATAGAGAGGAGCATTTTTGGTGGTGCCCAAGACAATCACGATGACCGCCGAAACCGAGGAGACAGCGCACAACAGATTTCCACACAGACCCATCGGAATCAAAACAGCAAGCATGTTGATGCCAGCAGCTGCAGCCAACAGCTCGACAGCACCGTACGCCACCCGCACATCTTCGCCCAAATAGGTCAGAGGCTCCAATGCCTTCGCTGTGGCCACCTCGATGCCCACGTTGCCTGAAACAGGGTCGCGCCTGGCTCTGTACACAGAGAACTGAGGAAAACATAAAAGTGTGTACGCTTTCGGACGCAAATCACATCGATTCCGTTCGAAAGCGTACACACTTCATGGAAATCAAGCCTCAAGTACGCACATCGTGAGGCCCAATGGACCTTACATCACTCGGAAACCTCTTGCACGCTCTGCTTGGAATTGAAGTTCTTGCGCAGCAGAATGAACAACACGAATGAAACCAGAGCAGCAGCGGCCATGATCCAGAACATGTTCGAAGTCGTTGCCTCGATGCCCTTCTTGGCACCGAACAGACCGGCCTTGCCCATGGAAGGGTTGACCATCAACGCCGAATAAACGGCCATACCGATGGAAGCCGAGGTGTTCATGACCAGGTCGAGGATGCCGATTCCACGGCCGTTCTCCTCAACAGGGAGCACATTGGCGGCTGCGTCGTAGATTGGCGTATATACAGCGGTGATGCCAGCGATGAAGATGCATGCGAGCACCGTGAGCAGCCAGAAGCCGGACTTGATGAAGATGGCGGAACCAGCGAAGCCGATGATCATCATCAGTGAGGCGATGGTCATGGTGGCCTTATGACCAATCTTGTTGATGACCGGACCGGAGAATATGCCGACGCAGGTGGCGACAATGTAGACCACCGTCAGGCACAACGAAACCGTGGTAAGCGAAACATGGTAGATCTGATCGCCGATGACGTTGTAGATCGGCACACAGGCGAAGTTGAAGAGGTAGTACACCAACTGCAGCAGAACCATGCCCATGAACTTGCCATTCATGATGAACTTCTTGCTTAGGAACGGATGGCTGGAGAACATGACCCACAGCGCGAAGACGATGACCGCCACGACGATGCCGACGATGAACCAGACGTTCGGGAAGGAGAAGTAGATGGCAATCAGAGCGGCGAAGATGGCGAAGATGGCAATGCCTATATAGTCCATCTTCTCACCCTTGGAGCTGATATCAGGAGTGTTCTTGACAATCAGCGGGATGAAGAAGATAGAAAGGGCAGGGACGAGGAAGAGGTACTTCCAGTCGAAGGACGTGATGAAGCCGCCGGCGAAGACGCCGATTGCCGCGGCAAGGTAATAGACCGCATTGAACAGGCCAAGATACACGGCCTTCTCGCTGTCTTTGAGGTACTTCACCGTCATCACGAGGAAGACCGAACCCTCAACCTGGGCACCCGCCACCTGAATGATACGGGCCGCAAGCACAACCCAGAAGTTGGATGCACCAAAGAAACCGAGTAAGCTGCCGATGACAAGCGCGCTCACACCGAAGATGGTGATGCGCTTGGGCGAGATGAAATCACAGAGGGTGCCATAGAGCATGCAGACCACGCCGAGCACGATGCCTGGAAGCGTGCTGATGAGCGATGCACTCTGAGACATGCCCAAGGAATCACCAATGTTCTGATAGACGAGGTTGAACGCCTGAATCATCAGGGTGCCCAGCGTAAACACGATAAGCAGCGCAGGCAGCGCCTTCTTGGTCTTGGCGCGGTTGACTTCGAAATCCGAGTCCTCCGCAGTGGTTGAATTACCCATGTTGAGTGGTTCCTTTTCTCCTATGTTAAATGTCTAGTTTATATATGAAGGCGAATCAGCCGACCGTCTTCACGAGCTTGAGCAGCCGATTCATGAAACGCTCAGTGAAGCGCTCAGCGTCAACGGCAAGGGCCACCTTAGTGTTCTTCGTGCTGCTAATCAGACGAGTCGGATCGCCAATGGTGCGGCCGATGCTCGGACCTTCCGTCTCCACCTGCAGGTTGCAGGGGAAGGTGGTGACCAAGCTCGGATCGATGGCCACTGCCGCAGCAAGCGGATCATGGAGATTGCACAGGCCCGGGTTCGCCGGATCGTCCTTCTCGCTCACGCCAATGTAGTAGTCGGTCATATCAGCAAGGAACTTGCCGCTCACCGTGCCGGTAGCACGCAGTTTGGCGGTGTCTTCGCGACTCATACGCGCCTGCATCGTCACATCGAGACCCACCATGGTGATATCCGCATCGGAGGAGAACATCTTGTTGGAGGCGATCGGGTCCTGGCCCATGTTCGCTTCCTGCCACGGATTGCAGTTACCCGGTTGGGTCAGACTGCCGCCCATGAGCACGATGTGGATCTTGGAGATGACGTCCGGAGCCTTTTCGAAGACAGCCGCGATGGTGGTAGAAGCGCCTGTGGGAACCACAACCAAGTCATCACCGTACTTACGCACGGAATCGATGATGAAATCAACCGCTGAAACATCGCTGGCCTCGCGATCGGTCTGCGCAGGAATCTCAATGTTGCCGGTGCCATTCTCTCCGTGGTAGACCATCCACTCCGGTTTGAATGAATCCTTACCAGTCGGGAAAGCGACACCCTTGAAGACCGGTATGTCTTCCCTATTGAACATCTTCAACAGACGCAGATCGTTGCTGACGCCTTGTTCCAGAACCACGTTTCCATAAGTGCCAGTCACACCAATAAGCTCGGCATCGTCAGATCCAAGAACGTAGGACATTGCAAGCGTGTCATCGATGCCTGTGTCAAGATCCAGAATGATTTTCTTCGCCATTGCAAGCTCCTTCTGCTCCTAATTACGGCCAGTGACTCCAGAAAACAAATTCTTGATGCAGCATGACAACTTGCAACAGCAAAAAACAGCTCTCCGGACCAGTGATGATAAAACGTTAAATCATCACATTGGCATAAATGATAAAGCGTTATATCAACTTTGTCAAATGGCCATCCACTCCAAAGATGCTGCCACTCATGACGACACGCCGCAGAAGAGCTATAAAGACAACGTTTGGCAGAAATTGTGATAAAACGCTTTATCATAGGTAAGCTTATCATATCTGAAGGTAATTTAGCATGTGAAGAAGGTGCAATCAATGAACAATTCCCTTTCGCTGCTCGGCGGCATCAACGGAACCGTCAGCATTGTCGGTTCGATGAATGCTGACTACACCGTCACCACGCCTCGTCTTCCCGATCCGGGAGAAACCATCACCGGCGGTCAACTAGTGATTCTGCCAGGCGGCAAGTCCGGCAATCAGGCCGCCGCGGCCGCACGCATCGGCGCCAAAGTGACCATGTTCGGCGCGGTGGGCAGTGATGCCAACGCGGATTTCCTGCTGAGCAAGCTGGCCGACGCCAGTGTGGACACCACCCACGTGCTCCACGCCGAAGGTGCCAGCGGCACCACTGTGATCACTGTCGACGACAACGGTGAGAACACCATCGTCTATTCGCCGGGTTCCAACTCTCTGGTGAGCATGGATTACATCAACTCCCAGCGCGCAGCATTGCTGGAGTCCTCGGTGCTCGGTCTGTGCTTGGAAAGCCCGATGGAGACGGTGACCGAAACCGCCAAGATGTGCCACGAAGCCGGAGTGAAGGTGCTGCTCAACGATTCTCCCTTCAAGGCCACGCTGCCTCAGGAACTCATCGACTACTGCGACATCCTGTTGGTCAACGAACACGAAATGGCACAGCTGCTTGGCATCGACCGACCCTTGGATGGAGACTGGCTGAATGCCGACTGGAAGGCCATTGCCTCGCAGATGAAGCGGTTCGGCTTCGAAGAATCGATCGTGACGCTCGGAGGAGAAGGGTCCATGGTGCTGGGTACGGGCGGCACTTACGAGCACATCCCCTCGGCAAAGATCCAAGCCAAAGACACCACTGGCTGCGGCGATGCCTTCATGGGCACCGTATTGGCAGGGCTCGCATCCGGCTACGCCTTGGAAGACAGCGCATCCTTGGGCTCCTACGTTGCCGGATACGCTGCCACCGGCTACGGCGCCCAGGCCTCATACGGCTCGGCTGAGCAAATCCGCAAGTTCTTCGACGCGCGGTAATTCATACTTCTCCTGTGTAACATTGCAAATGAAAACGGCCTGCGGCAACGTGGGTCATTTTCGTTTCTACGGCCCCAACCTATCCAACTTGACCCATCTGACTGACTCAGATGTACGCAATTCGCACTGTTCATAAGCCAAGTGAGTACGATTCGGCCATATTTCAGCCTTATCATGACTGAAACGTACACAGTAAGATCCTCTCCTGAGATCAATGGGTACGATTCGGTCACAACCGGGCGAGGCGTATGATTGTTTTGTCGGGCAGTCGATTTGAACCCCGGACCACAGTTGCACGTCGATGAACACGCAGCAGCACGAATGCGCGATCGCACACACAGCGAGGACGAATTAACAGATGAAACATAGGACAACGCTGAAAGACATAGCACGCGAGGCAAAGGTCTCAGTCACGTCCGTTTCACTTGTGCTGAATAATCGCCCGACCCGTATTACGGCTGAAAAGCGCCAACTGATAATCGACACGGCAAGGCGTCTCCATTATGTTGCCAACCAGACCGCACGAAGTCTTGTGACGAATCAATCGATGCTGTTGGCCCTCTTGGTGCCTGACATCGAGAACATGTTTTTCGCCTCGTTCTCTAAAGCACTTGAGGACGTGAGCCGCAGCGAAGGGTACTCGCTGATTGTGGCGAATTCAGACGATTCCCAATCCAACGAATTAACGCTGTTGCACCAGTTCGAGGCTCGCGGAGTAGACGGTCTGTACCTCATTCCCTCGGCGCAGTCCGTGCAACAACCACAGCAACTGCGCAATACGGTAGAATCGCTGGGGTTCCCCACCATCATTGCAGACCGCAAAGTGGGCAATCAGTGGTGCGATTCGGTGCGCTCTGACAATTTCGCCGGAGGAAGAATTGCGGCTCAGACGTTGGTTGCCAACGGGCACACACGACTTGCGTGTATCTGCCAAAACAACGAAAATACCGCCGCAAGGGCCAATCCAGATGCCAGTGATCTTCTTTCATCGACCGAGAACGGCAGAACGCCCAAACCTATGAACATACGCAGCTTCGACGCTCGACATGCCGGTTTCCTTGCCGGGCTAGACGAAGCCGGACTTGCACTCAGACCTGAATTGGACTGCTCAGGGAACTACAGATTCTCAGGTGGTTACAACGCGGCAGATCACATCATTGACTCAGATGCCACTGCTGTGTTCTGTGCCAACGATCTTATGGCTTTGGGCTTCATACAACGAATGAGGGAACGCGGGCTGGAATGCCCCAATGACTGCTCCGTAATCGGTTACGATAATGTATTGAGTCGATACGGACTGGCTGTACAGCTCACCACGTTGGATCAGAATATCGGCTCATTGGCATCAACCTGCCATACGCTGATGATGGACAGATTGAGTAGTTCCGCCTCTTCGCAGGAATGGCTTTCACACCCAAAAGAGCACCTCATCAAACCAAAGCTGGTGAAGCTTGGAACTGTGGCATCAATCCGCTGAGGCAAACAGCTTCATTCGATACAGCCAATTTCTACTAGGGCCAGTAAATTGCAATCGGCACGTAGCCGCCAGGGTGAGAAGTGTTAGCCGATGCCGCAATGCAATAAACACTGGCCTATATCAGAAGACTCTCGGCGACACCTACATATCAAAAATCTCCACCGACATTCAAATCGATGGAGACTTTATAAACCGTTTACAGTATTACGTTTCACGCAGCTACTCGCTGAATCTTACCTGCCTTAAGGCATTTGACGCACACGCGGACACGACGATTCTCACCGTTGATCGTGGTATGGACGGTCTGAAGATTCGGAGCAAACGTACGCTTATTGCGAATATGTGAATGCGAAACTGTGAAACCGGTACGCGGTCCCTTGCCGCACACTGCGCAACGAGCTGTCATCATGACTCCCTAATCTATCTTAGCTATTGACTTGCAAGTCTAGTCTCATCATGGCGCGAGGTACATTCCGAGACGCAACTATTAATTATACAACTTCAGTTCGCCTGACACTCCGACAGCTAAAAGTTCCACAGCGATTTCGCCGATAGCATCTTATTTCAACTGACGCAAAACGACACGCCGATGAAAAAACTAGAGCATTTTGCGAATATGGTGCAGATTTGTTCTCTGGGCTCAAACTTTTTAAATTTATTTGCATAAAGATGCTATACGGTTAGTCATACATTGTGAAATTGACCGATATTGTATACACACAATAGGTTTGACTATCTAATAGCAATCGTTCGAAAAGAACCACCACCTCTATCTTTTCGCTCGACTATCACATTCTTCAGGTAAAATATGTATCATTGTTAGGTTAAGGCGGTGTCATTTACGGGGGAAGAGAGCAGACATGTCGAGACCAAGACAAAACTCGAACCAGCTGTCAGCGGTCAATCGTATGGAGGATGCCTTCTGGGAGCTTCTTGCGGCAAACAGCTATATCAGAATGACAGTTACCGATATTGTTGACAAGGCATCGGTCAATCGAAACTCATTTTATTATCATTATGACAAGCTTTCCGATCTGGCTAGAACCGCTATCGAGGATGCTGTAGAAGGCGTGGCCAAAGCCATGCCTGAATTGGTCGACGATCCGACTGAATCATGGCGACACATAGTGGCGCAGGTGTTGGGAACACCTGAAAATAGTATTCATATCGATCATTTAGCATTGGTTGTCAGCCCAAACGGCAATCCTGATCTGTTACGGTACCTGCGCGACGCAATCCGCAATTCCTTCATCAAAGGTCAGCATCTGGACTCGCATAATCTTTCGCTGACGTCTGACATGCTTCTGGAATTTTCAACTGGTGGTTTAATTTCCCTCATCAGCATTTGGCCACGAATCTCGAAGACCGTACCTTTGGATCAACTGGTGACCATCGATGCCGCTGTGCTCGCACGAACGTTGTATCTCTCAATCTCAAATAAAAGCATGCCTGACTTTTGGATCAATCTGTTCAAATCCACGATGCAGAATCATGAACATCGTCAAACTAATTACACCCTGGCTGACGGCAGTGATGAAGATTTTCGAAACCAGGTTCAGGCTTTGCTGGATAGGACAAACGCGAACCGCAAACAATCCAGCCAACCCAACCCCTACAGCCCCTCTCCATACCATGAGTCCGATCACTATTGGAACAACAACTACCATATGGATTCGGGTGGGCCGGACAGATATGAACCGTCCGGTTCCCGGCACAACGATGCCGGGAACCCCTCGACCCATTCCGATGGCGGCAACGACAAAACCGGACGCGATGTGCACAACAATCCGAATATATGGCCTCAGCATGATGGCGATGAATCGTACAGCCAATAGGACCTGCAACAAATAACGTCTAGTATTTTATAGGCACGGCACATGGTCGCCAATCTTGTGGTTGCCAGCGCTTCACGGTGCAATTCCTGTGCTGCCATGAAGATATTTGCCTGGTGGCAGCACAGATTCACATTCTGGCTTCATTCCATCAATGCATGAATACGGCAGCGATTGTCATGATGCCGAGTACTGCCACTGCGACCACGACACCAGAGTTCCCCAACACAATCTTGGCCCTGCTTCCACGGGGAAGTTCATTTGGAGTCTTGTAGAATTTCAATTTTTTGTAATTGACCATGCAGAGAATGATTCCTGCAAAGAACATCACAATATTGAACACACCCAGCAACAAGTAGCCGAACACCACGGGCCCACCCGTAGCCAGCGCGGTCTGCATCCGGGAGAACTGGCCACTGTCGATATCGTTCATGATTGTTTGGCTCATACCTGCAGTAAACAACTCCGGAAGCGCGCCGCCAAAGACGTTGAAGAGCATATGCAAGGCGACTGTGTAGCGTAACTTGCCGGTGCGCACATAGATATAGCCCAGCATCATCCCCAGCACAGTGGCATAGAAGAACTGATAGAGATTGGTGTGGTACAGCCCGAACGCCAAGGAAGAAAACAGGATGGCCGTCACCTCGCCATACTGCTGCGTATGGTCGATGATGAGCTTTCTGAAGAACAACTCTTCAAATATCGGAGCGAGGACGACCGTGAACAATATGCTCACCCACAGGCTGCTGCTAGTGAGAGAATCATCCAATCGGTTGGTGGCCTGGCCGCCGGAAAGCATGGACGAAAGGAACGAGCCCACAAAGGATCCGATTTGGGCCACAGGGAAGATGATGACGAAGAACTGCAAAAACTCTGTGGGCCTCATGCCCGACTGATGCCGTTTTACTTTGGGCAGGTCTCGGAACAGCAACAGAGCAAGCGGCATGGCCACCAAATAGAGGCACAGGCTGCTCAACACCGTTTCCATATCACCCTCTTTCATCCCCAGCCCCACCAGCCCCTGGCCAAAGCCGCGAATGAGTTCGGATGCAAGGATGTTCCACAGGAGTATGGTGATGACCAGAGCCCAGCCGATCCTGGAGAACAGGGCTCGGTGCTTTTTCAGAAATCGCACGTAAGCAGGCGTCTTGACCTTGTATACCCGAGAGGCACCAGGTGCCGGATAAGGCTGCGGAGCGTAAGGCATAGGTTGGTACCCCTGCGGTTGGTAGGGCTGCGGTGGGTACTGCTGAGCATATGGCATAGGGCTCTGCGTATAACCTGGCTGAACATAGGGAGGCTGGGGATATTGCCCGGCCCAAGGGCTGTAATTCCCTTGCGGGCCATATGGCTGGCCATAATACATCTGCTGATTTGGATAGCTTTGACCATAGGAATTCGGGCCCGCCGGATACGATCGATCAGCACCGACAGCAGTGGGCGGAACCGGGTTCACCCGCTCAGACGAATTTGGCGCACCCTGGTCTACAGGCCGATTGTGAGTGAGTGGCTCCGTGAGTGGCCTAGGCTGCAAAGGCAACCCAGCAGATGCCGGCTCCTGCTTATTCCTATGCTCCTCTGGACGCGACGAACCGGCAAACAGCCAATCATTCTTCTCGTCATATGGAGCATCCAGCGGAAGGCCCGAATGCTGCGGATAAGAATCGCCCCCAGAAGCCTCGGCACCCTTCGATGCCATTGGCCGCTCTTGGCTCCCCGGCTCCGTTTGGCCACGATGCATGTCATCGTCCATATCAGTCCTCCACCTTCACAACGAATCACACGTCATTGCGAGCGCATGACCAGCACCAACCGTCAATTTGCTACAGTGCTCTACTGTATTACACCATCCAACAACTTGCCAATGAGCTCACTATAGCTCACACCGCTGGCCTCCCAAGCCTTGGGATACATGGAAATGGGAGTAAATCCAGGCATCGTGTTGATTTCGTTGACAATGACCTGCCCACTCTTGGTAACAAACGTATCGACGCGGCTCAAGCCGGCACCATCCACCGCTTTGAACGCCTTCACAGCGACTTGCTGGACCTTGTCCAACACCACGTCAGGCAAATCAGCGGGAACCTGCACATGCGAGGCCTTGGAGTCGGTGTATTTGCTGTTGAAGTCATAGAACTGATCTTCACCGTCATCTTTAAGGTCGAGCACAATCTCGCCAGGAAGCGCGGATTTCGGCTCACTCTCAGCGTTCGGCGCCAACACAGCGCATTCGATTTCGCGGGCATCCACACCCTCTTCCACCAGCACCTTCCAGTCATGCTTGGATGCCTCCAGCAGCGCGGCGGCGAGCTCGTGCACATCGCCATCATGCTCAATCTTGGAAACGCCGAAACTCGAACCTGCCCGAGAAGGCTTGACAAACAGGGGGTACTTCAGACGAGCCCTGCGGATCCGACGCACCACCGCCTGCGCATCGCCCCGGAAACCGTCATCAGCATTGAACGCGCGCGTATCCACGGTGATCCATGGCGCCACAGGAATGCCAGCAGCCTCAAGCAACGTCTTGGTGAAGTGCTTATCCATGCAGGCAGACGAAGCAAACACACCGCAACCGACATAAGGCAAGCCCATCATCTCAAGCAGCCCCTGAACGGTGCCATCCTCACCATAAGGGCCATGCAGCACGGGAAACACGGCGTCAATATAACCCAAGGATGTGAGCGTACCATCGTCTTCACGCACATAGAAACCATTGGGCCCCTGGGCCATGTCAAGCACCACCGAGCGTGAATCTTCCGCCGTGACCTCGGGCATTGTGGTGGCCGACGAACCGTTCTCGCCCATGCCTTGAACATTCGCATTGCCGGCGTCAGCGCCAACACCGAGCGAGTAGGTGCGCGGATCGACCGGGCTCATCACCCATTCCCCCGCCTTGGTGATTCCTATGGGCACCGGCTCAAAACGGTCCGTATCCATCGCGCTCAAGACACCGGCAACAGACACACATGATATTGAATGCTCGTCTGCTTTTCCCCCATACAAGACCACAACACGTTTCCTACGCATACCGCTCCTCCGCCATCGTACCGGCGGATTCATGCGGCACAATGGAAATCAATGCTTCAAAGTATTCAGGCACTGCCGAACAATATCGGAAGGCTAAACACCCGGTTCTGTACACAAACATACCAAGATGCATCTTCAATTCGCGTTTGGGCGGGTCAGACTCATGGATGACTGCCATTCCGACCGCATGTTCAGGGTCAGTTGGGCCTACTCCTCATCGACTTGCGCGCCATCACCCAACAAATCAGACAACATCTGTCTGCAACTGCGACCCTCATGCAGCACTCGGCTCATGGCAGCCGCCAAAGGCGTGGGAACATGGAGCCTCCGGCCCATCTCAACCACGGCATCGGTGGTTGGCACACCCTCAGCCACACCGTTGCTGGCCTCGGTGGCCTCCTCGACACTCATGCCCTTGCCAAGGTTGGAGCCAAACGTATAGTTCCTGCTCAGCGGCGAGCCACACGTGGCAATCAAATCGCCAACGCCTGCCAAACCGCAAAACGTCTTCGCACTGGCCCCGGACGCCACACCCAAGGCCGTCAGCTCGGCAAGCCCACGCGTCTCAACCGTGGCAGCGGTGTTTTCCCCATAACCTGCGCCATGCACCATGCCCACAGCGAGCGCAACGACGTTCTTGAGCGATCCGCACATCTCCACGCCCACCACATCGGTGGAAACAAAAGCGCGGAAATATGGGGTGGCGCAGGCCCTGGCCACCATACGAGCCACTGCGAGATCTGCACAGGCCACCACAGTGGCGCTCGGCTCGCGAGCGGCCACCTCACGGCTCAGGTTCGGGCCGGAAACGGCAACGAACCGATTTTGTGGGAGTCCAAGAGCCTCGCAGACCGCCTCGTCCATACGCTTGCCGGTGGTGCGCTCAATGCCTTTCATCAAGGAGACCACAACCGCATTCTTGGCGATGATGTCCCTGAACGGTGCCAATGCCTCACGCGCATGCTGGGCAGCAATGGCGACAACCACTATCTGGGCGCCCTTCACAGCCTCTTCCCGGTCCCCTGCGGCCAACATGTTATCTGGCAGATGCTCCACGCTGGGCAGGCGCACGTCGTTACGATGCTCCTCCTTAATGCACCGAACGATTTCCGGTTCTCTGGCCCACATCATGACGTTGTTGCCGGCATCAGCCAGCACCTGGCCAAACGCGGTGCCCCAAGCCCCGGCTCCCAGGACGGTTACTTTCATCTTCTTGGCATTTTCGGCTGCTTCGACCATCGTTCCTCCAAATTTCCAAGCTGCGTTGCTCAACACTGTACCAATACTCTACCTGCGCAACACCGATCGCGAATCACACGCCTGATTCAACCATGCTATCTCTAGATACGTCAAAACCATGATCGCCGACAACGTCATGGTTGCTGCCAGCAAGGGCGTGTTCACCATCAAGGCCGCCATTCCGGTCCAAAATCCGTAAATCCGTGCGCCGAGGTTTGCGACTCATCGTGGGATAATCCCAATACCCCTCCGCCGGCGGCTGTTCACCGCGAATCTCAGCCATCAACGCCTCCAACCGTTCACGGATGCGCGTGATGAGTTCCTTCACGAGTTCCATCGGAGGCTCCGCACCCCACTGGTCGATTCCGGTCAACAAATCGGAATAGTCCAATGGCTCATCAAAGCACATCACAACATTATTGCGGGGCCAGGGGAACCATTGGTTGATGCTTGCAGCCCCCCACGTCGCCGAGCAGAACAGAGGTACCTGGTAGCCCAGTCTGCGGGAAGACTCCAACGCAATGATGCCTATGCCGTCTTTAAGGCTCATCGGCCATTTGAGTGGGTCTCGGGTCAGTGTACCTTCTGGCCAGATAGTGAGGGGCCGGCCCGATGTGAGAATATGAATCGACTCTTCCTCAATGCTTTTGGCCTCGCCCGAAGAGCGCGGAACCGACTGCATGCCTACCAGTTGAAACCACTTGCCGATGATGGGCCAATGGGCCATCTCTGCCTTGGCCATGTACCTTGGGCGACGGCCCATATGGAACAATGCGGACATCGGCACGAACACGTCGTACATCGTCACATGTGTGGATGCCGTAATGAACGGCCCCATCCTAGGCACCCGATCGAGTCCCCAGGCACGCACCTTGCTACGGGTACGAAGCATGATAGAAATGGCCTCAAGCAAGCGACCCGTAGCCTTGGGGTTCTGTGCATCAATCTCGGCCTGGTTGGGACGCACCTCACCGGTTGGGTAATACCTGGTGGAATCCACGAGGTGATGCCGCTTTGCCAAATAGGCGACTTGCTCGTCACTGAGTGGGTTTACAGCGCTGCCGGGAGAAGGTTTTCCTTTGGAAGTCATGTGTCCATTGTGCCGCGGGGCTTGGAAGAGTGCCATCAACTACCCACCAAGCCCTTGAAGCCTGCGACTATGGCAATGAACCATAGTGCCGACTCTTTGGCCACGTTCGGCAGCTCAGCGCCGAACCCGGCCGACAAGGGGCTCAGTGCTGAATTTTCGCCTTCTCTGTTTCCAATCGCGCGTTCTCCGCAGCCTTCCTTTTTGCCAAGTCCTTCTCGAACCGTGCCAATTCCTCTGCCACAGCCTCGTCGGGAATCTTCTGGAATATGGGAGACGGCTTGGGCACCGGGGTGCCGGTAACCAACGTTTCGCTGGACCAAGGATGCACATTGCGGCCAAGCTCATAGTCACCTGTGATGATGGGATACCTGAAGCCAGGCTTGTCCAGGTCCTCCACCTCTTCGATGCGCGGCAATGGGGAGAACGTACCAGTGCCACCGAGCGCCTCCCACACCTTTTGTGCGGAATGCGGCAGGAACGGGGCGAGCAGATGGTTGGCATCCGAAACCGCCTGTGCACATGTGTGGAGCACTGTGCCCAGGCGTGCATCGTCGTCCTTGATTTTCCAAGGTTCGACAGCCGAAATGTACTTGTTGATGTCTCCCACCAGGCGCATGGCCTCGTTCAGGGCGTTCTTCTGATGGTGGCGCTCGATGAGCCCACCCACCGTATCGAAGGCATTGGCACTCTCCTCAAGCAGACCGCGATCTTCAGATGTCATTGAATCCTCATCCAACGGAGGAATCTCACCGAACTTGTTGTGAATGAGGCTGGCCACACGATTGACGAGGTTGCCCCAGCTGGCGGCGAGCTCCTCGTTATTGTGACGTACAAATTCAGACCATGTGAAGTCGGCATCGCTGGTCTCTGGGCCGGCCACGGAAATGTAGTAGCGCACGGCATCCACGGGGTACCGTGCCAGAATGTCCTTGACATAGATGACGATGCCGCGCGAGGAGCTGAACTTCTTGCCCTCCATGGTCATGAATTCGCTGGCCACCACTTGCTCAGGCAGGTTGAGACGGCCGAATTCTCCCGGTTCACCGCCCTTGGAACCTTCGCCATTATAGGCGAGAATCTCAGATGGCCAGATCTGGGAGTGGAACGTGATGTTGTCCTTACCCATGAAGTAGTAGCCAGGCGACTTCGGATCGTTCCACCAGTCGCGCCACGCCTCGGGCTTTCCTTTACGGCGTGCCCACTCTATGGACGCAGACAAGTAGCCGATGACTGCATCGAACCAGACGTACAGTTTCTTGTTGGGGTTGTCGACCCAGCCCTCCACCGGCACCGGAATGCCCCAGTCGATGTCGCGCGTGATGGCGCGGGGCTTGACCTCTTTGAACAGGCCGATCGAGAAGTTGATGACGTTGGTGCGCCAACCTTTGCGGCTCTTGAGCCATTTGAGGTTGGCATCGGCAAGCGCCGGCAGGTCGAGGAAGAAATGCTCCGTCTCCTCGAAGCGAGGCGTCTCGCCGTTGATCTTCGAAACCGGGTTGATGAGCTCGTCAGGGTCGAGCTCGTTGCCACAGTTGTCGCACTGGTCTCCGCGGGCGCCATCCGCCCCGCAGATGGGGCACGTGCCCTCGATGTAGCGGTCGGGCAGCGTGCGCCCGGTCGAGGGCGAGATGGCGACCTTTTGCTTGCCCTTATAGATATAGCCGTTCTTGAGACACTGCTTGAACATCTCTTGCACCACATGCTCGTGGTTGCCGGTGGTGGTGCGGGTGAAGAGGTCGTAGCTCAAGCCCAGGTCGCACAAGTCTTTGACGATGACGCGATTGTAGCGGTTGGCCAGTTCCTGGGCACTCATGCCCTCTTTGTCTGCTTCGACGAGGATGGGGGTGCCGTGTTCGTCCGTGCCGGAGACCATGAGCACATCATTGCCTTTCATGCGCTCATAGCGGGCATATACATCAGAGGGCACGCCAAAACCGGCAACGTGGCCGATATGACGGGGACCATTGGCATACGGCCAGGCGACATTAACCAAAATATGAGTCATAGCTTCGATTATCGGGCTCAGCGGGGACAGGACATGCGTTCCCTAGCACGCACAGCCCAAGCATCGCAGGTCCGTTAAGCCGTTGAAGCGTAGGTGCACATATAATTCGTCTTCAACGCTTCTCAATATCATCCACGGTGCCATCCACAACGACGTACGACACCTGCACGGTTACACACATATCCACTTTTTACACATGCCGATTCGACCTTACCGACCGACTTACATAGGATTCGAGCTACAACCGGGACGAATCTGTTCGCATTAAGGCGGTACAGCCCGAAAGAACACCAGATGAAGGAGGCAATATGCAGGAACCGAGTCAACCGACTTCGGTGATATCGAGACCGAAGGGCATGCGCCAAGAGTCGGCAAACAGAAGACCTCCCGATACACGTCCGGCCAGCGCACCTCCCCCACCGCACCGACCGCGAGTGAATGGTGAAGTAATATCGCCGACCAGACGCCATGCCACCCCACCCACACCCAGCAGGCATCACAGCACAACACCGATCCGCCGCGGTTACAGCCAAGCAACGGCAACGCCCACAACCTCGTCCATCTTGCTGAGCACAGGGAATCTTCCTGGACCGATGAGCGTGAGACTTCTGCACAATCAGAACATATTGATTCCTTTGGACGGAGCCTTCGGGTATTTGTCGCAATATTCACAGACGCTGTTCGGCAGAGGCATCATCATGACGAATCTCGTGCCTGCCCGCGCAACGGCATGCGCACTCAGTGCCGCATGGGTCTGGCTTGGCGGCAAATTGCCCGATCGCATTGACGTGCTCTCACACTCACACTACCGTTCAATGGTGCATGGCCGTAAAATCCGCACATACGACCGCAAGGCACCAGCGGCCCAGATCAGGCATATAGGCAGACTCGCCATCACATCACCCGCGCGAACAGCATGCGACATCATGCTGCTGACCGAGACCTTGACCGCCAACAACGAAGAAGCGGAACCAGAGATCCAGGAATCGGCCGAAATGACATATGAATCATGTCTGTCAGAGCCGTGCCGTGAATATAACAGCATGGCACGCGAGGCCGCCTGCGCGTTGATTTCCGACTATCACTTCAGCCCACAGGAATGCCTTGACATCATCAATGCCAACAAGTTCTGGCCCAATACGTCGCAGGCGCGTAAATTCTTCGAATCGATCAAATACTGTTTTTAGGCGAATTCAGCAATCCACCTTGTGTCCGCCGTCATCAGGTGGTCGATGTCCAGAAGACAACGCCATTCAAGGCACCGACTTCATGGTTTCAACTTCAGCACCTGCTCGTAAATATCCTTGCGGCTGGGCAGCGAGCCGTCGGCAAGCGGATGGTTCTTCGCCACTTGTTTGATGGCATCCTTGATGCGAATGCCCTGCTCCTGAGACTGCTGAATGGCCAGCTTGGCCAGCTGCGCGGTGCCAAGCATGGCGGCACCGCCATCCTGCACACCGGCCACGGAGCTACCCACATCGTCCTGGCCAGCCCGCACAGCGGAAAGCGCTAGCAATTCCTCGTCGCTGACTCCCGCAACCACAAGCACAATTTCACCACGAGGAGGGTCATCGACCACGGACTTGCGGATTTCGGCGACGCTGCCGCGACGGATCTGCTCATGGTCCTTGGTGAGCTCGCGGGCCATCGCCATCTGCCGATCAGGGCCAAAGACAGCAAGCAGGTCGGCCATAGACTCATCGATGCGGTGCAAGGTTTCGTACCACACAATGGTGCGACGCTCGAAGCGCATGGTGCGCAGGTAGCGCACACGTTCGGAATGGCGGCGAGGGAGGAAGCCCTCATAACAGAACTTATCGGTAGGCAGCCCAGAAAGGGCGAGCGCATCAAGCACCGCACTGGGACCGGGGGCGCAGGTGACCGGAATCCCACGGTCGATGGCATGGCGCACCAAGGTCATGCCTGGGTCGTTGATCGTGGGCATGCCGGCATCGCTCACCTGCAGCACGGTGGCGCCGCGCTCCACCTCGTCCAGCAACGAATCGGCCTTGCTGTGCTCGTTGTGGTCGTGATAGGCAATCACTCTACCGCCCACGCGCACACCGAGACGATTGGCCAGATCGTACAGCCTACGGGTATCCTCAGCCGCCACGATGTCGGCATGCTCAAGCAATGCAACCAAGCGGGCCGAGGCATCGCCCATGTTGCCGATTGGCGTGGCCGCCAACACCACTGTGCCCTTAGGAATGGCAACCTGCAACGATTCATCATCTTCCTGCGTCATACCTCCAGTATGGCGCAGGATGTGTATGAACCTGAACCATAATCATCGCGGCTGGCGGAAATGCCGGTCACCAATCGGCTCAAATGGGCTGTGCGGCTCGGCCTGATACCAATAGGCCACGGAAGCCACATCGTCACTACGCTCAAAGAGTCCGTTTTCGTCGGTGCCGATCTGTTGCAATGTGACCCGCAAATCATTCTGGAAGTAAATAGGGTCAGGCAGGTGCCATCGGTACAGGCCCCGCATCACCGGAGTTGCCTGGTCCCAATAGTCGCTTCCCCGCCCCACCAAGGTCTGCGAGTAGAAGGGGAATCCAACGAAGGGGCTGCAATAGGTTTGCTCGGTCATCTCACCGGGCGCCGAGGCATGCGCCCCGCGAAGCCCTTCGGCGCCAAAGTGGGGGTCGCTGGTAGCTGAGGCGGCATCAAACGGCCCAAAGCTCCAAGCACCGCCAAAATAGTCCTCGGTGCCGGTGCTGGTCCACGTGGGGTAATCGCTATCGCCGTCGATATACATCTTGACCTCACCCTCGCCCCACCAGCGGCTTTCGAGCGCAGTGAGCGCGAGATACGTGCCCACGTAGGTGCCCCGGCCATGCACGCCGTCGAGGATGGTGTAATCCTGACCCTCCTGCGTCACACGCTCACGCCGCCACTGCGCGTGGAAGCGCATGGCATCCGCCGGCAGCGCGTCGTACTCGGTGTAGTCAATCTGGTAGAAGAAGGCGGGCACATCCTCGTTGTGGTCATTGCGCAGCACAATCCTGGCATGCTCGAACGGCATGGAGAAATAGGAGTTGAACCCTCTATTGGGCGCCACCATGATCGGCATCGAATTGACACGGCAGGCCTGGGCATGCCCGCAGCAGAAGAAATCGCCTATGGGGCAGACCACGGACGGACTCTCCTCACCATCCCAGTAGAACTCAAGGATCAGATTACGCAGCACATTCGGACCGGTCGGCGAAGTCTTGTCCGTCACGGTCATCCAAATATGGCGGATCACCCCTGGTCCGTCCACATCCATCAGCGTGACCGACTCGCCTGCCGGAACCGTACCCAAACATGGCGTACCCTTGCGGCCTGGCCCAAGGCGACTGGCCGTCATGGCTGCCTTGCCTTTTTCGCCGTGGGGGTTCTCAGCGTTGATGCACCGCGAGCGGCCTGACGAGGGTACGGCGAACGAATCAAGCATGCCGGAGCCAAAATCTCTAGGAATTTCATGCGGCGGTATTATCTGAGTACGAGTCATCAGTGTCTTTCTCTATATTTATCCATGCCAGTTGTAGCAGTGGCTTTAATAGCCATACTATGACAAATCACATACGATGAAGCTCCGTTTCTCCTCTCGCCCGGTATCCATCCATCGTTATCCCAAACTTTGCGCTCGACAATATTCAGAGGGGACTTTTCTTGGAAACTGTTTTGTAACCAACATCAAGAATGGCGGAATTCCAACGTTTCCATCTTGAGCATATCTCGATTAGGTATAGATAGGCCTAGAAAAGTCCCCTCTGAATGAATATCCAATCATTTTGGCAATTCATACGCCGGATACACCAACTGATACGGTTGTGATGTCACTTTTGCAACCAGACCAACGATTGGAACAACAGGACACACCATATGGGCTTTATCAAATTCCTCATTGAACTTCTGAAAGACCCCCGCACCATCATTGCGGGTTGGATCTCCATGGGGGTGGCTCCCACACTGGGTTTTATTTTCTTGATTATCTTCATTGAGACCGGTGTGGTGATTTTCCCATTCCTTCCGGGCGACTCGTTACTGTTTGCAGCCGGTTTCTTTGCCGCTCCGGACGCAGTGACCGGTAAAGCCGCTCTGCCCATTTTCGTTTTGCTGCCGGTGGTCATCCTTGCGCCGATTATCGGCGATCAGTGCAATTATTTCATCGGACACTTCTTCGGTCGGCGCATCATGGACTCCGGTAAAATTAAGGCCATGACCCCCGAACGCATCGCCAAGACAGAGAACATGATTGAAAAGTGGGGTCCGCTGGCCGTGTTCCTTGGTCGTTTCTTTCCCTTCATCCGCACATTCATGCCATTCATCTCCGGACTTTCAGGCATGCGCTGGAGCCGCTTCATACCGTTTTCCGCACTTGGCGGGATCGTCTGGTCCATGCTGTTCACGCTGCTGGGCTACTTCTTCGGTGGCATTCCAGTTGTGCAGGACAACTTTGAATTCGTCATCGTTGCGATTCTGCTGATTTCATTGCTCCCGACCATCATCGGCCTACTCAAGGCAAAATTAGGACACAAGTCCACAACTCCCAAAAACTGATCTGCGCCATACAACCAATGATCGAAACACTAGACGCATAATCCTAACTGCGCAAATCTTCCACATCGGTTTAAACAACATCAGGACAATTCACCTAATTATCAGACAGAAATCGCAAAACTCCCAATCGATTCTACATCCAGCTTGCATCGTTATACAATAGCATTTAGCGGATAGCATGTGAAACGAAGCGGTTATGTGGGTGTACGTTGTGCCGCGCACACCTTGACATCATTTGCCGGACGAGGCACGACAACGAAAAGAGGCAGCATGAAAGTGACTATATTCTCCACGTGTCTGGTCGATTTGGTGTTTCCAAATGTCGGCAAAGCCATGGTTGAGGTGCTCGAAAGGTTCGGCTGCGAGACTTACATGCCCAAGCAGCAGATCTGCTGCGGGCAAATCACCTATAACAGCGGATATGTCAAAGAGTCGAAGGCCACCATGGAGAACGAGGTCGACGCGCTCATGAGCGAGGACACCGACTACATCGTGGGACCCGCCGGTTCGTGCGTCAACATGCTCAAGGAACTGCAGTTCCATCTGGAAGACCCGGAATACAAGGCCAAGGCACGTACTCTGGCCGACAAGACCTATGAGTTCTCGCAGTTCATGTACCGTGTGCTCGGTGTGCTCGACGCCGGAGCCGAGCTTGACGCACACGCCACCTATCACCGCTCCTGCCACATGACGCGGCTGCTGGGGGAACGCGAAAGCCCGTTCATCCTCATGGAACATGTCAAAGGTTTGAATGTAACTCCTCTGCCCCACATTGAGAACTGCTGTGGATTCGGCGGCATGTTTTCCATGAAGGTGCCTGAGGTGTCGCGTCAGATGGTCAATGAGAAGGTGGCGGACGTGCAAAGCACCGGCGCCGACGTACTCATCTCCTGTGACCCGGGGTGCCTCATGAACATCGGTGGACGCTTCAACCGCGAAGGCAGGAAAATCACAATCATGCACCTGGCGGAGGTGCTCAACAGCAATGTCGACATGAGTCGTGTCCGTTATGTAGACGCTGAGGAGCGGGCCGAGCTCGACCGCCAATATCTGGAGGAATCCAACAAGCAAGAGGAGGCGCTGGTATGAGCAAGACAGCTTTCGTCGGCGACACGATGTTCCAACGCACCGGCAAAAAGACCGGCACCATGATCCGCGATCAAAAACCTGATTTCGATGAGCGTGTGGCCAACTCCGAAAAGGACACCTTCGCACGCCGGGCCGTGGCCAAGGCGCAGGACGCGCAGTGGGTCAAGCGCGAGACCGCACGCGCCGAGCTGGGCAACTGGGAGGGCTGGCGCGACCTTGGCGAGCAGATTCGCCAACACGTGATCCGCTACCTGCCCGACTACCTTGAAGAGTTCAGCGACAACGTGGAGAAACGCGGCGGGCATGTGTTCTTTGCACAGACCGACGTTGAGGCACGCGATTTCATTGTTAACCTGGCGAAGAAGAAACAGGCCAGGCACATCGTCAAGCCCAAGTCTATGGTCACCTCTGAAATCGGCCTGGACCCGGCGCTCCTGAAGATTCCCGGGGTGGAAGTCACCGAGACCGACTTGGCGGAGTTCATCCTTGAAGAGGACAACTGGGACGAGCCCACGCACCTCGTCTTCCCCGCCATCGACAAGGACCGCGACCGCGTGCAGAAGGTGTTCCACGAGAAGCTCGGCTACGAGGGCAGCAACGACCCCCAGGAGGAGGCACGCTTCAGCCGCAAGGTGCTGCGCCAGCGCTTCCTTGAGGCCGACATGTCAATCACCGGATGCAACTTCGCCGTGGCAGACACCGGCATGGTCAACATCGTGACCAACGAGGGCAACGCCGACCTCTCCATGGCCATCGCGAAGACCCAAGTGGTGGTGATGGGCATGGAACGCATGGTGCCGACCCTCAAAGAGGCCGAGACGATGGACAACATGCTTGTCCGCAGCGCCGTGGGCACCAAACTCACCTCATATTGCACATTCACCTCGCCACAACAGCCGGGAGAATCCGACGGACCCGAGGATTTCTACGTGGTCATCGTCGACAACGGGCGTAGCAACGCGTTGGGCACCGACTTCGAGCCGATTCTGCAATGCATCCGCTGTGGTTCCTGCCTCAACGTATGCCCCATCTACCGCCACATCGGTGGCAAGGGCTACGGCTCCGTCTACCCCGGCCCCATCGGTGCCGTGCTCTCCCCCATTCTGCAGGGCGACTACGAGGACTTCCATGATCTGCCATACGCGTGCAGCCTTTGCTCGGCATGCACAGCCACATGCCCAGTGAAGATTCCTTTGCACGAGTTGCTGCTCAAACACCGCGAAATCGAGATGAACGACGACCATATGGGTGCCGCCATCGCCGACATGACCATGAAGGTAATCGGCATAGGCACCGGTCACTCCTCGCTCTTCCGCACCGCCTTGGCCTTCGACCATGTGGTGACGGATCCCATCGCCAAGAAGGGCGTGAAGGTCAAGGGGCAGGATGGCGAAACCAAGCGAGAGCCGGACACCGCCGCCAACCTCAACACCACAGGCAGGCATGAGGAGTGGATGCCGCTCGTATTCGGCGGCTGGACCAAGGTTCGTGACCTTCCCCAGCCACCCAAGCATTCCGAAAACTTCCGCAGCTGGTACTTCAAGCGCAAGAAGGCCCAAGGGTCTGCTTCGCAGTTCGCGCAGACGCAGGCGGCACAACTGGCCAAGAACCCGAACGACGCGGACGACGCATTCGGCAAGTTCGACAACTCGGTCTCCAAGCGCAGGGAGGGCCACGTGAAGCCAACCCCATTAAGCGCGGACACTGTGCCGGTTTCACTCGGCTCCATCGAGGAGGAGACCTATGGACAGCGCGTGCCCGATTTGGTACGTGAAGCTAACGCCGGGCAGCAGAAGCAGGGCAAGGTGCCTGCATGGTCTGAGACTGGAAAGGTGCAGAAGCAATGACCGATCGCGAAACATTCCTTGACTATCTCGCTGAGAAAAGCGGCAGGCCACGGCACCAGCTGAAAGACAACCCATTGGTGCCGGTCAACGATTTGCCTGAAAGCACGATGTCCGGGCATTCCCAGGACGAACTACTTGAGATCGCACGCAAAAACGCGCCTGCGGTGCACGTGGACTTTCAGACCTGCACCAAAGCCGATCTTGCCGGTTCACTTGATAAGTTCGTTGCCGCCAATGCGAGCGGGCCGCTGATGCTGCCCACCGATGATGAGGATTTCGCCGAGTTCGGACTCGAAAGCTGGCGCGACGGGCTTAGTCCAAAACCCACGTTCTGGGTTCCCGGCGCCGGGCGTGAAGCCAACATCAAGACGGCATCCGAAGCACAGGCAGCCATCGGATTCGCGGACTTCCTCTGCGCCGAAAGCTGCACCATCACGGCTCCGACCACACCGGGCCAAGGCCGCGCATTCCACTTCCTGCCGGTACACTATCTTTCGATCATCCACAAATCGAAGATCGTGCCGCGCACCAGGCAAGCCATGGATTATTACGACCCGGCCATCAAATCCGGCGAGCTCAAGACCTCCAACATCAACTTCATCACCGGCACCTCTTCAACTGGAGACATCGAAATGGTGCTTGTAGTCGGCGTGCACGGGCCGCTGGAAATGACGTATTTGGTCGTCACAGACATGTAGGTGATTTCCCTTCTAGGCACGCCGCGGTTATCCACAGATAGGTGTTGCGCTGGACGCTCCGGGCCGCTCGGCCAAGTCTTACGCCAGCGCAACACCTATCTGTGGATAACCGCTTTCTGCAGGGATGGGGCTCGTTTCTAGCGCAAGTGCTGAGGATTACAATAGACCGTCGTGAGTGCCTGTACGCACAAGTGTCAGCTGATCACCCTCCACGAGATAGACAACCAGCCAATCATCTTGAACATGAAGCTCACGGAATCTCCTGAGACTCCCCTTCAGCTGATGATCACGATACCGACCAACGAGTATTTGCCTGTCATTCGTACGCAGTGCAACCTGAACTGCCGAAAGCAACCGCATATCATAGTGCTTTTGTTTAAGCCGTTTTACATCACGAAGAAACGCAGGTTCCACATATACACTACGCATCCGCAATCATCTCATCAAACGCTGCATCATCCTTCACTGGAATCGAAGGCTCATCTATCGCTGAGAGTACAGCGGACTCAAATGAGGAAGCCTCAGGCTGGAAGGGGAACTCACGTTTATTAACAATCTGCCTCAAAAACATGTTCACCGCAGTAGTCAGATCAAGGCCCATATTCTCAAGCAAAACAGATGCCTCATTCTTAAGCTCCTTATTGCTTCGAACCTGCACCCTAGTATTCATTTCCATAATTACTTCCCATCTATATAAATCCAATGTACTTACATTGTACTCATTATATTGATTATGCCAAACACAAAGCAACCTATTCGGCCATCTGACCCAAGGCAGCGTAGAGGGACTGGAACATGTCCTGGGCCTTGCATGCAATGGTGCGGCCGGCATCGGTCAAGGAATAGACGGAGGCATGGCCTTCGGATTTGTTCACGATGAGCTTGTCCTCGCTAAGCAGATTCAGGGTGTAGGAAAGCATACGGTCACTGATGCCCTCCACCTTGCGTCGAATCTGCGAGAACCTGGCATCGCCTTCCCGCAGAGCGGCAAGCACAAGGATGCTCCATCTGCTTGTCACATCGTTGAGCAAACCTCGCGAAGGGCACTTCGCCGAAAACACGTTGTAACCCATGTGCGCCGCCTGACTCATGACCAACTCCCCTAAAAATCTACGATATTATACATAGCTATCCACGGTCAGTCCGACAATCTATAGCCATACCCTCTGAACCTGACCGGTGAATGCCCGATTATTTCCAGGCTTCCATGATACACGATTTTTCGATTTGGCACTAACATTATTTTAGTGCTAACATAATGTTAGCAGTAAACAACAAAGGAGACTAATATGGCAACAGCAACAATCTTCGGCACCGGCAACATGGGAACCGCCATCAAAGGCGTATTCGAAGGCGCCGGTTGGCAGGTGCAAGCACTCGACAGCAAGTCCGGCTCCGACACCGCCATCGAAGGCAACATCGTCGTGCTCGCCGTGCCCTACCCAGCCCTCGCCACCATTGCCGAAACCTTCGGAAGCCAATTCAAAGGCCGCACCGTGGTCGACATCACCAACCCCGTGGACTTCAGCACCATGGATTCGCTGCTTCCCGCCCCCGATAGCTCAGCGGCAGCGGAACTCCAGGCCAAGCTACCTGATTCTCACGTCTTGAAAGCGTTCAACACAACCTTCGCGGGTAGCCTGAATTCCAAAAAAGTCGGACCAAATCAAACTACTGTGCTTGTAGCTGGCGACGACGAAGGTGCCAAGTCTGAGCTTGTCGACGTCGTGAAGAAGGCCGGATTGAACGCCATCGATGCCGGGAGCCTCAAGCGTGCGCGCGAGCTGGAGGCCACGGGATTCTTGCAGCTGGCAATGGGCATGGCCGGTAAAATCGGCTTCGACGGCGGCTTCGCGGTACTGCAGTGACCAGCAGCAATAATCCGAAAAGAAATGCCGCTCCCCTGACACTCAATCAACCAGAAAAGAGACAAAAACCAAGTGGTGTTCATTCCGTGAGCACTTTTATGAAGAATTAGTCGATACCTAAAAATCCTGATTCAGCGAAACGGTGGAAACAAGCCATTCCCAAAATCAGAACTGACGAAACAACTCAGAAAAGTGCTCATGGAACGTTTTCCTTGGCCCTACGACATGAAGAATGCGCCAAAATCTGAAGATTTTGGCGCATTCTTCCGCTTTCAATGAGATAGTTCGATGTGTTTTACCCACGAATCATCGCTCAGCATTCAGTGCAGACAAACTCAGTGCTGGCCGTAGACGTTGGTGTAGCGATCGTTGAGCTTGGCAATGTCCTCGGGGGCAATCGGCTTGGCACCGCCCAGCTGCTCAGCGGCCCACATGGTGTGCGCCACTTCCTCGGTCATGGCGGCGGCCTTCACCGCAGCTTCCGCATCCTTGCCAATGGTGAAGGGACCGTGGTTCTGCATGATGACGGCGGGCGAATGCGGGTATTTCTTCAGCGTCTCCACCACGCCCTTGCCGATTTCCTCACTGCCGATAAGCTTGAACGGGCCGACCGGCACCGGGCCGCCGAATTCGTCGCCCATCATGGTCAGACCGCAGGGGATGTCGCGGCCGGCAGCGGCCCAAGCCGTGGCATACGTGGAATGCGTGTGCACCACACCGTAGACCCCAGGCATATTGCGGTAGATGTACGCGTGCGACTTCGTATCGGAGCTCGGGGCCTCGATGCCATCCACCACGTTGCCCTCAAGATCAGTGACCACCATCGAAGCCGGGGTGAGATACTCATAACGCACGCCCGAGGGCTTGATCACCATGAGATCGGCGGTATGCAGGCGCTGAGAGACGTTGCCTGCGGTCCAAACCACCAGATTCCACTTGATCAGCTGCTCATGAAGCGTGGCCACCTGCTCACGCACCTGCTTGACCTCAGCCTGCACTTCCGGACCATAATCCGCCAACGTTGCCATATTCGTTCCTTTCACTCCGTGCACATTTCGTCGTGCACAACCATCACTATGTTAACGCGCACATAGAACTGGCCCAACCTGCAACCCGCGAAAATTGCACTTGTACCACAGCCATACTAAGATATGTAATGTTGTCTTGAAAAAGACACTGGGGCTGTAGCTCAGTTGGTAGAGCGCTTCGTTCGCATCGAAGAGGTCGTGGTTTCGATTACCATCAGCTCCACTGACGTGTTTTCGCAGGTTCTGCTATGCTCTCTTTTTCCTTCAGTTTCCTTGATTTTCCAACGTTTTCGTGACTTTTCCGTTTTCCACAGATGTCCACCAGCGTCCGCTGATTCCCACTTTATAGGGGTACATCCTGTGAGATGATGATTGCATGAAATGAAGGAAGGTTGGGGCAGCGTGGTCTGGGGCCGCCGACATTCATGGCGGGCGCGCTATCAGAATCCACATAAGCCAGGCGCCACAGTGGAGCGTCTGTTTCCGGACAGACTCACTGCTCAAGGGTGGCTCGCCAAGGAACGCCAGCTTGTTGAGGCGGACAATCGGTCGTTGTGGCACTGCATCGCGCCAACCGCTGTAGACTTCACTTTCTCGACTCTGATAATGCCGTAGTCCAGCACATGCCTCCAGTCGCGGCTTCACCGTCTTGAGATATATTTACAATGTATGTATAGTATAAATATGGTGAAAAGTGAAGACATACGCTTTGAGTGGGATGACACCAAGGCCGAGATAAACAAACGCAAGCACAACATTACGTTTGAAGAAGCTTCCGAAGCATTCTCAGACCAGTGTGCACGCCTTATCGATGACCCCGACCACTCGGATGACGAGCAGCGCTTCATCTTGTTAGGGATGAGCCTATCGGCTCGCGTGCTCACGGTTTGCCATTGTTTGAGAGATGGCGGATCAACAATCAGAATCATCTCAGCAAGGCGAGCAACTAAAAACGAGGAACGTCAGTATTGGGGGTACAGAAAATGAGAAAAGAATATGACTTCACGCATAGCGTCAAAAACCCGTATGCAAACCGGGTTCGTAAGCCAGTGACTATGAACATTGATACGGAAAACATTAACTACTTCAAGAACGAATCTCGTCGTACCGGCGTTCCCTATCAAACGATTATCAATATGTTTTTAACTGAGTGCCGGCAGCAAAAGAAACACCTTACATTTAACTAGGCTGATGCGAGCTACGGCTCTCCTACTTTCGCTGTATGGCAAAACGAAAGCACGTCAAGCGATTTCCACGGTGAAGCCACCATGGAAATTGCGACCTCGTGCGGGTTTTTGCTACAGAATCGTCCTTAAGCCACGACATGGACTTTGCTGGCGCTCATAGCGCTTCAGGTTTTATTTTTTGATTTTTAGCTTTTCAATGCCCCTACGTCTAATGGCGCCTTCACTGCTCCGTATCCTTGCTTGTTCTACCGGGGCGCGCAGGAGGCGCAGAGGAATCACATAAATGCATCTGGACTATTCGAATTTCACGGCAATGAGGGTATACTCTAAGACGTGGCTCAGAAAGACCTTTGAATGTGTCGGCATTCGAATGGTTCAGACCTTGTCTGGGGCTTGCAGGACCCCACAAGACCGTCGAGCAACTTAAGTATAGCTCGCAAAGTAGGGCTGCTGTGCATAAAAAGGCAATCGACTTTTTATAAGCTGGTTGCCTTTTTCTTTACATCAAGCGATTTTGTCGGTCGAGCTCCATTGCGCGACACTCCGATTCTAATCATAGATGAGCGTCGGACGCATCCTGCGGACAGCAGCAAGGTAGTCCTCGCCATCAGGTTCGTTCATATCCTCGTAGGTTCTGAACGACTTGATGTTCATCATCACCCAAGGCTGCTTCGAGAGCATCGTGACCACAGGACACAATGCGCCGAACTGCACCTTGCGGTTCTTGGCCTGCCAAGAGCCGCGGCCTGTGCGGATATTGCCGTATGGGGTCACGTTCTTGTCTACGCAGTCATAGAGTTCTTCAATGTCATAACCATTCCTTGCGGTCTTCTCCTCATCGAATTCGATGTCGAAGTGCCAAGGCTGTTGCTCGCCAACCTGTCCCATCGTTGCCTCCATCATCTGCGTAAGTTGTCAGTGGCGTTTGTAGACCTTGCTCCTGTGCGCGACGTCAATAACGAGCACCACCAGAACGTCGTCCTCGATGTCGCACACGATGCGGTAGTCTCCCACCCGATAGCGCCACAGACCGGCCAGGTTACCGACAAGAGCCTTTCCCATGCTCCTCGGGTCTTCAAGCTGTGAGATTTCCCGCAACTTGGACGTAATCCTCTTCGCTATCTGCCTGTCCAGCTTCTTCATCGACCGCTGGACGTCCTTGTCAACGTCAATCCTCCAAGCCAAGGCTTTCCTCCAGCTCGTCCAAGCTCACGGTCTTGAGCCTTCCGGCACGGTAGTCCTCGACCTTCTGCAGGATGCCGTACTCGTACTCGAGCTTGTCTATGGCATCAGAGAGCGCCTCGTTCACGTAAAACGACCTCGTTCTCCCTGTCGCCTTGGCCAATCTGTCATATCGACTGGCCAGCTCATCTGGCACCCTGACCGGCATCGCAGCCATCGCCATAACGTACCTCCTTAAGTACAATCATGTATTCATCGTATTCATATTATCACGACGAATACGCACCTATGCTCTCAGCCATTTTCATTCAAATAGATATAGGTATAGGGGTACATACAGGGGTACATTTTTATAGTGCATCTTGTTTTTGCTGGAATAGCGCGCATTATGCCAATTACCATCAGCTCCACCGGGGTTGTCGTGCGGTGTTTCCAGGTTCCAACGAGATAATTTTGGATGCTCCGTAGCACCAACATATGCTATTTTGATACTAATACAGCTTGTTCAGTCTCTTTTTTCGGATGCTTTTTGACCAATCTACAATTGTATCCTCGGGATGAATCAAATGCCATATCCACGAAATACTGAGAGTATGTCTGCGAAAATCACGAACCCAGGCACGCCCGGAAGCATCAACGAATCTTAACGTCCACACCGTCCATTGATCCGAATTGAGAATCGGACGAATCTTGCTACCTTTAAAATACTTTTCATCTTCCGGAAACGCCCACTCCCGCTTCCGCTCTTTTGAATCCTTCGCAGGATTAATTCGCATAGCTATATAACTGCCCTGCGGCAAGACACTCATCGTAATATCAGGCACTTCTATAACAGCAGAATCACAGCCTTTTACCCGTTTGCCGTTTTTCATCCTTAGCGCAGTGCTTTCGACCAACACATTTGAGACAGGCGCGTCGGATGAATTCTGCAGTAGCATTCCAACACGATATCGCTTCGGATCATCTACCGGAGTATCGAATTTCCCGTCTTGCATTTTCACTTTATGCTTATCTAAATCTACGCGAACCCACCAAGCAGATATTTCCTCAGCCTGCGAACGGACTTTCCTACGATACTCCCGGTAAAACACCAATATCGAAAGAATCAAAGAAACGACTGCAACCGCGTTTCCCCAGTCCATACTTCTTCTCCCTTTCACCACCAATTGTAGAAATCAATTGTATATACGTTTTTTATTTGCAGATTTTATATAATTCACATTTTGGGAAATGTGCACAGTGCACGGTTCCCCAAAATATGAAGCTCACTAGAATTCGGCGACCATGCCGTCGTAGGAACTCAAGAACTCCTCCTTCTGCGCGGCCTCCTGCATCTGTTCATACATGGTCAAGCCGTTGTGCAAGAAGTGGTTTGAGACGAAAATCGTGCTCGAATCCGCCAAGCCCATTTGCGTGAGGCGACTGCGCACCTCAAGGTTCTGCGCAAAATTCATGTGAACGCTCGAATGGTCCGTGCAGAGGGCATGCGTGCAATCCAATGAAACATAACCATATTTGAGGCCAGCCTTGGCGAGGTCGGCCCACGTGGAATCCTTGAAATAGGCGGTATCGTGGGCGTAAAGCAGGGAGGAACGGCCATCGGTGATGCCGTAGAAGAGACAGTCGCCGAAATCGTGGCCATGCTTCGCCTCGAACGCGTACACGGTGTATTCCTTGCCGTTCGGAGTCTTTACCTGGACGTGCTCACCCGGATGCATGGCGTGATAGGTCAATCGGCTGTCATCATGCCGCTCTTCAAGGAAGAAGGCGCGCTCATAGAAACCGCCCACCGTTTCAGAGCCGTACACATCCATGTGCGTCGGGTTGTCATTCACGTATTCGTGCATGCGGTAGGCCAGGTCCTCACCGTAGAAATGGTCGGAATGCCAGTGCGTGACGAACAGCGCAGTGATGGACGGCAGGTCGAAATCGTTACGGATGTAGTGGAAATAGGTGTCGCCGGGAAAGTCGAGCAGCAGCGCATCGTCCACAAGCGCCTGGGACTGGGTGCGAATCTCCTTTCTGCCCACTACCCTGGCGTATCTGCATATCTCACACTTGCAGAACAGCGCCGGAATGCGTTCCGCTGCCGCCGTGCCCAAGTGCTGTAACTTCATCGTTTACCTCGTTGACTACATAACCTATCGATGCCCGTGCTACAACAGCGCTGATATCTGACCCAAACGGTCACATTCCACTACCAAACCAACCGTTTGCGTCAGACCAAACCTTTTAGCTGACCCAAACGGTCATTCACAACCAGCAAAGCAACCGTTTGCGTCAGTTGATTGGCAAGTGCTCAACCAACCAATTCAACTTTAATCTTGCTGCTTCTCCAGAATCCTATCGACCAGCTGCTGCTTTTCGTGGATCTGGCCCGCAAATCCGGGACGAATATCGAGTTTGAGGGTGACTCCGGTACGGTAACCCTGGCCCGCGAGTTTCATCGTGGCATCGCGGACCACCTTGAGCACCGCGTCCAGATCGCCCTCGATGTTGGTGAACATGGCGTTGGTCTCGTTGGGCAGCCCGGACTCGCGAATCACTTCGATGGCTTGGGAGACCGGCTCGCTCAGCTCCGCGCCGGTGCCGGATGGGGCGATGGCCACCGCCGCAACTGTGTTGATGTATGGCTTGCCCGTCTTTGGGTCGATCGGCACTTTCTGCTTGATTGCACTACGGTCGATGTTGCTGTTCTCAGTCTCTGCCATGATCTCCCCCTATTGATTTCATTGCATATCTTACGCAGATATGTGCCCCAAGGCGAAGGCAACGACGACAGAAACGAAAGCAATTCCGTTACTATAGTGAAGCTCAATAGCTTTGTTGGCTCAAAAGAACGAAAGCGAGCTCGAAACCGTTCTTTTGGGCCAACTTATGCGTCCTACGCACCCGATGGACACCTCATGCACCGATACCCTGCATCATCCTGGCATTCTACACACCAACTTCTGCACATAGACACACGCGACACACCGTTGCCACCATGCCGCTGTAAATCACCGTAGCGGCAATGTCAATGCTCTTTTACAGCACCACGAGCGACTTGATGGCCTCACGCTTATCCATGGCGGCATAGGCGTCGGCGATGTGCTCCAAGTCGAAGCGCTTGGTGAATACCTTGCCAGGGTCGATTTCGCCCTTGAGCACTGCATCGAGCAACAACTCGCGATCGTAGGTGGTCACGTTGGCGATGCCGCCTCGGATGCCGATGTTCTTCCAGAAGAGCTCGGTGGTGTTGGTCTGCAAACCCTGAGGTACTCCGACACGACCGACGACGGCGCCCGGACGCACTACCTTGAGCGCGGTTTCGAACGACTGCTCCGTGCCGACGCACTCCTGCGCCGCATCAGCGCCTTCACCACCCAGCAAATCTCGCACCGCCTTCACGGCCTCGTCCCCGCGCTCCGGCACGATGTCCGTTGCACCGAACTCACGGGCGAGCGCCTGACGGTCTGCATGCCGACTCATGGCGATGATGCGGCTGGCCCCACGCAGCTTGGCGGAGATGACGCCGCAGAGCCCCACGGCCCCGTCGCCCATCACCACCACGGTGTCGCCCTTACCCACCTCGGCGCTGGCGGCGGAATGGTAACCGGTAGCCATCACGTCGGAAAGCGCGAGCAACGAGTTGAGCTGGCTGTCGCTGTAGTCTTCAGGCTTGCCCGGCACCTTCACCAAGCCCCAGTCGGCATGCGGGTAGCGCACATATTGCGCCTGGTACCCGCCGGCACCCTCGGCGTCGGGGTTCTCGCAGTTGCCGTCGAACCCGGCACGGCAGGCGGCGCAATGGCCGCAGCCATGGGTGAATGGAACCACAACGAAGTCGCCAGGCTTGACCTGCTTCACCTCGCTGCCGACCTCCTCGACGATGCCGATGGCCTCATGGCCCGTGGTCTTGCCGGTCTCACGCGGGGAGATACCGCGATACCACCACAGATCGGACCCACACACGCAGGCACGCACCACACGCACCACCGCATCGGTCGGCAGCTCAACCACCGGCACCGGCACGTCCTGGACCTCCATCTTGCCCGGCCCCATGAAGACCGCAGCCCGCATGGTCTTGCCTTTAGTTGTGTTCACATGCTCACTCATTGTTATTTGCACTCCTTGTATTCAATTGACCGACAGATCAAGTCCGGAATCAGACTCCGAAAACCTCGTACAATGTGGTTTCACCTCACTCACCGTCCGGAATGTCCGTCGAGGCGGCTAGTTCGGTCTCACCCTTGTACTCGTCGATGCGGCTCTGCAGCCGGTCGATGGTCTTCTTCAGCGCGTCCGAGCCGAGCACCATGTGCAGCGGGGCAGGGTCGGTATCCACACTCTCGATGATGCGCGCGGCCATCTTCGCCGGATCGCCTGGAGCCAGGCCGTTTGCCGGGTCAAGCATGGATTCGAACGAGCGGGCGGGGTTGCCCTTATAGGCATCCATGGCATCGGCCACCTGCGCGCTGCCGTAACGGAACTCAGTGCGCGCGCCGCCCGGCTCCACGATGGTCATGCCGATGCCGAAGGGCTTGACCTCCTGAGCCACGGCCTCGACGAAGCCCTCGATGCCGAACTTCGAGGCGTGGTACATCGAGTTGCCGGCGTAGGCCACCTGGCCGCCGTACGAGGAAATCTGGATGATGCGGCCCGAATGCTGGGCGCGCATGACGGGCAGCACGGAGCGGATCATCTGGATGGAACCGGTAAGGTCGGTGGCCAGGATGTGGTCGATCTGCTCGTCGGTCAGCTCTTCGGCCGCGCCGAACAGTCCGTAGCCCGCGTTGTTGACGAGCACGTCGATGCGGCCGCACTCCTTGGCCACTTCGGCGACCGTTCTGTGGATGGCAGGCACATCGGTGACATCAAGCATCTTGTAGCTGAACGTGTCTGGATACTTGGCGATGAAGTCGCCGATGGTCCTGGTGCTGCGCACCGTGCCGACCACACGCTCGCCGCGTTCAAGCAGCTGGCGGGTCAACTCATAGCCGAAGCCGCTGCTGATGCCTGTGATGAGCCAGGTGCGCGCCGCACCGGCCGTCGCCGATGGTTCCTTTGCATTGTCTGTCATTTGTCTTGCCTTTCACTAAGTCTCACCCCGCATACCGGACTGCACTGCATATGCGTTGCGGTAGGTCATTTCTTGGATGTTGCAGATCTTGATGCATCCAACATGGGAAAGACTAAGACATTACACTTGCTCTAAGGCAAATCGGCACCGGCACCAACAGCATCGTCTTGAAGAATGGTCGCAGCATCGACGGCACCGGCCGCAGACGCGGAGCGGACACCACCCTCCCCCACACCTGACGGCACATAGCTGTCGGTGCCATGATTGATGAGAATTTCGGCGTAGTGCGCCACCTTCTTGTTGATGGTCTCCAGATGCCGGTTGAGCTCCTCAAGCTCCTGGAGCGTACGCCGCTGCTGCGCGAGCATGATCTGATAACGCTCGGGCACCGTGGACTCGCCCTGCAGCACTAGTTTGAAGTAGTACTTGATGTCCTCGATGGGCATGCCGGTCTGCCGCAGGCACGTGATCAGATGCACCCACTCCAGGTCGCGGTCGTCGAAGACGCGATTGTTGTTGCCGTCGCGCTTGGCGAAGGGGATGAGCCCGTGGTTGTCATAGTAGCGCACTGCGTATGAGGATATGCCCTCCTTCGCCGCCACCTGACGCACCGTATACATCCTGGCATCCCGATCGGCATTCCGCGGCCGAGAATCCACAGGCTGAGCTACCACGGAATCAGTTCGGAAGGCGCCGGTCCCGCCTCGCGTGCTCCGTGCCGTTTCCGATTCCGCCGATGTTGAACGCCTCATGATGCACTTCCCTTCCACTTGCTGTAACGATTTACACTTACCTTAACTATGGACACATCAACCATAGACATATCATCGAATGAAAGGCCAATCATGCATATCGCAATCATCGGAGCCACAGGATCGATCGGCGGCGTGGCCCGCCGCTACTTCCTCGAGAACGGCGACGATTTCCTCACCCTCGTGGCCCGCCACACCTCAACATTGGAACCGGCGGATGCCAGCCGCGAGCGCATCGTGGCGGCGGACGTGAACGACAGAACCGCGCTGCAGCGGGTCCTTGAAGGCCAGGATGCGGTCTTCGCCGCACTCACCGGAAACCTGACCGCCATGGCACACTCCCTGGTGCAAGGCATGGACGAGGCCGGGGTGAGCCGCCTGCTCTTCATCAGCTCGATGGGCATCTACGACGAGATCCCCGCATCGGTCGGCGCCGAAGGCAACCTCTCGCGCAACCCGATATTGCGCGACTACCGCGGAGCGGCGGACGCGGTGGAGGCCTCGGACCTCAACTACACCGTCATCCGCCCCGGCTGGTTCGACAACGACCCGGACACCGACTACCAGGTGACACGCAAAGGCGAGCCGTTCGGCGGGCATGACGTGGCAAGGCGCTCCATCGCCGACCTCGTCTTTCGCCTGGCCCATGACCCGACGCTCGGCAGCCGCGACAGCCTCGGCATCAACCGCCGATAGTCCGGGCAGTCCGCACACCCACGCCCTGCTCGCGCCGGCGCAACGCATCAGCGGTCGCACCGGCAGCGCCGCCACCTGCAACAACCCCGCCCACGCGCCGACGCAAGGCATCAGTCGTACTGCAGCAGCATCTCCAGCATCTTCGGGTCCTGATGGGTCAGCCCGCCGAGCGGCTTGCCGGTGTCCATCGCATCGATCTGCGCCATCTGGGCGGGTGTGAGCTTGAAGTCGAAGATGTCGATGTTCTCCTTCAGTCTGTTCTCATGCGTGCTCTTGGCCACCATCGGGATGCCGCGCTGGAAGAGCCAGCGGAGCATGACCTGCGCCACGGACTTGCCGTGCGTTTTGGCGATGGCTCCGAGCACCGGGCTGTTCATGGCGTCGGCATTGCCCTGCGCAAGCGGCGCCCACGCCTGCACGAGCGTGCCGTGCTCGCGGGCGAGTTCGACCATCTGCCGCTGCTGGTTGAGCGGATGGGTCTCACGCTGATCGATGGCGGGCACAATGCGGTTATGCGTCACCAAGTCCAGATAACGGTCCGGATAGAAGTTGGAGACGCCGATGGCCCGGATCAGTCCTTCGTCGTAAAGGTCCTCCATGGCGCGCCAGGCGGCGTAGTAGTCGCCGAAGGGCTGATGGATGAGGTAGAGGTCGAGGTAGTCGAGCCCCAGCTTGTCGAGCGTGACCTGGAACGCCTTCTTCGTGGCCTCGGCACCGTGGTCCTTGAACCAGAGCTTGCTGGTGACGAAGAGCTGATCGCGCGGGATGCCGGACTCCTTGATGGCCTTGCCCACGGCCTCCTCGTTGTAGTAGCGCGAGGCGGTGTCAATCATGCGGTAACCGGCGTCGAGCGCCATCGGCACCGTGTTGCGCACCTCGTCGTTACTCATCAGGAAGACGCCGAGGCCCAGGGCCGGCATCTCCACGCCGTTGTTCAGTTTCACCGTCGGAGCCTTCGCCCCGGAGGCCTGCTTTTGCTGCGGAACAGCCATGATTCTGCTTCCTTTCATAAACGGATAGACAATATCCACTTATAGAACAGGATAGCAAATCCCAGCCTCAACTTGCGTTACGCCTTGAGGCTAAACCACGCTTCAAGCCGCAGCCTACAACCGCACCCCGGCCCACGGCCACAACCTGTTTACCGCTCCTCGCCTTTACTGCTCATCGCCGAAGAGCTCCTTGTACATTTGCTCGTGGCGCTTGTCACTCAGGCGGTAGCGCACCTGCGCCAGGCAGAAGAGGACCAGCACCACCACAATCAGGATGAACACCACCCAGTTGACTTCGATGTGCAGCGCCTCAAAGAGCTCGTAGAGCGAATGGATGCCGCCGAGCTCGCCACCCAGGGCGACGTACCACCACGCCGTCGCCTTGTTGAGGAAGCCGAACGACTCGTCGAACTCGTGACGCGAGTGAACCGTCTGCTTGAGAATGCCGACGGCGCGCTCCTTCTCCTTGCTGATCTTATAGAACGGCGCAATCCACCAAAGCCATGAGACGTCCTTGGTCTTTGCTGAGAGCTCACGGTACTGGCCTATGAACTGGCGGTACTCCTCCAACTCCAACTCCGCCTGGTAGACAGGGAACTCGAACAGCAGCCAGTCACCGATCAACGCCAAAATCGCCATGACGATATTCATAATGCACCAATCCTTTCACTCCACCAATCCACTATTCGCCACCCGCCTCACCTTCCCGCGTTGCCACAGGACACACAAAAATCTCAGTGTACACCCCCCCCCAATCCACGCATCAAAGCATCGCAAATCAACCAACATCAATGACAGCCTCGACGTGTGAAAGACCGAGTGCTTCGGACACAACACACCCACTGATGACCGCCACTGAGTAGAACTGGGACAAATGATTGCCAGTACGGGAACCGATATCACACCTCGCAGAATCTTCCCTTGACAGTGAGAGCCACTGGGTCACCTGAAAGGCGCTCCACCTTGACATCATCAGGAGAGACAATCACCTTGAGCAACGTCTCATCAATGCGCAGTTGATAGCTGAGACTCCTCCAACCCCGAGGAAGCCGCGGATCGATGACCATATGGTGGCCACCCGAATCACGGAATCCTCCGAATCCAGCTACAAGGGTCTCCCAGATGCCTCCGGCGCATGCCAGATGGAGCCCATCCTCGGTATTGCCGTGCAGATTCGCCACATCGGCAAAAAGCGCCTCACGGAAATACCTCATCGCCAAGTCACCATGACCGACCTCGGCGGCCATAATGGACTGCGAGGATGAGGAGAGACTCGAGTCACCGGTTGTAAGCGCATCATAGTAATCGAAATCGAGTCGTTTCGTCTCTTTGTCAAACTCGTCAGAAAGCAAATACGTTGCTAGGACCAGGTCTGATTGCTTCAGAACCTTATGGCGGTAGATATCGAGCGGATGATAGTGCAACAGCAATGGACGCTCAGTACGATGCTCGAAGTCCCAGGCCTCACGTTGCATGAAACCGTCGTCCTGAAGATCGACACCACTCTCGTGATCCTTGGGCAAGGTCATTGCATCCGCAGCCTCGCGCCAGCGTTCCCATTCATCATTGCCGCCGTGGATATCCGATGAAAGGAAATCACGACCGACGATAGCATCGAATGCAGCGGGATCGGAATCCCTGAAATATTCAATGGCAGTACATGCGGCACGCAAATTGAACCTAGCCATGATATTGGTGTAATAGTTGTCATTCACCATTGCGCTATATTCGTCCGGACCAGTCACACAGTTGATATGGAACTTCCTATCAGAGGAGAAATGACCCAGACCATACCACATACGCGCCGTTTCCACCAAAATGTCAATCCCCTGATCTCGAAGGAAATCGACATCCTTGGTAACCTGAACATATTGCGAAACCGCATAGGCGATGTCAGCATCGATATGATATTGCGCAGTGCCTGCTGCAAAGAACGCCGATGCCTCACGGCCATTGATGGTCCTCCAGGGGTACAACGCACCCGGAAGTCCAAGGGCATCAGCTCGGCTACGGGCTGCAGGCAACATTCTGTAACGGAATTCCAAAACCGCACGAGCCGCTTTAGGCTGCGTATACGTAAGAAACGGCAGAATGAAAATCTCCGTATCCCAGAAATAGTGACCCGAATATCCTGAGCCACTCAAGCCCTTGGCTCCCACGCCATTATTGACAAACGCAGTGCACTGAGCCAGATTGAAGAGTTCCCACCGAGTCAGCTGTTGGATACGTTCATCGCCATCGGACTCAATACGGATATCCGCCCTGGCCCAAAAATCATCGAGCCAAGCCTTCTGCCGCACCAACAGTTCATTGAATCCGACCTGTTGCGCCCAATGCACGGTCTCCTGACACTGCCGGGCCAAATCTTCCGGATCCTGCGTTTCGGCATCTACGACAGCCAAGCCGAAAGCACTCGCCGTGGGAACAACAGAATATGTGTTGTATGAAACATAACGTACCAACGTCCTGCTCTCACCGGCCTTGACATCAAGCACATAATCCGGAACGACCTCGACACCATCAAGATTCGTATCAGCAGCCACAGCCATGGTCATTTGAGAGTTATGGCAACGGTAGGCCTGGCAACTCACCCCATCAGCCGAAGCAGACGCACCAGAATCGGCCAAACGGCCGAGAACCAGCCGATCCAAACCGCCATTAGACGCACTATCGGATTTTCGAGGATCATTGGACTCAACCCGCTTGGGAACCTCGGCATTCACACCATTGCTGACACGTACTGAGACATCTTGGTTTTCCGCATGAACCGTAAGTGCGTAAACCACCAGATCCTTACGAAACAGGCAGGCCATGCGTTTGAGCTCGATATCAAGACCCCCGCCATTGTCCAGTGCATAACGAGCCTTCTGCAAAGTCACACCATTACGGAAATCAAGCGTTTGCTCGACAGAAGCGGGGTCTCCAAGCTCGTACCCTTTCACAGAGTAGCGGAAATCTGAAAAATCGGGCACACCCTGTATGGTCTGCCCAACCCTCGCGTAACCATAGGCATCTTCGGCATGCTTGATGGCAAACGTCTCATGAAAACCACTCAAAAACGTGCCATAACCCAGGCACCGCGAAGAATCCCCGCCACCGCGTACACCGACGTAGCCATTGGAAACGGAGAACATTGTGGCGCTGCTGGCATCAGGAATGCCAATCTGAGTGAAACGCCATGGGTCAATCGGATATTGGTCATTGGACAATGGATCGGCACCAAGACCAGTACTCGTCCGTTTGCTTCGCACACCATAGTCGCCATCCAGCATTTCAGCCAACTGGTCCACAACCACATCGGCACCGTGGGCGAGCAGGCTCTCACGCCCCGCGCCGCGATCGACGCCCACCACCAAGCCAAAGTTCCCAGCATGCCCAGCGGCAACTCCGGAAAGGGCATCCTCCACAACCACACAGTCCTTCGGAGCCTCGCCGATCAGTTTGGCGCCATGAAGGTAGGTATCCGGCTGAGGCTTACCCTTCAAGCCACCTTCCTCGCTCATGTGGCCATCCACGACCTTGTCGAAGAATCCAAGAATATGGGCGGAACGCAACACCTCCAACGCATTGCGAGAGCTGGAAACCACCGCAATCTTGATATGTGCAGCACGCAGATGCCTCAACACATCGACCACATCCGGATACGGAGCTATGCCCTTGCTATGAAGCAAATCCTCGAAAATCGCATTTTTCCTATTACCCAATCCACAGACCGTGCGCATGTCAGGCGAGTCAGAGCTTGACCCCCACGGCATCTCGATACCCCGACTTTTCAGGAGGGCGTAAACACCATCGTAACGAGGCTTGCCATCGACATGCAAGAGATAATCCTGAGGACCGTAAGCCTTGGCTTCCGAAGGAAGAACCTCGTCAAACAACGACTTCCATGCCTGCCGATGTAAGACGCTCGTAGGTGTGAGCACACCGTCAAGATCAAATAGAACGCCTCGATAATCATAAAGCGATTTCACTGATATTCCTTTTCATTGCGTATTGTTTTCGATATTGCCAATAGGCTATTGATTCTGTGTTTTTAATAAATTGAAGGATAAATAATTCTCTTACGTCTAGACAGAAATCGGAGTTCAGCCCGTTCGCCAAAAATGCAAGCCCTGCATCTTGCGGACACAAAAGAATCCGCTGCGGATGGATGCAACCAACTACAGCGGATTCCAGTCAGACCGCTCCTGCACTTTTAAAATTCAGTAGTCATACCATCATATGAACTAATGAAACCTTCTTTTACAGCAGCCGCCTGCATTTGCTCATATGTGGCGTTGCCATGATGGGAGAAGTGATTCGCCACGAAAATCGTATTTGAA
Source organism: Bifidobacterium sp. ESL1118 (assembly GCF_058505595.1). Lineage (NCBI taxonomy): Bacteria > Bacillati > Actinomycetota > Actinomycetes > Bifidobacteriales > Bifidobacteriaceae > Bifidobacterium > Bifidobacterium sp. ESL1118. The sequence continues at coordinate 1,801,844 of NZ_CP196371.1, forward strand.
TCAGCCAGACCCATCTCAAGCATGCGATCACGAATCTTGAGGTTATCCATGAAACGCATGTGCACGGAAGTCTGAATTTTAGAGTCAAGACCATGCGTGCAGTCCAACGAGACATAGTCATACTTCAGGCCGGCCTTCTCGATATCCTTCCAAGTCGACTCCTTGAATACGCAAGTGTCATGCGCATAAAGGAGAGAGGACTTGCCGTCGGTAATGCCATAGAACAGGCAATCGCCAAAATCGTGACCATGCTGCGCCTCAAAGGCATAGACTGTATATTTTTTGCCATTTGATGCAGTCACTGTAACTGACTCACCTGGATGAATGGCATGATAAGTCAATTTACTGTAGTCGTAATGCTCCTCAAGGAACATGGCACGCTCGTAAAAGCCCTTGACGGTCTCTGAACCATACACATCCATATGCGTGGGATTGTCATCGGCATAGTCACCCATGCGATAGGCAAGATCCTCACCATAGAAGTGGTCCGAATGCCAGTGAGTGATGAACAATGTCGTGATTGATGGCAAATCGAACTTGTTACGGATGAAATGGAAGTAGGTGTCACCAGGAAAATCCAACAACAACGAATCATCAACAAGCGCCTGCGATTGAGTGCGAATCTCCTTTCCGCCAACTTCACGTGCGTGCTTGCACAAATCACACTTACAGAAAATGCCCGGGATACGCTCTGCGGCAGCAGTGCCCAAATGTTGTAATTTCATAAATTACCCCTTAGTCGATTAAGACCTTTACAGAATTGTCAGCCGGTACCATGCACATCAGCGGCACAATGCGCCTAGTATGACCCGGCCATATATGGATAGAACAAACTCTGTCGGCTCCCATACCACCTGTCTGGGAGCCGACAAGACATCAATCAGCGACAGCCGATGAAATGGCAGCGGCCTCACGAGAACGCTTGTTCATAATGACCTTGTGACCAATCAGGCAGATGACGACACCGACTACGCTCATTGCGGCAAGCATGACAAAGATGACACGGTATGCGGCCTGCGTAGCGAAGTGGTCGATGATCGCTCCAAACAGCATGTAGCCGAAGAACGAGGGGCAGTATCCAATGAACGACGCGATTGACATAGCCGTGGCTGAGATGTCGGAAGGCACGCCATATTCGCCGATTGGCGCATAGTAGACGGCACGCAGCGCAACACAGACAAAGGTCGCCAAGCAGCAGAGGATGACGACGGGGAACATCCATGTCGAAGTGTGTGGCACGACCACAATGGCTACGCAAATCACAGCGATGATGGCATAGAGCAGTGCCATCCACTGCGGAGAGGTTTTGAAGCTGATGGTGGAAAGTACACCGGAAAGCAGCGCGGCGATGACACCCATCAGACCAGAGTTCACAATGCCGAACAAACCCGCTGCCGAATCAGAAAGATGGAATGAGGCCTGCACGAAGGGCAGGAAGTACGTATTCGCCGCAACATTGATGAGATAAGCAACAAAAGCGCCAAAACCAGTCGTCCACACGACCGGAAGCTTCATGGCCTTGAAAACCATCTTCAGGCCATTCTTGTTTGGCTGCTGCTTCTTCTTGTCAGCAACCTTGGCATCATTCTCATGCATGAAGTCCTTGGGAATGAACTTGAGAACTACAAAGGAGAAGAGCATCATGCAGATTGGGTATACGACCATTGGAATGCGCGCATCCTGAGTCTTGGCGCCGGCAACGGTAAACATGGTCAGCGAGGCCCAGGAAAGGAACAGGCCGATGACGGAGCGAATAGCCTCCTGCGTGCTAAACGCAGCGGCCTGATGCTCATCAGACGCAAGCCACTTGGTCGCTTTCTGAATCATCGGCCAATAAATCGCATCGCCAAAGAAACCGAACGCCGCAAACGTAATGACCAGGTACCAATACGGAAGATGAGGAACAAGACCTGGAATAATGGCAAAGATGCCATAACCCCATAAATCGATGAAAATCAGCTTACGGAAGGAAATCAGATCCTGAACCCACCCAAGCAGCAGATAGCCGAAAATCTGAATGAAACCAATCAGCCCAAGCAAAAAGCCCAGCTGAGTGTTTGAAACACCAAGAGCCTTACGGAAAGGCTCATAAATGACGCTCTTAATCGATGACCACCAATAAATACACGTCGACAGCGTGACCACGAGAAACAAACCGAAGTTCCTCTTGGACATGCCCAGATACTTTAATAGCGCCTTCATTTATTTCTGTTTCCCTTCATTGTCCAGTTCTTTGACCGTCTTATGGAGAAAATCGTGCTGCCATACATCATTGTGCAATATTTCATCATATCAGTACTGACCCACTTCCCTCCCATGAGACAGTAGTACATAATACACTTAAATCAGCACAACCTGCAAAAGTGTCGAACAAAAGTGTAGAAAGATTCCCGCAGCAAGACATATTAAGTTATGATGTCCACGCATACTCTGAAAATACATAAATTATTGGTTTGGATGGTACGATCCGGCGCATACTCGACTGATTTAATACTGCTGGATGCTGATAACGGGAAGTGACGATGGGTATTTCAGAAAATCAATTCTCAATCATGCGATGCATGCAGACGACTCAAGAACAACGGATTCCCAACCAGCCCCAAACTCCTATTATATTGGAGAGTGAACTCGGCTCCATCAAGAATGCCAGAAATCTAGCAAATACCATGGTCAATGGAACGTCCTTGAGCCGCAGTGAGATAAAAACCGATGTCGCCCACCTGAGAGCGGCAGGGTTCATCGAAAATGGCCATCTCACGGAGAAAGGACAGAATGCCCTCCTCCCCTACAAAGTCGACAATGCGGTTATTCTGGCAGCGGGCAGCTCGTCACGCTGCGCACCATTGGCATATGAAACACCGAAGGGGTTGCTTAAAGTGCGTGGCGAAGTGCTCGTGGAACGGCAGATTCGCCAGCTACAAGAGGCGGGAGTCAATGACATCACGATCGTCACCGGATACATGAACGACTCATTCACCTATCTTGCAGGCAAATTCAACACACGACTCATCTTCAACCCAGATTTCACAGACCAAGATAATGGCGTCTCACTGCTGGCTGCAAGAAAATACTTAGGGAACACATACATCTGCTCCAGCGCGGACTACTTTGAAACCAACATATTTCAGCCATATGTCTACAAGCCATATCACACAGTCACACACTGCAGCGGTGTTGCAAATGAGGAATTCTTGACCATAGACAAAAATGGAATCATCACAGGCGCCAAACAATATAATTGTGGCACCGGTGGGGATCAATATACCTGGCGTATGACTGGCGAGGCATACATCGACAAGGCTTTTTCACAAGCATTCAGCACTGTGCTGCAGAAAGCCAGCAGCGAGACGGAAACAGGCAAACAAACCTGGGAAAAGGTCTATCTTGAACATCGCGGCACCCTACGCCTATCGGCACATCGCAACGAAACGAATACCTGTCATGAATTCAACACGATTGATGATTTCGCTCACTTCGACCCAAGCTTCCTTGACGAGACGCATTCCCCAATCCTCGACAACATCTGTTCCACGTTGTCCTGCAAGCGTACGGACATCCATGCCAGCACGCCGATAAAAGCCGGTCTCACCAACCAATCCTGCCGTTTCTGCGTTAAGGACAAGACATATGTGTACCGCCATCCCGGCAATGGAACGAACCAAATCATCAACAGGCAAGGTGAGGTCTATTCACAGCAAGTTGCGAAAAAACTGGGCATTGACAACACATTCATTTACGAAGATGTGGATCAAGGCTGGAAGATCTCCCGCTTTATGGACAGCTGCACGCCATTGGACTATCACAATCCCAAACAGGTGCATCAGGCTCTGGGCATTGCGCGCCGACTCCACAGCTGCGGCAAAGTATCACCTTGGTCATTCGATCCATTCCAAAAGGCAGAAGGCATCACCAGCCTGCTCATTGACATGCACAAATCCTTCCCGAAAGACTTCAATGCACTGCATACCTGTGCCAGCGTGCTTAATTCAGATGTACAACAAGATGAAGTCAAGCCGGTGCTGTGCCACAATGACTTCTACAACCAAAACTTCCTAGTGTCCGGCGACGAGATGTCGCTCATCGATTGGGAATATTCCGCCATGTCAGATTATGCCAGTGACCTAGGCACTTTCATCTGCTCATCCGATTACACGATTTCACAGGCGGATGACGTTTTCACTACCTACTTTGGCCGTCCCATCAGTGCGGCAGAACGCCGACACTGCTTCGCATACGTGAGTCTGGCCGGATACTACTGGTTCATGTGGTCGCTCTACAAGGAAGCCAATGGCGACTCAGTCGGAGAATGGTCAGACCGATACAGGCACTATGCCGAGGAATTCGGCGCATACGCCTACTCGCTCTATCATCCGTTGCAGCACATCGCAGTTTGTGGCACAAACCCAACAGCCGAGTCTCCAATCAAGTAGCAGATATGGCAATCATCGGCAATATCGTTGTCTACATCGTTATGACCTGTGCCCTTGTCGGAGCCATAGCCGCAATTGTGAAACCCGAAAGCGAACTTGGACAACAGTTCACGGCAGGTGTCGACTCCATTGGATCCATCTTCCTCTCGCAAGCGGGGGTCATGGCATCGGCACCGCTCCTGTCCAGATTCATTAGCTCAACGCTCTCCCCGTTGTATAGCTCCATAGGGGCGGACCCAGCCATGGCAGCCACAACGTTCATCGCCGATGACATGGGTGGTTACCAACTGGCTTACGCCCTTGCAAAAACCTATGAAGGCTGGATCGTGGCTATGATGACCGGCTATATGGCAGGTGCCACCATCGTTTTCATCATTCCCGTGGCACTGAAAATATTGGATAAGGACGACCGCAAATATCTGGCATTAGGCGTGATGAGCGGACTTATGGCGATACCAGTAGGCGTGCTGACCGCAAGCGCGATCATCGCGTTTTCACACCCAATCATCCGCACGCTTGTTTCCACCAACGCAGCCGCCACATACCGGCTGTCCCTCTCATTCATGCAAATCGTGCACGACCTCATTCCACTCATACTCATCTGTGCATTGTTGGCAATGGGTCTGAGGCTCAAGCCCGATGCCATGATCAAGATATTCGTGGCGTTTGGAAGACTGCTGGAATCGACATTATACATCGTATTCGTCTTGATTGTCATTGAATATTTCACAGGAATTTTTTCAAAAATCTTCGGATCGTTCATCTTCGACCCAATCATCGCCGACAAAAAAAATACGTTTCGCGCACTCGAAGTGGCGGGGGCCATTGGCATGATGCTGTGCGGAGCGTTCCCAATGGTCTACCTCATCCGACGATATCTTGCGAAGCCACTTACGAAAGTCGGAGGACTCTTTGGCTTGAGTCCGGACGCCACAGCCGGCATCGTCGCCGGATCCGCCAACGTGCTGGCACTGCTGTCGATGATCCACGATATGAAGGCGAAAGATAAAGTCGTTTGTCTAGCCTATTGTGTGTGCGCATCCTTTCTTTTCGGCGATCATCTTTCTTTCACTGCGAATTTCCAACCTTCGCTCATTGTTCCTGTCATGGCGGGAAAATTCGCTGGCGGAGTGTGCGCCATCGCATTCGCGAACTTTTTCGCCGTCAAACATGCAGAGAAACTCGAAACGATGGGGAAATGTCGCTCAACGCCAAACTCATCGAAATAAAACACGAATCAATCACACATCATTCAGAGAGACCTTGCTTTGGAATGCAAAAAACAAGAATAGCGGAATCTCAATGCTTCCTATTCTTATCTTCTCAATTAGTGTTTAAAAAATCCTTGCTGGATGAATAAACATGGGGAAACGATTGAATCAACCAAATTCTCATTCTCATTGGCCTTCCGCTACATTGGATTGCGTGATCTGACGATATAGTCGCTCAAGCCGGGCCTGACGCCTCGGTTTGGCAAGCTCGCACTCCCACACCACAATCACCTTCCAGCCTGCAGCCTCCAATTCGGCGTGCTGGCGGACATCACGGTCACGGTTGCGCAACAGTTTGGCCGTCCAGAACTCCACGTTGGACTTGGGCATTTTGAACTTCTCGCAGCCTTCGTGCATGTGCCAGAAGCAGCCGTTGACGAACACCATGGCATGCCATTTGGGCAGCACCACATCCGGGTGGCCTGGGTAGCGCCTGTCGTTCTTGCGAAACCGCAAGCCGCGCGAGAAGAGGTAACGGCGCACCAATACCTCGATGGATGTGTCCTTGCCACGGATGTGCGACATGGTATAGCTGCGCGTACCACGGGCATATTTCGATTCCACTTCTTTTTTGGCCACAATCTCACCATATCGCCTATTTTGTATATTTCTGAACGGCCAAGAACCACCACGGATCAGGACTCAGAGCTCGGCATGGCCCTCACGCCAATAGCTGTAGAAGGTGACGGCGGATTTCGCCATACCCAGCTCACCGGTCAGCATGCGGCGCAATGCGCGCGTGGTAGCAGCTTCGGCGGCGATCCAGGCATACTGCGGTGCCGGAGCCGACGGATTGCAGCAAGCGCCGACCGCACGTAGCAACTCATCGCCGCGCCTCTCACACCCACGCACCACCCAATGACATTGCAGATTCCATCCGGGGCGACGTTCGGAAACCGGAATCCCCAAAACGTCATCGGCTTCGGGCACCTCGATGAACGCACTGACCGTGCCTTGCCACCCGTCCCGCTCCAACGATTCCGCTATCGAACAGATGGCCGGCGCGGCGGTCTCGTCGCCGGCGAGCAGCACGGTTCGGGCACCCGCCGGGGCAAAGGTGAGACTGCCCGCCGACTGCGGCGACCTGGAGTTGGGGCCGATGAGCACCGCGGCGTCTCCCACCCGGGCCGAAAGCGCGAAGGAACCTGCAGGACCGGCACCAGGATGGACGACGAAATCGATGGCGACCTCACGGCGGCACTCGTCGACCGATCGAATGGTGTAGGTGCGCATTGCATTGCGACCGTCGACAGGCAGCGCGCGCCACTGGTCCCACCAGGCCGAACGCCCGATGGCATCGGGCTCAAGCAGCTCGGCGAAGAGGGCATCATCCTGCGGACGTTGTGAATATGAGGGGTCGAGCGGCAGAATCAGCTTGACGTGCTGACCGTAACCATGGTCGGCGAAATGGCCGAGTTCCGGACCTGTGAAGACGATACACATGAAATGCGGGGAAAGCCGCTCCTTTCGTGCCACCGTTACCAAAAACGGTTGGTAGGCAGGTTCTGCGCTTACGTCTAGTCGTTGTCGCTCCATCGTTTTCCTTTTATTGTTGGGTTGGCGCAAAGGAACGATTTTGGCTGCTTTTCCGTTCTGTTGAGCCAACTTGCGAGTCTGATATACACGTCCGGTGCGATGTCAGATATACGTGCCAGAGCGGAACGCGTCATCATGCGCCTGCCGCTGGGCGCTGAGCGAGTGCGCGGCAACAGGCACCATCGTGGGCAGTCCGGTCACCGGGTCAATCGTCACCGTGGAATCGAGGCCGAACACGTCGTGCACGAGCTTCTGGGTCACCACCTCCTGCGGCGTGCCGAGCGCAGCCTGCCCGCCGTCTTTCAATGCCAGCATCCAATCGGCATAGCGCGATGCGAGGTTGAGGTCGTGCAACACCATGACTATGGTCACCCCCTCATCGGCGTTGAGGTAGCTCAAGAGGTCAAGCACCTCGACCTGATAGGCGATGTCGAGGTAGGTGGTCGGCTCGTCGAGCAGCAGCACATCGGTCTCCTGCGCCAGAGCCAGGGCAATCCAGGCACGCTGACGCTGGCCGCCCGAAACCGAGTCCACTGGCCGGTCGGCTAAATCTGCCAGACCGGTGGCGTTCAACGCATGGGCCACGGCGGCGGCGTCATCGGCATTCCAACCGCCGCGCATGCCGTGATAGGGATAGCGCCCGCGGCAGATGAGGTCGGCGATGGTGATGCCTTCGGGCGCAATCGGCGTTTGCGGGAGCAGCCCCACTTTCGTAGCCACCTCGCGCGTGGGCAGGGTGTTGATGGATTTGCCGTCGAGCACAACAGATCCGGTGGTCGGCTTGAGCAGGCGCGCCAACGACTTGAGCAGGGTCGACTTGCCGCAGCCATTGGGACCGATGATGGCACCGACCTGGTGGGGCGGCACGTTTAGATCGAGATCGCGAATGACGGTATGGCTGGATTTGCCGCGACCGGACCCGCTCTCGTACCCGAGGCTGATGTCTTGCGCTTCAAGGCTGTGCGCCGGATGGTTGTGATCGGCGTCATGACTGGTGAATGTGGCGGTCAACGCGACCTCCTTGAGATGGGTGGGTAACCATTTGTGACGTTTTGACGAGGCATAGCAACCATTTGTGACGTTTTTCGGCCCAAAATGGGATAAATGGTTGCTGTGCGTCTGTGAAATGGGATAAATGGTTGCTTGGTTGGATTAGTTGTGCGGTTACGCGCCACGATGCACCATCCGGATCATGAGGATGACGAGGATCGGCCCGCCGATGAGACTGGTGACCGCGCCGACCGGCAGCTGGCCACCGGGCAGATGCTGCGCCACGATGTCGGAGGCCAACACGACCGACGCACCCACCAGACCGGCCTGTGCCACCGCGGGTTTTCCGGGCCCCGCAAGGCGCGAGGCGATGGGGCCGGCGAGGAAAGAGACAAACGAAATCGGTCCGCTGGTGGCGGTCGCCGCTGAAAGCAGAAGCACGGAAAGCAGCAGCACCGTGGCCTGCGTCGCCTCAACGCGCACACCCAAGCCGGTGGCGATACCGGTGCCGAATCTCAACACGTCGACCTGCCGGTTGAGTGCAATCAGCAAGGCACCAGCGACGACCACCACCAACGCGAGAGCTGGCACCGAAGCCCATTCGGCATCCGCGAGCGAACCGGTGAGCCAACGCTCGGCGGTCTGCATATCCCACTGGTCGGCACGTACTAGAATCCAAGATGTCACGGCGTTGAGCGCTGCGGCGAGGCCTATGCCCATAAGTATCAGCTTGCTCACGTTCGGGGATCCGTTCCACGAGAGCCAGAGCACGATCGCCGCGGTCAGGACGCCGCCAGCCACGGCAAGCAGCGAGAGACGCAGACCCGAGACGCCGAGGATGACGATGCCGAAGACTGCCGCCGTGTTCGCACCGGCGGTGATGCCGATGATGTCGGGACTGGCCATGAGGTTGCGCAGCATGTGCTGGAAGCTAGCGCCCGCCATGCCGAACGCGATGCCGGCCAGCGCGCCGACGATGACCCTCGGGAGGCGCAACTCTCCGATGGCGAAGCTCAGGCCCGGTGCGTCCTGGCCGGTGAGGACCGCGGCGATGTCGCCAAACGAATAGATTTCATGGCCGAATGCGAGGTCGGCGTAGAGCAGCGCAAGCAGCAGGATGAGCAACATCGCAAACACGACGACGGCACGAATTCCCGCACGACGGCGCGAGGTGTCGAGCCGGTCGGCGATGGCCTTCTCGGCTTCCAACTCCCGCGCCTGCCGGGCTGCGAGAGCGGAGGTCACCGCCTCGCAATCGCCTTCCTGCACAACACATTGACGGATTATGTCTGGTTTTCGCGGCAGCTGTGAATGCGGCTGCCGTTGCAGAGACGGCTGTGCTGACTTGTGTTCGTGAGTCGTCGTGTCCGAATATGCCATCTCACACCCCTACCATATTGCGTTTGCGAACCAGATAGAGGAAGATCGGCGCGCCGATGATGGCGGTGACGATGCCGACCTCCACGTCCTCGGGGCGGGTGACGACGCGGCCGACCACATCCGACGCGAGCAGGAGCAGCGGGCCCATGGCCATACACATCGGGATGATGCGCCGGTAGTCGGAGCCCACCACCATGCGCGCGGCGTGCGGCACGATGAGACCCACAAAACCGATGGGACCGGCCAGCGCAGTAGCGCCGGAGCACAGGAGCACCGCGGCGAACCAAACCACGACGCGGGTGCCGGTCAAGCGCAGTCCCAACCCGGCAGCCAGTTCGTCGCCAAGAGCCAGAGTGTTGAGCGACTGCGCACTCGCCAAAGCGAGCACGAGGCCGAGCACGAGCAGCGGGATGATGGGAAGCATGAGGTCGAAACGGGCACCGGAGACACCACCGACCTGCCAGAATCGGTAGTCGGACATGGTCTGCGTGCGGGGCAACAACACGGCACTGGTCAACGAACTCAACACTGAGCTCAGCACCGCTCCGGCGAGTGTCAGTTTCAGCGGGGTCGCGCCGCTTCGCCCCATCGAACCAATCGCCCAGACCAGCGCCGCGGCCGCCGCGGAACCAACAAGCGCCACCCATACGTAACTGGACGGTGTGCTCAGGTGGGAAAATGCGATGGAACAGACAATGGCGAAGGCCGCACCCGTGTTGAGCCCGAGCAGCGAGGGGTCGGCCAGCGGGTTGCGCGAGACACCCTGCATGAGCGCTCCCGCCACCGCCAGACTCGCCCCGACCGCAATGCCGAGCACCGTGCGTGGGATGCGCAGCCGCACCGCGGAGACCGCGATGGCTGAAGACGATGAACCGGCTGCAGCCGTGGAGCCGCCTGCCGAGACACCGGGTGTCAACGCCCGCACCACGTCGCCAAAACTCACCACGCGGGAGCCGAACGTCACCGAACACAACGCAACGATGACGATTCCGGCGAGAAGCAGAACATATATAGGGATCAGGGTGTGCTTCGTCCGTGCCGACGTGGATGCCGGCGACGGTTTCCCTGTTCGGCACGATGCCAAACGACGATCTATGCGCATTGACCCTGCGATTCCGTACGATGAATGGGATATATGGGCGGGTGATTTCATTCAGTGAGCACGTTTCCGGGCACTTGCCAGCACACCAGAATTTGTTTCATTTCCAAAACGTTGGTATTCCGCGGTTTTATGAACGAGCCATCATGGTGTCGTTGCAATGCAACCTCAAAAAGTGCACACTGAATGAAAAATGGGCGGCTAAGGCACAGTCGTGACCGCTATAGCACACCTTATACCGCCCTATTTCACTCTGTCGGCGGCCTTAGCGAGCATCTTCACATACTCTGCGTCGGTCTGCTGGATGGAGAGGGCGCTTGGGTCGAGGGCATTGGCCATTGCGGAGTCGTTGTCGATGACGACCACCGAGCCACGTTTGACCGCGGGGACTTGCGAGAGCAGCGGATCCTTCTGCATGGCCTTGAGCAGGCTGGAGGTGCCATAGGTGACGATGATGTCCGCATCATTGAATTGATCGGCGTTTTCGGCGGAGACATCCTTGTAGAACTGCGTCGTGCCCTTCGAGAGGCGCTTGACGGAGGCAGGGGTCTTGAAACCGAGGTCGTTCATGAGCTGGGGGCGCATGTCGGTTGTGGTGTAGACGCTGAATTTGGAGAGCTTGGAGGCATCGATCATCATGACCGCGGCGCTTTTGCCCTTAAGCTGCGGGTATTTGGCGGTGTCGGCCTTCATCTGCCGTTCGAGGCTGGCGATCAGCTTGTCGCCTCGGGACTGCTCACCGACGGCCTTGGCGGTGGTTCGGATCAGGCCGCGCCAGGGGTCGCCCCAAGGCAGCTTCTGGTAGGCGACGGTCGGCGCGATGCGGCTGAGCTGGTTGTATTGCTCCTGGGTCATGCCCGACTGCATGCCGAGGATGAGGTCGGGCTTGGAGGCCGCTATAGCCTCGATGTCAACGCCGTCCATCTCGTCGTGCAGCTGGGGCATGTCGGCCTGCTTGACGTTCATCCTCTTCAGAGCGTTGTAGGTCCAAGGCAGGAAACCGCCGCCTTCGGTCTTGCCGAAGGTGTTCTTCTGGATGCTCACCGGCACCACTCCCAAGGCAATGAGGTTGTCGAACGTGCCCCAGCCCACGGTCGCGATGCGCTTGGGCTTCGACTTGATGACGGTGGTGCCATAGTGGTGCTTGATGGATACGGGGAAATCCTGGTTCCCGGTCTGGACGGACGAAGCCGACGCGGCCGACCCACCGGAGCTCTGGGAACCGGCAGACTGCGACGTGCCACACGCGGCGACGACTGTGAGCGATGCGACGGCCACCAGCAATGCGGCGAAGCGCGTCAACGACCTGCGCGCCTTGCCCGGTACGAACGATGAAAACAATGACATGGAATCCTCTCTTTGGCCGGCTACGCAATGAGAACGGGCCGGCATAATTCGACAGCCTGGCACGTTGTGTGCAACGCACCACTCGGCTTGCGGCAACGTGCCTATTTAACTGCAAAACGGCACGAAAGAAAAGACTTTACTTCTGCCGGCGAATGTGGTATTCCGCCGCTGTTCCTGCGCAATGTGAGCAACATAACTCTTGTTTGTATATTCTGCGCGCATAGCGTCCCCGAGGGCGGCGATAATCGAGGTATGGATGAAGGGATGAGCGGGTTTTCCGAGCCGACGCGGCTCTGGTTCAACCGCGCCTTCGGTCGGCCCACTGCGGCGCAGCGTGAGGCCTGGCCCGCCATCCAGAGCGGCGAGAACGTGTTGGCGAGCGCGCCGACCGGGTCGGGCAAGACGCTCGCCGCGTTCCTCTGCGCCATCGACAGTCTGATGCAAGGCAAGGAGCCTAGCGCATCAACAATCGATACAGACGCCACCGTTGCAGCGAGCCAAGCAGGCAACAACGGTGAAGATATCAACACCAACATCACCAAGACAACCAGCACGGCGGCAAACGGAAGCACCAATACAGCAGTTCATAAAGAAACAGCGAAATCACGCAAGAATAATTCAGGCGTGAAAGTGCTCTATGTTTCGCCGCTCAAGGCGCTGGCGGTCGACGTGGCGAAGAATCTGGAGGCGCCGCTGGCCGGCATCGGCGAAGTGTGCCGCGAGCGCGGGCTTGCCGTTCCGCAGATTACCATCGCCACCCGCAGCGGCGACACCACGGCACGTGAACGCCGGCATATCAACGCTCATCCGCCCGACATCCTCGTCACCACGCCGGAATCGCTCTACCTCATGCTCACGCAGAAGGCGCGGAAGATTCTGCGCACTGTCGGCACGGTAATCCTCGACGAAGTGCACTCGGTCATCGGTTCCAAGCGCGGGGCGCACTTGGCAGTGAGCCTGGAACGACTTGACGAGCTGACCGCGCGGCCGGCCCAGCGCATCGGGCTTTCGGCCACGGTCCGCCCACTCGACGAGGCAGCACGATTCGTGGGTGGAGCGCAGCCGGTCACCATCATTGCACCGGACGATGCTCCGAAAATGGACTTGCGTGTAGTGGAGCCATTGGCACGTATGTCCGACACTGCACATGGCAATAAGCAGCCGGGAGTGGGAGCTGGAACAGGGGCAAAAGACATAGCTGCACAGCGCATCAGCGGAGTCACGCTGCAGATGGAGCGACTGGCGACCCGCAGCCGCAATACTGCCCCTGACAGCGATTTCAGCAATGCTTTTACCCAATCCGGTCAAGGCACAAGCGGCGGAAATTTCACAAGCACTCATGAACAACTCAACTTTGCGGATTCACAGAGCGCCGCATCCAGCGCATCGCCAGGAGCCATTTGGCCGGCAATCGAAAACGACGTGCTCGACCAGATCCTCAAGCACCACACCACGCTCGTCTTCGTCAACTCGCGCGGGCTGGCCGAGCGCTTCACCGCGCGGCTCAACGACCTCTACGCCGAACGGTATTTCGGCCACGAACCCATGCACGACTACGGGCCATCCCGTCACTACGACTCCGTGGTGGGCAGCACGCAGATGCTGGTGGAGGCCCACGATCCGAGCGAAACCATCGCCATGGCGCACCACGGATCGGTCTCCAAGGATCGCCGCGCCATGATCGAAAGCGATCTCAAGGCCGGGCGCCTACGCTGCGTGGTGGCCACCAGCAGCCTCGAACTCGGCATCGACATGGGCACCGTGGACCTGGTCATTCAGATTGCGCCGCCGCTTTCGGTCTCGTCCGGCCTGCAGCGCGTAGGTCGTGCGGACCACCAGGTGGGCGGGGTCTCGCACGCGCTCTTCTACCCACTCACGCGCGAGCAGCTCATCGGCATGGCGGCGAGCATCGAGAGCATGAAGAGCGGAAGCATCGAGCCGATCACCGTACTGCGCAACCCGCTGGACATCCTCGCCCAGCAGACCGTGGCTGCGGCGGCGATGGACAACCTCAACCCCGACCACTGGTACGAGGTGGTGCGGCGCAGCGCCCCGTTCGCCTCGCTCGACAGGGCCACGTTCGACTCCGTGATGGGCATGCTCACCGGTGCCTACAACACGGAGGAGTTCTCCGCGTTCCGGCCGCCGCTGGCGTGGAGTGATGACGAATCCAATAAACACAGGCTCATCGTGGCGCGCCCTGGAGCCCAGAGGCTCGCGGTGACCAGCGGCGGCACCATCCCCGACCGCGGCACCTACTCCGTGGTGCTGCCCGAAGGCGACGCGAACGGCGGGCGCAGGCGCGTGGGCGAGCTGGACGAGGAGATGGTGTACGAATCGCGCGTGGGCGACGTGATCACGCTCGGCACCTCTACGTGGAAGATCGAGGAGATCACCCATGACCGCGTGGTGGTGGCCCCTGCTCCCGGACGAACGGCGCGGCTTCCGTTCTGGCACGGCGAAGGACCGGGGCGAGACGTCGGCTTCGGCGTTGCCCGAGGAAGATTCATGCGCGAAATCAGCGCAGGACTGGCGAGTGCCGGAATGGGTAGCAATGGCGATATACAGACCGCTGGCCAAGCCGCCGCCGGTCCGCACTTCGACGCAAAGACCACAGAGCGGCTGCACCGCGACGGGTTGGACGAGAACGCCTACACCAATCTCGCAGGTCTGCTGGCGGAGCAGCGTGGCACGACCGGTGCCATTCCCAATGACAAAACCATCGTGGTGGAGCGCAACGAGGATGAGGAGGGTGACTGGCGCATCCTGGTGCATTCGCCATTTGGTCGCCGTGTGCACGAACCGTGGGCGATGGCCGTTTCGAACCGGCTCAAGGCGAAGTACGGATTCGACGGGCAATGCTACGCCGTGGACGATGGCATCGTGCTGCGCGTGCCTGAGAGCGAGGCCAGCATCCCCGCCGATGAACTGCTGCTCTTTGACGTGGACGAATTGCAGCGAGACATCGAGGAACAGGTGGGCGGCTCGGTGCTGTTCGCCGCACGGTTCCGCGAGTGCGCCGCCCGTTCGCTCTACCTGCCGCGCACTCAGCCCGGCAAGCGCGTGCCCCTGTGGCAGCAGCGGCTGAGGTCGGCACAGCTGTTGCAGGCCGCCAAATCACAGCACAATTTCCCACTCATGCTGGAGACCGCGCGTGAATGCCTCCAGGATGTGTACGACCTGCCGGCGCTTCGGCGCATCATGCAGGCGCTCAACGACGGCAGCATCGCCCTGGTGGACGTGACGACGGATACGCCGTCGCCGCTGGCGGAGAATCTGCTCTTCGGATTCGTGGGTTCGGTGATGTACCAGTACGACGTACCGCAGGCCGAAAGCAACGCCTCGCTGCTCTCGATGGACGTGGATACGCTCGAAAAACTCATCGGCAGCGGGCATATGACGGACATTCTTGACGATGACGTGATTGCTGCCGTGGAGCAGGAACTGAGCCACGTCAAATTCTGGAACGAGTTGGAACCGGGCGACGTGAGCGGGCGCATCACACGATTCGCCAAGACGCACGGGCCGTTCACCGCCGACGACGTGATTCATTCGCTCGGCATCGATGCCGTGAGTGCGGTGCGCGAGCTGGACGTCATGAAGCAACGCGGCGAGCTGCTCAGCGGTACGTTCACACTGAATGTGGATTACCCTGGCGACACCGGCGATAGCAACAAGAGCACCGGCTCCGTGTTGCAGTACCTGCACCGCGACGTGTTCAAGCGCATCCGCAACCGCTCGCTGGCCAAGGCGCGCAAGGCCATCAAGCCAGTTTCCGCCGCGACGTTCCAGTCATTCGTACTCAAGCGGCAGGGGCTGGTCTCAGCTGCTGAATCGGCCCAGACAACACCAAGTGACAGCGGACTCGACAGGTTGCTGCGCGTGGTGGAGCAGTTGGAAGGACTAAACCTGCCCGCCGAAGTATGGGAAAGCGCGGTGTTCCCGGCGCGAGTGCGCAGCTTCCAGCCCGGCATGCTCGATGAGCTGCTGGCTGCCGGCGAAATCGTGTGGGTCGGGCAGGCCACACCCGGCAGCGCCGAACTCGGCGGAGCGGGTCAAATCAGTTGGTATCCTGCCGATTCGCTGCTCCTTTCAGCAATGGCCACACCCACACATTCCAGTATTCAAACTTCAACTGTGTCATCGCAGTTACACTCCATTGGGCAAACGTCGGCAAAAGCTGTAGACACAGCAGGAACAGCAACAAAAACCACAATCTCAGGTCAATCCGCCAGTGTCTTTAGCCTTCTTGAACGCTCCATCCTCAAAGCTCTGGAAGCGGGAGGAGCCTACCGAGCCGAGCAGCTGATGGCACTCAGCCAACCGGAACCCGGCGCCGATACCGCCACGACGGTGGATGAGGTGACCGGCGAAATCACGGAAATCAACGCGCCTCATGACGCAGCATGGAATCAATCCGACTTCGAGCAGGCACTGTGGAATTTGGTGTGGCAGGGCAAAGTGACCAACAGCTCGTTCATGCCGATCCGGGAACTGATTCGCACGCGCGGCAATGGAAATGCAGGGCGAAGCGGGCGTAGAACCCCATCGCGCGCCATGATGCGAAGCCGCTCCCGCAGAATGCGAGTGGCGCCGTTGCATCAGCGTGCGAACCGACACGGCAGCGGCAACAGCCTGGCCACAATGGCCGGGCTTTGGGAGCTGGTGCGGGGCAACGGGCATGACATTCCCGCGGAAAACACCGACAACGGCACTTCCGGCAATAGGCCTTACACAACGCACAGCAGAGAGTGTGCCGCCATCGCGCTGGTTGAAGCGCTGCTCGATAGATACGGTGTGATCGCACCACCAGTGGTTGACATGGAATGCATTCCCGGCGGCTTCTCGGCGCTGTACCCCATCTTGCGCCGCATGGAAGAGGCCGGTGAGCTGGTGCGAGGCATGTTTGTAAGCGGCATGGGCGCCGCGCAATTCGCCAGTCGCGAGACCATCAACGCCCTGCGCCGCGAGCGCAAGCACAGTACAGCAACAGAGACAGAAGCTGCGCACATCGTAGTCGTGGATGCGCTCGACCCAGCGAATCTACAGGGAGCAGCCGTTGCCTGGCCAATGGCGCAATCGGAATCGGAAGGCAACGGCAGTACTAGCCGCACAACAAGCTCAGGCATCAAGCCCACACGGCGAACCGGCAGCCTGGTGGTCTTCGCCAACGGTCAGCCAGTATTGTACGCCACGCCAAACAGCCATCATCTGCTGGAATTCATGCCCGCTGCACACCAGAACGACGACAGCAAAGTCACCAGCAACCGTGAAAACAAACTCAATCGTAACGACTTAGCCACAGGTACACCAAGCGGCACCCAATATCCTCATGTTTCACATGAAACATTGGCACAGGCATTCCGTACTTTGACCTTATACCTTCGGCGGAACCAGACCTCGAGCATCAACTTCACCGACATCAACGGCCAGTCGCTGCTCAAACCCACGCCCTATTCTGCGGCCATGCGATCCGCTGGCTTCGCCCCAGGCCCACGCGGCATGACGCTGTATCGGTGAGTAGTCATCCGCTTTGGCTGCGCCTCACGAACTTTGCCAAATACAACATCAAGGAGCTGACAGATTGAATCCACTCGTTGTCGGCAATAACAGAAAACGTAATTTTTGTACATCGGATGTACAAAAAATTCAGCATCCGATGTACAAAAATTACGTTTTCAGGGTTCAACATGAGATTATCAAGCAACAAAAATCGTTTGAATCACGTAACTACGATTCAGACGATTGGCTAAAGCCGGACCAGTACAGTCAGATAGTCTGCGCACCGGCTTCAGGCGCGCTCAGTCCAGCGGAGCACCGAGCGACTCGACCACCTTGCTCTGGATGAAATCGGCCGAAGACTGCAATTTCTTCAGCTCCTCGTCGGTCAGGTCGAGCTGAAGCTGCTCGACCACGCCGTCGCGACCCACGATGGCCGGGTACGACAGATAGGTCTTGTATTCCTCGCGGTAGTTCGAACACGGCATTTCGGTACGGGCATCGTTGAAGATGGTCTCGGCCAGCTTGACGGCCGCAGCGGCGATGGCATAGTTCGTGTAGCCCTTGCCCCGCAGCGTGGTGAAGCCGCCTACGCGGGCCTCCTTGTCGATCTCGTCGAGGTCAAGACCGCGGGCTTCGGCAATGTCGGTGATGTGCTTGCCCAGCACGCGGACGGTGGACCACGCGGTGAACTGCGAGTTGCCGTGCTCACCCAGGTTGTAGCCCACGACGGAGCGCGGGTCGATGTTAAGCCGGGCGGCTACAGCGCGGCGCATACGGGCGGAGTCGAGCAGGGTGCCGGTGCCGATGACGTGGTTCTTGGGCAGGCCGGTGATCTTCTGGTAGATCGAGGTGATGACGTCCACAGGGTTCGAAATGCAGATGATGATGCCGTTGAAGCCGGAATCCTTGATCTTGTGTGCCACGTCGGTGGCGTTCTTGCGGTTGAACGGCAGCTCGATGAAGCGGTCATCCTCGTCGCCTCCATCGAGCAGCGAGATATTGCCGATGGCGGAGATGATGATATCGGTGTCCTTGAGCTGTGAGTAGTCGTTGGCAATCACGTTGGTGTGGTGCGGCAGGTTCGCCAGCGCGTCCGTGTAGTCGAGCACGTCGGACTCGGCCTTCTCCTTCTTCGCGTCGATGATCACGAAATCATCGGCCAAGCCTGAGACCATGATCTGGTGCGCCACTGCGCCGCCTACGTTGCCGTCCCCGATGAGTGCGATCTTCCTTGCCATTTGAATCCTTCCTTTCGTACTGCTTGTGTTGGTAATTTGACACTCTAGGACGGGAAGTTTCGACACGCTTCGTTTGTCTCATTTTGGACATCATTGTTTCACATAGTGGACACTGGCAAAGCATGAAGATAGACGGTCCGGCGCAGAGAAAGACGCAAAATTTGAATTAAGGAAAACAGCTCGTTCCAAAATCACGACACCACTGCAAGGTTAATCGTATGGAAAACAGCTAAACGGTAATCAAATCAGCCGTGTCGTACTCATAGCTCAAGTCATATAATGCTTGCGTGCCGATGTTAATTGCGCCACCATCCCACGTCAAAATACCGTGTTCAATGGAGAACGCATTAAAGATATCCAGATTCTGCAGAGGAGTGTATACCGGCTGATCGAAAAGACAGGTGCCGTCAAATACACGAGTCTCACCATTGGAAAATTCAATGAGCAAAATCCAATCGTTGGTAGCCCGCACTCTAACGACTCTCAGCTCATCGCTGGGCGTGGAAGCGTACACAATGCCATTGCGTTCATACATTTTCACCCCTCCCCTAATCAAGCGGCTTGATGCGTCCCAAGAGTGGACAATGACGTTGATTTGGAAACTTATCCAATTAATAACAGCAGAATCTGCTCATGTTTACTCACCGTGGATCGCACGGTACTTCGCAAAGTCGCCCTTGACCGCCTTCGCCGGGTAGCGCGCCTTGTTCTTGGCGAGCTTGGAGAGAATCACATCGTCCAGGTCCCAGCCAAACACATCCGCCATGTCGATGCAGTAGATGAGCACGTCCGCCAGCTCCTCCTTGACATGCTCCTTGTCCGGATTGGCGGCGTCCGGCCCCCACTGGAAGCATTCGAGCAACTCACCCGCCTCGATGCTCACTGACTTGGCGAGCGCCTCCGGCGTATTGTATTTGCCCCAACCGCGCTCAACGACGAAATCGCGTAGCGCCTGCAATGTGGATTCTCTGATCATGGTTGCGAGTTTACCTCGCCGCTCTGAGTGATTCCGTTACCCAGCAACGCCCATCACAACGTCACTAACCGAGCTCAACTGCAACATTGAACTCCATTCGCCCGCCCTGCCGAAATATAAGCAATAAACCGGGGACGCACCCCCGGTTCGAGTAGGACCAGCAAAAATCAAAACGATAACGCCAATTCCTGCAATCCTTGGTTGTATACTACCACGTTCGCAACCTTTACCCCAAGCACGTGTTCAGCAGTATGCACCACACCATCACGGTTGCACCGTAGGCATGATGCGCAACTGACCACCCAACTCGCGAACCGCACTCAACACCGTACGAAACGAGGGGTTGGAATCAGCTCGCAATGACTTGTACAGACTCTCACGCCCCACATCCGCACGGCTTGCAATGGCCGACATTTTCCGCTCGGCCCTCGCCGCATCTCCCAAGGCCGCAATGAAAAACGCAGAGGAATCCGCGTCGTCCTCCATGCTCTCAGCTTCCTGCAAAGCAGCATCGAGGTATGCCGTCACATCATCAGTTGTATCAAGATAATCAACCGGATCGAACTCCTTCATCTGTACTGCAGTCATACCAACCGCTCCTTAATCTGCTTAGCGTGCCTGATATCTTTGCTTTGCGTACTTTTGTCCCCTCCAATGAGCAGCAAGGTAATATCAGCACCGTTCAGCGAGAAATAAACTCTATATCCGGGTCCAAAATGAAATCTCATCTCGAACACACCATCACCCACCGGCTTAATATCACCCGTCAATTTACCTAACGTTGCAATACTTCTCCAACGCGCAAGAATCCTAGCTTTGGCCTGAACGTCACGTAAATGTTTCAGCCAAAGATCAAACTCCTTTGTACGTCGAACTTCCATATCAATAGTGTATCACAGAAGATACAAAGAGACAGGATAAAAAACATTTCTTGTTCAATGAACATACACGCCAACTTGTCGAAAATATAACATCTCATACCACAACTAGAATTTTCAATATGCAAGACTCTTGGAATTCCGCAGCTTTTCGCAAGGCGATAGTGACGTTTGACGACGGCGATATGCCAGCTGGTGAGACTCCATTTGTCGCCGGTGCGGAGACAAAACGCACAGTTTCAATCGAGCCATACGACCTCGCCTGGCCGAGCGCCTACCAAAAGCTTGAGACAGCGGTGCGCCAGGCCCTTGGCCCGAAGGCAATCGCCGTGGAACATGTCGGCTCCACGTCTGTGCCAAGACTTGCCGCCAAACCAATCATCGACATTGACCTGACCGTAGCCGACGCGAACAACGAATCTACGTACCTGCCTGCGCTGGAACGCAAGGGATTCACCTTGACCATCCGCGAACCATGGTGGTACGAACACCGCATGATGGTGGCGGATAGCCCAGATTGCCACCTTCACATTTGGAGCATCGGTTCGCACGAAGCGGTGCGCCACCTCATCTTCCGCAACTGGCTGCGCGAAAACGATGCTGACCGGCTACTGTACCAGCGCACGAAAACTGAAGCAGCCGAAGGCATGGGCCGTGAGCCCGGTATGGTGTCGGCATACAACGAGCGCAAGCAGACGGTCATTCGGCAAATCTACGCACGGGCGTTCACGGCGCTGGGGCTGAGTGAGTAAGCAAACGAGAAGGAATCGGATTGATTTATCTCGCCGATGTCTAGTTATCGCCGTTCTTTGACGCATCCGAATTATTATACTTCCAAGGGCCGCTTATGAAGGTGAAAATAGCAATTCAAACATATAATCCATATAAACATAACCTTGTCTGATTCATTGATTCAACCAACCGCTGAGATTAATTGAAACGACAAGACACAGATAAAATCAATATACAGTATAAGGATGAAACTATCTGGAGGAAAGAAATGCAACTTACGGACGAAGTCAGCATTCCACAGGAACTCATCGAGGCTATTAGAGAACAAAAAATCGTCTTTTTCGTTGGCGCTGGAGCTTCATTTGACGCACCAGCCAATTTCCCCTCTTTTGAAAAGTTAGCACAAGAACTCGCTTATCTAGCGGGAGTTGAATATCCAGAGAATCAGGACAACCTCGACGAGTTTATTGGTAAACTACCAATCGACTTTCCTTCTCAGGCACAAACAAGACAGATTTTTGCGCAGCAAGGACATAACCCAAATCGATTGCAGAAGGCAATAGTCAAACTCTCTTTAATCGGGAAGGACGAAGGATGCCAAACGCCCCGTATCGTTACAACAAATTATGATGATCTTCTTGAAAAAGCACTCGAACAGGAACGCCCATTCAGTCAGACCCCAATATATGTTGGGCCAGCGCTGCCACTAGGAGATGCATTCACCGGCATTGTCCATCTTCACGGGAAATACGATGAGTTCAACTCCTCACTTGTCATCTCCGACAAAGATTTTGCTCAGGCGTATATGACGCAATCTTGGGCCACACGATTCTTGACAGCAATGTTCCAAAAATTCACCGTTCTTTTTATCGGTTACAGTCATGACGATCTAATGATGCGATACTTAGCTTTAGGCCTGCCAAACGGGACACAGCGATACGCGTTCATCACTGATGAATATGACAGTACAGAAAAATGGACAAGACTTGGGATAACACCTATAACTTTCCCGATTCATGACAATAGTTATGCTGCACTACCAGAAGCTTTAGAAGCCCTACAAGACCTCGTTTCAACCAATCGCGTGACGGTAGAGTCAAGAATCTCTGAAATAATGCAGAAGAGTACTGAACTCAGTACTGCAGATAACGACTATGTACTTGAACGAATTCAGACACGTATAGGCGCAGAAGAATTTACTCATAATGCCGGGAAAAATATAAACTGGTTGAATTGGGGACTACGAAACAATTGTTTCCAGCAGCTTCTAGGTCCTACTAATCCCAAAAATGAAAGCGAATCCATATTGCTTTCATGGCTTGTCTCTTCTTTTATTGAAGAAGACAACAACTTTGAAAGAATGCTCGACATAATTCGCGAGTATCCGATATCCCACTCTCTGTACGGTTATTTATGCAACTCTGTCTATCGACTCAATCAAGCTGGTAGCAAAGACCATGCTGATAAGTTGTGCTTACTCCTAACACAAATTAAGACCAGACAAGACAGCAAAGACTCGGACTCCACACTTTTGTATAGTTACAATAAAGCAGCACTTTCAATGCCACTACCTGCATTGTTCAACATAATGCAATACTGCGTCGACCCTAGTTGTTATTCCTCAAGTAGGAATATCTCCTATGATGATTTATCAAATCAACTTCAGTGCCAAATGAAAGACGAAAACGTCAATCAAGAAGAACTCCTCAATATGTTGGAAAATTCTCTCTTGAACATTTATGAACAACGTCAAACTCTGCATACATTGCATGATGACTTTGACGTTTTATGCTTATACAGGGGCAAAATTGAGGAGTCCGATAATCTAGAGACTCCGTTCGACGCGTTAATTGATGCTCTATGTGAATTCGGAAAGACGTCAATAAACTCAGGTTTAATTACAGAACACTGGTGGACGCTTGATTATCCGATTTTCAAAAGATTATCCATTTTCCTATTAGACAGGAAAAATGAGCAAGTATCAGCCGATAAGAAAATAGAGTATCTTCTGGAACACAA
This sequence comes from Bifidobacterium sp. ESL1118, assembly GCF_058505595.1. Lineage (NCBI taxonomy): Bacteria > Bacillati > Actinomycetota > Actinomycetes > Bifidobacteriales > Bifidobacteriaceae > Bifidobacterium > Bifidobacterium sp. ESL1118. The sequence goes on from NZ_CP196371.1 coordinate 1,825,242, forward strand.
TATCCTCTACTCAATGACTCTGAAACATGAGGTTTATATGCTTCTCAAGCATCAATTACCGAACGCCAGCAAAGCAACAAAAGATCGGCTTCTTACAACAGTTTCAGAGGGGCCCAATCATGAGACCAGCGCAAGCGAGAGAGATGACGCTTATGAAAAATATAATCTTCTTGTATGGCTAACCAAATGTGAGGATAAATGGCGGAAGGCCGAAACCGAAAAAGAAGATCTCGCTCAATATTACAATTTCATGCCACGTGAGTATCCCGATTTGAATATCGTTTTCAGCGGAGGAGCCAAAATCGCTGATTCAGGGCTATCTGATTCTGAACTCACCAATAAGATTACTCATGAACCACAAAAACTCGTATCTTACTTAAATGCCTTGCCAAGACGCAGTAACAACGATCACGTTTATCATGAAAACTATTTTGAAGATGCGCTTCAACAAGTCTTAGCCTTGTGCTCCGAACACTATGAAACAGGAATTCAGCTTTGGAAGTCTACCTCAGAAACTAGCGACAAAAATCTAGAAATTCGAAAGTCCATCATTTACGGATGGGGCGGGCTCGATTCGGTTGATTCTCAAACCCAAGTCTTACCATATTTGCAATCAGTTTCCCAAGAATCGGACTATGCTGAGCCCCTCTCGCAATTCATCTCAAGCCAATATTCAAATTCTATGCCTACTGAGAATATTGCTCCACTTCAAAAAATTGCAGAACAAGTTTGGAATTCCTCAATCACTCAATACAAAGTTAAGAATCCTAAGCTTTCCCCCTCACTCCAAGCTTTAAATGAGTGGCCGGGACAAGTCGGCAATTTTTGGATAGCTTTAGGACTTCACAATACTCGTGAACTCGGGTCACTTACTAAACAAGACCTAGTTAATATTCACAGATTACTTGATAGGAATTCTCCAGCATTTTTTGTAACAGTACCTGCAATAACTTCGAACTTAGCTAAAGTTCATTCAATTGATCCCAAGGACACAGTTCGCGAAGTTTACCCTCTTTTTTCGAATTCAAACACCTCATACTTTGCTTGGGAAGCGTACTTGTCAAACCCAGAAATATCACAGGATCTAGTTCGCGACGGCTTTGCACAAATTCTGGATTCGGGTTTAAAGAATTCTAAAACTTGGAATAACGAGCAAAAAAGTATACTCAAGCAAGGTCAACACGAGTACAACTTTTATGACATCGCATATTTCGTAGTATCCTCACCATTGATCACGAAATCTTCCGATCGAATTTCCTTATTGTCTGACATCGTAATTGATGGCGATCCGGTACTTTTCTTAAAAGTCATCCTTTATAGACTTACCCAGAATCAGGATGTAGATGAGGAAGTTTGGGATACATGGCTGCATGAGTATTTGTTAAAGCGTCTTAACAATCTTCCACGTACAGCTTCTGACGAAGAACTTCAAGACCTATATCTAATAGCTTTCTGCCTTCCTATAAAGCAGTTTGACCAAATCAAACCAGGCCTGGCCAAGAATAACCCAGGTGTAACTAAGAATCTTCTCGCTGGCTTATATGATTATCGGGATTTAATTTACCCAACGATTTCAGAGAAGATCCAATTGTTTGCTTCTTGCATCGAATCTACTGAACCTGACACGATAACTATGTACAGCAGCTACGATCTCCAAGAAAGATTGAAGGACTTAAAACAGCTTATTCCAGACTATGACTACAAGGATTTGATAAACTTAGCATATGAAAAAGGGTTTGATGTGAAAAATAAACAATGAGGTATTCAATAACTTCTCTCTTCAATACACCCAAGTCGAACTAACATTATTCATTAGAGGTGAATTACACTTACTTCTTAGTGAAAATATTCCATAAGGCAGCTATCTTTAACGTAAATGGAGCAGACGGCATATTTGTACTTGCTACAGCCGCACTCACCCAGTGCAAGCCGACACCTCGGGTCACGCCGAAAAGGTTAAGTTGTATCAACACCAATGGCAACGACAATATCGTGCTGTTGCTCGATGTGGTGCCATCACCGGACCACATCATCGAAAAGCGCGTCGGAGGCGACATCTACCTGCGCGAAGGCGACAGCAGTGTCAAGCTCGACCGCAGCCGGAGTGCTGCTATTCACAAAATCACCGATGAAGTATTTCCCCGGAGCATGGGTGCGTGTGCTGCGGGTGGATGGCACCGCAATGCAGACCGGGGAACGGTTCAACATCACGAAAGATGAGGAGTTCACCGGTCCGCTCGTCACGCAGATACGGCAGGCATCCCAGCTTATCGAAGCGCTGCTGCGGGACTTCTACCCGCTCAACACCGAGGGCAGATTCGCAAAAATCCCGGAGTATCCGCACTTCTCGTGGTTCGAAGGCCTAATCAACGCCGTAGCGCACCGCGACTACTCGATTCAAGGCGACTACATACGAGTGACCATCTTCGACGACCGGCTCGAAATCTCAAGCCCAGGAACGCTGCCGAACCGCGTGACCCTAGAGAACATGCGAACCACGCGTCACGCACGCAACCCGCGCATCTGCCACATGCTCAACTCTGTGGAGCTGACCCGTGAGCTCAACGAGGGCGTGCACCGCATCTACGAGGAGATGGAGGCGCTCGGTCTGCCCGACCCCGAGTTTAGCGAGCCGAGCGGCATGGTCACCAAGATGGTGCTGCGCAACAACGTGGAGAAGAGAATACCGTATTTGCAAGGCGACAAGGGTGAGAGGGCAGACACCTCAAAAGCTGTAATAACAGAATCGAATCTGAAACAATCTGCGAACAATACTGAATTTTCTGATATTGAACAACTCGCGATTACAGTGGCTAAGCGAAATGGCAAAGTAACAACTGCCCTATTAGTAAACGAAAGTCATGCAAGCCGAAGCACCATTCAACGCGCATTGCGAAAGCTCACAAAGTTAGGCTTTCTGCACCAACATAGAAAGAATAGCCAAGATTCAACAACATATTATTCCATTTGACGCAGCATGACGCAGAGGGTGAAATCGGGAAACTGCATCCGATTCCACCCTCTGAATTAAGCAATTGCCAATCATTCCAAAACAAAATTAAGCAAGTAGATGATATCTACAAATCGGTTGCTCACCCTAGGTAAATTTATATTATATAGAATGCATGCTGGGTGCCGCCTGGGTACCAGGCTGCACCCACTACGACAAAATCAGCAAGTCGCATTATACAGTGCTTAAAATATCAATTTATATCTCATATTCTTCTTGATTTATTGGCAAAGCAATCGTCGGAATCCACATTTCCAGCGTAAAATTCATTAAAATTCTTTCTTCGCGAAGCAGCGGTATTCTTGTAGATAGAAGGCGCTTGCGCACAGAACCTCCGAAGCAGCATGGGAACCGGCGCGCGAACCGCAACGACCGAGCACCGACGCGAAGGACGGCAGCATGCATGAAATCAAATGCCCCAAATGCGGAGCGACGTTCAAGGTGGACGAATCCAGCTATGCCGACATCGTCAAGCAGGTGCACAACAAGGCATTCAACGAGCAACTGCACAAACGGCTTAAGGCCGCCGAACAAGACAAGCAGAAGGTTGCAGCGAGCAAGGACAGCGAGATTCAGGAGCTCAGGCACAGCTTGGACGAGGCGAAGCTCAAGACCGACCTAGAGGCCAAGTCGCTCAAGGAGCGCTACGAGACGCAGATTCAGGACCGCGACGACCAAATCGAGCGGCTGCGCGACTTGAAGTCGAAGCTCTCCACGAAGATGATCGGCGAATCGCTTGAGCAGCACTGCATGAACGAGTTCAACAAGATCCGCGCCACGGCCTTCCCCACCGCCTACTTCGAGAAGGACAGCGACCTCTACAACGCGGGCATTGTCGATGTCTCCTACAGATTCGAGAAGATGTACGCTATCCGCCCGCAGTTCTTCATCCCCATGATCACCGTGCTGCGCAATGCAGCGCTGAACTCTATGCAATACAAGAAGCAGCTGGCCGACGAACGCGCGCAGAACATCGACATCACCAACTTCGAGGACGAACTGAGCGAGTTCAAGGATGCGTTCGGTAAGAACGTGGACCTGGCCGCGCGCAAGTTTAACACCACCATCGAGGAAATCGACAAGTCCATCACCCACCTGAACAAGATCCGCGAGAACCTAGTCGGCTCCCAGCGCAACCTAGAGCTGGCGAGCAAAAAGGCCGATAACGTGACCATTCGCAAACTCACCAGGGGAAATGAGACTATGAAGAGGAAGTTTGAGAACGCTGAGAAATGGTAAACAGAGCAAAACTCAATACTTATTTCATACCTAGAAACATCATTTAGAGAAAGTTTCATCGATGGACAATATAGTAGAACCACAATTAAGTAAAAAAGATTTGGTAATCGGCATTGCATCCAGCGCTCTATTCGATTTAGCTGAAAGCGACGAAATCTATAACAAAGATGGAGTTAAGGCTTATGCAGACTACCAAAATCAGCATCTGACTGAACCGTTTAAAAAAGGACCGGCATTCCCATTTATTTCGAGATTACTAGATTTCAACAAGCTCTTTGCTGATTCTGAAAACCAAGGGGTCGAAGTCATAGTCTTATCACGGAATAGTCCGCAAACAGGTCTTCGCGTCATGAAAAGTATTGAACATTACAGACTCGGCATAACAAGATCAATATTTCGCAGCGGTAAAGCCTCGTATGATTTCATGAAAGTTTTGAACATGTCTTTATTCCTTTCAGGTAACCCAACTGATGTTCAGAATGCCATGCAAGAAGGCAATGCAGCCGGGTACGTACTTCCAAGGAAAAACTCGACGAAAAATAACAACGGCGAATTATGCATTGCTTTTGATTTTGATGGAGTATTGGCAGGATCATCGTCAGACGACTTTTATACGAATTCTAAAAAGAAAAATCCGCAAAAAGCTATGGAACTATATCAACGTCGTGAAAAGAAACTCGTGAACAAACCTCTTGAAAAAGGTCCTCTAGCTCCATTATTAGTAGGCCTCAACAAGTTACAACAGGCAGCGCGTAAACAAAAAAACAAAGGAATCGATCTACGAATCTCATTAGTCACCGCAAGAAACGGGTTCGCAAATGAAAGAGCAATACACACTCTAGAATCGTGGGGATTAACTGTGGATGACGCCTTTTTCCTTGGAGGACTGGATAAAGCGCCCATCCTCAATCAGCTCAAACCAGATATATTCTTTGACAATGAGATGAAAAATCTAGACAATACCGAATCTCATATACCAATGGTTTTTATACCATTTGGAAAAGAAGCAGAACAGCTTGAATTGTCAGACATTAAGTGAGTACACGTCATATTAAATTCTGTTTTTAACTAGATCACACAAAACGATTCCAACTATTCTAAATCTCGGACAATTGTTAAATCGATGCAGCAAATTAACACGTCAATAAGCTTCTTCTTGATATATCCAAATGAGTATTTATAATAGGTATCTGAAACTACTGATTACGTTCAAGCAGCTAATCAGAATGATACGCATGGGCCGACAGGCATCTTAACAGTTTCTTGGCAAGGACCAGAAGCATTCAAGAATAGAAAATTTCAAAATCATAACCACTAGTATGGAGGTTCCGACCAACTTATCGATGAAGGATACAGAAGTCCACTTACTCCAATACTTCGGTAGAATGCCCAAGATCCAACATCGAATTTAAAATACCGCTGCGAACGAGGGAAATGCTGAGCAAACCACCACTTCAGCCAATGGTCCCTCACTGCGTTTCTTGTCGACAAAAGCAAGAATGCTGGTCTAGCCGCAAGGAAATTTAATACCGTAATCGAGGAAATCGGCAACTACCTGACTCACCTGAACAAGACCAGTGAAAACTTAGTCGATTCCCAGTGCAACTTGAAGCTTCCGAGCAAAAAGACCGAAAACATCACGATACGCGAGCTCACGGGGAAGTAACGAGGCTTTAGTATGTGAGACAGATAACTCAAGAACTAGCTATTTAACAACACTCTCCAAGAAGACTAAACTTTGTATACAAGTTAGTTAAAGGCGGCTTCCCATATGACCAATGAAAATACAGCATACAATGATGCGAACGAGCTGCCCTCAGTCACAGATTTAAAATTTCAAATTCGTGGATGCAAAATGCTAAAACCCATAGTCTATCCTCTCGCATCGCATGATCAACGAAAAGAATTTAGTAGAACCCTAAAAGATACGGAAAATAAACTTAACTCCTTAACAAATATGATAAATAAATTTTATCAGTTACTAGGAGATCGACACTGGATATTCACAGATACTTTCCCGACAGATGATATGAAGAGAATTTTAGATACTGATAGCACTGATGTTGCAGAGCAACGATTAATCAATTGGTACCTAACTGACGACAATATTGGAGAACGACTCATTTATCTGAATAGACAAGCGGGATTTCGGTCTCGAATGCCGCTCATCCACAAAGCTTTGGAAGACTATAAAGCACAGAGATATTACAGCACAGTATATATTCTTCTTTCACAAGTAGACGGATTCGTAAATGATGAAGATCCACAACTACACCGCAGCCTAAGCGCTGAAGATGACCCAGATATGTCAGCATACGACAGCGCGGTGTCCGTGGCCAACGCACTGCCTCAAGTCGCTGACGTATATAAAAAGGGATTTAGTAAATTTTCTGATCAAAAAGTGACCGAAGTTTACCGCAATGGAATTTTGCATGGGCAACTGTCCAATTTCGATAATGAAATAGTTGCCACAAAAGCTTGGAATCTCTTATTTGCAATTCTTGACTGGGCAGAAGCTTCTGAAAAATATAAAAAACATCAGGAGGATCTAAAAGCACCACAACCCAGCTGGAAAGAGGTGCTCGAAAAAGCAGAACGAAATGATGAAGTCAACCAACTACTGGAGCAATGGAAACCTTACGAAACTGATATCTCAAATGATAGTGATGATCCTTCAGGAGTGAGGAAAGATTGTACAGATTTCTTTGAAGGCTGGCTCAAGAAAAACTATATGATAGTTGGACATCACTTGCCTAATATGAATCATAAAACTGCAGGTCAAATGGCTGCAGAGGCAAAACAGAATTATGCCGACCACCCTATCGAGAGCTACACTTTAAAGAGAATAGAAAATCTTGCAGCAGGATGGGTCTATACGACAGTCAATATAAAGCCAGCTAATGGATCCAGCTATATGACAAAACTCCACTGGACCAGAGTCAAATCACCCAGTGGCTTCGACACAGCATTTCCAGACGAAGACGGATTATGGGTAATCACCGGATACGGAGTTGATCCTTTCAGACCCAATTCAAATATGACTGAAACAAATTAATAATTACATAATAAATTTTTTAAAAAGATAAAATACTAGGTTAAGTAGCAAAAACACTCACCCTAGGATAGATATCAGAACTGCATTCATCTCATCTCTTCTCTAAGCTCGTAAATCCCATTGAAATTGGTAAGCCATAAGCGACGTCAAGCACAGAACCCCCTGAGCTGCATTCGTCTTGGAAAACTGCTGTCGGGGAATACTATGAGCAATTGCATGACGTGAAAAACTTTGAGGCATGGGGTCTCCTGGATAGTAAGTGACAAACACTGAGCACAATGGCATAAGAGCAAGATAAAAACGCAAATTCTGAAGGGGAATATCATTTACCGATTGTACGGATTCTCGGTTTTTTAATTTTATGAAATCTTGCATTGGATTACTTAGCTGAGTCCTCAGAATTTCGAGCATATTCGCAATAAGACTCTCTCCCGCTTCTAGATGTCCATCACGCAATACCTTTATTGCTTCTAATAAAAGTTGGGAAAACCATTGTTCTTTCTTTGAATAGTCTGGATCAAGTGGCAATTCTTGAGCATTCTTAACAGCTTTTTCACAGTCATCTAAGATATTTGAAAATTTCTTGCAAAGAATTGCTCTACGCTTCTGAGTTGTATCTGCTCTCAATAATTGGTCGATAATTGTTGAACGTAAAACAAAGAATAATGCTATTCCATCGGTTAATTCAATTTCTCGAAAATTAGGAAATTCGCACTTTTCTTTAGTCGCAAGAATGTTTCGCGGACATAAATTCGAATAAGTCCGCAAAGACTGAGATAAAGCTTCAAAAGCCTCTCCTAACCGTGGGCCTATCACTAATTGTTCTTGTTGCAGAACCCGAAATGTATTCGTTATATTTTGCAACCTGGAGGTAATATCACTTGTTACAGATTTTGCTATCGCTGCAGTCATCAGAGATAAATTCTGATTTAGCTCTTGCATAATTCCCGGAAAAACACTCGCTATCTTTGTCCAAGAGGCTTGTACTGATTGTAAACTTTTGACAACACTGTTTCCAAGTATTCCTTTATAATTAGGCATTACTATATTTATAGGAACTTTAACTGCTGGAACTAGGTCAATTAAATTTGCTACCCAAAAATTGTTTGCAAAGGCAGAAGACAAATTCAAATTCCCACCAGCAAATTTGTTCATGTTATTTTTGTTCATATTAGCTGATCTAGGAGTGTTGATTTCACCGTTGTTTTCCATAATCCTAGTTTAGTGCGTATCTCATCTAATGCACCCGCCTCACGGTATCCTTGAAACCATAACTGAGCGTAGGGAGTGCAACATGTCCATTGACGAAATCTTCGCCAAAATCGTGGCTGATTCGGCTGATAAGCGTGAGCAGGGCACAAGGTTCGAGCGAGCTGTCGAGTTCTTCCTGCGCAATGATCCAAGTTGGTCGAATCGCATTGAAGATGTATGGATGTGGGACGACGCTCCAACAAACCACGGCAAGCAAGATACCGGTATTGACCTCGTCGCTAAAGACGTTGACGGCTCGTACTGGGCCATTCAGGCAAAGTGTTACAACAAGACTCTGAGCGAGCACGACGTATCCACGTTCTTCATGAATGCAGGAACTGACAATATCTATGGTCACCTTATGCTGGCTGATACAGCACCTGCTTACACCATCAATCTTGAAGACTTCACCCGTAACTTTATGAATGCTTCGGGCAAGGAGTTCACTCGTCTCGACCTTGACACCATGCGTGAGTCCAATCTTGACTGGGACGCATTCATGCATGGTAATACAGTCAGTAACAACCGAACTGTGTTTGAACCACGCCCTCATCAGCGTGAAGCCATAGACGCGGCTACCAAAGAACTTTCCACAGCCGACCGCTGTTCACTGGTTATGGCGTGCGGCACTGGCAAGACGCTGACATCCCTGAGACTCACCGAAGAACTACTCAAAGGGAGCGGCACCGTTTTATATCTGGCTCCTTCTATCAGCCTTGTCTCACAGTCAATGCGTGATTGGGTCAACCAGGTGCACGGCAAAATTCATGTGTATGTCGTCTGCTCGGATCATCATGCCAGTGACATAAAACATGATGAGTCATACGGCCAGCTGACCGATATTCCTTTCCCTGCAACAACCAACGCGCATACCGTCGCCGAACGGTTCCATAAACAAGATGATGCCCTTAATGTCATCTTTTCCACTTACCAAAGCATCGATGTCATTCATGAGGCACAGCAGCAAGGACTCTTCGACTTTGATCTGACCATCTGCGATGAGGCTCATCGCACCACAGGCGTACTTGACAACGACACTTCCTTTACGAAAATCCATGACAAGGATTTCGTCCATTCAGCCAAACGCCTTTACATGACCGCAACCCCACGCATCTTCGACCAAAGCGCCAAGAACAAAGCCGTGCAAGGTGCTGTCGAAATCGCCAGCATGGATGATGAAAAGACTTATGGGAAAATAGCCTATCGTTTAAGCTTCGGCAAGGCCGTCGATCTGGGCTTACTCACTGACTACAAAATCGTTGTCATGCAGGTTACCGAAGACATGATGAGTTCGACGATGCAACAGCATTATGGCAAAGGCGCTGGTTCTGAATTGCAGCTCGATGACGCAATGAAATTTGTCGGTTGTTGGAAGGCTCTGTTCGACAGGCGTCACGCACAGGGAGTCAGCGACCTTATTGACAAGAGCAGTCAACCATACGAGCAAAATCACGATGACGCAAAGCGCGTTCTTCACCATGCCATAGCATTCGCCCCTTCTATTAAGGCATCCAAGGCATTGACCAACAAATTCCGTGCGGTCATCAACGACTATACAGGTTCATTGGAAAAGACCGCAGAGAACAAAGATATGATTGAGGCCGGGCAACAGGTCCAAGTTGAAATCGACCACGTTGACGGTGGTATGGATGCACAGACCCGCCGTACTAAGCTGAGTTGGCTAGCTGGAGACACCGCAGACAATGAATGTCATATCCTCTCCAATGCTCGTTGTCTCGCCGAAGGCATCGATGTACCTGACCTCGATGCAGTCATGTATCTTTCGGCTAGGAGAAGCCGAGTCGACATCATTCAGTCGGTCGGCCGCGTGATGCGCAAGTCACCAGGTAAAGAGTTTGGCTACATCATTATCCCTGTGGTAGTACCAGTTGGAGCCGACCCAGACACTGTGCTTTCCTCAGGAGCTTATGACACCGTATGGGAAGTGGTACGTGCTCTTCGAAGCCATGACGAACGCCTTGATGCCATTATCAATGCAGCCGCACTCGGAGACACTGACAGCCTTAAACGTATCGTCGAAGTTGAAGTGCTTGACAAGACCAAACTGCATCTGCACAAGAAGCGTCCGAACACCCCGACTCCTCCGATTGGAAGCAATGTTGACCCAGGCACTATTGACGGCGGCAGCGACGAATCAGAATTAACCGGATCTTCTGCTATGCAGCCGGAATTTGATTTAGTTTCCAGTGAGATGGCTCGAAACATCAACGCCGAAATCGTACGTCGTTGCGGCACTAAGATGTATTGGGGCGAGTGGACGGACGACATAGCCAGCATTGCCAAACACCGCATGGATGAAATCACTCATCTTGTCGATACAGGAGCAGCTAAGGAATCATTCTCCTTATTCGTACGTGGACTACAGGATTCACTCAATCCGACATATTCTGAAAAAGACGCTATCACAGTTCTTGCTCAGCATGAAATCACCAAGCCTATCTTCCAGACTCTGTTCACCAATAAAGAGGTCTTGGAAGGCAATCCGATTGTACGTGGCCTTGATCGTGCCCTTGATTCCCTCTATGCCGCAGGACTTCCACCGACCATTGATAACCCTACATTGAACGATTTGTACTCATCGGTCAGGCTTTCCGCAAGCCAAGTACAGAGCGATGCAGCCAAACAAAATCTCATCAAGGAAATCTACAACGAATTCTTCACGAAGGCGTTCAAAGACACCGCAGACAGCCTCGGCATCGTCTACACACCCGTCGAAGTGGCGGACGCTCAGCTCCACATGGTGCAACGAGCACTACAGAAAGAATTTGGACAATCTTTAGGTGATAGGAACATTCATATTCTCGATGGCTTCGCCGGAACAGGCACCTATATTTGCCGTCTTATCGAAGACAAAACACTAATCCCAGACGAAGCCCTACCCTACAAATACGAACATGACCTGCACTCCAACGAAATCGTGCCTCTAGCCGCAACCATCATGGATATCAACATCGAACAGTCATATCACAAACGCATGGGTGGCGAATACAAACCGTTCCCCGGCGCACTTCTGACCGATACCTTCCAAATGCATGAGGAAGGCGACACACTTGATGATGCCATGTTCACCGAAAACACCGAACGTGTTAGAAAACAAATAGATTTGCCGATTAAAATCATCATCGGCAATCCGCCCTACCGTGCTGGTGACAGTGACAACACCGGTAATCAGAACACCAAATATCCGTCACTCGACAGACGTATTGAAGAGACATACGTCAAGAACTCCGATGCTACTCTCAACAATTCACTGTACGACCACTATATTCGTGCGTTTCGATGGGCATCCGATCGTATTGGTAACTCCGGCATCGTCTGCTTCGTCTCAAACGGAGGCTGGCTCACTAGCGTTTCAGGAGCTGGAATCCGCAGATGCTTTACAAAAGAATTCAACAGTATCCATGTCTACAACCTTCGCGGTAATCAACGTACCCAAGGTGAGGAATCGCGGAGAGAAGGAGGCAAAATCTTTGCCTCAGGCTCTCGTGCCACCATCGCCATCACAATGCTGGTCAAGAATCCCAGCTCCAACGAACACGGCGCAATTTATTACCACGACATTGGCGACTATCTGGATCGTGAAACCAAACTCAGCATCCTAACCGATGCGAAAGCAGCCGACCCGGACTGGCATCAGCTTACTCAGGACAAGCATGGCGATTGGCTCAATCACCGAGACGATAGCTATCTTGATTTCATCCCCATGGGAGTTCAAGAAGGCAATAACAAACGCCCAACTGGCTTATTCTCCACATGGTCCGCCGGAATCAAAACCAATCGTGACCCATGGTGCTATAACTCGCAAAGAGATGAAGTCGCTAAGAACATGGAAGAGACAGCCAACACTTATAATTCAGAGCTCAAGCGCTGGCAGGATGCTGGAGAGCCCACTGATATCAACAACTTCCTGACATCCGACGAGACCTCAATCAAATGGACATTTGAAGTACTACAAGATATCAAGAGAGAACGTAAGGCTAAGTATTTTGAAAGTCATATATACCTAGCTGAATATCGTCCATTCTTCAAACAGTGGCAATATATGGATTCACAATTTAACAACCGTACATATCTACAACCACAGTTCTTCCCATATGCGGAAGCTCAAAATCTAGAAATCATCGTTGGTGAACGAGGACCTTTTATCAGCAAGAATGTACCTGATCTAGAAATTAACCATCATGGACAAGCATTCCCCATGTATTGGTACGACTTTACAAATCAAGACAGCGAACTTTTAAACACCGACAACAAAGACTCTGCCGATTCGCATAGTTATATTCGTCATGAAGCCATCACCGACACCGGCCTTCGCGTTTTCAGAGAAGCATACCCACATCAACGTATCAGCAAAGAAGATATCTTCTACTACGTTTACGGTATCCTGCACAGCCCTGAGTACCGCGAGCGCTTCGGTAACAACCTCAAGAAGGAGCTGCCGCGCATTCCACTCGCCAAGGATTTCAAGTCATTTATGAAAGCTGGACGTGAACTTGCTCATTTACATCTGGACTACGAGTCAATTGATAAGTGGCCAGTACATGAAATCGGCGACAGCACGAACCCCGGTCGTACAGAAAAAATGAAGTACCCGAACAAAATCAAAGATCCAAAGACAGGTAAGAAAGTTCCCGATAAAACGGTGCTTCAGGTAGCTGAGAATCTCACCATCGAAGGCATACCGATGCGGGCGTACGATTATGTGGTCAATGGCAAATCTGCCATCGGCTGGCTCATCGATCGCTACCGCGTCACCACCGATAAGAAGTCCGGCATCGTCAACAATCCGAATGCGTATTCCGACAATCCACGCTACATCGTGGACTTAGTCGAAAGTGTCATCACCGTAAGCATGAAAACTCTAGACATCGTTGACAGCCTTCCCGCCTTGGATGAACTTCCTCAGCCCGCCAACTGGCCCGCCGAATGGAGAAACTAATCACCAGTCTATTGCAAGTCTCAAAATCTGGGACACACAACCCATTTAAATCAAAAGAAGCTCAAACTTGAATATCAAAAATGTAACTGCAACACAGCCACCCTACTCGCCGATAAAGCATCAGCTCATTGTCCTAGGGAATGGATTTGACTTAGAATGTGGCTTAAAATCAAAATTCAAGGATTTTTTCGCCTCCGAACGTGAACCAAGACTGAATATCGACAATAATCGAATTCCTGATATATCTAAGAATGGCGGTTTAAATACCGCTTGGGGTGCTTATATTCAAAAAAATCTTACCGTTTGGGATTTAATTCTTGAGTACAGCGAAAATAACTATTGGTACGATGTTGAGAACGCAATTTGGCAATGGATAAAACCAGCAGAGCCAAAAAACAATAAGAACTATAAGAATCCAGATACTATCGACAAAAACGTTAATAATGAACCACTCACTGCTGTCATCAAACTTTTCAAAACTACCCGAACTGCTTCAGAAACAGGAATAAATGATTTACCACAACCTTTGAGAATTTTCAGCCCTGAATCTGTCAACGACTATCTGCTGGAGCCTTATGACAAAAGCACACGAAATATGTTATGGGCTGTAGCAAAATACATATATCAGACAAAACCTGTTTCAGAAATTTTAAACCCTAACACCAAATTACGGCCGTACTTATTAAATTTCCTCTACACTGAACTACATCGATTTGAATCAGCATTTTACGTTTACCTTAAACACGAATTAAAGCGCAATCGAGACTATCAAAAGCAGGCTACCCAAGTATTTAATGCATTAAGCAAAGATGAATTCCCATATAGAAATTCACGCAACACATCCGTATTGGATTTCAACTATACAAGACCAAACAGATTGTTAGGACTAGGGAAATACTGCATTAACATTCATGGAAGTATTCGTACTAAAAACATCGTTATTGGGGTTGACGGTACAGATTATATGTCCGATTCCGAAATAGTTCCTTTCACCAAAACATATCGTCTATTGGCATTAAAACATCCTCTCCCCGGCGTGCTCTTCCCTGAGAGCAATTCTCAATTAGAATCACTCGACTTAATCAAATTTTATGGTCATTCTTTAAATCAAGCTGATTATTCATACTTCCAATCAATTTTCGATAGTGTAAATCTATATCACAGTCGAACACGCCTCATTTTCTACTACAAACAGTATTTACAGGATGATGGCTCATTGTGTCCATTAGAAGTCGTACAGCAAGAAATGTTCCAAAATGTTACAAAACTACTGAATCATTACGGAGAAACTTTGGACAATAAAGACCATGGTAAAAACCTCATGCACAAGCTACTGCTCGAAGGCCGTCTTACTGTAAGAGAATTCAAATATTCGAACATGTGAAAGTGCTTTCAAAGGAGGAAAATGACAAATACCTACGGAACGCGACAACATTGGCTTCCAGCATGTGTAATCGGTCGTTTCGGAACCTCTACCAAAAGCAAGCAGGATAACGATGCACATCGAAATCGCATTGTAACCGTACGCCGTAGGGGAGCTAACAAACTGTTCCAGAATAAAGCGTCCAAGCTCTGCCTCAAAAAAGGAATGTACGACATCTCACCAGAAACTGCCAAACAGTACGGAATGTCGATCAAAACCACGATTGACGAATGGGACTATGAAAACGATATGCCATTCGTAATTAACGGCATATTGCAGGGCGGTACTCCTGATCTTGATTTATTTGTTCATGTGTTGGTTCCTTATGTAGCAGGACTATTCATGCGAGGACAAGACTATGCTGAACGACAAGATGCCATACCGGAAATTCAGTATCTTCGCAACCAGGGCAGTATTTCTCCAGACAATACAACGTTTTCACGGATTATTCACTTGCAACGAATCCTTTCAATTATCTTGACAGCAGAATGGACTTTTTACTCCCCCACAGAGAACAACAGCAACTTCATCATTAACGATATCGGCATGTGTCACGGACATGATGGAATTACACCATGTTGGCTTATCCCACTTGACCCTAAATTGATGGTGATTATGAAACTCCGCAAAAGCAGGGAAATTGCAAAATATGGGACAAAATTTAACCAGAACGGTGAGCCAATAATTCACTGGAATACGCTATTTTGCAAGCGCTTAGTTGATAAGCAAAAAGTTGATGACGCAAATCAAGCATTGCTAAACGACTCATTGTCGTTCTGCATGGGGGAAGAATTAAAGAATCTAACTAGTATTCCATTTCTTAAATTAAAATCAAATGAGTATTCTCAACATTTATCCTATAGTTTAGGTCTAGAAAACTATCTGACTGTTGGCGAACGTATTGAACACGAATTTGAATGGTATACAGTTTCACGAATTGCTGCAGAAAATCTACCTCCGAATAAAGTCCATTCTTTTACTTGGAATCGGCCTTATCAAGGAAACTATGTCGAACACTGGAAACCTTGGATGCCAATTATTCCCGCCAATATTATGTTGTCTCCTTCAGGCTTAAAAGTTAGGAAAAACATAATGACAATGGATCTGCACGAAACAACGCCTTTTAAACCTTTGCATGAAGATAATGTTCTTTCTGAAAATATGAGGGAAATACAGTAACTCCATTATCAAAAAAATCAAGCGCAAGTGTAGAAACTGCCATACACCATCGGCGAGGTCGGTTCCACGTTCACCATCCAGGGCTTCGACCTCAACTACGCCGGGGTCATCATCGGGCCATCAGTGAAATACCGCGACGGCAGAGTCGTCTTTGACCTCACGGCCAGCAAGAACGACAAGGCCACCAACACTCGCAAGGACCTAGGCAACTTCGCCGAAGAGAACCTCAAGAACGAACTCAACGTGCTACTCAAGCGCGGCGTCCACGGCCTCTACCTCTTCGCCGTAGACCCAGCGTTGCAGCAACGGCTCATGGACGTGTACCAGGGATCACATTAAGCTGAGCACTAATAGCTCCACAATAGCTACTTCTCAGGCAATAACTGTATCTTCAATACAGTCTTATTTACCACTGCTCTTCTTTTTCCTATCATTAGACAAATCTGACGATGACGATAAATCGTTAATCCGAATCCGCAGCTCCCCTGCTACTTTTCTTTGTTCTTCATGTAAATTCTTATGCCGTTTATAGTTCGAATACGCATTTTGGATACGTTCAAAATAGTTTAGCTTTTGAGGAACTGTACCAAACAAACTCAACTGCCGGTATTGACACTTATGCAAACGCGTTGGCGCGCACGACCAATGCACTCCGATTCCTGCTTCAGCAATACGACTAGCTGAATTAGGAAAGCGGATGGTCACGAAACAACGCATCGTTTCTCCTGTGAGTTCTGGCAAGTTCCGTACTTGAGCTTGAATCCACCTTGCATTTAGACTAGTCACTGGCGCTTCATTCAAACGACAATCCCACATCGTCGCTTCGCAACCAATTCCTTCCACGCTTACATTAAACGCCTTCCCATCACCAGCATTAACGAGAAAGCCCACAAATTGTGGCTTAGACTTTCCATCACTAAAATCAGGAAGAATGTTCTCGCCACCATACTGCAACAAAACCAATGGTTCGGCTTCTGGTTGTCGACGTGCGTTATAGAAGAAAGTAGCAACTGAAACAAGCAGTGCAAAAAACGACAGAATTATCGTCAGCCAATCCTTACTATCCACCGTAATACTTCTCCTACTATTCAACAGTATGAAACCACTCAAAAGAAAATTCATGCAACACAAGACATTTACTTAGCTCACGCTCCTTTAACGAAAACAGAGCCAGGAGTTTCATCTACTACGCTAAGCACGATATCATTCGGATTGTGAGGCTGCGCGCTATACGCAATTTGCGCATTAACCGCGGTAAACTCACGTATTGTTTCTCCAGCCTCATTCAGTTGAGCAATCTTTATTTTCCCTCGTTTTTTAAGGATTTCATCTAACTGTTCAACAGTTACAGGTTTCCCCAACTCTGAATTATTAATTTGCTGTGATAGATTCTTCGCACCTTCCCAAACAGAATTGTTGGCAATTTTACCCGGATCTTCCGGCGCCCTTAACACTATGTGTGACCCCTTAAGCTGCAAGCTCCAAAAATCCTGATACCCGTTTCCATTTTCCGTACGAGCCATTGCCAACGCACAAGAGCAAGAATTTTCATCAGACAATATATGCATTTTTAGATTCGCTGCCATTGTTTCGATATGATCAGCAACAAATCGCTCCAGACAGCTCTTACCACCCCATCGCCGGACATTCTTTTCCTCAATAGTCGTTGCATTCATTGCCCTTTTCGTCAATGATTTCCTGTCAATGCGTCCCGGGTAGTAATCAACAATATTAAGTGACGTATTATTCGCTTTAATTACATTACCTAGAAGTTCAGAGGTAACCCCATCCGTTTGTGGTAACGAATAACCCATTAACGTGATTGAAGAAGCATTACGAATAGCATTGTATGCATCTCTCCACAATGATCGAGTTAAATATGGGTGGTAGTACTTTGACTTTTCAGAAACAGGCGGAATAAGAAAATCTATCAAGACCCTGTATAGAGTGATCTTCGGCTTGCACAGAATCCCTTACTGGCACTCTTCTTAATGACGAACCCAGAGAGTCATCTGCAGCCCAGTACCAATTCAACGAACCATGCAATTTCATTATTTGCATACTTTCAAGAGATGGTACCCGAGTAGCAATATCCAAAACAGTATTACCTATCTCGGCACTGGGTCTAGGAAATACACATTGATCTGCATAAATAGACTCAGCTTGTGGGCCCTCGATAACAAGTGGCAACACCTTATTAATTGCTTGCTCTAGTAAAGTATCATAATTAAAGGTAATAATTTTCGCTTTTTCAATAATCCAGATTTCAATCAATTGCCGCAACCAAAAAGGAAACGTGGCGGAACCATTGTTTTGTATTATATTATCCAACTCATCTGCAATTAAAGAGACAAGTAGTTCCGCATCTGCTGCACGCTGTAGATTTTCGTAGCTCTTCTTAAACGGCATATCCTCTGATGCAAGTGAAAGCCACTGTTCAAAAGACTGGCCGTCATGGAAGCCAATGTCTCGATTGGTCTTTTGTTTAAATTTCTCTGTAACTGATAAACCCAATTCATCCATCAAAGGCATTTTCTTATTAATCGCCTTTGAAAAGCCCGCACCAAGAATATAGACTGGCCTAGTCTCTGGAATAGTCATACTGAAATAATATCAATATCATATAGTAAATTTGCCACGAAACGAGATTTCGTCGACTCTATATATAAGTTACGCTTCTAGATTGAAACCTTGCAAACTCTGGCGTTACTTCCCCTCCACCTGCCTCATGAACTTGTCGAAGTCTGAATTCTGCGTCTTCTCGAACTTGACGTACTCCGCCTCGGCCTTATGGTCGGCCTGTTTTCTGCTTCGCGCACCACGGCCCTGCAACACCTTGCCACCAGTCAACATGATGTATTGGTCGCAGAGCTCCACGCACTGAGCCATCGTGGTCACAGTGTGGTTTCGCACCCTCAGCTCGGCGGCATCGAGGAAACCGGAAACCAACTGGTTCAGATGGCTGATCTCCTCCTGGCTCAGGTAATTCTTCGCCACGGTCACGTCACTGGAATGGATGCGCCCCTCAGGTGAGCCTTTCCAACTGGTCAGCCCCATATTCGGCTTGTCCGCGTCCGCACGTTCATCGATAATCTCGGCTGCGGTATGCCCGCTGACGGCGTAGTGGAAACGGTTCTGCACGCTGGCGAAAAAATCACGCGCCGTCTGCGAATTCTTGTCGTAGTCCACGCTGATGTCTTCAAACAGGTCGGTGATCTTCTGGTAGAACCTCCGCTCCGAGGCGCGAATGTCGCGGATGCGCCCAAGCAATTCCTCGAAATAGTCATCGCCAAACGGCCGGCCGTTCTTGAGCATGTCGTCATCGAGCACGAACCCCTTGATCACGTACTCCTTGAGCGTCGCCGTGGCCCATTGCCGGAATTTCGTGGCCTGCAAACTGTTCACGCGGTAGCCCACTGCGATGATGGCATCGAGATTGTAGAAGGAAACTTTGCGCTCAACCCTTCTGCCGCCTTCATTTCGAACTTGTACAAAAATTGTACAAGTTGCCTCACGCGTCAGTTCTTGTTCATCGTAAATGTTCTTTAGATGCCGAGCGATAGTCTGCGGACTAACCCCGAATAGCTCAGCCATTCCGCTCTGCGGCATCCAAAACGTCTCGTCGCGATACGTCACCTGCACCGGCACATCGCGCCCGTCCTGCTTGTACAGCACAATCTCGGCCTGCTGGGTCCGAGCCGGCTGCCCAGCTGTCTCACGATTATTCTTATCCACCATCGCACCACACCTCCTCGTCAAAACGAAATTTCCCTATGACCTATTATCACATGAATCACCCTTTTATGACGAGCATTACACTTCTAAATTCAACCCAATACTTGACCATGTATAGCAAAATACGCTATACTAAGCTGTAAAAGTTCCACTCGATCGATAAGAACTCCGGGAGTTCTTCGCAAAGATTCATCTACAACGATAGGTCGAGTGGTCATTCTCTTTTTATTGCTGCTATATCTTGCTTATTTCAAGACAATCTGATCTCCTCATAAGAGATTCCATCATTATGATCATCCAGTATCTCACGAAACTCGTGTTTGCCGGATTCCAAATCCACGAATGCTGCATGAGCAATATAGTCGGCAACCTGCCCATTGAAATCAAAATTCACACTATGAAAATAAATGTTGTACGTACAAGGATGTGGCATTGATTTCAGCTCCGTCTTTATTGCAGCCAATGCTTGCGATTTCTTCTTCCCCTGCAAAACAGAATCAAAAACGAGAATCACCTTGCAGTACAAGCTTCCTGCATCCGCAACAATACGACGACTGATTTCACTGCAAGTTTTGGCATAGATCTCAGCCTCAGTCTGCTCAGAGACAATGTTCCGCTTGTCCGCATAGACGACGAATGCCGAAGCACGGTCAAAATACGAATCATGAATAGTGTGCAGAACACGTCTCTGCACGCCCTTTTTATCCTGTGTAGCGTGGAAATGAGGCTCATCAACGTTGCGCGCCAAAAACTCATACTTGAGTCTTCGCAAACAGCGAGAGGAAAAATCCGGATCATCAGTCAATGCGGCAGCCATGACAAAATAGTTGGTGCCCCTGTCTGCACTGGCAAGGTTGCCGGATTCGTCAAGAAAAACATACAGAACTTCATTATCCATGTATTTATGATACCCTATGTCGCCGTAGCCCACTGCAGGAACTGCATTGGTCACAGACTGTTCGCATGGCGGCTCACGGCGATACTGACATCAAGAGCGTGGAAGGAACCCTGCGTTATCCCCCTAGTTTGAACCATTGCAAAAATGCAAAAGTTCAACCTAACGTGCAGGCGTTGCCCGCACCCAAACCAGCACGCCGCACCCAAGCGAGCGCACGCTTGCACTGTCTACTTGTCCTTTGACACCTTGCCGCCGTCGATCACGAATTCGGCGCCGGTGCAGTAGCTGGACTCGTCGGAGGCGAGGAACAACACCAGATTCGCCACCTCTTCGGGCTTGCCGATGCGCCCGAGTGGGATGCCCTTGAGCTGCGGGTCCCAAATCTCCGGATTCTGCTCCATCGACTGACGGATCATGTCGGCCTCGATCATTCCTGGGTGCACAGTTGGCACGGATGCTGTAGTCTCCCAGCCAGTGGGCGTCCACGCCAAATTGCACTGGCAGCGGCCACGGCTATGGTTACAGTGAACCATGTTATCGAACGGCATCAAGCGCTCAAGGAGAGAAAGTGACCGATTATTTAGAGACCGTGCGCATCCACGCTGCGGTGACAGGCCGTGTGCAGGGCGTCGGTTTCCGCTATTTCGCCGTCACCCAAGCCCGCAGGCTTCACATCATCGGCTGGGTGCGCAATCGTTTCGACGGTGCCGTGGAAGTCGAAGCTGAAGGCAGCCGCAACGCAGTGTCAACATTCGTGGCACAGCTCAAAGTAGGACCTGAATGGAGCCACGTCACCAATGTGGATGCCACTGAAATCCCAATCGCCGCTCCCCACTCCCACGGTGCGAGCCAACGGTTCGAAGTGCGTATGGACGCGCGCTGACCATACCTCTCACCCAACAGCGGAAGCATTGTGCGGCACGAGCACGAACGTCTATGCTGGAGAGTGAGTAGTGATCATCAACGTCGAAAGGAGCATTATGGATATCAAGAAGGAAGCCCAGGGCCTGGCGAACAAGGTTTCGGAAGGCGCCCAGAAAGCCGCAAACTCAGCTTCGGAGGCCGCGAAGAAGGTGGCGGACAAGTCGAAGGAGGCCGCCGCATTCGCCAGCGACAAAAGCGATGATCTCGCCGGCAAGGCCAAGGACACCGCCGACAAGATGAAGAAAAACTGACTTTTATCTGTCCTTCCCGGACTTGCGCCGACTCGTTCAATTCAGGCTCAGTCAGCATGGGAATCGAACCAAATCGGCGCCATACAATGAAGTTCCAGCCAGTACGGATATCACACTGTGCTGGAACTTCATGTTTTGAACGCCCTGCCTTATTTCATTTGCGTTTCAGCCATTCCTTTCATCTCCAATAATCCGCTGCGTCCCGCAACGCGAATGATTCAAAACACCTGAGCACTTATCCACAGCATCCTCGCTCGAACATGCATTACGCAGACAAGCACAGCCCAAGGCAGGCGCAATTATGCTGTTCAATAAATTGGAACAAATCTGCACCTATATAGCCAATGACCTTACAGCAGAGGAAATCGTTTATCCTGCATTGCACTCGGAATTGCTGGAATTCATAAAGCAAAATAATGAACTGTTTACCATGGCCACTACTCCTAATACTCCATTCGTCAATATACATCTCATCCTGAAACGTTGGCAAAACCATTCTGAACAAGATAAGCTGAAACAAACAACAGATGGCACTGGCTAGCAGACTGAACATACATTATGTGTTGCATGCCAAATGTAAAGGAGGCTATCATGAACAATACAGAGAAGTCGGCAGAGGAAACCGTTCAAAAACTCATTGCTGAAATCGATGCTGAAACACGTAAGAGCCTCGCAAAGGCAAAGGCCGAGTCTTGGAAAGACAATATCTTTGCCGATTACGAGGAGGTGCAACGTAAAAAGTGGCTTCAAGGCCGCTGATATGGTAAGAGACGCTTTTCATTGAGACAAACTCAACATTTGCGCAGATGCATGCGTGCAGCGCCCTATGCGATTGCTTTCGCAGACAACCTTCCACTACCGTTCAACGGGAGGAGCGGGAGGAGCGCCGATAAGACCAATCTTGCTCAATGGCGCGGCGGTCAGATGACGCACGGCAAGCAGCAAACCAAACGACAATGATGTCAGACCTGTGATGCATATCAATGTGGAAGAATAGGCTCCGCTGAGCGCCCACATCGCCCCAATCCCAAGGCCTGGGAAGATGTTCCACAGTACGAAGACACCATACAACGTAAACAGAACGCCAAAGGTGATCATCACACTGGCCACAATCTGAATACCTGCCGACGAGACCCGCGTGCCCGGCTCGTCCATGCCGGACGACCGTGTGAAGGCGAGCGCCAGAAACGCCACGCCACAAGCCAACAGCATCGACATAACGACATCGGTCGGCCGGTGCCACCGCCCCACCACCAACGAAACCGCCACCAACGCCGAATACGAACCGCCTATCAGTGCCACCACCGCCCGCCAGACCCGGGGCACAGCAATGAGCAGCACGATGCTGGCACCCATCGCCAATAGGGTATGCCCGGAGGGAGCGCTATTTGAGGGCTGGGAATAGGTGTGCACCAACGACGGCCGGGGCAGCACACGCTTGAACCAAGTCAGAGCGTAGCAGACAACGCCAAAAACTAGGCCCTGCCCGAACAGCCACCAACGCTTGCGAACGACGATGACGATGAACGCCAGCACCGCCATGATAATGCTGATAGCAGGCACCGCCTTTTCCCGCGAAAGCATTGAGGAAACAACCACCACCCAGCTGGGAATGTTGGACTTCAACCCTTTCCAGACCATGTCATCATAGTGCTGGCCGTATGGCGTATGGACACCGGCCCAATAGACCCCCGCAGCTGCAGCGAAATATACCAGTGAAAGCGCCGCACAGAGCACAATGGAGGCTATGCGTGGGCGCTTAAGCAACGGGTCCTTCAACATTGCCGAAGATGGACCACCCTCAACTTCAGCGTTGATGCGATCGGCCGATTGTGCGCTCGCGGTACCGCCGGCTGCCTCAACCTGTTGCGTGTTTGCAGTCTCGCTGACTCCCTCAGCCATGGCTGCCCGTTTCTTCTTCCTACCCTGCCTGCCGCCACGACGGCCCTTCGGCTCAGGCTCAGACGTCACATGAATGATGCGTTGAGGTATATCGGCACCATTGACCGTTCGATCAGACTCAGACGAAGCCTCCGCACCAGAATTCGATGGCACCAAGTGCAGTTCTTCTGCACCAGACGCGGCAAACGCCGGTGCCGAAGCAGATGACGGGGCTGAAACGGATGGGGCTGCGGGCACGGAAACGCCGGATTGCTCCGAAGACCGACCTGAATGAGCACCAGGCTGAACATTGGATGCAGGCGGAGCCGGAGGTGCAGACGAGGGCGCGGCTGGCTGCTGATTCTGGTCAAAATTGCTATCGGTCATATGTAGAACTGTAGACGAGGAGTGCCGACAGCGGCAAAGCCCTGAGCATAGCTAATTCAGATGGAGGAAATAATATCATCACAATGGCATCGTCGCCATGGCACACTACAAAAACTGACACAGAGAGAACAAGATAGAAGTAAACCTTCACGCACCCGTCAGAGGCCGCTTACCCTTGCTGCATTCCTGCCCTGGGGGATTGGGCGACGTAACGCCACGTGAAGGCCTTACTAGTATACCGCACCCCACGAACCGGCCACCAATCAGCATGAGCAATGGCATTTACACATCCACGCAACCCTTCCATGCCGACAGACTAGGCCATCAAACGTCACTATTTACCTCACAATCCAAACGCAACGACAGATAATGCCAGATAACGGCATAAATTGCCGTAGATTGATTAAATGCCGACAAACCATGCCGTAAAACGTCACTAATCACCGCGGAACCAACACACGCCGACAAATCGTACCATCAAACGGCACTATCTACCGCAGCTCATTCCTACGACTACTCATCGTGCTAGTTAACGTCACTAATTGTCGTGCCCGATATTGAGGCCGACAAAAAATGCCATATAACGTCACTCATTACCGCAAATACATGCAGTACCGACGAATAATGCCACAATACGGCACTATCTACCGCATCTCAATCAGACACCGACAGATTATGCCATCAAATGTCACACATTACCGCAACCGAACAAAACGACTACACATCATACCAATGAAGGGCATTATTTACCGTGGGAAACACCGAGGCCGACGGAGTATTCCATCTGACACGACATAAATCACAGGGCAAGATGACATCTCCCGCGCAATGGTGACCTCTGGCGGCATAAATCACGGGAAAACAATGAAGCTCCCGCAAACAGCGACGCTTTCCAGCGCTAATTGCGGGAACATAACGCAAACCGCCGCAGTCAGGAACGGAGGATTGCGTCTATTGACTGCGAAAAGGAAGGACGGGCATACAAAACTCCCGCAGTTAGTGACGTTGCCGTCCAGAACTGCGGGAGTTACGTTAACGCTTCAAAACCTCAGGCGTGCCAGACGTCCTTGCCGTTGGCCTTGGCATCGGCCACATCGGCATTGAGCTGGTCCTCGGTCTTCTCCACGTCGCCCTTGATGTATTCCTCAACGAGCTGACGTGCCTCGTTGTCCTCATGCTGCACAGCCGGGGACTTCATGAAGTAGGAGCTCGGCGCGAGAATCGGGCCGGAGAGGTGACGGTCGAGCGCAATCTTGGCGGCGCGCACGGCATCGATCACGATGCCTGCGGAGTTCGGCGAATCCCAATCCTCGAGCTTGTACTCAAGGCTGATCGGCACATCGCCGAAGGTGGTGCCTTCCAAACGCACAAACGCGAGCTTGCGGTCGTCGAGCCACGCCACGTAGTCGGACGGGCCGATGTGCACGTTGTGCGGATCCATGTCGTGCGGCACGATGGAGGTGACGGCGCGGGTCTTGGAGACCTTCTTGGATTCCAGGCGCGAGCGCTGCAGCATGTTCATGAAGTCCATGTTGCCGCCCACGTTGAGCTGGTACGTACGGTCGAGGCGCACACCGCGGTCCTCGAAGAGACGGGCCATCACACGGTGGGTGATGGTGGCGCCGACCTGGCTCTTGATGTCGTCGCCGATGATCGGCACGCCGGCATCGCGGAACTTCTGCGCCCATTCAGGGTCGGAGGCAATGAAGACGGGCAGGCAGTTGACGAAGGCGCAGCCCGCATCCATGGCGGCCTGTGCGTAGGCCTTGTCGGCCTGCTCGGACCCGACGGGCATGTAGCTGACCAACACGTCGACCTTCTTGTCGCGCAGCACCTGGGCCACGTCCACCGGCTCCTTGTCGGACTCGGTGATCATCTGCTTGTAATACTCGCCCAAACCATCGTAGGTCGGCCCACGCAGCACCTCGACGCCCTTGTTCGGCACGTCGCAGAACTTATAGGTGTTGTTCTGGGAGGCGCCGATGGCCTCGGAGATGTCCTTGCCCACCTTGAGCGCATCCACATCGAACGCGGTGACGAACTCGATGTCGCGCACGCGGTACCCGCCGAACACGTTGTGCATGAGGCCGGGGATCTTCTCATCGTCCTTTGCGTCCTTGTAATACTCCACGCCCTGAATCAGCGACGAGGCACAGTTACCAATGCCTGCCACAGCTACGCGAATGCTCATTGCGACTCCTCTTATAAGTCCAATTTCTATGTTCCAAAACTTCATTTTAGCGCAGACCTTGTAGAACGGCATCTCAAGCCAATTCACTGCAATCATTTCTAAACTGTGATCATTCGAGCGCTGCCGACAGTCGCACCTGCCGTCCATCACACACAAATGGCCGCACTTTGGCCCTGAGCAAATCAGCAGTTGTTCAGGGGGAACGGTTAGCGTAGTCCCTATGGCAACCAGAAGTCAGAAAGCTTCATCCTACGGCGAACACGCCGATGCTAGGCGTACTCGCCAGAGCACGAGCAGGCGCGGGGATGCATCGCGCCAAGGCGGCACAGGAAGATCCTTAACCTCAAACCGTAGACGCACCGTACAAAGCCGCAGCACGACGAGCTACTCCACCGCCGGCGGCAACCAGGCGCCAAATGGAGCGCGCCACAGGTCGAACACGAATGATTCGCATCGCCGTTCCGGTTCATATCATTCGCACAGGAGCGCCAATTCACACCAACGCAGAGGGAATACACCGCGCAACGGCAGACCAGGCAAGAGCAAACATCTCGTGCTCAAGTGGACGATCGGCCTGTTCGCTGCTCTTCTTGCAGCGGGCGTGGCAGCCTTCGCGTACCTCTACGTCACCACCGAAGTGCCGGCTCCGGAAGCAATGGCCATGGCCGCCAGAACCACGGTATACTACGCCGACGGCACCACCCAGATGGGCAGCTTCGCCGAGCAGAACCGAGACATCATCAGCTGCTCCGCCCTGCCAAAATACGTCGGCCAGTCCATCGTCGCCTCCGAGAACCGAAGCTTCTACCAAGACAAGGGCGTGGATTTCAAAGGCATAGCCCGCGCCTTCCTCAACAACGTGACCGGCGGGGACAGACAAGGCGCCTCCACCATCACCCAGCAGTACGCCGAGCGATACTACATGGGCGACACCCACACGTACAAAGGCAAGGTAAAAGAGGCCATTCTCGCCCTCAAAATCAACCAGACGCAAAGCAAGGACGAGGTGCTCTGCAACTACATGAACACCATCTATCTGGGCCGTGGCACCTATGGCATCCAGGCAGCGGCGAAGACCTACTTCAACAAGGACGCCAAAGACCTCACGGCATCCGAGTCCGCGCTACTGGCAGGCATTATCCCCTCCCCCACGAACTGGGACCCGGCGGTGAACGCGAAGATGGCGCAGAAACGCTACACCCGAGTCATCACCGCCATGCGTGACGAGCATTACATTTCAAACAGCGATTTCAAGAACAACCAGACCATGCCGGCCACACAGCCCGTGCAGCAGCAGCCCAACTGGTACGCCGGGCCGCAGGGCTACCTCCTGCAGATGGTGCGAGACGAGCTGGTGAACAGCAAGACCTTCACCAAGAACGACCTCGACACCGGCGGCTACAAGATTGTGACCACCATCGACAAAGCCAAGCAGGACACCATGTTCAACGTGGCCAGCCCCACGAAAGACGGCGCGGGAGTGGTGCCGGCAGGCGTGCAGATCGGCGGCATGAGCGCCAATGTGAAGAACGGCGCGATAGAGGCCGTGTATGCAGGCGACGACTACCTGGCCAAGCAGTACAACAACGCCACGCAGGCCAAGTACGAGCCAGGCAGCACCATGAAGCCGTTCGCGCTGCTCGGTGCCATCCAGTCAGGGGTGAATCTCAACACCATATTCAACGGCAACTCCCCGCGCACCTATGCCGGCATCTCGGCCCCTGTGCAAAACTACGCCAACACCAGTTGGGGCTACACCAACCTCTACAACGCCACAGCGAACTCCATCAACACCGTGTTCATGGATGTCCAAGAGCACCTAGGAGCCAAGACGGTGGCCCAAATCGCACAAAACGCAGGCATGGACCCCAAACTCGTCACCGGCTCCAACCCCTTCACCGTGCTGGGCAACGACGGCGTGCACATCAAGGACATGGCTCAGGCCTATGCCACCATCGCCAACCAAGGCAACAAGCCGACGCTGCACATCGTGGCGAGTGTGAAGGACTCCACCGGCAAGGAGATGTACAACGCACCGGTGAGCACCACACAGGTGTTCAAGGCCAGCGACACGGCTCTGGTGACCAAGGCCATGACCGGCACCGTGCAATACGGCACGGCCACGGAAGCCAGAAGAATCGGCAGGAACATAGCCGGTAAATCAGGCAGCGCCAACGACGAGACGGCCGGCAGCTTCGTGGGGTTCACCCCAAGCATCGTCACCGTGTTCGGCATCTGGAACCCCGATGCCAACGGAAACCCACAAGTGGTGCCGCGGTTCGGCAGCTTCGGCGACACCGCCGACTACCCGGTGCACCTCTTCACGAAGTACATGAGCCAGACACTGGCCAACTCGCCCAATGAGGATTTCCCGACCGCAAAAGACACGGGCAAGATCGGCGGCTCGGACGGCACTTGGGGCACAGGCTCGGGCTCGGGGACTTACAGCTACAACAGGTTGGGCACAGGCACGCAATCGAACGGCAATTCCGGCACTGCCAATCCGGACGGCAGGCAAGAAGGCAACGCAGGCGGTTCCAGCAGCAGCACAAACGCCAACAGCGATTCGAGCGGGAACAGCGGGACGAATGAGCAGCAACCAGCGACTCCCACGCCCGAACCCAGCCAGCCTCCGACCAATCCGCCCTCAGGCGACCAGACCGGTGAGTCCGCCGGCCAATCATCGGGTCAATAGCCCACTCTGTTTGTCCGTTCTGCCCGACATCACGCCAACATCCGACTAACCGGACACAATCTGAGCAAACACTGTCCGTTCTGCCTGACTTTTAATTGGGAATGCCGGGAGACTGAAAAATCAGAACCGCTGCAATTCCAGTGTTCTTGATTTCAGCCTCGCTGTGCCGCCAATGAGCCCCCTACGTAACGAAATCACGGCTGTTGAACGCAGATTTTGCCGTCACATGCTTCAACGATCGGAACATGCCACATACTTTAGCGCTCAGAGCGGTTGATGGCTGAGATGACCGCCTTGAGCGAACTGGTGGTGATGGACGAATCGATGCCCACTCCCCAGATGGTACGGCCACTTGCCTCTCCGCCCACACGACACTCCACGTATGATGCCGCGAGCGCATCCGTGCCGGCGGTCATGGCGTGTTCTGCATAATCGAGCACGCGAACTGTGAAACCGATGGAGTCCAGCGCGTTGAGGAACGCGTCCAGCGGGCCGTTACCGGTGCCCGAAACCTTGCGCTCCAGAGGCTCAGCAGCACTGCCCTGAGTTTGCACTCCGGTTCCAGCGTTTCCACCTTCAGCGACGCCATCACCTAGGTCACCTACTCGTTCGCCGTAGTCCAGCAGCGTGGCTTCAAGCTTGGTGTCGGAACCGTCCTCGCCGGATGCAGTGGAGACATGAAGCAACTTCAGGCGCCCCCATTGCATCAAATGTTCGTCACCCTTGTCGCCAAGAGCGGTGCTGGTAGAAGAAGCCAGAGCGCCACCGGCCTCCACGGGCAGGTACTCATCCTTGAAGAGACGCCAGATCTCTTCGTCCTTGACTTCCTTATCATTCGTATCGGCGTAGTTCTGCACCACCTTCTCGAACTCCACCTGAAGGCGCTTGGGCAGGTCGAGGTTGTGGTTGGTCTTGAGCAGGTAGGCCATGCCGCCCTTGCCGGACTGCGAGTTGACGCGAATGATGGCCTCGTAGCTGCGGCCGATGTCTTTGGGGTCGACGGGCAGGTAGGGCACCAGCCAGATGAAGTCATCGAGGTTGGCACCGGCACGGTCGGCGGCCACCTGACGGGCCTCCAGACCTTTCTTGATGGCGTCCTGAT
Source organism: Bifidobacterium sp. ESL1118 (assembly GCF_058505595.1). Lineage (NCBI taxonomy): Bacteria > Bacillati > Actinomycetota > Actinomycetes > Bifidobacteriales > Bifidobacteriaceae > Bifidobacterium > Bifidobacterium sp. ESL1118. The sequence continues at coordinate 1,855,423 of NZ_CP196371.1, forward strand.
GCGAGCCGGAGAAGGCGGTAAACACAAAGTCACCCACGTACGGGTGCCGCTCGTCCACCTTGATCTGGTTGCAGTACTCCACCGTCCTGCGAATCTCGGGCACGTTCGAATAGTCGATCTGCGGGTCCACACCTTGGGTGAGCAGGTTGAGACCGATGGTGAGGATGTCGACGTTGCCGGTGCGTTCCCCATTGCCCAGAAGGCAGCCCTCGATGCGGTCGGCACCGGCGAGGATGCCCAGTTCGGCGGCGGCCACACTCATGCCCTCGTCGTTGTGCGGGTGGAGCGAAAGCACGATGGAATCGCGGTCCTTCAGATTGTTGGAGACGTACTCCACTTCGTCGGCAAAGACGTTCGGCGTGGTCATCTCCACGGTGGCCGGCAGGTTGATCACCATCTTGTGGTCCGGCGTGGGCTTGATGACGTCGATGACGGCGTTGCACACCTCCACGGCGTAGTCAGGCTCAGTGCCGGTGAAGGATTCGGGCGAATACTCATAGTAGATGTCGGTGCCGCCGGCGTCGGCCTCCAGCTCGCGGCAGAGCTTGGCCGCATCCGTGGCGAGCGCCTTGATGCCCTCCTTGTCCTTGCGGAACACCACCTCGCGCTGCAGCATGGAAACGGAATTGTAGAAGTGTACGATGGCGCGCTTGGCTCCACGCAGGCACTCGTAGGTCTTGCGGATCAGGTGCTCGCGGGCCTGGGTCAAAACTACGATGGTCACGTCGTCGGGGATGAGCTCGCGCTCAATCAGTATCCGCACGAAATTGTAATCCGTGTCGGAAGCTGACGGGAAGCCGACCTCCACCTCCTTGAAGCCCATCTTCATAAGCATGTTCCAGAAGCGCAGCTTGCGCTCGTTGTCCATCGGGTTGACGAGAGCCTGGTTGCCGTCGCGCAGATCCACGGAGCACCAGCGGGGAGCACGGCGGATGCGCTTGGATGGCCAGGTGCGCTCAGGATAGTCGAATGGCACCTGCTTGTCGTAGGCGGCATACTTGGAATACGGCATCTTGCTGGGCTTTTGCGGGCCGCCGATGAATCTTGCGGGAGGCAGCAGCAGATCGTTGTTCCCTCCATTGGACTGTGCGGCAACCGCCGCAAGATCGAATACGGACACCTGGCTTGCACTCATAGTGCTATGCGTACTTTCGCCGGCCGGATCGTTGAATTGACCTTGACCCATCGCTCCTCCTTCTTGTTTTTGGTGTCACCCGTTGCGTTGTGGCAAAGCGACAAATTGGATACAGACAATAGGTCACGATACTCCGAACCAAGTTTCCCTGTGCCTAGGGTCTCAGATACTGCAGGTCATTGTTACACCCACAGCCGTTACCCACCGCCACCCTGCCGCTGGTGCCAACTGGCAGTGAGTGCGGAAGAGGACGTGCGGCGCAAAATAACAGATTTCACCGTAAAATGTTATTTTGAGACGCGGCTCAGGCATCATTGCCCCACTCTGGTGCGCAGCGCCTCACGCGAACAGCGAGACACCTCGGCGGGCCAAGCAGTAAGCGTTGCCAAGCCAAGTGTGGCGGGAGGTGGGCCAGACCGAGCCCAAGCGGGGAGAATTCTGGCTCATCCAAATGCTTGGGTAACGGCCATCGGAGCTACGCGAGCCAAGCAGATTGAAACCGTTCTTGACTACCAGCCAGTCAGGGTGCTGGGTGGCGACGGCAAGCCCCTCCTCGAGGGTCAGGGGCGAGCGTTCATCGGAATCGATGAGTTTACGAGCCACGTCGGGCTCGCGATTGACATAGCAAGTGCCGGTATGAGGAGCGATGACCAGGTAGAACGGGCCTTCAGGTGGGTTGAACCCGGGCTGCTGGAGAAAACTGACAACGTCACGCGGGGGCATGGTCGTGAAGCCTGCCATGCGGTTGATGCTGGTGCGGGCAATCAGCGATGCCGGGGCCACCAACTCACGGGTCGGCACCAGAAGGATGTCCGTGGCCGGATCGCGATGATCGGGGTCCTGGAAGGGCGCCGAGACGCTCGACGCACTGGAGGCACCAGAGGTGTCGGATACAGCTAAACCGTTGGAACCGTTGGAATCAGGGGAAACCGCAGAATTAGAAGTTTCTTTGCCAGCGTCCTCCTTGCTCCACTGAGCTATCTCACTGTCGCTGCAACCTTCCAACGCGTGAATGAGCGGGCGCGCCAACGCACGGAATGCATCCGAGCTCATGTCAGCCACGTCGGGGTAGCCCAACGCCACAATACGGTCCAATTGCCTTTGAACTTCCACTGATGCCTTCGACATGGTTTCAGTATCTCACCACCGGCCAACCGCCTAAAGCCGATCGGCAAAATGCTTGCGGGCAATGATCTCCGCCAACTCTACGGCGTTCAGGGCCGCCCCTTTGCGCAGGTTGTCATTGGCCACGAAGAATGAGAGACCCTTGTTGCCGTCCACCGCCTGATCCTGGCGGATGCGGCCCACGTAGCTCGGGTCGCGGCCGGCCGCAAGCTGCGGGGTGGGGATGTCGTTGAGCTCGACGCCGGGGGCGCCCTCCAAGACCTCACGGGCCTGATCCGGCGTGACGTCACGCTCGAACTCGGCGTTCACGCTCATGCCGTGGGCTGTGAAGATGCCGACGCGCACGCAGGTGCAAGAGGCTTTGAGGTTTGGCAGATGCAGAATCTTGCGACTTTCATTGCGCAGCTTCTGCTCCTCATCAGTCTCCTCGGAGCCGTCCGGGGCGAGCGCACCGATGAACGGCACCACGTTGAACGCGATGGTGCGCACCACTTTCGTGGGCTCGGGAAAGTCAATGGCGCTGCCGTCGAAGACCAGCTTGTCGGCACCCTGATCGATGGCCACCTTTGCTTCATTCATCAACTGCTCCACGCCAGCTCTGCCAGCACCGGAGACCGCCTGGTAAGAACTCACGATGAGGCGCTTCAGTCCGAATGCATCGGAAAGCGCCTTGAGCGGCGGGATGCAAGCCATAGTGGTGCAGTTGGGGTTGGCCACAATGCGCTTGGGAATCTCGTCCAAGTCCTCGGGATTGGCCTCACTGACCACGAGCGGGACCTCAGGGTCCATGCGCCACTGCGAGGAGTTGTCGACCACATAGGCACCGGCCTGAGCAAACCTGGGCGCCCAGACCTTCGACGTACCACCGCCGGCGGAGAAGATGGCGATGTCGATGCCCGTCAGATCGGCCTTCGCCACGTCCTCCACGGTGATCTTGTGGCCGCGCCATTCAAGAACCGTCCCGGCGGAATGCGCGGAGGCCATGAACCGCAGGTCACACACCGGGAAATCACGCTCGTCGAGCACGCGGCGCATCACCATGCCCACTTGGCCGGTGGCCCCTAAAACAGCCACGTTGATACCTTGCTCATTGATTCGAACCATACGAGCCTCCGCTCATTACCGCCGTTCGGCGCATCTCCAGGAATCCTCCGGCTCACAGCTGGCGGACGGCGAAACGTACATTATGGTTATAGCGTATCGCAACTCATTCATAAACCGCTGAGCCGAGGTTGGTACGCGGACACCAAGGCTACATTCATTGACCATGCCGGCCAAGCTGACCACCGCTTGACTGGATTGTACCCACTGACGACTCGGCTGCTGCTAAGCGTGTACAATCCAGTCACGAAACATACAATCCACGACCGAAACGTACCCAGAGTCATCATAAACTCCACTACCGGGTACAGTTCGGACACGAGTTGTCGCATACGACCGAAACATACACAGTTGCACAACAATCAGCCTGAAACGGGTACAATCCAGTCACGGAACACACTATCCGCGACAAATATGTACCCAGTTATCATGTAACAGTTGCTGGCGAGTACGATTCAGACACTCGGCAGCTCTCGCCGGTCACCGCCTCAGCGCCTCACCGGCCCGTACCGCCGTAGACCACAGCCTCCACCTGCGCGGCATCGAGACCGTAGGCAGTATGCAGGGCGCGAACGGCATCATCAAGTTGGTCGATAGGCACCAGAGCCGCAATGCGAATCTCCGAAGTGGAAATCATGAGCACGTTGATCTTCTTCTCGCTCAACGCAGTGAAGAACTTCGCCGCCAAGCCGGAATGCGTCTTCAGGCCCACACCCACAACCGCCACCTTGCCCACCTCGCTATCGATGTCGGCAGAGCGATAGCCAAGCTCCTTTTGAGCCTTGTCAAGCGTGGCACGAACGGAACTCAACGAAGTGGATGGAACCGTAAAGGAGATGTCGGCGGTGCCGGTGGACGCCCCCGCCTGCACGATCATGTCAACGTTGATGCCGGCTTTGGCGAGCTGTTCAAAGACACGAGCCGCCATGCCGGGCTCGTTGCGAACACCGCGGACAGTGATGAGCGACTCACTGCGATCGTGCGCCACGCCGGAAATCACAGGCGCCTCGGGGCCAAGGTCGGGAAAAAGATCGCCCATGGACTCATTGCCTGCGCTGTCGCTGGCATCACTGGCGTTGCTGATCATATTCGCTCTCCTCTTGCTATGAGCTGTATTATGAACCACTTTGTGAACTGCATCAGCATAACATGGTTCGTAATTCAGTTTTCCGTAATTGAATTTTTCGTAATTATCTGTAGCGTTTCATGGCACCAGCCACTGCCTCTGGCTGTTCGCCGCCGCACATGATCGTTCGCAACCATTCGTACAACTTCGAAGCCCACAATGCAGCTACTTCAGGTTGGGTAGTGAGCTTGGGCTTGTGCCTTCCGGGAGCACCAATGTGCCGGGCCGACTCGAGAACGAACTGCGCACATGCAGGGGCATATTGAAACGCTGGGCGTACTCCACGCACCGAAGCGCCAGAACTTTGGAGCCACAGGATGCCATTTCAAGGATGGCATCATAGGGCACCACGGGAATACGCCTGGCGGTGGGCACAATGCGGGGGTCGGCAGTGAATATGCCGTCCACGTCGGTGTAGATCTCACACACATCGGCGCCCAGTGCCACCGCGAGCGCAACGGCGGAGGTGTCGGAACCGCCGCGGCCGAGCGTGGTGTACTCGCCGTCGGCGTTGACACCTTGGAAACCGGCAACGATGGCGATGCACCCCTCATCGAGCACCTTGCGTACCCGCTTGGGCTTGACGGACTTGATATGGGCGGCGCCAAACTGGGCATCGGTCATGAAACCAGCCTGTGAGCCGGTGAAGGAATGGGCCCGCTCGCCGGCAGCATGAATGGCCATGGCAAGCAAACTCATGGAGATACGTTCGCCGGCGGTCATGAGCATGTCCATCTCACGGGCTGGAGGGTTGGAATCAATGCTGTGGGCCTGGTCGATGAGATCATCTGTGGTGTCTCCCATGGCCGATACCACCACAGCCACATCGTTGCCTTTGCGCTTGGTCTGTACAATGCGTCTGGCCACACGTTTGACGGACTCCACGTCGGCTACGGAGGAACCACCATATTTCTGTACAATAAGAGCCACAGAAACCCCTTGTCTTCTTCATGCAAGGCTCGTCGACCTTGCATCCCTATGCGTCCATAGTCTCACGCCCACTAAACAGTAGACTTCACTGTCAATGGTGCCATGTAAAAACGAAGAAGAGACTTATAATATACGTATATTATAGATTGTTGAGCTTCCTGCCTTAGACTTCCTGTCTGCCCGACAAAGCGCGGCCCAAGGTAACCTCATCGGCATACTCCAAGTCCCCGCCCACAGGAAGGCCACTCGCCAAACGGGTCACCTTGATTTCCAAAGGCGAGAGCAAACGACTGAGATAGGTCACCGTAGCCTCACCTTCGATGTTCGGGTCGAGAGCAAGGATGACCTCCTTGACCTCGTCCGTTTTGAGCCGGTCAAGCAACTTGGGAATAGCGAGATCGGAAGGGCCAACCCCCGCCATAGGGTTGATGGCACCACCGAGCACATGATACAGCCCGCGATATTCACGTGTCCGCTCGATGCTCATGACATCCTTCGGCTCCTCCACCACGCAAATCACCGAATGGTCACGCCTTGGATCCACACAGATGGGGCACGGACTCGTTTCACACACATTGCCGCAGATATCGCAAAACCGAACCTTCTCTTTGACCTCATGAATGGCATCGGCCAAGTCGGCTGCCTCTTCATCACTTGCCGAAAGAAGATAAAAAGCAATCCGCTGCGCACCTTTGGGACCAATGCCTGGCAAGCGAGCGAAGGCATCGATAAGTCTCTGGATCGCACCGTCATATGCCAATGACATGTCTGTTCCCTTTCCCTTAACGGAATCTATTGGATGCACCTATTAAACACTGAATGCCATTCAAAGTCACCAACCTGTGATTGGTGACCGTCATAAGTTCATGACTGTCATCAGTTCTCGATCACCATGAGTTTGCGGCATCATTCTGCATTTTAGACGTCGGTTTGGCGTTCTTAGGGTTCTTGGGATCGTCCGACGCGAACTCCTCCACCTTTTTCACCTCAAACATTCTGTTAAGATCATCCAAGCTCAAAGCGGCGTCGCTTCCCAACGAACGGTCACTGAGCGAGTAGTCGTCATCCTCCGGGGCAACTTGAGGCTGCGGCAGGCCTTGGGACTGTTGCACGCCCATAGCCTGATTCACCTGCTGTTGCAGGTCTACACCGGTGCCTGAATTCATAGGTGCAGCACGCCCATTGCGGGCATGGGCTCCGTACGGTTCAGCTGGAGCATCCACCTCAACGCCGCCGGCCGCGTTGGCAGAGGTTCCAGAAGAGCCCGGAACAACCGCGGCTTCCCGAATCGACTTGTTCTCAGCGGTCGGCATATCCCATGGATCGACACCATCGCTCACGTCGGGAACGGCTATCTGTTTTTTATGGGCCTTGCTCCGGCCAGGCACCTGAAGACCGGCAATGTGACCTTTGTCTGCGTCTGACCCATCAACACCCTCACCGTCTAAGGACTTCGTCGCCGCCCCAGTTGCCTTAGGAGCCTCACCTACAGCCTCATTTCCGGCTGAACTCGGAGTCTGGAACCAAGGGTCGAAATTGCCCTCATCAGCAACGTGTGGCGAATCATCGGAATTGCCGTTGTCTGACTCACTCGACTTTTTTTGCTCCTTAGGCTCAGAGCCTTGGTTGCCCCGGGTTGCAATGCCGGAAACCGTGGTAAGACCCGCTTTCGCCATGGCGATTTTCCGCTTGACCTGGGCCAATTCCCCCGGCTTCATGCGCTTGGTGGAGGTGACGTGCTCTCCATTCGCCGCAACCGCCGTAGGCGCAATCATCGTGCCGGGGCCGAAAACCACCTTGACCGTATCAAGCACTACAGAGGATGCCTTGCGCCCTTCGTTCTCAGCATCGGAAGCGATAGCTAGAGCAAAGGCATGCTGACTCAAAGCCGAGTCAAACGTCATGGAAAGACGGGAACGCCCCGCCGCGTTCGTGGACAAAGCAACAGTAGGCACTTTCTCACGCACCACATACTCGCTGACGCCTTCAGGAAGAACCTTGAGCACATCATCCCACTTTTCATCCACAGATGCAGTCGGGTCAATCTGGCCTAGCTTTCGGCGTACGGCCACCTCCATAGGCGAGGCTTGAACAGGCTCTGCTGCCGGTCGTTCCTGAGCGGTCTGTGGAGATTGCCCCATGGAAGTCCGCCGCGGTTGCGATTGTGGGCCCTGGCTCTGCTGCATTTCGTGACTTGATCGCGAGCCTGAACTTTGCAAGGCTCCAGACTGCGTAGAAGGTTCTGCAGGTTGTTGAGATGCAGGGTTTCCTGGGATTCCGCTGGTATGAGCCATGACGCTTTGGCCACCACTTCCCGCACCGTCCTTCGAGATGCCAACTGCCGTAGAACCGTTGGTCGGGCCAACATCGCGCCTGCCAATGAAGCCACCACGAGGATTGGACCCGCCGGACATGGCGCTGCTACCCCGCCCATCGCTGGCTATGTTATTGCGGCCGACGATTCCAGCACCAGCACCATTGGTGCCGCGCTCGGTCCTACCCACACCAGTTGCCGATCCCGAAGCCGCGGTCGCAGTGGCCGCACTGACTGTCGGAAGCGCTACCGACACAAAACCGGATTGCCTTGCCGCCAAAAGACGCGCGGCCAACAGCTCAAGGCGCATGCGGGCAGATGTGGCCCCGACCATTTCCGCAAGTGCCGAATCGATGATTCCAGCCATAGACGTGAGCGCCGCAAGCCCCAGAGCCTTGGCTTGCCGTTGCAAATCCGCCATGTCGAGCGAAGCTGTCTCCTCATCAAGAGCCACAGCCGCCTGCTCCCCACCAAGGGTGAGCACCAGCAGATCTCGTACCCGAGCAAGCAAATCCTCTACGAATCTGCGAGGCTCGAATCCGCCTACCACCACCTTTTCGATCACGCCGTACAGGGCTTCTCCGTTGCCATCGATAACGGCATCGACAGCCTCACCAATCAACGCATCCGGCGTGAAGCCAAGCAGTGCGACTGCGGAATCGTAGGAGATCTCACCGTTGACCGACCCGACCATAAGCTGGTCGAGCACCGAAAGCGTGTCTCGCACAGAACCGCCGCCTGCCTTCATGGCAAGCCCCAGCACCCCCGGATCCGCCTCTATGTGCTCCTGCTCGCAGACCTGTTCAAGATAGGGGCCCATCACCTCTTCAGGCACTAGCCTGAAGGGATAATGATGCGTGCGCGAGCGGATTGTGCTGATCACCTTGTCGGGCTCGGTCGTCGCAAAAATGAACATAACGTGTTCCGGAGGTTCTTCGACAATCTTCAGCAACGCGTTGAAGCCCTGCTGCGTGACCATATGAGCCTCATCGAGGATGAATATCTTGTATCGATCCCGTGCCGGGGCGAAGGCGGCCCGCTCGCGTAGCTCCCGGGCATCATCAACACCGTTGTGGCTTGCGGCGTCAATCTCAACAACATCGATTGAACCGGGGCCGCCTGTGGCCAAGTCCTTGCAACTGGGACATTCGCCGCACGGATGAGACGTAGGCCCTTTCTTACAATTGATGCACCTCGCCAGTATCCGGGCCGAACTAGTCTTACCGCAACCTCGTGGACCAGAGAACAGATATGCATGAGTCAGCCTGCCGGTATCCAAGGCATGAGAGAGCGGCACTGTGACCTGATCCTGCCCAATGATTCCATCAAAAGTGTCCGGACGATACCGTCGATACAATGCGAGTGCCATATGTACTAACCTACCAACACCAAGCTATTTCCTTTACCTTTTCACTATCCACATTCAGTTGCATTCCTGCGGCCCTGCACGAGACTGTACGTGGACACGGGATACGAATGGCACACGTGTGGCGACACTTGCGCCTACAGTGACGTCTTCCTGATCTACGGTGCAGGACTCCTGCTTGGCATTGTTCGCCGTCACCTCAACGCTCGACCGCAGGCAGACGTTGCTTTTCCCTGCACGCAAGGCACTCGCCGCGGCGAGAGCCCCCTGGTCTGCCGCCGTGTGCGCCCGCGCAATGGAAAGCATGACATTGGCCCCGGCAGCAATGACCAACAAAAGCATGGCTGCGACGACTATGATGGCAGCTCCTGCAACCGTACCTGATCCGATATCGCTGCGAGATAAACGCTTACCACACACGCCCTTGCATCTGACCAACGTAGCGCCTTTTTTGCCATGGGCGCTCTTGAACGCAGCGCACTCCGGCTCAGATTCACCATTATCGTCAGCTCCAGCAGTACATTCGTTAGCACTATCTTCCTGATGCCTCATTGTTCCTCACCCACCGCTTTGCCGTGCACGGTTTTAGGAAGCACATGCAACGGGTCTGAAACAATCGGGCAACTGACCACAACCTCGACCTGGCCGACTCCACGTCTAATCGATACATCGGCATCCATTCCAGCCCCTTTGCGGGCAACAGATTTCGCTTTGAAATCATTGTTTGAGATAACCGCAATACGCGCTGCGGCGGAAGCGGCATCCTGACAATTCATGGAGACGATGGATGCACGAGACAACAATAGAATCAGTACAGCCATAATCATTATGGCAGGCAGCACCACTGCAAATTCGGCAGTGATCGCTCCCTCATCTCTTGACTGGATTCGACGCCCCCAACGGTGCCATACATCATGACCGTTGCACTCGCTTTCGCTCCACTTATGCCTCATACCGCTCCTTTCGCCGCCATAACATCACCGTGAAAGACGTCAGGCCATTCCCAGTGCCTTTTTTACGATGTCCATCAGCAGATTTTTCACCGTGCCTGATTTGAGCACACCAATGAGAACCGCACCAAACCCTGTTGCAGCCACAAGAACAACGGCATATTCAGCTGTGGCCGCCCCTTCATCAACCTGATTGGGGAACGTACGCATCTTCATATCGAGCATGCACGCCTCTCTTTGTATACAGTCGACGGCACGAGACAGCCGACTTCTTTGTGTGTTCAGCATGCCGTCACGACCCACCACAACATCATTTCCTTGAGCACTCATCATTTCCTCCAATACTGTGTTTGATTTCGCAACTGATTGTTGCGATGTATCCAGTCTGAACGAAACGGCACTGATTATGAAACCTCCCATAACACTGTGGCTAAAGGCATGCGGTTGTGCACTGCCTAAGAGTGTCGCAATTGAATTGTCCACATTACAGCAGCACATCTGAATGGCACTGTCTTGGAATGCGGTTTTGTAGCAAGATTCGTGACGGACATTTCATATCAACACCGAATTGCGAACCTTGCAACACCAGTACCTTGAATTATGCAATAAAAGATGCAACAGCCGGAATCACGCCAATAAGCATGAATGCAGGCAAGAAACACAGACCTGTCGGCATGAGCACTTGCACCGACAACTGCGAGGCGATCTGCTCTATTTTCTGGCGCTGGCCTGCGTCAATCTGTTCAATGGCACTGTTCAAACGACCTACAGGCGAGGAACCATGCGTCCAGGAGTCCTCTAAAATGTTTTGGATCAGGGCAAGATCCCGCTGTTCACGACTGCGCGAATCACCGCCACGGTGCCGTCTCAATACCGTATGGACATCAGAATCGGGACCCTTCTGAACCGCATCCGCCCAAGCATCCCGCCACGAGTAGCCCTGTAGCAGTCCAGATGCACTCTGCCGCAAACCAAGCGCAAGCGGGCCCGAAAGAATGAGGCCCACGGATTGCAAGGCATGCGGAATGGAAGCACCAGACTGCACAGCCACTTCAATCATCATCAATATCAGACCCAATGATGGGCGCCCTGCCGGATTATCGTGGTACTGAGCGTCTGTGCCACGGTGACCATCGGAGCTTACACCTGCACCATCATATTTGCGACGACCGATTCCGAGCCGGCTGGAGGTGCCAGATTGTGAATTCAACATCAGAAAACAGCAGATTCCCGCACATACACCTGCACAAAATTCAGACAACATCGGACCATCCATAGCATCTCCCTGCAACTTGACCGTAACAATGTTCATTACGCATTTACATCACACTGAAGTCGCTGTCTTGCGCCGCTCACCATGCCACGGCATTGACGAATCCTGCTTTGGCAACATCTATTGACCCCAACCGACTACGGCAAAGACGATCGCCGCTTGCTCCTCACGCACTCGCATCCACACGCTTCATCAGCACCCGGATCCACATCATTCCAACGAGGTATATCAACAATCCGAGAAGCAAACATATTCGACCCGGCACTGTTCCAAACAGAAACGAAAGGGAGCGAGCCCCGAGGAGTTCCGACACCACCAAGGTTGCGATGGGAAGCGCAGTCAGAAGCTTCACCGTTGACTTAGGCACCGACAGCGCGGCATCAATCTGATTGTCCAGCAACCGCATACGTCGATATGAATCAGACACGGCGTCGAGGCAACGGGATGCCTCACAGCCCAATGATTCACTGAGCCTACATGCCAAATCCAGTTCCATTGCCACCTGCATGATCTGCGCCTCGCTTTCATGCGGCTGAGCACACTGCTCCAGTATGGCATGCAATTGGCTGACACTGGGCAGCGAGGCCGTGGAACTGATCTGCAGACCTTTGCAATATTGTCCGAACGCCTCGGTCAACGCCCCTCCCGACAGTACATGAGCCTTGACCGAATCGATAAAATCCGACAATCCGGAAGGCTCAGCCTTGCCTGACAAGCCAACCTCACCGACCAGCCAATTCTGCCGTATTTTTTCATCGCTGCTCCCGTATCCGACGGACATCAGACGATCCGCAGTGGAAGCCGCAGCTGGCTTGCACAGAACGACAGCCACGAAGAGAGCCAGAGCAGATATGAGGACAAGATTCATTTTTCACCTTCTTTCCCATATTTCTCTTTTCCATATCCTTTCTTCGCTCAGTCGCAAGGCACAACACACGACTGCAAATGCCCTTTATCTCTATAACCAACGATTGGTAAATTCCTCCCATAACGGCCCAGGCACCGATTGGCCATAGCCGTTCCAAGTGGCGACCGCCTCACCCCTGAAGCCAGTACTCCCAAAGACCAGTCGACCGATTTGCGCTATGTACCGCCTGCCATTCAACCGCTCGATATGCAAAACCGCATCAAACGCGCCAGCCGCCAGCATGGTGAGAGCCTGCGGGCTCAGACCGGCAAGAAGCCCCAAGGAAACCAAGCGGGCTGGCACACTCGAGACCCCATCAGCGTGCAGTGTGACCATTCCGCCGTGATGCCCCGAATTGAATGCCCTGAGAAGGTCCGCAATCTCCTCTCCGCGGCATTCACCCAGAATAACCCGGTCAGGCCTCATCCTCAATGTTGCCTTCACCAACTCCGGAAGGCCTACCGACCCCTTCCCCTCTACGTTCGCCTCACGTGTGACCAACGAAACATAGTTTCCACGTTCAAGATTGCCGAGCTCACGGACTTCTTCGACGCTGATGATCCGCTCAGCCGGGTCGCATTGGGCCAGCAACGCCTTGAGCAATGTGGTCTTGCCAGCACCCGTTCCACCGGTGATGAGCATGGTGGCATGCCTAGAGACCAGAGAGCAGAGCAGTCCATACCAACTGGGAGGGAACAGCCCTTGCGCCGCCAAACCGGTCAAGCTTGGCGCTGTACGGCTGGGGAACCTGATGGAGATCGAAGCCCCTTGCGGCACCAACGGGGCGATGACGGCATGCACCCTGATGCCTTCCACGCTTGAGGCATCTGCTATGGGGCAGGCATCATCAAGCCTACGGCCAAGCTGCGCACAGAGCTGAGTGGCATATTCCCGCACTACAGCGGGAGAGCGAAAGGGAACCTTCGGCCTGTACTCATACATGCCTTCGCCACTATCCGCCCATACCCGCCCTTCGCAGGTGACGGCCACATCCGTGAGTTTCGGATTGTGCACCAACTCCTCCAAAGGTCCGAATATCATGACGATTCGCACCCTTTCAGCCAACTTTCCACCTTATCCGACAATGCCCGCATAGCGGGTCGAGCCGTTTTGGGAATGCCTCTGATGCCAAGCCCCTCAAGTAAATCACCGCACAAAGCAGCATCGGGCCGCACTGTTCCCAAGATTGTTCTGCCCAAATACAGCGACGCCTCTTGCTGGCTGACCACACCACGGCTGCGCGGAGCTCCACGAGGGAATGCGGCCACAACTTCGTCCACACTGACGTCATCATCAGCCGGACCGTCACGTTCCTTTTGCAACAGCATCTGAGATCGAATCATCCCTACAACGGACAGTTCGGTTAGAACCACACGCCTTGCCTTGGCCAGCCATGGCACATCGTCAAGGATCCTACCAAATGCAGCATCAATGATCACCACATCCGCAGCTCGGGCAAGTCCCTGAACCACAGCGAGAACCTCCCAAAGTTCAGGAACCTTACCATTCCAAGGATTGCAGGCTAGAACACCGATACCGTTCCACTGCGGCAGCTGACGACGAAGGGCCGATCCCGAAACCCTTCCGAGGGGGATGTCAATCGAACCGAATCTCAGTCCCTCGTCGTTTTCCAAACCTAAAAGTACGTCCAAACCGCCTTTTCCAAAGTCGGCATCAACCAAAACACAATCATGGCCCCGCTCATGCAACTCCAAAGACAGCATGGCAGACAAGGTACTTAGACCGACCCCGCCGCTGGCGCATTGCATGACCACCACATTGCGTGGAGGTTCATCGTAGGAGCCACCTCCTTGCTCCAATTGCTCACCATTACCTTGCTCCCAGCCTCGTTTGGACGAGCAGTTACGAGAACCCGGCGTCAAAATGGCACCCTCCGGCGGCAAAGGAACAGGCACGAGGGAACCGCGCTCAGTGCTTCGAGACAATCTCCTTCGAACCAATGGCTGCCGAGATAACAACACCTGCTGATAATCATTCATACAGACCATTGAAACCCGAAACCATCGAGGAATAGAACCTCAATGGGAAACTGTGGTCAAACGCTCACGGTTATCCACATTCAAAGCGTGTCTAACAAGCGTTATCGAGAACAGCCGGTGCTATTGAGCGAAGATGGTCGAAATCGCCATGCCCTGATGACTTGTTCAAATCACCGTACGGAAGGCTTACGCAATACGCTGGGAATCGGCATTGGAAATGGCTTGTGAGGGGCCTGCTTTGGGGAGAAGGGACCGGAAGCCTTCTGAGTCGACTTAGCCGCCGCCTCAGCCGCCCACTTCGCGTATTCGTCTAAATCTTCCTGGCTCTGGCCATCTGGCTCCTGTGAATCCTCGTCATCTTCAACAAACGATTTCACCGAGCCATCATCGGTTTCAGAAACCCCTGCAAACTCACGACCCTCGTCTGACCTATCAGACGAATCCTCCGAGCCGGCATCCGCCTGCCGCGCATTCAACTCTTTGGCGAGCTCGTCATAATCGGTATCGGTTGTCAGATACTTCAACTTCCGGGCTATTTTCTTTTGCTTAGCCTTCTGACGTCCGCGGCCCATTTGACCCCCTGCATAATCCTATTGGTAACAATTCATCATTACGTAGAATACCACTTGCCATGCTCAGACTTATCCATTTTCTCCCTTCTTTCATTGTCGGCTCAGACTTTTAGCATGAAATCATCTATTTATAACTGTTTCTTGACTTCAGAATTGATAAGGAATGCTATGGCCGACGCAACAGACGCAGGTAACAAAATCAATGGCGAGGTGGATGCCGCCAAATATACAGCTGCCGGAAACGAGATGAGCGCCAGCTTCCTTGCGGCAAAGAAACGTTCCGACCAAACCGAAGCCGAGTTGGAGGCCGACCCCGGCAAATTCACCATGCTCACCGGCGACCGCCCCACCGGAAGACTGCATCTGGGCCATTATTTCGGCTCGATTCGCTCCCGCGTCGAGATGCAGAACAAAGGCGTGCATACCAACATCGTCATCGCTGACTACCAGGTGATCACCGACCGCGACACCACCGACCACATCGGCGAGAATGTGCTGAACATGGTGCTTGACTACATGGCCGCCGGCATCGACCCGGAGAAGACCATGATTTTCACGCACTCTGCCATTCCTGCGGAAAATCAACTCATGCTGCCGTTCCTTTCACTCGTCACCGAGGCGGAACTCGAACGCAACCCCACCGTCAAGTCCGAAAAAGAGGCCTCAGGCCACGCGCTCACGGGTCTGCTGCTCACCTACCCAGTGCATCAGGCGTGCGACATCCTCTTCTGCAGGGCCAACGTGGTGCCGATCGGCAAGGACAACCTGCCACACGTCGAAATCACACGCACCATTGCGCGACGGTTCAACGAACGGTATGCGGCGAAGAACCCTGTGTTTCCCGAGCCGGCCGCAATCCTCTCGGACGCGCCGGAGATTCCTGGCTTGGACGGACGCAAGATGAGCAAATCGTATGGCAACTCAATCATGCTCGGCGCCAGCGCGGAAGAGACCGCGAAACTCATCAAGAAGAGCCCCACGGATTCCGAGCGGCGCATCACATTCGACCCGGTGCGCCGCCCGCAGGTCTCGGCGTTGCTCACCACCGCAGGTCTGGTGACGGGCCGCGACCCTGCAGAGATTGCCGAGGAGATCGGCGATGCGGGCGCAGGCGCCTTGAAGCAGTATGTCATCAAGTCGGTGAACGACTTCCTGGCCCCGCATCGCGAACGCCGGGCAGAACTGGCGAAAGACATGGATTCCATCCATGACGTCATCCGCGACGGCAACAAACGTGCCAATGCCATAGCTGAGGAAACGCTCGCGCAAGTGCGTGATGCCATGGGCATGAAGTACTGAAGGCGCATTCCCTTTAACATATCGGCGTTATGTGCAGACACCCTCTGTTTTCGAGTAAAGCTTGGCCTACTGGCCTTGAGGGTTCGAAAACAGAGGGTGTTTGCACATAACTCCTCCAGAAAGGAGCTCAATGCTAGCGGATGAGACATCGGATTCGTTCAGTGGGCACTTTTTCTGGAATATTGGCGTTGCCGAATTTTTTAAAACGTTGGAAAACCGCGGTTCTCAAAATTGGTCTTCAGAAATTTAGCCGAAAAAGTGCACACTGAACGAAACTAACCAGAAAAAGCACCCCAAAAGTCACCGCTTTCGTTCGACGGCGGTGCTCAAAGCCCAAAGAATCGAAATGACGTCGATTCCTTCTTGCATGAAGGCGCCCACAACCGCGGGGATAAGGTTGAATGAGGCGGCGAGCATGCCGACGACCGCCAAAGACAGACCACCGAGCACCGCCTGGAGCATGACCTGCTTGGTGTGGCGCGCCACACGAACGGCCTGCGGCACCAGCTCAATGTTGTCGTTCATGATGACCACCTGAGCGGATTGGGACGCGGCAGTGGAGGAGCCATCGGTCATAGCCACGCCGATGTCGGCGGCAGCCAGAACCGGAGCATCATTGACACCATCGCCCACCATCATGGTTATGGGGCGCGTGAGTGATTCGCCAGTGAACACCGCAGCCACACGGTCCCACCAAGGATAGGCAGAAACGGTGTCATGCTGCGCCTGACGCACCACATCTAATTTGTCTTTTGGCAACATCTGCGCATGTACATCATCGATGCCGACCTCTTCCGCTATGGCCTGCGCCGAGTCGCACTTGTCGCCGGTGACCATGCTGATGGAGGCAACACCGAGCTCACGCAACTGCACCATTGCCGATTTTGCATTTGAACGCGGCACATCGCGCAACACAATACGGGCTATAAGCAGTCCATCGAACGCCACGAACGCTTCCATTTCGCCTGCACCCAACGGCGCGAATCGTGATGGAACAGAGGTCGGATCGGCCTCATCCGAGCGCACCGACCCGCGTCGAGCAACGACATCGATGCCACGGCCAGCGAAATCATCAACGGCGCCAGCAACATAATCCAACTTCCCCACACTTACCTTCACACCCGCCACAATGCCACTGACCCCGCCGCCGGAATCCTCGCGAACCGCGCTGGCACGGTTCACGCCTAAGTCAGGTGAACAGACATGAGCCTTGCGCAACCGGGCAATGGCGGCATCTCCGGCCTTGGCGATGCCCTGCGCCAGAATATGCACCGAATTCGACTCCAGAATGCCCGAGAGCGCCAAAACCAAATCCGATTCATGCCCACGAGAATGTTTGAAAGCCTCGAACGCCTTAGACTGCACCGCGCCCTTGGCCGTTTCAACGCGAATCACCTGAGGCCGCTTGCCCGTCACCGTGCCTGTCTTGTCGAAGAACACGTGGGTCACGCGGCCAAGATTTTCCAGAACTTCCTGCGCCTTGATGAGAATGCCGGCCTTCGCCAACCGGCTGGTTCCGGCCATGTACGCCACCGGCGCGGCGATGAGCAGCGGGCAAGGCGTGGCGAGGACCAGCACCTGCGCAAACCGCTCCGGCACTCCGGAGACCAGCCACGCCAAACCGGCGATGACGAATGAAAGCACTGTGAACGGCACGGCAAGCATATCGGCGGTCTTGACGACAGGAGCTCGGGATTCACGTGCAGAAGAGACCAGCTCAAGGATGCGTTGGTACTGCGAGTCCTGGGCCAGGCTGGTGGTCTGCATGGCGAATACTGTGGCGCCATTGACCGACCCGGAAACCACCTTGGCCCCTTGCCGCACCTGACGCGGCACTGGTTCTCCGTTGATGTTGCTCATATCCAACGTGGCGGAAGCGCTGAGCATCACGCCATCCACCGGCACCGTTTCGCCGGGCAGAACAGAAAGTTCATCACCGAGCTTCACGTTCTCCACCGGAACGTCATCGCCACCAACGTGTGCAATCTGCGGAGCAGCACCCACCAACGCCGTCAGGTTGCCTTCGGCCTTGCCCTGGGCAAACTGCTCGATGGCATCACCCGACCAGACCATGAGCACCACGGCCCAAGCCGCCCAATACTCCCGCACCGCCAACGTCGAAAGCATGGCGACCACTGCAAGCACATCCACGCCGACGTGCCCATGCCGTAGATCCTGCACCATCTCATGCAATGAGGCAGTAACCGAAACAATCACCAAAACGACCACCACGAGCTGCCCGACGGTGGGGTTGAAGGCCCAGCGGCGCGACCCCCACGGCTGCAGATTCCAACACCATGCGATGGGGATGGCGCAGAGCAACGTGACCCACAGCATGGGAGTGCGCACAAAGAATTGTGCCAGGGCACGCAGTGAGAGACCGGACGACGCAACCGGCGATGAGGCCGAAATGGGAGTGGCGGATGCAGCCGCGGAAGTAGATGTAGTAGCAGACGTGGAAGTAGAGGAATTGGAAGCCCGCGATGATGCCATGATGTTCCTTACGCTCGTATCGTGCCGCACCTTGCGTGGCCGGCACTCCGGTCACGCCTTGTTAACCCATCGGCTGTGCCACTAGGCACTGGCCGATACACGGCGTAAAGATTTCAATTACAGTTTCCAGTATACGTTGTGGCAACGATGATCACGCCGCACCGTACACAACGTTTAGTCCACCAACCACTCTGGCCTTCACCCTTGCGGCCACGGCATGGAACATGCATTCAGCGGCATTCACTACTATGGTTCGCATGAGCGATTTGAACGCATTGGACCTTGAGCCCGGCGAAGCGGTGGGCGGCTACACGCTCATCGACCGGCTCGGCGGAGGATCCATGGGGTCCGTATGGCGCGTGCGCGACGATGGCGGGCAGGTCTATGCCATGAAGATTCTGCGGGACTCTCTGAACGACGAGGCAGACAACGCTGGAAGCAGCGATTCGAACGCCACCCAATCCGCGGCCGATCTGACCATTGAGGAAGCCGAGGCCGCAGCCGGCCACATGACGCCTGCCATGCGCCGCAATCCGCACATCACCGCCCGCGAACGCCTACGCAGGGAGGCGCTCGCGCTCAAACGCGTGCACCACCCCGGCGTGTGCGCCATTGTGGACATGGAGCTTGACGACGCGCTCGCCTTCATCGTCACCGAGCTCATCGAGGGCCGTAACCTTCGTGACGACGTGAAGGTCAATGGCCCGTATGTGGGAGAAGATCTGGAACGTCTGGCCCGCAAGCTCATCAGCGCCGTGCGAGCAGTGCACGCCCAGGGCATCATCCACCGCGACATCAAACCCACCAACGTCATGGTTTCGGCCTCCGGCCCCGTACTTGTGGACTTCGGCATCGCCATGACGCAAGGTGAAAGCCATGTGACCCGCACCGGCTTGGTGATGGGCACGCCGGGATTCATCGCCCCTGAAATCATCGACGGTGCGGAGAGCGACGAACTCACCGACTGGTGGTCGCTGGCCAGTGTGCTCGCCTTCGCGGCCACCGGCAAACCGGTGTTCGGCGATAAGCCGATGATGGCCGTATTGGAGCGCGAGGCGGCTGGCAGCGCCGACCTCACAGGTCTGCCTCAGCGTACGTTGATGGCATTCCGGCAAGCCCTCAACCCCGACCGCACCAAAAGAATCGGCCCTGAGCAACTGCTGGGCGCCATCACCTCCGATGCCATGAACCCGGAAAACGCAAACGGATTCGGAGCGCAGTTCCCTTTTGATTCATCCGCACCGGCCACCGGAACCGGTGCGGCAACGGACGCTTTGGTGCCCAATAATCCACGCGTTTTGTGGGAAGCCGACTCCGACGGCACCTACAACCAAGACGATGCCAACGCCCCCGCCAATGCGAATATGGATCAGACCCAGTTACTCGGCACCGGCGAATCCGCGCCAGCCACGAGCGGAACTCGCGTCATGCCCGAGCTTGCGGATGGCGCATACACTCCGTACGCCTCCGACACGAGAAGCATGCCGAATAACCCTGCTTTGACCAGTGCTGAACCAGCTGACGGCGAATACACCAAGGCCATGCCGCCTGTGCCCACTGCCCCCCTGGCAGGTACCGCTTACGCTGGCGCATACCCCACTTCGTCTTCCTTGGTTACGCCGGAGGTAGCACCGAGAATCACACCAGAGATGGTACCTCCTGAAACCCAACCCAATGCGGCAGCAGCTCCACAGCCCTTGGTGCAGGCCCTGCCAGGCACACTGATGGGCCTGCGCCACCAGCAACTGGTCTCGCACTCCACATGGCCAATATGGTTGTTGGCCGTCCCCATCGCCCTCTTGGCAAGCGGCTACCCTATGCTCACGCTGCTCATCATCACAGCGTTAATTTGGTTGTTCGCAACACTCGGTTTGAGCGAACAGGCCCAGCTTGACCGAGAGTCGCGACACGGCGGAGAGCGCAGGAGCGGCGACTTCGCAAGGCGATGCATTTCAATGCCATGGCATATGTTGAAGGGCCTGGCCCTGGCCATTCCACGCGTGCTGCCGGCGGCGATCATCGCCATTCTTGTTCCTACGGTAATTGGCCTTGTCTTCGGTTTCCCCCACTCCACGCTCAACATTCCGCTGGGCTCGCAAAGCCTGCCCATCCCGGTGTTCCAAGACAGCCCGACAACTGTGACCGGATGGACGTATGCGGCGTGCTCCGCCGCGGCATGGCTCATTGCAACCCTGCTTCCCGTGCAGGACACACTACGCGTCGGCATAGGGTACCTGTGCGCAAATGCGAAAAAGCAAAGGGTGGTTTCAGCCTCGACTCCGCAAGTCGGCAATGTGCCCGTAAGCATCGACATGGCAAACGCGAATGGCTCTACAGCCCTTGAAACGCCAACCGAAAGCCCAGGCAACCACAACAGCCGCAATCACAAAACCCTCATACTCGTGACGCTTTGGGCCGCTCTGACGGTTGCCGCAGCAGTTTCAAGCCTCACAGCAGAGCAGCTAGTATGGTTCCCACTGTAAGCCTCGGCTCGGTCTTGGGTAGGAGCGGAGCGTCCAAAGCACCCCCTGCATGCGCAAACACTGGCTCCGGCTATCGCAACGCCGCCAACCCGCATTGCGGCTGAAGGCTAAAAGGGCAGTCATCTACTACCCATTGTTTTGGCCCAATTATACTAGGTACTGAATTTGCAACAACGTAGGCGGTCATGCTAGGTATAAAGGCTGCAGCTTCAAGGAAAGGGAACGTCAAAATGGCGCAACATGCTCAACGCAAAGCCCAAAATGCCAATCCACGGCAACACACCATGGCATCTTCGAATGGCAATGACAACCATGCAGCCAGACGCCAGGCACAGGCGAAGAGACGCAAGCAAGAGGCGGCGTTGGCACAAGCCCAAGCGCAGGAGGCAGCCCGAGAACGCCACAAACAGACCATGATAGGCATCATCGTCGTAGCCATCGTCGTAGCCCTGCTCGCCGGCATCGGTGGAACCGTGGGCTACAACCTCTATAAAAAACACAAGGAGGCGTCTTACACGGTTCAGCAGGCATATGCAGACTTACAGAACATATCGGTTAAACCTTCGACGGCCGACAAGCAGGGTGGCATCCTGTTTTCACGCGAAGGCTACGATAAAAAGGTTGCCAACGCTCCCACCATGGAGATTTTCATGGACCCACTGTGCCCTGGATGCGGCTCATTGCATCAGCAAGTCGGCTCAACGCTTAAAGAGCTTGTGGACGCCGGGCAGATCAACCTCGTGTACCACCCGATGAACTTCGAAGACAACGCCTCAACCGACAAATACTCCTCGCGGGCGGCAGGGGCGCTGCTATACATAGCCTCGCACGATTCGAACCCCGACCACCTCATGGAATTCATCGACAACCTCTACGCCAAGAACTACCAGCCCCAGGAAGGCAGCGGCTACGTGCCGACCGACAACGACAAGATCAAGGCGCAGGCGTTGAAGGCCGGTGTGAGCAAAGCCGTTGTGAACAAAGCCTTCCATGGGACGTATGACTCCTGGTTGGGAGCCTCGCTCAAATACACGATCCGCCGGCCCGAGCTGTGGAACCAGTCAGGACAATACAAGGGCAGCTTCACCACACCCACCATCGTGTTCAACGGGCACACACTCGACATGAACAAGGTTTCCCAAACCCCCTTAAGCCAGAAAACCGTCATTCTCGGCTCGCTGGGCCTCAAGGAATCTCAGGTGGGGCACGAAGGCGAAATGCCCAGTATCGGCGCGAAGGGCAAGCCTCTGGCGCTGTTCTAGAACAGCGCCTCTAGCGCCCCTTCCCTTCTTCGACTGCGATAGAAAGCACAACCCCGGCAGCGACTAGCAGCAGAACCGCATACCAGACCGCCTGCGTATCCACACCTGTTGCCGCGAGCGTAGAGCTCTTGTCGTTCACCTTTGCACCGGCAACGCCATTCGCATTAACCGGCAACGAATGCGTATTTCGTGCCCATACCGCATATAATGTCACAACCGTCCGTTCCGGAACGGCATAGTCGGCGCCGGCAACCGTATAGGTGCCAGATCCGTCGGGCGACTCAGCCCAGCCCTTGATATGATAGCCCGGCAAAGAGAAGCCTGAAGCCGGCGTGGCCAAACTCGTATCCGAATACGTAGAGACCGATGCGATCGAGCCGGTGGGCGTGCCCAATGACCCTCCGTTCGCGTCGTATTTCACCGTCACCGCCATCAACAACGAATACCTCGTCGGCACGCTGCGCCGAGCGGTCTGCGGTGTGGTGACGCCGCGCTCCCCCAGCATGTCATTCCAGGAACCCGTCCAAGACCCTTCCGGGTCCACCTGCTTCCACACCCAACCGGCAGGTGCCACAGGAGCCGTGCCGGCGTCATCCAGCCTCATATCGGGTCCAAGCGTCACCGAACGCAACGCATCGTCGCCTCTGAAAATCTGATCCATGCCGCCGACCTCGGCTCTGGAATCAAAGTGAGCCAGATTCAGTGTGACCAAATCGGGGCAACCCATGAACATGGCCATCATTTGGGTCACATGACTCGTGTCGAAACCGCTCAAGTCAAGTTTTGTGGTGCCCCTGGACTGGTCGAACATCATATTCATATTAGTCACCTTATCAGTATTGAAATTGCTGAAATCCTGGCCGCCAAGATGATCTGCGCCAAAGAACATAGCCTCCATGCTTGCCACGTTGCGTGTGTCCAGACCGTGGATGTCGATGCCCATGCCCCGAACATCCAAAGCCTCGAACATGCCCGCCATGCTTTCCACATTCCTGGTATCGAAGTTCGAAAGATCGATGTGCATGGGGTGCGGAATCGATCCGGCGTGGTCGAACATGCCCGCCATGTCCCTCACGTTCGACGTGTCGAAACCGGTCACATCGGCATTGGTGAGCGCAGTGCACCACTCGAACATGCCATCCATCCTTCTCACGTTGCCAGTCTTGAAATGGGAGCCGAACGCAATGCTCGTCAGCGCGGTGCTGAAAAGGAACATGGAGTTCATGTCCGTCACGTTCGACGTGTCGAAACCGGTCAAATCAAGAGTCTGGAAATTGGTGCTGTAGAACATGAAACTCATGTCCGTCACATTCGATGTATGGAAGTTCGGCCCTAACGTCAACTCGGAACCGCTGCGAATGACGATATGGGTACCTGATGGGTCCACGCCCGTCGTTTCCGCGAACATATGACTCATATTTCTCACGCTCGACGTGTCGAAACCGGTCAAGTCAATGTTCGGACAGGGAGTGCCATAGAACATCCAGCTCATATCGGTCACGTTCGACGTGTCGAAGCCTGGGCCGAACGTCAACGATTTCAAAGCAACGAGGCCGGACCTGCCGGATGCGTCATTGCTGGCGACACCACCGAACATATGATTCATATCAGTCACATGACGCGTGTCCACGCCAGTCATATCGATGCTTGTCAGCATTTTGTCGCCACTGAACATACGGCTCGTATCCGTCACTTTTGCGGCGTGGAACCCCGGCCCGAACCGTACGACGCCAACCTGATTCGACGCTGGATCGCAGCTAAGCGTCTCAAGGGGGTCGCAGACGAGTTCGCTGCTTTCCAGATAGAGATTCGTCAGTTCGCCGTCGTTCTCGAACATCCCCTTCATGCTTGTGAAATTGGTGGCATCCAGATACTGAAAATTCCTGAAATAACCGAGAGACGTAAAATCAGCGAACAGGTCGGTGGCATCCAATGCCACAGCCGGCAATTGGTTGTCGAACTGCACATAGGAGATGGCGCTCTTGTCGAGTCCGTCCCAGTCGGGCAGACCAGGCGTCGTCCCGGCACTCACACCAGTGATATGAAGTGCGCAGGCTGAAGATGGACCAGAGTCATATCGCTGGATGTTCCACGTAAAACCACCATGCCCGTTTTGGGGGCTGCCGCTGTTCTGCACAGGCTGATCACAGGGGCGTCCGACTCGGGTCATGCCGCCACCGCGCGTGGAAGCACCAGGCGCATGCTCCGAGAGACTCCGCATCCGCGCCATCTCCCTGTTATGCGCTCTGAGAGCCACCGATGCACGGTCACCGCCGTTGGAAGTGCCTGAATCGGAGTCAGCGGACTGGGAGGAGACCTCGCCGGCAGCCACAGGATCGGCCTGTGCCGAAACAGGGGCACAGAGCAGGAACGTACTGCACAACATCGCCACTGTTACCACCAGAGACGGCAAAACAACGCATCTGTGCCCGCTGCATGCATGGCGCACACCTGGTGTTCTAGGACTCTTCATAATACCTTCTACTTCCTTTCAGCGAAACGACGCCTTGCAATCCAGACGGTGACACCTGCCGCCACCAGTAACAGGGCCGCACACCCGACCCCGCGCACATCCGTGCCCGTCGCGGCAAGGACCGGACCAGCGGATGCCTTCGAGTCTCGATGCCCAGTCTGTTGGCTGTGATGCGTTTTGACGGGCTGGGCACCAGGCCCAACGGGCACCGTATGATGGACCGGTGCACCCTGATGCGTCGGACGTGCCGGGAAAAGCGGGGTGGCGGGAACCGTCGGTTGCATCGGCCCGTGATGGACAGCCTTCCATTGGGCATAGAGGGTCACATCATGGTCCGGCATGGTCATCGAAGCGCCATCCGCATAGTCCGTGCCGCTCCCATCCGCACGCGTGTTCCAGCCCGCAAACGTCCAATGTGCACGGGTGAACGCATTCGCCGGCAAAACCACCGACTCGCCGTCCGACGCGCTCTGCGCGGCCATCGAACCCAAACCGCCGTTGGCGTCAAAACTCAACGAATACCTAGCAATGTATGTGTACGTTACCGGTGCCGTGCGCGTGGCCATGGCAGGGTCATTGACACCGAATACGCCGAGCATCTCCTCGAACGCACCCGTCCAGGAACCGGCGGGATCCGTCTGCGCCCATACACCGCCGGAAAGCGCAGGCGCAACGATGGCGGCGCCCTGGACCAAGTGCGTGTTGGGCCCCAGGGTCAGCGACCGAAGAGCGTCATTGCCGCGAAACAGGTTCTCGATGAGGGAAGGACCAGACACCCCCCTCAAATCGAACCTACCCATGTCCACACTCTCGAGCGCCGAAGCGCCGTCAAACATTCCCACCGCCTCACCAAGCACAAAATCATTGTCATTGCCAAACGTAACGGTGCGCAAAGCGGTATCGTCCTTGAACACATTATCGGCATACGCCCCATCGCCCCACATCCCGACGCCGTTGAAGCATCTCAGGTCGGCCGCTGTCAACGACGTGCACTTCTCGAACATTGATGAGATGTCCGCCACCGCTATGGGAACGCCGGTCGGGAACGTGACCGAGTCAAGCACGGTATCGCCGCAGAACATATGGTCCAGAAAGGCCGGATCTCCTGTGGTCTTCACACAACCGCTCAAATCGACCGACCTCATTGACGTGCAGCCGTTGAACATGGAAGTCATGATGCCCATCTGATAGCGGGAAGGAAAGATGAACGAGGTCAGGGCAGTGTCGCCGTCAAACATGTTATTGGCCGTCAAACAATCCGTGCCCCTCAAATCGATACTGCTGAAATCGACCGACTGCAGTCCGGTGCAGCCCGCAAACATAGAATCCGTGTCTATTCCACCGGTTTGAATGCCGGTATCGCTGTAAATGGCTTTGGCGCCTTTGGGAAGCATGACCGAGGTCAACGACGTGTCATCCGCAAACATACTGCTCATATCATTCAATTGGGATAGGTCAAGGCCGGAAAGATCCATCGAACGCAGGCTGGTGCAGCCCGCAAACATACTGCTGGTCGACATAATATGGCTGGTGTCTATGGCGCTGAGGTCTATGGTGCGCAACGAGGTGTCATCCGTGAACAGTGAATCCAGACCTTGAAGGTCCTTGAACGCATTGAGATAACCCAAATTGTCTACAGCGGTAAGAAGGGGGAAATCGCCCAGCAACGAACCGGGACGGGAATCATCCCCCGTATCACCGATACGGGCATCGAACACGATCTTGGTGACCAGAGGCCGATAATTTGTATCGAAGTCCGAACCCCAGTCTTGGAAGGTGAAATCGCCACCAAAACTATACCCGGTGATGTGCGCTATGCACTGCGCACCGCTGGCCTCGATTTTCCAACGCACACCTGAGCCATGACTCTGATCCGTTCCACCCGTGGCACCGTCAACGCAAGCGCCACGCGACTGGATACCGCCATGCGACTTCAAGGCATTATGGGCATCACCGCTCCCGCGATTTTGACCCGTTGCAGACTGAGGAGAGGAAGCGACGGCGGAAGCAGGGCCTCCGACGGTCGCATCGGCAGCGGCCCCGGGAGCAGACACCACGAAACCGAAAACCGACACAGCCACGGCAAGAAACACCACAACGAGCTGCCTCACAACAGAAATTGCCTTCCTATGCCAAAATGAAACCAGACTATCGTTCATAAACCCAACCTCTTTACAATACATCGCCATGAATAATATTATGATAATTGTTTCGTTAACATTTGATATATTAAAATCAAGGAACCATATTTTACATAAGTTTGATACACACTCAAGCGGAAACCAATGCGACGATTGCGAGACGGCAGAATCATGCATAACCATAGGCATATTCCAGTTTATGCACAGAATCGGTTCGCCGCAACGTGATGGATTTGAATTCGTCCGAGTTGCAAGCTGCACGACACGCAAACCTCACGCGGTTGGTATAGACTTTGTTCTGTATGTTTTGCATCATCGCAGTGCCAAGCATGTGCGCCTCCTTAGCTCAGATGGCCAGAGCGGCCGCCTTGTAAGCGGCAGGTCGTCGGTTCGATCCCGACAGGAGGCTCCTTCTCAGGCGAAGGGCAGATAAACTGAAGGGACGGTTTAATTCTTTCCTCGAGTAAGGCGCAGAAGCCTACAACCATAGGTTTCTGCCATCGGTGGGGTCAAACCCAAGACTCCACCCACAGGGCGGGAGTATCCCCTTCACTCCCGCCCTTCCACTTCCTTTGTTCCAGGTTCGGGCATCACCTCTCGTCGAGGTATCTTGCGCAACCCGTCAACCTCCTTCGTCAAATTCGTCAAACCGATTCTTCATAGCCAACCACACCTGATCACACTCATTTACTTTTACGTCACGTCTGGTTAAGATACTGTAGGGAAAACACATACAGATACATAAGGAGGACACATGGCACGCCGTTGGACACCGCAGAGGTTCATCACCTTAAGGCGAGTGCGCATCGGCTTGTGCGTGGCGGCCGTGGCGCTGGTCTGCATTGCGGCATTCATCGTAGGGGCCCGCAGGACCGTGGCGCTGAGCGTCAACGGCGAAACCCGCACGGTGACCACCTACACCCAGAGTGTGGACCGACTGCTGCAGACGCAGAACGTGAAGCTCAAAACCCACGACGTGGTGAAATCGACATCCGACGGGGCGCTCAAGAACCACGACACCGTGAGCACGCAAAGCGCCTATCAGGCCACCATCACCATCGAAGGGCAGGAAGTGCCGTTCTGGACCGTGGCTTCGAGCGCAGACCAATTGCTTGGCTTCTTCAAATCCAACGACGCCAAGGCCTCCGCGGTCACCGTCAACCTCCCGAACGTCTATAATCAGCTCACCGGCGGCATCGTAATCAACAAAGCCGGCCCCGTGACGGTCATAGCCGACGGCAAATCATCGGTGGCGCCCAACGGCAAGCTCACTGCGGCTTCGATTCTTGACTCGAAAGGCATCACGTTGGGCAAAGAGGATCGTGTCAGTGTGGAGGATGGCGGCGGCACCACCATCCTGAGGGTGCAACGGGTGACACAGAAGGACGAGACACAGGACAGCGTGATTCCCTTCGGCGAGCGTACGATTGTCGACAATGCGCTTGCACCGGGGACTAGCGAAGTGCGTCAACAGGGCGTGAACGGCGTGAAACGGCAGAACTTCAAGGTGACGTATGTGGACGGGCAGGCCGAGAGCAAGACGTTGGCCTCACAAACCGTAGTGAAACAGCCGATTGACGAAATCATCGCGGTAGGGCCGGCAGCTCCGGCGGCCACACCGAATCAAGGCTCCGGCAATGGGAACGAAGGCGATGGCAAGACCGATACCGGCAACGGCAGCGATTCGGATAACAGCAACAAGGAAAACAAGCCCGCCAAGCCCAGCAACCCGTCGATGCCAGTGCCCTCACCGACGCAGCCAACCACACCGAATCCGCCGGCACAGCAGCCTCAGCCGACTCCGGCGCCCGCGCCCACACCTACCCCGGCTCCGGCTCCGACACCGCCGCCAGCGTCTAACGGCAACGGCATGTGGCACGCCACATCAGACATGGCGAAGATCTACGCCAGAGGCGCGTTGGCCGCCCGAGGCTGGACGGGCGAGCAACAATATGATGACCTTGTCAACATGTGGAAGAGAGAGTCCGGCTGGTTGTGGTGGAAGCAAAATCCTACGTCCACCGCCTACGGCATTCCCCAGCTCATCGACTTGAACTACAATCCATACCCCAATTACCATGATGACGCCGGCGTACAGATCGGGGCAGGGCTAGACTACATAGCCAACCGCTACGGTAACCCATCAAACGCTTGGAGAGTCTGGCAGACCCAAGGCTGGTACTAAACCCATCAGCAAGGCTCAATTAGACTATTTATTGAGCAATTCACTGACTGCTTTTTGCATTTCCACCCGTTTTCGAGCCCCAACTGTTTCTTCAGAGGGGGCTTTTCTCGGCAATAGGCAAACACCGAAATCCAAAAAGACTGGGAAACCGACATTCTTGATTTTTGTATCAACGAAATCCAAAGAAAAAGTACCCACTGAATGAAAATGACCCCAAAATGCACCTCATTGTGTAGGTTGAAAGCATGAACAAGCAGGGTAAAGCCGCAGATTCGAACAGCGCACCAACCGACTGGGCATTCAAGGGCACAGGCACCGATCAAGAGCATCGGACGGCAAACTTCAACGCCGAAATCAAAGTTGAGACCGCAACCCCATCAAAACAAACTGACAGCGACGACCACACCCAGCTCTCGCAGCGTGCTGCAAGCCCAAGCCTCGGGCATCTGCTGGGTGCGGCCGACATACGGCGTATCGCCGCGGAGGCGGGCATCAGCCCAACCAAGAAACTAGGGCAGAACTTCGTCATCGACCCCGGCACCGTGCGCCGCATCGCACACGAGGCTGGTGTGAAAAGCGGCACGAACGTGTTGGAGGTCGGACCTGGGCTGGGCTCGCTCACGCTGGCGTTGCTGGAAACAGGAGCGAACGTCACCGCAGTGGAAATCGACCCCGCACTGGCCAGCCGCCTGCCACAGACCATCACCAGCTTCATGCCCAATGCCGCAGGTCGGCTGACCGTGGTCAACGCCGACGCACTGAGTCTGAGCCCTGAGACCTTGCCACAGCTCGCCCCCGATGCCTTGCGAGCCCCAGTGCAAAATCGCAGAGGCAAAGCCAGCCGCACAACAGTAGCCGCACAACATGTCAGTGCAGCAACAACCTCTGCCAGCGCGGGCAACCCATTCACCCTCGTCTCCAACCTTCCCTACAACGTGGCCACGCCAATCCTGCTCACCCTGCTCGAACGGTTCAGCAATCTGAACCACTTCACCGTCATGGTGCAAAAGGAGGTGGCCGATCGGCTCGTGGCCGGCCCCGGCAGCAAGATCTACGGAGCCCCTAGCGCCAAACTGGCATGGTACGGCACAGCCGAGCGGGCAGGGCTCGTGAGCCGGAGCGTATTCTGGCCAGCCCCGAATGTGGATTCGGCATTGGTCTCGTTCACGCGTTCCACAGCACACCAAACCCCGACCATTGCAACGCAACAAACTCCAACGCAACAGCGGCAAACCGCCAAAACCAAACCAAACCAGCACAATGTAACCACACAATGGCTCCGCGAGGAAGAGGGATGTGATGGTGGGATGCGCCCAAGGCGTGAAACGGTATTCCGTCTGGTGGACGCAGCATTCGGCCAACGCCGGAAGACCCTGCACGCCGCGCTCAAGGGGCTGGTGAGTCCGGAATCCTTTGAGACCGCAGGCATCGACCCCACTCGCCGCGGAGAAACTTTGACCATTGACGAATTCACGAACCTGGCCGGCGCGAACGGCCTGCTCTAGCCAACGGTCAGCACATGCGCACTCTCCTGCGGGAAAAGGCGCGTGTGTTGATGCACGCCAATCACGAGCCAGTCGATAAGTGAATCGCCGCTTCAACCGGCGTTCGGATAGCTGCTGCGTCACGGAGTGACGATAAAATGGAATCGATAATGTGTGTTACTGCATATACGGACCGGTAACACAGTGAACTGATGTAATCGACAGGAACAGGGATGCCACAGCAATACATTGACGAGCGTGAGCAGCGCAGGCACTATGTGCGTAAACGGCAGGTCAGGGTGTTCGCCCTTGTTGCCGCCGTCATGGTTGTGGCTTTGGTCCTGTCCATTCTTTCATGGTTCCATGTTTTCGACGCCAAAGCCTCGGTCTCTCCCGAGGAGGAGGCCAATCACAATTTTGGTGCTGCCTCCGTTTGCGCGCCGTTCGACGACAAAGGCAATGCCCCTGCCTACTTGGCGAACTCCGCAGTCTACCTGCGCGTGCTCAACGGCACCTCCTCACGTGGCTTTGCAGGCGCTGTGGGGGAAGCGCTGAATGAACGGCTGTTCAACGTCACCTCGGTGACGAACTACACCCGTCAAAATGTGAAACGTACGATTATTTACTATGGTGCATCAGGCATTGATGATGCCTACACTGTGCGAGCGAATTTCACGGATGCACAGATGGTGATGGACGACCGTGGCGACGCTTTGGTAGACGTCGTCTTGGGGAAGACGTTCAACGACCTAGTGCCAAAGAAGCAAGTGCCTGCAAAGGGCGCGAGAATCAAGAACCTCAGCGGCTGTGAGAGCTTTGCATCTGTGCAGAAAGCCGTGAAGGACGGTAAGAGGAAGCTGCCGGGCGCTCCGGTGCACGATGCTCCTCCGGCACCTCAGGCCTCCGACTCGAATGAGTCCAACTAAACTATGCCTTATTCCTGTTTATCTGCCCAACGCTTGAGTTCGGCCACGGCATCGTCGTGTGAGGCGGGGCCATGGTCCAGACGAAAATCAAGCATGTGCTTGTAGGCCTTCCCCACTATCGGGCCGGGTTTGATGCCAAGTATCTCTATGATCTCATTGCCGTTGAGGTCTGGGCGGATGGAGTTCAGATCCTCTTCGGCTTTGAGCTTCTTGACCCGCTCCTCCAACTCATCCATCGCCTGCTCGAACACGAGTGCCTTACGACGGTTTCGCGTGGTGGCATCGGCGCGGGTGAGTCGGTTGAGCCTCTCATACAAGGGGCCCGCATCCTTGACATATCGCCGCACGGCAGCATCGGTCCAGGGCTCATCCACATAGCCGTGGAAGCGCAGATGCATGTTGACCAAGTCGCTGACATCTTGGATGAGCTTGTGGTCGAAATGCAGCGCCTTCATGCGCTTGCGCACCATCTTGGCCCCGACCGCATCATGGTGGTGGAAACTCACCTTTCCTTGAGCCTCGAAACGACGGGTGGCGGGCTTGCCGATGTCGTGCAGAAGCGCGGCCAGACGCAGCGTCAGGTCAGGAGCGGGAACCGGGCCGTCCGAACCGGTCTCCAAGGCAATGGCCCGGTCGAGCACCATGAGTGTGTGCTCGAAGACGTCCTTATGACGATGATGCTCGTCGATCTCCAGCTGGAGAGCCGGGATTTCAGGCAAGACGATGTCGGCCAAACCAGAGTCCACCAAGGCCTCGATGCCCTCGTGAGGCCGTTCGGAGAGCAGCAACTTCACCAGCTCGTCGCGCACGCGCTCAGGCGAGACTATCCGAATGCGATCGGTCATGTCGGTGATGGCTTCGGCGGTGTCCGGCTCGATGCGGAAGCCGAGCTGAGAGACAAACCGCACGGCACGCATCATGCGCAGAGGGTCGTCGTCAAAAGACTGACGCGGATCGACCGGTGTGCGCAGAACGCCCTTCGCCAGGTCGTTCGCCCCACCATAGGGATCCACAAACTGCACGTCAGGCACCCGCAACGCCATGGCGTTGACCGTGAAGTCACGCCGGGAAAGATCGCCTTCCAAACTATCGCCGTAACTCACCTCGGGCTTACGCGAGTCAGAATCATATGTGTCGCTGCGGTATGTGGTGACCTCCACCTTCACCTCGGTGCCGTCAGCGCGCCGGCGCATGGCCCCGAGTGTGCCGAACTTCCGGCCCATATCCCAGAACCCGTCGTGTCCGAACCGCTTGAGAATCGGCTCGAACTCATCAGGGCGCGCCGATGTGCAGAAGTCCAGGTCGTGGCTCGGCCTGTGGAGCAGCAAGTCACGCACCGCACCGCCCACCAACGCAAGCTCATAGCCCGAGTCGGCGAACATCCGCCCCAATTCAATGGCCTCAGGCCAAACCGTAAAATCCAATGCCACTCCTGACACTCCTTAGAACCGCCGACACCGGCCGCCGAAGGCCTATGTTTACTATCTTCCAGCATACCTTCACCCCATCTGCACAGCGGGTTGAGTAGAGTGGGAACCATGATAACACCCGCAGACATGGCACGCATGATGGCCAACGCCTCGGGTAAGCGCGCCCAAAACGGCAAAACAGACAGGCCCGAGGCGAGCCAGAGCATAACACAAGACATCGAACCCGACGCACTGCTCTACTCTTCCGCTTCGGACGGACAGGACAGTCAATTCGCGACCAGATTGGACGGCAAGGCCCTCAACAAACTTGAAGACATCCTCAAACCGGGTCACGCCGGCGAGCCCCAATCGCCTCAGGGCCAACATGACGGGCAGGGGGGGCACGGCGCCAACGGTGATCGGACAGACGGCGGAAAAACCACAAATAAGGCTCCCACACCAGCCCTCATGGCCCGCACGCACCAAGTCGGCGGCTCCGCGACATTTGCCTCATTGGACGCCCAGGAACTTCCCGCAGTGCGTGAATACTCGGCGGGCGGGCTGATCTTCGACGACAACAATCGCGTGGCCGTCATAGCGCGCCATTCGCGTAGCGGCCATCTGGAATGGTGCCTGCCCAAGGGACATATTGAAAAGGGCGAGACTCCAGAACAGACTGCGGTGCGTGAGATTCACGAGGAGACGGGAATATTGGGAGAGGTGGTCAGCTCCATCGCCACCACGGATTATTGGTTCACCGGCACAGAGGAACGCGTGCACAAGCTCGTCCACCACTTCGCCCTGCGCATGACCGGCGGCTTCCTCACCGTGGAAGGCGACCCGGACCACGAGGCGGAAGACACGAAATGGGTGGATTTCGATGACCTTGACAACGTGCTCAGCTATCCTAACGAACGCAAGATCGTATGGCTGTACGCCCGAAAGATGAACAGGCAGAGGCAATGAGAAACCACCTTCATGCCCATATGGGACGAATACTGACACACTACGCAAGCCTTCTTAGCGCGGCGCTGGCCGCGCTGTGCTTCGTTGCGATGCCTTCTGCACCTAGGGCTTCGGCCGCGCCCCAAAGCGATGAGACCAAGACGGAGGCCACGATAAGCCTTCAATCCGCCACACCGGTTGTGAGTTCGAATTCCGGGTACCATGTCAAAGCGTCCGTTACAAACACCACCGACCACGCGTTGGATGCCGGGACACTACGTGTGGCGACCAATGTCTATTACACCTTCGTCTCACGCACCGATTTCAACGATTGGTCAAGATCGCAGAGCTCAATCGTCACATCAGACGAACTTGGACGGGTAAAGGTGCCTAAACTGCCGGCACATGGCTCAGCCACGGTGAACGTCGACGCAAACCCGGACCAAGACCGCCTGAAGGCATTGCAATCCTGGGGGCCCAAACCCGTAAGGATAGATTACTTCACCGGTGACTCCATAGTGGCGGCAAACCGCATGGGAAGCCTGCATACATTCCTGACCCGTTCAAAAGACGGCATCAACACAGCGGACACACCGCCCATGCCCGTCACCGTGGCAATGCCGATGACCGATGCCTCCTGGAAGCTGGATGACAAACAGGTCGACACGCTTATGAACAGCGGCAAGGGCGCGGATGTGGCAAACGCCATCCAAAACGGCATCAGCACGAGCGGTGGAACCAAAGGGAAGTCAACTCCGAGCGACATACAGAAACTTGTAGACGCCCATCCCAAATTGCAGGTCGTTGTTGACCCGCTATACGCCAAAACACTCAAGCTCGTGCCGAAATCAAGCGGCATCATGCAGTCCGGAGATTTTGACATCACCGCCTACAGCGCCCATGGCGTTCCAGGCGACTATGAAGACGCCGGGGTCTCGCAATCCACTTGGAACGCAGCAAACAGTCTCAAGCAGTACCGCGAGGCGCTTGCCAACAACGCTGCCTCACCCACCGCTTTTGCCTGGCAAGGGCAAGGAACATGGACGATGGATGCACTCACCGCCGCAAGAAAGCAGGGGTACACCGTTGCCATCGCACCAGACGGTTTGAATAGCGAAGACAACACAACAGCGCATTCCAACGTGTACAGCGTGCCCACCAGCGCAGGAGACACCACACTGATTGCCGCTCAGAGCGACCTGACGCAGCTTGCACAGGGCAATCCTTCAGACAAGGCGGCCACGGCGGAGCTGAGTGAGGCCGGCCGGCTTTCCAGACTCATGGCCCAGAGCGCCTTCTGCCAGATGGAGCAGCCGTACGCGGCGCGCAACCTTTTGATCTGCCTTTCCTCCTCACGGACGGCAGACGAGAACGGAGCAATCCTGAGCTCGCTGGAACAGGCCACCTGGCTCTCCTTGACTTCACTGGACACCTTGGCAACATCCAAACCCTATATGTCAGGCGATGAGGCAGCCGAAGCCTTGCCCCAAACGGCCGAAATGAGCTCACAAGCCACAAAGCAGCTGGACGAAACCCTTGATTCGCTCAAAAGCAGCGCACATGACATTGCCCGCTTCCGCGATGCCATTATGGATAAATCCGCATCTGCCCAGTCAGATAGCGACACGAATCGCGAGCAAGGGCAAACGAAACCCGAGAACAAAGACAACAACAGCGACCCTCAGTCTTTGGCTCGCCAAGACGCCAAAGATACAGCCAATAGGCCTGTCAATGGGAACGCTTGGATTGGCGCAATTGCTTCGTTGCACAATCAGCTGGCATTCCATGCGCTGTCTGCGCAAAGCAGCGTCGAGACGCCAGCAGCGGTGTCGTCAGACGATTCGGCTTCCGGTGCAACCGATACATCCAATCCAACGCAACAGACCACAGCCAATATCCGCTTGACCGCCAGCGCTGCGAGCTTGGCAAACAGGCTGCTGGGTGGAATCCGCATCAATCAATCGGAACCGATCACCGTGGTCAGCGAAAGCGCAAAGATGCCCGTCACCGTGAGCAACGCGCTGCCCTACCCCGTGCACATACGAATCTCCTCATTGACGAATTCGATGGAAATCGTCACTTCGAGGTTCGAGGAACTGACGGTGCCCGCCAAAGGCGACGCGCAGACCACCTTCACAGTGCGTGTTTCCACATCAGGCTCGGCCGATGCACAGATGAAACTCCTCGACCGCAAAGGCGTTGTCATCTCCGAACCGCAATCCACACACATCACTTCCACGCTGCGCATCAGCGACATCACCGGCTGGCTGTTCATAGCCGTCGCCCTGTTGCTCGGTGCAGCCGGCCTGTGGCGGCAATTCAATCGTAAGAAGGATCCCGATCAATGAGTTCGACCATCGGACACAATTCCATGGTGATGGCCACCGGCACTGCGGCCTCCCGCATCACCGGGCAGGTACGCACCATCCTGCTGGCGGCAGCCGTCGGCACCACGGGCCTGGCGGCGAACGCCTATCAGGCAGGCTCCCAGATACCGCAGGTCATCTATACGCTGATCTCAGGCGGCATCTTCAACGCGGTCCTGGTGCCTCAGATCGTTCGCACACTCAAATCCAAGAACGCGGAGGAGCAACTCAACAAACTCATCACGTTCGCCATCGTCCTGCTGCTCGCCGTCACCGGCATTGTGGCGGCGCTCGCCCCGGCGCTCACGAGGCTCTACGTCAACGGCGGCAACGACATGCTCGCCCTCTCCACCGCATTCACCTTCTGGTGCGTACCGCAGATCTTCTTCTACGGGCTGTACACCGTAATCGGCCAGATTCTGGCGGCGAAAGAGCATTTCGGCGTGTACGCCTGGAGCTCGGTGGGCGCCAACGTGATCAGCTGCATCGGCTTCACCGCCTTCATCCTGCTCTTCGGCAAAGCCGACAAACAGCCTCTCGGTTTCTGGACCAACGACAAGATCGCCCTCACCGCCGGCGCCTGGACGCTGGGCGTGGCCTTCCAAGCCCTGGTGCTGTTCCTGCCGCTGTTCAAAATCGGCGTGCATTACCGGCCCAAATTCGGCATCCACGGCATAGGGCTCAAGCAGATGGGACCCGTTGCCGCATGGAGCCTGGGCATCGTGGCGGTCGACCAGATCGCCACCATTGTCAACACACGCATCAGCACCAGTGCACCGCTCAAAGCCCACGAAGCGTACGGCACAAGCCTCTACGACGTGGCCGGCAACGCCACCTACCAGAACGCCTTCACCATCTACATCCTGCCCTACTCACTGATCGCAGTCTCGGTGGCCACAGCAATCTTCCCACGCATTGCACAATTCGTGGCCGACCATGATATCGACTCCGCCAGGAGCGCCTTGAGCCAGTCCCTGTGCAACGTTTGGCTCATCATGTGCTTCTTTACCGCCGTGTTCGTGTGTCTGCCAGCACCTATCTCCTTGACGTTGCTGCCCTCGATCAGCGTCAAGGAGGCACTCTTGATGAGCGGGCCACTGATCGGGCTCGCCCTCGGCCTGCCGCTGTGCTCGGTCTATCTCATCATCCAACGCACGTTCTACGCATTCGAAGACGGCTTCCATCCCTTCATTTTCATGGCTCTTCAATCAGTCATTCAAGTGGCGATCCTGCTTGTGGGCTCATTGCTCATTCGCGAGGACAACTGGGTGGCGCTTCTGGGCATCAGCATCACACTTGGCTACGTATTCTCCTTCCCGGCCCTCGTAATCATGCTGCGTAAACGGTTTGAGGGGCGCATCGACGGGGCAAAGCTCTCGCTCACCTTTGCCAAGGGAGCCATCGCCGCCATAGTGTCCACCGTCCTCGGCCTGCTCCTGCGCTACCCCGTGTATTCGCTGTTTGGAGCCTATCTGCAAGGCACTTCCGGCCATATGAACTGGTTTCAGGCGGTGGGTGTCTGCGCCGTACTGGGTGTTCTGGTCACGCTGGTCTACGCAGGCGCACTCTGGGCACTGCGAACCCCTGAGTTTGTTGCATTCGTGCAATCGGGAACGCAACGTGTAAGGAAAATGCTGGGCAAGGGGGAAATCGCTCAGAACACCACCGAGAACACCGCTCAAAGCGTCGAAGCTCCTATGAAGGGCGAGAAACGCAATGCTGCAACCAGCAAACCGGATACGTCCGATGCCGCTTCTCGTCAGGCGCGCCGAGTCGTTTCGGGGGAGCACCAATACACTCCACGAATCGTGCGTAGCTCCATCTCCGACACAGGCTCATTCATGCCTCCTTCCTTCGTTGCTTCATCTCTGGCGCAATCGAGTATTTGGAATGATGCAGAGCAAGACAGTTTGAAGCACCGGGCATCAGTGCAAAACGGCACCGAGTCGTCACCGGCCCAATATGGTGGCGCGCAGTCATCAACGCCCAAGCCCCCTGCCACCCATGTGAACGGCGCAGGCGCACACGTACCAAGTGAAAACAATGGGGAAACACACATGGACCTTCCACCCATACCCTCTTATGAGACCCATATCGACTCGGCTACGCCCAACGTTAGGATTAACCATACAAGCATTCAACCAACAACCAAATCGCCGAGCAGAACCGAATCAGCTATGAAACCGAAATCAAACGATGTTGTCATTAATCGATACAAGTTGGTTTCGCCTCTACGCCAAGCTGACGGACTTGAGGCTTGGCGGGTCAACGACATCGTTCTTGACCGCGAACAACAGCTGTTCATCATTACCAATATGTCCGTGGCAGCCACTGTGGAAGCCATCGCGTCCTCCCTCGCGTTATCCGTCACCAATCGGTTCACAAAAGTTCATTCGCTACAGCATGTGCAGAACACACCGGTGCTTGTCACCCAGCTGGACCCCGACCTCTCGCTGGATAACTGCCTTGGACTGACCGCTGCTCAAACCCCGCTGGACTTCGAAACGATGCGACTCATTGCCTCACAAGTTGCCGAAGGATTGAAACAGCTACTTTCCGACGGCATCTCACTGCCCACCCTCACCACGGGCATGGTTCGCATCGACACGAAAGGCGTGCAAATCGCCGACGCCCCTGTGACCCCACTGTTCGTCGATCTACTTAAGACCCCGAAGATGGATGCGGAGCGCACGGCCGTCTATCAGGTTTCCGCGCTGCTGTACGCCATGCTTGTCGACAAGAAGACCGCGGATATCAAAGATTTCGACTTAACTGCACTGCCTGAAAACACGCCTGAGGAATTTCAGCTCATCTGCCAACGTGGTTTGGATCCGGCATATCTCAACAACTCATCCACAATTGCGATGGTCTCACTTTCGGAACTCATGTCGTTGCTAAGCTCGGCGACAGAGGCGCAAAGACGCACCTCGTCCTTGAACCTCTACAATGCCGTTGCCAGACTCAATAAGGTTGACTTGGGAGTAAGCACGAGCCACGATGCCACCATCGAGCATGCCGTCTTGCAGCCGGTCACAACTGATGCCATTGCGGAGCTCTCCGACGAACTGATCAATGGAAACGCAACAGCCGACGGGGCGGCAGGCGCACCTGATGGCTCCGAGGAAACCGACAGCAACGGCAACGCAGCAGAATCGGCAAACCCGGATGAAGCTGAGCCTTCCACCCCGGGCACAGACGATCAGAGCAACAGTGCCGCAGCTCATGCTACGGCCCGTACGTTCAAATCCATACTTTCTGGCCATAGCACAGCCAATGGCAACAACGACAAGGCTTTAGAGGCCTTCTCTCCTTCACCCTATCCCGCCGATGCAACATCGCAAGACGCAGGGGACACAGGCGTTCATCTCGATTTCCATGACATCGCCGCCGCCGAGGTGGCACAGGCATTCAAACCCGTCGATGCGTTCGCCGACAACTCATTATTCCCCGACTACACGAACAATCAACATACGGATCATTCTTCCCGCAACGCACAATTCGCATCACGCGTGGGAGGCTCGGTTGCAAAGAGGTCTGTGGACGAAACCAGCGCTTTGGGGTCGCCGCTTAACGATTCCGCCAACGACGCTGGATCCTCCAACAGCAATGCCAATCAGACCACCAATAATCGTATCGCCGATTTTGCAACCACTGCCGGCGAGTCAAGCCTGGCCAATCTTGCGAAGCGCTCAAAGACATCCAAGAATAGGGGTCTGCACGACGAGCAGGCGCATAACACTTCGAATGCCACACTGCCTCTCAACGCAACCGTTGGCGGCTCAGGTGCGCCTGCAACAGATGCGCAAAACGACTACATCGCCTTCCAAGCCACAAACCGCATACCGGTTTTTGACGAATATGGACTGCAAATCCAACCAGGCGAGGAATCCGCTAGGGCTTTGCGCGAAGAGCGACGCGCGGAACAGGCCGCAGGTGCGGAACCTCCCAGCTTTACCCCTGCCGCCCAACAGACTGGCAAGTCAGAGGAGTTTTCCGATTCACCGGCGCTTTCACATAAGACCACTAAAATAATCGCAGTGGTTCTCGTCGCTCTGTTGCTCATAGCAGCCTTGGGATTCGCCCTCATCGGTCTCATCAATCGGGGAGGGGGCCAAGGTGCGGGCCAATCAAACTCGCAGTCAAACCCTTGGCCCAAGATAGATCTCAATACAGTGCCCTTTAAGGGGAACAAAAACGAGGAAGGCGGCGACACCGCCCCCAAGCAAAAGACAACGAAGAAGGCTCCAAAACCGAAGGCCGCACCCCAGCCCGAGAACACCACTGCCTACCAAATCGCAAGTCAGGCCTTCATCGACAACACCGACGGACAACAAGGCTATGGGTATCATATACATCTGAACCAGGCTGAGCCTGTCTCGCGCTTCGTTGTCACCATTCGCTCTTCAGGCGGCAACGCACAGCTCATGGCCAATACAGACAAGCCGACATCCGGCCAGAACGTGGCGCAATTCAGTTTCGATCAAAGCGGTACCACCGAAGTGAAACTTAAGGACAAGGTGACCACCCAAGATCTGTTGCTT
The DNA here is from genome assembly GCF_058505595.1 of Bifidobacterium sp. ESL1118. NCBI lineage: Bacteria > Bacillati > Actinomycetota > Actinomycetes > Bifidobacteriales > Bifidobacteriaceae > Bifidobacterium > Bifidobacterium sp. ESL1118. Next base: position 1,896,229 of record NZ_CP196371.1, read on the forward strand.
TGGGTGCCTATGAATTCATTGCCCGGCAATTCGCTCTACATCGAGAAGGTGCAGGTGTTCTAGGCCGCGCAGACCGGTGCATGGTCGTGCCGGTTATCTACGCCGGCATCCCATAGCTCCCACGCCCCCTAACCAGCGACGTGCACCGTCTGCATCTGCGAGAATACAATCATCGGAAATTGATGCGTTCTCCGCCGTGGGGCAGACAATGGGCAGTACTACAGTCTGATATTACAAATATGGCAGTGCTGTGGGTAGGGCGATTCACGCCTATACACTGTCTGGAAAGGCTGAAGCATGGCGAGCGAACGCAACAAAAAACGCAGCGAGCTGTCGGGTACCACTACACATCCTGGGAAAACAAGTTCGAGAGGAAGCGGCACCAGCGGCAAGAAGTCGGCCGACTCCTCACAGCCATCCAAGGTCATCATGAACGACCCTTGGCGCGATTCCTATGCCTCGCGCGCGGACGCTATGAAAGCCTCGGAAATCCGTGCGCTTTTTTCGGTGGCCAGCCGGCCGGATGTGGTCTCACTGGCAGGTGGCATGCCCTACTTGAAGCGGATGCCGTTCGATGAACTTTCCGAGCTCATCGCCAAGATGATGCGAGACCAGGGAGACAAGGCCTGGCAGTACGGCTCGGCCCAGGGCGACCCCCATCTGCGCGAGGATGTGCTGCAGATCATGGCGCTCGAAGGCATCAAGGACGTGCAGGCCGACGATGTGGTGATCTCCAACGGCTCGCAGAACGCCATCGACCTCATCACGCGCATCATGTGTGACCCAGGCGATGTCGTGATCTCGGAGGCCCCGAACTACGTGGGTGCCCTCGGCGTCTTCCGCTCATTCCAGGTGGAGGTGGCCAACGCCGCCACCGATGAGAACGGGCTCATCCCCGAATCGTTCGAGGAGACCATCAAGGCGCAGCAAGCCGCAGGCAAGAAGGTGAAGTTCCTCTACACCGTACCCAACTTCCATAACCCCGCAGGCGTTACGATGAGTGTGGAGCGGCGGCCGAAGATCCTCGAGGTCGCGCGCAAATACCATGTGCTCGTGGTTGAAGACAACCCTTACGGTCTGCTCGGATTCGACGGGCAGACCTACCCGGCGCTGCGCAGCATGGATTCGCAGAACGTGGTCTATCTTTCCAGCTTCTCGAAGATCATCGCCCCCGGCATGCGCATCGCATGGATCGTGGCACCCGCAGGCATCCGCCAGAAGCTCATCCTGGCCAACGAGGCGAGCATCCTGTGCCCACCGAACATGAGCCAGATGACCATCACCACCTACCTCGACAACTTCGACTGGAAGGCGCAGATACGCGATTATCGTGGCATGTACAAGGAACGTTGCGACACCATGGACGCCGCGCTCAAGGAGTACCTGCCCTACTGCTCGTGGAACAAGCCCAAGGGAGGTTTCTACATCTGGCTGAAGATTCCCGATGAGCTCAACAGCAAGGAGATGCTGCCGCGTGCCGTCACTGCGAAGGTGGCCTACGTGGCCGGGACCGGTTTCTACCTGAACGGAGAGGGCACACACCACATGCGGCTTTCGTTCTGCTACCCCACCCCACCGCAGATCCACGAAGGCATCCGCAGACTGGCGGGTGTGATGGATACCGAGCGCGAGACCGCTCGTCTGTTCGGCGGCGCAGGCGACGTGGGTGGCGCGGGCATGGCAAACAACAGCAACATTGCAGAAGGCACAGGCAAAGCCGGTAAAGCCACCACTACAGATGCAAAAGATGAGGCGTAACGATGGTAGGGAATACGAATAAGACCAGCGGCGCAGGCAAGGCAAACGCTGCTGCCAAGTCACAAGGAGATGGCAATATGCCCATCAGTGAGCATCCCAAGGCAAGGCACGCAGCCCATAAGGCCGCCATCGACCGTGCGGCGACCACCGTGTTGGTAATCTGCGGCGGCTTCAGCCACGAGCGCGATGTATCAGTGGAATCGGGGCACCGCGTGGGCGGCTTCCTGAATGAGGCTGGCTGGAACGTAAAGTTCCACGACCTCGACAGCGACCTGCTGCCGTATTTGACCGATCCTGCCACACGTCCGAATATCGTCTGGCCGCTGCTGCACGGCGCCATCGGCGAGGACGGCTCCATCCGCGATGTCCTAGAGCTAGAGGGCCTGCCCTATATCGGCTCTCGCGCGAAGGCGAGCCGCACGGCTTGGAGCAAGCCAATCGCCAAGAACGTGGTGCGCAAGCTCGGCGGGCTTTCCACACCGCCATCGGTGGCACTTCCCGAATCCATGTTCCGCGAGCTCGGCGCCAGGGGCGTGGTCGAACTGCTTGACAAGGCCCTGGGCATGCCACTGTTCGTCAAACCCACCATGGGCGGATCGGCGATGGGCTGCACCCGTGTGAACTCCGCAGCTGAACTGCCACAGGCTATGGTCAACTGCTTCGCATACGGCGACGTGGCCCTAGTGGAGCAGGCCGTTGCCGGTACCGAAATCTCGGTGTCCGTGCTTGAAGTGGACGGCGAGCCGCTGGTCCTGCCGCCGCTGGAGGTCGCCACCCGCTCCGGCGGCTACGACTACGAGGCGCGCATGAACCCCGACGAATCAGACTTCTACGTGCCCGCCAGACTGCCAGAGGCTGTGCTCAGTGCGGCTCAAAGTGCAGCGCTCAAGGCACATCAGACGCTGAGTTTAAGAGACATCTCCCGCACCGATTTCATTGTTGATGAGGCAGGCGTGCCGCAGTTCCTGGAGTCCAACGTGGCCCCCGGCATGACCGACACCTCGCAGCTGCCACAAGCCGCCACTGCCGCAGGCTACGACTTGGGAGACCTCTACTCGGCATTGGTGGAATCGGTATTGCGGCAAAACCGAGCCTAGTATCGCTCAACCATTATCTTCATTCAATTGATGGTGTGGTGCTGCTTGTATTGATCATCAAACAGCACCACGCCATCTATTAAGAACGAAACAAATACTTATAAAAGAAAATACTTAAAAGAATAGGTGGGATTGTTCTGCTTGCAACGAGCCACACCCATCATTTTCTTAGGCTTTCTTTATAATCTGCAGGATAATCACAACCACCACTGCTACAACAACGAATGGCACCACGCCTAGCCATGCCACGTAGCTTGGCGCGCTAAATTCAGGATGCTGCAGTGAAACAACATATTCCTTTGCTGCATGCAATACGCCAAAACCAATAATGGCAACGAAAATAACCCATTGCGTCACTGTCAGCGCCGCCGAAATCGCAGCTTTCACACCATCAAATCCAAACATAATAAACAAACCTCACTGTTTATACAATTCCCAACGCACTACCCCTGCAACCCCAAACTCAGCGGACTCGAAGCCACGCACAACACGATGATGCCAATGAGCACCACCACCGTCCCAGCTCCGTAGATGACCATGCGCCGGGCAAGCGACCGACCGCGCAGAGCCTTGAACCCAAACACCAACAGCCATGTGAGCAACAGACCGGTGACAAAGCCGCCCACGTGTGCCTGCCACGCTACGTTGTGGTCGAAGAGAGGCATGGCGAAATTGATGGCCATCCACACCACCATGGTGCGAATGTCCTGGCCAGTGCGGCGAAACACCACGAGCACGGCGGCGAAGAGGCCAAACAGCGCTCCCGAAGCGCCATACGCAGACATGATCCAGTTACCGCTCAACCTGCAGTACACCTCGATGCCAGCGGCCCCACCGAGCCCACAGATAATATACATGGCCAGAAAATTCCAATGCCCAAGCAACCGTTCGAGATATGGGCCAACAACCAACAACGTCAACATGTTGAACAGCACATGAAACACCGACGGCGCATGCAGAAACATCGACGTGAGCCAACTGAACGGCAAGTGGAACGCGAGCGCAGGCTGGAACGAGCCGTAGCCGATCATGAAATTGAACGCGCTAGGGGCCAACCGTTCCAACGCCACTTCCACAACCCAGATGGCGAAGCACAGCCCCATCACCACGTACGTGATGACCGGTGCATCGCTTCTCCAGTAGTAGCGCAGCTTACGCAGGTTGGGGTGGCTGTTTCGCCTGAAACCGTCTGTCATTTCGCCGTCGCTTTCGTCCATGTCTTCACAACAAGCCACTATCAACGTTACCGCTAGCGTTGGCCGCCGGCAGCATTACTCAATATTCGTAGCATTGTAGTGAGTTTGCCGGATATAATATACTGCCCAGACCCAAACTGCCGAATCTGCAATGGCCACAAAGCAACGTTTCGGTATCAGTCATGGTTCGGTCATATTTGTAAATCATGGTTATATGGCAGGAATGTTTCTTCACCACTCATTGAAGAAACGCCGAATGTTGTTCACTCTCACAGCCTTTTCACATTATATCGGCTATGATGGGTACAGGCGTTGGCTTGGAAGAGCAAGTCAACAGTAACTAGAAAGGAGCCGTAATGGAGAATAAATCTTCAAACGGTTGGAAGTTCTTTGCGCTGCTCTTCGGTGGTCTGCTGGCGGCAGTCGCAGGTCTGTATCTTTACAAGCAGCAGAATCCGGACTATGACCCCTGGGAGGAGCCATGGGAGAACAGCTCCTCGCCCGTCGACCTTGGGCTAAACAAGGGTGAGGGCACAGATGAGGCCCAAGGGCAGGCTCAGGCTGAGCCCGGTCTCAACTGATAGGATTTTCACTTACCGTTGAAGTCCTTGCATAGTTTTTCAAGCTGTGTAAGGACTTTTTCATGCCCATTTCGGGTCCGGCCACTCCCAACATCTCCTTATCGAAATGCAAACCACCTTTCCGCGCCTATTTCAGGCCTGATTTCACCGCAATTACAGATTTTCCTGCGCTGATTTCCTTCAGTGGGTACTTTCCCAGTGAAATTACGGTTGCCCAAAATCAGGAATGGCGGAATATCAACCTTCCTGAATTTTCTCTCCTCAATTTCTCGTTGAAAAGTACCCACTGAATGAATTGCACGCTTGATTTTCCATTCAGAGGGGACTTTTCCTCAAAAACTGGGACTGCAGAAAATTCAAAATGCTAGAATTCCGCCATTCTATTTTTTAGTTTGGAAACTTTCTCGGAAAAAGTCCCCTCTGAATGGAGAACGGGCCCAGAACAAAGTCCTTGACCTCAAATCTTGGCCAAGTTAGGATCAGAAAACCACATATAATGGCGTTATGGCAGCAATTCGTGAACAAGACATCGGCAAAGGCATGAAGTCACTCGATCAGTGGCGCGCAGAGGCGGCGAAGCACAGCGGTGAGGCACTGGAAGCCAGGCTCACGTTTTCGCCGACCGATTTGCCGCGTCCTACATGGGCGATGGCGGTGCGCTACTCGTTGTATCTGCTGGAAAACAAGGCTCCTGGGCCTGGGGTAGAGGTACGCGTGGCACCTTGGGGCGCGGTGAAGATCCTCGACGGACCAGCCTCCGACCCCCACAACCTCACACCTCCCGATGTCATCGAGCTGGAACCGGAGGTGTGGCTGCGCCTGGCGTGCGGACTGACGAGATGGGCCGAGGAAAAGAACGCCGGCCACATCAGCGCCGTAGGTGAGCGAGACGATTTGAGCGCGCTTCTGCCGCTTGACTAGTGCTCTACAACTACCTTGCCGGCTAAAACATCCTGAATGTCTTTGGCGATGTCAATGCGGGAAAATGAGAAATGCGTAACAAGAAAATCGGATAAACCCAAGAACACTATGGAGCGGATGACGAGAATCGAACTCGCCTTTACAGCTTGGGAAGCTGTCGTTCTACCGATGAACTACATCCGCAGGCGTGCAACGCCTTGCACGAATAGCAAGTTTACCACAACGTTGAGGCAAATGGCACTGGCACGAACCGAGTAGGAAACCAATATCTGTCGGTCCACGCTACAACTCCGACAGATAATGCCGAAAAACGGCACTATCTGTCGGAGGGCATCCAATCAACGACAAATAATGCCAATATAAGGCACTTTCTGTTGCGCACAAATCTTACGACGACAAATAGTGGCATTACACGGCATTATTCACCGGAGTTTATTCTAAATACTACAGATAGTGACGCTATACGGCATTATCAGCTGCATCGGGCTCTAACTACTACAAATCGTGAGGAAAATGGCACTATCTGTCAGCCTGTGTTACAACACTGACAAATAAGTGCTGCGAAACAGCCAACACACCGAGCACCCGTCCGGCACCAGCCAGAACCACAACTCAATCCACCGACTTCAAGGCGTCGAGCATGTTGATGCGGCTCAGGTGGCGATTGACGTACCAGCCCAGGAACGCGGTGATGACCGACACCAGCACCAACGGCACCACGAAACCGGTCCACGAGACGGACGGGTCGAACATGACGTTGTCGGGCGGCACGGCTGTGAGGATATAGCTGTGCAGCCAAGCGCCGAACCCGTAGCCCACGAGGATGCCGAGGCCCGAAAGCAGGATGGTTTCGCGGTAGATGTACATCGTCACCTCGGGGTCGTAGAAGCCGAGCACCTTGATGGTGCTGAGCTCGCGGATGCGCTCCATGACGTTGAGGTTCGTCAAGTTGTAGAGGATCACCACCCCGAGAAGCGTGGCCAGGATGATGAGCACCCACATGATGATGTTGAGCGAGGAGACCACCGTGTCGATCTCACCCATCAGCGTGGTGTTCTGCACCACCCCCATCACGCCGCCAAGGCGCATGAACGAGGCCGCCTGGCGCTTGACGTTGGCCGTGCTGCCGTTCCTCAGCGTAACGAGGCGCGCGTTGACGGCGTAATGCGTATGGAACGTGGTCTCGTAAGTCTCGGGGCCCATGAACATGAAGTGACCCAAGTACATCTCGCAGATGCCGGAGACCCTCACCTTGTAGGTACGGCCCGCCGAACCCTGGAACTCGAACGTGGAGCCTACCTTGGCGTGGGTGAGTTTGGCGAGACGTTCCGAAATGACCGCCCCACCGGCATTGGACGCATCGCCGCCGGAACCATCATTGGCATTGCTGTTGGAACCGCTGCCTCCACCGGTAGCGCTGCCACTGTTGCCGCCACTGCCACCGTCGTTCCCGCTGAGTGCAATCGGCTTGTGCCCATGCCGCGTCTGCAGCCGCACATAATTGCCGAGTTGACCCGTTTTTTCAGGGACAATCAGCGTGATGGCCTGCTTGTCGCCATTGCGTCCGGCCACCTTGGTGATGCTTTCATAACGAATGGCGGCCGACCGTTTCACATCCGACTGCTTGAGCCGCGCCGCAATCGCCTCGTTCTGCGAATCGGTGACATGGCTGTTGTTGGCAGCAATGAGGCTGTAGTCAAGAATGGGACCGAACTGTTGGGCGTTGATGCCAGAGATGGAGCCTTGAACCGCGAAACCGGCCATGAGCAGTGTCACCGAGCCAGCCACGCCGAAAACGGTCATGAACATGCGCTGCTTGTAACGGAAGATGTTGCGGGCAGTGACCTTGTGGGTGAAATTGAGACGCTTCCAGATGAACGGGATGCGCTCCAGGAAGATCTTCGACCCGCCGGCAGGCGCCTTGGGCAACAGCAACGCAGCGGGCTTCTCCTTGAGTTCGTTGTGGGCACTCAGGAAGGCCGGCACCACGGCACTCAAGAATGCCAGCAGCACGGCAGCGAGCGTGACCGGCCAGTGGAAGCTCATGCGGATGAAGGGGATGTCGAAGGCGTGCCCGTAGGCCACATAGACGATGACAGGCATGAGGAAGTGACCGGTCAGAATGCCGATGAACGCACCCAACGCCGAAGCTGCGCCACCGTAGACGAGGAACTTCTTCATCACGTCACGGTTGTCGTAGCCCAGAGCCTTGAGGGTGCCGGAGTTGATGCGCTCCTCCTCGACGAAGCGGGTCATGGTGGAGAAGGTGACGAGCGCTGCCACAAGGTAGAGGAAGTAGGGGAAGATGCGCGAAAGCGAATCCACAATGACGGAGACCGAGTCGTACACGGTGTAGCCATCGGAGCCGGGGGCCTCACGCCGGGAGTCGAGCGCATACGTGGGCTCCTCCATGGCGTTGAGACTGGCTGTGGCCTCGTCAAGCTGCTTTTCGGCGGCCTTAATCTTACGTTCAGCCCCTGGTTTGGCCTTGTTGAATTCGGCAAGCTTACCCTTGTATTGCGCGGTCTGCGTGGCGAGCTGATCCTTGCCGTCGCTGATGGCCTGCTGCGCCGTGGCCTGACCGGAAGCCAGCTGCACTTGGGATGAGGCGAGCGCCGCCTTGCTCTGGGCAATCTGCATCTGAGCGGCATCGAGCTTCGCCTTGGCGGCGGCAAGCTGCGCCTCCTTCGACTTCACCTGCGCGTCGGAGGCCTGTGCCTGCTGCTTCTGCGGGTCGAGCTGGGCTTGGGAAGTGGCCACTTGCGCCATACCAGGGGTATAGACAGCGCTAATGTATGTGTCATACGCCACTTGCGCCAATTGCTTTGCCGTCTCATCGTCCCCTGCCTGATCGATGCCAGCCTGCAATTTCTGCTTGCCCACCTCAAGCGCCTGCTTCGAGCCATCGATGAGTGACTGCGCTTGGTTTACCTTATCCAACGCAGCATCTACTTGAGCACGTGCCGACTCCACCTGTACCGCAGAATTCTGGTAGGTCTGGTTCTGCTGGGTGTACTGTGCCTCGCCCGAGGCAATCTGAGCCTGAGCCTGGGCAATCTGCGTCTGGGCGTCTGCCGTGGACTTCTGAAGGTCTTTCTTGGACTGTTTGATTTTTTCGTTGCCCGCGTCAAGCTGGCTTTTGGCATCCTTCAGCTGAGCTTGTGCATTATCAAGCTGCTTGCGCGCCTCGTTGACTTGCTTCTGACCCTTCTCAACCTTGGGCTTCTGCGCCTTGCGCACCTCGGCAAGGCGGGCCGCGGGACGATCGGCGAGAATGCGGTTGAGGCTGTCCTTGTGGCGCTGCAACGCGTTGGTGTACGCCTTCGAATAGTGGTCTGGAATGCGGTCCAAGTCACTGAACGTGAGCCGAGCCACCATGTATTCCGCCGAATCGAATGCCGCCGGAGCAGCTACGGCAAAGCCGTCGAGTGAGCCGGAACCGGATGTGGAGTTGCCCAAGTTCACGCGGCTGAGCACTTCTGGCGACTGGACCACGCCCACGATGCGGAACGTGTGGCGACGCAGAATCCTGCGCCCAAGCTGGTCCGCCTGTTCATGCACCACAAGAATCGAGCCCACAGGATGGGTTTTGGCGAGCCCCCCGTTCACCGCTATCTCGCCTGCCCCGTGCGGCATGCGGCCCTGCGTCACCTTGTATCGAGAGATGTTCTTGGTGGCCGAATAGACACGCACACTCGCGTCGTCTATGGAGGCAGCGGCACCGGAGCTGGCATCGGCTTTCGCCACGGTGACATCCTTTAAGTATCCATACTCGATATGGCTGGTTCCGGAAACCGTGTTGATGTCCTTTTGATCGGCCTTGTTCAGCCCGTAGTCGCTGATGACGGAGATATCTGCCAGATGCTGGGCGTTGAAATAACGGTTGCCTGTGTCTCGCATATCCGGACCAGTGACATTGAGCCCCACGAGCGCGAACGAGCCGAGCGCCACGAGGCACACGATGGCCACAAACCGACCCATCGAGCCGCTGAACGACTTGCGAATGTCCTTCCAGAGCATGGATTTCCTGAGGTGCTTGGCACTGGCACCCCCACCATTGCCGGAATTGAGCGCATCGGAGAAATCGGACTGTCTGGACGCCTGAGAAAACTCGGCTGTCTTAAAAGCCTCGGGCGATTGAGTTGACCGGAACGAAGCAGCAGATGTCATATCAGTGCCCCTCACCATTCGATGTCTTCAATATCCGTAGGGTTCGGGTTTTCTTCGATCTTCTGCACGCGTGCGTCATGCATGTGGATCACGCGGTCGGCGATGGGCGCGATGGCGGCGTTGTGGGTCACGATCACCACCGTGGCTCCATGCACGCGGGACATGTCCTGCAGAATGCGGAGCACCTGTTTGCCGGTGTTGTAGTCCAAAGCGCCGGTGGGCTCGTCGCACAGCAGAATCTTCGGGTTCTTGGCCACGGCTCGGGCGATGGCCACGCGTTGCTGCTCGCCGCCCGAAAGCTGGGCGGGGAAGTTGTCGAGCCTGTTGCCCAGCCCCACGCTGATGAGCGTCTCCCTTGGATCGGCGGAATCATCGACAATCTGCGAGGCGAGCTCCACATTCTCCACCGCGGTGAGCGAGGGCACGAGGTTGTAGAACTGGAAGACGAAGCCAACATCATGACGACGGTACGTGGTGAGCTCTTTGGCGGAATATTGGGCGATGTCGTGCCCGTCAATGACCACCTGACCCTCGCTGCAGGTGTCCATGCCGCCCAGAATGTTCAGGATGGTGGATTTACCTGCGCCCGAGGCACCGAGGATGACAGCGAGCTCGCCCTGCTCAACGCTGAAGTTCACGTCGTTGTTGGCTGCGATGACCGTGTCCCCCGTCTGGTACCGCTTCGTCTCATGAATCACTTCGATATAGCTCATACACCCCTGCTTTTGCTCATCCAAGTCGGCTTCTCATAGGCATCCGCACTCACCGAAAATCGTCTCTCAACACCGACTTTTAGTCACAACATCTACGCTTGTACAACAGCATGCCCACTTGCGTCGCACCGCTCAGCAGCACGAAAACCACTACCCAGCGTAACACGAAATGCAGCGGCAACGCCGAGAAATCAATGGAATCCTACGATAGCGTAACTTACCAATCGCGCACACCTAAGTGCGGCTGAAAATAACGCCATCCGCAGTATTTTAGTTATTTTCTGCCGCTCCAATACATGCGTGCGACTCAAAATAACACATCACGGCTGATTTTCATTATTTTCAGCCGAACACCGTTACTGAGCATCAGAATGGCTGAAGATTTTCTTCCAGACCTCGAAACTCGACATGTCATAAGTGCGGTATTCCTGCGAAAGCTGCTCCCAGTGCTTCATGAGGGTGCTCACCATGCGCACGCCTTCGTTGAGCTCCTTGCGGAACTCGCGGTCGTCGCGCCGGCACCAGGCCACTGAAGCGCCGTCTGGGGAAGTGACCAACGCCGAATTCACGCCGAGGAACGAGGTCCACACCGCACGGTCGGCGGGAATCGCCACGTCTGGACGATCGGCCTCAGGAGTATTGCCGGTGGACAGTACCCCGCCGACCTTGCCTGTGCCAACCTTGCCTCCTTGAGGACTCGAATTGCTTCCGCCCCTTTTCCCGCTGCCAAGCTTTCCACCTCGGGGGACCAAAATTTTCACTACAGCACCGAGTCCTTGCAACATCAACGAAGCAGGGCTCTTTGGCACAACATGGTACGGAACGTCGGCAGCAGCTGCAGGTAGGGCACTGGCATCCTTCATCAGCCGAGCATCGGCGAACCCTTGACGCGCCGCACGTACCTCAGCAAGCTTGCCGGGCATGGAATCGACGATGTATTGCGGGCCGCGCAGGATATCCCGCAAGCCCATGTTGTTGAGCCTCATGGCGGAATAGACGAATTTCAGCCCCACATTGACGTCTGAGTAGAGCATCTCGAACGCGTGACGGGGGTTGGGCTTGGGGCAGTGCAGCAGGGCGCAGATCCAGCGGTTGCGCTGCAGGAAGTACTCTTCCCACGTACGCGAGGGGTCCTTGTCATGCCAGGCCTGGTGCCACACGGCCACGCCGGGCAACGTCACCGTGGGGAACCCGTGCTCCTTGGCGCGCAGGCAGTATTCGGTGTCATCGAATTTGATGAACGCCGGCAACGAGAGACCAATCTCCTTCATGACGGCGACGGGAATGAGGCACATCCACCAGCCGTTGAAGTCCACGTCCACGCGCCGGTGCAGCTCGGGGCTGTCGCGCAAGGGCTCGACGGCGAGGTCGTGGTTGTATTGCAACCCTTGCGAGGGCACGGTCCACGCACGAGCGGCAGAGAAGCGTTCGCCCTGCGTGTAGAGCACGGTGCGATTGTCGAGGTGAAGCATGCAGCCGCCCACGATGGTGGGCTTTGCAGTGTAATCGGCGAACTGCACGGATCGCAGTATGGCTTCGGGTTCGCTGATGGCATCGTCATCGAGCAGCAAGGTGTAGGCACTTCGGCCCGCGTTCACGGTCTCGTACATGCCACGCGAGAAACCAGCCGAACCGCCCATGTTGGCTTGGCGGATGTAGGTGAGCTGGCTGCCAAGATCTGCTGCCACCTGGTCGAAACCAGGCTGCGAACTGACTAAATCGGTGCCTTGGTCGATACAGTAGACGGTGTCGAGCCGTGAGCGCAACGTGATATCGGCCTCAACCGTTTTCAGCTGGTTCATGCAGTACGTGGGCCGGTTGTACGTGGTGATGGCAATGGAAAGCGTGGATGCCTTTGGCATAGTGCGCTCGTCCTGCGGCACACTCCAAGCGGCATCGCTGATGGTCAAGGACTCGCCCGGATCGGCCTGCGCATCAAACCAGAAGTAACCGCCGTCTATGAGGTTCGTCATCGGCAGCTGCGCCTCAAGCGCAGTCAGGTCAACGAATCCCTTGCCATCGCTTCCCCGAACTTCCAGCTTTCCAGCCTGTGCAAACGTGCCACGACCTGTGGAACGCATCAAAACAAGCTCACCCGCTCCCTGCACACGAGCTGAGAATCGCACAGAGCTTACGGACGTCCAGCGCTTCCAATAGCTGGCTGGGAATGCATTGAAGAATGCGCAGAACGAAACGTGAGCGCCAGGCTTCACCGTAACCTGTGTGCGGGAATCAACGGTGAGCAGCTCGCTGATGTCTTTTCTCGCCATTGGCTGCGCCGCTTCGCCCAACAGTTTGTGCGCATCGGACCTATTCATGTTGCCCCATCGCATACGGTACAGATCATGGTTGGGGTACATTACACTTTCGCGCAGATGCGGACGGGTCCATTGCACCGCATACAAGGGTATGAGCTCATCACGGTCATCCATGGGGAAAACCACACGGCTCACAGTTTCCCACGCAGTTTCGGGCAAGGTCGTTTGAGGTGCGCTCACGTTCAGCATGGCTCCATTGTACCCAGCTTTCTTGAAACTCCAAGATACGACTGCTTGATCGAGTAGGTGCCATGCCGACGGGCTGAGGCCTTAAGCACGCGCGCGACCTCAGGTTTCCGCGTTAAAATCAGAACAGCACAGATTCAACGTATTGGGCAAGCCACAGGTTCCCTGGCTCTCAAAGGCAGAAAGGTGTCTGAAATGGCAGCGTTAAATGGCATCGACGAACACAATGACATGCAAGCCGACCACATGAATTTTTCACTGCTCATGTCGACCTACGCCGCCGACCGGCTTGATTACTTACAGCAGGCGCTTCGGACGAACACCGTCGTGCAACAGCTTCCTCCCACCCAGGTGGTTGTGGTACGCGATGGCCCTGTTTCACGTGAAACACAACAATTTCTGGATGATCTGCCATCGTGGATGCTCCAGATATTCACCGAGGTAGGTCAGGCAGGCAAAACCCCCGATGTGGCAGTGGTGCCTTTGGAGAAGAACTCCGGACTGGCTCATGCACTCAATGTCGGTCTTAGCCACTGCAGATACGAAGCCGTGGCTCGCGCCGACGGCGATGATTTATCCAGACCCGAACGCTTTGCGAAGGAACTGCCCGCAATGAGCGATTTTGACGTGGTGGGTAGCGCCATACAGGAATTCAGCGCGATGAGTCCGGGCAGGAATGCGAAAGCCGTTGAAAACCAAGGTCTCAGGCTCGGCCAGATTCGCTCTCTGCCGCAAGGCGGTGAGCAACTCGAACGATTTGCGCGCATCCAGTCCCCGCTGAATCACCCCAGTGTCATATTCCGTAAATCGGCAGTGCTGTCCGTGGGTGGATACCCCGAGCATGCCGGGAGATTCGAGGATTACGAACTGTGGGCGAGGATGATCATGCATGGGGCAACAATGATGAACCTGCCTGAGCCCCTAGTGCTCTACCGCGTGGATGCCGGCGCCTACTCACGCCGGGGCGGCCGGGAAATGTTCTGCGACGAGCTGAAGCTGCAGCGCAGCTTCCGCCGCAACGGCTTCACCGACACGAGGCAATGGATAAGAAACGTGTCGGTAAGGGCTTGCTACAGACTCTTGCCAGAACGCATACGCACCACCGGCTACCGCCTGTTGACAGCCCTTCGCAGCCCGAAGCGCCAGAACCATGACGTCGCAGGCAAGGCCGAATAACCACCCGCACAATATGCTCCACACAACACAGGCTCCAGGCAAACGAAATAACCCCCATTGCTCCGTGTTGCTGCTGCTTTGTGTTGCTGCTGCCCAGCACCGCTGCGCACAATCGTGAGCGCTGTTAAAGGTACGGCCAAAAATAGCAGATGCAAAGCTGACGACATTGTTCGTTAGACTTATGCTGAATGTGCGAGCAAACAGCCGGAACGCAAATAGGCCATACGAAACGAGAAATATATGCAATTAATGACATGGGCTCAGACTTTTCCACTGTTAGCGGTCATTACACTGGCATTGATCGTGCCGGGATCGGCGATTGCGCTAGCTGCAGGCAGACGAAATCCGCTTGAAGTCCTGACGCTCGGCCTGACTGTTTCCATCGCACTTGCGGGCGTGGACGGCATCGTCTTCCTGCCTTTTCACATTCCCTGGGGCTGGCCATCGTATCTGCTTTCCGCACTGCTCGTTGTCGTTGTGGTTGCTCTCATACGCAGCTTCCACAATCTCCACCGACGCACAACGCTTCCCATGCAAACCGGGGACAAGCAGCACATGGTGTCGCTGGCCTCCCGCCTGGCCCAAGGGCTTCCTGCCCTGTTCGGCGTGCTGCTGACGTGCGTCGCCGTAGCGGTGCGTGTGGTTCACTCCGTCGCTTCACCGCAGCAGGTGACTCAGAACTACGATTCCATGTTTCATGAGAACATCGTTGGCCGCATCGTGATGACCGGTGAGGCCTCTTCTTTGCGAGCCGCCCCGGAGATCCGCAACGTATACCCCATCGCCATGCAACAGTTTGCGGCACTGGGAGCCATGGCATTCGGCAGGGATGCCTCCACATGGGTCACCGCGAGCCTGACGTGCACATGCCTGGTGTTCGCAGCCCTGATCTGGCCCATGACGATGATCTATCTGGTGCGCGCCATCGTCGGCCGCCACGCGCTCATCGATTTCCTTGCCCCCGTTCTCTCCGTCACGGCGGCAGGTGGCTCGTTGCTGCTCTGGGAATGGGGAACGCTGTATTCCATGTTTGCCGGGCAGGTCGTCGCCCCCGTGCTCATCGCGCTGCTCTGGCAATGCTGCGGTTCCGGCTGGCAGGAGGCGTTCAGGCTCGGCGGCAAGCAGCGCTGGCACCGTGTTTACGCTGATGTAGCCTGGATTGTGATAGCAGGATTGGCTGTCTCCATGTGTCATTTCCGGGTGGTCATCACGGTACTGCTGATTTGTGCACCGCTTCTCGTGCTGTGGGTCGTGGAGGCCGCGAAGTCTCTGCACGAATATCACAGGCCAGTGTTCAAGCGCGTGTGCATCACCGTTACGATTGTGGTGCTACTGCTTGTAGCATTGGCGCTCAACACCTTCAGAAAGATGTACCTTTGGGGCAGTCGACTGAAGCGCCCGATTTCAGACCATTTGAATGGCGGGCCAGCGCTGCCGACCGAGAACATTCCCTCCGCCGCACTGCGCTGGCTGCTCGGCCAGCCCATCAACTCCGGAAACAACAGGCTGCCGGTCTACTGGCCCACAGCCATACTCACGTTGGCAGCTCTCGCACTGGCTGTAGTGGTGCTTGCGCTTGCGGCAGTGGCTCGCAGTGCACAATGGAAGGCTGACAAAGACCCACAACCTAGCCAAAATCGCTCAGCCCGACCCAACACGTATGAGGTGACGCAAGGCGTGCGCACACCAGCACTGCTGCTGGCCTCGTTCCTCTTGACCGGCCTGGTGTTCGTCAGCTGCGCCGGAACGCATGCCGATTGGGCCAAAGTGCTGACGGCGCTGTGGTACAAGGACCAGCGCAGGGTCTACGCAGCGTGGCCGATCATCGTCATCCCTCTCATCAGCTGGGCGCTTCTGGAAGCGGAGCGCCGGCTCGGCGAGCGCGTGAACTTGGGCAGTATCGTCTGGCGCGGCGGCGCGGTAGTGCTGGCACTGGTGCTCGCAGTGGTCTGCGTGGCGGTCAATCCGCAGATGGACGAGATGGCTTCGGCATTGGGCCACGTCTACGCCTTCGCCGCCAACGATTCAGACAATCCGATGCTCTCAGGCGACGAATTCGAACTGATGCGCCGAGTCAACAATCACGTTCCAGCCAATCAACCCGTGCTTTCAGACCCTTGGAATGGCAGCGGGTACTTACTGGCTGTAGGCGGGCATACGTCCTATTACAAGCATCTCTACATGTTTGCCGAAGCGGACCGCGACTATCTGGCACCGCATTTCAACGAAATCAAAACGGATCCGAATGTGTGCAGAATTCTCGACAAGGACAACGTGCACTGGTTCCTGGATATGGGCGGCTCCTACGCACCGAATGATCCCTCCCACGCTATGTTTGAAAACCTCAAAATGACCCCCGGCACCATGAAACCGGTGGACAGGCAGGGCCAAGCCGTGCTGTACCGCATCACCGCCTGCCCGGCGCAACGCTAAGGCCTAGAGGCAATCAGCTAACGCCGCACCCCTTCAACGGCATTCACGGCCTGCGCGACCTCCGGGTTGCCACTGAGCACATTGGCATTGCTGGCGGGACGCCGACTGAGCCCTTCCTTCAGTCCGCGCCTGAGGCAGCTCAGGGTGAGCCTGCGGTCGCTGGAATGCAGGAACGTCAAAGCAAAACGACGGATGGTCTTGAGCACGAGCTCCACATATTCCGGGCCATGGAAATCACGCTTGGCGAACCTCAGCATCCACACTTTATTGCGCACCTCGAAGTAGAAGCGTTTGCCAGGGTCGGCATCGCTGGAGCCAAACGTTTTGGTCTTGTGCACCACTTCGCTGGCTGGCACGTAGTAGCCGATGCCATCCCGCAGCAGTCGTGAAGTAAATTCGAAGTCATCGTTCCACAGGAAGTAGGCGCTCACCGGCAGAGCCCGAAGCTTGAGCATGGTCTGGGCGTTGATCAGGCATGAGACAAACGAAAGCGAGCGCACCTGGAAGGTTCCGCGCGAATTCGTAAGCCCGGCAGCGGTGCGAGAGTTAAGCCCCTCAAGAGACGAACGGCGACGAGGTTTGTTCATGGCGTGAATGCGTCCATCAACCCAACGAGCCTGCGAACCCAGCAACGTGGGCCAGGACTGGTTGGCGGCGTGCGCCTCCTGAGCCGCTTCAAGCAGTCGCTCAAGCGCGGTAGGCGTGGGCACCGTGTCGTCGTCCATCACCCAGAGATAATGCTGCCCAGCCTCACCAGGGAATCCGTCATGCAGCGCCAAGGCCATGCCAGCACAAAAGCCGCCAGCACCCCCGACATTCGATTTAAGGCGCACCACGTCTGCCTTCAGTGGGTGGCGCATGGCTACATCGTATGCGCCGTCCGTGCTGGCGTTGTCCACAACGATGACCCGGTCCGGCTTGCGCGCCTGGGCTGCAATAGCATCGAGACATTCCTGCAGCAGCTTCGCACGGTTATACGAAACGACGATGGCGGTGACAGAAAAGTTCATAATACAAAATTATACGGTGCATGCAGAACGCGCCTGTCACTCATGCGTGCAGCTCGCGAACGAAGAAGGCACTCAACGTGATGCCGTCAACGATGCGGCCTTGCCTGACGGCCTCTCGCAGGCTGTCAGCAGCGACCCACCGCAAGTCGCTCAATTCCCAGTCACTGCCAGACCGCCTGCCCTCCAACGGAACCGTTGAAAGCGCAGCCCGACGCTCTTCGTCAGTTACAAAACCAATCTCCATAATGCCGATGCTGTCCTTCAGCACACCTGCGTCGGCGTGCATGGTCTGCAACAATCGCACCTGATCCGTATTGGCCACAAGCCCAGTCTCTTCCTTGAGCTCACGCATTGCGGTGCAAGTCAACGTCTCACCGCGCTCGCCCATGCCACGCGGAAACTCCCAGCACCATTCCTGCACGGCCACGCGCCAGTGCCTTGCAAGAAGGTAATAGTCGGCATCAGGCTCTTTCAAGACCGTCACACACACCGCTCCAGGCTGGCCGTTCTTCACGGAGGCCACATGCAGGGTCATTGGCTCTCCTGTGGCGCGCACATTGGCATCCACCGCAGTAACGGCGAAATCGACGCCACCCTGTTCCTGAAACACCGTATGCCTTCCCGTCTCAATCAATGGCGGAAGGCCACCCGCATCCGCTCCGCCAAGCGCATCGTCCATATTCACCATATCATTCCCCACCTTTTGTCTCGTTTACACCCACCGCACAAACTCTGACAACTCATACCGCATACAAAATATTCTTTGATGCCGATTGCACGCCGACCCACCATCGGACGGCGCTGATGGCATCGGGAATCATAGTGACGACCCATGCAATGGTGACAATCGCAAGAATCGGCATGTTACCGCTGAACACAACTTTATCGAATATAACGGAAACGAAGCCGATCACCGCAGCGAACAACAGGCTCTGCAGAATGTCAACAAGGTCATCGGAACGCTTGTATTCAGAACTCTCCTTTTGCACGCAATAGGAGATGTCGCGAGTGGCATGTTTCTGTGCCTTGCGTGCGCCCCTGCCTCCATCTGGGCGCCAGCTTCTCCAAGTCTCTATGGCAGAGCGGGCATCGTAGCAGAAGTTCGTAAACCTCGTAGCGGGCATGTCGCCAAGGTCAGCGGTAATCTCACCACCGAAACTCAGCGAGGAGGCCTCGCCGGTATTGTGGACATATTGTTCGTAGCTACTTGGCTCGGCACCGATAGCCATCATGTCACAACCCACGTGGTCCGCCATCGCCGCCAAATAGACGAATTGATACCATTCCTCCAGCATCTTCTTGCCCAATGGCAGGGTCGGCTTCACTCGGTTTAGCAACCAATTGCCAGCCTTTGACCATGAAGATACATCCATGCGGTTCCCAAGTGGTTCCGCCGGTTCCGGCCCCGCCTGCATTTTGCCGATGACATTCAATGCATCAGTACGACGATAGTTGCACACCAATTGGGCGAACGCCCTATGGAACCCTCTGCCAGCCTCAAAGCCGCAGCCAGCATACTGCCTCTGCCAAACCGCGTCGAGCCTATCTCGCTCCTTCCAGAAGATACAGTTGAAACTTGCCGCGAATGTCGAAGAACCATAGCGCATCTGTGCAGGATTGGCTGGATCATTCTGATTTTCGTATCGTAGCAAACCATCCTGCTCAGCCTGGAGCCACTGGCACCAACGCTCGGCAAGGAAGCCATAATGACACTTCGATTCCTCAGAACCCTCCAAGCTCATATCCAACTCGGGTGCGTTTGCGCCTGACTGCACATCTGCATGCAACAAGTGCCACAGCAAATCGGCCAGCAGCGTTGTCTTTGGCTTGATGCGTTCTCTGTGGCCTTTAATTGGAGCCAAAAGAGCGTCATATTGTTGAACGGTCAGAACCACCGATGCACGTCCGTCGACGGACCACTTATAACTCCCCGCGTCCTCGCCACTGTCATGCTCCCTTTCCAGCATGGAATACTCCATCGTATTGGCCCAAAGTCTGACATGCTGTAAGGCTCCGCCCTTGCCCAAAGTCTCCTCCAAAGGCTCGCCTGGAGCGACCACACGGTCAAGCGGCATTCCAGTTTTTGCGATTTCTCCAAGGAACTTAACGCATCGCTGACCGGTTCCACTACTTTTGGCAGGCCCTGCGCCCCTACAAGATTCATCATCGGATTTAGGGGTCTCAACCCTTGTGAATTGGAGCACGAAATTCAGCAGCTCATCTTCCAGGGTCTGGCACCTGCCCGAAACGATGAGTGCCGGAGGATCCTTATAGGACTGCCCAAGCAAGCCCAAGACCGTCTTCGGACCAAGCGCCTGGAAGAAGATTCCGTCAATCAGGTCGGCCACCGTGACCAAGATCTTCGGGCGACTCAGATAGGCAGTGCGCAAGCTGCCTGCAAAATCGGTGATGAAGCATGGGTAATCCCGAAGGAAACTCGTAAAATTATGAGATGCGTCCCCACAAAACAACCGCTCAGGGTCGCCACCCTTTGCCCACATTTCGGACCTGAGCCCATTGGCTTGCCGGCCAAGCACCGCACTCCACTCTCTGCGCTGTTCCTTGGAATCGAAGTTCTTGACCATGATGGTGTCAGGACGGTGCCTACGCGCGCCGTTCCCACCGGCGGCGAGATAAGCCTCAGTATCGGTTCTAACCTGTTTGATTCTCTTTTGAACTTGAGGGTCTACGCAGACGCACGAGCAATGCTGGTCTGCTCGACACGGTGCATCGGCTTGCCATGAATCCACGCACACGCTCGGACAGTGCACGGCGTCGTTCGGCGTGATCAGCCTGCTATAGTCCACAGCGTACGAATTCCCTCCGATGCATTCGTTCTCTCGCCCCATCCGTCCTTGGTCTGCCATACGCCCATTCTATCCGCCATGTCATAAGATGAAGCCATGCGTAACGATGTGCAAATTTTCCGGCCACGCCATATCCTCGTCACGGGCGGGGCGGGGTTCATAGGAGCCAATTTCGTACGCTGGGTGCTGGGTCACCAACCTGCAGTCCACATCACCGTGTTGGACGCGCTCACGTACGCCGGCAAGCGCGAAAACCTGGAGGGCCTACCGAGTGACCGGCTGACATTCGTTCACGGCGATATCTGCGATGCGCGGCTGGTAGACAGTCTGTGCATACCCCAGCCGCCTAGCACCAAGGCCGACGACTACGGTGGTCACATGGACGGAGTGCAGACTGAATCCGCCGAATCCCCGGAACCCGCAGAAAACCCAGCCACACAACCAGTTGACGCCATCGTCAATTTCGCCGCCGAATCGCATAACGACAACTCAATTATCGACCCGAACCCCTTCATCAAGACCAACATCGAAGGAACATACGTGCTGCTTGAAGCCGCACGCCGTTACAACATCAGATTCCATCAGGTAAGCACCGACGAGGTTTACGGCGACCTGCCGCTTGGCAGCACCGAACGATTCACCGAAACCAGCCCATACAGGCCTTCCAGCCCATACTCCGCCTCCAAAGCGGCCAGCGATCATTTGGTGCGTGCCTGGCACCGCACGTATGGGCTGCGCACCACCATCTCGAATTGCAGCAACAACTACGGCCCCTACCAACATGTGGAAAAATTCATACCCCGGCAAATCACCAACCTGCTCACCGGCAGACGGGCGAAGCTGTATGGGAACGGCAAGGACGTGCGGGATTGGATTAGCGTGGAGGACCATTGCTCCGCCATCTGGGCGGTCCTGACGAAAGGCACGATAGGTGAGACCTACCTTGTAGGTGCGGACGGCGAGCGCAGCAACATCGAGGTGCTACGCAAGATTCTGGTGCTGATGGGGCATGACCCGGATGACTTTGACCACGTGGCCGACCGCCCCGGTGCCGACCGACGCTATGCGCTCGACGCCAGAGGCATCACCACAGAACTCGGCTGGCAGCCACACGACACCGACTTTGAGGCCGGCCTCAAGCGGACCATCGAATGGTACGAAGAACATCCTGACTGGTGGCATGCGGACAAACCAGCCACCGAAGAAAAGTACCAAACGCAGGGGCATTGAGAACTCATGCCCATCTTATAGGTTTTTACTCTGCTAGCCGAGGGTTATGCGGCCAATATTGCAAATCAGACATTGCCCGGCTTTGCAAATCTGTGGAAAATCGATCGTCTAAAGGCAATGCTTCATTGATTTGAGCAGGGCTCAAACCAGCCATTCGTCTCAGCCCCCGATCCACGAGATACGCAAAATTTTTACATTGCGCAGAACGTAGCTTATCAGATAGTTTTGGTGGTTCTTCACACCGACTATTCCAGTAGTTCACTTGCCCCATAACAGCTTGGTACAAAGCATCGGCCGAAGATTCCGCGCATAGACAAAAGAAATCGTCCGCAGAAATCACATCATATGGTAATGCATCCATCTGCTCATCAGTGCAATCCTTAAACAGTTTTGAATCATTGGTGAGCAAATAATCGCAACCACCGGCAACTGCTGCGGCGTGCACGTGCAAATCATTTTCGTCGCTTAATCCTAAAGCTTCGAAGCTGGCATGCGCGGATTCACAATCATATTCCTCAATGAGTTCGGTAATTTCGCAGAGTTGCTGCTCAAGTGCGACAATCTTTTCCCCTGGCCAATCAGGATGATCACGCCGTAGATGATAGCCCACTTCGTTATACACATCTCGAGTCGCTATAACTCAAATGGGCAACTTGAGACAGCATAAAAGGCGTACAACCAATCCCGTAATGTCTTGCTATACAAAATGTTGGCATCTACGAAAACCTTTTGTGACATGTACTACACCGTACCAAAATCAAGCTGGGGCTGCCTACTCTTCTCCTAACTCATCCAACTCGGCACGCAACTTCTCGAATGCCTTAATCTTCTTTTTACGTTGCACACTACGCAGGGCGATAACATCTTGCGTCAAGAAACGCTTCTGCGTATTGACTTTAATTGTCTTGATATCTTGTTCTTTGGCTAATTTAAGGAACGTTGGTCTCGATACGCCAAGCATATCCGCAGCCGTACTCGCAGAAACCTCTTTTGGCGTTGTTTCGATGGTGATGCGGCTCCCCGCACTGAGCGCCTCCAAAATATTAATCAACATTCTGGAAGACTTATGAGACAGCTCAATGGTATCGCCATTAACCTGCAGACTTAAATCAGCACGTACATCTTTAATCTCGTCAAGAGCTGTATCAACATCTTTTGCAATTTCTGTATCATCAATAAAAAAGTTTGTTACTTTTGGTTTTGTTAGCACTTCCATGGTGCAATCTCCTAAAATCTTTTCTACATATTTTTATTTAGAGTTAGCAGAGATAGTCCATCGCAATTTACTTCCTTTCATTTATAAGTGTAACATCGTAATGAAAAAAAACAAATCAATTAAGCTGTAATTGATATCGAATTAATTAACAATTGCTATTGTGGATACTGCAACTTTGACGGCTGTTCCTGCTTCCTTCCTATTGCGCGCACTCAGCCACTCATTCTGTGCTCACGCTAGAATAGCGAACACTGAGTAAGACAGCGAACGCCTGAATATGACGTTTATTGAGGAGATGGCGAAAACTATGGCACAAATTGATGCACAAGCCGCTGATGCCGATGAGAAGCGCGAGCGCTACCGTGCACAATCCGTTCGCATCTTCGTAACAACCCACAAGGATGTGGAAATTCCCGAAGGTGACGTATTCCAGCCGGTGCAAGTGGGCGCGGGGCTTAATAACAACCGTTTCATCCGTGGCTTCCATGACGACGAGGGCGAGAACATCTCAGCAAAGAACCCCATGTACTGCGAGCTGACAACCCAGTATTGGGCGTGGAAGAACGAGAATGCCGACTACTACGGTTTCTGCCACTACCGGCGATATTTCGATCTTTCGCCCACCCATCATGAGGAAAACCGCTACGGCGAAATCATGGACGATTACATTGATGCCAAGGCCATCACAAAGTACCGTCTCAACGACCAAGCCGTGAAGGACGCAGTCGCCGGCTATGATATCGTCACAACCGTCATTCAAGATCTACGCAAAGTAATCGACCATAGACGCAACCCCGTTGCCATCTACGAAACCGCGCCATATCTTCATATCAAAGACCTTGACACCATCCGCCAGATCATCGCTGACCTACAGCCTGACTACAAGCAGGATGCAGACGACTTCTTCAAGGGGCACTACTCCTGCTTCTGCAACATGTACATCATGCGTAAGCAATTGTTCTTTGAATACTGCGAATGGATGTTTCCGTTGCTTGAGGAGTTCGAGCGGCGGGCTGATATGACGAACTACAGTACAGAGGCGCTGCGCACTCCTGGCCACCTTTCCGAACGATTGTTCAATATCTGGCTGATGCACAAGAAGCGCACTAACCCGAACCTGAAGACCCGCGAGCTGCAATGCGTGCACTTCACCAACCCTGAGCGTGCGGTGAAGCAGGCTCCACTTGACACTGAACGCATTGCCCAGGCTCTGAGCTTGCCACAGAACCAAGCCGGTCTGGCTGATGCAGCAAAACGCATCATACCGGTGGCGTTCGCAGCCGACAACAATTACGTCCCCATGCTGGCCACCACCATCTATTCGCTCATGAGCAACGCATCGAGCGACCGTTTCTACGACATTGCAGTGCTGCAGCGCGACATCAGCCCGCGCAACCAAAGCCTCATGAGGAATTTCTTTGCGCACTTCACCAATATGAACCTGCGCTTCATCGACGTGGGGCGTGAAGTGTCGGGCTACGAGCTAACCACGTCCAACCCGCACATCAGTGTGGAAACGTATTATCGCTTCCTCATCCAGAAACTGTTGCCGTTCTACAGCAAAGTGCTCTATTTGGATGCCGACCTCGTAGTACGGGGGGACGTGGCGAAGCTGTATGACACAGACCTCGGGAACAATCTTCTGGCCGCAACGCACGACATCGATTATTTGGGCAATCTCAATCACAACGACGGCAAACGCATTGCTTACAGCAAAGAGAAACTCGCGATGAGCAATCCCTACGACTACTTCCAAGCAGGGGTGCTACTGCTGAATACTGCGGCGATGCGCCAATTGTACACCATGGAGCAGTGGCTCGGCTTTGCTTCCAATCCAGACTTCATCTACAACGATCAGGATGTGCTCAATGCAAAGTGCCAGGGGCGCGTGCGGTTCCTGGATTGGCGATGGAACGTGATGCACGACTGCGACGGACGCGTAGCCAAAGTGTTCACATTCGCTCCCCACGACATATACAACGAGTACATGGCATCGCGAACCGACCCTCAGATTATTCATTACGCCGGTTATATAAAGCCTTGGACAGACGCAAGCTGCGATTTCGCCGACATCTACTGGAACTACGCCAGGCAGACCCCGTTCTATGAGCAACTAATCGAAGAACTCATTAGCTTCGGCACAGGCGGTGATGGACTACACGGAAAGCGCAAGACACTGCGAAAACATGAACCCCTAGTCGGAGAAACTAGCGGTTTGCGCCGATTCATCGACCCACTCGCCCCCGTAGGCAGCCGACGGCGCGAGCTGCTCAAGGCCATTGGTCGCAAACTCAAAGGAACCAAGTAGTCTTATGCCGTACGAGCCGCTGACAGTACTGTACTGATGAGAATTACGATGCAACATGCGACAGTGGCAATACTCGGCTTGGTTCCCTGAATCAGAAATCCGAAGAATATAGCCCATGCGCTGTAGGAAACGTTGAGTCCCATAGCATGCGACGCGCCGATAGCATCAATCGCGCGGTAATAGCAAAGATAAGATACCGTTCCAATCAAAGCAGATAGAGCCAGAACAGCAAGGGAACGTTCAATCAGCGCCGAAGTTGCCAGCTTCCACGTGCCCGCAAGGGGAAGAGCAAGCACCGCGAAAGCCAACGCCGAGGCAGTCTCACGAATCTGCAAGGCGACTTCGTTGTCAACGACATCATCACGCATACCCCACGCGCACAGTACAGCTTCGCTACCCCACCCGACCACAGTCAACAACGCGCCAGCAAGCCCCAAAGCCACATTACCTACCGACACCGAGGTCGAGGAAAACCAACCCATGACCATGATGCCTAATATCGCAGCAGCCAAAGCCAGTAGCTGCTTTCTGCTCATACGCTCCTTGAGCAGCAGAAACGACAGCAAAGTGCCAAAAGCCGGATACACCGATGTAAGAACTGCCGTATACCCGGCACCAAGATTGTTGATGGCAACCACATAGCCGGTCATGCCGACAGGCCCTCCAAGTAAAGCACCAAGCGCAACCACAAGACCGCTGCGAGTGCGCAACGCTCTCCGAGTCTCCCCAATCCTGCACTTGGCACACATATAGACGAAGAGCCAAACAGCACAGGCAGCGTCGTGCAGGAACGAAGCGACGACAGCGGCCTGAGCCTGAGAACCACCCACATATGGTGCCATGAGCATGGCAACAGCCAATATGACAGTGTCAAGCCCCCACAAGGCACCGCTCAACACTCCATAGCGCATATCATCAATCCTTCTCGTATAACGCAAGCGTGCTATCGAGATAATCCTGAGCGTATCGATAATAGATATACATCCATTCACCCACCGCATCCCCTTCGCGCTGCTTAAGCAACGACCACAAGTACCAGCACCACCCGGCAAGCTGAATATGGGCAAAATTGTGTCTTACTTCTCCTTCAGTAGGCTTACGCCCGAAATATGCTTCAAGAGCGTTCATGGCCTCATCCCTGTCAAGTTGGCAACAGACACAGAACGTTCCAAAATCGTTCGCATAATCACCCATGCCCGCGTATTCCCAATCAATAAGGGAGTATCGGCCGGCTTTGTCGATAAGAAAATTACGATCGAAGAAATCATTATGGCACAGGCATACAGCTGCTCCGTCGGAACGAACAAACTTCTCAAGCCGATCCACCTTAGCGCCCATCTGAGCGAATCCTGGAATCTGGATTGGCCCGTACTCTTCAAGCAGCTTTGTGTAGCGTTTGGCTTCTTGGTAGAAATCAAATACATGACCCACACGGGCCCCACTGGAATGCAGTCTATGCGCTATGCGCATCGCCTGCTCCACCTGCCTGGGGTCGCGCGGATCTAACCCAATACAATCAGGAATGAATCGAGAAATTTTCCAGCCTTCGTCTTCGTCTTCATAAATGAATGTGTCGTCAAGTCCAAGCCGCTTGGCTTCCCTTTGCGCAGCAGCCTCACCGGCTCTGTCCACAAGCTTTTCCGTACCCTCCCCTGGATGTCTGTATACATATTCCCCACTCCCCGTCCTGAAATGGCAGGAAAGGTTTGTGAGACCTTGTTTGAGGGGATATACGTCGTGAATCTCATCGCGTGAGCACCCCAACGTTGTCACTATGTTGTCAAAAATCTTGGAATCGACATTCTTAAGGAAATCCGGGTCAAAATCACGCAACTCATCCAACGAGTCAAACTCATTGATCACTCCGTCAGCATAAGGGCGCAAACGCATATCCAACTCACGAATATGTTCTACATACAAACCCTCCCACAACTTGTCATAAGTCTGAGGCAATGGATATTCAGCCTCAAGTATCCCAACGAAACGGTCGGAGAATTCCTTGTCGAAATATGCGTGACCGAGCATGTACCAGCAATCGGCGCCACCTATCTTCACGTCGGTGATGCGGCCGCCAGCCCCAGTGGTCAAGCACCACTCCTTCGTGCTTCCATGGGAATACTGTGCTGAATAATAGGCCTTCCAAACGTAACGTTCAAACGGATTCTCCGTGAAATAATCATCACTGGAGCACACATACGTGTTCTTTAGACGGTTGCGTACAAGGTACAAGGAAGCGTTGTTGTTTCTTGACGCATACTCGTCATTGACCACTATGTCCACACCGAACTTGTCTTTGAGGTAGAAGAAGAACTCCTTCCGATATCCCACAACTACCGTGATATCGCTGACGCCGGCCTCCTGCAACTGACGAATCTGCCGCTCTATGAGAATCTCGCCGCGCACCACCAACAATCCTTTAGGCTTCTCATATGAAATCGGTGCGAATCTGGAGGAAAGGCCCGCCGCCAAGATAATCGCATTATCCACAGCATAGGGTTTCAGCGCCGCCAATCCCGCGCTCGTAGCCTTGTTGCCTTCACTCACGTTTCCAGCAACCTTAAGCTCGCGCAAAGCTGCGTTCACTGCACCTAGAGAAAGTCCCGTGGCAGCAGCAAGCACTCGTTGACTTGTTCCCGAGTTGAACCGTAGCTCACGCAAAACCGAGAATTGCTTCATAGTTAGAGACATGCTGTACCTTATTCAATGTTCATTTTCTCTTACTCATTCATGATATATGAACAGTACAGTTTGCGCAACTTCACCACGGCTGAATCCATCAGGGTAGGAAAGCTTGCCCCAGCAGTATACTGGACAATATAGGAGTTATTGGGCGAAAGGGTTGTGATGACATTCATCTCCAGACTCATTGATGCGTTGCCTTCGTCGAAGCGGGCAGTCCGTACCGTTCGAGACGAGGTGGGCGATGTCAGAAACATGGTGCAGCAAACCAACGAAGAGGTGGCGGGGCTGCGCGGCCAATTGTCCGATCTTCATTTTGATCTCCAGCAACGGCTTAAAACCCATGACGCAAAATCCCAGCTCCTGTTGTGGCAAGCGGTAGAACGACAAGGAGAAAACCTCGATGACGCCCGCAAACGAGTGTACGAGAGTATGCCGCAGGCGGTCGGCCAACTACGGCTGCTGCAGAGGGCCTACGCGCAGCTCGTCAAAGAGTTTGACAAAATATGTCAGGAGAACCATCTGATTTACTGGGCAGATTTCGGCACTCTACTTGGTGCGGTGAGACACCACGGCTTCATTCCTTGGGATGACGACACAGATGTTGGGATGCCGCGCGACCAAATTTTTGCATTGCAGAAGGTGCTTGACGGCAATGAACAGTATCGTCGGCGCTATCGTATATTGGTTGCCTACGACCCATATGCGTTCTGTCGGCAAGTCAGATTCATGTACAATGATGCTAACAACCCCGTCTTCCTAGATCTGTTTATCTATGATTACGCACACGATGCAAGCATTGCCTTGTACAAGAAACGCATTGACTTGCAAAACGTCATGATCAATGAAATGAAAGGGCTGCCGTTTTTCAAGGACTGGGAGCGCCACGGCTATTTGCAGCATGGGCAGCCCCATAACGACGAGGTTAAAGCCGTGTTTGAGTCGTACTACAGTAAAAGTCAGGCAGAAGGCCTTGCAGTTGAGCGGGATCAAGCCAATGCGTTGATATACGCATTCGACAATTGCACCTTTAACAATACTGCCTTAATTTACCCAATCGACACGATACTACCAAGGGTATCACTGCAATTTGAAACGTTCGAAGTCCTAGCTCCAGGCAACTACCAAAAGGTTCTTGAAACCAATTACGGTGACTACTACGAGCTTCCAGACGATATGTTCAGCCACTTTGACCATGTAAATCGCGAGTTGTTCAACGATGAAGCGACCCTCACTTCGCTGACATGCTGCGCAGAAACACCCGAGCAGTACCTGAACGATAAATAGCTATCCAGCATGCTCAATATTCGTATCAACTGATTGTGAATGGGAACCGTTCAACAACCTTCCAGCGATAGCTTGCAGCGGATGCACTGCGACTGTGTCAAAAACTAGGGCGCAGAGAGCCAATGCTACGAAGGCGACAACGATGACCGCTAAACCGGCAAGCAGTTGTGCGAGCAACCCAGCAGGTGCAGGCACCATCTTACTGATGACAGACCAAAACGGTGTGAAGACCAGCCTGTTTTCGTGAATGAGATAGACACTGAACATGCTACTAGCGATTCTATTGACAGCTTGATTGCTCCATGCGGATTTCTCAGATCCTACAGCAATCACGAAGAGAATCGTTCCAATGACAATGCCTGGAGTGCACACAAACATCAATGTATCCGTCGTCCAGCCGAAGAAGACATTCGCCAATGACTTCGGACTGATAAGGACAATACGATTAAGCAGTACGCAGAGTACCATGACAACCACCATCAAAAGAGCAGCACTCCATACCGAGTATTTCGGCACACCGTGAATGCGCAATCTGGCGCCAATGAGGTACACAGTTATCGCATAGACGGTTGAGTCGAACGTAAGGAAGGAATCCAGACCCAGCAATGGGAGCAGACTCACTGCAAGAAGAAATGCAACAGCGAGGTCCAAAGTCCTTCGGGAAATGTGCGCAATGACGATGTTGAGGAATGGCGCAAGTAGCAGCAGAAGGAAATATGCAGTGATAAACCAATACTGGCGGGAAAGCACCGGCATCAACATTGAACGTACAGTAGTTGCGCAATTGTCATGGTTGAATGGTTTGTCAAGTGACGGCGTATGAACTCTGAGACGAATAACAAGAATCAATATAAGACAAGCCAGAGAGTAGAGGAACGTTTGCAGCCAGACTTTAAGCAATCGCATTGGTTTAAAGCCACTTCGCGCAAGATAGAAGCCAGTGATGATGAAGAATATGGTGACACCTACCTAACCCGTCTCAACGCCTAGGTACGCTGTAGCTCCTCGCCAGCCCCGAACATCGAGGAGGTGCCAATCCATATGAATCGTGAAGTGGCACACCACAACAAGGAACATGGCGACAATGCGCAGCAATTCTACACGACTGTTGCGGGTGGATGTCGCCAGCGTCATTGTGTTCCTGCCTTACCGAGCCATCAGACTTCCTCAACTGTTTTGGTACCGGTCTGCTTGATTCCGATGACCCGATCGCTCAGGAGCGCATAGTCACGGTTGCGCGTGTTGCTCACTGCGAAGAAGCATGAGTTGGCATCATTCGTGAAAGCCACCATGTCTGTTGACTTGGGGTCGGTTTTACTTGGAGTACGCAACGAGGCGACCATGCGGAAGCGACTGTTGTTGAAGATCTCGCAAGGCAGCTCAAATTGCACCTTGACATGCCCGTATTCGTTCATCTTGAGCTTCTTTGAGCCGGAGTCATAGACCACTCCGCCACGCTGAGTGTCCCACAACGCAAGGGCCAGGTAGAACTCCGTACCAGGCTCGTTGAACTCGTACTCCACTTCGAAACGGAACGGTTGGGTGCCATCTACCACCAATGGGGAAATCGCGTTGACCCGCAACAGCGGGACACGTTCGTTCAGACCGACCAAGTACTGGCCGCTCCTATCCTTCCCATCATCGGAAGATTCATCGTCATGCTGCTTCAAATTCTCCAACGTGTATCGGTCGGCCACGTCGTTCTTGTCGCCGCTGGCGATGATCTCGCCGTCCTTGATGAGGATGGCCTTGTTGCAGTACTTTTTTACCGATTCCATGCTGTGGGTCACCAGAATGACCGTCTTGGTGGGGTCCTTCTTGATTTCGGTGAAGAAATCATCGCACTTACGCTGGAACGCTTCATCACCCACGGCCAGTACTTCGTCGAGCACCAAAATGTCACCTTGGGCCTTGATAGCCACGGAGAAGGCCAAACGCACCTGCATGCCAGAGGAATAGTTCTTGAGCTTCTGGTCCATGAAGTCGCCTAGCTCAGCGAAGTTGACGATGTCATCGTACATGGCATCGATTTCCTCGCGCGTGAAGCCAAGGAGCGCACCGTTGAGGTACACATTCTCGCGCCCCGTGAGTTCAGGGTTGAACCCTACACCCAGCTCGATGAACGGCACCAGCTTGCCAACCGTCTTCACTGAACCTTTCTCAGGAACGTAGATGCCGGAGATGATCTTGAGCAATGTGGACTTGCCAGAACCATTGCGTCCAACGATGCCGAAGAAATCGCCCTGTTTGACTTCAAAATTGATATCTCGCAGGACGCTTTGCTCGGTATACCCCTTGATGCCGCGCGTCCAGTTAAGGAAGGCCATCTTCAAGCCAGTGGCCTGCTCAGTGGGCAAACGGAACGACTTGGCCACATGATTGACCGAAAGCGCGACCGGACGATTGTCTTCATCGTCCTTTGAAGTCTGCGGCGTTGTGATTGTATTATCTTCGATTTTCAAAGCCTGCTCACTCATCACAGTACCTCCGCAAACTTGGGGCTGTACTTGCGAAATACGTAGATGCCCAGCCAAAGAATGACTGCCGTCAACACATATGGAATCAACGCAATCCAAGAGGTATGAATCATGCTCCACACCGTGTCCACGTAGTCAGGCGCCAACAGGTTGTGGCGAATGTCCATGATGACCTGCGTGGAGGGGTTGAGCATGAGCAACTTCGCCGCCCAGCCGAAGTGCGGATTGGTGGAAACCATCGAAATCGGGTAAATCACTGGTGTGGCATAGAAGAGCGCCTGCAGCACGACCTCCCAGATGTGCGCGATATCGCGGAAATGAACGTACAGCGTGCCTAGGAGGAGCGCCACCCCTAGTGCCAGCAGATAGAGCTGGATGATGCTGAACGGCACCAACAGCATGTGCCAGGTGAATTCCGCATGGCCGAAGAACCCGAAGAAGATGACCACAACGATATTGATGAACAGGGAAATCATGGAACCCATGGTTGTGGAAGCCACGATGATGTAATTGGGGAAGTGAATCTTGCGTAGCAAATCGCCACGATCGACGATGGAGCGCATGCCCATGCTGGTGGCCTCGGAGAAGAACCCCCACAGGCAGTTGCCGCAAAGCAACGAGACTGCGTACGTAGGCGTGCCGTCGCTGAACTTCAAGAACCGCACGAACACCACGTACATAACGGCAAAGAGCATGAGAGGCTTCAGCACCGACCAGAGCACGCCAAGGAACGAGCCTTGGTAGCGCAGCTTGAAGTCGGTGCGCACCAGCTCTTTGAACACCACCAGCGCATAGTGGTACCGTTGCTGCAATCGTTTCGCTAATTCCTTCACAATAAATCTATTGTACTATTGCGGGGTGCCTTATGAGATGAACCCCAAAGTCAGGCGTGCTGCAACGTTCTGCCTGGCCTAATAAGCTCGCGTAGATATTCTGAGCGAGTGATATGCGCGGCTGCAGCTGACCTGTCCAGGTCGTCCTGCCATGACTTCGGCACGACGACCTGCAGCCGTACTGTCTCCTCTCTGGGCTCCTCAACCCGAGGACGTCCTCTGAGCACGTCAATCGCCTCATCAACATCAGCAACGCCGGCGGCTCTCATAAGAAAGTCGCGCCCTGCATGAGCGGCATCTTTCCCCTCGAACGTCTTAGCCTGGGATTCGTCCCAGCGCCATTTCTTGTCATTGTTTACTGTCATGCCAGTTCCTTTCAATCGCAACGCTCAATCCGTCTCCCAAAATCCCTGTTGTTCGACGTTGACATGAAATACCACAATTCTCCCGCTACCAGTCTGTTTCATAATCACCTCAATGCTATGCACGAGCGAGTCACCACAGTACGGCCCCGTTAGTTTGACATACTCCTCACCACCGAACGTATACTGTCTGTACTTCGTGGCATGCGCCGTGGCGAACAGCACATCGTCAAGCGTAAAACCGTGCTTTCCTGCCGACTTACCCCACTCAATACCCCTGTCATATACCATGAAATAATTATACTACGGAATTATAGTATAATTAAGTTCCCTGGATAATCGATATACCTATCAAGTCAAGCAATGCCACGGTTGTTCAAAGCGCGCTGGGCAAGGCGCTGCAGTGGGTGCACTACAGCCGCGTCAAAGATAAGCGCCAAAATGGTCAACACCGCAAAGACCACAACGATGATGCCGATGCCTTCGCCCAAGCTCGCAACAAACCCACTAGGCCTAGGTGCCACTTTGCTCACCACAGCCCACAGAGGGCCGAACACCAGTCGATTCTCGTGGATAAGGTACACGCCGAACATTGCGCTGGCCACCTTGTTGACCAGTCGGTTGCTCCAGTTAGACCGTTCCTGACCGATGACCGCAATGAATACAGCAGTGCCGACGAGAATGCCCGGAGTCCTCAGGTACAGCAGCGTATCAGTGGTCCAGCCAAAGAACACACTAAGCATAGACGTGGGGTCGATAAGGATGAGCCGATTCATGACAAGACAGACCACCACCACGACGATGCAAATCGCACAAGCCTTGACACCGGTCAAGTTCGGAACGCCATGCATCTGCAGGCGAGCGCCAATGAGGTAGCAGGTAATGGCATATACGGTGCTCACAAACGGCAGGAACGTGCCTAGCCCCAGCAACGGCAGCACGCTGACAACCAGAAGGAAGACTATGGCCGTATCCAGCACCTTGCGCGAAATCTGCAGGACAATGATGTTGAGGAACGGTGCAATCAGCAACAAGAGAAAATAGGCGCTGATGAACCAATACTGATTGGAGAGAATCGGCATCAACATGGTGCGCCACATGGCAGCCCGATTGTTCGGTGAGAACGCCCTCTCCAGCGAAGTGATGTGAGCGACTTTCCGGGCGAACAACATAATCAGCAGACACATTACGGAATACAGGAATGTCTGCAGCCAAGTCCGCACGAGCCGCGAGGCTTTGAATCTGCCACGCACCAGGTAGTAGCCGGTGATGGTGAAAAATATGGTGACGCCGACCTGCCCCATCTCCACGCCGAGGTATGCCGCTGCACCCTGCCATCCACCTGCACCCAACAGCTGCCAGCCAATATGGATTGTGAAATGGCACGACACAATCAACAGCATGGCCATGATGCGTAAAAACTCCACAAAACTGTTTCTGGAAGCCACCATATTATCTCTTTTCCGCTCATTGCCTTCAACCAATTTCGGCATCATCGCCTCGACTTCAACGATCGAAACAGATTCTTACATGCACCAATGCCCCACTTGCCGAAAACGACTATGCAAAGCGTCACTGCGTAGACCACGACGGCCTCACAGAGTGGGGACTTACTCAGGAAAGTGCCGACGGCACCGGTGATGTTGGCACCAATCCAATTGATAATTACCACATGGAACAAATAGACTCCAAGCGATGCTCCGGAAACCGTCTTCAGCACTTTGAGCGTCTTCGGCCTGACGCATTGCTGCAAGTGCCGCTCAAATGATTGAAACAGCAGGAACAGGGCAACGACCTGCACGGCACAAACCGGAAACGTGATTCCGACGAAGTAATTATCATACGTGGCGTGCAGACCTTCAGGCCTATGGAATCCATTCGACCACAAGCCCAAGCCAGCCATCACAGCAACCGATACAATGAACGCCAACGTCGAATACCATCCCTGATGACGAATTGGCTTCCAATACACGTGGAAATAGTACCCAGCAAGGAAATAAAACAGATTGGCTGAAGCGAACAGCGGCCAATTAAGCAACGTGTCGAAATACCTTGCAGGCATACCCAAATGTTCCAACAACGGAATAACCATGCCTAAGCCGAATGTGAGCAGCAACAGATACTCCAAGGTGCGACGGTGCTTGACTACGTAAGAAAGTATGGGGGTGAGCACATAGAGGTAAAGAATGGAATAGAAAAACCAGTACGTACTGTTGATTTGATTAGTTAAGAATCGTTTAATGAAATCTACAATCCCAAACTTGCCCTGAAAAGCATCAGCGCCATAAAACGAGCGGGGAAATGCACAAAACAGGATGTAACAGGCTATGCTACCCAGCAGCATGGCCCTACCCGTACGCCAAAAGCGCTTTTTGAAGAAGGTCTTCGTTGAATATCGCTCTCGATAACCAAGGATATTCATACCGCTAACCATGAAAAAGATGGGAACCGCAAATATCGCCAATGCCTGCAGAATGACTTTCCACACCCATCTCAGCCCGGGCGCTGGAGTGTATACCGACAATGTGGTGTGCAACAGAACAACAGCAAAACAGGAAACAATATTGAGAAGATAAATAAAAACCGAAAACTTATGTTTCACGGAACCACGTTCTTCGGCAGTCTCACACTGCCCAGCCGCAGTAACACTCGGAGCTCCAACCACTTATTCATCTCCATTCGGTTGATATCCATGATCATTATCCGGCAGGTGACCTTCACTGTGAATATCAGAAGCCGAGGCAATGTCCACATTGCCGTCCAAGTATTCATTGCGCACAATGACAATGAACGCCAATGCCAACGGAGCCATATAGACCATGGGCATGAAGTAACGCATACCTTCGATGGTCACAGTAGTGGGCGAAATCCATAGGAACACATACGTGAACAAATAAGGAAGCAGATACTTCAGTCTACGTTTATTGTTTCGCAGGCATTCATACACGACAAAGCACACCATCCATGTAGACCACAATACTTTTGAGAATACAAGCATCGCCAACGGCGTGGCCTCGAGCCAATTCACACTGTGCTCGAGTTTTGACACAATCGAAGACTCACTGGGCACTCCGACCGCCAAAACATGCACATCTGAAAAATCATGTACGCTTCCGGCAGCATACACTGGCATAAGCAGCTGTTCCACATCCTTGTCCGTGGCATTCGGCCAACCTATCCAAGACTGCTGCAGATTCAGATAGGCGTTCAAATAGGTCGCCGGGTGTCGGAAGGCGTTGTTCAACCAAACCTTGAGATATGCCTTGAGATACTTATCTTTGGCAGGGTTCCAAGTGAATCCCTTCACATCGTCAACCGAGTTGGGATTATACCGTTTGGCAACGTTCTTTCCAAGAACATGTTCTATGACTTCACGATCTTCCTTGCCTACATCATTTCCATGTTCCTTCATAAGCAATGCAGACTGCTGGAACGGGATGCCCAGCATCTCCTGCTTGCCGCCTTCCTCGATGTGTAATGCAGGGAAAACCAACTTCGGCAAAAGAACAAGCATCACAACCAAAACCGTAATCGCCGTGGCAACGACTCTCGCCCGTTTCTTCTTGGGAAGGAAGAAGAGCAACGCCAAGCAGGAAAGAACGACGACGTACATTCCGGTCTTCTTGGTGAGCGATGCCAGCAACGCAAGAACAATGAAGACTGCCAGAACCTTGACTTTTTTCAAAGCCTCACCATGAGTGCGTGCAATCTCAACGAACAACAGCGCATACCAGATGAAGATTGGCAGAAACAACGAATCCTTGACCATGGAAATAGCATACATGGGAATGACGGGAAACAGCGCAAAAAACCACATCGATGCCGTGCAGAAACGATGCGAGGCCCCCAAACGCCGAACAAACAACACAACGACGGCCAATGCAGAAGCTGTAGCCAATCCCTGAAGCACGCAGTAGATGTACACACCTAAATCCGCAGAACCGACAAGATGCCCAAAACTCACGAACAACCCGAAAACAACAGTATCAAACACCGGATGATGATCCGAAAGATGTGTTCCGTCTGTAAAGATATTCGGCGAGCCAAACCACTGCAACAGTTGCTGGCGGGTGTCGAACCAGATGACCCCAGGGTAGGTCATGACAATGTAGGGAAGCCAGCAGACAACGATGATACCGGTTACTAAAAGCAGCTGACTGAAATCAAGCCGATATGAAAGACGATACTGCCTGACAGGGCCATCAGATGCCTGCCGACGCTCGCCTCTCAGCCAAGTCACTACACATTCTCCGGCCATGACAAAAAAAACAAAGCAGACAGTATAAAACACAAGATGCATACCACTGTTGAGAGAAATTATAAACCTCTGTTGACTTCGCAACGAGTCACTTGCTGTCGCAAGCAAACCGCAAACTACGGCAATAACCAACAGCGGCCAACGTTTGCGTATGAAATCTCGTATTCCCATACTCTTCTTCTACCTTTGCCTGGAATCATCGAAATCGTTGAGTTTCTGCTCTTCAACCAAGTAATTGGGCCGATGCTTTGTCTGCATGAAAATCCTACCAAGATATTCCCCGATGATTCCCAAACTCAGCAATTGCAGGCCGCCAAGCAACAGAATCACCACCATGATTGACGCATAGCCCGGCACATCTATACCTCGAGCCATTACACGAATGAAAATGACCGCCGCGTAGACAAGTGCCAAGAAGAACACCAGGAAGCCAGTGTACGTTGCTATTCTCAGCGGAGCCGTGGTAAAACTCGTCAACCCGTCCATCGCAAGATGAATCAACTTCAAATAATTCCATTTGGTCCTACCGGCAGCACGTTCATCACGGTCATAGAGAAATTCAATTTTCTTAAAGCCCACCCAACTAAAGAGCGCTTTGGAATTGCGTTCGGTCTCATCCAATCGTTTCAGCGCGTCAACGCACTTACGGTCAAGAAGCCGAAAGTCACCCGTATCTTCCTGTATGGGAACGCTGGAGACGGCACTGAGCACCTTGTAATACAGTCGGCTGGTCAGCTTTTTAAGCCAACTCTCTCCTTTTCGGCTGCGGCGCCGTGCATATACATCTTCATATCCTTGAAGCCACAAATCAGCCATCTGGGGAATCAGCTCAGGCGGATCCTGAAGATCCGCATCAATAATGACAAGCGCATCAGTGTCCGTTGCCTGAATACCGGCAAACATCGCCTTTTCCTTGCCGAAATTCCGAGAGAGGATAATATACTCCACGTAATCATGGGCTTGGGCATACTGCTTAATCAATGTTTTGGTATTATCCGATGATCCGTCATCGACAAACAGAAGCTGAAACATCAAAGGCGTTTCGCGTTCCCTGCCATTCTGGACCAACTTATCAAGACGCTGAAATACCAGAGGCAACGATTCCTGCTCGTTATAGCACGGAACAAGAACGGTAATCGTCTTTGCAGCAGGCTCAATAGAGCAGTTGACCTCTAGCACTGCGCTCACTTCCCTCTGATCATTATCCAGAACCTACATTACATATCCGGATTACATATCCAGCATAAACTCTTCGGCCAACAGTCAAGACATGTGGCGGAAACAGCATAACAACAAAACTGTCTCTTCATAGTATTTGCTTCGTCTCATTTACATTTCCGTCGCAACAAACCCCAACGCCTCAATTTGGCGACTACACATGCCGACAGCAATGCAATCACAGTCGTCAACGAGACCCAATCGGCTACTTGCCAAGACATCGGAGCCATAAACCTAACCGTCACATCAGCTGATCGATGCGCAGGAACCTCCAAAACTCCGACATTGTTTGCGCCGCGAATGAGTGCAATCCCATTTGAACGGACATCACCCTCCACACGGTATTGCGGGTACCACAACATCGGTAACGTCACCTTTCCTGGACGTTCACCAGTCGTCACATGCAATCTCCGAGTGCTACCAGACCTCGTGTAGGAGCGAACGCTTGCTCCACCTTGCGCTTTCGGCTCATGCAGGGTTAGCTTCGCCACGTCTGTACCTTTGAGCAGATACTCGCCATCCCCAATGCCTTCGGTCCCTTTCGTATTATCCGTGGCGGCAAGCATTTGTGGAGACCCTAGCGGAATGGCGGTTTGAATATATGAAGTGGCAGTTGCTGCGCCTTCCATGGCTGAGAGTGCCACGAGCGCACCCATAACAACACTCACAAAACTCCGGAACAGCGCATGCGATGTCACTGTTATGATGCCATCGACATCCGCCTTGGGCTTTGAGGGAGCAGCAGGAATCGGAACACCAGCCTTATCAGTTCCGACGAGGGCGGAGAGCCCGATCACAGCTGCACAAATCAGTAAGAAACTGCCTGGCCCTATCAGCCGCCACGGAAATTGAATAGCGGCGAGCTTTGCGATCATCTTGGCAATCAGACCGGAGCCCGATCCCCGTCCCCACGGGAAAATCCATGTAGACATACCCAAAAGCACAGCACCCAAAACGAACAATACGATTACCCACACCTTCAGGCGACGGGCCAGCCTCACACAGCCTTTACCCGAAACGCAAAGTACCAGCACAAACAGAGCTGCAAGTAAAATCGCCCAGCCCACCGCCAGCGACATCTCACCGGCAACACCATTGTGCAAGTCATTGCTGCCACCGGCAACATTGGGAAGAAATTCCAGTAACTGACTCGGTTCCGCAGCATTGGAAGCCGCATTGGCGGCCGCGCGAGCATTAGGTATATTGGTGACGGATAAATCGCCGCTCAAATAATACGCAATAAACGGCACCAAGAAAAAAAGACAGATCAGTATACAACCAATAGAGGCAACCAAACAGTCTCGAAGGATGCAGAGACGCTCCCTGCCTGTCTTCGCAAGCACCAAGCCAACGATTCCAACAACGACCAGAGGAATCATCACCAACATTGTGGAGAGCACATGCGAAAGCATGATTCCCGAAACACCGATGGCCAACCAGCACCAACCCCACGATGACACTGTATGCACGCCACGGCTGAGAATCGAATGCATGCCATACGCCACAACCGGAAGAAAGATCAAAGCCACAGCTTCGCCTATCGACGAACGCAAAGCAACGTCAAGCATCCTGTACGGAGACAGCACCCACAATGCCGTGGCAAAAAGACCGATGAAACGGCGACCTGACATGTTCCTAAAGCAGACATAGGCAAAAATTGCGGTGGCCGCATTAATCGAAATACAAAGCAAACGGAACACCACCGGCAACGACAACCCAATGAGCCGCAAAACCGCAAAAGGATACAAGAAGATGTCTCCATAGCAAATACCTGTCGGATACCCATAACCAGAAATTTGTGTCGATTGCATACGTACGGGAAACTCACCATTGCGCAGGCCCTGAGCTATACCTTCAAGCCTGAAAAGATGGAATTCAGTATCTTGGTTCGGGTACCACGGCAAATAACTGAGAAAATACGGCATTGAAGCAATGACAACAAGCACGCACAAAAAGACCACAACCGTTAAGCCACCCTGGCTCTTCATCCTGAGACGTTTCTTCATCATCATCCTCGCCGCTACCAACGTATTTACCTTTGTAAGATTGTGTCATATTACCTATACACAGCTCAATAGAGCACTCTTGCCAAGGCGTTCGAAGACCTTCGTGGCTTTGTACCAGAAAAAATGTAAAATAATCACTATGCAAGACCCGAGAGAGAACAGTGAACCCGTAGTCGCAGTACTTCTACCTTGTTATAACGAAGAAATGACCATCGGCAAGGTGGTAACGGATTTCAAGATAGCTCTCCCAAACGCTGCAGTCTATGTCTACGACAACAATTCCACCGATCGAACCGCATCACTCGCGCTGAAAGCCGGCGCAATCGTGCGCAAAGAACCTCGGCAAGGCAAAGGAAACGTCATACGCGCCATGTTCGAAGACATCGATGCCGACGTGTATGTCATGGCCGACGGTGATGACACCTATCCTGCTGAAGCGGCCCCACAGATGGTGGACAAAATCCTCGAAGGCTATGACATGGTCATTGGAGACAGGCTGAGCTCAACCTACTTCCAGGAGAATAAAAGGCCTTTCCATAATTTTGGCAATAAATTGGTTCGCGGGTCAATCAATTGGCTGTTTAACGTGCACATCAACGACATCATGACCGGTTATAGAGCCTTCTCATTCACATTTGTCAAGACATACCCGGTGCTCTCACGAGGATTTGAAGTCGAAACCGAGATGACGATTCACAGCCTTGATAACAATCTCCGCCTCTACGAGCTGCCCATTCAGTATCGGGATAGGCCGCAAGGCTCAGTCAGCAAACTTGACACGTTTGGTGACGGCATCAAAGTGCTGTCCACCATTTTCCAACTCATCCGTGAATACAAACCACTGCCCTTCTTCGGCACGTCGGGCATAGTGTGCGCATTGATCGGTCTTGGCTTTATGCTCAGTGTGATGATTGATTTCTGGAAATCCGGCGTAGTCTTACGCTTTCCCACACTTATCGGATCGATCATGCTCGTCATCGTTGGCTTGTTGCTGTTCGTCACGGGCATCATTCTCGACATCATCGCAAAAAACACCAGAAAGACGTTCATCGTCGATAACAATAAATTCGCGTTTCTGCATAGGCACAATTCGCTCTAGTCGCATTAGAGTATGGAAAGCCATGACGAATGTCCCGTACCATGGCCTTCCATACTTCCTCACTTATGGCCTAAGTCTTAACTAAACAGCCAAATCTGCGAACTCGTACCATTGTCAGTGTACGTCTGGAGCTTGGTGCCATTTGCAGAGGAACCGTAACGAGCGTCGAGCACGATATTCTTGTCCAATGCCGATACCAGTTTGTACCCATCGCCTGATTTTACAGCAATCCATTTCTGCGACAGAGTTCCATTTGATTGATATTGCTGAACCAATGCCCCCGGTGTATGACTGCCATTATGCACATCAAGGACCTTGCCGCTCAACACACTCGAAAGAGTTATATATCCTTGTGAATCATGACTTACACGCCAACGCTGAGATTGTGTGTTATTCGACCTATACAACTGCAATATCACAGAATTTTCCTTTGAACCATTGGGCACATCAATCTTTTGGGATGAATTCAACTTCGTACCAATCGCATATACGCCATCTGCAAGTTCTTTCCTATTTGCGGCTGCAAGCTCATCAATATCGTCTCTCGTTCCTCTAGCCTTAGAAAGCGTCCAGCTCTGCGAGAGCGTACCGTTGCCGGAATAGAGTTGCAGCCTATTGCCATTATGCGCAAGACCTGAGGGCAAATCAATCGCGCTATCCGCCGTACACGCGGAATAAAAGGCATACTGACCTTGCTTGATTTCTCGGACAGCCCAATGCTGTGAACAAGTACCATTACTGGCATATTGATCAATTACAGCGCCATTAGTCTGTATGCCGGAATTCAAATCAATGACTTTGCCGGAATTCACATTGGAAATCTCATAAATCGCATTGCCGACTTCGCGGAAACGATATTTTTGCGCATCGGTGTTGTTCCACTGATATACCTGCAACCGTACCCCGTTAGCGGTGGAACCAGAAGGAATATCAAAGACTTCATTGCCGTCGATCGTTGAATTCACACGTACCGATCCGCTAGGTAAAGTTGATACGGTACTTAAAATGAATTGCTGACTGACTGTATAGTTAGGTTCCCAAAGCTGTAGTTTTGTATTATTATTTGTGCTACCCGATGGCAGATCAATCACCCAATTGCCCAACTTGGACTGAATATACATACCACCATTACCTGCGTCGCGGAGATACCAACGTTGTGAACTTGTATCATTAGAAGTATATTGTTGCACCGAAGCTCCAGCAAAGGCCTGACCATTGGGAACATCCAGCGCCTTACCGGAATGCACATTTACTATCTTATAAGAATTATCAGATTGCTTAGTGAAACTGAATTGTTGAGCACCAGACTGACCAGCATTGAGTAGTTGAATCCGAACACTATTAGATGAAGAAGCATCTGGTACATCAAAACCAGACGAATCAAGCTTTCGGGAACTGATATAGTAACTGTTGTCATTCACCACGATTGCCCTATGACTACTGATTGGCGTTGAGACCGCGCTCCCCCACGGCCAACCTTCCGCATAATTGGCGTTCCCGAACGCATTGATGTCCACATTGCCGATGCCCGGCACGTTACCATTGTCGGCATACTGCCAGCCGCGCTCATTGGTTGAGTAATTGAAACCTGTGCGCGAGCCGTAGCTGGCCACCCAGCGGGTCTTGGAGTGGATATTGCCCGAATTGAGCGCCGTATTGAGGTAATAGGTATAGGAATACACCGAAAGATTGTTGTAACCGGCGGCCTGCATCTGCCCATACCACGAGTTCACGATGCCGTCGTAGGTCCATGAATCCGTGGGGTGCGGGTGGCCGACCCATGAAAATCCCTCCAGATCGTAGAACGCCGGGTAGCTCAAGTCGGATGGGCCTACGCCGATCTGCCTGAGCTTCCTCGCCAAGTCCGCGCCTTCCTCGCTGGCACCGCCGTTATCATAGGCATACGAATACAAGTAGACACCGAAGGGAATGCCCAGCCGCTTGCATTCGCTCACATTGCGTTGCGCTTGGTAGTCAAGTCGATTGTCCCATCCGTAAGCGATGCGAATAATGGCACCATCCACACCGGAATTCTTCACGGCCTGCCAATCGATGGTTCCCTGGTGCTCCGAAACGTCGATCACGCCTTTGGCCTGCTGAGCGAAAAGATTGCCACCGGCCTCGAAGAATGCAGGCGAGCCGTTGTAGGAGCCCCAATATGCCCCGTATTGGTTGTTCTGCAACGCCGCATTCCTTACTGTGGGTCTCTGCGAATTGCTCTGACTTGAATCGTTGGAGAGCACAGCATTGCGCGCTTTGCCGCTCTTGGCGCTCGTTTCCCTATAGCTTGACCCTTGAGCGTGATTCTCAGAACCATCGGCATCGCTCTGTGCAGACTGACCTTGCTTCGAAGCCGTTGCGTCACCACCCTTGGCTTGCACAGCGCTCTTCACCTCACTGGCCTCAACTGGAATGAACTTGCGTCCATTGGTTTTCGCCAAAGGATCGGGCTGCTGGGTCGCCGTGCCCACAATCTTGGAATCGGTCACTTTCTCGCCGGTTGCAAGATTGACTGTGGTGCCGTCGCTCTTCGTCGCCAGGTTCGGCGCCACCACGGTGGCATCATCCGGCACGGCGGCACTCACCTTGCTCGGAAGCTTCTGCGAGGGGTTGCCCGGCATTGAATCCGAACTGGCACCACTGGTCTGGTTCTGGTCACCGATGCTCTGCGCCGCAGCCGGCTGCGAGCCGACCATCCTATCTGACGTGGCAGCCAAAGCAGGAGGCGTCGCCA
This sequence comes from Bifidobacterium sp. ESL1118, assembly GCF_058505595.1. NCBI lineage: Bacteria > Bacillati > Actinomycetota > Actinomycetes > Bifidobacteriales > Bifidobacteriaceae > Bifidobacterium > Bifidobacterium sp. ESL1118. Next base: position 1,940,302 of record NZ_CP196371.1, read on the forward strand.
ATACGCCGAGCAATGCGGCAGCCGATCCGAGTGCCAATACTTTCCGTACAGAAAAACTAGACATATTCATCATTTTAGTACATCCCCAAGCTAATTCACACTTCCTCAATGCCTCCACCATATAAACGCCCTTCTACCTGTTTCACTGCAAGATTTAAAGACTCAGACTTGAACGACCTCGCCACTCAGCCCGCTAATCCAACGAACCCACACGTATACGAGCAGTCCATGAAGCTATAGAATTGCTCTCAGTAAAAGAGGCCGAAAATGACAGAAATGTGTAACGAAGCTAATACTTCTTCTGAGAACAGAGTTGAGACCATAGCTGAATGCGTGGTTGGCATAGCTCATATTGTGTACTCAGTATTATTGTTTCTGACAGCCGCGGCTTTCTTAGACACATTACTTTCATTTGCAAAGCAGCATAGGTCACCGAAGACCACTGGCGATGCCATAGCAGCATATGGGCTCTTGGCAATAACCGTTATTTGCCTTCTGATTGAGATCGCGGTTTTTGTTGCTTGCATACGAGACTGCTTCGAGCAACGATCTTTAAGATGGTTCATGCGTACTTGGCCCTATGTTGTTGCAAGCCTTGCTGCATATATAGGATTTTGTGGGGTCGATTTTTGCAATCCTACGGATTTAGGCAAAGCGGGCAATGGAATCGTTGCTGATATCAATAAGGGTAGCATTCCCAAGGTTATAGACATTGTTGTCTCTTTCATCATCGTGAATTATTGTTCCAACTTGTGGAATGACCGTGTGTTCCCGGCAAAGAAGTCATATAAAAATCTGTGCACAGAAACCGACAATGCTAGTTCAAACAAAAAACAGCAAAGCCATCAATCGCTCTGGAAAAACGTGCGGCGCAACCTTGAGGAATTCAATCTCAAAGAGACGATTAAGAGCGACATTCCCAAGTTTTTACCAGGCATGCTGCTTTGTGTTCTCGGTGGTTTGCTGCTTTATATCGTTCTGGTTCTATGCAAATCTGTTTTTTGGAAAATTTTACTTTGCTGTGGTTGCATTGCAGTGAGTTTAATCGGCGCTGTTCTTGTGGCAAACACATTCTATGACATAGCAAAGTCGAAGTTTAGTGGAAAGTGCGCGTTTTTACGTGCATTGTTAATAGGAGCACTAGCTTTCTTGTTTGCGTTCGTTACCTTAGGATTTGGCGGCCTTGCGATATCGATTGGATTCTTCAGCATAGGCCTTTGGGGGGGCTTGTTCGCCATCATAGCAGTAGCGGGCTCCATGATAGGCTTTTACATTTTCAACAAACGTACATACCCAAACTGGCAAACTAAAATTGTTTTGATTGCAAATACAATTTATTTTTTGCTGTTGTCCTTAATGACTGCAGCGTTAGGCATGACTGGCGTTAATAATCTATTTAATCAGCAGGATATGCAAAAAGCGGTGCAGCTTCTGTTTTATACAGCTGTGGCACTATGCCTCGTCTTCTTGGCTGTTGAGACTATCGCGCTCCTGTATGCGTTCAAGGACGTATATGAGGGATATGCAACTCGTTGGTACATCCGCACTTTGCCATTTGCACTATCCGGCATAGGAATACAAATCATAGTTTTGAAGGCACTCAGCATACCTCAAGACGCTGCAAACCTATTGCTCGACATTGTGAATCAGCTGAAAGGCCAATCCGTTTTGGATCAGGTTTCCATACTTTGGGACATTGTTGGAACCGTTGCCACGTATCTGACTGTGAAATACGCCAAGCAACTGTTCAACGAGCGGATATGCCCTAAGGAGCATGCTTTCAAAGAGTCCGAAGCGGCAGAAATACCATGTTGACGACGTTGATACCATTATGTTCATAAGAGTTTTCTTACTTGCAGACGGGAAAGAAAAACCTGCGAGGTCTGAATTATTCAGGTAGAGGGAGATCACGCCATGGACAGTGTGGACGTTTGCTCCCTGAACCATGTGTTTACCACAAAAGTCTTCGATTCTTTGTTATCCACGGGATTCAGCTCTGTGCTCAACGCTGCAGTCGAAACCTGCATGCCAATGGCTTTGAGCGAATCGATGACGTACCAGGATGTGTTCTCCGGTTTATACAACTTCTTGGCCGAGCATAATCGAAACGAATATTTCTACCAGAATACGTTGTTTGAGAAAATCTTGGTGAAGAAGCATAGCCTGCGCACAACCGTGGCATTCCGCCAGCTTCGCGTCGGTGAATCCATCGCCGATTTCGTGATGATCAATGGCAAGGGCAAGGCTTATGAAATAAAGTCGGACCTAGACAATTTTGATCGGCTGAAAACTCAAGTATCCGATTACTTCAAGGCATTCTCCTATGTGACTGTGGTGGTGCCGGAACGACATTTTCAGAAAGCGATTAACGCATTGGCCAAGTTTGGTGAATTTGGGTCTGCTGCTGGCATCTATGCCTTGACCCCTCGTCAGGCGATCAGCGCCAGACATATTCGCGAACCCAAAGAGTATGACGCTTTGCTCTCTCACCGTCATCTGTTTGCTATGCTGCGAAAGCCGGAATACGAACGCCTGACCTATCAGGTATTCAAAACACTCCCCGACGTACAGCCGGTATTCATGTATGAGGCATGTCGTGATTGGTTCGAACACCTTCCGATTCAAGATGCCCAAAAATTAGTGATGCAGACATTGAAATTACGTAGGCCAAAAGAACGGCGCCAGCCCGACCACATGCCACTTGGGCTTGAATCAATGGTATATTTTGCCAATGGACGGTATACTGGTAATCAGTTGCATACATTATTAGATACAACCTATCAAAGGGGATGAGGCTCATGACATATCGGTACTACCCATATCTTCGTGGTCGTCAGGAAGAACTTCTGGCGTTGAAAAACCTACTCAACGACGATTTATTGAGTCCGCTTATCTTGCCAGTCATCGAGCCGGTAAAAGCCTCCTCTACCCTGTTGAGTACCTTGAATGTTTTCCGCGAGAAAGACAGGAAAGTCGTCGTTGTGCTGAATCCAGAGTATGGCGATTTTGATAGCACCGATGATACACAAGTCAAGGAACTGGAACGTTTCGTCGACGATAATTCCAGCGTGATTCCAGCGGTTATCTTCAATGAACATTGGGAACGTTACCGCACATGCATCGAGGCAATACAGAATATGGATGATTTACTATGCATTATGCGGGAAAATAGATATGAGCGAGATGGGGACGGCAAGGTCATTGATCTCGCCAAACTGAATCCTACGAGGCTGCTGTATCAAGATACGGCAGTGGTAAAGAAAGATTTCAACGACACCTTGGTCCAGGGTACGAATACTCGTGCAACGGAAACAATCAGGCTGCATGATTCCTTCCCGAGCAAACCCCGGAACGCCGACTACATCGACAGTGAGCCACCGGCTTACAAAGATGAGCTATTTTCCACTGAACACCTGAAGTATATGGACCGGGGGGACAGTGGTTTCGCGGATTTCTCAATTGTGGGTTCCGGCTATCGCAAAGGCGGTTGGGCCGCTCATGCCGTTGCCATCCATATGGTATATTTTGGCGATGATAAGCAACTTATGGTAAGGCATTATGTGTCGAAGTCAAGCAGCGATTATCACGAAGGTGGAACGAAGTTTTTGCAAGCCGTCAGCTTGATGATGAAGGACATGAATTCTGGACTGTTAGAATCGAGCGCCGCTTTGGATATGTTTCAAGATTATTATGAAGGCCAATCATTCCCAGGGCTTGGTGTGGCGAAACGGCTATCGATCATGCACCATCTCGAGCTGATGGGACGATACCTTGATGGGCAAGCGGCAACGAGAAAGTAAAGGAGTTGCAATATCATGCCTTCACAATGTTGTGAGCAGTGCTTTTCGGATGCAGTGCTGACTGCGCAGTTGCAGGCTACCTATACGTCTTCTGGGCAGCTGCCGCCAAAGGAGATATGCAGCTTCTGCGGTTCATCGGACGTAGAAGTTTACTCGTTAGGCATCGTCGGCGACACGCTACGTGATGCACTTGGGCCTATTATCGATTTGTATAGTGTGGCCGGCGCGGGCAGGGGTGGACGATCTTTGGCGGCATCGCTCAAGAAGGATTGGGAGTTTGTCAGCGACAAGATGGACGATGCCGCAATGCAACGATTGCTTGATGCATTGTATGGCGACTCGGATTCACATCGGAAACTAGTCAAACCAAATGTCATTCATCAAGCAGTCACGCTTCAAATCAATGATGATGTACGAGCTCTGAGTGTTGGTACGTGGAGTGACTTCTCCGAGGAGATCAAGCATCTTAATCGATATCATGTAAAAACTCTTGCAATTGATTCGTTGAAGATACTGCTGGCCCAATCCATTGTGGATTGCACCAAGGCTCATCTGGTGCGTGCCCGCATATCATACGATGGATGCGGATTTGGGCCAGACGGCATGAAAGCTCCTCCCCAAGAGCGTGCAAGTGCCGGTAGGATCAATCCTGCCGGTATCAGCGAGCTCTACTTGGCCGACACCAAAGAGACCGCATGCATGGAAGTGCGTGCTGGCGCATTCGATGTGGTGTCATTTGGCCACTTCGCGGCAAACGAAGATTATCTGGTGCAAAGACAGAAACAACACATACAAGTTGTGGACCTATCTCAGTTGGAAAGACTGAGCCCCTTTGATATTGAGGGTATTGATGATATTGACGATGCCAATATTTTAAAAACCTATGCGGCTAATCACCAGCTGTTGCACGATTTGCCTCGAGAATTCGCAAAGCCGATGCGCAGCAGCGATAGTCCGGTGGAATACGTTCCCACCCAATATGTTGCTGAATATATCAAATCAGTCTGCAAGGAGCTGGATGTGGATGGGGTGAAGTACGATAGCACGCTCTTCGCAGGAGGAGCGAACTATTGTTTCTTTGATTCGGAAGTATTCAAATGTGGCGATGACGTGGAGACTGAGCGTATTACGTCGCTAACATACAATAGAGAACCCTATGGTACAGTCAGTTAACCTTGCTGGGCTATTCAATAACACCATCATCGTTCCCAATCCATGGTCAAACAAGGTATGCTCATTATGACTGTCATTCCATAACTGTCGTAATATCTTGATGACAGTCATATTGACATGCATACATATTGCTCCTCACGGCATCTGCATAAAGTTCATATCCTTAAGATAGTTCTTGCCGCACGAAACATCGTACTGAATCAGCTTGTAATCGTTGAGCAGCTCCTTGGCCTTCGCAGAAAGCTGCTTGGGCTCAACTCTTTGGCCGTTGGCATCAAGGTACACCGGATTGTCGTCCGTCCCCGCCGAAGCCGGGATGGACATGGCCGGCACTGCGGCGTGCAGCTCGGTGAGGAACGCCAGATACGATGACACTTTCGCGCCCAGATGCTGCGCCGTCTGTTCCATGAAATAATTCGATGAAGTGTACTGGACATCAGCATCCTGCAACTTCATGCCGTGTGCCGCAGAAGCCTGGTTCGACCAGATGAAGTAATCGGTCTCATGCAGGCCGAGAATATTCTTCGGATCCTTCGATGCCGTGTCGTAGATGCCCGGCAGGTGGTCGCCGTAGAAAATCACGGTGATGGGCCGGTTCACGCCGTCAAGCTGGTTGAGGAAATCGAGCGTGGCCTGGTCGGTGTAACTCACACCCTTGGCATACGTATCCACCGAAGTGCGTTCGGTGTCTGAAAGGCCAACAGACTCATCTTCGCTCTTGAATTGATTGTTCTGATACCAGTCGTCGTATGGCAAATGATTCTGCATGGTGAGCACCTGCAGGAACTGGTTGGCGCCCTTGTCGGTGTTCAAATGGTCCAGCACATTCTGGTATGTGCATGAATCGGCATCGTACCAGGCCGAATCAATCGGGGCGCAATCCTTGATCGGCGTCTTGTCGTTGTCGGTCGTCCAGAACTTGTTGAAACCGAACTTCTTATAGTTCACGTCTCGGAAGTACATGTTGCTGATATAGCTGTGCACAGCCTGCGAGCTCTGCTTGCCGTAAGCGGCGTTCCAGATCTGGTCGAAGGCCGGAGCCCATTTCTGCTTGGGCACAAGCTGTTGGTAGGGCACGGAAAGAGAGGGGTTGAAGTTGGCCATAGACATGCCGGTGAGCGCCTGATACTCAATGTTCGCGGTGCCCCCGCCATACCCTGGCGAAAGCATGAAGCCCGAAGTGGTCCCCGCCTTGATGTTCCTGATGTTCGGCATCGGGTCTTCGCTCAACGAGATTCCGGGCACGCGCAGCGGGTCGGAGAACGACTCGGAAAGGATCATGATCACCGTGTTGTCAGTGAGTTTGCTGGCCCGCGACTTATTGATGTTGACGGCCTCGGCTTCATAGCGCTTGGCCACGTCACGCATCGTTTGCTCGCTATACCCATCGGGCTTGTCCATGGCCTTGACGTGCATAAGCCGCAGGAAATTCATGGCCGGACCGTTGCTGGTGGCGTCCCCGAGCCCATTCCATACCTGGGGTGCATCCCCCATGGAAGCGGCCCACTGCTTTGACCACGAATTCGGAGTTCCAAGAGTCCATGTGAAGGAGAAAACGAGCGCGAAACTCACCACCACGGCCACAACGCGCGTCACGTTCCCCGCAATCACCTTGGCATTGGCCATAGGATGGCGCCAGTGCGTGGTGATGAAGCCACGGCGCTTATCAAGCACCTGCAACAGCAGGCAGGCAACGACAAGCAGAATCAGTATTTTGACGAAACGATGGACAATTGCCATTTCGTTAGGCGGAATAAAGGAGAGGATGCTTTTGGTGTTTCCGCCCGAAACGAAACTCAGATCGGAGGGCAGCACCGGTTCATTGCGAAGCTCGACCTTGAATTTATTGGCCACGGCCCACACGATCATCACCGCGCCGAATATGGCGGTGGCACCCCAGAAACGGTTGATGAACACGACCAGGAAGAGGTATATGAACCCTAGAACAATGCAGTTAAGCAGGAATCGGTTGTCATGGTGAATCCAGACGTTGCTGACAAACGTGGTGACTTGCGCCACAACACTTTGCGATTGACGCGTCGCCAAGTCCATGGAGGGATCAAAATCAGGGTCTTGGTACATGCCCCACTGCAGCAGGCACACCGAGACAGCCGTAACGAACAGAAACACCACTGCATACAGCACATAGGAGAACTTCCAGCGCTTGTTCCAGATGCGCTTCCATGATTCCCAATAGGGAGAAAACCTAGACCATGCCGGCTCGAACGGCTGTTTGATGCGAGATGCCAACTCACGCAACCGATGCGTCTTTACCACATCATCCGAACCAGCAGCGGCATGCCTACCTATACTTCCCATACGATTGATAATCCCCACAACTTACATAGCTCTCACGGCCATGGATAATCCAGCATTGTCATTACTGCACTTGTTCAAAAACTATCGATGGCCTCTTTTAACCGGCACAACATATTAGCAAACTTCTACCTACATATTCAACACATTTACCTATTGTCGCAGACCCGGCTGAGAAAATTCAAAGAGAAATGCCGTTATTCACCGTGGGCGAGCGCACGCAACTGCTCGGCATCGACCACCTTCTTGTGTTCACGGCCTTCCTTGGCGCCTTCGGCACGCTCATAGGCATCCACACGCTTCCACCCTGCAAAGTCGATGGGCTTTACGCCGCGCTCGGCAAGCAGTCGGTCGATGGACTGCGGATCACGGTCGGTGGCATTGGCACAAGTGCGCTGCGCCTCATCGACCAGCCCCGAAGGCTCAGAGGCGTTGGAGATCCTCGCGGCACTTGGCTGCTCTGCATCCTCAACACTTCTCAGGGTTTCAGCAACGACTTCTCCGACCTTGGTCTCAGCGGCCTTGGCACTTCCCTGGCCGGCAGACGCGGCGCCCCTTGAAGCAGCCAGATCCTCCAGCATATTGCTCACGATGGCCAACGCGTCGGATTTGGTGGAACCGATCAAACCAACAGGCCCACGCTTGGCCCAGCCGGTGGCGTAAAGGCCTGGGCACACCTCGTCGGCCTTGCCGTTTTCGATACCTGCCTGGGTGCAGATGCGGCCATCCTGGTTGGCCAAGACGCTCCTGCGGGTGTCGTACGGCACCCCTTCCACGCTCGCGGGCTTGTAGCCGATGGCGTGGTACACGGCCTGAACGGGATATTGGGCGAATTCCCCGGTCCGCCTCATCACCCCGTCGGCACCGGTTTGAGTGCGCTCCACACGCAGACCGGTGACCTTCCCATCCGCGCCCAGCACTTCCACAGGGTCGCAGTTGAAATGAATGTAATATTTCTTGTCGGCAGGGTTCCCTTCAAAGTCGGTGCCGCCATTGCCGTTCTCGTCGGCATCCGCGGCCATGTCTTCTGCCATGTCACGCACGGCATAGAGCTCCTCCACCATCTGGCGGGTCAGTTTGTCTTTCCCTGCAGCCTCGATGGTGTCATCGTCCAGTTCGAAGTCATCGTCGTTAACGATAATCTGCACGCCCGGCAGCTTTTCAAGCTCCCGCAACTCCTGCACAGAGAACTTGGCCTGCGCCACCCCTCTGCGGATGAACAGGTGCAACTCACGAGCCTTGTTGACTTTGATGCCCTCATACACGTTGTCGGGAATGTCGGTTGTGGCTTTGAGATCATCGGCCCGGCGCATCAGCTCACGCGATACGTCCATGGCCACGTTGCCGCCGCCGATCACGGCCACCTGGGTGGCATCCAACGGCCATTCATGCGCCCCGGTGGGGTATCCGTCGTACCATTCCACGAATCTGGCAGCGCCGTAGACACCGCTGAGGTTTGCACCAGCAAGGTCGAGCGGCTTATCGGCCACGGCGCCCGTGGCGAACAGCACAGCGTCGTATCGAGGCATCAGGTCGTCTAGCGTGATGTCCTTGCCGAAGTCCACGTCACAATACAGATGAATATTAGGATTGTCGAGCGTCTTCTCCAAAGCCCCGGCGATGAATTTGATGGCAGGGTGGTCGGGGGCCACACCGTAACGCACCAGGCCGAACGGCACTGGCAGCTTCTCGAATAGATCGATGCGGGCCGTGGTGGGCAAGCCCAGCTCTTCACCGCGCTTGGCCAGCTCCTTCAAGAAGATGTCGGAAGAATACACGCCTGCAGGGCCGGCTCCGACGACGGCGATGCGCAGTTCATTTTGTTCGGTTTCGTTGCTTTCATCCATGCCCCCACTGTACCGCAACTGGTGGCGACACGGCAAGATGTCTATGGAGCAGGCGCGAAGACTACGTTACCGTTGTCCAATACAGCGGCGATGCAATTTGATCGCCCCAAGCAACGCAGGAGAGTCATGCAGCACAATCCGGAATCGGCCCATCCGAGCCCACATCCACTAGGTTCAGCCAACGATTGCGAACAAACAGAACGCCAAGCCGAACATCATGTAGGGCAAGCCTCAGCCGTCACGCTCACGTATTCAATCTTGACGGAGGCCATAAGTGGTCTTGCCTTATTCGGTGTCATTCGCTTTACCCATGCCTTGGGCGGAAACAACAACTTGCAGTCGATTGTGCTCTCGCTGCTGACGGTCATCGCCGATATCTTCGCAGCCATCATCGTCATTGCCGTGTTCAGCCGAACACAGCTGGGTAAAAGAACCGGGTATTTCTGCGGTGTGCGTTTGCGTTCCCGCCATGCCATGACCCTTAAAGACTGTGTTCTGTGCCTGCTGGTCACCACGGGGGTGGGGAAAATCGGAACCTTCATCGGCGGTGCCGTGCAGGCGTTGTTCAATGCCCTCGGCTGGTCCGGAACATCGACAAACGACACTGCCACAAGCCTAGGCACAGGTTCAGTCGTAGGAATGGTTTCCTTTGGCATCATCGCTCCCATCATCGAAGAAACCGTGTTCCGCGGGTGCGCGATGCCGATGCTGGAGCGATACGGCAAACCGTTTGCCATCGTCACCACTGCAGTCCTCTTCGGCTGCATGCATCAGGACCTTGTTCAGGGCATAGGCGCCGGCCTCTCAGGCCTGGCATACGGATGGGTGGCTTCTGAATATTCGATCACATGGTCGATGGCGATGCACATATTCAACAACTCCATACTGAGCCTTGGCATTCCCATGCTGATGGAACTCTTCAGGGGCGACGATCAGCTAGTTGCCTTGGGAGTGAACGCCATTGCGATATTCGCAATCATCGCCGTCATGATTGCCATGTTCATCGCCAAGAGAGCAAGTATACGCACCTACTTCGCCCAAAATGCCAACATACCGCACGTTTTCAAATCATGGCGCTCACCCCTGTTTCTCGTCACCATAGCCTTGTCGGTTGCCGTGGCGCTGTTGAGCGTTATACGTCCATAGTCCCTAACGCACCAATCGCCTCATCGAATGGCCATACATGTACGCCACGAACCTGAGATGCATAACAAAGTCAGTCCATATGTCTGCTGACAGCATCCGAAAACGGGTATAATCTTTTCAACTGTGGAAAAACCGCAAGGACCACAAAGACAAGACTGGTACATGAAGGCAGAACAATGATCAAACAAATGCGCAAGGCAATGAATGCTGCCTCGGCAATCGCCATTCTCTTTCTTGTCATCAAGTACGGTTCTTCAATAGCCGAGTCGGCGTTTGCCGCAAAAAACAAATCGTACGACAACGCGGGATTCTATTCGTGGATAGACATACTTTCCAGCATCGTAGTCGTTGCCGTTATCCTCATCGGAATTAACTTCAGCAAACAAGGCCGCGAACACCGTGAGGGTTGCGTACTCAACGTCCGCGTTCAGTCCCGGCAGAAAATGACCATTCCAAGGTTCATCCTCTGCCTGCTTGCCGTCATCGTGGTGGTGTCCGTAGCCAACCTTGTAGGCTCAGGAGTTGAGGGAATCGACCATCAGTTGGGCTTCAATACACCGACCTCGGAGGACCTGATAAACCGCGATCTCGCATCATCAGGCGTCGCCTTCGTATCCGTGAACATCGTCGCCCCGATTGTCGAGGAACTGGTTTTCAGAGGCACCATCATGCCAAGGCTGGAGCGGTTCGGCAGTCTGTTCGCCATAATCACCTCGGCCACAATGTTCGGCCTGATGCACCGTGACTTTCCACAAGGTTCAGCCGCCTTCATCATGGGGTTGGCGCTTGGATGGGTGGCCAACAACTACTCAGTCATCTGGTCCATATTGATGCACATGTTCAACAACCTCGTCCTTGTATCAGGATGCGACTGGCTGACCACAAAAATCGGCGAAGATACCGTCGACACCACCACCAACATCGTTTTCTTTGCTGCTCTTGCCATCATATGCGTCGTGCTGTACCTACGGCGTAGACAGATAAAAACATATATGACGAATGGCAGAAGCCAAGTCAGGCATCCTTACCTATCCTGGATATCACCTCTGTTTATCATCCTGGCATCATTCTGCATTGCAGAGGCGGTGCTGTCGCTCCTCAATATTTCACTGTTCTGACCGCAATCAATGATGATTGCCGGGATTTCGACAATTGAAGATTCCAACAACCTGAAATTCCAGTAACACCGACAACCCAAGGGTGAAGCATCGTAGCGGATTCCCTCCAATACCATGGAATCCGTATTCCCGTACATCAGAATCATATTAATATACACCTCTTCTCCGTGCATGACAAGACAGGGCAACGAGGCAGAAACAACAGCCCAATTGACATCATCGCGGGAGAATCAGACCGACCACGCTTTATAGATCATCAGGTAAAACGCAGATGGTCCATGCAGTTGAAATGCTGCATGGACCATCCAATTAGGCCTTCAACGACTCATAAGGAAGAGCGCCTAGACACCCAGCGATTTGTTAGAAGAAACCGAACGGATCCCAAAGGCCGCCATCGTCTCCATCGCCGTTGCCGTCACTATTGCCACCGCCGTCGCCGTTCCCGTTACCGCTGCCGTTCCCGTCGCTGTTGCCATTGTTCTTCTGCTCCTGACGGTTCGATCCAGTGACCTGCTTCTCCTCTTGGTCAAGGGTGACATTCACATTCATGGTCTTGCCGCCACGAACCACCGAAAGCGCAACCTTATCGCCGAGCCCAGCCGCACGAACATAACCGAGCAATGCAGCGTTGCTGCCTACAGCGTTGCCGTTGAATGCCACAATCGTATCGCCCTCTTTGAGGCCTGCCTTGGCGGCCGGGCTGCCGGACGAGACTGCGGTTCCATCGGATCCTTTGGTGATCTGGGCGCCACTTCGGGTCACGCCGTCGGCCGTGGCAGTGGCCGACTTGATGGTGATGCCGAGCATGACGTGCTTGACTGAGCCGTCCTTCACGATTTCATCGGCAACGCGCTTGACGAGGTCCGAGGGAATGGCGAAGCCGATTCCGATGGAGCCGGACTGGCTCTGCGAGGAGGAGGACGCCGTGGCGATGGAGGAATTGATGCCGATCACTTGGCCCGCGGCGTTGAACGTGGGGCCGCCGGAGTTGCCGGGATTGATGGCCGCATCAATCTGCACCGCGTTCGTCACGATTTCGGAGTTGCTGTCGTCCATCACGCTCACGGGGCGATTCAGTGCCGAAACGATGCCTGTCGTCGAGGTGTTGTCATAGCCCAACGGATTGCCCACCGCCATGATGTTCTCGCCCACGGCGAGCTTGTCGGAATCCGCGAACTTCACAGGGGTCAAATCCTTGGGAGCGTTCTGCAACTGGATGACCGCCAGATCAGTGGTGGCATCCGTACCCGTCACCTTTGCCTCATACATCTGGCCGTTGGCCAGCGTGACCTGAATCTGTGTGGCGCCGGAAATCACGTGGTTGTTGGTGACGACATGCCCGTCAGTGTCGAGAATCGCCCCCGAGCCCTTGGCCTCGCCTCCCTGAATCCTGGTCTGAATGGAAACCACGGAGTTCGAAACGGACTTGGATACGCTGGTCCAGTCGGGGGCCGCGCCTCCCTTGACCTTGGCACTGCCCCCACCCGACGAGTTGGAGGTGATGCCGGACATGGAGCTCGAATCATGGATTGGCACCCAACCGTTGACCAGCCCTACGTACCCTACGCCAAGGCAGAGAATCGCCGTGAGAACGGCTGAGACCACGGCCACCAGCACGTTGTTGTTGCCATTGCGGCTCTTGGCCTTGCCGGCACCATTGGAATTGCCGCCGTTGAAGCCATTCATGCCATTGCCGGCACCCGATCCGTATGGAGGTACTGCTCCAGGTTGACCCGGCATGGTCTGCGTCGGCGCACCGGAGGCACCAGCGCCTTCAGCAAAGCCTTGATCATACTGCGTGGTCGGTTGTGAATCGGTGCCGGCGTTATCACCGCCATCGCCAGTGGCCGCTCCATCGGAACCGTAGCTCCCAACGGGTTGGCCGTACTCGCCGGCAGACTGAGGCTGACCATATTGGTTCGTGGGCTGAGCGTACTGCGCATTGCCGCCGTACTGGCCACCCTGGCCACCTGCGTTGGTTGCATACTGGCCGTACTGAGGCTGAGCGTACTGCCCATATTGAGGCTGTTGGGCGTATTGCCCGTACTGTGGCTGCATCGGCTGGGTTGGCTGATTGTCTTGCCCGTTGCCCACATACGGATTCGCGGTAAAATCTCCGCGAGCTGCTACGTTTTCGCTACCCTGACCTGCCTGTTGAGCCTGACCGGTTTGCGTTGGTTCCGATTGCGGTTGATTGGCCTGCCCAGCATGATCGCCGGAACGGAGTGAGTCAGCGGCATTCATCGATTGGGTCGAATCAGTCGAATCGGCGGGATTCGTCTTTTGCCCGGCATCACTGGAAAGGCTCTGTGCGCCATCCGCCACACTGCCACCATTCGCGCTTGTGCCATCCGCGGCACCGGCTGCGGCATTCGAATTATTCACATCAGCGGACTGCCCGTACAGTGCATTAAACGGGTTGGAACTATTATTCTGGTTCGTTTGCTGAGTCTCGCGTTGCGAACCATCCGACTGCCCGCCGGCTGTCGGCCTGTCATCATCTTCAGCCATGATCGCTCCTTAACTATTACGTGCCAGCCGAAAGACCGGCACCTCATGTAAATCTCCTGTGTAAACAGCTACTTATGAGTAAAGACAGGCTATCTGGAAGTTTTCTGAACGTTCCATGGAAAAGCGCTCCTTCTGCCTCTGTTATATGCACCAACTCAACTCTTCAAATATCATGTTAATTCTAATAAACGGCATAAACCGTAGGAAAGTTACGCCTATAGGCAGTTCTCTGGTATTCAGCGGACCTTCAGAAAACTTTATTGTCAAGTTCTCGCCAATCTCTTGTCTACCCCGCACCGAAATCGAAACATTTCTTTTTGATCTGGTCCAATCATTCAACTCGCGGCAGGGCTTTGTCTAAAATGCAGATATGAGCAACACAACTTCGCAGCGCCAGAACGATTCAGCCACCAATGAGGCACCGGTGAAAACCACCTCTGCGTGCGAGGCAGCAAAGGCCCCTTATGCCGGCGCGAATCACCTTGCGCCGAGCACTTCCGGTCTGCTGGAACACCCGCTCGGCGCCGCACCGGGGCAACCAGGCGACCGCAGCGAATTCTGGTTCGAGCAGAAGACTCGACTACCGGACGCAGCCAACGGCAAGGGCCGCGGCGGAGCGCGGTACGGCCGCACCGGCGTGATCCACACCCCGCACGGCGACATCAAAACCCCCGCCTTCGTACCCGTTGCAACGCAGGCCGCCATGAAGGGCGTGCTGCCAGAGACCATGAAAAGCCTTGGTGCGCAGTGCCTGCTCTCCAACGCCTTCCACCTTTTCGAGCGCCCCGGCGAAGACGTGATTGACGAAGCGGGCGGCCTGGCACGGTTCGAGAACTGGGACGGTCCCACGTTCACCGACTCGGGCGGCTTCCAGGTGCTTTCGCTCGGCGCCGGCTTCAAGAAGACACTTGCCATGGACGTCACCGGCATGAAGAACGACGATGTGATCGCCGAGGGCAAGGAGCGCATGGCCTTCGTGGACGAGGACGGCGTAACGTTCAAATCGCCGCTCAACGGCAACGAGCACCGCTTCAGCGCGGAGATCTCCATGGGCATCCAACACAAGCTCGGTGCCGACATCATGTTCGCCTTCGACGAGCTGACCACGCTCATGAACACCCGCGGCTACCAGGAGAAGTCGGTCGAGCGCACATTCCGTTGGGCTCGGCGCTGCGTGGAGGAACATAAACGACTGACGACCGAACGCGTCGGCAAGCCATACCAAGCGCTCTACGGCGTGGTGCAGGGTGCCAACTACGAGGACCTGCGTCGGCGCGCGGCCAGTGAGATCGCCTCGCTCGACTTCGATGGAGTGGGCATCGGCGGCGCCATCGAGAAGCGGGTCATCGGCGAGACCTGTGCCTGGATCTGCGATGAGATGCCCGAAAGCCGGCCGCGCCACGTGCTCGGCATCGCCAACGTGGACGACATCTTCGCCTGTGTGGAGAACGGCGGCGACACCTTCGACTGCGTCTCCCCCGCGCGCACCGGCCGCAACGGTGCCATCATGACGCACCACGGCCGCTACAACATCAAGCGCGCAGCCAACAAGCACGACTTCGGCCCACTGGAGGAGGGCTGCACCTGCTACACCTGCACGCACTACACCCGCGCCTACGTCGACCATCTGCTGCGCGCCCGCGAGCTCAACGGCTACACGCTCGCCACCATCCACAACGAACACTTCTTCGTGCATCTGCTCGACGACATCCGCGCCTCCATCGACGGCGGCTACTTCGACGCCTTCCGCGACGAAACCCTCGCCCACTACTACGAAAACGGCTCCAAAGGATGAGCGGCGATATGTCAAGACCTCACAATCGTAAAGCACCGACGCCGAAGCGGCTCGTCGGACAGCAAGCAGGCTTCACACTCGCCTTCGCACTGGGGATTGCCTTCATATCTTTCGTCGCAATATCCATCGCGGACGCTATGAACACTTCGGACGTCGTAATCTCGACTTGGGCGCAGGCTCTTGCCGAACTGCCGCTTGTCGCGTTGCTGTTCCTCTGGGCGCGGTCACTGCGCAAACGGGACAGCACCATCACCGGCGAATGCGATGAACTGCATCTATATCTGCGCTCCCGTCGCACCATGACGGTACTGGCCTTCATCGTACTCGCGATGACACTGCTGTTTGCCATCACACTGGTCTCCGACGGTTTCGACTCCATCGTGCGTTGGCTCGCAGGCGCTCTCCACGTGGCAATGGAGACTTCTCAATCGGAAATCGGTGCAACCTCGAATTCAGTAATCGGAGTTTTGTCAGCATGCTTGGTCGGCCCCATCTGCGAGGAAATCCTCTTCCGCGGCATCGTTATGGAAAATCTTCGCCGTTACGGCCCTGTCTTTGCCATCGCCACTTCCGCGTTGCTCTTCGGTATCATGCATGGGGACATCCAGCAAAGTTTCTCCGCATGCCTTGCAGGCCTGCTGTTCGGCTACGTGGCGTACCGGTACTCGCTGACGTGGTCCATCGCCCTGCACATCCTCAACAACGCGGTTTTCATGGCGGAGGGCTGGATTCCGAGACAGACAGCCACCGCAGTGAACATAACGTTTGGGGTGTTGACATTAGCCATCCTGCTGGCTCTCGCAATCTACAAGCGCTCTGGTGTCAAGGCTGCGTTACAAGCCCACCACTCCTCTGAAGGCATCTGGCATGCGTGGCTTTCGCCGCTATTCCTCGTCACGCTGGCGCTCTTCGTCGCCGAGATGCTCTCGCGATTTCTGCTCAGCTGAGAGCGGCAGAAGGGCCCTCCATAATCGAGCCGATGTCACGGTGCCAAGCTGGCCAAGCGCCCGGCGCACCGATTCGGTATGCGCTTTACCCAGTAATACCTCATATTCAGCCCCTGGCGACGCATAATACCGAGTCAGGCAATCCGATGATTTTTAGCAATAAAGCAATAAAAAGACGCTTTTATTCATTACTATCTTCATCATCTTTATTCTTATGGTTTTTCATAATCGCGAACGCAATAGACCCGGCGCAGATTCCCAGTCCAAGAAATAGTGGAAGAAAGACTATGTTGCGTTCCGCTACAGCAAGCAACAATCCTACAGCAACTCCAAAACTAACTCCGAGGCTTATCAATATCGGAAGATAGTCATTGAAATTTTTCACTTGCACCCCCTTTGATGAATAGCCGATATATCGTTAAATGAATATTACCCTGAAGGAACACTCTTACGCAAAATGGCATCTGTTGAACAATGCCGGCTTGCCGTCTGAAACTCTCCGAGCCAGTATCCATCCTGCTCTGGTGCCCGGTTGCAGTGTTCACGCTTCGAGCTTTCGGCGATTTCAACGTCATGGGACTGACCAAGCGCGAAAAAGACACAGGGTTCGCCCATTGGGACACCCTGCTTTACACCCCAATCTGCATCTGCTGGCCGTCGCCACCGCACTGGTTGAGCTGCTGTAAACCTCACAGATTGCACAAGTGCCACCATTGTCGGTATTGTCAACGTCATCAATGACAAATATGGTATGTGAATTTGGATGTACAAGATTTACTTCGAGTAATCATTCGAAAATAGACGTTTTACTTCCAAATTATCTTCCAATTTTTGTATGTGAATTTGGATGTGATAGCATTAGACGCACTGCACATTGCAACTGATACTGCAATGTGCGATTGTAAGGAGCGCAGACTTGCTAGCTAAAGAGCCCATTCAACAGGTAATTAACCGTCTACGCAGGCAAGGCACTGATGACAGCGACTACGAAGCGAAATCATGCATCGACAAACTCAGTTCTAAAAGCGTGTGGGAAAGTGTGAGCGCATTTGCAAACACATCGGGCGGCACACTGCTACTCGGTCTCGATGAGCATGCGGGCTTTCAAATCCCCCAACAGTTCAACATCGACGCAGTACGTGATCAATTCGTTGAGGGCATAGGCGACGGTGGCGTGCAAGGGGCCAGACTTGCTCATCCTCCGAAATGTGAAATGCGAAGAGAACTGTTCGAAGGCAGTCAGCTCCTCGTTATTCGTATTTCAGAGAATCAGCCTGACTTGAAGCCCTGCTACATCTGTGCCAAAGGCGTGAGTGCAGGCAGCTACAAAAGAGTCGACGATAAGGATATCCTGCTCTCCGCAACCGAAATTTATGAGATGCAGAACATACTGCGTCCCAGCACTGTAGACCGCGAAATTGTTGCGGAGACCGACGTCTCGGACCTTGACCAAAACATTACCGCTCAACTCATAACGGCGCATCGAACTTCAAAAGTCCTGCGCGGCGTGGATAGCGAAGCTGAGCAACTTAGGCGTTTGAACATAACTGACAAATCAGGCGGCATCCGCATGGCAGGCTTGCTAGTTGCCGGCCAATATCCGCAACAATTCTTCCCTCGTCTGTTCATTGACGTTACAGCCCACCCAGGCAACAGAAAAGCTGAACCCGGACAACCAAGGTTCATTGACCGCGCCGAGTGCGACGGACCGATGACGCAGATGATCGACGACGCCGTCAATGCCGTTGCACGCAATTTGCGTATAGCTTCCTACATAGAAGGCACAGGACGACGCGAAGAACTTGAGTTTCCGCGATCAGTTCTTCGTGAAGCCATCGCCAACGCCGTCATCCACCGAGAATATCATCCTGCTTTTCAAGGCCAAAGCGTAAGCATTGATATTTACCCCAATCGCATTGAGATCAGTAATCCTGGCGGGCTTTGGGGTGGCAAAACGCTTGAAAATCTTACTGACGGAGACTCCAAATGCCGCAATGCCACATTAATTCAGCTCATGCGCTCTTCATCAATTGATGACGGCAACCCAGCAACAGTCGAAGGCCAAGGTAGCGGCATCGATTTTATGATTCGACAGATGCAAGTGCGCCATTTACCGGCACCCAGTTTCGAAGCTTCTGCCGATAAGTTCACCGTGAAACTCTGGCGAAACGCCACAGAGCAGCAAAAAGCTCTTATCGCTCGACCGCACGATGAGGCCGAACGCATCTTACGTAATGATGAATCGATAATTGAAGCTGCTTTTCGAACCTATATCAATCAATGCCGAACACAAAACCCCAAAATGACCACTGATGAACAGATTCTTCGGATTGCGGCATCCGACAGAACCTTCACCACACTTGAAATGGCGAACGCCACCGGCAAATCCAAAGAGACGATTCGCCTTGCACTCCAACGTCTTGAAAAGAGCGGAACGATTAAAGCAATCGGAAAGCCACGTAGCCGAAACCGACGTTACCTTAAAGTCGTCTCTTCATGAAATTAGCTCAGAATGCAACAGACCTCCGCTGACATCACGTGAAGCATTCAGTGTCTATAGAGTTTGGTGTAGGAGCCTTGGGCGCGCGGGCGCACCACAATCGAGTCGATGTCGACGCTGTCCGGCTGGCCCAGAGCCCATCGCACCGATTCGGCAATGTCTTCGGCGGTGAGCGGGTTCGGCACCCCGGCGTACACGGCATCGGCCTTAGCCTGGTCGCCATGGAACCGGTTGAGCGAGAACTCGTCCGTCTTCACCAAGCCCGGCGCCACGTCGATGACACGCAGCGGCTGGCCCACCTGCTCCAGCCTCAAGACCCGAGCCATCACGCGCTCAGCCGACTTTGCGGCGCAGTAACCGGAACCACCTTCGTACGGTTCGATGCCCGCAGTGGACGAAATGACCACCACCGTGCCACCGCCTGGAGCGGCTTTGAGTGCGGGCAGCAACTTCTGCGTGATGCGCAAGGTACCGATCACATTGAGCTCATACATCGCTCGCCAGTCGTCGAGGTTCGAACCTTCCACCGAGTCCTGGCCAACGGCACCGCCTGCGCAGTTGACCAGCGCCTTCACCTCACCGCCTGCGAGCGCCTTGCCCACTGCCGCCTGGGTGGAAGCCTCATCCGTGACGTCGCAGACCACCGGCTCACACGTGCCGGCACCATATTTCTGGTTCAGCTCATCAGCGAGCGCCACCGCCGTGGCCCTCCCGATGCCGCTGGAGGCGCCCGTCACCACCGCGCGCCGGACAACCGCGCCACCGCCCTCAGTCTTTGAAGTTTCCTTACTCATCGCCGCCATATCAATCTCCTTATCTTGAGCCACCGAGCCGTTGAACCGTCCCAGAATGACGCCACAGGCACAACAACATCAAGTAATACTTAAATCTTATCCACGAAACCTTAGAAAATATCGAATTCTCTGCAATTTTCAATCTCACACGCCCGAAAATCGTTCGGTTGGGACTTTCCAAGCGACCTCGCAAAATCTAGTTAAACAATCGTTGTAATTCCGCCATTTCCCGATTCTGATTTGCTATACATTTTCGGAAAAGCCACTACCGAACAAAATCAAACGGTCGGCCGACCTGTTTTGCTGAGCCCGGGCATCGATTTTGGCGAAAACCGAAATCTTTCGTTCAGAGGGGACTTTTTCTCGAAATTTTGTGATAACGAATTCCAGAATCGTCTGAATTCCAGCATGATGAAATTCAAACACAGGCATGTACCTGCTAAAAGTCCCCTCTGAACGAAAATGCCTCACATAAAAGGCCTTTTCATATGAAAAGATCAGATTTTTGCGAATCCCAGACCCTCCATGAAGGCCAATGTGTCCTGTTTACGCTTGAAAACGGCAGTATTGCCTAAGATTCGCTCGCAAATGCTGCCGAGCTCGTCTTGGATGGCGGCGCGAACCACCTCACAGGGGTAGCCATGCGAACCGTTCACCGCCTCTGAAGGCCTTGCACCACTGCAAGAAGCGGCGAGTGCCTGCTGCAGTTCATCCCACTCGAACGTGAATTCGGATTCGGCCTGCGGCAGCGGCTTCCCGGCCACCAGCGCATCCTCGATGTGCGCAAGCTGAGTCTTCAGGCGGCCAGGCAAGACGAAGAGCCCTTGCGCCTCGATAAGCCCGATGGGCTCCTGCTTGACGGCCCAGAACTCAGGGTGCGCGTGGAAGATGCCCTGCGGGAACTCCTCGCTGACACCGTTGTTGCGCAAGATGAGGTTCATCTCGTAGCCGCGGGGCGTGATGACCACGCTCGGCGAGACGGCGCTGCGTCGGCCTTCCGGCCCCTCGCACACAATGTCAAAATCAGGGTTGGAGTAGTGGATCCAGCCTTCGCGGATGCGGTCCGAAAGCTCGACAACGGCCTCTCGCGAGCGCGAGACCACACGCACCGCAGTGCCCGGCCAGTCGAGAATCTCGACGGTGGCGTCACTTTCGCCCGCGAACCGCAGGGTGGCCCAGGCGCCGGCCTTGTGCATGGGCATGAGCTCGCCGCCGCCCTGGTAGTGGTCATGCACCAAAACGGAACCGCCGATGCGTGGCAGCGCTGCGTTGCAGCCCAGGAAGTAGCCGGGGAAACGGTCAACGAAATCAAGCAGATTCACGAAGGTCCGCCGGTCCACATGCATAGGCGTGTGATCGGAGTTCACACAGATGCCGTGCTGGTCAAAGTAGCCATACGGCGAGAATTGCCAAAACCACTGATGGCCCCCGAGCATGACCGGGATGGTGCGCAGCGTGCGCTTGCTGCGCACCGCGAACCCCTCGTTTTCGTAGCAGATGGTGCACTTCGGGTAGCCGCCCGAGACGGCATTGCCGGCCGCAGCATTCTTCATGGTGCGGAACTCCGGCTTTGAGCAGTTGATGGTGACCACGAGGCCGTGCGAATCGAACCGCAGGTTCCGTGCCAAACGCGAGCGCTTCACATAGGTGCTATTGCCGCAGTAGTCGTAGAACCAACGCATCGCCGCCATGCCACCTTCCGACCGCTCGATGTCCGCAAACCGATGTTGCAAAGCGGAGGGAAGCGCAGTGAAACAGCCCATCACCGCGTCGTCAAGCGCATCGTTGTTGCTTGCGGCATCGTCAATGAGCCTGGCCGGAGTGGTGGCCATACGGCCGTCAGCACCCATTTGCTCGGGCGCACCCTCGTCTTCGCCTTCCAGCAATCCCTTTGCCACGGCGGCCGCACGCAGCCGTTCCAGCAAGTCGTCAACAGTGGCCTCGCCCGCCGTCGTTCCCGTCGGCTGGTAGGAGTCCAACCCAAACAGCTCAAACACGCGGTTTCTGGCCCAAGTTTCATCGGCCGAATCAAGTTCCAGACGCCGAACCGCAAAATCCGTCAACGCATCGATGGCTTTGTACACGGCATCGACAGTGCCGACTGGCTGCGCGCTCCTATCTTCAACATCGCTCATCGTGCATCGCCCGTTTCATTCATCACATCATCGACGATTCGTGCCACTTGCGCTTCCTTCTGCTCCATCTCCTGCACCAGCTTGATCTGCGTGCGGCACCGCACAAGGTTATGTTCGGCGTAATCGGTGGCAAAGTAGGTGTCCCCCTCAAGATAGTCGGCGAGGAACCGCATGCCGCACTCCAATGTCATCATCCTAGCCCCAACGCCAAGCAGCTCTGCCTCGCGGTCGGTGATGCTCGGACGCACCGCCCCGACGAATCCTTGGGCATACGCGCGGAACAGGCCCGTGCTGAAATGCACGCGGTCAAGGTCCTTTTCATCCTCAAGTGCGGTCGAGGCGCCAAAACGAATGGAGTCTCCGAAGTCAAACAGCATCGACCCCGGCATGATGGTGTCCAGGTCGATGATGGCCCGTGCCTTATGGGTTTCCGCATCCATCAATATATTGTTAAGTTTAGTGTCATTATGTGTCACACGAAGGGGAATCGACCCATTGGCAAGCCCATCCATGATCATGCCGTATTGAGGGGCATGGTCTAGGTAGAACCGAATTTCAGCCTTGCAACCGGCCGCACGGCCGAGCTTGTCGGCAGCCAGAGCCGCTTGAAAATCACGGAATCGCTTGGGGGTATCGTGAAAATGCGCGATGGTCTCCGTCAATTGAGAGGCGTCGAACTCCGCCAAATCGTTCTGGAACTGTCCGAACGCAGCTCCCGATTCGCGGAACACGTCAGCCGAAGGCACCAAACTGTAGGATATGGTATTTTCGATGAAGTCGTAGGCTCGCCAATCCCCGCTTTGTAGATGACGGTAGTATGCGCCGTCCTTGGTGCGCACAATGTTAAGCGTCTCTTTGCCGCGCCCCCTTAAGAAGGCCGTAACAAGCTCAATGTTGCGCATCAGACTCACAACATCAGGGAAAATGTCGGTGTTCATGCGCTGCAGAATGTAGCGGCGCTTGCCTGTCGTAACCAAATAGGTCTGATTGATGTGGCCATCGCCATATGGTGCAACGCTTTCAACAGCACCTTCGAACAAAAAGCACGCGGCTACGTGCGTCAACGTTGCGTCTTCAACGGTGTCTTCGTCGCCCATCATGCTGCCCCTTTCCAACGCCTGCATTACTTCGCTTCGCAACCCGACGATTACCAAGCAATGCCCGTCACCGTCATACGTTCAAGCACCGCGTTTCGTCCCAGCAAATTTTGGCCATATCATTCTGAAAACGCACTACGATACCCTTTTGTTAATATACTATACATAAATAGGCGAACACGCCCGAAATACACGCTTGCATGATGTCGACAAGCCTCTGACGAGCCCTTCACGCCACCAAAATTGACAAAATGTGTTCATTTGAGAGCATTACCACCCCCCCAAATACGAATAAGGTGCAACACTTTTATTGACGCGTACGGTATACTTCTGCTAAGTTTGTTTCAGTGGTTGTTTGCCAGCTACAACGTCAGCGTGCGTGGCAAACCAAGAATTGAGGGTAGATGTCGAGCAACAACATCAAATCGGCCAATCTGCGGTCCGCTGCGACCAGGGTAAAGGCCAGCCCCTCCGACATACGTCGCAATAATCGCTCCCTCATCTTCAACCTGCTCTATCCATCCGCCACTTACTCCCGCGCGCAATTGGGCAGGGAAACAGGACTTTCACGGGTTGCCATATCCGACGTCACAAACGACATGCTCGCCGAAGGGCTGATTTGCGAGTCCGGCTACGAGACCCGCGCACTTGGCAAAGGCAAAAGGGGCATGCTGCTGGCCGTGAACAACCAGCGACTGCGCATCGTCAGCATCGATCTTTCGCAGGCGCACCTTATCAGCGGCGAGGTCACCGACTTGATTGGCACGCCATTGCACCACGCGGAAGTGGCACTCAACTCCCGCAGCAGCATTGATTGCGACACCATTGCGAACCTCGTTCGGCAGCTGTGGGAAGAAATGCCCCACTCAGGCATCAAAGGTGAACGAATGGCCGGAATCGGCATTGCCGCAACGGGTGTGGTGCACGACGGGGTCATTCTCAACTCCACTGAGCTGGGCTGGCGCAACGTCGATTTGCAGAGCCAACTCGAGCAACGATTCGGGGTACCGGTCATCGTAGCCAATGACGTCACCTGCTCGATGCTGACCGAACGCTATTTCGGCCGGGGAAGCAGGAACTTGCTGTTCGTTAAAATCGACCGAGGCATCGGCGCCGCCACCCTGGTCAACGACGCAACGATTCTTGGAGAGAATTACGCAGGCGGCGAGATAGGCCACATCGTTGTGGAACCCGGTGGTCGTAAGTGCCCGTGCGGCAAGCGTGGATGTTTGGAAACTGTGGTTTCGGCTCCGATCCTGCGTTCGAGCATGGAAGCCGCCCAATCGGATGCCGATCGGGAGCAGGTGATTGCCGGCGCCGGCGAACATCTGGCGCAAGCTTTGGCCATGCCCGTCGGGCTGCTCGACATGGGTGACGTGTGCGTCTGGGGACCGCCCGACATCGTCAATGACGTGTTCATCAACGCAGCCCAGGACTGCCTCAACCGCACCACCGCGTCCACCTTCCACAAACACACCACCATCCGGCGCTGCCAGTGCGGCATGGACATCACACTGCGCGGAGCCACTGTGGCCGTGGCGCAGATGTGCGCCGCCAACGGAGTCTAATCATCCTCAATCTTGGGGGTTCGCCTGAACACAACGCGCATAGGTGTTGTTTCAACTTGCTGCACCACTTTGCCAACGCGGTAGGCCTTCTCTCCGTTAGCTTCGAGCAACTTGAGTGTCTCGCCCGCACGATCTGCAGCAACGGTGAGCACCATGCCAAGGCCCATGTTGAAGATGTTGTACATCTCCATGTGGTCGATGGAACCGGCACGCTCGATCACGTCGAAAATCGCAAGTGCCGGCCACGAGCCGAGATTGATGCTCGCCGCCAGTCCTTCGGGCAGCATGCGCGGGATGTTCTCAACAAACCCACCACCAGTGATGTGGGCCACACCTTTGACAAGATGGGCTTTGAGCAAAGGCTCCAGCGCCTTGACATAGATCTTCGTAGGCGTGAGCAGCACATCGCCGAGCGACTTGCCCCCAAGTTCGCCCAATCGCGTATCCACCGTGTACCCGGCCTCGTCGAACAGCGCCTTACGCGCCAGCGAGAAGCCGTTGGAGTGCACGCCCGTTGACGGCAAGCCGATGAGGGCATCTCCAGCTTTGATTCCGGTGGCACCACTCGCCCCGTCAATCAGCTCCGACTTCTCGGCTACCCCCACTGCGAAGCCGGCCAAGTCGATTTCATCCGCATCGTACATGCCCGGCATCTCGGCCGTCTCACCGCCGATGAGCGCACATTCGGCCTCAACGCAACCGTCAGCCACACCGGAAACTACCTGCTCAAGCCGAGCCGGATCATTGTGCCCGCAGGCAATGTAGTCAAGAAAGTAGAGCGGCTCGGCGCCCTGAGCCACAATGTCGTTGACGCACATGGCCACGCAATCCACGCCGATGGTGTCGCTTTTGCCCATGGCCTTGGCCACCATGAGCTTGGTGCCCACACCGTCGGTTCCGGAGACCAAAACCGGCTCTTTGTAGCCCAGCGACGACAGGTCGAAGAGTCCACCGAACCCACCGATGCCGCCCATCACACCAGGCCGGCTCGTGCGCGCCACGTGCTTGCCGATGCGCTTGACCACCTCGTACCCCGCCTCGACGCTGACGCCGGCTTCCTCATAGGCTTCTGGCATTCGTGCTCCTTTGTTGCTCTGCTGACATACTACATTGAATTTTGCGTTATGGCGGGGCGAATCCGTCGCCGCTTATTGCCCGGCCACGCTTTGCCCTGCCGCAGTCGGGTTATGCCGATATTCACTGGACTTCCATACCTGTTGCAGCCGCTCACGTTCCGATTGCGGCAGCGACTCGAGGAACGGCTGCTCGTAATCGTCGAGCGCCGTTGGGTAGTCGCCGTTGAAATACGCCACGCACAGGCCGCCGTAGGGCGCGTCCTCATGCATGCCGATGGATTCCACCAAGCCGTCCAGACTCAGGAATGCCAACGAATCCGCACCGATGTAGTCACGGATTTGCGGCACAGTCATCTTGGCGGCGATGAGTTCCCTGGTGTTCGAGATGTCGATGCCATAGAAACACGGATACTTGAGCGGCGGCGAACTGATGCGCATGTGGATCTCGGCCGCGCCGGCCTCACGCAGCAGCTGAACGATGCGCTTAGACGTGGTGCCACGCACGATGGAGTCGTCAATCACCACCACCCGCTTGCCTTCCACCACGCCGCGCACTGCGGAGAGCTTCATGCGCACACCCTGCTCGCGCAACTCCTGCGTGGGCTGAATGAACGTTCGCGCCACGTATTGGTTCTTGATCAGCCCCATCTCATTGGGCAGGCCACTGGTTTCGGCGTACCCGGAAGTGGCGGAAAGCGAGGAGTTCGGCACCGCGATCACCATGTCCGCGTCCACTGGCGCCTCGCGAGCCAGCCGGGCCCCCATGCGCTTGCGGGCAGAGTGCACGTTGATGCCGTAGATGTTGGAATCAGGCCGCGCGAAGTAGATGAACTCCATGGAGCAGATGGACAGCTGCGGATTGTCCACATACGTTTCAATGCTGTAGCCGCCGTCATCCACCGTTATAATCTCGCCCGGGCCGATGTCACGCACAAATCGGGCACCCACCACGTCCAACGCACAGGTCTCGCTGGCCAGCACGTACGCACCGCCCGGCAACTGGCCAAGCTCCAAAGGGCGGAATCCGTTGGGGTCGCAGATGCCGATGAGCTTGTCACCGGTCATGAGCAGGTACGCGAAGCCACCGTGCACCATCGGCAGCACTTCCTTGAGCCGTTCCATCAGCGTCGGCTTATTGGAACGGCGGATGAGGTGCATGAGCACTTCAGTGTCGGAATTCGAATGGAAGATGGCGCCTTCGAATTCGAGCTTGCGTTTCAGACTCGTGCAGTTGGTGAGGTTTCCGTTATGACACAGGGCGCAGTCGCCGTCGTGGAAGCGGAAAAGGAATGGCTGGATGTTGTCGAGGCTTTTCGAACCGGCAGTGGCATAGCGTACGTGGCCTACGGCGCGATTGCCTTTGAGCCGTTCCATTTCGGTTTCGTCGTGGAACACCTCGGTGAGCAGTCCCAAACCCCGGTGGCCCATGAGTTTGCCGTTATCATTGGTCACGATGCCGGCACCCTCCTGGCCGCGGTGCTGTAGGGCATGCAGCCCGAAGTACGTCAAGTGAGCGGCGTCCGGGTGGCCCCAAACACCGAACAGCCCACATTCCTCATGGATGTCCTCAAGCTCGACTGACATGGCTACCTCCCTTGTGCCATTTCGTCCTGACCATTTCGTTCACGCGCCACAGAACCATCACTAACCGCAACGTAGAGAATGGTTCCGTAGGCGGACACGACCGCATACGCCGCAAAACCATCGCTAAATGCAAGTCAACGATGGTTTCGTGGCGCGTCGGCACAACGACGCGACGATTCCTTATCCGATCAATACGCAAAGTAGGCCACCCCCGCCTCGAATATCGGCTGGAAACGGTCGGCATCCGGCACATTGCGGTAGAGGTTCTTGCCACTGCGCTCCGAATGCCCCATCTTGCCGAAGACGCGGCCGTCTGGACTGGTGATGCCCTCGATGGCGAGCGCCGAGCCGTTGGGATTGACGCTCAAGTCCATGCTCGGCCGCCCGGCTTCGTTCACATATTGCGTGGCAATCTGGCCGTTACCCGCTAGTCGCTGCAGCTCCTGCGGCGAGGCTACAAACCTACCCTCGCCATGCGAGATGGCAACGGTGTGAACCGCTCCGACGCTGGTGAGCGCGAGCCATGGCGACTTTACGGATGCCACGCGGGTGCGCACCAGCCTGCTTTGGTGGCGGCCAATGGTGTTGAACGTGAGCGTGGGGCAGTCCGGCGTCATATCGACGATGTCGCCGTACGGCACGAGGCCGAGTTTGATGAGCGCTTGGAATCCGTTGCAGATGCCGAGCATCAAGCCGTCACGGTTCTGCAACAGGTCACGCACCGCATCCGCCACCTCGGGGGCGCGGAAGAACGCGGTGATGAACTTGGCCGACCCGTCCGGTTCGTCGCCGCCGGAGAAACCGCCGGGAATCATCACGATCTGGCTGGAGCGGATGGCGGCGGCGAGCGCCTTCGTGCTTTCGACCACCGCGTCCGCGTTCAGATTGTTGACAATCAGCGTCTGCACATGTGCTCCGGCGCGGCGGAACGCCTTCGCCGAATCGTACTCGCAGTTATTGCCAGGAAAGACGGGAATAACCACGTTCGGACGCGGTGCAGTGAGGCCGGGCCGACGAGAAAGGTACAGACTCGGCGCGTCATAGTTGAGTGTCGGAACGCTGGAAGCGAAGGCTAAGACACCACTCTTGTTTGCAACGTTGCCGTTTTCGTCAACGCTACGATATGGATATACATCTTCGAGCGGTTCCTCCCAGCTCTCCTGAACGTCGTCCAAATCGAGCGACTGCACAGATTCATCTGCTGCCGCACCACAGTACAGCGCGCCGTCTTGCGATTGATCGCGGTGAGTCTCGTCGCCTTGAGCTGTACCGCCCTGCGCCGCATCACCTTGAACCTGCTCCCGCGAGACGACGGTGAATCGATAGTCAGCCGTCGTCTCGCCGATGACCTCCATATTCACCGATTCGTCATCGACCCGGGGCAGCTTGGCACCGTCAGCCACCTCCAGCAGGAACGACCCGTACGCGGGCGTGAAGAGGGAATCCAAATCCACGCCGACGAGCCGCACCCCGATGCGGTTGCCGAGCGTCATCTTGAACAGGGTTTCGGCGCTGGCCCCATACCCCGGCGTAGACGCAGCGAGCACTGCACCCTCGCCTTCCAACCACTCAACGACGTCGACGACAGCGTTCAAACTCTGTTTGCGCGGAATGATGCGATAAGCGGCGTTCACAGTCTCGCTCACGGCAACGGCGGCGCTCACGGAGCGCTCACCGTTAGCCTCGGTTTCGCCACTGGTTGCCCTGCCGCCGCCACGATTGGCAGCAGCATCGCCTTCAGTACTGCCTGCGGCCTCACTTTCGATATCGTCGATATTGTCTGCCGAAATGCCGTATTTCGGCGCGATACGGACGATCCGATGCCCGGCACCCTTGAACTCGGGTGAGATGGCGCGTGAGGCATTGCCCACACAAACCGCGAAAGAGATAAGCGTCGGCGGCACGTCCAAGTGTTCGAAGGTACCACTCATCGAGTCCTTGCCGCCGATAGCGGCCACTCCCAGGTCCACCTGCGCCATCAATGCGCCAAGCACTGCGGCCGCCGGCTTGCCCCACCGTTTGGGGTCGCTGCCCAACTTGCCGAAGTATTCCTGGAAGCTCAGGTAGGCGCCTCTCATGCTGAATCCGGTCGCCACAAGCTTGCACAACGACTCCACCACCGCGAGGTAGGCTCCCACGTACTGATTGCGCTCGGAAATGTACGGATTGAAGCCCCACGCCATAGCTGAGGCAGTGTCGGTTTTGCCGTCCACGGGGAACTTGGCCACCATCGCCTGCGTGGGCGTGAGCTGCCGCCTTCCGCCAAACGGCATGAGCACCGTGGCCGCACCGATGGTGGAATCAAACCGCTGCGCCAGCCCCAAGTTGGAAGCCACGTTGATATCGCTGACCAACGCATTCATGCGTTCGGCCAACGAACCACTGCGCCAAAGCTTGGTGTAGGCCAACACGTCGTTATCGGCGCTTCCCTCGATGGCCTGTTCGCCGGCAAGTCGCTCTTCCACAACGCTTTCATCGGCGCAAATATGGACGGCCTGCTCTTTGGGTGCACCATCGGAATCCAGGAACTCACGGCTCAGGTCCACAATCTCATCGCCACGCCACGTCATGCGCATCCGAGGGTCTTCGGTGACCTCTGCCACCACTGTGGCCTCAAGGTTCTCCTCGCGCGCGTAACCCAAAAACTCCGAAACGTCGTCCGCCGCCACATCGACGGCCATGCGCTCCTGCGACTCGGAGATGGCGAGCTCCGTGCCGTCCAATCCCTCGTATTTGCGGGGCACCGCGTCCAAATCGATGCGCAGCCCGTCGGCAATCTCGCCGGTGGCCACGGATACGCCGCCAGCCCCGAAATCGTTGCAGCGCTTGATGAGCCGGCAGGCGTCCCCACGCCGGAAGAGCCGCTGCAGCTTGCGTTCCACAGTGGCGTTTCCCTTCTGCACCTCGGCCCCGCGCTCCTCAAGCGAATGCTCGTCCTGCGCCACGGAAGCACCGGTGGCCCCGCCGATGCCGTCGCGCCCCGTGCGGCCGCCGAGCAGAATGATGCGGTCTCCAGGAGTCGGCGTCTCGCGGCGCACGTGGCTGGCCGGGGTGGCGCCGACCACAGCGCCCACCTCCATGCGCTTGGCCACGTATCCGGGGTGGTAGATCTCGCTGACTTGCCCGGTGGCAAGGCCTATCTGATTGCCATACGACGAGTAACCCTCAGCGGCGGTCGTCACCAACTTGCGCTGCGGCAGCTTGCCCGGCAGCGTCTGGGAGACCGGCACGCGCGGGTCGCCGGCACCTGTGACGCGCATGGCCTGGTACACATATGACCGCCCGGAAAGTGGGTCGCGGATGCAGCCGCCGATGCACGTGGCGGCTCCGCCGAACGGTTCGATTTCAGTGGGATGGTTGTGCGTCTCGTTCTTGAAGAGAAACAGCCAGTCCTCGGTGTTGCTCAAGTCCTCCCCGGTCTCGTCCACGCCGTTGCCGTCCACGTCCACCTTGACTTTGACGGTGCAGGCGTTGATTTCCTCGGATTCGTCGAGATTAGCGAGCCCACCCAACGACTTGAGCCATTTTGCACCGATCGTGCCGATGTCCATGAGGCTTTCAGGCTTGCCCTCACGTCCAAGCTTGCGACGGATATCAAGGTACTTATCAAACGCCCGCCGCACAACTTCATCGTCGATCTGCACATCGCTGAACGCAGTGTTGAACGTGGTGTGCCGGCAGTGGTCCGACCAATATGTATCGATCACTTTGATTTCGGTGATGCTCGGCGCGCGCCCCTCGCCCCGGAAATAGCTTTGACACACCTTCGCGTCGACCACATCCATCGCCAAGCCATGTGCATCGATGAACCGCTGCAACCCTGCATCATCGAGCTGATCAAAGCCCTCAAGCCGCTCCACATCCGCTGGAACCGGCACCTTGACCTGCAGCGTGTCCGGCATCGTGGCAGCCAAGGCTTCGGTTTCGCGCGCTTCCACAGGATTGATGACGTACTGCTTAGCGGCCTCAACGTCGGCGGCGCTCAAGTCAAAGCCGACGAGCGCATAGAGCGTGGCGGTACGCACCACAGGTCGCTCCGCCTGCGAAATAAGCTGAATGCACTCCGCCGCGGACTCAGCCCGCTGGTCAAACTGGCCGGGCAATGGCTCAACCGCAAACGTCGCCGCCCCATCGAAATCCGGCAGATCCAAAGAAGCGTTGTCGGTCTGCGGCTCGCTGAACACTGTCGGCACCGCGCGGCGGAAGAGCTCCTCGCTCACGCCTTCTACATCGTAGCGGTTCACCATGCGCACCGAAGCCAGCCCACTCAGCCCAAGCACACTGCGCAATTCATCGCACAGCCGCCTGGCCTTGATGTCGAACCCCTGCTTCTTTTCAACGTAAACTCGGAAAACCATGGATTCCCGCTCTCGATTGGTGGATTACGATTGGAAATTTTGAACAGCCACAGACCTATTACAACATGAACAACGAAGTTGCGCGGCATATTATGGCAGTTCGTGAGAAATTCTGTATTAGAGCATTGCCAGTTACCCCAATGGATTCGCCCGCATCTGCATTGCTGCAGGTGCGGGCGAATATAAGTCATTCTCTCAGTGTGATGCGCTCGGCCGCAGCCAAGTCAGACAGACGATGCTCGATCTCTTCGTACGCCGGAATGATGCTTCCAAGATCACGTCGGAAGAGGTCTTTGTCGAGATGCGCGATCTGCCCGCCATATGACCCGTTCACAGCATCCCGCTTATCCCAGAGTCTGCAAGTGTCAGGGGTGATCTCGTCGGCTAGCAAAATCATGCCCGCCGCGTTGCGTCCCTCTTCAATTTTGAAATCCACCAATTGCACATCAATGCGATTGAAGATGTCGAGCAGAGCATCATTAACAGCCCGCGCCTGCCGCGAGATCTCCTCGAACTCGGCCTCGGAAACCAGCCCAAGCGCAAGCATGCCGTCCTCATTGATGAACGGATCGTGCAGCTCGTCAGATTTGAGGCAGAACTCCAACACGGGCCGTTTGAGCTGCGTGCCCTCAGCCACCCCGTACCGCTTGGAGAACGAACCGGCAGCGACGTTGCGCATGATGATTTCCAGCGGAAACATATCCATACATTGCACCAGCTGCTCCGTATCGCTTGTGCGCCGGATGAAATGGCTGTCGATGCCACGAGCCTTGAGCAAGTCGAACATCAACGACGTGATGTGGTTATTGAGCACACCTTTGCCGTCAATGTTTTCTTTCTTTGCCCCATCGCCTGCAGTGGCTTGGTTCATATATTCGACCCAAAGTACATTTGGATCTTCAGTTGCATAGAGTTTTTTGGCCTTGCCCTCGTAGAGCTTATCCAGTTTCTCCATTTACCGCTACCTTCCCTCGAAAAATCGAGACGAATTTGGTGAATTCTTGGAATTGCTTGGGATAACTGACAAGTCAGAAGTGTAGCAAAACTCACTTACATACTATGCCACGCAACACGCTAAGCACACGCAGCAAGCGTTCAATGTACGCCATCGCATCGTTTTCGCACACTTCGTTCGCTGAATCGCATTCAGCGAACGTTCGCTGCCATTCCAGCCAGGTTTGTGCACATTCCACTCTCTACCAGTGCCATTGCATTCTCAGCGTTGCGGCGAAGCTGCCCGAGGGAGATAATGGAAGCGAATACAGCAGAAAACGCCAAGCAAATAGCGGTTCAAGACGCAGGACCAGTACGCCGTCAAAGGAGAAACAATGTTCAAGGGATTCAAGGAATTCATATCGCGCGGCAACATGATCGACATGGCAGTCGGTGTGGTGATGGGCTCCGCGGTCACCGCCGTGGTCAACGCCATCGTCAAGGACCTCATCAACCCGCTCATCGCCATGGTCTTCGGCAAGCCAAACATGGACAACATCCTCAACATCTCATTCAACCATGCCACCATCTCCTTCGGCGGCATCCTTTCAGCGCTGCTCAACTTCCTGCTCATCGCCATAGCGGTCTACTTCTTTATTGTGCTGCCCATCAACAAGTTCCGCAGCGTCTCCCAAGCCCTCGCCGACAAGATGGGCCTCAGGCACGAGGAGGAAGCCGCGGACGAGGACAAGAAAAAGGAAGAGACTCCGCAGCAGGTACAGGCCGACCCGCAGACCATCGAGCTGCTGAGCCTCATCGTCAGCAATCTCGAATCCATCAATCACGTGTCCAACGGTACTGCTTCTGGTGCGATCTCCGACGGCGGTTCCGCCCATGTCCGCCAAACTTCCCATAGCCGTTGAACCAATATGCCATCCTGCTTATGCCTTGCGCGGAATCCAACAACATAAACCACCAGAATTAGCGAACTTATATAAAAATCTACATTCATATTTACTACTTGTCGTCAAACGTGCAATACTGTTAATAGCAACATTGCACATTGGCATCAGGCGGTGAGTAACGGAGGCGAGTTTCCAAACACCTGTTTGATTTCAACAGTTTTAGGCCATGTGCAACGCAAGAGCAGAGCACGAAGCAGGGAGGCAACCGTGATCGAACAGCCGCGACTGAAAAATCCAGCGATTCCGCGTCAAATTTTGAAGAAAGCCTGTGCCATCACCGGCGCAGCGGCCATGTGCTTGGTAGGGCTGGCTGGAACCGGCGCAAGCGCATACGCAGAGAACGCACAGCGTGGAGCCATAGGCCCACAGCTGGTGGCGGAAAGCGGTGAGGGCAGGTACCGCCAGAGCATAGATTGGATGGAATGGGCCAATACCCCCGACCAGACCATCACAAGCGCCACGACCGTCTGGTCCACCCCGCACGACGCGGGCAACAACCAGTCGATCGCCACGCAGTGCGTCGTCACGCCGCAAGGCCAAGGCTCCGCGCTGGAGACCTACCGCACCGGTGAGTTCTACGGCGACGCATTGACGCAGATGTACAACGTGGGCACCAACAACATCGTAGGCGTGGCCAACCGCGACGACGGCAATTCCCCCACCTTCGACTACACCTGCAAGGAATACCTCATGTCCAGCAGCGAGGCATCCTCGCTCGGAGCAAGCACCCCAACAGCAGGCATGACGAACATTCCGCTGGAAGGCCTCGTCTTCGCAGATGCCGAATCCAACAACTACACCTGGTATCAGCAGGAGACCATCACCGCCAAGCCGAACGATCCGCAGGACCACCCGAGTTGGCGCCTACTCGACAGCTACCGCACACCAGGCTGCAACACCAGCTCGCTTGCCTCGGTCGACGCCAATGGCAACATGATCTTCCGCTCCGATGGCGGCCAGTGCGCCAACGACAGCGGCAGCAGCAAAGGCCCGGCATCGGTCATGTTCCTGCAGGGCTCGGAAAGCTCCACAGTCACCGTTAAGGGCGGCGGCCGAACCGCAGTGGCCCTGGGTGTCATGCCCTCGCTCGACTTCGGCGACGCACCCGCCAGCTACGGCGTGGCCAGCGCCTCGTTCGGCCCCAACTGGACCGGCGGCAAGCTCGGCGTCGACAACCTGCCTTCGAAGGTCATCGATGGCACCACCTGGTACAACCTCTCTGAAGCGCGCGAGGAAGGCGCGAATCCCGGCACCAACGTAGCCAATGACAAAGGTTTCCTGGCCAAGATGGACCAACCCATACCAAGGCTCGGCGCCACCGAGGATTCTGAGACAAGCAACAAGACCAGCGACTGGGCTGACGGTGATGACACTACCGGTGCTTCGCAGGGCGGCCATGGCGACGAGGACGGCGTGGCGATGAGTCCCGACGTCAACAGCAACGACGTGGTCAAAATCAAAGGTGCAGTCGCAGGCAGAGCCTATTCCCAGGCGGTCACATGTGCCGGCGGCGGCAAGGTAAGAGGCTGGATCGACTGGGACCGCAACGGAACCTTTGACGATGACGAAGCCAGCGCCCAAACCACCTGCCCTGCAGGCGGCAACGCCTCGCTGAGCTTCGCCGTGCCCAATGACGTAAAGCGCTCGGTCGCCGGCGATGACGAGGGGCATCCCACATTCATGCGTGTGCGAATCTCCAAGCAGCCCGGCACTCTTGCTCCAACCGGTTTCATTGCTGACGGCGAGGTCGAGGACTACCAGGCCGCAGTGATGATCCCGCAGATCAGCGTCATCGCCAATCTACCCAGCAAGACACACTCCGGTGGACGACTGGACCCCTCCGACCAGTTCGATGTGACGCTGAAGGACGGCACCGGAGCATCTGTGGCCTCGACAACGACAACAGGCACCACTGGCGGAGCCCAAGCAGACACTGCAATAAGCGGCAAGAGCGTAACACCCGGCCAAAGCTATACGGTGGGTTCTTCACTGCAAGCAGGCTCCGCCACTACGGACGAAACGAATTACGAAAGCCAGATCGACTGCCGGGACATCAGCCAGCCCAACTCCCCTAAGGTCGCCGTAGACGCCAATGGGCAGCTGACCATCCCGGCCAATGACGACGATGCCAACGTGCAGTGCATGGTGACCCGTGTGCCATTCGACGAAAGCAACCACGCCAAGCTGACGGTGAGCACCGTGGTGAGGAACACCTACGGCCAGCCCGCCAACCCTAGTGATTTCAACAGAGATGTGACTCCTGCCTCTGGCACCGCAGTGCCCTATGGCAATGGCATCCTCAACGTGGTCGATAGAGGTGACTACACGGTCTCCGGCAACACAGTCAACGGATACACTGCCCCGGAATATGCCTGCACCGACAACGGCACAGCAATGACATTCAGCGACCCGCTTAACCTTCAAGATGGTCACACCTATGACTGCACCATCTCCTATGAAGGGCAGCCCGGCAGTGTGAGCTGGACCAAGACCGACAGCGCCACAGGCAATCTGCTCGGCGGCTCGACTTGGTTGCTCAAGGACGAAGAGCAGAACTCCGTGACCGTGCGTGACTGCACATCTGCCGGCAGCTGCTCCACCGACCGCTACCAGGACACCGATCCCACTCCCGGCAAGTTCAACGTCACCGGCCTCGATTGGGGCACCGGCTACAAGCTCTCCGAAGTGAATCCGCCGGCCCATTACGCACCGAGCCCCGATGTCAAAACCTTCGACATCATGGCAGGCACCACACCGGTGCTCAATCAGGACCTCGGCGCCATCGCCAACACGCAGGCCCTTGGCAAGCTGACCATCAAGCGCAAGGTCATCGACGGCAACGCGCAGGAGTCCGAATTCGCCCCATCGTTGAAGGACACAGGAGGCAACAACGTCGCATACACGCCCGATACCGCCAAAACAGTGGATTCAGACAAGTACGTAATCGGCGCGGGAACGATGGCTTCGGGCTACAAACTCGCAGATTCCGAGCCAATCCACTGCACTTCGACTGATAACACAGGCGGCTGGGACCTCAACCCCAGTGATGCCTCGTATGACCCGAACACCGTTTCCGTCTTCGACGGCGGCGATGTGACGTGCACCGTGCCGTACGAAACCATCAAGCCGACGCTCAAAGTGGTCACGGTGGTCAACAACACCCACGGTGGCACGGCTGGGCCAACGGACTTCGATCGCACGGTGGTCGGCTCTGACGACACCAAGGTGGAATACAACCAGAACCAGACCTCAAACGTCACCGATGGCGTCTCCTACAAAGTCGAAGGCTCCACCAAGGCCGGATATTCCAAGCCTGTGGTCACCTATGAGTCGGTGGACAAGAACGGAAACCACATTGCAGACCTCACGGCAACGGCAACCGATGCAGGTGTGGCTGCAGCCAACGGACAGAACGTGGTGGCCACAGTGACCTACAACGATGAGCCCGCCAAAGTCACTGTCACCACAGTGATTCCTGCTGGCAGCGACCTCAACGCCGATTCACTGGGCCGCACCGTCACCGGCCCCGCTGCCTCCGATACCGCCACCTACACCAACGGTGAAACCAAAGACAACCTCAATGCCGGCAACTACAAGGCCGACGGCGAGAATGTCCCCGGCTACATCAAGACCGTCACCTACAAGCTGGACGGCGAAGACGTGCCGGCCTCTCACATTACGGAGAACGGCGTAAACGTCGGTGTCGGGCAACACCTGGAGGCAATGGTCACCTATGTGCAGGCGGGCAAACTCACCGTCAAAACCGAGGTCCAGGGCGGCACGGCCAACCCTGATGACTTGGGTCGCACAGTGACCTATCCCGATGGCAGCACCCACACATTCACCAATGGCGAGAGCCAGGACATAGTCCCCGGCTCCTACAAGGTGAAAGGCGCAGACGCCCCTACCGGCTACTCAGATCCAACCTACAAGTACACGCTTGCAGACGGTACTGAGCTGCCCGAGGAGCAGGCCAGCGTGGCCATTGCGGGTGGCCAGGATGTGACGGCCACGATTGTCTACAAGGCCAAGTCCACGCTTGCGGTCAACGTCAGTGGCGACTTCAAGTATGGCGGCACAGACGCAGGTTCCGGTTCCAATGTCACCGTCAAACATGACGCAACCAGTGTGGACGTGCCAGTCGGCGCCTCCACGCCCACCACAGTTGACTCCGGCACCTACTCTGTTACCCAGCTGCTCAATGCCGGCTACAAAATGGACGGCATCATCGTCACCGACACCACCACCGGCCAGCCGATAACGGTGGCTGCTGATGGAACGTTCAAGGTGGAGCCTGGCCACAATGTAAAGGTCGACATCAAGAACGTGGATGCGCCCGGCACCATCGACTGGCAACGGTTCGACAAGGACGGCAAGACTCTGCTCTCCGGCTCGAAGTGGCAGCTCAACGGGCCCGATGGCGAAAAGCTCGATGTTGAGGACTGCACGGCCTTGGCCTGCACAGGTCTCGACAAGGATCCCACGCCTGGCAAGTTCAGCGTAACCGATCTGAGGTGGGGCAACTGGACCATCACTGAGACCAAGGCTCCGGCAGGTCACAGGCTTTCCGAACCACTCACGGTCAATCTTGGACCTGCCACCACGCTCCACGCACACGGTGTATTCCAAGACGGCAAGTCCGGTGTGCCCACCCAGCCAGATAAGCCGGCTCCGGGTCTGAGCCAAACGGGCGCCGCAATAGCCGCCATCGCAATCGCCGCCGCGGTGCTGGCGCTGATAGCAATTGGCATTGTGGCACTGCGCCGCCACAAGCAGTGAGAGCCCCCTCCCAGTGCCGCTTATAAAGCGTGCTCTTGAGCGGCACTGGGGGCCTTGGTGATGCAAACAGTAATGGCTGTGCGGTTTCAGGGACCGCACAGCCATTACTGTTTGCATCACCGGCGAAGCGCACTGCGCCATACATATGTCATCGGCATCGCCTGCATCCAGTCTTCAACGCCTGCACCACCTCTGCATATTCCCTTCCAGCGCAAAAAACTCGATTTTTTCGACAAACCATGTCAGAATACCCATATGACATCTTCAACGAAACCAACCAACAGCACGATAGAGACGTTGCTGAACCGCCGCTCCATCCGCAAATTCAAGCCGGAAGACATCGACGCCGAAACCGTCGCCACAATCGAGGAAGCCGCCCAACGTGCAGCCAATAGTCAATATCTGAACGACTGGTCGGCCATTAGGGTCAAGGATCAGGCAGCCAAAGACAAGATCGCCGAGATGGGCAACCAGAACTACATCGCCCAGGCGCCGCTGCTCTACGTCTTCATTGCCGACGAACACCGCAATGCCGCAATCGCCGCCAAAACCGGAATCGACATCCACTCCGACGAATTCACGCTGAATTCCACCTACAGGCTCATCCAGTCCCACAACGATGCCGTGCTGGCCCTGCACGCCATGGAGACCGCTGCCGAGTCTCTTGAGCTGGGCTGCGTGGTGCTCGGTACTGTATTGAGCAACACCCCTGAGCTTATCAAGCTGCTGCACCTGCCGGAGTTCACCTACCCCGTTCTGGGACTGGCCATTGGCAAACCCGACCAGGAGCCGGCCTTGAAGCCACGCATGCAGCGTTCGGCCCAATTCTTCGACGACGCATATCCCGAAAACGACGAAACGCTCTTGAACGATATGACTGACTTCGACGACACTGTGCACCACTACTACGATCTGCGCCGGCCGGACCGCCCAGTGGAAACCTTCAGCAAGCAAATCGCCAAGAAAGCCGTGGACCGCAGCGTCTTCGATATGGCTCTCACCAGGCATGCCCCTGCCCAAGGCTTCAATCTCGAACGATAGACTACCCACTGAAAAGCGTATAACGCTCAAATGCAAAACCGCGGAACCCATTTTTTGTTGGAATTCCGCGGTTTTCTATAATCTGTTTTTAATAGGGTTTTCACTCAGTGGGTACTTTGCTTCGCAATTCCACTGCTTACCCTCCAAAATTGCCACTCAAGACGCAAAACAGCCATTCATTCACTGGCCAGTTACATTGTCAAACTCTCGTATCCATTGGCCACATTCACTGGTCACAAGTCATGTTCATCGCCCACTGGCCATATTTACGGCCAGTCACATTCACCGACGACTGGTCTGATGCAGAGCGATATTCCTCTCCATCCGCTGCTGCAAGGCGATGCCGGTGGCCACAGAGACGTTGAGCGACTCCACTTCGTCGATCATCGGTATCGAAACGGTTGCAGCATTAAGCCCCGCGGCATCAAACGACGGTCCACGTTTCTCGCTGCCCATCACGAACGCCAGCCGCTCGTCAATGCCAGTCAGCGAGCGCAGATCGGTCTGTCCATGGGCGTCAAAAGTGACGGGACGCACGCGCTCAACAGTCAGGAATTCACGCAGTTCACTGGCATCACTGAGCACCACAGGCAGCGAGAAGACGTATCCACGGCTGGAACGGATCAGGCGTGCGTCCGAAATTCGTTCCAGATCACTGTCAAGCAGCACTACTCCAGAAGCTCCGAGCGCATACGAGGTACGGATGATGGCACCGATATTGCCCACAATCTTGACTCCGTCAAGCACCACCACGTCGGCTCTACTGCCGGCAAGCGCTTCCAGTGTCAGCGGACGAGGAGCAGCTGCCACACCGAATAGTTTGGGTTTCTTGCCCGCCGGAAACATCACCTTGAGCATTTCGTTGGTCACCGGTCGCACTGGTATGCGTCGCTGCTCCGCCATGCCAAGCACATCGTCGGCCGGTGGGAAATTCTCAGCAAAATACAATTCATGTACCTTCACTCCAGCTTTCACCGCCTGAAGCGTCGGCTCCTCATCCTCCAATAGGATGGTCTTGGCACTCTGCCGGGAATGCTTGGTGATGTCCAAGATCCTTTGAACCGCCGAATCGTTGCGTTTGTCAACTGTCTCACCTATCATCTGCGACACTGTCCCTACCCTCGTTATCTACGATATTGTCTCATTGCATTCTACAGTCTCCCTGAAACTGCCACGAATGCCTGCCTGCATACGGCACAAAACAGACGAATCATCGCATACGGCCAGCCGATGGCCGGACACTATGCTTCATGCATCTGCGCCAGACGTTGACCGATGCGTGGTTTCACTTCTCACCGTCTTCTGGGCTTGAAACCACGCTTGCGCGACCTGGGGCGCCTGCCAGCTTTTTTGCCAGCCTGCGCGGCAGCAATGGCCACTTCGTCCTCCGGATTATGATGCGTCAAATGCCACTTGCCGCAGAATTGGCAACGATACACCCAAAGCTCCGCCCCACGCTCGATGAAGCTTTGCTCCGAAGCCCGCAACGCCTGAGCCTTGTCATGATACATGATCTTGCGGGATTCAGGGCAACGTCTCGGAGTGAAGTAATGCATACGCCCATTGTACGCACGACGCCCATGGCGAACAGTGACGGCTCCATCAAGAGCAAAACGCGCTACAAGTCGAATATTGCGTAGATTCTGCGTTGCTGACCAGTAAATAATAAACCGGCCCATATAAAAACCGTGTCGGCCATCTGCACTATTCGCAGATGGCCGGCACAGCCTAGCATCATTCACGCCGCACCGTTCAGCGGCATATGGCATCGGATCGAATCAGTGCTCGCGCACCACCTCGCGCAACGGCAGCACGCTGCTCGGTGTCACCGAGAGCTCGTCGATGCCGTCGTCAAGGAACGTCTGCGTCAGCTCGCGGTCGGCTCCCAGCTCGCCGCAGATGCCACACCAGATACCGGCATCATGCGCGGCCTTTGCAGCCATGGCGATCATGCGCAGCACGGCCGGTGAATGCGGGTCGGCAAATCGGCCGAGATTCGGGTTCTGCCGGTCGCATGCCAGAGTGTACTGCGTCAGGTCGTTGGTGCCGATGGAGAAGAAGTCCACTTCGTGGGCCAGCTCAGGAGCCATGATCACCGATGCCGGTGTCTCGATCATGATGCCGATCTTGATGCCCTCGTTGAAATCAATGTGCTCAGCCCTCAAATCAGCCTTCACCTCGTCGATAATCGCCTTGGCGTCGTGCACTTCCTTCACCGAGGTGATCATCGGAAGCATGATGGAGATGTTGCCGAATGCCGATGCACGCAGGATGGCACGCAGCTGAACCTTGAAAATCTCCGGTTTGGTCAGGCAGATGCGGATGGCACGGTAGCCGAGCGCCGGGTTGGCCTCGTGCTCCAGGTTAAAGTAACCCACCTGCTTGTCGGCGCCGATGTCGAGCGTGCGAATCACCACGTCCTTGCCTTCCATGCGCTCTGCCACCTCGCGGTATGCGTTGAACTGAAAGTCCTCCGTGGGGTAATCCGTACTGTCGAGGTAGAGGAACTCGCTGCGGAACAGACCGATACCCTCAGCATCGTTGGCTAGCACATCGTCCACGTCCGAGGGGCGGCCAATGTTGGCATAGAGCTTCACCTTCTGCCCCGAGTGGGTCTGGGTGGGCTTGCCTTTCAGGTTCTGGAGCAAACGTTGATGTTCGTCATACTTCCGCTTTTTCTCTTGGTATTCCTTCAGGTTTGCCTCATCGGGGTCAACCAGCACCACGCCGGTTTCACCGTCTACAATGGCTTCCTTTCCATCGTCCCCCTCATCGAAGGCGTCGCCGATGCCTATGACGGCAGGCAATGCCATGGTGCGGGCCAAAATGGCTGTATGCGCATTGCGCGAGCCCTTGGCAGTCACCAATGCCATGATCTTTGTACGGTCAAGCTGTGCCGTTTGGCTAGGTGTCAGATCTTCGGCAAGGATGATGTGCGAGCCACCATCCGCTGCGCTCTCATTCTCATCATGGCCCTCAAGCACCGCAATCAGACGCTCGGAAATATCACGTACATCCGCCGCACGACCCCGCATATAGTCGTTGTCCATACCGGCGAACATGGCTGCGAACTT
The DNA here is from genome assembly GCF_058505595.1 of Bifidobacterium sp. ESL1118. Taxonomy (NCBI): domain Bacteria; kingdom Bacillati; phylum Actinomycetota; class Actinomycetes; order Bifidobacteriales; family Bifidobacteriaceae; genus Bifidobacterium; species Bifidobacterium sp. ESL1118. Next base: position 1,982,859 of record NZ_CP196371.1, read on the forward strand.
CTCTCCGGTGGAGCTGACAGCATATTCGGCGTTCACACCCTCATCGTCAATCATCTGCTCCACGCCACCAGCGTAGCTTGGATCTTGAATCATAAGTTTGTGGGCATCAAACAGCTGCGCCTTATCCTCACCCAACGAGGCCGCAGTACTGACGCGTAAGGCATCAAGCTGAGCCACAGCACGCTTCTGGGCGGCATGGAACCGCTCCACTTCGGCCTTGCGGTCGCCCACCTCTCGGCGTAAAACCTCCTGCTTTGCACGCAGCACAGCAATACGCCCGATGGCGACACCTGCCGAAACACCAGTGCCTTGTATTTTCTTCATCACAGATTCTCCTTAAAGAACTGTTCCAAGTCCTTGGCAGCAGTGTCTTCATCTTCGCCTTCGACAGTGACGGTGAGCGTATCACCGGCCTTGACGCCCAGGCCCATCACTCCCAGAATGCTCTTGGCGTCGGCCGTGGGCTCCCCCACGCCCACCATGACCTTGGACTTGTATCCCTGAGCCTTGGAGACCAGCTCACTGGCCGGTCTGGCATGGATGCCATTGGGGTCGCCAACTGTAAATGTAAATGTACTTGCCATTGCTACTTCCTTTATCCAAAATCAGTCATCCGCTCCACTGCACACCGAAATTCAAAAACCTAAATGATGTTTTGCCGCGCCTCAAGCACGCAACACAGTGCAGCCTGTCGTATCTTTATTTGACGATTCGTCAATATATAAAACCGGTCCGGGCGGCCACATGCGAACGACCGCCAGAACCTGGTTTCAACCCCGTCGCACTTCACGGCGGGAAATCCCTATCGATGCGGAGACTGTTGCCCCCTCACTTCCTGCAGTCGGGCATGCCCGTATCGAACCTGTAGCCGGTGGACTGTTCATACTCACCGACCATCTGCTTCCAAGAATCCGCGATGTTGTCGGTCAAACCGAAGAGCCCACTGCGACCGATCACATATACGTCGGGATCGGCGTCCGAAATCATCTTCCAATGCGCCAGATTGGTTGAGCCATCCATCTGGATGCGGTACTTGTAGCCCTTCTCCTCACGCAGCCTACGCAGCTCAACGATCTTGTCGAGGCACACCTGGAGGAAGCGCTGACCGGCAAAACCAGGATCGATGGTCATCACCATCACACTGTCGAGCTGGTCGATGAACGGCATCAGTGAGCTGACCGGGGTCTCGGGGTTCATCACTATGCCGGCCTTGAGCCCAGCGTCATGAATCTGATCGATGAGCCTGAACGCCACACCGTTGGTCACCTCCACCGGCATACTGATCTCCTCGCACTTGATGTCGATGAGCTGTTGCACCCAGAACGGCGCGTCCGTCACCATCAAATGCGCGCTCATGGGCAGCTTCGAAATCTTGCGGGTCTGCTCGATGAACCACGGCGAAAGCGTGATGTTCGGCACGAAATGGCCGTCCATGATGTCGATGTGATATTGGTTGACCCTGGTGTCGAGGAAGGAGACCTGCTCCTTGAACTGATCGAGATCCATGGTCATGAGCGAAGGCGCAAGCGCGATCGGCCGATCTTTGAGGTTTGACTTCGAGACTTCCGACATAGAATTTCCTTTCGATTGATTGCAACAACGGGTGCCGGCACACCGCGGCACGCCGGCACCCGTCGACGCCGTTACATGACCTGGATGTCGTCCAAGTCCAGGTCTTCCTCATCTTCGGCGGTGGCAGGGCCGGCCTGCTCGCTGCCTTCGGGGATGTTCTTCTTGATCAGTGCATAGACCACGCCTGTCACCAGCACGTTTGCCGCGATGGCCAGCAGACCGACCCACCACAGGGATCCCATGGTCGGCAGCATGAGGAAACCACCGAACGGCACCGTTGCACCCTTGGCGCCGGTCATGGACATGAGGATGGCGCCTTCGCAAACGCCACCGCAGGCCGCGGCGATGACACCACGGACGATGTCGTTCATCACAATCGGGATGGTGCCTTCGACGATGTTCACCACGCCCATCGGCACGGACGACTTCAAGGTCTCCACCTCTTCGTTGGTGTAGATGCGCTTACGCAGCAGCTTGGCCACGAGGTACGCAAAGCCAAAGCCGATCGGGGTGGCGGTGTTGGTCAACTGCAAAGCGGTGACCGGGCCGTTGATGCCCTGTGCCTGAAGCGTCAAGCCGAATGCGAACACGGTCTTGTTGATCGGGCCGCCGAAATCGACGATGCTCAGGCCCCCGATGACGCCGCCGAGCACCAGGTTGGAGGCGCCGTTGAGGCTCTTGAGCAGACTGGTGAGCCAGTCGGTGAACCAGGAGACCGGGGTGCCGATGATGTAGACCATGATCAGGCCGCTGACAATGGATGCCAGGAACGGCACGATCAACGTCGGCATCAGGCCCTTGGCCCAATTCGGAACCTTCACGTACTTGAGCACCGCGAAGGCAAGCCAGCCGGCGATGTAGCCACCGATCATGCCGCCGATGAAGCCGGCGCTAATGGACACAGCCGCAAGGCCGGTCACAAAGCCGGGGGCGATGCCTGGCTTGCCTGCAATCGAGAAGGCAATGCCAGTGGCGATGATGACAGGCAGCAGACCCAAAGCCTTGCCACCAAGAGTGGCGAGCGCCTGCCAGAAATCGAACTTGCCCATCACGAGCGCATCCTGGCTCTTGCCTCCGAATGCCATGCCGATGGCGATGATGAAGCCGGCACCGCACACAATAGGAATCATGTACGAGATGGCGGTCAGGAGGTGACCCTTAAAATTCGCTTTTTTCCAAAAATCCTTCATGTTAACTTCTTTGTCTTGTGTTACTTGTTATTCCGCCCGATGCTGTTACTTCGCAACGATTTCATGAAGCTTGGCAATGAGCTTGTTCGGGGACTTGATGGCGGTGTCGGTGGAGACCTTCACCACTTTCTTGCCCTTGAAGCGCTCTTCGTCGGCAATCTTGATGTCGACGGCCAGAATCACAACGTCGGCTGCGGCGATGTCTTCCTTAGTCAACGCATTCTCAATGCCGATGGTGCCCTGGGTCTCGATTTTGATCTCGTCGCCCTTGGCCTCAGCGGCATCCTGGAGCTTCTGTTGCGCCAGGTACGTGTGTGCGATGCCGATCGTGCACGCGGTCACTCCTACAATTTTCATATTGTTCTCCTTTGATGAACCTTGCTAATATGAAACTTTGATATCTCTGATACGAATGCTCACCGGCCGAGCAATGCCGATTTGACGTCATCGACACTCTTGGCGGCAATGAGCGCATTGACCACATCCGCCTTCGCAAGCCTTCTGGCAAAGAGCGAGAGCAGCTTGAGGTGTCGCTTCGATCCTTCGTCGTCAGCGCCCACTGCAAAGAGCACCACGACCTTCGCCCCCGTATCGTCCAAGGACTCCCATGCCACTTCGTCGTGAAGAATGGCAATGGCCACACCGTTGCGTTGCACAGTGTCGCTTCTGCCGTGCGGTATGGCAACATGCCCGCCGATGCCTGTGGCCCCCTGTTGCTCACGCTCATGGACGGCGTTGATGAATGCATCCACATCGGCGATATAGCCCGCGGACTGAAGCCGGGCGGCCAATTCCTTGAATACATCTTCCTTGGAAGTCGCCACCAAATCGGTCACTATGGTCTTGGTGTCAAGCACCTCCGCGAGTGCCGCCGCATCCATACCCGTAGTATCTACCATTATTCCCCTTCCGTCAGCACTAGATGCTGAACTTCCTGTTGTGTGCCATTGGCCAATACCGCCAACACTCCTTCATCCGCCATCTCGTGGTACAGCGTCTGTATCTGCATGCCGTCTTCCCTGCAGAGCCTTGCAGGAACGACGGTCACCAACATGCGGTTGAAATCTTGTTTTCGCGGTGCCGCGATGTCGAAATGCAACTGGTCTGCGAACTTTAGGTACAGCAACACCGCATCCTCTGCATCATCGCTTTGTGCATGCGGATTGGGAAATCCTGGAGCCAGCATCACGTCACCGGCCCTGCAGCGGTTCTCAAGCAAAACCGCCAGCGCCGCACCGCTATGAACCAGACCCAACCCGTAAAGATAGTTTCCGGCCGCCTGCAGCACCTGCGTCATATTGCGGCACTGTGCCATCTGCGGATCCTCCCACAACACCATTCGCCTCATCATTGACGTCCTCGCTGTTCTTGTGGCTCTTGCTGCGCGAATGTCTTGGATTGAAGAATCTCGTTGGCTACCAGTTCGAGCCGCTGCTGATCCTCAATAGTGAGCATGGCACTGACCACGAGCACCCGCACATCGAAGTCCTCACCCAGGTCCACCGTCGAAACCACCAAATCAGTCTCAGGGTGCTTATCTATCTCCTTCTGCAAATCCTTAGCAGCCACGGTTTGCAAAATGTTAAATGTAGAGAATCGCCGCTCAATCTTGCCTCTGAGCAGCTGCGCCGTACCCAAACCCGTTGTGCATACCAGCATGATGTTGATCTTCGGGCGGGCATTGTCGTATGCATTGGCAAAATAGACCGTAATGAACCCGACTTCTTCATCGCAGATGTCATTAAGCGAGAATTGCTCAACCATTCGGGCACATACCGACTTGACCGTGGCGTACAAATCAGGGTATTCGAGAATAATCTGTTCCAAGAGGTTGTTGTTTACCCTGATTTTGTTTTGCAAACGGTTGAGCAGCGGCTTCATATGCTTCGCGAGATTCAAGAAGAGAGTGTCCACATCGATGTTGTGGTGGGGCAACGCGGCTGTCACCTCGTTGATGAGGTAGTGCGTCACTTCCCCCACTATCGGCGGAATCGTATATGTTCCCGACTGCCGGGCATCAATACGAGACGACGAAAGGTATTGGTAGAGGTAATACATCTCGACTTCAGGGAGCTGAGCATTAAGATATTCATTGATGTCATCGATGACTGAACGGCAAATCTGTTTCCACGCCGGATCCTGGTCGAGCTCCTCGCGGGCCTGGGCGGGATACTCCTCTGACGGCATCACTCCGACCTCACGGTATCGTTCAATCAGTATGTACAGATGGGTGAAGAGGTTGACGCTATACGGATAGGGGATTTCAGCATCCGTCAGCTTTTCGATATTGCCAAGCAGCTGCTGAACGAACGCTACGTCACGTTGCTGGACGAGTTGGTTTGGCTGAAGAAAACGACCAGTCTCCATAACGTTCGAGCTGGAAAGCAAATCGCATATGGCCCTACGAATATCGGACTCCGAGCCATCAATCCAAATAATGTCGCCGCTGCGCACCACTTTGCACTCATATTTGCCCAGCACACCACGCAATTTGTGGATATCCATCGAAATCGCGGATTCACTGATGAAGTATTGACCCCACAACGTTGTAATGCGATGCTGCTGAGGCGAAGTCATCAACAGTTTTTTCAGTATCTCGTCCCTGCGCTCAACAGACGTAAGACGACTTACCCGATTGCGTTCATCATGGTTGACCTTTGATGGGGTCGCCAGCGTACCGGGATTGGTCGCTGCCAACGACTCCGACCTTTGATATGGCTGTGCCAAGCGGTATCCGCGCCCACGGCGTGATTCGATCACCGCAAATCCAGAATTCGAATCATTGATCTGTTTGACAGTACGACCAACCGTACGTGTAGACACATTGAAAACGAGAGCGATTTCGGAAGCCGGTACAAAATCCCGTCGGTTCGCTAGATAATCAACAACTGATTGTTCGCAAAGCGCCATCATCGACCTCCTTAGAGATTACATGGTACTGAAATCTCTGTAGGGATTGCCTTACGCAAACACAGGATCAAGTCAATTGACAATGGACATTTTCTCAACAAGGTAATAGGCATTTGAATCCAAACAATCTAGACATTTTAATTTATTATGATGGATATAATCAGCAACCAAATATATCGTTCGTAGCAGGCGGAGCCATGGCCTTCAATGCTCATAGCAGAAAATTTCCGCATGATGAAATAGATATGAAGCCGCTTATCTGTGAATTATTCGGTGACTATTGTGCACTATCCGGAACGTTTAGATTTTTCCCGTTCGAGCATGAAAAAGCCCGCACAGTAACAACCATGCGGGCTTTTATCCGACTGTAAAGAATCCCTTTCGAATCGCAACACAGTCATAAGGCGAGCAGTGCACAATCAGCACACACTTCGCCTCGCGCGAAGCGTTGCCTACGGCAAATCGTTTCCGGCTGAAAGATACAGGTCGTACCACTCCTGTGCGCTGAGCTGCACATCTGCACCTTGTGTCATCTGCACGATGCGCTTGGGAGTCATTGAGCCTATGAGCACCTGCATCATTGCCGGATGACGCAGAATCCAGGCCACTGCTATGGCATTCTTATTAGTGCCGTGTCTATTCGCCACGGTTTCCAGCATGGCATTGAGTTCAGGAAACTTCGGATTATCCATAAACACACCATCGAAAAATCCCGTCTGGAATGGGCTCCAAGCTTGGATCGTCATATTTGTCAGCCTGGAGTAACTAATGAGTCCACCGTCATGGTCAAGGCTTGCGGCGTCGTCCATATTCACATGAAACTCCTGCTGAATCATCCCGGTGTGGCCAAGACCAAACTGCAATTGGTTCACCTCGAGTTTCTGCCCCACCGCGCTTTGAAGCATCTCAACTTGCATGGGGCTGACGTTGCTGACACCAAAGTGACGAACTTTGCCGCTGTTCTGCAACTCGTTGAAGGCTTCGGCCAGTTCGTCCAAATCGACAAGCGTATCTGGTCTGTGCAAAAGCACAAAGTCAACATAATCCGTCTGTAGATTGTTCAATTCATCATCAATGGCTTCCAGCAAATGCTGCTTGGAAAAGTCGTACCGGGTAATCTTGTCGGTTTGGGGATTACGATAAATCCCAAATTTGGTCTGGATGTAGATTTTCTCTCGTTCCACCCGCAAATCTTTGAGGGCCTGTCCAAGTCTTCTACTGCTCTCCCCAGCGGCATAGCCATCGGCAGTATCGAAAAAATTAACGCCCTCAAGCAACGCAGTGGAAACAATTTCCCGAGCATCCTCCGGAGATTTACCATCGATGCGCATGACGCCTAAAGCCACTCGTGATGCGTTGACGCCTGATTGTCCAAGTTCGGAATATTTCATTGCCCCACCCAACCCTTTCTTTGAGAATCAGAACATACAATCCTGTTCAAGTCAAGTATATGTGGAAAATGGGATATAGGCGCCGCCATCGGGCACGCGGGGTAAGGTCGGGGTGCCGGTCTGTTTCGGGTGTGGGGTGCCGTCTCGCGTGTGTGGTTCCATGCGGGAGGGCCCCGCATGGAACCATGTCCATGCGGGGCCCTCCCCAAGTGTGGTGCGGCGGCGTGCTACTCTCCCACATCCTTCCGGGTGCAGTACCATCGCCGTGCCAGGCCTTAGCTTCCGGGTTCGGAATGGGACCGGGCGTCTCCCCTGGGCTGTGGCCGCCGCAAATCTTCAGTTGTACGTCCCGCGCGCACGCGGGGGAATCCGCGGCGGTTCGGGGACCGGACAGGGGACGCGATCGTGATGCAGGCCGTCTTGTGACCTTGTGCGCAGAGTGTGTATGATGCTTACTTTCCATGAGAGGCACCCACGCCCGATCCGGGAATCGGATGTGTTGTCGTCTCTCGGCCGTTAGTACCGGTCGGCTCCACCCCTCGCGGGGCTTCCACGTCCGGCCTATCAACCAGGTGTTCTGCCTGGGGCCTTCCACGCCTCGAGGGCGTGCGGAACACTAATCTTGGAGCGGGCTTCCCGCTTAGATGCTTTCAGCGGTTATCCCTCCCGAACGTAGCCAACCGGCCATGCCGCTGGCGCGGCAACCGGCACACCAGAGGTTCGTCCACCCAGGTCCTCTCGTACTATGGGCAGGCCTCCTCAATGTTCCAACGAGCGCAGAGGATAGAGACCAAACTGTCTCACGACGTTCTGAACCCAGCTCGCGTGCCGCTTTGATCGGCGAACGGCCGAACCCTTGGGACCTGCTACAGCCCCAGGATGCGACGAGCCGACATCGAGGTGCCAAACCATCCCGTCGATATGGACTCTTGGGGATGATCAGCCTGTTATCCCCGGGGTACCTTTTATCCGTTGAGCGATGCCGCGTCCGTACGCCGGCACCGGATCACTATCCCCGACTTTCGTCCCTGCTCGACCCGTCGGTCTCGCAGTCAAGCTCCCTTGTGCGATTGCACTCAACACCCGATTGCCAACCGGGCTGAGGGAACCTTTGGGCGCCTCCGTTACTCTTTGGGAGGCAACCGCCCCAGTTAAACTACCCGCCAGGCACTGTCCCTGACACGGATCACGCGTCGAGGTGAGACGCCAGACGGCGGCAGAGCGGTATTTCACTAACGGCTCGCCCATGGCTGGCGCCATGGGGTCGAAGCCTTCCGCCTATGCTACACAGCCGCCGTCTAACGCCAATACCAAGGTATAGTAAAGGTCCCGGGGTCTTTTCGTCCTTCTGCGCTTAACGAGCATCTTTACTCGTACTGCAATTTCGCCGAGCTCCTGGTCGAGACAGTGGGGAAGTCGTTACGCCATTCGTGCAGGTCGGAACTTACCCGACAAGGAATTTCGCTACCTTAGGATGGTTATAGTTACCACCGCCGTTTACCGGGGCTTGAATTCACCGCTGCCCCCGAACGAGTCGGGATGACGGATCCTCTTAACCTTCCGGCACCGGGCAGGCGTCAGTGCATATACAGCGGCTTGCGCCTTCGCATGCACCTGTGTTTTTGGTAAACAGTCGCTACCCCCTGGCCTGTGCCACCCCCCTACGCCCCGGGCGCGAAGCCCATCACGAGAGGGGGTCTCCCTTATGCCGAAGGCACGGGAGTGATTTGCCGAGTTCCTTGACCAGGATTCGCTCGATCGCTTTGGTATACTCTACCTGACCACCTGTGTCGGTTTGCGGTACGGGCGCCGCACGCCCTCACGCCGAAGCTTTTCTCGATCACGGGATCCACCGGATTCGCCCCATAAGGGACCCACCGTCACGCCTCGCCCCGAACTCCCCCGGATTTGCCTGGGGGAGGGGCCGCACGCTTGACCACGGACTACCACCGCCGCGGCCGGCCTACCCGTCATGTCACTCCTGCGCTGCCCTACTACACGGTCTGTCCCAACCACCACGCATCCGCACCCCCGAAGGGGAGCATCCGCGAGGCGGGAGGTTAGTACCCACGCCTCGGACCTGTCGGTCGTACGCCGGTACGGGAATATCGACCCGTTCGTCCATTCGACTACGCCTGTCGGCCTCGCCTTAGGACCCGACTCACCCGGGGACGATGAACGTGGCCCCGGAACCCTTGGTCATCCAGCGGACGGGATCCTCACCCGTCTCTCGCTACTCATGTCTGCATTCTCACTCCCCAGCAGTCCACGGACGCTTCCGCGCCCGCTTCGCCCCGCTGGGGACGCTCTCCTACCCAGTATGAAATACTGCCGCGTCTTCGGTGGCGTGCTTGAGCCCCGCTACATTGTCGGCGCGGAACCACTAGACCAGTGAGCTGTTACGCACTCTTTCAAGGATGGCTGCTTCTGAGCCAACCTCCTGGCTGTCGATGCGACTCCACATCCTTTCCCACTTAGCACACGCTTGGGGACCTTAGACGACGGTCTGGGCTGTTTCCCTTTCGACGACGGAGCTTATCCCCCGCCGACTCACTGCCGCGCTCGGCCCGATGGTATTCGGAGTTTGGTTGCCGTCGGTACCCGCAAACGGACCCTCAGGCATCCAGTAGCTCTACCCCCACCGGGGAACACGCGACGCTGCACCTAAATGCATTTCGGAGAGAACCAGCTATCACGGAATTTGATTGGCCTTTCACCCCTAGCCCCAAGTCATCCCCCCAGTTTTCAACCTAGGTGGGTGCGGTCCTCCACGCGGCCTTACCCGCGCTTCAACCTGCTCAGGGCTAGATCATCCCGCTTCGGGTCCAGGACACGCGACTGCCACGCCTCATTGAGACTCGCCTTCGCTACGGCTCCCCCACACGGGTTAGCCTCGCCACATGCCACTGACTCGCAGACTCATTTTTCGATAGGCACGCCGTCACCCCATAACAAGGCTCCGACGGTTCGCTGGCGCACGGTTTCAGAAACTGTTTCACTCCCCTCCCGGGGTGCTTTTCACCTTTCCCTCACGGTACTAGTACGCTATCGGTCAGACAGATATATTCAGGCTTTGCCCAACGGTCTGGGCTGATTCACACGGAATTCCTCGTGGACCGTGCTACTCGGGAGTCACGATCGGACCGGAGCGCGCCTTCGGCTACGGGGCCATCACCCTCTGCGGCCCTGGATCCAACCAGGTTCGCCTACCACGCTCGCTGTCGTCCGCCGGCCACGTCGGAGGCCGGACACATGATCCCACAACACCCCACGCGCAACGCCCGACGGCTGTCACACGCATGGGGTTTAGCCATGATCCGCTTTCGCTCGCCACTACTCACGGAATATCCTTTCCTGCAGGTACTGAGATGTTTCACTTCCCTGCGTACCCTCCACGCCCATACGAGCGGGTGCCGGCCCATGACGGCCGGCGGGTTGCCCCATTCGGAGACCCTCGGATCACAGCCGGCTTGACGGCTCCCCGAGGCTTATCGCAATCTGCTGCGTCCTTCATCGGTACTGTCTGCCAAGGCATCCGCCATGCGCCCCCAACAACGACACACACCATGCAAACACATGGGATGCACGCCATGGGACCTCACACGAAAAACACCAGACAACACTATATTCTATCGCACAAAATGATCACAAAACGATCGACCGGACCCCCTAGAAACAGGGCCCAGCCATTAAAATTGCATCACAAAGCAAGGAAAAATCCTTGCTCGCGTCCACTATCCAGTTCTCAAACCACCGCACACCCACACGCCACGCGACGCCACACAGGACGACCGCAGCACATGGGGCGCAGACCGCACCAGGCCAACGCCTGGGGTGACGGTCCGGGGACCCAAAAGCATGTCCGCACCACAAAGCATCCGAACGTTTCCACACCAGCAGGACCGCCACGGGAGCATCCCATGGGGTCCGACACCGGCCACCAGACAGTGGCCTGAACTCTCCGTAGAAAGGAGGTGATCCAGCCGCACCTTCCGGTACGGCTACCTTGTTACGACTTAGTCCCAATCGCGAGCCTCACCTTAGACGGCTCCGCCCACAAGGGTTCGGACACCGGCTTCGGGTGCTGCCCACTTTCATGACTTGACGGGCGGTGTGTACAAGGCCCGGGAACGCATTCACCGCGGCGTTGCTGATCCGCGATTACTAGCGACTCCGCCTTCACGGAGCCGGGTTGCAGGCTCCGATCCGAACTGAGACCGGTTTTCAGGGATCCGCTCCGCGTCGCCGCGTCGCATCCCGTTGTACCGGCCATTGTAGCATGCGTGAAGCCCTGGACGTAAGGGGCATGATGATCTGACGTCATCCCCACCTTCCTCCGGGTTAACCCCGGCGGTCCCCTGCGAGTTCCCGCCATGACGCGCTGGCAACACAGGGCGAGGGTTGCGCTCGTTGCGGGACTTGACCCAACATCTCACGACACGAGCTGACGACGACCATGCACCACCTGTGAACCGGCCCCGAAGGGAGGCCCCATCTCTGGGGCTGTCCGGCACATGTCAAGCCCAGGTAAGGTTCTTCGCGTTGCATCGAATTAATCCGCATGCTCCGCCGCTTGTGCGGGCCCCCGTCAATTTCTTTGAGTTTTAGCCTTGCGGCCGTACTCCCCAGGCGGGATGCTTAACGCGTTAGCTCCGACGCGGAACCCGTGGAACGGGCCCCACATCCAGCATCCACCGTTTACGGCGTGGACTACCAGGGTATCTAATCCTGTTCGCTCCCCACGCTTTCGCTCCTCAGCGTCAGTGACAGCCCAGAGACCTGCCTTCGCCATTGGTGTTCTTCCCGATATCTACACATTCCACCGTTACACCGGGAATTCCAGTCTCCCCTACTGCACTCCAGCCTGCCCGTACCCGGCGCGAATCCACCGTTGAGCGATGGACTTTCACACCGGACGCGACAAGCCGCCTACGAGCCCTTTACGCCCAATAAATCCGGATAACGCTTGGACCCTACGTATTACCGCGGCTGCTGGCACGTAGTTAGCCGGTCCTTATTCGAAGGGTACACTCACTCTCGCTTGCTCCCCAACAAAAGCGGTTTACAACCCGAAGGCCTCCATCCCGCACGCGACGTCGCTGCATCAGGCTTGCGCCCATTGTGCAATATTCCCCACTGCTGCCTCCCGTAGGAGTCTGGGCCGTATCTCAGTCCCAATGAGGCCGGTCACCCTCTCAGGCCGGCTACCCGTCGAAGCCTTGGTGGGCCGTTGCCCCGCCAACAAGCTGATAGGACGCGACCCCATCCCATGCCGCCAGAGCTTTCCCACACCCCCATGCAGGGGCGCGGAGCATCCGGCATTACCACCCGTTTCCAGGAGCTATTCCGGAGCACGGGGCAGGTCGGTCACGCATTACTCTCCCGTTCGCCACTCTCACCATAGTGCAAGCACCATGGATCCCGTTCGACTTGCATGTGTTAAGCACGCCGCCAGCGTTCATCCTGAGCCAGAATCGAACCCTCCACAAAAAACATTGCAGAAAGAATCCTCAACAGACTCTCACAATAATCATTGACGGGACCGTTTGAATAAGGATCAAACGGTCCACACTAAAAAACCCCGACACCCCTTGGCGCCCCCTCGGACGACCCCGGCCAACAGGCCAAGGCGGACATCGGACTGGCATTCAAAATACTTGAAAAAGTAGTACAGACACACTCTTGAGTTCTCAAACCACCACCACACCAACAAGTTCAATCTATTTCGAAGAAATATTGTCGCTGTCAGGCAGCAAAGGAATAATTTACTAGATTCCGTCTACTTACGCAAGTAGCACATCTATAAATTTACAAAAACACTTGCAAACATTAGCCTTCATCGGCGTGTCGAATTCACGCGAATAATGATTTTCTTACTCCAGAAAAGCGATACGATGACGAAATATTTTCTTGTATTTCTTTCACTACGGTGTGTCGCCATCTTTTTTCGACCTCTCAGCTTTGCGTTACCCTGCATTCTTGATAGCACCCTGCGCACAGTAAAAAATCTTTTCTTAAAACACAGCTTACACAGCCACAGGTTTACTTACCTATCATGTTTACCCACCTATTTTTAACAAACCTTCCTGTTTCCTGCGGATTCAATCTAATCGCAACCTCATTTGAGAAATTATCCGATGCAGTTAGAAGGCTCACGGCATTCCTACCATCATTACCGAATTTCGGCATAAGCGCTGCAGCCTTGGTTTTTCAAGGCAATATTTTCCAGCAAAGCCACATTATTTTTCCCAATGTTAGGCAAACAATCGCATCAGCAGCATTCCGTATTTTGATGGCCCGCTACGCGAGCCACATACTACGTCTACTTGCATCGTCTGCTCTGTGCATTGATTCTAATTAATTTTTTACGGACGAAGTAAAAATAAAATCCGATAATGGACATTATGTCGTAATCTTGGCGGTCAATCACCACACGCCTTCGAACAGCGCACACAGCGGCATTCAGTCTTTCGATTTTTGTTTACTCTCGCTCATTCATCGCGGGAATCTGCTCCCGTCTATTGCGCAATAGTGGCTGAATACTTCATGATGATCTCGCCTTTATGAAGTTCACCGGTGGGGCGAAAACCCATCTTGGTGTAGACGTACTCCGCACGCGTATTGCCGGGAACGTATGAGAGCTCCAGTGAATCATGCGACGTATCTTCATTCAACTCATCAATGAGAATCTTCAAGGTCTTCGTCCCATAATCCTGGTTCACGTACTCTTCAGGTATCAGAAACCTGGCGATGATTCGCGTGCTCTTGGCCGGAACATCATACGTAACCACGAAACCCACCAACTCGTCATCGCTGTAGATGGCGCGCGGACGAACCACATACTTGTCTCGGTAGAGCCAAGCCTCGGCAAGCGAAACGCTGTTGGGAGATACGTACTCTTCGCCGTCAGGACGTTTCTGGTCAAGCACCTCATAAAAGTTATGGCGATCTATCGGCTCGAGATGCACCATGTTGCCTTCTTCAAAAAATTGAGTTTTAAACAAATCTGGATAGTAGACGCGCATTGGCCGTGCAAGTTGCGGCTTTCAGTCACCGATCACGGAGGCGTTTGGCCGTCACCAAAGCCGTATAGAACGTATTTCTCAAAGGTATGTCACGATTGGGGGCCACCGGGGTGGTTTCTGCAGTGAATTTCGTCTTGAACTCATTGAGCCCCTTGAGGCTGGGCGCGAAATCGTCACCGATGCCCATCATGTCGTAGCTCTCCACACCCTTGTTCGCACCGAGATCGCAGCATTCGAAATACACAAGTTTGTCTGTGACGTGCTGGCGCATGCTGGCGTTTCGGCTGGCACCGTAGTAGCGCACACCACGGGTGCCTGAAATCGTGACTATCGACCAGGTGACCACCCGGCCGTCGATGCGACCGGCGTAGACACGGCAGTGCTCAGGGCCAAGGATCCGGATCATATCCTCATAGTCGGAGCATGGAGCTGGATGGAAACCATCCCTATTGCCGGTCTCCTGCATGACATCGTAATATTCCTCGAACGAAACCGCAGCCTTGTCGGTTTCATCTGCACATTGTGCAGGACTTTCGCGCAGCGACTTACGCACATCGCGGCGTCCTCTGGATTTCATCCTCCTGAGGATCTCATCGTCTCCGCCGGTCACATCGATAATGACGGTCTGGTCGTAGGAAATGGTCGACAGCACTGGGCAACACAAACTCAAGTCGGAATATGTCGAAATCCTTAAAAATACCTGCTTATGATCTTTCTTATGGACATATTGAGTCAATGCCTCAAGCACAGCCTTTTCAGACTCAGGCGACGGCGTCTTTACCCAGACAGGTGCGTGTAACGCATGCAGCGAGTGATAGCCATGAGTCCTGTAATCAGTGAGATTTACCAACGCCAATGTTTGCTCATTGTCTTTGATGGCTACGGCTCCCCACTCAGTTCTCCCCTCAATGGTCTCCTGATAATTCTGCCAAACCTTGGTTTGCTCAATGGGAAGCAAGATACCCAATTGAGCTGCTTGGTTTTCGAGTTCGTCCACACTAATCTGTTGGACATGAATCATTACAGTCCCCCGTAAGAAATCGAATATGTTAAAGCCGAAATATCAGTATAGCCTATAGCGTTCGTTGAATGTAAATTCCGACTTAACGTGCAATTGAAAGTAAAAGCGGCAAAACGGTAAATGGCCGAAAAAAAAGAACATTGAATCAGACTCAAATTGCTTTTGCTGACAACAGACATTATGTAGGTATTATGTCAGCGCACATCGTACTTCATGACGATTTCACCGTCATCGATCGCACCGGTGGCACGAAAACCGGCTTTCATATACACGTGCTCGGCAGCCGCATTGCCAGGCACATAAGAAAGCACCAGCGAATCAAAAGCCGGATCTGCTCGTACCTCTGAAATGAGAAGCTCCAATGCACGTGAGCCATAACCGTGGTTTACGAATTCCTCAGGTATGAGGATCCGCCATAGATCGCGCGATCGCCTGGCACAATCGTCATGAGTCATCACGAATCCGACAAGCTGATCGTCGTTGTACAACGCGCGAGGCAATACGGTGCCTTCGTTGCGGTACAGCCATGCCTCGGCCAAGGAAACGCTGTTGGGCGCCACATACGGCTCGCCTTCAGGCCTCTGAAGGGAGAGGACCTCGTAAAAGTTACGATGGTCTATCATCTCAAGATGAATCATAACGGCCTGTCCTTAGAACGTTACAAAATGGGATATAGGCGCCGCCATCGGGCACGCGGGGTAAGGTCGGGGTGCCGGTCTGTTTCGGGTGTGGGGTGCCGTCTCGCGTGTGTGGTTCCATGCGGGAGGGCCCCGCATGGAACCATGTCCATGCGGGGCCCTCCCCAAGTGTGGTGCGGCGGCGTGCTACTCTCCCACATCCTTCCGGGTGCAGTACCATCGCCGTGCCAGGCCTTAGCTTCCGGGTTCGGAATGGGACCGGGCGTCTCCCCTGGGCTGTGGCCGCCGCAAATCTTCAGTTGTACGTCCCGCGCGCACGCGGGGGAATCCGCGGCGGTTCGGGGACCGGACAGGGGACGCGATCGTGATGCAGGCCGTCTTGTGACCTTGTGCGCAGAGTGTGTATGATGCTTACTTTCCATGAGAGGCACCCACGCCCGATCCGGGAATCGGATGTGTTGTCGTCTCTCGGCCGTTAGTACCGGTCGGCTCCACCCCTCGCGGGGCTTCCACGTCCGGCCTATCAACCAGGTGTTCTGCCTGGGGCCTTCCACGCCTCGAGGGCGTGCGGAACACTAATCTTGGAGCGGGCTTCCCGCTTAGATGCTTTCAGCGGTTATCCCTCCCGAACGTAGCCAACCGGCCATGCCGCTGGCGCGGCAACCGGCACACCAGAGGTTCGTCCACCCAGGTCCTCTCGTACTATGGGCAGGCCTCCTCAATGTTCCAACGAGCGCAGAGGATAGAGACCAAACTGTCTCACGACGTTCTGAACCCAGCTCGCGTGCCGCTTTGATCGGCGAACGGCCGAACCCTTGGGACCTGCTACAGCCCCAGGATGCGACGAGCCGACATCGAGGTGCCAAACCATCCCGTCGATATGGACTCTTGGGGATGATCAGCCTGTTATCCCCGGGGTACCTTTTATCCGTTGAGCGATGCCGCGTCCGTACGCCGGCACCGGATCACTATCCCCGACTTTCGTCCCTGCTCGACCCGTCGGTCTCGCAGTCAAGCTCCCTTGTGCGATTGCACTCAACACCCGATTGCCAACCGGGCTGAGGGAACCTTTGGGCGCCTCCGTTACTCTTTGGGAGGCAACCGCCCCAGTTAAACTACCCGCCAGGCACTGTCCCTGACACGGATCACGCGTCGAGGTGAGACGCCAGACGGCGGCAGAGCGGTATTTCACTAACGGCTCGCCCATGGCTGGCGCCATGGGGTCGAAGCCTTCCGCCTATGCTACACAGCCGCCGTCTAACGCCAATACCAAGGTATAGTAAAGGTCCCGGGGTCTTTTCGTCCTTCTGCGCTTAACGAGCATCTTTACTCGTACTGCAATTTCGCCGAGCTCCTGGTCGAGACAGTGGGGAAGTCGTTACGCCATTCGTGCAGGTCGGAACTTACCCGACAAGGAATTTCGCTACCTTAGGATGGTTATAGTTACCACCGCCGTTTACCGGGGCTTGAATTCACCGCTGCCCCCGAACGAGTCGGGATGACGGATCCTCTTAACCTTCCGGCACCGGGCAGGCGTCAGTGCATATACAGCGGCTTGCGCCTTCGCATGCACCTGTGTTTTTGGTAAACAGTCGCTACCCCCTGGCCTGTGCCACCCCCCTACGCCCCGGGCGCGAAGCCCATCACGAGAGGGGGTCTCCCTTATGCCGAAGGCACGGGAGTGATTTGCCGAGTTCCTTGACCAGGATTCGCTCGATCGCTTTGGTATACTCTACCTGACCACCTGTGTCGGTTTGCGGTACGGGCGCCGCACGCCCTCACGCCGAAGCTTTTCTCGATCACGGGATCCACCGGATTCGCCCCATAAGGGACCCACCGTCACGCCTCGCCCCGAACTCCCCCGGATTTGCCTGGGGGAGGGGCCGCACGCTTGACCACGGACTACCACCGCCGCGGCCGGCCTACCCGTCATGTCACTCCTGCGCTGCCCTACTACACGGTCTGTCCCAACCACCACGCATCCGCACCCCCGAAGGGGAGCATCCGCGAGGCGGGAGGTTAGTACCCACGCCTCGGACCTGTCGGTCGTACGCCGGTACGGGAATATCGACCCGTTCGTCCATTCGACTACGCCTGTCGGCCTCGCCTTAGGACCCGACTCACCCGGGGACGATGAACGTGGCCCCGGAACCCTTGGTCATCCAGCGGACGGGATCCTCACCCGTCTCTCGCTACTCATGTCTGCATTCTCACTCCCCAGCAGTCCACGGACGCTTCCGCGCCCGCTTCGCCCCGCTGGGGACGCTCTCCTACCCAGTATGAAATACTGCCGCGTCTTCGGTGGCGTGCTTGAGCCCCGCTACATTGTCGGCGCGGAACCACTAGACCAGTGAGCTGTTACGCACTCTTTCAAGGATGGCTGCTTCTGAGCCAACCTCCTGGCTGTCGATGCGACTCCACATCCTTTCCCACTTAGCACACGCTTGGGGACCTTAGACGACGGTCTGGGCTGTTTCCCTTTCGACGACGGAGCTTATCCCCCGCCGACTCACTGCCGCGCTCGGCCCGATGGTATTCGGAGTTTGGTTGCCGTCGGTACCCGCAAACGGACCCTCAGGCATCCAGTAGCTCTACCCCCACCGGGGAACACGCGACGCTGCACCTAAATGCATTTCGGAGAGAACCAGCTATCACGGAATTTGATTGGCCTTTCACCCCTAGCCCCAAGTCATCCCCCCAGTTTTCAACCTAGGTGGGTGCGGTCCTCCACGCGGCCTTACCCGCGCTTCAACCTGCTCAGGGCTAGATCATCCCGCTTCGGGTCCAGGACACGCGACTGCCACGCCTCATTGAGACTCGCCTTCGCTACGGCTCCCCCACACGGGTTAGCCTCGCCACATGCCACTGACTCGCAGACTCATTTTTCGATAGGCACGCCGTCACCCCATAACAAGGCTCCGACGGTTCGCTGGCGCACGGTTTCAGAAACTGTTTCACTCCCCTCCCGGGGTGCTTTTCACCTTTCCCTCACGGTACTAGTACGCTATCGGTCAGACAGATATATTCAGGCTTTGCCCAACGGTCTGGGCTGATTCACACGGAATTCCTCGTGGACCGTGCTACTCGGGAGTCACGATCGGACCGGAGCGCGCCTTCGGCTACGGGGCCATCACCCTCTGCGGCCCTGGATCCAACCAGGTTCGCCTACCACGCTCGCTGTCGTCCGCCGGCCACGTCGGAGGCCGGACACATGATCCCACAACACCCCACGCGCAACGCCCGACGGCTGTCACACGCATGGGGTTTAGCCATGATCCGCTTTCGCTCGCCACTACTCACGGAATATCCTTTCCTGCAGGTACTGAGATGTTTCACTTCCCTGCGTACCCTCCACGCCCATACGAGCGGGTGCCGGCCCATGACGGCCGGCGGGTTGCCCCATTCGGAGACCCTCGGATCACAGCCGGCTTGACGGCTCCCCGAGGCTTATCGCAATCTGCTGCGTCCTTCATCGGTACTGTCTGCCAAGGCATCCGCCATGCGCCCCCAACAACGACACACACCATGCAAACACATGGGATGCACGCCATGGGACCTCACACGAAAAACACCAGACAACACTATATTCTATCGCACAAAATGATCACAAAACGATCGACCGGACCCCCTAGAAACAGGGCCCAGCCATTAAAATTGCATCACAAAGCAAGGAAAAATCCTTGCTCGCGTCCACTATCCAGTTCTCAAACCACCGCACACCCACACGCCACGCGACGCCACACAGGACGACCGCAGCACATGGGGCGCAGACCGCACCAGGCCAACGCCTGGGGTGACGGTCCGGGGACCCAAAAGCATGTCCGCACCACAAAGCATCCGAACGTTTCCACACCAGCAGGACCGCCACGGGAGCATCCCATGGGGTCCGACACCGGCCACCAGACAGTGGCCTGAACTCTCCGTAGAAAGGAGGTGATCCAGCCGCACCTTCCGGTACGGCTACCTTGTTACGACTTAGTCCCAATCGCGAGCCTCACCTTAGACGGCTCCGCCCACAAGGGTTCGGACACCGGCTTCGGGTGCTGCCCACTTTCATGACTTGACGGGCGGTGTGTACAAGGCCCGGGAACGCATTCACCGCGGCGTTGCTGATCCGCGATTACTAGCGACTCCGCCTTCACGGAGCCGGGTTGCAGGCTCCGATCCGAACTGAGACCGGTTTTCAGGGATCCGCTCCGCGTCGCCGCGTCGCATCCCGTTGTACCGGCCATTGTAGCATGCGTGAAGCCCTGGACGTAAGGGGCATGATGATCTGACGTCATCCCCACCTTCCTCCGGGTTAACCCCGGCGGTCCCCTGCGAGTTCCCGCCATGACGCGCTGGCAACACAGGGCGAGGGTTGCGCTCGTTGCGGGACTTGACCCAACATCTCACGACACGAGCTGACGACGACCATGCACCACCTGTGAACCGGCCCCGAAGGGAGGCCCCATCTCTGGGGCTGTCCGGCACATGTCAAGCCCAGGTAAGGTTCTTCGCGTTGCATCGAATTAATCCGCATGCTCCGCCGCTTGTGCGGGCCCCCGTCAATTTCTTTGAGTTTTAGCCTTGCGGCCGTACTCCCCAGGCGGGATGCTTAACGCGTTAGCTCCGACGCGGAACCCGTGGAACGGGCCCCACATCCAGCATCCACCGTTTACGGCGTGGACTACCAGGGTATCTAATCCTGTTCGCTCCCCACGCTTTCGCTCCTCAGCGTCAGTGACAGCCCAGAGACCTGCCTTCGCCATTGGTGTTCTTCCCGATATCTACACATTCCACCGTTACACCGGGAATTCCAGTCTCCCCTACTGCACTCCAGCCTGCCCGTACCCGGCGCGAATCCACCGTTGAGCGATGGACTTTCACACCGGACGCGACAAGCCGCCTACGAGCCCTTTACGCCCAATAAATCCGGATAACGCTTGGACCCTACGTATTACCGCGGCTGCTGGCACGTAGTTAGCCGGTCCTTATTCGAAGGGTACACTCACTCTCGCTTGCTCCCCAACAAAAGCGGTTTACAACCCGAAGGCCTCCATCCCGCACGCGACGTCGCTGCATCAGGCTTGCGCCCATTGTGCAATATTCCCCACTGCTGCCTCCCGTAGGAGTCTGGGCCGTATCTCAGTCCCAATGAGGCCGGTCACCCTCTCAGGCCGGCTACCCGTCGAAGCCTTGGTGGGCCGTTGCCCCGCCAACAAGCTGATAGGACGCGACCCCATCCCATGCCGCCAGAGCTTTCCCACACCCCCATGCAGGGGCGCGGAGCATCCGGCATTACCACCCGTTTCCAGGAGCTATTCCGGAGCACGGGGCAGGTCGGTCACGCATTACTCTCCCGTTCGCCACTCTCACCATAGTGCAAGCACCATGGATCCCGTTCGACTTGCATGTGTTAAGCACGCCGCCAGCGTTCATCCTGAGCCAGAATCGAACCCTCCACAAAAAACATTGCAGAAAGAATCCTCAACAGACTCTCACAATAATCATTGACGGGACCGTTTGAATAAGGATCAAACGGTCCACACTAAAAAACCCCGACACCCCTTGGCGCCCCCTCGGACGACCCCGGCCAACAGGCCAAGGCGGACATCGGACTGGCATTCAAAATACTTGAAAAAGTAGTACAGACACACTCTTGAGTTCTCAAACCACCACCACACCAACAAGTTTCTCATTTCCAGAAGAAGTGGAAGCCGTGTTGAGCAGCAAGAGATAAATATACGCACTTTGCCACACAATTGCAAATCGGGCATAGCAATGAGCCGGAGAAACCTTGCAATTTCAACGTTTCCTCGGTGTGTCGAAATACTCCCCTCTTCGCTTATATCATAGATATTCTAGGTCCGATTCCCTTAAATGCAAGTCAAAAAAAATCTGATGCAGCGTGTCGTATTTCCTTTTTGCCCAGAACGACGCCTTGACTGATTTATAGCTACATACTTATGGCTCTAATACTCACCTGCTGAGCTCACAACTACCATTTCATTCTTCAAACCGACTTTCGGCTACCCACACATACAACAACGAACACATCGGCAGCACACGTCATTGAAAGAACATAACTATGAAAGCAGCCCGACTGCGGCTACGCTCACCACACAATGGGAATATTGCTTCCCGCTGAAATAAGGGGTTCCTCACGTCAGTCAGCACGTAGATATAATGAATGCATGACCAAGAAAATAGCAGTTCTAACAGGTGCTGGTATCTCTACTTCTGCCGGAATCCCCGACTTTAGAGGTCCGCAAGGCGTGTGGACTAAGCATCCGGATCAAATGAGCGTCTACGACATCGACGCATTTCTGGACGATACTGAGGCGCGAAAGTACTCGTGGGCGTGGCAGAAGGCCTCCCCAGTGTGGAACGCCCAGCCTGGAGCGGCGCACAGGTCGTTGGTTAAGCTAGAAAAGGCCGGCATGCTTTCGGTGCTGGCCACGCAGAACTTCGACGCACTACACGAGAAAGCCGGAAACTCACCTGACCTAGTGGTGAATTTGCATGGCACGATTGGCACATCACATTGCATGAAATGCCACGCAGCATATAAGACGGCCGACATCATGGATAATCTCGACAACGAGCCTGACCCGCATTGCCATAGGAAGCTGCACTATAAAGGAGACATGCCCTGCAACGGACTGATCAAGACCGATGTGGTCTATTTTGGGGAAATGCTGCCGGAAGGGGCGATGGAAAGGGCCAGCACGGAAGTAGCCAAGGCCGACGAATTCTGGGTGATCGGTTCGACACTTGAAGTATTTCCTGCAGCGTCGTTGGCGCCGATCGCCGCACAGGCCGGCACTCCGATAACCATCATGAACATGGGGCACACGCAGTACGACAACATTGCAACGACGCTGATCCACGAAGACATTGCCAAAGCATTGCCCGAACTCGTCGACCGCACCATCGCCGAGAACGCGTGAGCATAGCATTCCGATGCCACAGCAACAGTAATTCTCCTTTATATAGTGTAACGGCTACAAAAGATGCCACAAACCAGCATTATTTACCGCAGAAAAACTCAAAGCCGACAAATAATGACGATTTGTGGTACTTTTTATAGCGCTCAACAGACGGAACTACACTTTCTGCCCTGAAACGGCATTAGTTACCGTGGCTAAGCCGAAGGCCGACACATTGTGTCAAAAAATGGCACTTTTTGTCGGCCTTCCTGTGCGGCCTACGTTTATGCTTCGTAACACACCGAAGCCTATTGCAGACGAGCCTTGGACTCTGCGGCGAGATAACCGAGCAGACGAACCGTGTCGGAGGAGTCGGCGATACGATGGCGGGCCTTGGTGGGACCGACACCGACCTTGATGGTCCAACCAGCTCTGGTGCCGGTGCTTCTGGTACTGGAAGCACCGGCACCAGAAGCGTCAGTAGCCGAGGTATCGGAGAAATCACCGGACTTCACCAATGCACTCTGGACATCCTGGGCATTCTTTGACGAGTCGGCAACTGCAGCAGCCTTCCGGGGTCCTTCAGTAGCGGATGCGCTGCCATTCACCGTAACTTCGGTACTCACCGCAGCGTTGGCGGCGGTGCCTGCAAAAACACTGGCACCTGGCGACACCTCATCCAAAGCAGTATTGCCAGCGTCTCTTCCTGTAATTCCGGCACTCGATGAAGTCCCATCAACTGTATTGCCGGAGTTCGTGGCAGCATTGACAACCGACGGTTGCGACAAATGCTCAGGAACGACAGAGAACATGGTTTCATCTGTGATATCGTCACCAAGCGCCACCACCACATCGTATGTTCCGCTGGACACCAGCGATGAAACAGCAAGGCCTTTGCTGATGGAAACCGGGCAGACCTCGATGACCTTTGAATTTTCCATGGTCATCAGGTCGTACTTCGAACAGACCTGATGTAACTGATGCAGCAGACGGTCACATTCCTGGTACGCGAGATGTTGATTGCTCATCCGGTAGTGCCAGGCCAAGGTGTTGGACTTACGCTCGATAAAGGACTTCGGCACACGGGCAACAGACTCGTTCATAATGCGTTCGATAACCGGATGCCAGACACTGGGATCAGGAAGATTGGCCGCCTGCTGCCACTGACGCCCATCCGACTGAGCCAGCAGCTTGCGAGGCTGCGTATCGGAATCATCGCTGTCGGAATATTCTGCATTGGGGTTCGTGCTGGACCAGGCACCATGCTCAGCGATAAGGCGAACCGGCAAATCGCCGAACCAATCCTGCATGGTCTGGCGGTTGCGCCCCGAAACAAGCACCAGATCAACCCCGGGCATGGAACCCAAGCGGGTGAGAAGATTCCGCAAATTCTTGGTCGGCCGGGCGCGGTCAGGCGTACGGACCAAAGGCGTAAGCGTGCCATCGTAGTCGCAGAGCAACAACTTCCTGCCGGCGCAACCCCATTGCTTGACCAATTCATCTCGTTGGGCAGTACGCAGGCGGTGATCGGAAAGCCCCTCGGTGCTCGCCTGATGCAAAGCGGAAATGAACTGACTGCACCATAAGCCGGCAGTGGCATATTCCAGACGTGCCTGCATACGCTTATTACGGCGTGTGGCCTCGGCCGAATCAATCTCAAGAGCATGATGAAGCGCATCACAAACGGCCTCAATGTCGTACGGATTGACGATGAACGCATCGGTGAGTTCCCTGGCCGCGCCACACATGTCAGAGAGCACCAGGGCACCATCACGCCCATCATGGCAAGCCAGATATTCCTTTGCAACCAAATTCATACCATCGCGCAAAGGAGTGACCAAAGCCACGTCGCCTGCGGAATAGATACCACAAACTGGCTTGATGGGCAAGGAGCGGGTGATGTAATGGATTGGAGTCCACGATAGCAACGAGTATTTACCATTGACCTCGCCGACGAGCTGGTCCACCTGCCGTTTGAGCCTTCTATAGGAAGCCACCCCCTCACGCGATGGAGTGGCCAACAGATAATACGTAACGTGCCCCACCCACTCAGGGTATTTTTCAAGCATTCGGCCAAAAGCCTTGATTCGCTCCGGAAGGCCTTTGGTGTAGTCAAGCCGATCGACGGAAACCACGATCTTATGCGGCTTAAGCTTACCCGAAGCCACAGGCCGCACCAGAGAAAGTTCCGAAAGCTCTTCATTGGAACGGTGGCTCCACCACGAACCCTCCTTTTGCTCGGCCTCAACCGCGGCCAAGGACTCAGCAGACAGGGAACTGTTGAGACGACGAGTACGTTTACCGCTTGCCGCCTCGATGCCATGCCGCATACCTTGCGACAACTGGGAATGCGAGGTGCGCTTGTATAGATTGTAGTCGATGCCGATCGGGAAAGCGTCAATTGTGACACGACGGCCGTCCGCGAGCGCTACCCGCCCGTCACCGTCGACATCAAGGTCGAGCAACAATTTGACCGCCGCCACGAAATTCGCGCAAAAATCAACGGTATGGAAACCAAGCAGATCAGCTCCTAACAGACCACGGAGTAGCTCCGCACCCTGCGGAAGTGAATGGAAAATCTCCGGGCTTGGGAATGGGACATGGAGGAACCAGCCAATGTTCAGACTTGGAAATCGCTTGCGCAGCAGAGAAGGAAGCATCATAAGGTGATAGTCCTGAACCCACACAGTGTCACCTGGGCGTACGAACTGGGCAATGGCCTCAAAGAACCGCTCATTGACTGCTTGATAAACCTGCCACGTGTTGGGATCAAACTTCGCCTCATGTGAGAAATCATGGAACAATGGCCAGAGGGTGTCATTGGAGAACCCGCCGTAGTAGCCTTCAATCTCATCGTCGGTAAGGAAAAGCGGGATGCAACGTCGAGACTCAAACTCTTTGGTTATCGAGGCAATGCGTTTCTTGCTCAGACCCTTCGTATCTATGCCACTCCAACCAACCCACAGACAATCACTATGAGTCTTGTGATATGGACCTATGGCAGTGGCCAAACCACCGACATTCTGCGTCAGAGAAAACGATCCATCCTCTTTTAATTGCAAAGATACAGGAAGTCTATTAGATACAATAATCAAACGCGACATCAGCACCACAGCTTTCCACAGACTACAACGCTCAACGAACACTCCACACCAACCAGGGCCCATACTGAACGTCATCCACAAAGTATCACTAAATCCAAGTCTATGCCCAAACAATGGAAAATATGACGGATTGAGGAAAATCTTAGCGATGGCGTAACCGTGCGAAGCATCCGGATGCACACCCTAGCCATGAATCGAGCTAAGGTTCAGTCTCTGTAAGCTTGACAATTATTCAATCCAGAGCAATGCACCACGTTGGAACTTCAATACGAAAATAGCCATGGATAAACAGATTCAGACATGACAGATGATGGACAGCGACGGCCTGGTTCAATCCGTTTGAACGATACTGAAAGGTATGGGTGACGTGAGCGCAAACACAGAGGCAGAGTCGAGCAATGGGTCAGGAGCAAACGACTCCAAGACAATTACAGAGAGGCACCGGCACATACATAATATCGTTGTGATGATTGCAGTGGGTCTCCTTGCCGGCTTTCTCTCCGGGTTGTTCGGCATAGGCGGAGGGTCCATCATCGTACCTGCGCTGGTTTGGATAGGCTACACTCAACGTCGTGCAGCCGCCACCTCACTTGCGGCGATCATTCCGCTTTCCATCTCAGGAGTGGCCTCGTACGCTGTCAATGGCAATGTGGACTGGCTGGCGGCACTGCTGATGGTCTGTGGAACCGTGGTTGGCTCGATTGTTGGTTCCTGGCTGCTCTCCAGGCTGTCGGAACTGCTGCTTCGCTGGGTATATGTAGCGTTTCTGGCCTTTGTGATGATCTCACAAATCATACTGGTTCCATCACGCGATTCGACCATACATATGAGCGTCATCAAAGGCGTCAGTCTGGTGATACTCGGAATGATTATCGGCATGCTTTCGGCGCTACTGGGTGTAGGCGGAGGAGCAGTGGCAGTTCCTGCGCTCTCACTGGCATTTGGCGCCAGCGACCTTATAGCCCGAGGCACCTCACTGCTGGCCATGTTTCCCAGCTCGATCACTGGCACCATCGCCAACTGGCGGCGTGGACTCGTGAGCCTAGGAACAGGTTTGCTTATTGGGATCACAGCGGCTTTGGCCACACCGCTCGGATCTTCGATTGCAGCGATGGTGTCGGCACGCACGGGTTCATACCTGCTAGCGGCCTATCTATGCGTCGTATTACTGCGATGCATCTGGACGGCACTGAAAATCACCCCTGGAATTGGCCCGAAATTGCCAAGAAAATAAACCCAAATGGATTGTTTGCTCTTCAGGAACGCTGGGACCTGAAAAAATCCCGGAGAACGACCGAGCACTCAGCCTCTTTCACACCACCTACCACCTCCACGTGTGCTCCGACGTGCGGATCGCGAGGGATGTCCCACACAGAGCCACAAGCACCGAGTTTGGAATCCCACGCGCCGAAGACGATGCGGCCGATGTGCGCCTCAAGTGCGGCGCCGGCACACATGGGACAGGGTTCCAACGTAACCACCAACGTGCAATCGGATAGATTCCAGCCATGCCAAGCACCAGAGCATACTCCCCTACGACATTGCGCCGCCTGACGAATGGCCTCGACTTCCGCGTGTGCCAACGGGTCGCCTTGACCCTCGCGCCGGTTACGCCCACGGCCAAGCACCTCACCGCCAGGCCCAAGCACCACAGCCCCCACGGGCACCTCGCCTGCGCAGGCTGCCGCACCAGCCAATCGTAGTGCCTCACCCATAGCTGATTCAAACCCACCGCGGCCGCTGGCCCCAGGGTTCGCAAAATCCGCAGAGTCGCCAAAGTGTGCAATAGCCATGCCAACAAGTCTAATCTTCACAGTACAATCACTGCACTGCGCAGCCTATGCACACCTTTGCAAACAATCTGCAAGCTACCCGCGCAATCCCAGAAATAAAAAACAACTACACCCTATACTTAATATATAGATATTGGGTACATACTCAGTCATAATATGCAACATTCTGCTTCAATTGCCGAATTGTTGGCTATTCGAGAGCATACCACCTAGCAATGATGTAGAACCCTCTGGAAAGCAGTGCGCGCGTGGAAATTTTTGAACTCATACTCTCAATTTTGGGGGCCGTGGTGGTCTCCTCGTTCGTGAGCCGGTTCATTCCGCGCATTTCCACGCCACTAGTACAGATAGCCCTCGGGGTAGCACTCACGCTCATGCCCGCATTCCCATCGGTCAAGCTCGACCCGGCACTGTTTATGGTGCTCTTCATCTCGCCTTTGCTGTACCTGGAAGCACACGAAACCGACAAAACCACACTGGTACGCACGCTCAAACCTTCTCTTGGACTTGCTGTGGGATTGGCACTGATGACCATGGTGGTGATCGGCTACACACTGCACCTGGCATGGCCGGCCATACCGTTGGCTGCAGCGTTTGCCTTAGGCGCGGCGCTCGGGCCTACGGATGCAGTTGCCGTTTCCTCATTGAGCCATGAAGCTTCGCTCACGAAACAGCAAAAAGGGATACTCCAGGGAGAATCACTATTCAATGACGCCTCGGGCGTAGTCGGCTTCCAGTTCGCCATTCTTGCGGCGGTCACCGGGCATTTTTCACTGGTCGATGCGACTTGGCACTTCATACTCTCGTTCATCGGCGGCGCGGGAATAGGCATAATGGCGGCGTGGCTGGTTAACAGACTGTTTGAGAGCATTCGTGCTGCGGGGTGGGAAACGACGACCAGCCGCATTCTCATGGAGCTGTTCCTGCCGTTCCTCATTTACGCTGCGGCCGATCAAATCGCACACGTCTCCGGCATCCTCTCGGTGGTGGCCTTTGGCTTATTCGTCCATTTCGACCGTACTGGAATAAGCCCGAATACAGCACGCACCAACATCGTCTCCAGCAGCGTGTGGTCAGTGGTGTCGTTCAGCCTCAATGGCACAGTGTTTATTTTGCTGGGCATGCAGCTTCCGGATGCGATTCGTGCCAGCTGGAACGACACTTCCGTACCCAACGGAACACTCATAGGTTTTATTCTGCTGGTTTCTGCAGCGGTTCTGATACTCCGGTTCGTGTGGGTGGCTGCGATGGTGGCGAGTACACGCGACCCTGAAACCGGCAAACGCAAAGGCGTGGATGCGGGGCGATGGCGTTCGGCTGCAATCATGACATTCGGCGGGGCAAAAGGGACCATCACCCTCTCGCTGATGTTCACCGTGCCATATGCGGTAAGCACAGGGGCGAAATTCCCGATGCGTTCCGAGCTGATCTTCATTGCTTCCGGAGTCATCATCGTGACTCTTGTACTGGCCAATTTCATGCTGCCACTGCTTGCACCAAACAAACAGTCCACTGAGACATCACGCCAGATGGCAGACGTGACCATCGACGTACTCCGCAGAACAGTGGAGCAACTTGCCGAACAAACAGACCCGGACAACAGAAGCGCCGTACTGCCGGTCATCGACTCCTACAATCGCCGTATAACTCGATTGAGGCAACGAACCGGAACATTCGACGAACAGAAGTTTCAGAAATTACAGATTCAGGCTTTTACATGGGAGAAGGACTACATCAAAGACCGCCTGCTCAAGACCAAGGCCAATGAACTACTCAACCAATACCAGCGCGATCTGCAGATTGAGGCATGCGAGCGCCTGATGGATCAAATCATGAATGCGCTTCGACATGCACAACAACATCGAGGAAGCCGCATTTTTCCAAGAATCCGCGGACGTGCACGAGCCTGGGGGCACCGTATGGGGCTGTGGTCACGCCGAATTATCAGCAAAGTTCGCCATAGCACCCCCATACTTCCTGAAAATGAGATCGATGCCGTTATGCGCAACACCCAGATAGATGCCGTGGAATATGTAATGGACAACATCTCGAAGGAAATACACAGCAGCAATCCTCTGACAGAATATTACACAACATTGCTCCGCGATTATCAGCGTAACGAACAGGCGCTGCGTAGCAACTTTACATTGGGCAGGCGCAACACAATGAAATCCAAAGTGGAGGAGGCGCAGCATGAGAGCTACGCCATCGAGCTCGGAATCATTCATGACATGCTGGAAAACGAAGAAATTTCAAGGGCACAGGCCAAACGGTTGCGGCGTAATGTATATGTGATGCAGGTGGATGCCGACTCAGAGCTGTAAACCTATTATCTACATCAGGCCCGAAGCGATATTGTGAAGCACAAGCCACTGTCGAATGTCTTCAAACTCCTCAAGACTCACGGCGTGGTCGAGGGTGCGATATTCTTTGACTGTGGGCCAGGAATGCTCACCAAGCCATGCGGCGAGCGCTGCGGATTCATACTTTGGCAACACCGAATCACGACTGCCGTACCCATAAAACACCGGAATCGTCATGCCTGGCAGGCGGTTGTCTGCGGGGGCCACGCCAGGGACATCTGCAGGAGCAAGAAAACCGGAAAGGGCGATGACAGCGCGATACCGTTCAGGGTGGATGCGCAGCAGGTGGATGGCGAGAGCCGCTCCTTGGGAGAATCCGATGGGAACGATGGGGCGCTTCGAATCAATGTGACGCTCGACCCAGACGTCCACCGCCTTGGCTGCCGCATAGATATCACGGTCGAGATCCTCCCCGGTAGGCACGCCATCGTGGAACCAGCTATAGGCACCCACTCCACTGCCAAACTCGCCTGGACCTTCTTTATAGAGCACCAACGGGGCCCGCAGCGAAGCATAATCATTGCCGGGGGCCACATAGCGCATCATATCCGCAAGATCCTGCTCATTGGAGCCCCAGCCGTGCAGGCACAGGAACAGAGGTCGGCCTGGCTGGGCTTTACCGCCACCGCGTGAATAGACTACACGCGAAATTTCCAGATTGTCCCCAAAATGACCGGCAATGGCCTTGGACTCACGGCCTACCAATGAATCTGAACTCTCAACATCATCGTCACCTTGGACATTGTCATTATCCTCAACAGAATCTTCATTCATGGTTCTTATCTTAGATGCTCTTTGCAAACATCACAATCAAAGAGAAACCCCGGTGCCATTGACACCGGGGAAGAGAAAAGAGAGAAAAGAAGGATTCAGTTATCGGGAGCGAACTCCTGGCCAGCTCTTGCTGACAATCATTATCTAACTCCCCTTTTCTTCAAGGAACTCTGGGGTTCTCTGAAAGTTTCCTGAGAATCTTTCATATCAGCTGTACTGCATGCCACCATCCACGATGATGGTCTGACCAGTGACGTACTTGGCATTCTCGCTTGCCAGGAACGACACTGCACCGGCCACGTCCTCCGGAGTCTCGGCACGGCCGAGCGCGATGGAGCCAATCATATCCTTGAAGTTCTGGCCCTTGGGCTTGCCGTTGAGCTTACCCATCTCTTCGTCGATGGTGCCCCACATCGGCGTATCGACGATGCCGGGAGCATAGCAATTGATGGTGATGCCTTTGGGAGCCAACTCCTGGGCGGCGGCCTGCGTAAAGCCACGGACGGCGAACTTGGCGGCGGAGTAGGATGCGAGAATCGGGAAGCCTTCCTCACCGGCGATTGAGGAGGCGGAGATGATGCTCCCCTTCTTGCCCAGCTCCATGAACTTGGCGGCAGCGGCCTGGATACCATAGACCACACTGTAATAGTCAACGTTCATCATTGACTTCAGCTGGTCTTCGGTGATGTCGGTGACCGGAACGATCTGGCAGATGCCCGCATTGTTGACCATGACGTCAAGCGTACCCAGTTTGGAAACGGTTTCGTCAACCAAACCAAAAACCTGGCTACGGTCCGAAACGTCCGTCGCACGGAAGAAGGCCTTGCGGCCCTTGGCCTCAATGGCTTCAATAGTCTCCCGAGCAACACTCTCCTGGCTCGCAAGATCGGCGACGGCGACATCGAAACCATCGCTGGCAAGCTTCTCTGCGATGGCACGTCCAATGCCCCGCGCAGCACCGGTAACAATAGCAACTTTTGACTCTGGCATAATGCCCCTTTACTTGTGAATCGTCATTGATCGAATGGCTGTTTCATATAAATACTCAGCATAGCAAATCACTGCTATACCGCACAATATTATACTGATTCATCATCAAAAAATGTGAGCGCTAACATAAAGAGCATCCACTGATTACCATAAGCGCTTTCACTGCAGTTTCTGCTCTCCCGCCATCCCCACTATCCCTCCCGTTCGCGCACAATGGCTAAACTGAATACAGAACTACGTTTTAAGGAGAACGCCATGCTGCTTTCCGACAGGGATATTCTGGCTGCACAGAGTGAGGGACACCTTTCATTGGAACCGTGGACACCCGAAATGGTGCAGCCAGCATCCATCGATGTGCGTCTTGACCGCTACTTCCGGCTATTCAACAACCACGCATACACCTATGTGGACCCCGCCGAAAACCAAGGTGCGCTCACCGAGCAATTCGAGGTTGGGCCGAACGAGCCGTGGATACTGCACCCCGGCGAATTCGCATTGGGCTCGACGTGGGAGCGTATCAAACTTGATGCCACGATGGCTGCACGGCTGGAAGGCAAAAGCTCATTGGGGCGTTTGGGCATTCTGACTCATTCAACAGCCGGGTTCATCGATCCGGGATTCGAAGGGCACATTACACTGGAGCTTTCCAACGTGAGCACGCTTCCGGTCAAACTTTGGCCTGGCATGAAAATCGGCCAAATGTGCTTCTTTGAGCTGAGTTCTCCAGCAGAGCATCCTTACGGATCAGCTGGCACAGGATCACATTATCAAGGTCAGCGCGGGCCCACACCATCCCGCTCTTATGAACATTTCTATAGGGCAGTGATTGAGGACTGAGCGGCAACAATACTATCAACCAAACGTATACCGGTAAACCCTCAGGCCAAATCCTGAGGGTTTACCATAGCATCAAAAAGGGTATTACACCGCTGTTCATTCTGTTCAAATTACATGCCTGTTATTTTTCCACAGGTGTGGAAAAAAATGTGGATAACTTGGGTGTAAGTCACCGTTCGGTTGTGGAAAACTTGTCAACAATGGCGCAAGTTATCCACAAAGTTGCGCACAAATCCACATTTTCTAACAGTTTTGCGCATGTGAACAATGTGGAAAACAGATATGCACAATTGCGTAAGAATCTCTAATCTTGTTGAGCTGGTCCGCTTTCATCAGGAAATACAATCCAACTACAACAAGCTACGCTGCGAACCACTATTGTGCCCCGACCACAGCCGACGGTCTCCCCCAAATGGAATGAGCAAAACATCGACTCAACAAAATTGCCGCCCGCTCAAAGCGGACGGCAATAATCAAAACAATAGGCTTACCGACAACAACAGGCCCAAACAACACCCACCATTCAGTGCCAGGCTACGGTCATGATGAATCCGACAAGCATGATGACAAAGGCCACCAATAGATTCCACTGCTTCAACGCAGGAATCGGGTAACTGCTACCGTTCATGCTGCTGGTGAGATAGTAGACCACGGCCCACAGCAGGCCAATGATCATGAGCGCACAGAACAGCGGCACATACCAGCGTGGGCTCGTCTTGGTGTTCTTCACCGTTTCTTCCACACGACGCTGGCTCTCCGCCTCACGCTGCGCAACACGACGCATCTGCGCATTCATGCCTTTACGATTGGAATTCGAGGCATCAAGCAATGCGTTGATCTCATCCATAGGTAGGTCAAGATCATCATCATCGGTCTCGGAATCCGCCTCTGCCTGAGCACCCTTTGCATCATGCTGTTCGGCAGCACCGTCATTCGAGGTATCCGCAGAATCATCCTCGGTATGTTGTGTGGTCGGAACGCCTGCGACTTCGGCATCTGTGGCCGCATTTACCTCGCTGTCTTTCGGCTCTTGGTCTGCCATAAGCTTACGTCTCCATTTCAAAGTGCTATATACCTTGAACTATAATAGTGCATACACTCGAAACTGGCCACTACGGCAAAGATATTGGGACATGACAAAACACACAGGCAAACATACAGGCGGTAAACATAGCGCGAAGCACTCGATATTCAGCAGTGCGGCGATGTTTCTCGTTGTGGCACTTAGTGGTTTTTTGTTGACGACCAATATCAGAGTCAACAAAACAACGACGGTTTCCTCCGACACAGCGGAACTGGTGGAGCAACGAGTCGCCAGGGTGGGCAAACTCCAAAAACAAGTGAAAGATTTGGGCACTCAAATCAACACACTCGACAAAATCGCAAGCTCAGGCAAAGAAAGCTCGGCCGACAATCCAAGTCAGGACGCCGGATCAGCCACCGTGCTGCCCGCTGTGCAAGGCCCGGGCATCAGCGTGACGCTGAATGACTCGCCGCTATGGCAACACATGGTCAACAGCTCCGGCAGCGCCTCCAATATCAATGATTATGTGATCCATCAGCAGGATATAGAGTCTGTGGTCAACGCACTGTGGAACGGCGGGGCGGAGGCCATGGAAATTCAAAACCAACGTCTGCTGTACAATTCGGCCATCAGTTGCAAAGGCAATATACTCATGCTGCAAGGCAAGCAGTATTCGCCGCCATACACGATTTCTGCAATAGGACCTGCCGATCAGATGCAGGATGCGCTGAGATCTTCCGCGGCCATTACAGCGTACAAACAGTATGTGAGTGCATTCGGCTTGGGTTGGAAGGTCGAAAACCACGACAATCTTAAATTCTCCGAGGCACCATTGTTGCAGACCTTGCGGTATGCGAAGGCAGAGCGACCGGCGAAGTAAACGAATCCAAATTGGTTACGTATCCGTTGCAGGGTATAGTGAATGGTGATTGCGGTAGTTTAGCGGATAATGATTACACATTACTGGCTAAACCGCAATTTGCTACACTCGAGATACGGCATGAACTAGGGGAAGACAGCCTCTATTTACATTTGGGTCTCAACAAATGCTGGACTGTAGAAAGGGGAGGTACAGGATGGCCGAGAAATCCAATGAATTGCAGGCTGGGGAGAATGAAGACGGACAGCAATCCGGCTCATTAGAAGATTCATTGGCTATGGTGGCCGACGAGTGGAGCGCCTCTGAAGAACCTGTTGGCCTCGGCACGAACACCGCTTCCTCTAATGGCTCAGCAACTCAAGTCCTGTCGGGCAACGGTTCCCAACACTCAACAGACAACGGAACCCCCTCTCACCGATCATCAGGATCAGCCAAACCAAGCAGCCGCTCGACCGGCGGTATTTGGTCTGTTCTTGGTATTGTCGCGGAATTGTTGTTTACGGCGGCGGCTGTATGCGCGCTGTACATCGTCTGGCAAATGTGGTGGACCGGAGTGCAGTCCCAGCGCAACCAATACGAAAGCGTGCAATCATCCTCTTGGACTAACCCAAGCAAGGACAACAATTCTCGATTGGCAGGGCCACAAAGCGGAGAACCCCCAGTACAGCCGACGGACCCTAAAACAAACGATCTCATAGCTCAGATCTATATTCCACGGTTTGGCGATCAATGGCAGCGCACCATTGTGCAAGGCACTGATATGACCCAGCTCAACGAGCATGGGTTGGGCCATTACACACAGTCCCAGTTGCCAGGGCAAGTCGGCAATTTTGCAGCCGCAGGCCACAGGAATGGATATGGACAGCCCTTGGGGGATGTCGATAAGCTGCAGGTCGGAGACCCCATCGTCATCCGAACCAAGGATTATTGGTATGTATATAGCTACACTTCCTACGAGATTGTGACACCAGATCAGATTCGTGTCATTGCACCGAATCCGAAAGACCCATCAGCACCCGCCACACAGCGAATGATTACGCTGACAACGTGTGAACCGAAGTACTCGACACCGACGCATCGTTGGATCTCCTATGGGACGCTGAAATATTGGGCCAAGGTTTCCGACGGCATACCTCAAGAACTGGCACGGACCGACCAAAACGGAGTGATCCGCTTCATGAATAATGGCAAACAACCGGCGGTTACAAAGATCCGCTCGCTGCTCCCCCTGATTATTGGTGTTCTGGCTGCCTACATCGTCATCTTCCTCGCAGCCGCCATCGTTTGGAAGTGGCCAAAGAGAAGAGCCATTCGTGAGGGACGCGAGCAAAAACCAGACATCAGCATCTATGGAGGGCTTTCCAGACTACAGCCCGGAATGTTACCCGTCAGATTCATTTTGGTGATGCTACTGCTCATTGCAGCGGCAATGGCATTGTTCGAGTGGGTGTTTCCTTGGGCAGCTGCCAATATCCCATTGCTGCACCAAATGTCGAATTATGTAGCAGTGACCAATTGACAACCGACCGAGGCAGCCGACCTTCCCCAAGCGCCGCGGTAACCAGAGTTTGTGCCGAAAGCATGAGCTATGGTGGGCAAACCTCATCTGATGTTATGGTGGCTTTATGATTGAATTGAAGAAATCGAACAACTTGATTGGAAGCCCGAACAGCGGCATAGGCAAAAGCGCAACATCCGAAGTCAATGCCACTGTCAATAATCTTCCGAACGATGCCGACCATGCAATATCGCTCAAGGCACCACAAAACATCGATAGCGGCAAACCCCAACCTGATGGCACTGCAGATGAGGGCATAAAGGATGTCATCATCATAGGGTCCGGCCCCGCAGGTTACACTGCCGCGATCTATTTGGGTCGTGCCGGGTACAAACCTATAGTCATTGCGGGAGCTCTGACACCAGGCGGGCAGTTGGTTAACACCACAACGGTGGAGAACTACCCCGGGTTCCCCGACGGCGTGCAAGGCCCCGATCTGATGGATGCCATGCAGAAGCAGGCGGAAAAATTTGGTGCGCAAATCGTCTGGGATGATGTTGTTTCGGTTGATTTCAGCAATCCGACCACGAAAATCGTCAATTGCGACCAGGGTGAATCATACAAGGCAAGGGCCATTGTGGTCACGACGGGTTCAACGGTACGTAAATTGGGTGTTCCTGGAGAAAAGGAATATTCGGGCAAAGGCGTTTCCTATTGTGCCACATGCGATGGATTCTTCTTCCGCGATAAGCCCATTGTCGTCATCGGGGGCGGAGACAGTGCTTTTACCGATGCGGATTTTCTCACCCGCTTCGGTTCTTCAGTGACGTTAATTCACAGAAGAAGCGAATTTCGTGCAGAAAAGATACTCGTAGATAGAGCCAAGGAAAACGACAAGCTCTCGTTCTTACTTGATTCGGTGGTTGAGGCGGTAAACGGCGACGAGAATGGCGCGCAATCAGTCACAGTGTGCAACGTCAAGACAGGAGCTACAACGACATTGCCCGCAAATGGCGTTTTTGTGGCCATTGGGTACACTCCCACCACAAACTTTCTCCATGGCGCCTTACAGCTTGATGGCAAAGGTTATGTGACTGTCGACGGAGCCTCAACACGCACCTCAGTACCTGGCGTCTTCGCAGCCGGAGATGTGGTGGACAGCGTGTACCGCCAGGCTGTTTCAGCCGCTGGCATGGGGTGCCGCGCAGCACTCGACGCTCAAGAGTATTTGAATAGTCAAAGTTTGTAATTATTTGTCACCATCTGTGTCATCGGCATCCGGTAGCACCATAACGGTTCTTTCCACTACTACCGGATGCACATCTGCCTGCAAGTAGTCTAAATCAAACCACTTCGGCACCTCAGCCTCATTGAGATATCCGACGCATCGGCGATACATTCACATATAAATTAAATAGCACTATAGCAATTCTGATACACGACGCTGATTAACGAGAACCACAATTATCAGCTAACCCACAACAACAAGCTAGGCCTGCTGTTGTGCATGGCGATGTTGTAATACAACGGTTACAGTGCCTCGTTCTGCAAGCTTCACCATCGATTGTTCTTAAGAATATATATACTGTATTTTATATATATATTACCAGTTAGTTTGTTATTGCCGATTCATCGAACGCTGCTTCATCTGTGGATGTTCTTGGTCTATACCACAGCCAATCCCATGATTACAACACTAAACTCTTGATATAGCAGTATTTCTTCTAGCTCACCCGAGACTATGGTATAGCAGGTATACAACTACTATATGAAATCGTTCTACCATACTTCATTGAATCTGCTGACATATACGATCGAAGTATACGATGATTTTATTCAATATTTTTTACCCTATACTCTTCGTCGCACAATCCAACCACTGACGATTCACACCCATTGACTTTGAGTCTTGTCGGTTTCACTCGGTGCCAGCAAACCAAGAATCCGCTCCATGTCTTCAGGAGAAGAAAACACGATTTCGATACGGCCACGTTTTTTGTTACCTTTTATGGATACTTTAGTGTCGAAGCGATCTTCCAATTGTCGAGCTATTGGAGACTCGCTCCATGGGTTATTGTGTCGGGTCTGCGTTCTCTTGATCGGCCGCTTACCACTGGTTTTCATTGCAACAATCTCTTCTGTACTGCGAACGGAAAGACCCTCTTGCAAAATGCGTTTCGCCAATTTATCCATATCTTCAGAGGATTTTAGGCCCAACAACGCTCGTGCATGCCCGGCAGACAACACACCAGCCCCAACTTCCTTCTGCACAGATGGAGGAAGATTGAGCAGGCGTAGCGTATTGGCGATTTGTGATCGAGACTTCGAGATGGAACGTGATAATTTTTCCTGCGTCAAACCAAAATCATCCATCATCTGTTGGTACGCTGCTGCCTCTTCCAGAGGGTTCAAAGCCACGCGGTGTAGATTTTCCAACAACGCATCTCTCAGCATATTGTTATCACTCGTGGTACGAACAATCGCAGGAATGCTGTTTAACCCAGCTAGTTGAGCCGCCCGCCAACGACGTTCGCCCATGATCAGCTCATACTCACTGTTAGAATTTTCTTTATGCGGATGTTCAGCTGTGCTAGATGGTTGACGATTCACCCTCCGTTTGCGCACCACTACGGGTTGGAGAACACCGACTTCCTTCAGCGATGCCGCAAGTTCTTGCAGATCTTCTTCATCAAAAATTGTTCTGGGTTGATATTCGTTCGGACCAATTTGGTCAAGTGACAGCTCTACTAAATAACCTCCTTGCACAGGTTTTAGACTATTCTCATCTTGCAAACCATCTGACGTTTCCGATGGTGTGCTTACTTGCGCCGTAGTATGGGTTGTTTCAGCCGGAGCGTCAAATCCGTTGCCGTCATTGACTGTTCCGTCATGTTTTGTTGAACCCTCACTATCCAATACCGTACGTTGGGAGAAGTTTCGTTTATCTTCGTCAATTCTCACACTCTGTACGCCGCTATTGGTTTCTGGCTGTGTAGATTCATTACTTTGCCATTTCTCTGTTTCAACAGTCGATTTTGTTGTTGAGCTACGTAATGATGCAGAATTTGCGTCATCACGATTATTCTTGTGATCATGTAAGGAACTCAACGTATCAGCATCACTGGATCCAAAAAACAAATCACTAGGATGAACCATTGCCTTAACTGAAGGAATCGCTCGACGCTTATGATCTGACTTTGTCTTTGTTTCACGTGAAACAATCGTATTTGAACCGAGCTGATCGTCAGGCTGTGGCACAGTTGTAGCATGTAGTGCGTTTGCCGCAGAACCCCTTTTTGTAGTATTTTTTTTGCTTTGCCGCTTGTTAGCTGACGGTCGAGCAGTGTTCACTTTGCCGCTTCTCTTCATTTCACCATGTCCATCAGCAGATCTCTTTACTGTTGAATTCGATTCCTCGCCAAATGTTTCACGTGAAACATTATCAACATTTGGCTCACCTGGGATAGCAGGAAACAACGCTCCAAGACCCTTACCTAACCTCGATTTTGATGTCATATTACTTATTCTCCTGCTGCTTTTTGGCTATTTCTGTCAATACTCGTTCTGAACTTCGCGCTATCTCGTATGCTGCTTCACGATATGAAATAGCCCCTAAACCATGTGGATCATATTCCAACACACTCTTACCAAAACTCGGTGCCTCTGAAATTCTAACAGAACGTGGAATGGTGGTATGGAGAAGAATGTTTGGGTAATGTTTCTCGACTTCGTCAAATACTTGCTTACTTAACAGTGTACGTTTGTCATACATTGTAATCAGCATCGTAGAGATGGTGAGAACAGGATTATAATGATTCTGAACCAATCCAATAGTATGAATGAGTTGCCCTAATCCCTCCAACGCATAATATTCAGCCTGTATGGGTATAAGAACTTCAGTAACGGCGCACATAGCATTGATGACCAACAGCCCAAGGCTTGGCGGACAATCCACTATCACAAAATCGTAATGTTTGCTGCTGTTTGTAAGAAATGCATCCACTGCTTTTTTCAGCAAGTTATTTCGATCTGGCAAATCTGCCATCTCAAGTTCTGCTCCACTTAAATCAATCGACGCAGGTACGACATCCAACCTTGGAAATGCTGTGCATTGCTGCTTCACCTCATCAATGGTCATTCGCCCCTCAATAACGTCATACGAGGACGAATTTCCCGAATTGTGAGCA
The DNA here is from genome assembly GCF_058505595.1 of Bifidobacterium sp. ESL1118. Taxonomy (NCBI): domain Bacteria; kingdom Bacillati; phylum Actinomycetota; class Actinomycetes; order Bifidobacteriales; family Bifidobacteriaceae; genus Bifidobacterium; species Bifidobacterium sp. ESL1118. The sequence goes on from NZ_CP196371.1 coordinate 2,022,967, forward strand.
GCCCCCAACGCCGTGGAGGCATTACCCTGTGGGTCCAAATCAATGACCAAAACATTCAGTCTAGCCATTGCAAGAGCTGCAGCAATATTTACTGCTGTCGTTGTTTTACCAACGCCGCCTTTTTGGTTGGCAACAGCGATACACCGAGTCTTACGAGAATGTGGATATTTGAGCTTATTGATAGCCTCATATCTCGAAGATGTCTCCACCATCTCTTGCCCAAGTGATCCACTGGTATTCCCGAAAATTCGCTTGATAGTTTCCGAGGCTGATTCCATAATACGTACTTCCTCTCACGACCTCGGTCGCATGTTTCTTGCTTTGGTTATCGTTATTACTTCCAAGTTTCATCATCTGTATGGACACCTGACAACAATTAACTTATCCACATCGGATAACGAAGAATGTGGACAAGTGTTAACTCATTCGTCAAGACAAAATATAACTACATCTGATATCGGCAATATACCAAGGTTTATCGCATTTCACAACCAGCCTACACAGAATGTGTATAACTCTAAAAACGAAGTCTCATTGTGGATAACTCAAAAACCATGGCCGACCTCTTCTATAGTTCGGCATCGGCTAAGACCGATTATTATTTTTTCCTAATAATCACCAGGTTAGTTGGTTCCAGCCCGGACCCGACGGCTGCCTGAACGACCCGAGGGTTCTCTCCTCTGAACTGTTGAATCTGCTTACTTGCTTTCCGTATTTCCTGAGGTGCGGACCGACCCTTAAGTGCTATCAGCTGTCCTTTTGATTTCAGTAACGGCAACGTCCATCCCGAAAGCTTTGTCATCGGTGCTACAGCTCTGCATGTCACCACGGCAAAAGGATGCATGGAATGCCTACGATTAATTTCCGATGCGACATCCTCTGCTCGGGCCCGGAACACCTTAACATTATGCAAATCGAGTTCTTGCACACATTCATTGAGCCAGATGACTCTTCTTTCCATCGGTTCTATGAGTGTAAACGATCGATCAGGCAAACATGCCGCAGCAACGATGCCTGGGAAACCGCCACCACTGCCCAAATCAGCTACCGTTTTAAATTGTTCACGATTGGTCGCGTCTCGAATAAACGGTACGACAGCAGCAGAATTCAGAATATGTCGTTCCCACAGAATGTTAACATCTCTCGGTCCTATAATTCCACGCTCTTCACCTTGTTGCTGTAGTTTCACGTGAAACAATTTCATTTTTGGAAGAGCATCGCCAAGAATTTGGTGAAGTAATGGAGAGTCTTCTAGCTCATCATCTGTATGCTCGTTCATTGATACAACCATTCCCATCTTCAATTCCATGACCGAATTAACGAATCTCTAAAGTATTCGAATCATCACAACACATACTATGGTATATGAAGCAGAAGAATTGACACGTTATGAACAACAATCTATGTTATACGAAACCACAAAAAGTAATTTACTTTCAAGCATGCCGGCTTCTGAAATAGATGTAATTTCGATGTCAGTAAACGTTGTTCAAAGTTGTCTTCCAAAATGCAGTGTATTGGCAATTATTGCACTCCTGCTTTACAGGCTTATCCTTCAATCCGAATTCATAAAACAACAGAAGCAAGAGCAACCTAGACTTCACTACGACATTCTGCAATATGTCTATGAAGTACACAAAGTTATTTAAGAATATATCACGCAATACTAGCTTTTGAACATTCATCAAACTATTGATTGTAAAGTGCATTGTTTCACGTGAAGCAATGCACTTAATTAATGCCAAGCAGTACAGTTTTAAATGAATGATAGCTTTGCTCAATACAACTAATTAAACTGAAACATCATTGTAAAACACAAAAAATATATTTCCGATTCAACATGTACAAAAGAAACATTTCAATCTTTGCATCAGTGCACACCAAAATAAGCTAGTCCAGCATAAATCGATCAAACCAAAAAGCCAAATTCATTGTAATATATTAAACACGCACTTACTAAAATCACTATGCCGATGTCAGGGAACTCGTTCTTGAATTTTATATTGTTTCACGTGAAACATTCTCATATAGAACAGGAATCATGAACCATCCAAACCAAGGCTACATAACTGAACTGAGTGAAGTCCGACAAACTTTCATACTGATTTCAGGGCACACCAAAATCAGTATTCAGCAATGCTCGTAAGAGCATAGGGAACTAAGCTCTCTCTGTACCAAAGTCTTCATCTTCGCTGAACTCAGATTCATCCTCGACATCATTGAAAACGTCAGACTCATGATGCTCACCTACACCATCACGACCACGCCTGACATGGCTATACGCATGACGCGCCTCAATATCTGTTTCATCCGGTTCATCAACATACTCATCATCCATAGCATCATCAGCCTCGTCGTCTGTAATCTTAGACTTGAGATAAATAGTCACAAACCGATGTGGCTCTTCGCCGTGAGACTTAGATTTAAAACCTTCTTCACGTACAAGGTCATGAATGACCTTACGCTCATACGAATTCATCGGATCCAAGTTTACCGGCTCGCCCGTCTCATTGACCTCGTCAATGGCATCAAGAGCAAGATCCTGCAAATGCTTACGACGCTGTTTCAAAAAGCCATCGACATCGAGTAACAACCTGGAACGATCACCGGTTTTTTGTTGAACAGCGAGCCGAGTAAGTAGCTGTAATGCATCAACCACTTCACCATTTTTACCTACCAAATGTTTAATATCGGTATCATCATCTGCAACGATTTGTACATTCGGCCGGTTATTACGGACACCAAGTTCGATGTCGCCATCGTAATCGACAATATCAAGCAAACCTTCCAAATAGTCTGCGGCGATATCCGCTTCCTCATTGAGCTGATCTATCGTCTTGTCGTCTGCATGTGCCATAAACGTTCCTTTACGAATCCTGATTCCTGCAATCAATCATATATAATTATAGTCTAGTCGAAGGGCCGTCCAGTAAGACGCTTTCATATGTATTCGTTCAGTCTTGCACGTATGCGCCTATCAATAAACACAAACCATCAGAGCTATATTGGAACGTAATCCACATGCATACAACCGCTGTACCGACGCCGCCCCATAAGAGTGCAAATTCAAAACAAAAACCATAGACACATGACTGGTCTCAACTCAGGACGTATGCCCTCACTCACACATGTCTCTATCTATGGCCCTTTTTACGCTGGCTCCTAGTAAGATTGCGTTTGGGTTGTTGACGTTGATAACCATTTTCTTCTCGTTTGAGCGCTTCTTCCTGGGCCTTCTGCAGATTCTCCTCTTCGATGGAAGGCCGACCTTCTTTAGCTCGTTTCTCATTCTCTCGACGATGTTCTCTAACTTCCTTCTCTGCAGCAGCAGGAGAGCCTGGAGATGGGTACGCATACACCTGCCACAATGAACGCAACAAGTTGGCGATGTTATTGGTTAGCCAGTACACAAGCACGGCAAATGGCATGCTGATTGCTGAGAAAATGTACATGATGGGGTAAATCCAAGTCATCATTTGCTGCATTTTATAAGACGAGCCTTGCATTGCCTCTTTAGGCAGGTTCTTTCGCATGTTGTTGAACTGCATATACCACATGGCTGCACACATCAACAGGGTGAAGATGCCCATGATGATTTTGCCGGTGACGTTCGTCATGGTAAATGTACTCGTTACATTAAGGCCAAAGAACGAAGTCTTGGTGAATTCTTTTGCTGTTGCCCGGTCAAATGCTCCAAGTGGGCCGCGCGAGCCATGGGCTATGTATGGAATGGCGGAAAGCATGTAAAACATGCACATGAACACCGGCCCTTGAATAAGCATGGGGAGGCATGAGCCAGCGGGATTCACTTTGTTGTCTTGGTAGAGTTTCATGGTCTCTCGACTCATGGCCTCTTTACTGGCCTGATCAGTTTTGCCCTTGTATTTGTTCTGAATGTGCATCATCTTGGGCTGAAGCGCCTGCATCTTGGACATGGAGCGCATTTGCCTGATATACAACGGCAAGATGATGGCATGGACCACCAACACGAGAAAGACAATGGAAAGCACCCAAGACAGGCCAACCGGCGCCATACCGAGGAACACCAGGAACTTATGGAACAGCGACATGATCTGGGTCATCAGCCATTCGATAGGCGTAAGAATCTTATAGACCCAGCCAAAAATGCCGCGATCCATCACGAAGTTATTGTAATTCGGTGTCATCGAACTTGCTCCTTTAGGGCCGAAGACTTGGAATTGATACTCTCGCTGGTTGATGCACCATCTATTTGCGACGCATTGAGCGGTGTCAGCCGTGGCTCCTCATGTGCTTTCGACCATTTCAAGCGATAGAACAGTGAGTAATGTTGGGGCACATCGTCGATGCCGCCCAAACTCCAGGGCCTACAACGCAGCAACCGCAACGCTGCCAGCAATCCTCCGCGCCAGGCACCGTATCGTTCAATAGCCTGAAGGGCATAATTTGAACACGAAGGATAATATTTACAGCACGCAGGATTACCCGCCGAAATATGAACTTGGTACCAACGAATGGCTTGAATCATACGAGCGGAGACGATGCCACCGCGATCCCACTTTCGGACATTGCGCAAAATGGCATCACCGTGATTACCGCAATCCTGAATCTTGCCGCTCTCTGCAATAAGAGTCGTCATGCCTTACCTCTATAGCCCGCTTCCATGCTTCACGCCCATATCAGTCGACAACAGCACCATTGGCCAACACGTCATTAATCTGTGCGCTGCTTTTACGTGTGATGTCACTGAACAGGTGCTGAATCTGCCTATCGAGAATGGCATACGAAACCCCTACCACACTAGGTTTTGCCCTTATCACGATGTCACAAACATTCGGAAGCAAATCCTCATGTGCCCTTGCCAGCTCACGGAATCTCCGCTTAACCCGGTTGCGCACCACTGCATTGCCCACAGCTTTAGAAACAGCCAAGCCTACCCGATGGTGAACCTCAATCTCGTCTATAGAATCGGTAGAACCAACATCATTCTCAGCATCGAATTGGGAGTCGCCCTCGGTGCCTTCCAGTGTTTTGACACTATCGTCTTGAACCGAATCGTCACGTTGTAATTCATGGATAACAGAAACGTCGCGCACCAAAAAATGCACGACGACATCTGCACTGGAAACCTTGTGGCGGAGTCTGAGCACACGCACAAAATCTTTATGGTTTTTCAGCCGCTCCATGACTTATACCGATCTAGCCTTGCAGCCCAATCAGACCGCGAGAGCCTTACGCCCCTTGCCGCGACGGCGATTGAGTACGGCCCTGCCTGAACGAGTCCGCATACGGATACGGAATCCGTGCTTCATGTGACGCCGATGATTATTCGGCTGAAATGTTCTCTTCATAACACGCTCCTATGTTTACGCCATACGCATGCATGGCTTTTCTAAAGACAAGCTATACTAAGCTACTCTCACCCCTGGTCTCCCGTCAATTTGCGAAGACGCGAGGCAAAAAATCCCATGTTCGGCAGAACCTTGAATCGCCGAATCTGAGTGACAATATTGCTTTCCCTCAATACGGCATAATCGTTGACAAATCCTTGGAAACTCTAGGTATTTCACCCTTCACTTGTACACAAATTACATCCATGTTATTCACATCTCAATGATTGCAACACGCGAGGCTGTGGATAACTTCGAGCGCTCAGAGTAAAAATTGAACTGTTCCGCCTGCATCGAGTGTTTCAGACCGCACTCGGCGGGGTTGAATTTAGGCAACGCTGTACACCGCCAGAGAGAAAGGATGCGTCATGGTCGACGATTTACCTGAAGCCAAATCGCAAGATCCCAAGGCTCAGGCTTATCGAACTTGGGGAGATGTTCTTTCCATTCTGAGAGGTGATTCAAGCATCACCGCCCGTGGTTGGGGATGGCTTCAAGACGTAATACCTGAAGGCGTGTATGGCACCACGATTGTTCTATGTGTTTCCAGCAACGCCGCACAACAGGCCTTGCAGGGTGAGTTGAATGAGCAGCTGCTTCGTGCGCTGAACCTGAGCTGCGGAGTGGACATGTTCCCTGCGTTCAAAATTGTGCCTCGCAATGAGCCCACACAGATTGAAGAGCCTGAACAATCCGAATTTGCGGAACAGCCTCAGGACCGTCCCACATTTGAAGCGGTGCCTCCTCAATCTTTGCAAGCACAATCCATACAACAACCCAATCAACCGGAATCGGCCAAGCCTGCGGTAGAACCTATGGCAGCCACTGGAAAGCCGTTTAATCAGGGCAAGACGGCGCGCGATCCGGAAACACACCTGAATAAGAATTCCACATTCGACACCTTTGTTCCCGGTGATTCCAACCGTTTTGCCCGTACTGTGGCAATGGCGGTGGCAGAGGGCAACGGCAAGGACTACAACCCCCTGTGTATCTACGGCGGACCAGGACTCGGCAAAACTCATCTCCTCAACGCCATCGGCAATTACGCACTCGTCAAAGACAGCGGGCTGAAGGTGCGATACGTCACCAGCGAGGAATTCACCAACGAGTTCATAGAGGCGTTGCAGACCCCGAACCAAAGCGAAGGCCAGATTGCCGCCTTCAACAGACGGTACCGTGAAGTGGACGTGCTGCTCATCGACGACATCCAGTTTTTGGGCGGAAAAGACTCCACACTTGAGCAGTTCTTCCATACGTTCAATTCGCTCTACCAGGCCAACAAACGCATTGTGATCGCTTCCGATGTGGCACCGAAAAATCTCAAAGGCTTTCAGACACGTCTGATCTCCAGGTTTGAATCCGGCCTGCAGGTCGATGTCAAACCACCTGATTTGGAGACG